>JAEWCL010000027.1 GCA_023390655.1 Bacillota bacterium | reverse complement strand
TCGATCAGATCCGGCATATCCAGAACTTCGTTGATCCGAGAGAAGCTCATACGTGTCCGCTTCCCCATCTTCACCTCATGCACCATCGCGTTCACTCCTAACCGATGCATACGCATCAAAATCATTCGTCAAAGAAAATTCCATTCCAACTCCAGGTAATATGGGCACTTTTGCCAATATACCGTGTGGAGTATTGCCAAATATAGAACAATATAAACCATGCTGCCCGCACTTCCGCCAAAAAGGGAAAATGCGCACATCATCCCATACATGTGCAGTTTATAATAATATCATTACTGCACACAAGTGTCAATATATATTTCGTTGGGGAAAATTTGAAGTGTCCGGGCAGCCTACACCTTCAGCTTGGCGAATATCATCCTGCCCGCGGCCGTCTGCAGCACACTTGTTACAACAGCCTCCACCACCTCGCCGATATAGCGGCGTCCGTTTTCCACAACGATCATGGTGCCGTCGTCCAAATAGCCTACGCCCTGCCCGGCCTCCTTGCCCTCCTTTACAATGGCAAGCGTCATTTCCTCTCCCGGCAGCACAACGGGCTTGATGGCGTTCGCAAGCTCATTGATATTGAATACCGGCACGCTCTGTACGCTTGCGACCTTATTTAAATTATAATCGTTGGTGATTACAACGCCGCCCATTTCCTGCGCAAGCCGCAACAGCTTTGCGTCCACTTCCGCGATATCGTCAAAATCGCGTTCCTCCACATGCACCGTCATCGCGAGTTCCTTCTGCATACGGTGCAGGATATCAAGGCCCCTGCGCCCGCGCCCGCGCTTCAACGCATCCGCACTGTCGGCAATATGCCGGAGTTCCTGCAGCACAAAGCCCGGCACGACGAGTTTCCCCTCCATCACGCCGGTCTCACAGATATCGAAGATGCGCCCGTCGATGATGACGGACGTATCGAGTATCTTCGGGCGCGCCATCATGGTGGCCCGCTCCTTCTTTGCAGAGGAGCGAATCCAGTCCGGCTCCGCAATTTCGCTCCTGCGCCGTATTGTAATGCTTACGCCCAAATAGCCGCACAGCACATAAAGGGCAACATTAATCAGCGCCGCAATCCAGGGTACCGGAATCCGGTTGACAAGCGTACCCAAAAGCAGCGCGATCAGAAGCCCTATGATCAATCCGAGCACAGTAAAGAAAATATCCGAAAGCGGCATCCTGGAGAGCGTATCCTCAGTGTCGCGGATAGCGCCGCCGATCATGTCTATGATTTTGGGAGAAAAAATAAAAAAGATAATTCCAAAGATAAAAGCCCCCATCGCATAGATGATCACCAGCGCCCAGACAAGCAGGGCATCGTGTAACCGCGTCATTTCGTTCGCAATCATAATGTGGATTCCATCGAGAAGAAGAAATGCCAATCCGCATCCCAATGCAGCTCCGATAACCGCGCTTACTATCCGAAGCATCTTTCGTACCAAAGCATTCACCTCTTACTATTTTGTATAGAAGGTCCCTATTCGCCCATTGCGGTTAAAAACGCGTCTTCCTCCTTTCCGCTCGCGGCTACAAGCTCCGCAAGCAATACCTGTTTTGCCGTTAAAAACATTTTTCGTTCCCCTGCGGACAAGCCGCGTTCCTTTTCACGGCGCACAAGGCTCTTTACAACGTCCGCAACGCCGTAAATATTGCCCATGCGCAGCTTCTCAAGGTTTTCGCGGTAGCGCTGGTTCCAATTTTCCGTGTCCGGCTGCACTTCCTGCATCAGGTATGCGCACACCTGCTCGCATTCCTCTGCATGGATGACATGCCTGAGCCCCACGCTTTTGGCAGCATGAACCGGCACCATGGCCGTCATCTTGCCCAACACAAAGCGCAGCATGTAGTATGACTGCGTTTCCCCCAGCACTTCCTGGTCCTGTATGGCCTCAATCACCCCTACGCCATGCATTGGATAACAGACCCTATCGCCTATCCCGAACATCCGCGCGCCTCCCTTCCGCAAAATGCATAAGTATCTATTCTTATGATAGCGCAAGAAAGGCATAATTGTCAATAAACGTGCATTTTATCACAGGCGTTTTCGGTTTGTCAACGGGATTTTTCACACCCCGCATCCGCCGTACTGTCCGGCGTTGTTTTCCGCAGACCTTATGGAACCAGGCCGTTTGCCCCCACCAGGTTGTCTTTTGCGGAACCCGTCTTGCGGTCCAGATAGAAGCTTACAATCTGCTCAATGGCAGGGCCGCCCGCGCCCGAGCCGGACATCCCGTACGGAAGGCAGGTGACAATCACGATCTCCGGGTTGTCACGCGGCAAGAGCGTGACAAACCACGCGGTGTTTTCAATATCCACGTTGTTCGACGCCGCAGAAATCTGCGCCGTGCCGGATTTGCCGATGATCTGGGTCAGGTAGCCGGTTTCCTCGTTTCTAAACTCCTCCGAGAACGCTTTTGCGGCGGTACCGCGGTCCTCCGGCGATACAACGCCCTTCAGGCCTTCCCGGATGGACTGCCAGTACTCGTCCGGCGCATCGATCTTGTTGTATACAGTGGGTTCATAGAGCTTCACAACGGAACCGTCCTCATCGAGAATGCGGTCCACAATATGAACGTCATATACTGTACCGCCGTTGCCGAATGTTGCGGCATAGCGCGCGATAGCGACCGGCGTCGTCAGTGTGGAGGCCTGGCCGATGCCTGCACGGATGGTCATTGTCGGCTTCCACTGCAGTTCTGTAAGCATGGAGCTGATCCTGCTGACCCAATTCTGTGCAAGCGTGATGCCGATGGGAAGCCCCAGCTCTTCGTTGAGGATGCGACGGATATCCGGTCCAAACTGGGTATTCGTTTCGCCCTTTTGCAGCTGCAGCAGTTTTTCCGCGCAGGCTTCTATGGCCTTATCTTCTACCTCCATCGCGCGTCCGGCCAATATCTCCTTGAGATACCGCTTGAGCGCGTTGTACACGTAGTTTGGCAGGCTGCTCTTCTGCTGGCCGACAGGGGCCGTATTGTCATAGAGCACGCTCTGTCCGCCAACATGGCTTACTAGCTCGCCGGGGAGCTCAATGCCCGTAGACGTACTCAGCCCAAGCTTTGTGGACCACTCATTCAGCTTATCGATACCAAGTTTTTCCGCCACGGTAAAGAAAAAGTAGTTACAGCTCTTAGTCAATGCCTTGGAAAGATTCAGGTTTTGGTGGGTGGCAAGCTCGCTTGCGCTGGTCGCCCAGCAGTGCGGCGCGTTCTGCGTGATGGCCACATCTTTTCCATTCGCGTCTTTCTCATAAAGGATATAGGGGCCGGCGTCGGAAATTTCCGTGGAGGTGGTGATCTCCCCTTCCATGAGACCCGCAAGCCCCGTCGCCATTTTGAATATGGAGCCGGGCGCAAGGCGTGAGGCGATAGCGCGGTTGAGCGTAGGCATGCCGGAGGTCTCCCCGAAGAGCGCTTCCGATTCCTGGACGGAGAGGCCTTTGATAAACAGGTTGGGATCAAAAGAAGGGTACGAGGCCATCGCAAGCACCTTGCCCGTATTGATGTCGAGCACCACGATACTCCCCGTTTCCGCCATCTTAATGGTAGAAAGATCGGAGCGTTTCTTCTGGTACGCTTCTGCTTTTTCCGCCAGTTCTGCCTCTTCTTTTTTACGGATCTCCGTAATGGCATGCTGCAGCGCCGCTTCCGTCACCGTCTGCAGCGGAAGGTCAATGGTCAGCATCACATCGTCGCCGTTGAACGCGGTCGTCTTTTCAAGCGCACGGGTGATGGTGCCGCTTTTGTTTTTCTCCACGGTCTGGGTACCGCGCTGTGCGTTTGTGTTTGCGGTCAGGTACTTTTCCATGGTCTTTTCTATGCCGGAAACGCCGATGTAATCGTTATAGGAGTAGCCGAGCTTCGTCATATCTATGACCGTCTGCTCCTTGCCTTCCTTGCTAATGACTTCCTTAAGGCCGCTGAACTCCTCCGTTTCATATCCCATGCGCAGCATGCCGTCCTCCGACATCTCCGCAGTCACCTGGCGGCCCATGTATCCAAGAATATGCGCGGCCGTCGCGCCCCAGGGATAGACGCGGGAAGTGCTCTGCACCGTCTGTATGCCAAGAAGCTCGCCCTTTCGCATGTCAAGCTGCGCTACGACTTCCATGGAAACATTAAAGGCGATCGTCACGGGTTCATATGCACGCCATTTGTTCAGGTTGACTTCCTGCCGGATGGACATGATCTTAACCGCCTCCGGGAACGGAAGCTCTTCGGGAATCCGCCAGGATTTGCGGAGTTTCCGGTACGCCTCCTCTGCCGTGATCCATGTGCTCATATCGTCTTCATCCTTGATATAAAAGCCCATGACATTGCAGAAATTTTTATAGCGCGCCTTCTGTCCGTCCAGCGAATCGACTCCCCACTTGTAATACAACTCCCCGTTTTCATCCATGCGGATATACGACGTATCGATGATTTCGCCGCCGCCGGCTTCGATGATTTTGATCGCTTCTATAAGGGATTCGGTATAGAGCGCGCTGTCCGCATCCGTGCGCCGCTCGGGGTCGCGGTAGAACTGCACGTTGTAGCTGGTCGAATCGTAAGCGAGCGGGATGCCGTTGCGGTCTAATATCCTCCCGCGTGCGCCGGTGGTATACATGGTGCTTGTGCTCAAGCTTTCGGCGGCCTTTGCATAGGTCTCCCCCTCCGCAAGCGTCAGGTTGCCAAGCTGCATAATCAGTGCCACCATCATCGCGAGGGTGGCGAGGGCGAGGATTGCAAATCTGCCTTTTGCCTTGTTTTTCATGAGTCATCCTTTCCTGCGAGGGAGAAGCACTTTCGTGCCGGGGGCGGTATTCCATAGATGTTCCACAGAGGTTCCAGCCTGTCTTATCAAAATAAGCAATTGCGCTGGTTCCCAAACAGCCGTTTAATTGCTCAGGCGGTCAAACTGCCTGCGCTTGACCTGGCGCGCAAGCAGCGGCTTTAACACAAGGTGTATGAGCGCGCACAAAACGCCTGTCATAATGGCGCTTGGGAGAATATAGCGGATCACGATCCCCACAAAGGGAAACTGCGCGCCGCCAAGCGCGCGGATGACCGCCAGCACCATATCCTTTGAAAAACCCGCAACCGCAGCCGCAGCCGCAGGCACAATCAGATTGTCCGCATAAAACTTTTTATAGAAGAACCCCGCGTTCATTCCCGCAATCAGATAGAGCGCACCGTAAAGCCCGACGCTAGTCCCAAAGAACACGTCCATCACCAGCCCGCCGATGACGCCGACAACCGCGCCGAACATCGATCCTTGCAAAACGCCGAAGCTGACCACCGCCGCAAGCATCGCGTCGGGCCGGATATCCACAAGATTGATGCGCGCAAATACGGCCGAGTCAAGATGCATGCAAAGTAAGATGGTCACGAATGCGGTGATCTTTTTGTTCATGATGTCCCCTCCGCCTCGGGCATGCCAATGACCACCATCAGCTCCTCCAGGTGCCGGAAGTCCGCGGAGGGCTGGATCAGCGCATTGCTGTCGCTTTCCCCCGAGCGGCTTACGGAAAGTACCTCGCCCACAAGGATGCCCTTGGGATAGATGCCGCCAATTCCGCTGGTCACAATCTTATCGCCCGGGATCAGGTCGCTGTCCGAGGGCAGATAGTAAAGCTCCAGCCTGTCCGAATCGCTTCCGGCTTCAAGCATCCCGCGCACCATGCCGGAGTCACGGGTCCGCTCCACCATGACGCTGACGCTGACACTGGAATCGATGATCGCGACAACCTTGCTCCACGTCGCTCCCACATCCGTCACGTGCCCGACCAGCCCGTTCGCATTGACGACAGGCATGTTTTTTTCCACGCCCTGGCTGCGGCCAAGATTGATGGTAAACGTATCAAACCAAATCCCCTGGCTGCGGCCGATAACGCTGCCGGTGACATACGTAAGCGCGGGCGTGCTGTCCGCAAAGGAAAGGAGCTGCTTGAGCCGCTCATTTTCCGCGCGCAGGGAATCCATCTCGCTTAAGGACTGCTCCAGCTGGGAAACATACACCTTGAGCTTCTGGTTCTCAATATCCGCATCGGTGGTATTGAGCAGGTTTTCCATAAAGGAAATGATGGAATCGGACGCGCGCGAAGCGAAGCTCTGCACGGGCTGCAGCACCGTTCCCACCGTACTCTCCACAAAAGTAAGCGTACGCCCTCCGGAAGTGAGCGCGGACAGCAGTAACAGCAGCAGCACCGCGATCAGCGCTATGAGCAATGGTTTGTTTTCGAGCAATCTGCGCATGCATTACGCCTTTCTTATGCGCGGTTATACGAATGTCTGGGTGAGTAATAGTACTCCCCATATTGTCCATTCCCCATTATAACATATGAAGCAACCGCCGCAAGCAGGGGCTTGGAACGTTTACAGAGGGGACATATTGTTGCAGGGCACGCCGGAGATTCCCCCAGCCTGTCATAAACCCATTTAAGGATTTCAAGGTATCGGCGCTTTAAAGCGCCGACTATTTTTCCGCATTGGAGAAACTGCGTTCCCCCACCCTCTTCCTCAGGAGGGCGTCCGTACTCCCCGTGTTTACTTTTTGATATGCTCAGGGGACGCCGAAGACGGCGCCCCCTACAAAAACAACAGTTCCGCAAACCATCAGTGCATGAAAAGCAACCCTCCGCTACACCGCGCGCCCCCGGTAGTAGGAGATGTTCTCCACCGCGATGCGCGCGCCTTCCACCACGCAGTCGAGCGGCTGTTCCGCGACATAGGCCATGATCCCGGTTTCCGCCATAAACAACTCCGGCAGTCCGTTTAGGAGCGCACCGCCGCCGGTGAGGCACATGCCCTTGTCATAAATATCGCCGGCAAGCTCGGGCGGCGTTACCGAAAGCACCTCTCGTACGCAGGAAATGATTTGGAGCAGCTGCGGCAGAATCGCGCGGTAAACCTCCATTCCGGTAAGCGTCAATGTGCGCGGCAGGCCGGAAGAAAGCTCGCGCCCCCGCACTTCCATCCGCTTGGTCGACCCCGGAAGCGCCGACCCAAGCGTTATTTTGATTTCCTCAGCGGTGCGTACGCCAATCGAAAGGCCGTAGGTGTTGCGCACATACTGCATGAGGGCCATGTTGATGTGCGTACCGCCGGCCCGCACGGAGTGCTTTTCCACCACCCCGCCCAAGGCGAGCACGGCCGCGTCCGTCGTGCCGCCGCCAATATCCACCACCAGCGAGCCCGCCGCTTCTTCCACCGGCAGACCCGCGCCAATGGCTGCCGCTACCGGTTCATCCAAAAGAAACGCCGCGCGCGCACCCGCATTGCGGGCCGCTTCCTCAAGCGCGCGCTTTTCCACATCCGTGACACAGCCGGGCACGCACAATACCGCGCGCACCCCCGCGCGCCGCACAAAATTCCCCAAAGATTTCTCCAGGAAATGCCGCAGCATCGCTTCGCAAAGGCGATAGTCCGCTACAACGCCTTCCTGCAGCGGGTTGACAATCCGCACAGCGCCCGGCGCTCTTCCGAGCATTCCGATCGCATCCTTGCCCACCGCAATAATGCGCTTCTCATGATCGAGCGCAACCATGCTCGGTTCCCTGAGTATAATTCCATAATCCCTGCGCGCGATCAATGTATTGACCGTGCCCAGGTCAATGCCGACATCTCGGCTGAACAGCCCCGAAAAGCCCAATGCCATCTCTGATTTCCTCACTTTCAAAGCGATGGACAAAACTTTTTGCCCAAAGCATTCCCGTAATCGGATTCTTCTCCTATTTTGCGTAAGTATTTCCAAAACGACCGGGATTTAATACGCAGGAACGGCTTTTCTGATAAAAATAAATGTTCCCGCATACCGTCATATATGCAGTGTATGGATGGATGATGGATTTCTTTCATATTTTATATAAACGCTTTAGGCAAGGCGGGCAATCGCCCGTTTCCTCCTGCGGGGCGCACGCAAGCCAAGCAAAAGGGGATGGACACTGGCTGTATCCATGTGTTAAGGTATTGAATAATTAATTGGAAAAGATGGACGGTTATGATACAGACACGCCTTTTAGACAGATTCCTCAAATATATCTCCTGCGACAGCGAAACAGGCAACGAACGGGCATTTTGCGATATGATGGAGCAGGAACTCCTCCGCCTCGGCTTGCAGGTTGTCCGGGACGATGTTTCCGCACAGTGCCATTCCAACGGATATAATCTTTACGCAAGCCTCCCGGGCGAGGGAGCGCCGATTTTATTGAGCGCGCATATGGATACCGTTTCTCCCGGGCGCAACATCCGCCCCGTCATTGAAAACGGCGTTATCCGTTCCTCCGGGGATACCATTCTGGGGTCGGACGACAAATCCGGTATCGCCGCTATTCTGGAAGCGCTCGAATGCGTCATAGAGCAGGGGCTCTCCCACCGCCCCGTCGAAGTGCTGTTTTCCGTATGCGAGGAGGCGGGGCTTTTAGGCTCCAAGTATGCCGATTATTCCAACATCAAAAGCCGCCAGGCGCTGGTGCTTGACAGCAGCAAAAACGGCGGCATCATCAACCGCGCGCCCGCCAATGTGCATCTGCATGTGGAAATTAAGGGCAAGAGCGCGCATGCCGGCATTTCTCCCGACCGCGGCATTCACGCCTTAAAGGCCGCCGCTTCCGCCGTCGCCGCCATTCCCTGCGGCTTTGTGGATGAACATAGCGTGATGAACATCTCCAACTTCCTTGCACCCGGCAAGACAAACGTCGTCCCCGAAAAGGCTTCCTTCGATATGGAAATCCGCTCCTTTGAAGAAGCGCTTCTCCAAGCCCATATTGCAACTGTTACAGAGGCCATACAATCCGCCTGTGCAGCGTTCGGTGCAGAGTATTCCCTTACGCAGGAGCGGCATTCCGACGTATTGTACGTATCCGAGGAAAGCCCGCTGATGCGGGACCTTCTTGGCGTATATCAGGAGCTTGGCGTACAGCCGGAGGTTGCCCGCACATACGGCGGTTCCGATGCCACCTGGCTCTTTTATAACGGAATAGACGCCCTCAACATCGGCACCGGCATGTGCGACGCCCACGCGCTTACAGAGCACATCGCCATTGCCGATTTGGAGCGGACCGCCCGCGTGGTCGAGCGTATGATTTCGCTCAGATAATGTTGCGGCTTCCGCCCACGCGGTGCCACTGTAGAAAGTGGTCTAAACAAAATAGCACAATAAAGGGCCGGAAATTCCGGCCCTTTGTGTTCTCAATATTATATCGCCCTTGTCGCCCGTTTGAGCCAGACGCGTTCCTCTTCGGGGATGAGCGGAGCAATCGTCTCATAGACGCGGCTATGGTAGCTGTTGAGCCATTCCTTTTCCTGCGCGCTCAAGAGCTCCGCTTCTACCGCGTCAAGGTCGAATGGCACCAGCGTGAGCGTTTCAAACTCCAGAAACCTGCCATACTCCGTCTTTTTGCCTTCCACGCAAAGCGCGAGGTTTTCAAGGCGGATGCCGTGGCTGCCTTCGACATACATGCCCGGCTCCACGGAGGTGACCATGCCCGGTTCAAACGCGCACAGCGGCGTACGCCCCGGCAGGTTGCGGTACCGGAAGCCGTTGGGCCCTTCATGCACGCACAGCAGGTAGCCGATGCCGTGACCCGTGCCGTGGTTGTAATCAAGCCCTTCCGCCCAAAGCGCCTCGCGGGCAAGGATATCCAGCTGCAGGCCGCTCAAGCCTGCCAGGAACTTCACATTGCTTAAGCGGAGGGTTCCCTTGAGCACCAATGTAAAATGACACTTCTGCTCCGCGGTCAGCGGGCCTACCGCAACGGTGCGGGTGATATCCGTGGTGCCCTCATAGTATTGCCCGCCGGAATCCAGCAGGAACAGCCCTTTCGGCTCCACAACGGCGCAGTTCGCTTCCGTCGCATGGTAATGCTGCATGGCCGCGTTTGCGCCATAGCCGCCGATGCTTGGGAAGCTCAAACCGATGTTTCCGGGCTGCTGCAGCCGCAGCACGTCCACATAATTGGATGCGTCCACCTCGGTGGTCTTCTCTTGCCAGTTGTGGTGCTTCATCCAGTACATCCAGCGGGTGACGGCAACGCCGTCCTTTACATGCGCCTTGCGGAAGTTTTCGCGCTCGGTCTCGTTTTTCACCGCTTTTGCAAGCGTTGTGGGATTCTCCCCTTCCACCACGGCCGCGTGCGCATCGATCTGCGTGTATAGGCCGTAATTGACTTTCTTTCTGGAAATCAGCACGCGCTGGGTCTTCGTAAAGCCCGCAACATAACCGTACACCTCTTCATACGGGCGCACTTCCACATTGGCCGCATGGAAGTTCTCCATGATTTCCGCGTTGAGCTTTTTTTGTTCCACAAATAAAACGGCGCGCTCACTATCCACAACCGTGTAAGCAAGCACCACAGGGTTGTAGGCGACATCCGCACCGCGGATGTTGTAGAGCCATGCGATATCGTCGAGCGTCGTGAGCACATGCACATCAGCATTGCTCTCACGAAGCGCCTTGCGCAGGTCCGAAAGCTTCTCCTTAACGCTTTTCCCCGCATAGGCAAGCGGCAAAAGATACGCGGGCTCCTGCGAAAGCGGAGGGCGGTCTTCCCAGATGCCGTCCGCGGGATCAAAATCGCTCACAAGCGCCACGCGCTTGGGCGCAAGCTTCTCTGAAAGCTCCAGGCACCAGCCTGCATCCGCCATCCGGCCGTCAAGCGCGAGCGTTGCACCGTCTGAAAGCTTATCAAACAGATACTCTTCCAGCTCCGGCACACCGGGATCGGCCATGCGGAACAATGTAATTCCGGAACCCTTGAGTTCCTTATCCGCCTGGATAAAATAGCGTCCGTCCGTCCAAAGGCCGGCTTCCTCCATGAGCACCACCAAAGTGCCCGCAGAGCCGGTGAACCCCGAAAAATACTCCCGGGTCTGAAAATATGCCCCGACATATTCTGAGGCGTGAAAATCCGAGGTGGGAATCAGAACCGCGTCGATCTTTTTCTGCGCCATCGTTTTGCGCAGCGCCGTAAGCCGTTCCGGAATGGTATTCATATTGTTCTCCTTCCTAAATAAAAGAGGGGCGAGTCGCCCTCCCGTTCAATCTTCGCCTTCTTTAAAGCCCTCGCCATGCACTTCCGTCGCATCGGAAATAATCGTGAATGCGCACGGATCAATCGCACGCACTGCCTGCAGGGTCATGGAGACCTCATTGCGCCGGGCGATCGTCATGAGCACTGCCTTATCCCTGCCCGTAAATCCGCCGCGCGCGGGCAGCACGGTCACGCCGCGCCCCATTTCCTGGGCAATCTTGTCTAAGAGTTCCTGCTCCTTGTCGGTAACAATATAGATCACCTTTGCGTGATCCACACCTTCCTGGATGGCGTCGATCGTCTTGCTGGTCACAAACAGCGCTACAAACGAATACAGCGCCACCTCGATATCGCGGAACACGATCACGGCGAACAGCACGACCAACGTATCGATTGCCATCAGGAGCTGTCCCATGGAAAAGCCGGGCCGCATTTTAAAGAGCATCAGGCCAATGAGATCCGTGCCGCCCGTGCTGATGCCGCGGATCAAAAGCAGCCCCAGCCCCACGCCCATAAAGCCGCCGCCCATGAGTGCAGCAAGCAGGATATTGTTGGTATATCCCGGCAGCCAGAACGCAAACAGGTCGATAAACACGGAAAGCAGCACGGTTGCGGCGATTGTTTTTGCAAGCGGCTTGAAGCCAAGGCGTTTTAGCGCCACCGCCATCAGCGGGACGTTGAGGATGAGCGTAAGCGTACCCACCGGCACCCCGATAAGCGTTGCAAGCGCAGTCGCAATACCGGAAACGCCGCCGGGCGCAATGTTGTTGGGAACCGTGAACACCGAAAGCCCCAGCGCGGTCAGCGCGCTGCCGATGATGATGGCAATGCTGTCCACAAGCAAGCGTTTGGCCCCTTTTGACATGGCCGCCTCCCTTTATGCTTTGGGATTTAATCCTGCAAGCTCCGGCAGGGTGAACAGGCCGTCCCTGCGGATGCAGACATCGTCAAAGTAGATTTCCCCGCCATAGGGCTGTGCCTGCATGCAGACAATGTCCATATGCAGCACCGAGCGGTTGCCGTTGAACGCCTCGTCATAAGCGGCGCCCGGCGTGAAGTGGAACGAGCCGCCGATCTTTTCATCGTAGAGCGTGTTGCCGATGGGTTTCGTGACGGCGTTGTTGACGCCGATGGCAAACTCGCCGATGTAGCGCGCGCCCTCGTCGGTATCGAGGAGTGCGTTCAATGCCTTCGTGTCGTTATCGCAGGCCGCTTCCACGATTTTGCCGTTTTCGAACACGAAGCGCGGGTTCTCGTAGCGCTTGCCCTGCTCTATAAGCGCGGTATTGTAGTGAATGACGCCATTGACACTGTCCCGCACGGGTGCTGTATACACTTCGCCGTCGGGAATGTTCATTTCTCCCGCGCAGGGCACAACATTCATGCCGCGGATGGAGAACGTCAGATCCGTTCCCTTGCCCACAAGGCGCACCTTGTCCGTACGCTTCATCAGGTCTACAAGCGGCTGCATGTTGCTGCGCATCTCGTCATAATCCACGAGCGCAGCGTTGAGGAAAAACTCATAAAAATCATCATAGCACATGCCGGCCTTCTGCGCGTCCGCCATGGTCGGCCAGTGGAGGTACACCCAACGGCGTTCGTTGATGCGAAGATCGCGGATTTCCTTTAATTCTTCCCGGTAAATGGCGATCGCCTTCGGATTGGCGGCGGAAAGTTCCGCATCGTTTTCATCCACGCCGATGACCACCTGCCCCGCCCAGTGGGACCAGAGCACGCGCTCCCACTCGAGCTGCTTTTTGAGCGCCGCGCGTGCGGATTCCGACGCATCCGGGTCTATAAATCCAAACGTCAGGCGCTTGATTTCATCGTCTTCCAGTTCCACGTAGGGAACCGCGCCGATGCGGTGCGCTTCCTTCATGAGCTCCTTAATCAGGGGCTTTGACAATATGCCTGCGCGTATGCCGAACAATTCGCCGGATTTTAAATGAATGCTGTGGTTGAGCAATAAGCTTGCCAATTGCTTTAAGCGGGGATCTTGCATGACTCTCTTCCTCCATTTTCTTGTACGGAGCCGCTTCCAAAATTAGGCGCAATGCCCCGCACGTACCAGTATAACACAAAACCCGCCCTTTCAACATTATGGAAGAAGGCGGGTTTTAAAGCTGTTGCAACTGCTTATTTGTTCGGTATTTGGCGGGCGCAGACTACATAGCGGGACTGATCGTACTCATACGTGCAGGTGGAAAGGGTTAATACCCGATCGCTTGGCTTGATGGTGACGGTGTCGTCGTATATGGTATATTTCTCGGATTTCATATAGGAGACGATCTCGTTCATATACTCCGCAAAATTCTCCGCAGGCGTCTTGGCATTAAAACGGGTATGCCAGTACACGGGGCCGGGATGCCATACAAACGCAAGATAGACCTCCCACTTCGTCTCCGTGCCGTCCCAGTTAAACGTAATCACGCGGTTTTTTTCAAAGAAGCTGCGCTGCTTGTAGTTGTTGAGGTCGTGGAACATGGTGCCGTTCTTCATGTTGTGGCCGTAGAGGATAAGGTGGTATTGTTGTTCCTTATCCGCATTGCGGTAATCCATAAAGATCGCGCCGTGCTTGGATTTTTTCTTTTCAATGTTGTGCGTGAGGTAATATTCGTTGTCCGCGGCCCGGGCAACGGGATAATCGATCTGGGTGTTGGGCACGGTAATCCAGCCAATCACATCGCTGTTGAGCCTTTTATACTCGTCATAGGGGCGGGCCGGCGGCAAAACGTCATCCGGGTCTGCCACACCGTCGATTTCTTCAACCGGGATTTCACCGGAACCGGTGGAAGAAGGCGAAGGGATCCCCCCCTGTATCGGCGTAGCGGCAGGGGCGTTGGTCGCTGCGGGCGCTTCCGGCGTGGGTGTGGGTACATTCACGCCAGGCTGCGCCTGCGGCGTGCAGGCCGCAATAAGCACTGTAAGCAGCAAAAGCAGCACGCCTGCCGTGCGCGTCCACATCCGTTTCATTTTTTGTTTCCATTGGCAAACTGCCATGCGCTTCACCAAACATTTCATTATTATAAATAGAGGAATACCGGGCATGTACAAATTGTACCGTATCGCACAGCTTTCATGCAAGGCATACCGTCCGTGATTTACAAAACGGACACTTTGCTGTAGGTGTATAACGCAAAGAATCCGCGGTAGGTTGCATTTTTCATGCATGAATACGTAAAATTTTTTGTGAAATATGATGCGGATGTTTGAAAAGTGGACGAATTTGCGGTATCATACTATACAGGCTGATTGCAGGCAGATTTCTTATGCAAAAAATCCCGCTATACGCCATATTCAGCAACAACCGAAAGGTAAGAGGATCGCAGCATGGGATTGTTTGAGTTCAACGATGTAGGAATTGACCTTGGAACATCCAGTGTTCTTGTATATGTCAAGGGCAAGGGAATTGTTCTGAGGGAGCCCTCCGTCGTAGCGGTAGAACGCATTACGGGCCGTATTCTTGCCGTTGGCGAGGAGGCGCGGCGCATGCTTGGGCGTACGCCGGGCAGCATCATCGCCATCCGTCCTTTGAAGGACGGCGTCATTTCCAACTTTGATATTACGGAACGGCTTTTGAATCATTTTCTTAAAAAGGTTGTCGGTTCCCATATCTTCTTCAAGCCCCGCGTGGTCGTATGCGTGCCTTCGGGCGTGACGGAAGTGGAAAAGCGCTCGGTCATCGACGCAACGGAAGAAGCGGGTGCGCGCCACACCTTCCTGATTGAAGAACCCATTGCGGCGGCCATCGGCGCAGGCATCGATATTTCCCAGCCGCGCGGCAGCATGGTGCTCGATATCGGCGGCGGCACGACGGATATTGCCATCATCTCCTTAGGCGGCGCGGTTATTTCGGACTCCATTAAAATCGCGGGCGATAAGTTTGACGACGCCATCGTGCGCTACATGCGCAAGAAGCACAATCTGTTGATCGGCGAGCGCACCGCAGAAGAAATGAAGATCGCTATCGGCTCGGCCTACCCCCGCAAGGAGCAGGTATTCATCGACGTTAAGGGCCGTAACCTCATCTCAGGTCTCCCGCAGGCCATCGTCGTCGGCTCCAACGAAATGATCGAAGCGCTGGAAGAACCTCTCCAGAGCATATTGGAAAGCGTGCGCGCGCTGTTTGAGCGCACCCCGCCCGAACTCGCTTCGGACATTGCGGAAAGCGGCATTTGTCTGACCGGCGGCGGCGCGCTGCTCTATGGTATGGATCGCTTTGTGGCGGAGCACACGAAGGTCCCCTGCTATGTGGCGGAAGACCCCATCAGCTGCGTTGCGATCGGCACCGGCAAGGTGCTTGAAAACATCAACGTCTACACCAACGGCGCCATTTACGACTACAAGCGCGGCGAGTATTTTGACGGCTGATATTGCATCGCAAACCTTCTGGCTTGTACAAATTGCATCTTTACAAACGCATTTGATTCGGATATAATATCCCTTGCGTGCAAAACCCGACAGGGTTCTGCCGCAGTACGGGGCTTTAGCGAAGTTGGCTATCGCGCTACACTGGCAGTGTAGAGATCACCGGTTCGAATCCGGTAAGCTCCACCACGTCGGAGCAAATTACGCTCCACTCATAATCCCCAATCGCTTTGCGATTGGGGATTTTTCGTCCCGCTCCATTGTGCTCCTCCTTTTCCGCAAAAAGGCCCGGCCTTGGCGGCTAAGTGCTTGCAAGCGCGCACTTTACGCCGCCTAATGGCCTACCACCTTTTTGCGGGCGGTGCGGGAATTCATGCATCTATAATAAAAGCCGCCAACCTTTTTTCAATAATAACCTAAGCGCGAGAAGGGAGGCGAGATTTTGGCCTCCTTTTCCCATATTTGTATAGCCGCGTACTTTCATGGGTCACCAAACAGCGATGCATTATCAACAGCGAAGAGTGTTAATAGGACAGAAGTCGGCATCTTGTATCCTAAAACGGCAAAATGTATAATGTAAAATATATGCCATAATCTTCTTGCGTTGCATGATACCGGATTGCATTAAGCAAATAGTAAAAAGCCATTGAGTATCAAGTTTTATCAATGCCAGGCAAGCCTGCCATTCAAATGGATCAAAATTTTAGCTACAATACGAGCCTTATAATGAAAGGCATCTTTGAATGGAGGGATTGTTCCAATGCTCGTTGCCCACACAAGCAAGGATGGCCGCATCCAACCGCTTTCCACCCACTTGCAGAACGCAGGTGACCTTGCGGGCTGCTTTGCATCGCAATTCGGATGTGAAGAATGGGCACGGCATGGGGGCTTGGTGCACGATATCGGGAAAACCGCCACTGCGTTTCAGCGGTATCTTCTAAATGGCGGCCCGAAAACAGAGCATGCGGCGGCGGCAGCCATCGCCCTCTATCAACCCAATACCCATCTTCTGGCCTATTGCACAGCAGGCCACCACGCGGGCATGCCGGATGGCGGGAATAGTGCAGACACGCCCGATTCCCCAACATTGCGCGCAAAGCTGATGCGTCACAAGAAGTACGGCTGGGATATTCCCGGTTACCTCAAAGAGGCAGGGTTGCCCGCTTCCATGGTGTTGCCTCCGCCGCCCATTGTCATGCTGGAGCGGCAAGGGTTTTCGCTTTCCTTTCTGACGCGGATGCTGTTTTCCTGTCTCGTCGATGCAGATTATCTGGACACCGAGGCGTTCATGAACAACGCTCCAATTAGGCAAAATGATCTTTCGCTTGCGCCCCTTCTTCCGTTGCTGGAGCGGCATCTCGATTCGTTTGGAGTGCCACAAACCGAACTCAACCACAAGCGAACGGAAATTCTTGCCCGTTGCAGGGAGGCAGGGCTGCTGTCCCGTGGCTTGTATTCGCTTACCGTACCCACGGGCGGAGGCAAGACGCTCTCCTCCATGGCGTTTGCTTTGCGTCACGCGGCGGAGCATGGCCTGCGGCGGATTATCTACGTGATTCCCTATACAAACATCATTGAACAGACCGCGGGCGTGTTCCGTGAAATATTCGGAGACGCCGCCATATTGGAGCACCACAGCAACGCAGGCTATGACGACGCGGAGGAGAACCAAGATTTCGACCGCTTCTATAAGCGGCACGCCAGCGAAAATTGGGACATTCCGATCGTCGTCACCACCTCCGTGCAATTCTTTGAATCGCTCTTTTCCAACCGTCCTTCAAAATGCAGAAGGCTCCACAGCATTGCGAACAGCGTTATCATATTCGACGAGGCACAGATGCTGCCCGCACCCTACCTGCTTCCCTGTGTGCGCGCCATCGCGGAACTGGTGAAAAACTACCGCTGCACGGCGGTGCTGTGCAGCGCCACGCAGCCCGCGCTGGATCCATATTTCCCAAACGGGATGCGTCCGGTCGAAATCTGCCCGGACCACGAGACACTCTATGCCTTTTTCCGGCGGACCCGCTTTGTTGCGGAAGAGGCGCCCTTCTCCACAGAGACATTGGCGGAACGGCTCAACCGCGAGCATCAGGCGCTTTGCATCGTCAACACGCGCATGCAGGCGCAGGCGGTGTTTGAGTTGTTACAAGGCGAAGGCTGCTATCATCTATCCACGCTCATGTACCCAATCCACCGCAAGCGTATGCTGGAGATCATCCGCAAACGGCTTCAGAGCAGGCTCCCCTGCAAAGTCGTTTCCACCAGCCTGATTGAGGCCGGGGTGGATCTCGATTTTCCTGTGCTCTACCGCGAGCGCGCCGGGCTCGATTCCATGATTCAGGCGGCGGGCCGTTGCAACCGGGAAGGCAAACGAGCAATAGAAGAAAGTCTTGTGCATCTGTTCCGCTTTTGGGAAGATGGATCCGCCCGCATCCCCGCAAGTCTGAAGCTGCCTTTTCGCCTGGCGGACAAGCTGACGGAGGAATACGGAGACATCGGCTCCCCCGCGACCATCCGCGCCTATTTTGAACAGCTCTATCATCACAAGGGCGCGTCGCTGGATCAAAAAGACATCGTGGAAAGGCTGGAAGCGGGTGCAACGTCCCTTTCTTTCCCGTTTGCTTCCGTCGCGCAGGAGTTCTGTCTCATCGAGCAGAATACGCGGCAGATCGTGATCGCGTTATCCGACGAACCGGACTCGGTCGCGATTGCGGAACAGCTCAAAGAAGGGTTCCGCAGCCGGGAGCTCCTCCGCAAAGCCGGACACTTTGGTGTCAACGTGTACGAAAACGCCTATCTCGCGCTGCTTGGTGCGGGCGTCTTGGACGTACTGGACGACGAGCTTGCCATATTGCGCGATGCTTCCCTGTATGACGGGCAAATCGGTCTTCGCGTGCCGGATACCGGAATAGGCGTGTGGGCCTGACGATATAGTGACCCTGCAAATTATAGGAGGTGATTTTTTGGGTGTTGTAATGGAGGTTTCCGGTCCGTATGCGCTGTTTAGCCGTCCGGAACTCAAGGTGGAACGCGTGAGCTACGATATGATCACACCCTCCGCTGCGCGCGGACTATTCGAATCGATCTACTGGCACCCCGGCATCCGGTGGACGATCGACAAAATCCATGTCATGAACCCCATCCAGTTTGTCAACATCCGCCGCAACGAGGTATCCGCCAAGCTTTCCGCAGCAAACGCGCTCACCGTGATGAAAGGAAAGAACGAACCGCTCTATATCAGCGCTCAGGCAGCCATTCAGCAGCGTGCCTCACTGCTGCTGCGGGACGTGCGCTATGTCATTGAGGCGCATTTTGATCTCACATCAAAAGCCGCGCCGGATGACAGCGCGGACAAGATTTATGCCATCGTTATGCGGCGGCTCCAAAAGGGGCAGTGCTTCCAGCAGCCCTACCTCGGGTGCCGCGAATTTCCCGCGGATGTGCGCGTGGCAGAACGCCCCATAGGAAAGACCGCCTACGAGGGGGAACGGGACCTTGGCTTTATGCTCTATGATATGGATTACGCCGATCCTAATGACATCAAGCCCCAGTTCTTCCGCGCGATGCTTCACGACGGCGTGCTGGATCTTTCCGGCGTGGAGGTGTTCCAGTGATTTTACAATCCTTAGCGCACTATTATGCGCTCATGGACGAGGCAAGGGATACGCTTCATGAGCGAGACCGGGTGCCTCCCGTTTGGTTTGCCCAGGCAAGGGTCTCATACGGGCTTTGCCTAAGTGAAGACGGAACGCTCACGCAAATCCTCCCGTTAAAGGTGGAAACGCAGGCAGGCAAAAAGACGGTCGAGATCCCGCAGTCGATGATCCTCCCCATGCCGTATGTGCGCGGCGTAAACATTTTGGCGAACTTTCTGTGCGACAACGCGCTGTTCCTGTTGGGGTACGATTATAAGGGTGACCCCAGGCGCACCGCGGAATGCTTCGCGGCTTCAAAACAACTGCATCAGGAGATTTTATCCGGTATCGATTCCCCCGCGGCAAGGGCAATCTATGCGTATTTTGAGCGGTATGACCCGCAAACGCCGCATCCCGCGCTTTCCGACCCGGCGCTTATTGAGGAAATGAAGGCGGGAAGGTATTTCATCTTCATTGCGCCGGATGGAACATTCGCGCACGATGACGCCAAATTGCAGGAAGCCTGGGTACGGTATAAAAACGCACAGTTAAGCGATACGCGCATGCAATGCCTGGTGACGGGCGAGGAGGATGCGCCCATCGCGCTATTGCACCCCAAGATCAAGGGCGTGCGGGATACGCAGAGCGCGGGCGCAAACCTTGTTTCCTTCAACGCTTCGGCCTACGAGTCCTACGGGCTAAGCTCCAGCATCAACGCGCCGGTGAGCGAATACGCGGCGTTTGCATATGCAACAGCGCTCAACTACCTGCTTTCCCACCCTTCCCACAATACGTATCTGGGGGATACCAGTATCGTCTACTGGGCCGAGGACGCGAACCCCGCGTATGTGGGCGTTTTTTCCGCCGCCTTTTCCCCGAAGGAGGACCAGAACAAGCTGTTAGACAGCATCCTCCACAAGGTTGTACACGGTCTGCCGATTGCAGCAGAGGGACTTGACCCCGGCACTCCCTTCTGCGTGCTTGGGCTTGCGCCCAACGCCGCACGCATCTCCGTGCGCTTTTTCTTACAGGATACATTTGGCAACATGCTCAAAAACATCGCGGCACATTACGAGCGGCTGGAAATTGCAAAAGCGCCCTATGAGAGGGACTATCTTGCGCCTTATTGGCTGCTTCTCGAAACCGTGCACCCCATGTCCAAGGACAACGCCTCCTCCCCGCTTCTCGCGGGCGCGGTGCTTGAGGCGATCCTGAGCAACGAAAAATATCCGGAGGCCCTTATGCAAAACGTGCTGCTGCGCGTGCGCGCGGAGCACAACATCAACCGCGGCAAGGCCGCGATCCTCAAAGCGTATTTGCTAAAAAACCATGTTAACGATCCCGAAACAAAGGAGGTAGCAAAAGTGTCTCTTAATGAAGAATGCACCGTTCTCCCTTATGTGCTGGGTCGGTTGTTCGCGGCGCTTGAATTTATCCAGAAGGACAGCAGCGAAGCAGAAATCGGCGCGAACATCAAAAAGAAGTATTTCAGCACCGCCTGCGATACACCCGCCCTTATATTTAACGAGCTGCTCAAACAGTACCCCGTATACCTCAACCGCATGAAATCCGAGGGCAAGCGCATTTTCTACAGCAACCTCGTATTGGACCTTATCGGCAGGCTCCCCGCGCCGAACGAACGGGAGGCCTTCCCCGCGAGGTTGAGCAACGCCGAGCAATGCCAGTTCCTGCTTGGGTACCACCACCAGTTGCAGCGCTTCTACCAAAAGAAGCCCGCCGCTTCCAATGATGCCGCCCCGGAAGCGCCTGCCGTGAACGAATAACAGAACATAGAAAGCGAGGAAGGATACCATGACTGAAGCAATCAAAAACCGGTATGATTTTGTAATACTCTTCGATGTGGAAAACGGCAACCCCAACGGCGACCCGGACGCGGGCAATATGCCGCGCGTGGACCCAGAAACCGGCTACGGCCTTGTGACCGATGTATGCCTCAAGCGCAAAATCCGCAATTATGTGGAAACCGTAAAAGAGAATACGGCTGGCTACCAAATTTATATCAAGGAAGGCGTTCCGCTCAATACAAGCGACAATCTCGCCTATACCCGCCTTGGCATAGATGAAAAGAAGCTCAATAAAAAGGCCGATCCGGGCATTGACGCGAAAATCCGCGATTTTATGTGCGGCAACTTCTATGATATCCGCACGTTCGGCGCGGTCATGACCACGTTTGTAAAGGCGGCGCTCAACTGCGGCCAGGTGCGCGGCCCGGTACAGCTTGGGTTCGCGCGCAGCGTCGAGCCCATCGCGCAGCAGGAGGTCACCATTACCCGCACCGCCATCACCACCGAGGCGGACGCGGAGCGCAAAAAGACGGAGATGGGCCGCAAATACATCATCCCCTACGGCCTCTACCGCGCGCACGGGCATATCTCCGCCAACCTCGCAAGGAAAGTCACGGGCTTTTCAGAAGACGACCTTAACCTGCTGTGGGAGGCGATCATCAACATGTTTGAGCATGACCATTCCGCGGCGCGCGGGCAGATGGCGCTCCGGGAGTTGATCGTATTCAAGCATGAAAGCGAGCTGGGCAATGCCCCCGCCCACAAGCTCTTTGATCTTGTCAAGGTCAGGCGCAGGGAGGGTGCGCCGTCCCCCACCCGCAGCTATGCGGATTATGAGGTAGCAATCAACCTTGACGCCCTTCCGCAGAACGTGGACTGCACGCGCATGGTGTAGCGATGCATACGCCGGAAGAGGACTATCTTTCCATCTCGGGCATCCAGGCGTTCGCCTTTTGCCAGAGGCAGTGGGCGCTGCGCCAGATCGAGCAGCAATGGAATGAGAATATTCACACCATTGAAGGCCATATTTTTCATGAGCGGGCGCATGACGCATATCGCCTGGAACGGCGCGGGGAGCTTTTGATCTCCCGCGGCATGCCCATACGCTCCACCCGCCTGATGGCGAACGGCCAGTGCGACGTTGTGGAATTCAGGCAAAGCGAACGCGGGGTACCCATACGGGGGCAGGCGGGCCAATACCTGCCTGCTCCCGTGGAATATAAAAAAGGCGCGCCAAAGATCATGGATGGGGACAGACTGCAGCTTTGCGCGCAAGCAATCTGCCTGGAAGAAATGCTCTGCTGCGCCATCGATTGCGCCTACCTGTACTACGGGGAAACGCGCAAAAGGGAGGAGGTCCCGCTCACATCCGACCTGCGCGAAACCGTATATGCGCATTTTTTGCAGATGCACGCCTACTACAAAAGGCAGTATACTCCCAAAGTAAAACCGCACAAAGGATGCCGCTCCTGCTCCTACGCAGACGTTTGCCTTCCTGCGCTTTGCGCAAAACGCTCCGCACGGGGCTATCTTTTGGAGCGCCTGAACGAGGAAACGACATGAAAAAGCTACTCAATACTCTTTATGTGACTACGCCCGAAACCTACCTTGCGCTCGACGGGGAAAACGTACTCGTCCTGAAAGAAGAGGAAACCATGCTGCGCCTGCCGCTGCATACACTTGAAAACATTTGCTACTTCGGCTACAAGGGCGCAAGCCCCGCCTTGATGGGCGCATGCGCGAGCCATGGGATCCGCCTGAGCTTTCTTACCCCGAACGGCCGCTTTCTGGCCGCCGCCTGCGGGGAGAACCGCGGCAATGTGCTCTTGCGCAAGCAACAATACCGCATTTCCGATCACGAGGAAGAAAGTGCAAAGATAGCCCGCTGCTTCCTGTTTGGCAAGCTATACAACAGCCGCTGGGTTTTGGAGCGTGCAACGCGCGATCATCCGCTGCAAGTAGATACGGACCGCCTGAAAGCGGTATCCGCAAGCCTTTTATCCCTGCTTCCCGCCCTGATGGACTGTACGGATCTTGCGGAATTACGCGGCATGGAAGGTTCCGCGGCGGAACAGTATTTCGGCTGCTTCAACGAGCTGGTTTTGCAAAACAAAAGCGATTTCTATTTTCGTGAACGGACGCGCAGGCCGCCGATGGACAACCTGAACGCATTGCTGTCCTTTGCATATGTGCTGCTTGGCAACGATTGCGCCGCGGCACTTGAAGGCGTGGGCCTGGATCCGTATGTGGGATTCCTCCACCGAGACCGTCCTGGGCGCATTTCCCTTGCACTGGATTTGATGGAAGAACTGCGAAGTGTTTTTGCAGACCGTTTCGTGCTCTATCTCATTAACAACCGCATGCTGACGAAAAAGGGCTTCGTTCAGAAAGAAAACGGCGCAGTGCTACTGACGGATACCGCGCGCAAAACGGTACTGGCCGGATATCAGGAACGCAAACAAGAACTCATCACGCATCCGTTTTTAGGAGAAAGAGTGCCCTGGGGCCTTGTGCCACACGTGCAGGCGTTGCTGCTGGCACGCTTCTTGCGCGGCGATTTGGATGCGTATCCACCTTTCCTGTGGAAATGAAGGAGGCAGTATGCTTGTTTTGATTACTTATGACGTAAATACAGAAACCCCGGAAGGAAGGCGGAGATTGCGGCAGGTATCCAAACAGTGCGTCAATTACGGGCAGCGCGTGCAGAATTCCGTATTTGAATGCGAACTGGACGCGGGACAGTTAAGGCTTGTCCAACATCTGCTTGAGGGCATTATCGATTCGAATACGGACAGCCTCCGGTTTTACAACCTTGGCAACAAGCATCAGAATAAAGTCTTCCATATCGGCGCAAAACCCTCCTACGATGCGCTGGGGACGCTGATCGTCTAGTGCGAACATGCAGTGCACATTCTTTTCGAGGAGGTTCGCACCAAAAAACAGCGTGTTTTTACGTTTTATAGCCGGTTGGGCAGTCGCTTTTTTCTACTTTTTGCGCTTTAGTGAATAAATGTCGGTTTTATACATGATTATACGCACATTTTTGTATAAAATCGCTGTCACTCCCCTCGCGGGGAGTGAGGATTGAAATATGATGATGAAGCTTCGTTCGGTCTCGATGCAGGCGTCACTCCCCTCGCGGGGAGTGAGGATTGAAATATAAGGATGGGGCTATTCATTTTCATGGGTTATGTCACTCCCCTCGCGGGGAGTGAGGATTGAAATCGGATTATGACGATGCAAACACGATTGGAAAATGGTCACTCCCCTCGCGGGGAGTGAGGATTGAAATCGTTAGTCCCGCGTACTCTGTAGTGCCGCCTCTGGTCACTCCCCTCGCGGGGAGTGAGGATTGAAATAAGATATCCTCGGTCGCTGTACGCTGCTTGAGGAAGTCACTCCCCTCGCGGGGAGTGAGGATTGAAATAATCAGACCACCGCATACTTGCGTTTTTTATTGCAGTCACTCCCCTCGCGGGGAGTGAGGATTGAAATACCTGAAATAACAACCTTGCTTGCGTTGGGTGTTGTCACTCCCCTCGCGGGGAGTGAGGATTGAAATCATCTGTTGCTATGGCAGAGGGTGAAGACGTACCGCGTCACTCCCCTCGCGGGGAGTGAGGATTGAAATTTCCGGGGCGGCGGCATAGGCCTGCGCTTTGCGATGTCGCTCCCCTTGTGGGGAGCGAGGATTGAAATATAATGTCCGCTATGGCCTTGAATATAGGGTAAAAGTCGCTCCCTTCGCGGGGAGCGAGGATTGAAATCCGCTCGGCTCGGGGAGGCCATACAAGCCAGCGGCGTCGCTCCCTCGTGGGGAGCGAGGATTGAAATTCGGCGTAAATACTGATTTTGTGATCCTTGCGCCCGGTCGCTCCCCTCGTGGGGAGCGTGGATTGAAATATGCTGGAAGGAATGATATAGAACTTGTCATCGGTCACTCCCCTCGCGGGGAGTGAGGATTGAAATTTTGCAGTGTAAGCCCGATAAACAAGCTCATCCGTCACTCCCCTCGCGGGGAGTGAGGATTGAAATCCCTGTTGTCATTCCAACAGCGCCACTTACCATGTCACTCCCCTCGCGGGGAGTGAGGATTGAAATGCTTGTAATCTGCTGCAATCTCAATAATTTCGAGTCACTCCCCTCGCGGGGAGTGAGGATTGAAATGCTTATTGTGACGCCACTGTTTATCCGCAAGGGCGTCACTCCCCTCGCGGGGAGTGAGGATTGAAATATTTTGTGCAGCAAAACCCCTTGGTAAGTACGCGTCACTCCCCTCGCGGGGAGTGAGGATTGAAATTTGTTGATGAACGCGATAAAGCTCTCATAGGCCGTCACTCCCCTCGCGGGGAGTGAGGATTGAAATGAATCCCATAAGCTCATCGTCGGTTTGGGCTTGCGGTCACTCCCCTCGCGGGGAGCGAGGATTGAAATAGATGATGCTTGATCTTGGAGAGACGATCAGCGGCAGTCACTCCCCTCGCGGGGAGCGAGGATTGAAATACGCAACTCCGGACGGTCAGGATTATGAGTTGCGGAGGGGAGGCGCGCATTCGTCTAAACAGCTCGCTAGGCAGATAAAGCGCTAAGACATCTGGAATATCTAAAAGTTTTGCAGAACTACGCAACTCGGCAATGTCGTAAAGAGGGGCATTCGCCTTTCCGAGCCGATATAACGATCACTTCGATAAAACTTAATTTCCATATTGAAAACTCAATTTTAGAGATGTAAGGTATAAAAGCAAGTTCGATGAGCAATAAGGAGAGAAGAATGCGAAGAATTTATATTGCAGTTTTACTTTTATGCCTTTGCCTGCTATTGGCTTCCTGTGCAAACCATGAGGATACAACAAACCCTATTATGGAGAAAGCGGCAGCCAATGCTACAACCGCACAGCCCGTACAGACAGACGGCATACCCCCTGATGCCCAAAACACGCCTGCTGGAAATAATGCTTCCTCCAATATCGGCTGGGACGCCGCTTCGGATGGTGCCGGCGGTATCAACAACGTAAATATGAACCGTCTCATGGGGAACCCGGACATGTGCGCGGATGCTCACGGCGACATTATGGTCAGCGACGGCAACATGCTGTATGTATACCAGGATTCCTCGGGGAACGTCTTTAAGGCGGATGTCGATATGTGCAGGGTACTTGACGGCACGGTATCCGCCGCCGAGGGCGGCGCGGATATAATAGACACAGCCAGGGACCTGGGCGAAGTTGTCGGGATGGGGATTGTGGATAAGGGTCATATCTGCTACGTTACCCTGGCCGCTCCCGAGACCGATCGGGACAACCCATACTTAGAAGCGCGCAAGGCCAGGCTGTTCAAGAAGAATGTCAATGACCTTGATGCCGTCACGGAAAAACTGGATGAGTTCTATATCAAATATAACAGCAAATGCACCATCGTCGGAAGCTGGTGCTATTACGAAACATCGACTTCAGAGAATATTGACAAAGAAACGAAAAAGCCGGATGGCATGGTTGGCCTTGAGCGACGCTCCATATTGGATGGAACCGTGCAGAAGATTATCGAGTACCCGTATAAGGATTATCCGGGGATCATCTATATGACGTTCGGTCAGGATTGCCTGCTGTACACGGCGCAAGAGCGCGATGCCGCTACCGGCAACGCGAGCTATGTCACCCGAAAAATGGATCTCGCCACAGGTCAAAGTGAAGTTGTCCCCTTTATGGACGCGATGTATATCGCCGCAGTTTACGATGGGTACATATACTACAGAGGCAATAAAGATTTTGTGGGTTCCGGGCAGCATCATACTCAGTTGCTGCGCATTCCTTTGGAAGGCGGTACGCCCGAACTGGTGATCGATTGGCTTGAGGGCGGCGTTGACACTGCGAAAATCAACATTGCGAAAGATACGTTGTATTTCCTTTGGGAGAACAGCCTGCTGTACCAAATCCCTCTGAGCGAAATTGGCATTTCGCGGCACGATTGGGACTACACAAATCTATACCCGCCGGTAAAATCCACCGCCAACATTTCCCCTGCCGTCAGCGGCGGGCTATGGATATGGGGGGATAACGTCTGGGTGTATAGCAACCTGGAGGGTACGCACCCTGAACTAAAAGCCTTGGTTGCAGAATAAATGTGGACCGAGGTCCATCACTGCCACAGCTTGCTGTCACTTGCCTATAGGCTTTTCTATGGGCTTAGCGTGGTAATTCGGCAATGCTCAGTAATTCAACAAGACCTCCAGAAATTCTGGAGGTTTTCGATTTGGGGCTTATTTTGCCAGCCTCGGAATAGCACGTTTGATCTTTGGATATGCCATCAGGGGACAATTTGCCCCCTGAAACCCACCTGGTCAAGTGCAGCACCCCTAAGAGACACCTGAAAATGTACACTCTGCCCAGCCCAAATAGAGTCCCGATAAGACCGTCAGTTCGTTCAAAAAGAATTAGAAGGAGCTAGCAGCTTCTTCTAATTCTTTTATTAACACGAATTTAATGGACCTTGTCAAATTGGCCCTGAGCATACTTAATGCCGCTCGGAAGAAATTTCACTCTTTCCCCGTCAAATTTGACAAAATCAAAACCTTGTAAACTCTCCAGGTGAGATTTAGCCTCGTTTTCAGGTAACCCGGCTCCATTGACAACAGACTGCAGGCTGCAGCTGTCTGCGTCAAAACTCAGATCACCCTTGTTCGTTTCCTTCCAGTTGTTATATAAAGTCCGGATGATCTTTAAGTCCGGCTCCTGAATTTTATCGACGATATTCATTGTCCCACACACCTTTCAATAATCAATCGTCGTTTCTCATACGACCTTTATCTAGTCTGCTTTGATCAGGTATTTTTTATCCCGCCAGCGCCACTTTCAAAAAACGATCCAATCCATGCCATTCGTCGGGTGGTTCGTACCCAATAACGATAAGAGGTGCACATGTTCCTTTAGATGGAGCATGTGGAGAGTATCGTATTGATGCGACTTCAACGCTTTAACCGCACAGGCGGCGACCCGAGATTATGCATAAGAGATGCTTGGAATGAGTCTCCTAATACAAAACGGGCTGTATATGCAATGGGAAAGATAGGAAACCGCCTATATCGCGGAACGCTTTGAACGGTGGATTGTATCGTACGCTGAGCGCCGACGTGCACGTCTGATTATCTTCAAAAACCCGTACTTGACATGCTACGCCAGCAAATTAGCCTATATCCCGCTCTTGCATGTCAGGCAATGAGAGAGTGCCTGACCGCAGCTGAATTTTGCAAGCCATTATGAAAAGAATACACATATAACCAGTGAACGGTTTTTTATACAATCCGTGCATGTTTTTTTAGTCAACCCTCTTGATTTTATATACAAATATGTCGAAAATATTAACTATTGTATGCGGCGTCATATCGTTATGAAACTGCCGCGTGAAAGGTGAATTATCTATGGCCAAAGAGGCTTACGTGCGCACCGGAGAATGGAAAGACACACTCAAACGCAGTTTTTTGATCGTCCTCTCCCTTTTGTTTGCATTGACACAGTTCCCGGTACGCGCGCATGCCGATGGGCCCCGAATGGCAGAGTTTAATCGGGAGCTTGTCGATGATTCGGGCACATGGAACTTTACAGCCATGGGATCCAACGCAAGCGGCAACTCCGTTACGCTGCCCGCAGCAAAAGCGGCGGAGGCTTCCCCTTCCGGCCTGGAAGCGGCAGAAGGAATATATACCGTTGATTTGATGCCGATACAGGCGGCAATCAACAATGGCAGGCTGAAAGTAACCGCCTCGGCTTCCGTTTCCGGAGACGGGGACGCCGGAGCCAGCCTTTTGTTCTCTACAGGCGCTTCGGCTACGCTTACGGCCGCACCTAAGGAAATCACGATTCCCTCCGGCGCAACCCGGATGGAGCTTTCCGTTTACAACGTAAGCGCATCGGCTGTTGCATTCTCGTTGTCGCTGCGCATTACAGATACGGCCAATCCGACCCTGAGCGCTGTTGCTGGGCCGGGCTGGACAAATGGGAATGTCACCGTTTCCATATCCCCAGCGGATGCAGACAGCGGCATACAGAAGGTGGAATATATCACAGAGACACCCATTGCTCTTGCAAAAAGCGGGGATGGGTACAGCTTTGCCGCGGAGCAAAACGGGACCTATTTATTTAAAGCGACCGATTACGCGGGGAACTTCGCAACAACTTCCTGCGAAGTGACGACAATTGATCGCGTCGCTCCGTCGGTACCGGAGATTACCGTTGTGCCGCCTGCGGAATGGGCCACTTCCGCAGTGAAGGTAACCATCGCCGGGGCCTCCGCGCCCCAGGGGCAGAGCCCGGAAACCATAGAATATAGGCTCGGTTCCGGGGCGTGGCAGCCATATACCGGCGCGCTGACGCTGACCGAAGACGGCGCCATGGCGCTTTTTGCCCGCATTACCGACGCCGCTGGCAACAGTTCTGATAGCAGTACAAGGACGATCAAAATCGATACCGCGGCACCGACGATCACCGCTTCTTTTGGGGAGGTCGGTTCCGGCAACATGGCGACGCTGTCCTTCACCGCGGCCGATACAGGCTCCGGCATGGCGGAAAAGCGCTATGCGCAAGGCACGCTCACCGCAGCGAACTACGCTTCCGCCACCGTGCTTTCAGAAGACGGCGTGGCGCTGGCGGCGGGGAATACCTATACTGTTTTTGCAAAGGATGTTGCGGGCAATATTGCCGTTATGACGGTACGCGCGAGCGCCAGGCCGGTCATTGCCCTGCCTGTGGGTGCGAGTGTGGATGAAAACGCCTCCATACCCGTATTGTTTACCGTTGGGGATATGGAAACGGCCCCGGGCGCGCTTTTGGTTACGGCGGTTTCCGGCGATCCTGATGTGTTGAGCATCGGCAGCATTACGAACAACGCGGGCAGCGTCACCATGTATCTGTACGCGAAGGACAATATCAGCGCGGATCAGATCGTAAATGTTACCATTACGGCGCGGGATGCGGACGGAAAGACGGAAACCGCAATACTCCCCATCACCGTAAAAAGCGTCAACGATGCGCCGGTTGCGGTTGCGGATAACGCCTCGGTAAATGAGGATTCCTATGTGTTGATTCCCGTCCTCGCCAACGACACGGATGAGGAGGGCGGCGCGCTGACGCTTGTTTCCGCCGGGACTGCGGCGCACGGACAGACCGAGGTTTCGAGCAGCAGCGTACGCTACACGCCGGAAGAAAACTTTAACGGTTCGGATACCTTTACCTATGTTGTGCGGGACGCGGGAGGCTTGACCGCGACCGGCACCGTGACGGTCACCGTCAACTCCATACCGGATTTGCCGGTTGCGGTTGCGGATACCGTTCGTATGCTCGAAGATGAAGTGAAAACCATCGACGTTCTAGGCAACGATACTGACCCGGACGTTGGCACCAGTGCCAAGGACAGGCTGTATATTGTCTCCGCGGACGCGGTTTCGGCACGCGGCGGAGCGGTAACGCTGCTCAATGCATCGGGAGCGGCTGCCTCAGAAGGGGAAGAAGCCTTCAGCCTAAGATATATTCCCAAGCTTAACGACTACGGAACGGACAGTTTCTTTTATACCATTAGCGATCAGGACGGCAACCGGTCCACCGCCAAGGTTACGCTCATGATTTCGGCGCAAAACGACAAGCCGGTATTTATTGGCCTTTTGCATACCTATAGCGTTTTGGAAGACGCGGACGCTGCATATTTTACATTTGAGATCCATGATGAAGAAACGCCATCCACCTCCCTGATGCTGCAGGCGGTCAGCCTGCAGGACAGCATCATCCCCAACACGTCGCTTGTTTTGGAGCGGATCGGGGCGCAAACGGCGAAGCTTACCTATAAGCCCGCCGCCAATAAATCCGGGCAGGCAACAATACGCTTTACGCTGGGGGATGGGTTCGTCTCTGAAACCAGGGAAATCACCATCGATGTACAGGAAGTAAACGATATTCCCGCAGCAAATGCGGATACGCGTTACTATTATGAAGATACGCCCCACTCGTTCAATGTCTCCAGTCTCATCGCAAACGATACGGATATTGAGGACGGCAGGCCTGAATTTGTGGAGTTCCGCGATTTTCCCGCGGACGTGGGTACGCTTGTGGCGCAGGGTCCAGGCGAATATGTCTATACCCCGCTTGCGAATTATGACAGGGATTTTAGTTTTCTTTATGTGGTGAAGGATTCTTCCGGCGCTACGGCCACGGGTACCGTACAAATGAAGGCTGTGCCCGAAAACGATGCGCCCGTGCTTACCATCGATGGTTCCGGTTTTTCCATGCCGGAGGATACCGTAAGCGATCCGATCCCGTTTACCATATTCGATCAGGAAAGCGATGCCTTGAGCCTGAACGTGACCGCAAGCAGCGATAACAACACGCTGATTTCCGCGGATAAGATCTTGATTACAAAGGGTGCGGACGGGAATTGCTTTCTGACCATTACGCCCAACGATAACCAATACGGCACGGCCAACATTACCGTTACGGTCAGCGACGGCATCAAGTCCTGCCTGTTGACGTTTCCCATTGCGGTTAACAACGTGCCGGATGCGCCTGTCGCGCTGGACGATATGCTCAACGCCACAAAGGGAGGGGAAACGGAATTTGACGTCTCCATCCTGCTGCAGAACGACACCGACGCCGACGGCGATGCACTGACGATACGCTCCGTCACGCAGCCCCAGTACGCAACGCTTGCTGTTTCCGGTGAAAAGCTGATCTATGCCCCGGCCGATATCCCGGATTATATCGTGGAGGATACCTTTACCTATACCGTTCAGGATCCTGACGGGAATACGGCTACCGCCACGGTCAGGGTTCGGCTTTCCGGCGTCAATCAGGCGCCCGTAATATCTTCCATTCCAAACCAGTTCCTGCAAGAGGATTTTTCGGATCCCGTCGTATTGGAGTTTACGGTAACGGATGACGGTACCGTCGCTTCCGTTACCGCGGCCGCAAGTCCTTCCGGGCTAGTTACCGCGCCCATTCCGGTCACCGATCTCGGCGGCGGGCACTACAGCCTTGCGCTTTCTTCCGTTCTAAACGCAAACGGCAGAGCGGAGGTGACAGTATCGGCCCGGGATACCGGCGGAAGGATAGGCAGGACAACATTTGAGGTAACCGTTTATCCGGTCAATGATCTGCCAACAGTCGGGAATGTGACGCTTTCGCTCGAAGAGGACGCGCCCAACCAGCTCATCAATCTTTTCACCCTTGCGGGCAATACCATTGCGGATGTGGAAAACGATGAACTCAAGATCATATCCGTTGTAAGCAGCGGCGTTTCCCACGGCGCGCTCCGGAGCGCGGGCGCGAACGGCTCCTATTGGTATGAGCCGGACGACAACTACAACGGCACGGATACCTATACCTATACCGTTTCGGACGGCAAGGGTGAGGTAACGGGCAGCTTTACAATTACGGTTTCTGCGGTGAACGACAAGCCGTATTATCATGATGAATTTTACAAGCCGCTGCCAAATGAAATCGGCCGGTCTGTGACATTTGATATTACGGGCCCTGCAGATGACGTGGATGACACCGTCCACTACACCCATGACATTGCGACAGCGCCCCAGTACGGAACGGTGGAGTTGCTTCCAAACGGCCATGATGTGAAGTATACCCGCACAGCGCAGGCACCCAATGGCGGCGTGGATACATTTGTGATTACCATCCGCGACAGAGAGACGATAGCCGGTCTTGCGTTTCATGAGGAAACCAATCCCCTTGGATACCAGACGACCACCATCCGGGTTCATATTGCCGAGCAGTACGGGCCCTCTGTCTGGGCCCGGAATGTATCTGCCGAGCGAGATGAGGACTCCGGTGCGTTTTCCATAGGACTTGACTGCGGCGCGCCGGAGGGCTATACCATTACGGTCAATGATGCGGGCGCAACCAAGGGAACCGTATCGCATACGGCAAACGCAAAGACATTGACCTATACCCCGAACCCAAACGCAAACGGAACGGATACGTTTACATATACCGTCAGTGCTATGATTAATGAAGAAGTTAAAATAGCGACGGCAAACGTGACCGTATACTTGCGCCCTGTCAACGATGCGCCGGTATTTGATCAATCGCCTGGGTTGACCATAACGGACGAGGACACTGCGACAGCGGCGATCCCGGTTGTGGTCTCTGATATAGACGCGGGCGATCTATTATCGCTTACTGTTTATCCCATCAATGCAAGCCCGTCCAGTCCTGTGCTGCTGCCCGAAGGGATTGCGCTAACAAGGGACGGCAGCTCCAATACCTATGCGCTGACGCTTTCCCCCGTGAAGAACGCCCATGGGGACGCGACGGTACTGCTTGCAGTGTCGGATGGTATGGCTGTCACACAGCATCCGTTTACGCTGCGCGTCAACAGCGTCAACGACGCGCCGGTGGCGCTTCCCTACACGTATACCGCGTCCGAAGACGGCTCGGTGACGTTCCCGCTTCTCCATGCCAACAGCGATGTGGACCATGCTATGGAAACGCTTACGGTGCAACATTCCGAACCGAGCCACGGCACGCTTACGCAAAATGAGGACAAGACATTTACCTATAAACCGGCCGCCAATTATTCCGGGCAGGATTTCTTTACCTATGAACTTGTGGACCCGGCGGGCGGCAAAAGCAACACGGCCACAGTAACGCTGCACGTAACGGATACCAACGATCCGCCGTTTATTGAAGCGTTGGCGCAAAGCACCGTTCTGCTGGAAGATAGCGAAAAGACGCTCTTCTTTTCCATCGCGGATCAGGATGGCGCTGCGGATACCCATACGGTGGGCCTTGCCGTTTCGGGAGCGAACGCTGGTGCCTTATTCCCAACCGCGGACACTTATACAGGAACCATTGCCGGTACGGCAGGCCAGATTATATTAAAGCCCGCGCTCAACGCGTATGGTTCCGCCACGCTAACTGTTACTGTTAAGGATAGGGAGGGCGTCAGTGCCACGCAAACCGTGGCGGTGACTGTGCTGCCGGTGAACGACCTGCCAACAGCCGGGGACGATTTTGCGACCCTCCTGGAGGATGGTTCCATCACGCTCAATGTGCTGGTGAACGACGGCGATGTGGAGGATGGCTCTATCGGCCTCAAAATCCTCGACGTCAGAACAACGGGGGCACATGGTACCATTGCCGTCTCAGCGGATAAGAGCAGCATTACCTACAGGCCCAGCGCAAACTGGTACGGCACGGATGTGATAGAGTACCGTGTGGTGGACAAGAACAACGGGTACTCCAACTATGCAAACATCACCTTGGTGGTGGAGCCTGTTAATGACGCCCCGCAGGCCGGGACGGATATTAGGAGCACTTTGGAAGATACGCCCATAGTGATTGATGTTCTATCTAACGATACGGACGCTGAGAGCGATCCGCTTTCCATAGCATCCGTAGACACAACGACCGGTAAAGGCGGCACGGCGGCAATCGAAGGCGCAGCCATCCGCTATACGCCAAAGCTGGATTTCTACGGCGTGGATGAATTCCATTATGTCGTAACGGACGGCGCAGCCACGGCTTCGGGCCTGGTGCGCGTTACGGTGACTCCCTATAACGACGCGCCGGTCATCACCAATGTTTCACCATATGTGATAGAGGATGCGCAGGAGTGGTGGATCATGGATGAAGACGTGCCGGAAGACTTCATATTTAAAGCTACCGACGCTGAAACGGCTTCGGAAAGCCTGCTCATCAAGGTTACTTCCGAAAATATTTCGCTCATCGGCGTGCCCTTGATACCGGATACTTCTATTACCTATTTGGGCGCGGGTGCGCAAAAGACGCTGGGCTTAACGCCGGCGAGCAATCTCTCCGGCGATGTGAAACTGACCGTCACCGCAAATGACGGCGAGTTGACCACCACCAAAGAGTTCTTTGTGCGCATCAAGCCGGTCAACGACAAACCGGTTCTGACCACGGCCGGGAGCATTGCTACCGATGAGGATACGCCGTATAGCGGGACGGCTTCGGCTACGGATGTGGAGAGCACCTGGCTTGCCTTTACGGCGTCAAGCCTGCCTTCTCACGGCACCCTTACGGTGGACACCGCCACGGGCAAGTATACCTATACCCCGTACGAGAATTATTTCGGTGCCGATTCGTTTGTGTTGCAGGCGTTTGACGGCCTGGAGTATTCTGATCCCATACCGGTTCAGGTGACCGTGCGGTCTGTCAACGATTTGCCGGCAACGAAGGATCATACGGAAGAAACCGATGAAGACGTACCGCTTACGCTGACGTTTGATGAACTGCTTACCGGCGCTTCTGATGTGGAGGACGTGGTTTCCCAGTTGACGGTAAGCGCCGCAGGCGGCGCTTCACACGGAACGCTGCTGCTGGACAAGGACTTAAAGACGCTCAAATACACGCCCGCACCCAATTACTACGGCACGGACACGTTTACCTATACCGTGAAGGACAGGGACAGCGGTACAGGTACTGCAACGGTCACGGTGACCGTGCGGCCCGTCAATGATGCGCCCGCCACGCTTTCCTCCCTATTCAGCGTGAAGGAGAACGACACAGGGAGCAAGCTTGTCGTTCCGATACAGTTGCTTGCAACGGATGTGGAGGGGCAGGCTCTGGAGATTGTTTCCGCCGCATGGACGCAGCCTGATGTGGAAAACAGCGCGTATGACGCCCAATACCACGCGAAATATACGGTAAATAACGGCGTATTGACCATCGACCCGGATGAAAACTGGACGTCCGCAGACGACCAGATGATTACCCTTTCTTATACGGTCAAGGAAACAGGGGAAGACGGCCTGCAATCCACAGGCATGCTTACCGTGAAACTGGTGGCGGTCAACGACGCGCCCACCATCATAGTTACCTCTCCATCGAGTTTCCCGCTGGAGTTGTTTGAGGACAGCGAAGCGGGCGGTATCGTCAGTTTTACCATTACGGATGAGGAAACGCCCGCGGCTTCCCTGCTTGTGACCCCGACCAGCAGCAAAACGGCAATCATCGGCAATCCGCTTTTGGCAAGCGGATTGAGCGGTACGGGCGAAAGCCGCGCCATCACCATAAAGTCGGAACCCGACGCAAACGGCAGCGTCAACGTCACGCTGCAGGTGAAGGACCAGGGAAATCTCACGGCGTCCAAGACATTTGCGGTGCAAATTGTTGCTGTGAACGATATTCCCTCTATCCAGGGGTATTCCGGTGAAACGGATGAAAACACCGTGAAGGATTTTGATATTACCGCAAACGACGACGTGGATATCAAGCATGAAGGGGACAAGCTTACCATCGTTTCCGCCACGATTGTGGAAGGAATGGAATACGGCGCAAGCATTGCGTTGGTGGATGTGACGGGCAACGGCCACGCCACAAATGTCCTGCGCGTAACCCCGAATGCAAACTGGAGTGAAACCCAGAATAGAACCATCAAGATTGCTTATATTGTACGGGACCAACAAGGCGAGGTCGCTCCTGTTGCCGGTTATGCCAACATTACCATTAAACCCGTGAACGACGCGCCCAAGATCACGGTCACCTCCCCCAGCAGCCTTACAATGAACTTCGACGAGGACAGCGACGGCGCTACGGCTGCCTTCCATATTGAAGATGAGGAAACCCCGGCTTCCACCCTTACGGTTACGGCCGTAAGCGCAAACACATCCGTCATTGCAGGTTCCGGGCTGACGCTGGGAGGCGCAGGCGCAGAACGAACCGTTGCCGTGAAATCAGAGAAGGATAAGAACGGCCTGGTGCGCGTTACGCTAACGGTAAAGGATGAAGGAAACAAGACCGCGACTGCCTATTTTGATGCCGACATCAACCCTGTCAACGATGCGCCGGTTGTCAAGAACGATACTTACGGCACTGATGAAAACACGCCCAAACTTCTGGATGTGACAGAGAATGACGACGTGGATTCGGAGAACGAGGGCGATACCCTGATTATTACCGAAGCTGAGCTGATAGGTGAAACATATGGCGCAACGGTTTCAATTTCCGGCGACAGTATCCTGTTTACGCCGGATCGGGACTGGACGTATACACAAAGCCAGGTCGTGACCGTCCGTTACAAGGTCAAGGACAAGGACGACAATATATCCGATTATGGGTATGCGGAGGTGACCATACACCCCGTCAACGATAAGCCGGTCATCAGCCCCATGGATGACACCAACATGGAGCAGAAGGCCACAAAGCAGCTAAGCTTTACCGTGACGGATGAAGACGATGTGCCTTCCGTGCTTATGGTTTCGGCTTCCTCCTCCGCCGTCAACATCATGCAGAGCGTGTCTGTCGATCCCGATCCCACGGATTCTACAGGAAAGACGCGCATCCTTACGCTCCAGACCGGCAAGTGGTATGGAAACACCAACATTACCATCAACGCCAGGGATGACGACAATGCCCAAGCCGCGCCGGTCACATTCCAGGTCAGCGTCGGCTGGAGGAATGATGATCCGGAAGCCAGGGACGATGTTGCCGTGACAAACGAGGATACAAGCGTTTCAATCAACGTTGTGGCCAACGATGAGGACGACGATACAGGCAACGGCAGGAACCAGACGCTCACCATCCAATCCGGCAGCGTAACCGCGCCAAGCCACGGTACAGCGGTGAACGAAAACAATAAAATCCGCTACACGCCCGCTGCGGACTATCATGGCCCGGATTCGTTCCGGTACACCGTCACGGACGGATATGCGGGTTCCGTACCTTCCACCGCCACGGTGACGGTTACCGTCAACCCGGTAAACGATCCACCGGTAGCGGTACCGGACAGCACAAGCACCAATGAGGATACGGCGCTTGCTTTGAGCGCAAGCTCGCTTCTTGTAAACGATACGGATATTGACGGCGATACGCTCAGCGTGATTTCCGTGCAGGGCGCAAGCCATGGTACGGTCAGCCTTGTGAGCGGCACGGTACGGTTTGTTCCCGCAGTGAACTTCAACGGGGCGGCAAGCTTTACCTATACGGTATCCGACGGGCACGGCGGAAGCAGTACGGCTACCGTATCCGTTACGGTGCTGCCCGTCAACGATCCGCCGGTCGCAAACGCGGATACCGCCAGTACCGCCGAGGATACCGCGGTTACCATCAATGTTACAGCGAACGATACGGATGTGGAAAACGACGCGCTTACGGTCACTGCGCTTACCAACGTACAAAACGGCACGGCCAGCATCAGCGCAAATAAGGTGGTGTTTACGCCCGCGGCGGATTTCCATGGCACCGGCAGCTTTACCTATGAGATTTCCGACGGTCACGGCGGTACGGCATCCGCCGGTGTTACGGTGATGATTACGCCCGTCAACGACGCTCCGGTGGCGAATGGCGATACGGCCGGCACCGACGAGGATACGCCTGTTTCCATCCCGCACAGCGCATTGCTTGCAAACGATACGGATGTGGAAAACGACGCGCTCACAATTACCGGCGTCTTGTCGCCCGTCAACGGTACGGTGGAGCTTTCCGGCGGCACGGTCATATTCCGCCCTGCTGTCGACTTCTATGGTAGTGGCAGTTTTACCTATACCATATCGGATGGCCATGGCGGCACTGCAAGCGCAACGGTGCAGGTGGAGGTATGGCCCGTCAACGATGCGCCGAACGCTTTGCCGGATTACGCTGCAACGGAGGAAGATACCGCCGTTACCGTATTTGTTCTGTACAACGATGCGGATGTCGACTGGGATGAACTGACCGTGACCCGCGTCTGGGATGTGCAGTATGGTACTGCCGGTATCAGCGCAACGGGCAAGTCCGTTGTGTTTACACCCGAAAGGGATTATGTGGGAACCGGCGGCTTTACCTATGAAATTTCGGACGGCCACGGCGGCATCGCTACCGCAAGCGGCATTGTGACAATATCGCCAGTCAACGATGCACCGGTCGGTGTTGACGATACGGCAGCCTGCGACGAAGATACCCCGCTTGTGATGTCCTACAGTTCGCTGACCGCAAACGATACGGATATCGACGGAGACGCTGTATGCTTAATCAGCGTACATGGCACCGGGGCTACGCGCGGGACGCTGGAGCTTGATCCTATGACGGATACGTTGACCTATGTGCCGGAACACAACTACCATGGACCCGCTTCGTTTGCCTATACCCTGTCTGACGGCAACGGCGGCACGGCGCAGGCAATGGTACGCATTACGGTACGGCCTATCAACGACGCCCCCAAGGCGTATGACGATACCGCAACCGTACAGTCCGGCTCCAATGTGAAGATTGCGGTGCTTGCAAATGACTCGGATGAAGGGGACGGGGACACACTCTCTGTTCTAACGGCAGGCACGCCCGCAAACGGAACTGTGACGGTCAATCCGGACAACACGGTCACCTATACGCCTGCAGCCGGCTTTACCGGAACGGATACGTTTACCTATGAAATCACGGATGGCGCGGTAAGCGCGCAGGCCGCTGTCATCGTGACCGTCACACAGGCGCCCAGTGGCGGCTCCGGTACGCGTCCAACGCCCCGACCCACCGTAGCGGCAACCGCGCAGCCCACGCCGGTAAAAACCGCGGCTGCGTCCGCGCCTGTGGCTACTCCAAAGGCCTCTGCGCCTGCGCCTTCCGTGGTTCCGCCGCGCACCACAGCCCCGGCAGCCCCGACGTCTTCCCCCAAACAGGATGCTCTGTTGAAGGCGAAAACAGAGGAAAAGCCGCTGGAGCAGGGCGAATGGACAAACAAGCCGGTAACGGCGTTTGAGCCGGACGGCGAAGAACTGCTTTACCGCCTGAAGGGTGAGGAAGCATGGCGCACGCTAAGACCCGGCGATGAGCTGACGTTTGATACCTCCGGCAAGTATGTGGTGGAGTATAAGACGCCCGGGTCGGAGGAAGTATCGCAATCCGAGATATTGGTCGACCTCCTGCCGCCCGAGATACCCAAGGTCGAACTCGTTCCGTTTGAAGGATCAAGCGCGGTGACGCTTGACTTCTCCTTCCTGAACGATCCGGGAGAGAGCGGGAACGCGTACCTGATCCTGCCCGATGGCGAACAAATTCCGCTGGGTGCCGGCGTGAGGTGGACGGCTCCCGAGGATGGCGAATACGTGTTTACGCTGGTGGATAAGGCGGGCAACACCACGACGTTCACCGTGCCCGTAAGGCATGGAAGCATTCAATCCGGAAGCTTCCAGTACAGGGAGGAGACCCGCCCGCTGTATGTCGGCGCTGCAGCGGCAGCAGGGCTGATGATCATCCTGTTCTTTATCTGCTGGCGGCCAGTGCGGATCGACCGTGAAGGCCTGCGCAAGGAGAACGGCAAGCAATACCACACCGTGAAAAAGCGGTTTGCAAAAGTCCCGGATGAGGATGAGACGCTGCGGCTTGAGATTGCGCCGAAGAAGCGGGCAGACGAAGTCCATACCGTGCGCGTGCGCTTTACCAAAGGCTTCACCAAGCGGATGCGCAAGCGGTATGTACTGCTGCAGTATGAGGGAAGGGGCATTGCCCACCTCTATATTGACAAGGATCAAAAGGACCGCTTTGATGTAACGCTGCCCATAGGAAAAGAAATCGCAAAATAGTCTAGCGCATAGCTCAAAGAAAACAGCCCCGGCCAGAAGGCCGGGGCTGTTTTTTGTATGCCGCCTTCCATCGTCTTCTTAGTTATTAGTTATACAATAAATATCTCCTTGCGATAATTTGTCAGGCTGTCCGCTCCTTCTTTCCCGACGCGGACGCTATCCTCGACGCGAAGGCCATATCCGTCTTTATTCCCCAGAAAAACGTCGATGCAGTAGGTCATGTTCTCCTTAAGTACGTAGTCAGAATTGGACTCAATCCATGGCGGCTCTCCCTCCATCAGTCCCGTGGCGTGGCAGGGTCCGTATAACAACCAATCGATATAGCCTTTCCGGTTCATCGTCGCATAGTAGGTATCAGCTACGTTCCTGGCGTTATTGCCCGCGAACAACTCGTCGCTAATCGCTTCATGTGCCGCATAGCCGGACCTGATCGCATCGATCATCCACTGTTCGGGCTTGCCGAGTATAACTTGCCGCCCGATGGAGGAAGCATAGCCTTCGTATCGTGCTCCCACACCAATATGGACCAGATCGCCATTCTCGATCACCTTCTGGCGTGCCCGGCTGATGGCCTGGTTTGATCCTTTCCCGGAAAGCACCCACATGGGATAGGCTTCATTTTCTCCGCCCAATTCGTATATTTGGGCGCATGCAAGGCCTCTTACCTGCAATTCCGTCATGCCCGGTCTGATGTTCTCGATTACGTAATCCATCGCTTTGGCGGATATGCTGCCGGCATAACGCATGCAGGCGATCTCATTTTCCGACTTTACCATACGTAGGGCCATAAAGATGGAGTCCCCACGAATAACCTCCGCATCACCCAATCGCTTGACTGCCTGCTGGAAATCATCAAACACGATCTTGGGGGTCAGGTTGTAGCCCGCTATGGCCGCTTTTCTCAATGGACCGCCATTGAGGACATCCTCCACCGCATCGCTGAACTGATCAAGCCTAGATCCGGGATATTCGGGATTGGAAGACTCCCGGAAAGATTTAATCCTGCGTATATCGCCGATACGCGATCTGTCCCTGGCATACGTCAGGCTTTCCGGACCTATGAGCAAAATCGGATCTCCCTTTTGGCCGAGCAGAACGCCCGCCGTCTCAAAGGAAGGCCAATAATCGCATAAGTAGCGGACAAATTGAGGCTCCGCCTCGTTTCCGAGGCAGGGCCTCCACCGTGTTGACAAGGGGCCTAAAACGCTGCCCTAAATCCACCAGCGACGCCGCGACGCCTTTGCCCGCTTTTCTGTTTTGGCAGCCTCTCCATAACCGATTGTTTTTTAAAATAAATGTTGGCCCGCTTGCGCTTCCTGCCTGCACATCTCTTCATAGGGGGCTATTATGCGCTTTTGCAGCGGCACGTTGACCGCAGTGCAAACGATCAGCTGTGAGAGCGCAAACCAGATCAGCAGCAGAAGTATAACGGCGTACGGAAACAGCGCGGTGATAATTACCGCTATGGCAAGCGCAGAACCCAGAAGCGTAAGGTTCGTCTTCCACTCTGTTGCCATGAGTATCAGCGCGTTTTTTAAAATATCCCTGTTCCTGAGCGGAAGCGCTGCAAGCAGAACAAACGCATACCCGCAAAACAGCACCCCAAAGCCGAGAAAGAAGAAGCCCATTGCCAATGTCAGCATATTTATGCCGTTCCCGCCGACGGATATGCTGAATAAATACCAGCTGTCAAACAGAAGAAAAGCGCATAAAAGCCCAAATGGCAGGCTTTTGAAAAGCTCTGCCTTAAACTCCCCGATAAAGTCGCTCCACAGAAAGCAGTGGCCCTCGCGTACCAGTTCGATCAGCGCCCTGTTCATACCGCAAATCGCCGCCGGTATTGTCAATACGGGGAGGCAGAAGGCAAGAAACAATAGGTTGAGCGTCACAAGCTTCCAGGGATGCGTCAGCAGAAGAAATGCAAAGCGCCGCACGCCCTGCACGGGTACGGGCTCTGTCACGCCCTTGCCGGGAGCAAATCTCTTGTTTTTTATCAGTGCCCAAATGCCGCTCAGCTTCTCTTCCATATCAATTCTTCATGCCGGTCATTACGATGCCCTCAACAAAATAACGCTGACCGATAAGATAAACGATCACGCCCGGCAAAAACGAAAGGCAGGTAGCCGCAAACATGCCCGCGTAATCGTTTTTGAATGAGCCCATGAAAGTGGTTAGCCCTACCGCCATCGTATACTTTTCCCGCGAAGTAATATAAATAGTTTGTTGCAGGAGATCGTTCCAGGTTGTAATGAAGATCAAAAGCGCCACAACGATGATCGCCGGCCGGATAGAGGGAACGATGATGCTCGTCAGCGTACGCATATAGCCGGCTCCGTCGATGACAGCCGCTTCGTCCAGCTCTTTGGGAAGCGTCCTGATAAACTGCCGGACCAGAAAGATATTAAACGCTCCTCCTCCGCAAAGATACGGAAGGATCAGCGGCCAGTACGTATCTGTAAGCCCCAGGCTCGCCCATGATATGTAGAGCGGAATCAGCGTTACCATAGTCGGCAGGAGCATTGAGCCCACGCAAAGCGCAAATAAAAATGTCTTTCCTTTAAAGCGCAGCCGCGCAAAGGCATAACCGCAAAATACCGCCGTGATCGTTCCGAAAACGACGCAGGGGACGACAATCAGCAGCGTATTGCCTAAATACCGCCAAAAGTCAAACGTAGTCGGCTTGATATTGTAATTGGAGAACACCCATTCCGATGGAAAAAACTGAGGCGGCCATCTGAAGATATCGAGGCTTTTCATAAGCGAAGAGCGGACCATCCACCATAACGGCAGCATGACGATGGCGGCGATTAAGATGAGGATAATAAATGAAAGGGTATCCGTAATTTTCTCACGCTGTTTTTTGCTTTTAAAGGAGCTTTTCGCAAGCGCTTTCTTTTTTTGATAAACGGTTTCGCCCATTATTTATCATCCCCTCCCTCGTTAAATATCCAGCTTTTGGATGTGGCGAACAATATAAAAGCCAGTATTGCTGCCACTATGAAAAATACAAACGCAATCGCGCCGGCTTTTCCCAGTTCCCTGCTTTTAAATCCTGTCTGGTACATCAGATATGTCATAAACATTGTGGATTTTCCCGGCCCGCCTTTTGTAACAGCCAGCGCGGGTACGACAACCTGCAGATTGACGACAAGGCTCATCAAGAGATTATAAAAGATGATAGGGGTCATGCAGGGGATCGTAACGTGCCAAAACCGTTGCCAGGCGTTTGCGCCGTCAATTTCCGCCGCCTCATGATATACCCTGGGCACGTTTTGCAGCCCTGCCAAAAATATGACGATCAGGTTGCCGCTTGTCCAAACAGCGATAAGCGCCAGCGACGGTATGGCCGTATCCACAGCAGACAGGAAATAGGATTTGCCTAAGCCCAAATTTACAAGGATATAGTTGATCAGGCCGCCGTCATACTTTAATAAAAACCACCAGCTAATCATGACCGCGGTGGCGGGCAGGATATACGGAATATAGAACATCGCCCGGAAAAATCCGCGGGCCGGAATCTTGCGGTTTAAGAGCATCGCTATCATCATGGAATAAATGATACTTCCGACAACGGCAATTAGCGCGAAATATACGGTTACGCGAATCGAATTGAGAAAGTCGATACTCGGGCTTTGAAAGATATCAACAAAATTATCCAGCCCAACAAACTTGACCGGCGGCAGCGTACCATTTTTGACAAAATGGCCTACGTTCAAATCTGTTAAACTGATGCCGAAAGCGGCCAATAAGGGCAAATATGTAATAAACGACAAACCAAGAAGCGCTGGAATCAAAAAAAGATATGCCGCGCGCTGCTCCCTGATTGCTATTTTTGCTCGTCTTTTCTTTTCTGATTTTTTCATGTTACCATTATCACACTTTCTTGGATATAGCACCAGAGGGGGGCGCCTGCATACGCATTGTGCATTTCAGGCGCCCCTTTTTACGCATATGTTACTTCACAATACCCAACCGTTTTTTACCGGCTGAGTTCGGCTTGCATCGCGTCACGGACGCCTGCGACAACATCTTTGGCCGTCTTGCTGCCGTTAATCGCTTCAACCAGTGCAGGCTGTAACGTTTTCACCAGCACTTCATAGGTGTTTGGCGTGTAGTACCATGCTGTAGATTTGGTTACGTCAAAATCTAAAGCAACGTCTACAATCGCCGTTTTGTAAGCTTCGGCTGTTAACGGCTGGCGGAGATCGCAATCATCGACCCATGATTTGAGCAGAGTTGCATCGGTATACCAATTTAGCTTGGTAGGCATCCACCATCCGGCCAGGATTGTGCCAAAGTTGTTTTCTTCGCTGTTGTACCACCTTAAGAACTCCGCAGCTTCTTCCGGGTGCTGCGTTGTGGCAAATACGCCTGTCGGACCGCCTGTGCAGATATTCGCCTTCTGCTTCATATAGGGCAGCACGCCTACACCATAGTCAATACCGTCAAAGCCCGCGCCCCGGAATCCCGTAGCCCACTGGCCTTCTGTGCACATGGCGACGTTCCCTGCGCCCAAGGAGCTGGCAAAACCATTATCCTGCGTTCCGTCATTTAACGGCGCTACATTTTCCACTAAGTGCAGATCAAACACCTTTTGCATTGCTTCTACAGCCGCATCATCAAACGTTGCCGATTTGCCGTCGGGCGAGAAAAAGCTGCCGCCGTTTGAATGTGCCCAAACCTCAAGCTGCCATGTATATTGGTTTACATAAGCGCCGTACTGTACGATATTGTTCTTGTCGAAACCGGACTCGCCCGGATGCTTGCCATTGGCGTCTATCGTCAGTTTCTTGGCAACCTCTATAAATTCATCCCATGTCCATGCTTTATCAAGCGTAGCGGGAGGATAAGGCAAGCCGGCGTCATCGAACATTTGCTTATTGTACCAAAGTGCCAGAACTTCGTTGGCCGCAGAATAAGCAACGGTTTTACCGCCATATTTGAACGCAAGATAGTCGAGCGGCAAATTCTCCTGACCTGCATAGATATCCACATCAGACAGCAGGCCATCCTTTGCCCAACCGATCACGGTATCTTCCGCGACCATTCCGCAATCCGGCATCTCGCCCGACGTGGCCATGGTCTGGAGCTTTTCGTTGTATTCGTCACGCCCAATCTGCATCGCTTTCACATATACCTTGTCCTGCTGTTCGTTGTATACATCGAGCGCCTTCTGTGTCGTTTCCTGTTCTGCGGGATCGCCCCATAACGAGAACGTGATCGTAATCTTCTCTGGTTGCGCGGCGGGTTCCTGCGCGGGAGACGCGGGCGGCGGCGCCGTGGGTTCCGCGGGCGGCGTTGCTGCCGGGGTGCATGCGAACGCGCTAAGGGCCATCAGCGCGCACAACAGGTATACAAGGAACCGTTTTGTTTTGTTCACTCAAAACACACCCTTCCATTTCTATTATTCTTTTATACGGCAACGGGCCTGTTTCCGTATAAATTGTTTTCGCGTCGGTTGTTATGTTCTGCCCGGGCCATATAAAGCAAGCTTCTGCCACACCAGCATTTCGCCCGGCGCGCGGTTGCCCCAGTAAAAATATGGGACTGCCTTGAACTTTGCTTCGTGCAGCGGATATTCTGCCGGCCGGTACAGAGACGGCTCCTTGTACCCATCCCGCGCAAGCCGCAATCCGGGGTAGAAGAGTGCGGGAATGCCTCCAGGGAGCTCTGAACTGTTCTCCTGTGTGACAGGCGTGTCGGGGCATACAAACACACATGCAAGATCGCGGCCATTGTCCGTTTCTTCCAGACAGTAGACAAACGGGCCGTAGGTGAGGGCGGTCTTTCCGGCGTCATCCCGCACGCGGGGATCGGCGGACATCCACATGGGGCGGATGTGCAGATCGGCCGCAATCTCATAATGACCTTTGTCTTGTAATTGGAACAGGGCATAGCCGGATCGGATTTCGGGCGTAAGAGGCGCGCCGTTAAGCGTAAAAGCCGGTGCGTGGGCATATTCGGGTATGCGTATGGCCAAAGCAAGAGGCCCGGACGTTACATCAACCTGTATAGAAACAGCTCCGCCCTGCGTCAGGCTGGCGTCCATATCCAGCATCGCGCGGGCGCTTTGTGCATGGATGTCAAAAGAGGAAGAGATAAAGAGGTTGATATAAACGGTATCCCCGTCCTGCGCATAGATGTAGCGGCCCAACGAGGCGAGCGTACGTGCGGCGTTGGGCGGGCAGCAGGCCACATCAAACCAGCGCTGCCGCTCGGGCTTCACGTGCTGCATGGAGGTATACTCCATGCACGCGGGAGTCCAGACCTCAAGCGGGTTTACATAAAAGTAACGGTCTCCTTCCGCGCCTACGCCTGCAAGGATGGCATTATACAGCGCCCGTTCTACCGCACTGTAATACGAGGCGTCATGCTCGGCTGCAGCCATGCGGCGGCCGAACATCGCGAGGGCGATGGAAGCGCAGGTTTCGCAATAGCAGGAGTCGTTGGGTAGGTGGTAATCCGTTGTAAACCGTTCGAATATGCCGGAGGATCCGATGCCGCCTGTAATATACATGCGCTTTTGTGTGACATTATCAAAGAGCGTGCGGCAGGCATGGAGAAGTTCTTGATCCCCGTATTCTTTTGCCAGGTCCGCCATGGCGCAGAACATATACATGGCGCGTACAGCATGGCCCTCTGCGGTCTGCTGCAATTTCGGGGGCATATGTGCCTGCGCGTAACGGATGTCGTATTCGCGAAATTCAGGGAAAATGCACTTGCCGCCACGCCGTTCAATTTCCTCCAAGAAGTAATTCGGTTCCTTGCCGCGCTCATCAATAAAAAACCTGGCACAGGCAAGATAACGGACTTCTCCCGTGCAGCGGTAAAGGCGGATCAGTGCAATTTCAATCTCCTGGTGGCCAGGGTACCCTTTGCGTTGGCCCTCGTTCAGGCCAAATTCCATACAGATGAGGTCCGCAAAGCGTCTTGCGATCTGCAGCAGCGTAGTTTTTCCCGTTGCGGTATAGTAGGCGACGGCGGCCTCGATCAAATACCCCGCGCTGTAAAGCTCGTGGCCTTCCACAAGGTTGCTCCAGCGCGCGTCTGGCTCGGTAAGCGAATAGTAGGTATTCAGGTATCCATCCGGCTGCTGTGCCCGGCCGATGAGGTCGATGACTTCGTCAGCGATGGCTTCATATTCCGGACCCGTGCCGTTTTCGATACAGTAGGCCACGGTTTCAAGCCATTTGTAGATATCGGTATCCAGAAACACAACGCCCTGCCGCAAGCCCTGCTTTTCGCCGGCGGCAATACGAAAGTTGTCCAGGCAATGGGAAGCGGAAGCTTCAGGAATGCGATCGTTGAGAATATCCCACTGGTAAGGGACAATCACACGCGCCACCATCTCCACATATTTTTTCCACAAGGGGTCTTTAATTTTAATGTTATTCAGGCCGGGAACCCAAGACTGCGTTGTCATATCCGCATTGCTCCCATTCATGTAATTGATAAGAATAATTAAACGTTTACCATGTATCTACAATATATCGGGCCGATGAAAGCTTGTAAAGAGGTTTACACAAAATAAAACGGATAATTTTCGGCCAATATAAAGAAATTTTCGATCAAAATAAGCAAAGATATAAAAACAAAGATATTGGTAAACGTTTTATATCATCGTTTCGAATGATGCAGAAAAAATTGCAATTTTACGGCAATATATGCGCGTTGCCGACAGAGAAATGCGCCTTGAATGGTAAACGTTTATATGATATGCTTGTGCCAATGAGCAAAGCGGAAAGGGGATGCGTATATGGCAACCATTCGCGAAATTGCTGAAAAAGCGCAGGTATCCATTGCTACTGTTTCAAAGGTGCTCAACGGAAAAAAAGGTGTGAGCAAAGCCGCAATCAATGCGGTGCTCTCAGCTGCCAAGGAACTCAATTATCACCCCAATCTTACTGCGCGCAACTTAAAAAAGGGGAATAGCCGTACGCTGGGCGTCATTACCGAAGACCTTACCGTATTTAACGCGCCCGATATTGTAGATGGAATTGACGCATACTGTGAAGCGCATTCCTATCACTATATATTAGGAAACCTGCGTTTTCACAAACGCTACGGAAACCGCCCGCGCAACCAGGAAGAGTGCGAGGAGATCGCGAATTCTTTGGTGGACACGATGCTTTCCAAACAGGTGGACGGTATTATTTATGTGGGGTGCCACAGCCATGCGGTAGCGCCGCTCAGGAACAGGCGAGGCATTCCGTTTGTATATGCATACTGCTACAGTACGGACCCGGGCGTACCCTCCGTATTGTATGACGATCAAAAGGCGGCGTACAAGGCAACTCAGCTTTTGATCGACAAAGGCCACCGCAGCATTGGCGTAATAGCGGGGCTTTCCGAAAGCATCCATACTTCAAACCGCATATTGGGTTATCAGGAAGCGCTCTACACAAACGGAATCCCCTACAATCCGCGTCTGACGGTGTATGGGGATTGGGAGCGGGATCAGGGATACAGCCTTTGCGGCCCGCTGCTGGAGGCGGGGGTGACTGCGATATTTGCCCAGAACGATCTGATGGCGACGGGTGTGATTGAATACTGCAATCAGCACGGCATACAGGTTGGCCGGGATATCGCGCTCATCGGGTTTGACAACCGGGAGATCAGCACTGCCTGCAGGCCTACGTTGAGTACGGTGGCCCTGCCGCTGTTTGAAATCGGGCAGAGCGCAACACGTATGATACTGGATATTCTCTCCGGCCACCAGGCGGCAGAGGGGCAAAAACTGATGCTTTCCTGCATGGTGGTTGAGCGGGAGTCTACCTGCGCCTACGCGCCCAAATAATAAGGAGAGCTATGGAACTCAAAGCCGAAATCAGGATTGATGCCCGGGATGCCATATCCGTCATTGACGAGCGGTTGTACGGATCGTTTATTGAGCACATGGGACGCGCCATCTATACGGGAATCTACGAGCCGGAGCACCCCGCCGCCGACCCGAATGGATTCCGGCAGGATGTCGCCGACCTCATCCGTCCGCTGCGTATTCCCGTTGTGCGCTACCCAGGCGGCAATTTTGTTTCAGGCTATCGCTGGGAGGATGGCGTCGGCCCCAAAGCGACCCGTCCCGTACGGCCTGAATTGGCCTGGTTTGCGCTGGAACCCAACCAGGTCGGTACCGATGAGTTTATGGATTTCCTCAAGCTGATCGGATCCCGCCCGATGCTCGCCGTCAACCTGGGTACCCGCGGCGCGCAGGACGCCGCTAATCTTTTGGAATACTGCAACTTCCCCGGCGGGACCTACTACAGCGACCTGCGCATCGCACACGGATATAAAGAGCCACATGCGGTCAAGCTGTGGTGCCTGGGCAATGAAATGGACGGTCCTTGGCAGATCTGCGCCAAGGCAGCCGAAGAATACGGCCGCATCGCCTGCGAAACGGCCAAGATGATGAAGTGGCTCGATCCGGATATCGAGTTGGTGGTGTGCGGGAGTTCTTTCCGCGAAATGCCCACATTTGGCGACTGGGAACGCACAGTGCTGCGGCATACCTATGAATACGTTGATTATCTGTCTTTGCACACCTATTACACAAACGCAGAAAACGACATCCCGTCTTTCCTCGCAAGCAATGTGCGTATGGATGCCTTTATCAAGGAGGTCGCGGCCATATGTGCCGAAATAAAGGCCGAAAAGGGCGCAAAAAAGGACATCAGCCTCTCCTTCGATGAATGGAACGTATGGTATCATTTTAAAAAAGATTGCCCGGACCCCAAGAAATGGATCGCCGCCCGCCCGATTGAAGAAGAACGCTATGATTTTGCAGATGCCTTGTTGGTGGGCAGCATGTTGATCACGCTCATCAACAATGCAGACACGGTAAAGATCGCGTGCCTGGCACAACTCGTCAATACGATCGCGCCCATCATGACTGAGCCGCAGGGGCGCGCGTGGGCGCAAACCACTTATTATCCCTTTCTGTATACATCGCAGGCCGGGCGCGGCACGGCGCTCAAGGTGAAGCTGGATGTCCCCGGCTATCGCTGTAGCGCAGGCGAGGCGCCCTACATCGACTGCGCCGCGGTGCTCTGCGAACAAGGGGAAGAGATCGTCCTGTTTATGGTGAATAAAAATCTTGAGCAAAATATCTCCTGCAAGGTACTCCTCCCAGAACCCTGCACAAGTGTCATCGAATGGGTGTCTTTGAGCGGGGCGCTTGAGGCCGTCAATACCGCGGATCATGCGCCTGTGCAGCCGGTCCGCCGTCAGGATGCGGTGATGGCGGAAGGAAAGGTTTCCTTTGCGCTTTTCAAAGAATCCTGGAATATGATGCGTTTGCGTATCGGGTAACCCGCGTCTTTTGCGCTTTTGGCCACCTGCCAGTTCGAATATGGAGATGGAATGGCGCTATTCTCCTCTAGATTCAGGAATGGTTTTTGTTATCACAGCAAAGTAAGGCCTTTTATTGAATTGCGAATTAATGAGATTAGGCTACTACTTAATTTGTATCATGATCTCGGTCTTTTCATTTAATCGTCTTTTTGCTTGCCGAGGGGTTCGCTCCCTTCACAGGGAGCGTGGATTATAGTTCGAATCCTTTCCAAAACAGAAAGATATCCAAATCCATTGCACTATACACGGAACATCAAATCCGAACATGCCATAATTCATTTTTGTAAAGGCATGTTCGGATATGTTTTTTAGAGGTATTTAATGTACTCAATCCGTAGGAGCATCTATCTTGGGTATTCAACTGCGTTCAAAAAAGATAACCAGCTATTAAGCATTTACTCTTATATAAATATAATGCTCAACCCCGTCAAGCTCACCCTTAGCAACACAGAATCCTTTCGCCACGCCCGTTACGCAGCCTGCCACATCAACAGAGGCTATAGTAGGGTCAGATGTCCAAGTGACCATCAGCGGATCGTCAGTAAGCCAAAGGCGCTTTGATTCCCCCTTGTTTAGATGCAGTGCCAGTCGCTGTGCCCCCACCACCTTGACCAGGGTGTACTCCTCGTACCCGTCGCTGTTCCTAACGAAGATCTTGCATATCCCCTCGCTGATAGCCGTAATGACACCATTTGAGTTCACTGTAGCGACGGCCTCATTATCGGAGGTCCATATATAATGTTGGTTGACACCGAGGTCATGAGACATACTAAGCTGAGCCTTTTCGCCAATATCAAGTAATATATAAAGGCGATCGTTTGCTGGGGTGTAGATTTCCATCATAGTTGTGGCGTTTTGACCTAGCGCATAGATTTTCCCATTATATGCACAAAATGAATTCATAATTTGAGTCTGATTTGTGCTCTCCACTTTAATCCATTTTCCAGTCGCAAAAGAATATTTATATACTTGCTTATAATCTGCACCACAACCAATCGAATAAACTCTATCACCTAGTTGTACGATACCATTGATTCCGCTCTAGAATAAGAATATTTATAATCTCTGACATGTCATGATTCATTATACATATTTTAAGAAGCAATACTAGTATTGAGTTTCCATACCTAAATTGGTATTTTTTAATGTTACAGGTGAACGGCAGTAGATATCTGGACAGTACCTTTAAAAACAAAACAAGCCCGCCACCATCATCGGTAGCGGGGCCCTTCTTTGCACGCTGTGTTCGGGATTGCCCACTGCATTCAGGCTTCTTCTCCTGGTAAGCTCAAGTAAATAGCTCGACGAGTGACAAGATGCTGAGCAACGGGAAGTACATTGGAAACATCGCGCCAATAAAAAAAGAGTTAGGCCGCCATCGAAAATCAGCATCTCCATATGAGAATGCGTTTGTTCATAACCATTCGTCATTATTTCTGCTGTTACTGCTAAATTGACGAAACAGATGGCCCGATATATAGTTAGGTTGCTTATAAGGGACCTTTCATGTGGCGTCCTACCTCCGTAGTCCGGCGGATGAAACGAAACATGGAAAGCCGATGACTCGAAAAGCCTGTAGCACTCCGTGGGACGACATGAGTAAAACAACAATTTCAGAATTAAGAGCATTTATGAAATGTAACAATGAGGAAATATCCTGATCGTAAAGCAGAAAACAAAAAGTGGTTGAGAATGAGAACTGAAAGGAAGATCGCGGGAAGCGAGTCCATGATGGAGGGGAGGGTAATACTTTGGACAATGTCAATATCGTTAATATATTGCTGGTTCTGTCCACATTGGTTGTACTATATTTTTTATTGCTAGTGGCAAAAAGAAAGCGAAAAAAGCAAATTCATTATGCCGTTTTAAGTATAACGATAAGTATTCTTATATGGAATATTGCGGTATTATTGTATCCGGCGTTTCACAACGTTCCATGGATATTATTAATTTGTGAACAATTATACTTTTTGGGTACGATTCTCGCCTCGATTTCAATACTATTTACCGGATTAATATTTGCCCAAACCAAGATAAAATTTACTTGGAAGCATGCATTGCTGTTTATCGTTCCCGCCATCTCGATCGCGACGTTGTTTACGAATCAGAGTCATCATTTGTTCTATACTACTTTTAGCCTGATACCCTCCGAGCAAAATTTTGGAATCTATTTTACCGTACATACGATATATTCCTATCTATGTATAGGCGTCGGCCTGACTAATCTTATCGTGTTTTCCATAAAAAATTATGGCGTTTTTTCCAAACAATCATTGCTGATATCTATTGGTCTTATGATTTCGTTGGTCATTGACGCTGTAAGCACATTTAAAATTTTTGATTGGCCAACAGCGATCGAAAATATTGCCTTTGCTGTTACGATTAGTTTCTTTATACTGGCAACGGTAAAGTTTGATTTCCTCAATGTAATACCCATCGCGTTGCAGACAGTCGTTGATTTAATTTCTGACAGCTATGTCGTTATTAATGAGGATTTTGAAATCATTGATTACAACAAGGCCTTTGTCGGTAGTTTTGCCGGAGCAGCCAGAAAGGCTGATATTATGGACATCATCGAAAGAAATTGTAGCCATTCCAACGTTAAAACGTTCATGGCTTTTTTGGAGGAAGCAGTTCGTGAGCAAAAAAAAGCAAGCTTTGAGATGTCCAGATCCACGAATGAAGATGTCGTCTATTATATGGCGGAAATCACACCTATTTATATCAGCGGCAATCATATCGGAACAATCATTTTGAAAAAAGATATTACGGAGCATAAAAACAATTTAAAGAAAGTCCTACAGCTTAATGAAAGGCTGCAGAGTTTGGCAACCCGAGATTGGCTGACACAGTCTTATAATAGATATTACTTTGATGAAAGATTACAGCAAGAGATTGACCGGATAAACAGGCCGCAGATGTATAGCCAGGAACCATGTAGAAGAACCAATAGTTTTGGGTTAATTATGTTTGATATAGACTATTTTAAAATATATAACGATAACAATGGACATCTCGCCGGAGATGAACTTTTACAAACAATCGTTACTGTTGTGAAAGAAGCGTTATATCCAACTGATGTATTATGCAGATACGGCGGAGAAGAGTTTACTGTTATTTGCTGCAAAACTTCGGAGGAAGGGGTTAAAATGGTTGCAGAGAAGATCAGAAAAGCTGTGGAAACTTATGATTTTAGGTTCCAGGACAAGCAGCCGGGCGGTAATCTGACGGTTAGCGTTGGTGCAATATGCTGCACAACAACCAACGCGAAAAAAGATGATTTGATAAAAGGAGTGGATAATAATTTGTATTTGGCCAAAAATGGCGGAAAGAATAAGGTCGTTTTTTAACGCAGGTTGCAAGTTGAACTCAACGACGGTAGATATCTGAGCAGTCATGTCCAGCATCTGCCGTTTTGTTTGCAATTATATAGTATTATCTGTAGCGGTTTAAGGATCCTAGAGTTGTCCAGTTTGAAAAATACAAAAGGTGAAAATCGGATTATCAACTTTGTTACCTATGATGACTTCATCCTTCCATAGTGATAAGATAATTCAGATACTGTTGAACGAACGGGCGTATTGTGCTGCATAGAATCACTCCTTGTGTTGGAGAATTCGTATTGGCGTGGATGTTCAAACAATACAAACAAAGGGCGCTAAAACAACTGAGGCTCAACTGCAGCTATTTTATATAGGGAGAAACGATGTTATTATCTGCGGAACATATTTCAAAGAATTATGGAACGAGACAACTGCTCGGGGATGTTTCCATATACCTGAATGAAAGAGACCATATCGGCATTGTGGGCATCAATGGCACGGGAAAAAGTACGTTGCTCAAAATTTTAGCCGGCATAGAGCCGCCTGACGAAGGCTCCATTTCCACCAACCCCAATCTTAGGATCTCCTATCTTTCACAAAATCCTGCGATGAACGATGATCTTACCGTGCTGGAGCAGGTGTTTTCGGAATTCACGCCGCAATTTCGTGAAATCAATGCGTATGAAGTGGTATCTATGCTCACACGGCTGGGGATTACGGATCACGAAGCGAAAATTGGGACATTGTCAGGCGGGCAGCGTAAACGCGTGGCACTTTGTGCAACGCTTATCCACCCCGCGGACATTCTGATATTGGACGAACCAACCAACCACCTTGACAGCGACATGACAATTTGGCTGGAGCAACACCTGAGCCGTTTTACCGGCGGCCTGATTATGGTGACCCATGACCGCTATTTTCTCGAGCGGGTTGTCACCCGCATTGCCGAGCTGTCGCATGGCAAGCTATATACGTATGAGGCCAATTATTCAAAATACCTGGAGCAGAAGGCGCAGCGCACCGATATGGCCCAAGCAAGCGAGCGCAAACGGCAGGCGATTTTGCGCAAGGAATACCAGTGGATCATGCGCGGCGCCAGGGCGCGCTCAACCAAGAGCCGTGAGCGTATCGAGCGATATGGCGCACTCAAGGATCAGGCGGCGCCTGCAGTGGATGCCGCGGTGCAGATGGCGACTGTGTCCAGCCGATTGGGGCGAAAGCTGATTGAGCTTGACGACATCTCAAAATCCTTTGGCAGTCGCACGGTCGTCGATCATTTTTCCTATCATATCCAACGGGACGACCGCATCGGCATTGTAGGGAAAAACGGCGTAGGCAAATCCACATTGCTCAATATCATCGCGGGAGAGTTAACGCCGGATATGGGCACGGTGGCGGTGGGTTCCACCGTCCGCATTGGCTATTTCTCACAGGAGGGGCGTGAACTCGACCCCAGACTGCGCGTTTACGATTTTATCAGCGCAATTGCGAGCGAAACCAAGACTGCGGAAGGCACATTCTCAGCATCCCAAATGCTGGAGCGGTTTTTGTTCCCCTCCGATCTGCAGTATACCACCATCGGTAAACTCAGCGGCGGTGAACGAAGAAGACTGTATCTTTTGAGCATACTGATTGCGGCGCCTAACATCCTGCTGCTGGATGAACCCACCAACGACCTGGATATTGAGACGCTGTCCATCATAGAGGATTATCTGGAATCGTTCCCCGGGGCCGTCATTGCGGTCTCTCACGATCGCTATTTTCTGGATAAAATCGCAGCCTCGATTTTTGAGGTGAGCGAGGAAGGCAACATCACCTGCTATACGGGCAATTATACCGAATACGCCGGGCTTCGGGCTGCGGCGCAACCTGCATCAAAAAAGGACGCGTCGCCTTTGCAGGCAGCCGCCTCCCCTAAAAGCAACCCGGAACGGTCAAAGAAACTCCGGTTTTCGTTTAAAGAACAGCAGGAGTTTGAGACAATTGACGGCGATATCGCCGCCCTTGAAGCCAGCGTGGCTGCGTGCTCTGCTGAGATTGCCGAAGCCGCCAGCGATTATTTGCGTTTGCAGGAGCTTATGGCGAACATGGAGCTGCTGAAAACCGAACTGGAAGCAAAGACAGAGCGATGGGTCTACCTGAACGAACTGGCTGAGAAGATCGAAACGCAGAAATAGGTATGATACTAATTGTGGATGAATGGAATGGGATAGCAAGTACTGCTATCCCATTTTTCATGTGCATTCCCTACGCCTCCGGGGTTGCCGGAAGCGCGGGCGTAGCGGATGCTCCGGCAGGGCTCGACCTCAGAACAGCTCATCTGGGAATATTTTGTTGCGCTTCAGTGACAGTAGCGTTGGACCAATAATTCTAATTGAATGATTCGTATGCGTATGATACAAAACTGCGTGCTGGCATCTTCCCTGCATCTGGAGCCGATATGTTTCCTCATGCAGGGCGAACACCGGATATTCAGAAATCAATCGGAAACACTACTCCCAAAGGCATCCTTCACAATGGCTGGCTTAGAAAAGGCGAAAAAGGAAACGGTATAATTCTATGGCGGCAAAGCTCACCGAATACAACCAGAAACGGAATTTCGAACGGACGCTGGAACCCGAGGGCGGCACGGAACACTCCGAGGAGGGCCTGCGCTTTGTTGTGCAGCACCACTTGGCCCGTAACGATCACTACGATTTGCGTCTGGAATGGGACGGAGTTCTTTTGAGCTGGGCGATTCCCAAGGGACCTTCCTACAATACCCGTGATAAACGGCTGTCCGTACAGGTGGAGGAGCATCCCCTGGAATACAGGAACTTTGAAGGTACCATTCCCAAGGGGGAGTATGGCGGCGGAATCGTCATGCTTTGGGATGAAGGCTGGTGGGAGCCCTATACGGATGTGGAGCAGGGGCTTTCCGAAGGAGTGCTCAAGTTTGCTCTCAACGGAAGAAGGCTCAAAGGAAAATGGGCCTTGGTACGTCTGAAAGCGAAAGCGGGCGAAACGAAGGAAAACTGGCTTCTGCTCAAGGAAAAAGACGAGTACGTAAAGCCAGACGACGGGATTTCCGAATTCACGACCAGTGTGAGAACCGGACGCACCATGCTGGAAATTGAGGCGGGGAAAGACGAAACAATCACCCAAACTCCCTTTAGCAAGGCCGATGTGCAGCTCGCCAAATTGGTAAGCACGATTCCTTTGGGCGAGGATTGGCTTTATGAACTCAAATACGACGGCTATAGAATTCTTGCGTTTATCGAAAGCAACAGCGTCAGGCTCCTCACCCGAAACGGCCAGGACTATACAAAGCGGTTTCGTGACGTTGCCAGTGCCCTTATTGATCTTGCCGCCGGAAGGGCGATGGTTCTCGACGGTGAAATGGTCGTCACGGACGCGGCAGGCAATACGGATTTTCAGGCCCTGCAGAACTATATGAAAAACCCTGCGGCCCAAAATTTGACCTATATCCTATTCGACCTTCTCGCACTGGACGGCAAAGACCTCCGGCAAAGCCGCCTGATTGACAGAAAGGAACAGCTGGAAGCCCTCATGAAGGACGCTCCAAAACATCTCCATTACAGCCGTCATGTCAGAGGAAGAGGAAAAGAAAGTCTCGTTGCTGCCTGTGAAGCGGGCGCAGAAGGGGTCATAGGCAAAAAGGCCGCTTCCACTTATAGCGGGACAAGAAACGGTGACTGGATCAAGTTAAAATGCGATAACAGGCAGGAATTTGTCATTGGCGGATATACGCTTTCGGATAAAAAAACAAGCGGGATAAGCTCGCTTCTCCTTGGCGTCTATGAAGGGAAGGAGCTTATTTATGCCGGACGCGCCGGCACAGGCCTAAGCAATTCCGATATGAGAGCGCTTGAGAAAAAATTTGAAGGCTTAAAGAGGATGGAACCTCCTTTCAAATCCGCGCCAAAGCCCAAATCAAATGAGAAAATCACCTGGCTTGAACCTGCATTGGCCGCGGAAATCAAGTTTGCGGAATGGACCGGGGATAATCTATTAAGGCAAGCCAGCTATAAGGGCCTGCGCACGGATAAGGAGCCCGGAGATATAAAAAGGGAAAAAGCAGATGGTGAGAAACCGCCGCAAGCATCCGCCAAAGAAATGGAGGCACAAATGGGCACGAACGCCAACAGCATGATCATCAAAGGAGTAAAGATTACCAACCCGGATAAGGTGCTATTTGACGATCCTGAAATCACCAAAGCGGATGTAATTCGCTATTATGCAACGGTATCGGAGCGGATGCTGCCGTATGTGGGCCATAGGATACTCAGTATTGTGCGCTGCCCCAAGGGCGTATCACAGGCATGCTTCTATAAAAAGCATCCGGGTCCGGACAGCAAAGGCATCGTCACAATGCCGATTTCCAACAGCGACGGGGAAACGGAAGATTACTTTTATATTGAAAACGAATTAGGTCTGCTGTCCGAAGCACAGATGGGCACGCTGGAATTTCATATCTGGGGAAGCCGTGTGAATACGCTTGAGCAGCCTGATATGATGGTGTTTGACCTTGATCCCGACGAAGGAATGGATTTGGCTACCATACGCCGGGGCGTGCTGGACATGAAAAGCATACTTGCCGAGCTTTCTCTCAACTCTTATCTCAAGACCAGCGGCGGCAAAGGATATCACGTGATCGTCCCTTTAACGCCTGCCGCGTCATGGGACGCGTTTCACGATTTCGCAAGGAACGTTGCTGAAGTGATGGAGCAGAAGTGGCCCGACCGGTATACGAGCAACGTCAGAAAGGCGAAGCGTAAAGGCAAGATCTTCATCGACTGGATTCGGAACGGCAGAGGCGCTACCAGCATTGCCCCCTACTCCATAAGAGCGAGAAAGGGGGCCAGGGTGTCCATGCCTATCACGTGGGACGAACTCAATACGGTCGCGCCCGATGGCATCACGATGGCGGATGCGCTTTTACGAATTAACGGCAATGACCCTTGGAAAGATTTTTGTGAGAACACGCAGACGCTCAAATGAACAAGCGAGGGTATTTTGATAAATTCCAATTTAATCTGCCAAGGGCCTCATTGGCCCTTGGCCTTAAAGTGCTCTATTCACCGATAATCTGCACCTGTACGGTTCTCTTCCTTGCACGGGTCTGGTCAAAATCGATAAAGTAAACAAACCCGAATTCTCCAAGATCCATTTTCCCGTCGATCAATACGATCGTTTCGCTTCTGCCGACCAATGCGGAACGCAGGTGGGCATCCGTATTGTGGCAGCCGCGCGCGTCCTCGCCATGCTCCTCGGCAAAGGCAATCGCCTTGGGGCCGGGATGCAGGTACATGCCTTCTTTCCGGCATACGGGCATAAAGCTCTCAAACGCTTCCACAAAATCCTGCTGCAGCGTTTCAAGCCCGGTCATGGATAGGTCAAACGCCGCCTCCTGCGTGATGACGCAGCAGGTCGTATGGTGGGAATAGACCACAACAATGCCGTCTTTGATGCCGGAACGCGCAATGATCGCATTGGTACTCTCCGTCACATTATGAAACGTGGGCATTTTATCGTTGGATTGTACCTGAAATGCTTCTCTAAATACCATGTTCTCCCCCTATCTATAGCCGTCCCAGTTTAATGAGATCCTCGCGCGCTTTTTTCACATAGCTGACCATCTCAGAAAGAAGCACAAGCGGATCGGGAGATTTTAAGATGCCGCTCGCCGAGCCTGCCGCTTCCGAGCCCGCCATGATAAAGTCGTATATCTGCTGCGCGGTCGTAATGCCCGCCGCCTGCTCGACCATGATGTTCTTATCGATAGATTTTACCGCCTGTATGGCTTCCATGACATAGCGCATGTCGCTCGCGTTGCCGCTGCCAATGAGCTCCGTTGGCTCCGGGTTGATGATATCCGGGTGCAGCTGCGCGATTGCCATCGCCTCTTCCACCGTATCCGCGCATACAAACGAAAGCATATCAAGCTCGTTTGCGCGGTCAATGGTCTGTTTGATGGCGGAAAGCGTCATCGGGCGCTCGCAATGGTTGATCACCACGCCCTGCGCGCCCGCCGCTTTGAGCGCTTCGGGCAATACATCCGCCATGCCGCGTCCCGGGCGGAGCGTATCCATATAGGGCGCCAACAAAATCAAATGCGGGCAGTTTTCCCGAATTCTGCGGATTTCCGTATACGGGGAGATGAACAGGACGTCCACATCGTATTCGACCGCCGCCCGGTCCGCCGCCTTGGCGAATTCCAGCACCGCGTCCCCGTAGATATAGTTCTTCACGCTCGTCTCAAAAAACGGCGTCCTGATTTTCACTTTACTCATGCATACTGCCTTTCAAATTTCGCGCCAGTTAGCGTTTCAACTGTAAGTCAAACTCCTGCATATACGCTTGTTCCGCTTCCGTGAATTTGCGCAGGGTGTTGATGGTTTCGCCGTTGTTCCACTTCCGGTCGCCCACGTCCTCCGTCGTGCCCATCACGGTAATATTCAGCTGGCGGTGGCGGGCGCGCACATGATCCCAGTCTATAAAATAAACGTGGGCAAACTCGCCGCCGTCAAGCACGCCGTCCTTGATGGTCATGGTTTCGCTGCGCCCAAAGAATACGCTGCGCAGGTGCCCGTCGGTGTTCATGCTGGTGAAATTGCCGGGTTCATTGACGTAACGGCCAAACTGGGCATGAATCGGGCCGGGATGGCGGTACTGATGCTCCTCCGCAAAATCGGGGACCATCTTGCGCATGATATCCAATAAATCGTGCTGGAGATATTCAAGGTCAAACGAATCCAGATCGTGAGAGCATTCCTGTATCATGACCGAGCAGGTGGTGTGATGCGAGGCGATGCAGCACGTACCGTTTTTGACGCCGGATGCGGCGACAATATCGAGCACCTCTTTGGTTACATCATGGAAGGTGGGGATCCAGCCCCGAGACTGCAGCTCCAGCTCTTTTTGAAAGACTTTAAATTCCATACGATCCTCCTAAGCAATTTTTTCAATCTCAGATCACGACGCAGTCAAATTCCATCGCCGCCGCAAACGCCGCCATTTCTTTTAGACAATCCGCATAGACCAGCACGGAGTGGTGCGTTCCGCCGGCGCGTGAAAAGCGTTCTAAGAATTCCGGCAAAGGGCGTTCGGGCCGGAACCATCCGTTCACGCTTTCCGCCATTTTGTTTTCGCTGCTGATGCCGAGCACTTCTCCTGCGGCCAGTATGAGCGTATAGTCCCCTTCCCCGCAGGGCGCAAGGTTTACAAACACCGCGCGGCCCGGCTGGAAGGTTCCATACGCAACCGTCGGATTTTCCGCGGAGGTAAAGGGAAACGCCTTTTCGGTAAGGCGGGGCTTTTCGCTGCAGACGCGGTAATTGAACTCCCCCATATGGGAAAGAAACACGCTGCCGCCCTTCCAGTCCGGGCAGAACATTTCCGTAAACGTCGTCTGCGGAAAAAATTGCAAAAGTGCGCCGCATAACGCCGCGGTGAGCACATCTCCCTCGCCCGCATAGCCTGTTCCCCGGGCCATTGCCTTGCTGCATTCGGTAAACGGCATCACCGGCAAGCCGGGATTGCTGCCCTGTGTCTCAAGGAAGTTTACCGAAAACGCCGTCAATTGTTCTTCCTTCATCCATTGCCGCAGGGCAAGGCAAACCCTGGCGGTACGCCGGTACAGTTCGTCCGTAACGGAGGCGTCCCACAAAAATTCCGTCTCATCAGCGGCGCGCTCCGCTGCAATCTGCGCGGGCGTGATAGCGGCAATCCGCTGCCGGGCCGCTTCCATGTCATATCCGACGACGGACATTCCAAAGCGCTCTTTGAGTTCTTCAAACGGAACGTGAAAATCCCCCATGCCGTAAAAGGGCTCTCCCACCAGGCCGACACGCGCGCCGCAGAATGCGGACGCAATCTGTATGCCGCGGCAATGGCTGGCTACACGGTCCAATACATCCGAATGTTCATAATGGCCCGCAAATACCGCAAACGCCTTGTTGCGGCGCAGCAAAAGATTGCACATATCCTGCACGCCGTGGATGCCGTGGTTGTACATGATCTCATCCGCATCTACCGTGGCGTCAAACGCGTAGCTTTCGGTTGTATCAAGCACCAACAGCGGCAACTGGGTCTGGGTGAGTGCATCAATACATTCAAGAGAAGGAGAATAGGCAAGGTGCAGCGTCACGATCGCGCAGACGCCTTCCTCTTCAAGCATCCTGATTGCTGCTGCAAATTCCTCCCGCACCCTGCAGATTGGTGCACAAACCATATCAAGCCCGCGATTTTCCAGCTGGTTTACAATGGTATCGCGGAAATTTTCAATTTTGGGGCGCATGAACGCGCATGTTTCATCGTAAAGCGCAAGATACAGCGGAAGCAATCCGATCTTACTCATCTGATTCCTTTCTTAAGACAGGCTCTGCCGGAGCGTTCCCTCCGGCAGAGTACGCCTAATACAGTTGCTGATACGTTTTAATGGGAGGAATTTAGTTCTTTGCCGTTACTTCGTAGGTGTACTTTTCTGCAAACTGGTCCGCGTTTTCCTTGGTGATGACGACAGAACCGGAGTCCACCGTGGGGGGCAGGGGATTTACGCCGCCGCCGAGATAATCGTTGATGACCTTCAGCTTGCCATCCACATATTCATTGAGCCACTTCAGGGCAATGTAGCCTTCCACGTAAGAGTTCTGGGCATAAGAAGCCGCCAGTTCCCCGCTCTTGATCAGTTCAAGGGTAGCGGCGTCACGGTCGCGGCCTATGATCTGGATCTTGCCGGTAAGTCCCGCTTCGCGCACAGCGGTGGTAGCGCCAACCGCCGTATACGCCTGCTGGCCGATGATACCGATCACGTCGGGATTGGCCTGCAGCGCCGCGCCGATGTTGGTGGCGGCGATGTTGGCGTCCGCGGTGTCGTCCACTTCCACAACTTTGACATTGGGTGCGAGCTCTGCAAGTGCATCCTTTGAGCCCTTGAGATTGTCAAGCGCAGAAGGCTGCCCTGCGCTGATTGCAGAGGAGATTAAAACCGTGCCGCTTTTGCCTTCAATCAGCTTTGCCATATGCTTGCCCATGTCGTAGCCTGCATTGTAGGGGTTGCAGCCGAGGAAGGAAAGCCTGTCGGACGGAATATCCGTGTTGACGCAGATGACGGGCACGCCCGCCGCGATCGCATTGTTGACTGCGGCAGCTGTTTCCACCGCCTGGCCATGGAGGATAATACCGGTGACTTTGTTTGCTACGGCCTGGTCGATCGCCTGGGAAATCTGGTCGGGCACGAATTCCTGCGGGCCGGCATAATACCAGGTAGCGCCGATTTCTTTGGCGGCGTCGCTTACGCCGCCTTTGAGCGCGTCAAAGAACTCCAACTGGAACAGGGAACCAATCACGCAATACACTTCGCCTTCACCGGGGAGCGCCTGGCTCGCCTCGGCGGGAGCCTGCGCCGGCTGGGGCGCAGCCTGCGGCGCGGCACACGCAGAAAGCAGGGTGCCAAGCAACAGCATGATAACGACTACCATTGAAAGTTTCTTCATGTTACGTTCCTCCATGTCGTTTTTTTTATCTACTTCCCTATTGGGAATGCAAATCAATTAAGACCGGACGCCAACTGCATGATACGTTCCTCCGTAAGCTGCGCGTCGTTCTCCAGCACATCCATGAGTTTTCCTTCATGCATAACCATCACGCGGTCGCAGGAGGCCAGGATCTCCGGCAGCTCGGACGAAACGATGATGACGGATTTCCCCTTGGATACGATGCCGCGTAGCAGCGCGTGGATTTCCGCTTTTGCGCCGACGTCAACGCCGCGCGTGGGTTCGTCAATCAGCATGATCTCGGGATCATTGGAAAGCCACATGGAGAGCAGCACCTTTTGCTGGTTTCCGCCGGATAGATTCATGACCTTTTGTTTGAGATCGGAGCATTTGATGCGCATGGCATCCACATAGTGGCGCGCGTTCTGTTCAATGCGCTTATACCGGATGACGCCCTTTTCTTCATATTTTTTATGGGACGCTGCGGCAATGTTGGTTTTCACATCAAGCCCTAAGAACAGCCCAAGCTGTTTACGTTCCTTCGTGATGTACGCAAGGCCATGCCGCTTCGCGGTAATGGGGTCCTTCATCTCCACCTGCTTTTGCTTGATGAAAATCCGCCCGCCCGTGCATTCCCGCCAGCCGAACAGCGTCTCAAGAATTTCCGTTCTTCCGGAACCTTCCAACCCCGCTATCCCAAGGATTTCTCCGCGCCGGAGCCGGAAGCTGACGTCCTGCATCTGCTTGCCCGAACAAAGCGCTTTCACCTCGAGTATGACCTCGCCCGGGTTGGATTCCCCCGTCCGGTAGTCGAATTCCACATCGCGGCCAACCATATACCGGACCAGGAGATCCTTTGTGGTCTGTTCATCGCGCGGGAATGTCGTGACATGCTCACCGTCTTTAAGCACGGTAATGCTGTCCGCAAGCTCGAGCACTTCATTGAGGCGGTGCGAAATATAGATGATGGTAATCCCCTGCTGCTTCATGCGGGCAATCAGTTCGTAAAGCTTGTTGACCTCCACTTCCGTCAACGCGGACGTCGGTTCGTCCAAAATGACGACCCTCGCCTTTTCATTGATCAGCCGCGCGATTTCCACCATCTGCTGGGAACCCAGGCTGATATCCCGCATGACGCTGCGCTCATTGATATACGTCAGCCCGCACATATCCAGGACCTCACGCGCATTCCGGTATAATTGCTTATAATTGATTGCGCCGCGCTTTTGGGGCAGGTTGTTGCAAAATAGGTTGCTTGCGACGTCCAGATGCACAAAGTTGCTCAGTTCCTGATGGACCACGCCGATCCCGGCTTTCTTGGCATCCTCGGGGCTGCGGAACTGGATCTGTTTTTCAAACAAAAACGCCTGTCCTTCGTCAATCGGGTTCACGCCGGCCAATATCTTGATCAGCGTTGATTTGCCGGCGCCGTTTTCGCCTACGATACAATGCACCTGACCGCGGACAATCTCAAACGTAACGCCGTTGAGGGCCTTTACGCCCGGAAAGATTTTCCCGACATGGTCAAAACGAATGGCCGCTTCCTTCATAGCCATACCTCCTTAAGGTCAGTCCGCTTACTTCGCGCGCATTTTCTTCTGCTTGTTAAACTGGTCAAGCGCGACAGCCAGCACGAGGATGCTGCCCGTAATGACCTTTGTGTAGCTCGGATTCAGGTATAACAGAACGATAGCGTTGTTTACGATCTGCATCATGATGACTCCCATCACAGCGCCGATGAGGGAGCCTTCGCCGCCGTCCATGGAAACGCCGCCAACCAGGAGGCCTACAACATTCCGGAATTCCAGGCCTTCGCCCGCATTTTGCGAGGCGCTTCCCAAACGCGCCGCGAGCACCAGGCCCGCAAAAGCCGCAACAACGCCCGTGATGGTATATGAGGTATAAATGAACCGTTCGTTGTTGATACCCGCCAGGCGCGCGGAAGTTTTGTTGGAGCCGATATAGTAGGCGTTGTGAAAGAACCCGGAGTATTTAATAAGCAGAATTCCGGCGATCACGATGGCAATCATATAGAGAATGGTAACAGGAATCCCAAGCGGCTCCACCCGGCCGAAATTGGTAAAGTCTGCGGGCAGGTTTGCGACCGTACCGCCGATCACCACCAACGCGATCCCGCGGTATGCCATCCATGTGCCAAGTGTAGCAACCAGCGGCGTCACCTTGAGCTTGTTGATAATAACGGCGTTTAAAAACCCGAGAAATCCGCCCAGAGCAAGGCCGACCGCTATCCCCACGACGCCGGGCGCGCCGGCATTCATGACAAGGCCTGCAACCGCGCCGGTCAAACACAGCACGGAACCGACGGAAAAATCGATATTGCCCGCAATCAGCGAAATTGCCATGGGGATGGCAATCATCATATCCACGCTCATGCCCTGCATCAGAACGCGGATATTCCCTGCCGTTGCAAAATTGGATGTCCGCGTCATCAGTGCAATGATCATTACAAGAATGAGAAGTGCCAGGGAAAGCTCCCTTGTACGCAGGATTTTTCCGGCAATTGCCCCAATCGTGGTCCGGTTGTTTGTTTTGCTTTCCATTTTATCCTCCTGAAGACCTGGTTTTGGATCTTTACCTGCAGAATTGTCGAGAAATCATTGAAAGATACATATTTGCACTCGAGTGCACTTTTTGTGTAAAAAAAGAAATAACCGGCTAGTTTTCCAAGCACTCGCTTGTTAGAATGGAAAGTCCTGTATATTGAAGCTTTTGTGGTATCTCCCCCAGATAGAGGCGATTAAACATCACTTTGAGCGCCTGGTACGAGAATTGCGCGGGATTTTGTTCAATGATCACCTTCAAATATCCCTGCCGCATCAGATCGGTTGCCATCTGCGAGATATCAAATCCCACAACAACCGTATCCTGCATATTCAAATCACGCAATACCTCGCCGGCAATATACGAGTTAGCATCCGTACAAAAGATACCCTGAATGGATTCCTGCGTCATGAGCGTTTTTACCATTTCATAGTACAATACCGGATTGTTCGGAATGTTGAGATTTGTAATGCGGATATTGGGATAATGCTCCTGCACCCGGTCCATAAACCCCTTGATGCGGTCTACCGTCTGCATATGCTCGTTATTATCGGAAATTACAGCAACATTTCCGTGTTTGCCGATGTAGTTTGCCAGTATCTGCGCGCCGATACGGCCGGATTTATACGCATTTGGCCCGATATAGCACAGACGGTTTTCGGAGGATGCATCCGCGCCGAACGTAATGACCGGTTTTCCAAGCGCAACCAACTCATCAATATAAGGATTTAGCTTAGAACGGCTCATGGGCTGGATAATGAGCCCATCTATGGAACTATCCAAAATCAGTTCGCGCAATACGGCAATCTGGCTTTCCACGTTTCGGTCAAATACTTTATAAAACTTAACGGACATGCCATAATCGCGGAATTCCTCCGCACATTGCATAAAGCCTTTCTCAACTTCCGGGAAATAGGTCTTTGTTGTTTCGGCATAAACAATCGCAATACGGGTGGTCTTTCCTTTGGAAAGAGTGGACGCAATGACATTGCGCTGATAATTGAGTTCTTCGGCAGCGCGAAGCACCGCAATGCGGGTTTTCTCCCCGACGCTTTCCGTGCCGCTCATTACTTTTTTGACTGTTCTTAACGCATATCCTGATTTTTCCGCTACATCCTTTAGTGTTGCCCGTGAACGCTCCATCCGATGTCCTGCCAATCTGCTTGTTTTTTATGTGCATTCGAGTGCATATATTGTCTGAAAAACCGATTCCTTTGAATTTCCGAAGATAAATGCGTATTTATGTGTTGCTGTTTTTGTTGATAGGCTCATTATATGGCCAGTCTTTTTTGCTGTCAACTCCTTTTTATTGACTTTTTATTGACCCGGCCATATAATACACTCAACATATATGCACCCGAGTGCACGTACATAGCATATTCCATACATTGAAAAGGCGGTGTAACTCATGTATTCTTATTTTCATAAAACTGAGCTGGATCGTATGTTTTATGAGCGCCATCTGCGCAATCGCCTTCCGGGCACCATTATTGATGCGCATGCGCACTTTAATCTGCCGGAGCACGTTGCAAACATTTCGCCTGAAACCGTTGCGGGGGATTGGGCGTTGGAATGCGGCCTGCTGATGTCCTATGAAGACGCCTGCTCCTACATCTCCGCGATGTTCCCAGATCAGACCTGGAACTTTGTTGCGCTCCCCTGGCCGCTGCGGGATGCGGATACCATTGGAAACAACGCATATGTCTCTTCTCTGATTAAAGACCATGCCCAGAGCGGTCTTTACACCGTTCGTCCAAGTTATAAGCCCGCGGAAATTGAAAAAGCATATCTTGCGGGGAATTTCTGCGGATTTAAGCCGTATCCCTATATGGCCAGCACCGTCAAAGGCGCGGATGTGAGCATTTTTGACTTTATGCCCCACGCGCAGTTTGAACTGGCCGACCGCCTGCATGCCGCGGTGCTGATGCACCTGCCAAGGGCAGGGCGTCTGCCCGATCCTGAAAACATTTCCGAAATCAGGACCATCCTGAACCGGTACCCGGATGTAAAGCTGGTACTCGCGCATTTTGGCCGCTGCTTCCAGCATGAGTATTTCCAGAGAGGGCTCGACGCGCTCGGCGAAGACGTAAACCGCCTCTGGTTCGACTGCGCAGCCGTATTAAACCCCAAGGTATATGAGCTTGCAAGGAAACGGCTTGATTACCGCCGCATTCTTTTTGGTACGGATCTCCCCATTTTCCTCTGGCACGGCAAACGCGAATGGGACGAAAAGGGCTATCACAACCTCTGCCGGGAAGATTTCTCATGGAACAGGCATTTGTACCCGCAGGAAGAAGATAGCTATACGTTCTTCCTTTATGAGCAGCTGAACAATATTCTGAACATATTTGGCGATGATGCTGAAGTGTTGCAGCATATCTTCTCCAAAAATGCGGAGTCGGTGTATTTGCGCTGAGTTTCATGCCTGTGGGTGGCGTTGACCACCAATAAGTCTTTTTGCAGGGGCATTTACCCCTGGCACCCTGCCAAAGGGACATTGTCCCTTTGGTATCCCCAGCATTGAGAACGCCCTATTTTAAGTCGCTCTCAGGGCTCTTAGCGTGGTTTAAACAATCTCTTTACCGATTCTCCGGGGCAATGTTGCCCCGGAATTTGCCGCAATCCCGAAAGATCAATTTCAACGAAGAGGATGATCATGCAAATTGAACTCCTACAAAAGCTAGGAAACATGGACCAAATCGCCGGAATCCGCGAACTGAAAGCGACCCGCGGCTCCGGAAAAGGCCTTGAAATGCTGGAACTGTACAATGCGGCCGGTCTTCGCTTTACCGTACTCCCCGACCGCTGCATGGATATTTATGATTTCTCGTATAAGGGCTGCAATCTCTCCTTTCATTCAAAAAACGGCCTCACGCTTGGGCGTGATCCTGCGGAGGATCAGTTTTTTCATCAATGGCCCGGCGGCATGCTCTCCACATGCGGGCTGCTCAATGTAGGCAGCGCATGCGTGGACGGCGGCGTCCACCCCATCCACGGGCGCATCGGCAGCACGCCCGCGCGCCATGCATCCGTCCACGAAGGCTGGGAAGGTGAGGATTACCGCCTTTGTGTCACCGGAGAAATCTGGGAAACGCGCCTATACGGCCATACGCTCTCGCTTTCGCGTACGATTTCCACGGGCCTCTATGATAAGACCGTCACCATAACGGATACCATCACCAACCACAGCGCCGCTGACCAGGAGTTTATGCTTTTGTATCACGTAAACTTCGGCTATCCGCTGCTGGACGCATCGAGCGTATTCCTCTGCTCTCCTGCTACCACGGAGCCGCGCAACGACGTATCCCGCGATTGGGCGTATATGTGCGCGCCCAATGAAGAACCGCCGCATCAATTGTTTTTGCATACGTTAAAGGACCGCACCGCGCGCGCCGCAATCATAAACCCCGCGCTTCATCTGGGGGGCTATCTGGCGTTTGATACGGCGCATCTTCCTTATCTGTGCGAGTGGAAGCACATGGCCGCGCACGATTATGTGGCTGCGCTCGAACCCTGCAATTGCATCGGGCTCGGCCGTGTGGAGGAACGCAGCAACGGCACCCTCCGGATGTTGCCCGCATACGGTTCCATCCGGCACAGCCTTACGCTGGGTGTTCTAGACGGTAAAGCGGAAATCGACGCGTTTTCCCAATCCTGCAAACAATAAGGAGCGCTCTTATGAACTATATCGGGCTTGACATTGGGACAACCGGGGCAAAAGCGCTCCTTGTAGATGAACACGGAACCGTGCTCGGTAAAGGATACAAAGGCTATGAACTGATTTCCGACGGGTGCTGCGTGGAGCAGCGCGCCGAAGACTGGGCCGGATGCGGCGCAACCGCTATCCGGCAAGCAATCCAGGGCCAGGATGTAACCGGCATCGCCGCCATATCCCTCTCCACACAAGGCGCGAGCACCGTTGCCATGGATGCACACAACCGTCCAATCGGCAACGCGCTGACCTGGATGGATACGCGCGCCGCCGCACAAGCCGCCGAACTTGCCCAATGCCTTGGCGATGCTTACATCTACAAAAATACCGGATGGCGCGTCAGTCCCGCGCTCGACGCCGCAAAGATCCTGTATATGCGGCGCTCGGATACCTACCGCAATGCGGTCCGTTTTTTATCCACGCTGGAATATATGAATCTGTTTTTAACAGGAAACCCCGTGTGCGACCCGTCCAACGCGTCCATCCGCCAGCTCTACCATGTCGGCAGGCACGACTATGACGACAATATCTTGCAGGCAGTTGGCGTAACAAGGGACGAACTTCCCGAAGTCACGCCGACAGGCGCGCTTGTGGGCTTTGTTACCGAAGCTGCCGCCGCTGCAACCGGCTTAAAGCAGGGAACGCCCGTATACAATGGCGCGCACGACCAATACTGCGCTTCCATCGGCATGGGCGCAATCACAAAGGGCGATATGCTGCTTTCGGCGGGCACCACCTGGGTGGTCATGGGCATTGACGACCGCCCGCTGTTTACCGATACGTATCTTGCCCCCGGCGTTCATCCGGTACCCGGATTATATGGCGCGATCGGATCGCTTGTCGGCAGCGGCGCTTCCCTGCAGTGGTTTAAAAATAAGTTCCTTACGGAGGACTTTGAAGAAATCAACCGGCAGGCGGCCCTGCGTGCAGATAAGGTATGCGATCTCTTTTTCTATCCCTATCTGTCGGGCGCGAACTACCCAGTCTGGAACCTTGATGCCCGGGGATGCTTTACGGGTATCGGGCTTGAGCATGACCGGTTTGATTTCGCCCGCGCGATCATGGAAGGGGTCGCCTTTGGCGTCCGCCGTACGCTTGATGATTTTGCCGAAAACGGGTGCGGTATTCGAACGTTAAAAATCATGGGCGGCGCTGCAAAGAGTCCGCTCTGGTGTTCCCTGATTGCGGCGGCGGCAAATGTGCCAATTGAAGTTTCCTGCGAAAGTGAGGCGTGCGCGCTTGGCGCCGCCATCATCGCCGCAACCGGCGCAGGAGAATATCAAAATTTCCCGGATGCGGTCAACGCAATGGCCGCGTGCAGCCATAGGCAAGGGCCTGACCCCGCGCTTGTACCCGCATTGGGCGAAAAGTATTTGCGGTATACGCGCATGTGGGATGGAATTGCACGGTTTTATCAATAAAAAGCCTATCCTAAATGTTGCTTGTTTTGCATTCAGCGCGTTTTGACTTTGAAGGCTCCGGCACAATAAATGTATATTGAATTTATACAATGATCTATTGCTTAGCACGTCAGCCAACTGTCGTGCTTTTTCTATCCCGAATTTAGGAAAAAAGGTTTTATTAAAGCGCGAAGTATCCCGCCACCGTGGAAGTCGCCCTCTCGAGGAGCGAGGATGAAATTGATTGATTACATGGGTAACAAGGATCACATTGGTCGCTCCCCTCACTTTTTTCTCAAAGAAGCGAGGGGGTTTTATAGAAAAAAACCACGCGTTCAACGCGTGGCGAAGCGATCTTTTATACGTTTCAATCTCAAGCTGATTCAGGCAACACATGTTCGCATCGGCGCAAAGCCTATCGCTCACTCGGATTGGTCTGCTGAAAAAGGCAGTATCTCACCGAATGGCCGGATACACACGCCCGAGAGGATCTGTTCGAAAAAGCGGCGGAGCTTTTTCCTGCAAAAGTCCTCCGTATAGTCGGCGATGTGGGACCACTCAAACTGTGACATCAGATAGATACTCATGACCATGTCCACGATATCATCCACAGGCACATCCAGACGCAGGTGGCCCTGTTGCTGCGCATCCTCCACAAGCTGGCGGATCATCCTTATCATGTTCAGGCGGGTAGCATAAAGAACGCTTCCCTCGCAGGAATTGAGGTAGGTGATCTTCCGGGATAGGGAGATATAAGGGATGGAATCCAGAATGAATGCCTCCAGCACCCTGTAAAGCTTTACCAGGCTATTGGGTTCCTCCTTCAGGTCTGCCTCAATGAGCCGCTGGATCTGCTCCAGTTCATCCTGCGCGATGCCGATCAGAAGACTTTCCTTGCTGGGGAAATAGTTGTAAAGCGTGGCTTTTGAAATCCGTGCTTTCTCCGCTACATCCTCGATCGTCGTCTCCTCATAGCCCTTGACGCCGAACAGACGCCGGGATGCTTTGAGGATACGGCTCCGGCAATGGATCTTATTCAACTCCCGTCGGCTGCTTTTTTTCATACGGCGCCTCCGCTCTCCTCCCCGGCACCCCCGGTGCCCAAACATTGGTTACGTCAATCATTATACCGGATTCAATTTTTTTTGCAACTCGGCCGGCAGGCGCCTGTGCCAGCATCCGAACACACCGCGGGCCTTTCTTTGTTTTTCGAGGACTGTAAAAATAATCTTGACTTCAAATTTATAACTGAGTATAATTTTATACGCAAGAACACTTATCGATCCATCAAAAATCAAGCCCGAAAATCAAAAAGCCCCAAAGCAAAGACGAAAAAAAGAATATGGGAGAAGGGGGAAACCGCCGGATGTCCGTAAAAGTATTGACTTACGACGTAGGAACAACCGGACTGAAGACCTGCATGTTCAGCATTTCTGCCGATGAAAGCGTACGTTTCATCGCCGGAGAGGTAGATACCTATGAACTCCATGTGTTGGAAAACGGAGGTGTGGAACAGGACCCCGCCGATTGGTGGAACGCAATGGGCAGAAGCACGAAGAAGCTTTTGGAGAAGACCGGCGTCTCCAACGAAGAGATCAAGGGAATTTCCTTCTGCTCTCAGTTCCAGACGGTCGTGATGGTGGATGAACAGGGCTATCCCCTGCGCCGGGCCATGAGCTGTATGGACTCCCGGGCCGACCGGCAATTCAAAAACTGCATGGATACCGGCGTGCGTGTGGAGGGGCTGGATATCTTCAAAGTACTCAAATACATCCGGATCACGGGGGCAGTGTCCGGCAGCGCCAAGGATCCGGCCTGGAAATACCTCTGGGTGCGGGATAATGAGCCTGACATTCTCAAGAAAACGTATAAATGGCTTGACGCCAAGGAATATCTCACCTGCCGGGCCACCGGAAAGATGCTTGCCAGCCGGGACGACGCCTGCGCCACCTTCCTTTACGATGTGAAGAAGGGCGGCTGGAGCGAGTCCTTGTGCCGGATGCTGGGGATTGACATGCGGCATCTGCCGGAGATCTGCGCTTCTACGGACCAGGTGGGAACGCTGCTGCCAAATGCAGCTGTGGAACTGGGCCTGGCTTCGGGGACGCCTGTCTTTTCGGGCGGCAGCGATGTCAGCCTGTGCTCTGTGGGGGCCGGATGCGTGGAGGTGGGCGATGTGCTGATATACTCGGGCACCTCCGGCTGGGTGGCCACCACTGTGGATAAGCTGCATCTGGACCTTTCTAACCTGATCGGCGCCCTTGTGGGCGTTGACCCGAGCACCTACAACTATATCGCGGAGATGGAGACTTCCGGCAAGTGCTTGGAATGGGTCAAAGACCGGATGGATCAGATGGGCATGAATTATGACCAAATGATTGAATACATCCGGGACACGCCCGCAGGCAGCAACGGGGTTATCTTCTCTCCTTGGATGCACGGAAACCGCTGTCCGTTTGACGATGCAAACTCCCGGGGCCTGTTCTTCAATTTGGATATCACGACGCGGGGAAGCGACCTGATGAAATCCGTCATTGAGGGCATATGTCTCCATATACGCTGGCTGCTCGAATGCACGGAGTCCTCTTTCAAGACCCGTTCTGTCGTCCGCTTTGCAGGCGGCAGTGCGGTCGCCCCCTACATCTGCCAAGTGATGGCGGACGTACTGGGCCGGGACGTGGAGACCGTGGAAAATCCCCGTCAGGTGGGCGCCATGGGTGCGGCGGCCCTGATGGCCGTCAGCTTCGGCATGCTCGATAGCATCAGGGATATCAAGCAGATCATCCGTGTCAGCGCCACCTACAAGCCAAATCCGGCCCACATCGCCGTCTATGACAGGCTCCTTCCCGTATTCAAGGATCTTTACAAAAACAATAAGAAAGCCTATGCCGCCCTCAACGGCTGAGAAAAACGCCCTGTAACCGGCCCACGCCACGCCCGGCGCCGCGCGGGCCAAACCGACGAAGAAGGGAGCATTATGGAACATCAGGTAGAGGTCTATCGGGTCTATGGATATCGCTGGATCGTACTGGCTGTTTACGGCCTGTCCACCGCGGTCATCCAGCTGATGTGGACCACATTCTTCTCCATCACGACGGATGCCTGGAAGTTTTATGGATTTGCTAATGCCCAGAGCGGTGAGAATGCCATCAGCCTGCTCTCCATCATCTTCATGGTGGGTATGATCGTGTTGTCTATTCCGGTAATGGCCGCCTTTGAGCGCTTCGGCTTCAAGAAGGCCGTAGGGTTCGGCGCGGTGCTCACCGGCTTGTGCGCGCTGCTGCGTGGGCTGGGCGGAGACAGTTATACGGCGGTGCTGATTGCCACCGTGGGCTTCTCCATCGCACAGCCGTTCATTCTCAACTCCCCAGGCCTTGTGGCCGGAAAGTGGTTCCCTGAGAACGAGCGCGCCACCGCCAACAGCGTGGGACTGCTGTGCAGTTATGTCGGCATGTGCATCGGGCTGCTGCTGACCCCGGTACTGGTCGAAGGCGGCATGTCCATCCGCTCCATGCTGCTTCTGTACGGCGGTATCGGCGTGGTGACGGCGGTGCTGTTTGTAGCGCTGGTGAAGGAAGCGCCTCCCACGCCGCCGTGCTCAGAGGAGGCGGCAGTCCGGGACAACTTCGTGGCCGGCTTGAAGGGTGCCCTGAAGAAACGGGATTTCGTGCTGGCGCTCATCATTTTCTTCTGCATGTTCGGCATCTTCAACACCTTCTTTACTATGATCGAGCCCATTCTGCGCCAACTCAGTTCAGATGCCGTGGACGCCACCCAGGTGGGCATCATCGGCGTCGTCATACTGTTCACGGGCGTCGTTGGGAGTTTGGTGGTATCCATGGCCTCGGACAAGGACAAACGCCGGCGGCGTCTGCCCTACGCCATCGGAGCGAACGCGATTGGGGCAATCGGGCTGATCCTGTTTATATTCGCCAAAGGCTTCGGCCTGATGATGGCAGCGGCGGTGCTGTATGGCTTCTTCATCGTGGGCGCGGCGCCGCTGGTGCTGACCTTTGCGGCGGAGGCCTCCTATCCCACATCCGAGGGAACGTCCGAAGGCCTGCTGATGTGGGCCGGAAATGTAGCCGGCGCGGTATTCTTAGGCGGCGCCAGCCTGTTTGGCGGAAACCACCGCCTGCTGATGATCGTCATGGTGGGCATCACCATTGCATATATGGTCCCGATGCTGATTGCGAAGGAAGCAAAACTGAAATGATGGAATTACAGATGGAGGTTACTTGAACATGAACGCACATTACGGAGTTTCACACTGGCCTGACGAAAAAGCGGTCTATGCGAAAATGGAACGGCTGGTCAGCGAACCTGTTTACCACATCAAGCCGGAAGCCATGCAGCGGTATCTGCGCTACTTTGAGGAAAAGTGCGCCGGCTCCAAGAAAATGATTGAGGAAGCCAAGCGGGTCATTCCCGGCGGCGTCCAGCACAACCTGGCGTTCAACTATCCATTCCCGCTGGTGATGATAAAAGCGGAGGGCGCGTACCTCCACGACATCGACGGCAACCGCTATGTGGACTATCTCCAGGCCGGCGGTCCCACGCTGCTTGGCAGCAACTACGAGCCGGTAAACCAAAAGGTCTGGGAAGTTGTGAAGGAATCCGGTCCCGTCACGGGACTGTTCCACCCCTATGAGATGAAGCTGGCGGAAAAAATCCGCGAATGCATGCCTTGGGTGGAGATGTACCGCTGCCTGGCCAGCGGGACTGAGGCCGACATGGTGGCCATCCGCATCGCCCGCACCTACACCGGCAAACAGCGCATCGTCAAGGTAGGCGGCGCGTATCACGGCTGGAGCGACCAGCTGGTGTACTCCCTGCACATTCCTTACACCAAGACCTTCGAAGCCCACGGTATCCCCAAGGAAGTCTCGGGGAACACCTCTGAATTCTTCCCCGGCGACATCGAAAGCCTGCGCAAGGTGCTCGAGGAGAACGAGCAGAATGGCGGCACTGCGGCCGTCATCATTGAACCCTTCGGGCCGGAGAGCGGCACCCGCCCTGTTGCCATTGACTTTGCGCAAAAGGTGCGCGAGCTGTGCGACGAATACCAGACCCTGCTGATCTTTGACGAGGTCGTTACAGCCTTCCGCGTCGGCCCCGGCGGCGCCCAGGGCTTCTTCAACGTACGGCCCGACCTGACGGTATTCGGCAAGATCGTGGCAGGCGGCTACCCCATGGCGGGCGGCGTGGGCGGCAGGGAGGAAATCATGTCCTGCGTCGCGGCCGGCGTCAAGGCGGGGAAGAAAAAGGCGTATGTGGGCGGCACCCTCACGGCCAACCCGCTAAGCTGCGCGGCGGGCTACTTCGCCATCGATGAAATTATCCGCACGGACGCCGCAAGGAAGGCCGGTGAGAACGGCGACAAGCTCTGCGCGGGCATTCAAAGTCTGATCGACAAATACAATCTGCCCTTTGTCACCTGGAACACCGGCTCCATCGTCCATTTTGAGGTCTCCGGCGTCATGTACCTGAACGCCGCGGACCCGGATATTTTCAAAAAGATCCCCGAGCGCCAGCATTGCATCGAGGAGTTTGGCGCGGCGCTCACGGCCAACGGCGTCATCACCCTGGCAGGCAGCCGCATCTACACCAGCATGGCGGACAACGACGAAACCATTGAGGAGACCCTCCGCGCATTCGACGAGGTTCTTTCCAATGTGGAACGGTAAATAAGAAGGAGGATACCACAATATGATTCGTAAACTCGATAGAGAAAACCTGACCCACGCGTTCCCGGAAGTCGCCTTTGACAACGATTATGTAATTGCCACCTACCAGGCCAAGGTCAAGACCGGCAATATTGAAAAGCTCGCGATGGCCATCGCCGATGAACAGACCACCGGCACCTGGATCAAGGTAGGCGCCGATTCCACCGAGAAGACACGCCGTTTCGGCTCCAAGCTGGTGGCGCTGTATGAGGTGCCGGATATCGGCTGCGATTACCAATCCGAGGAGCCCCCCACCTACATCATCCAGATCGCCTATCCCATGGAGAACTTCTCCCACAGCATCGCGGCCATGATGACGATACTCTTTGGCAACATCTCCGCTTCGGGCATGATCCGCCTGATCGACGTTGCCTTCCCCAAGAAATTCATCGCCCAGTTCCAGGGCCCCAAGTTCGGCGTGGAGGGCCTTCGCAAGGTGCTCGAAGTTCCCGACCGTCCGCTATTGAACGCCATGATCAAGCCGAATATCGGCTGGACGCCGGACGAGGGCGCAGAGCTGTTTTACCGTGCCTGCAAGGGCGGCGTGGACGTCATCAAGGACGACGAGCTGATGCTCGCCGACGGCCCCTTCTGCCCCTTGAAGGAACGCGTAACCAAGTTCATGGCGATGGAAAAGAAGGTCTTTGAGGAGACCGGCGAACACAGCCTGTATGCCGTCAACATCTCCGACAGCACCGAGAAGGTTCGTGAAAACGCCTACCGCGCCTTGGAGTACGGCAACAACTGCCTGATGGTCAACGTCTACACCACAGGCTTTGATACGCTCAAGATGCTCGCGGAGGACCCCAACATCAACGTGCCCATACTGGCGCATGTAAACTTTGCGGGCACCATGGCCGCTTCCACCTATACAGGCATCGCGGCGCCCCTGCTTGTAGGAAAGATCACCCGCCTCGCCGGCGGCGACTTCCAGATCAACGGGCATCCCTACGGCAAGTTCCCCGTGCCCTTCAAGGTGTTCTACCGCTGCTTCAAGTCCTTCACCCAGGATTGGTGGAACATCAAGCCCATGATGTACGCCTGCTCCGGCGGCACCACACAGATGGCTGTGGAAAAGATCATCAAGAACGTGGGCACCGACGTGATGCTCGCCGCGGGCGGCGGCGTGCACGGCCATCCCGACGGCAGCGAAGCGGGCGCGAAGTCCATGCGCCAGGCGATCGACGCCGCAATACAGGATATCCCGATGATGGAATACGCCAAAACCCATGAGGAACTCGCCCGGATGCTGGCCTTCCTGAATCCCGATCTGAAGAAAAACTTCGATCTGATGAACTAAATTACAGGACGTGACCAATTCCAAGGAACAGCGGTTCCGGTACCTCTTACGACAGACAGGTCCCCGAGAAATCCGGGGGCCTGTTCAAAAGGAGAAAACCCTTGTACAAAACCATCATTTTCACGGATTTTGACGGTACCATCACCATGGAGGATACGCTGGTAGGCGCAATCCGGCTGTTCACCGATCCAAAAGAATTTGAGGAATACAACGAAAAACTGGTGAAAGGGCAAATGACCCCCAGCCAGGTCGTGCGTCATGCCTTTGACGGCGCGCCTTCCGGTCTTCTCACACGGATGCTGGAGTATGTGGACGGCGTACAGATCCGTCCCGGATTCCCGGAATTTCTGGCGGCCATGAACGCGCTGAATATTCCCGTGGTGGTGATCTCCGGTGGTGTGCGGCAGTTCTCCGAGCGGAAGCTCGCGTCCTGCATGAACCGTTTGGCGGGACTCCACGCCGTGGATCTCGATGTCGCCACGCCGCAAATGAAGCTCATTTCCCGCTATGACGACGGCAATGAGCTATTGAAAAAAACCGATGTGATGGCGCTGTACGAATACGGGCACGCCATCGGCATCGGCGACAGCTTTACGGACATGAACATGTCCCAGGCGGTGGACACCATCTTCGCCCGGGATGTTCTGGCGAAATACCTAACAAAGCTGGGCCGTCCCTTTGTTCCCTATGAAACCTTCTATGAAGTGACCGAGGCGATCCAAAAGTCTTTCTGAGGATCGTTAATAAGGAGGAGAACCACTATGGCACATCATCCGGCGCTTTTTACCCCCACGCGTATCGGAAAAGTACAGCTGAAGAACCGCACCTCCATGGCGCCCATGGGCCCTGTCGGATATGCGGACGCGTTCGGCGGCTTCAGCCAGCGCCTGCAGGACTACTATGTGGAGCGGGCACGCCACGGGGTAGGGCTGATATTCACCGGCATCTGCAGCGTGGATACCAGCATCGAGGGTATCCCTACCGTTGGCCTGCCCTGCCCCACCACCATGCCCATCGCGTTCATTCACAGCTGCACGCAGATGAACGAACGCATCCACGCCTATGGCGCCAAGTGTTTTCTGCAGCTGACCGGCGGCCTGGGGCGCAGCGCGCTGCCCGGCTTTATTTCTAAAAATATCGCTCCTTCAGAGCAACCCAACCGTTTTGATCCCCGGGTCATCCACCGGGAGATGACCAAGGAGGAGATCATGAAGCTGATCCAAGGGTTCGTGATGTCCGCAGTCGTCGCCAAGCGCGCGGGCTTTGACGGCGTGGAAATCCATGCGGTTCACGAAGGGTATCTGCTGGACCAGTTTGCCATCAAGCTGTTCAACCAGCGTACCGATGAGTTCGGCGGCAGTTTGGAAAACCGCCTGCGTGTCTCCATCATGATCGTGCAGGGCATCAAGAAGGCCTGCGGGCCGGACTTCTCCGTGAGCCTGCGCTACAGCCTCAAGAGCTGCATGAAAGCGCTCCGCCAGGGCGGCCTGCCCGGCGAGGAATACGAGGAGGTTGGCAAGGATATTCCCGAGGGCATCGAAGCGGCCAAGCTTTTGGTCGCCGCCGGTTATGACGCTCTAAACGTGGACGTGGGCACCTATGATTCCTGGTATTGGAACCATCCTCCCATGTATTTTGAGGACGGCTGCTACATGGAGTTTGGCCGTATCCTGAAAAAAGAAGTAAACGTCCCCATCATCCTCGCGGGAAAGCTGGGCGATCCGGAGCTCGCGGTCAAGGCGCTCGAGGATTGCTGCGACATCGTCAGCTATGGCCGCGCCCTGCTGTGCGACGCTGAATATGTGGAGAAGGTCCGCACGGGCCGTCTGGACGAAATCCGCCCCTGCCTTGGCTGCCATGAAGGATGTCTGGGCCGGATCGCAAAAGGTCCTGTCAGCTGCGCGGTGAACCCCGCCTGTGGGCGGGAGAGCATCTATGGTATTGTCCCCGCCGTGAAGAAAAAGAAGGTGCTGGTGGCCGGCGGCGGCATCGCGGGCATGGAGACCGCGCGGAGCGCCGCCATCTCCGGCCACACGGTGGTGCTCTGTGAGCGGTCCGACCTGCTCGGCGGCAAGCTGATCCCCGGCGGCATACCCGACTTCAAACGCAACGATCACAGGCTGGTTTCTTGGTATAAACGGCAGTTGGAACTGCTAGGCGTGGAAGTCCGCTATCACACCGCCGTCACGCCCGAGTATGTGGCGGAGTTTGCCCCGGATGCGGTGGTCGCCGCCACCGGTTCCCGGGCCCGGCAGATAGACGTTCCCGGCATAAAAAAAGCGGTCAGCGCCGAAGATGTGCTCATGGAACTGGTGCCCGTAGGAGATCATGCGGTGATCGTTGGCGGCGGCCTGGTAGGCTGCGAGACCGGCCTGTGGCTGGCAAAGCAGGGCAAGCAGGTCTCCATCGTAGAAATCCTGCCGGAGCTTCTGGGCGGCCACGGCAATATCCCGCACATGAACGAATTCATGCTGCTGGATCTTTTGAAGTTCCACAATGTGGGCATCTTTACCGGCGCCTCCTTAATGGATACCAAGGCCGGTTCCGTCACGGTGCAAAAGGGCGGGGAGGCGGTGGAGCTGCCCGCGGATACACTGATTACCGCCGTTGGATATGTTTCTGAGAACGGGCTTTACGAGAGCCTGAAGGACATGGATATTCCCGTCTACAACATGGGCGATTCCAGACAGGTGCATAATATTATGTATGCGATTTGGGACGCCTACGAGCTGGCAAGAAACCTGTAAGGATCAAGAAGCACAAGAGCGCGCTGCCGGAAAAGCAGCGCGTTCTTTGCATTCAGGTCTGGGAGAAATACAAAAGCTCCAGATAGGACCTCCGGGTCAGCTGCTCACGCGGAACCCCCAGCGTATCGAGTAGTCCCAGCAGTTTCTGTACCGCTGGCTCCCTGCCGGCCTCATCCTCCGTCAGAAGCTCCAACTCCAGATAGTCTCCCAGCCCCTCCACCGTATCCAAACATAGGGTGATGTTCTCCAAAGCAAATTCCCGGCGGGTCTTATCCACAGTGAACATCGCCCGGTATCCGAGCGCCTCTAATAGGCTGCGCATGGCAGAAAGGCTTCCCACCGCCGTTTCGTACTCCGTCCGGGTGTTGGATACCGTGTCCTGCTTGGGCCCCTTGTAGGTGATGAATACCTGTGCCGCATTGCCGCATGACAAGTCCTGGCAGCTGCGCAGGCGCAGGGCCTCGTCGGTCTTTTTAAAATCCCGGGTGCTGCTGTTGAAATAGATATCGATCTCCCGCAGGGTCTGCCGGGGTAAGAAGCCTGTCCGCTCCAGCGCATGCTGCAGAGCCTTCTCTGAGACTCCGGCGAGGGATGCCTTCATCTCCACTTCTAACATAGCGGCTGCCTCCTCTTGTATCACGGGCTGTTTTTGTTGTTTCTCTACTATAGTTTACTGCAACAACTCTCCTGCGGCAATTGTTTGGGCTGGCAAGGCGATCCTTCTCCCCCGTCCCCAGCTAAGACGCGCAGGGCGAAATTCACTACTGAATGCATGCAAGCCCGACGGCGAATCCGGCTACTATGTATACAACCTGGTTCTTCCCAATGTCCAAACACCCGTTGAAACAGGCTCCGGTTTTTTACCCTGAACAAGGGCGAATGCTACGGCCGGGCCACCGGCTTTCCCGGCATCTCCTTCTCAGAGATGACCAGCATGGGCGCTTCAGGAAGCAGGAAAAGGATACCCTAGCTCCTTTGAAACAAACCGCGCGGCAGCCTGTACAAGCTCCCGGGCCGCCTGGAAATCCGGTTCGGAGGTGCGCCGGAACATGCCTAAAACGCTGATTGCGTACCGTGGCGTGCCGCCGATATCAAATACAGGCGCGGCTACGGAGCGCAGGCCGATGCGCGTCTCCCCATCCTCCACAGCGAATCCCTGCTCCCGTATCCGCTCCAACGCCGCCTCCATATCCTCCATGCCGGTGATGGTGTGCGGCGTAAACGCGGGCATACCGGCAGAACGGAGAATGCTTTTTACCTGTATGGACGGCAGGAACGCCAGCATCGCCTTGCCGGAAGCTGTGGAATGGACAGGAAGCCGGTCCCCCGGCTCAGATACAATACGCAGGGAACTTCCGGGGTCCCCGTTTTCCAACAGCAGCACCTCCGTCTTATCGAGCATGGAAAGCTGGGCGGACTGCCCGGTATGGAGCGCAATCATCTGGAGCTGCGGACGGGCAATGGGCACAATGCTCCATGACGCGCTCACAATCGTTCCCAATTCAAAAAGCCGGATGCCAAGCCGGTACTTGCCCTCCTCATTTTGGTCCACCCACCCTTCTTCGCGCATGGGAGCCAGCAGACCAAAAACGGTAGTCTTGGGAATACCTGCGGCTTGGGACAGTTCCTGCAGCGAGAGCGGGCGCTTTACCACGGCCAGGCAGTTGATCAGCTTGGTTGCTTTGGCGACAGACTGTACATGAAACGTACGTTCAGACATTTCTTGATAGCCTTTCTGTGAAACTATCTATAGCATATCACAATGTACGGCGATGGAGAACGAAAATTCTCCATCGCCGTACAGCAGTTGTTGAAAAAACGCTTCCCGGCAAATATGATGGTAGTGGTTATTCTTCTTTAAGTATAACGGTGCATACGACGCAGAGTCTCCAATTGCATCCAGATGATCACAACAGACAATTTATGGGGTAACGCATGGCATTGATACTGGAAGAAACTGCGGAAGCGATCAGCAGCTTTCTTGGCGCGAAGCTAAACGACATCGCGATTTCCCGGGCGGTATTCGGATTGTTCTTTTCGGGCGTCAAACTCAGCACGGGACACGGCGGGCTGTGCTATACGCCGGTAAAGGATCTGCCTGAGGCGGTGTGCTGCCCTTCCCAGGTGCGCGCCATGCCGCTTTCCGGCCAGCTTTCAGGCCGCCCGGCCGCATCCTATCTTGATGACGTATTTGGAACAAACGTGCTCAAAAAGACGCTGGGCATCGCCGTGCTCAACGCACTGAGTGAGCTTTGCCTAGAGGATCCCGCTTGCCAGGAAAAACACGCCCTCCAATATGAAACGCTGTATCATGCGGACGCGTTTGACGTGATGGAGTTCCCCAAGGGAAGCAAGGTAGTCGTCATCGGCGCGCTTGCCCCCATGCTCAAGCGGTTGCTGCGCGATGGGCACGATTTTACCGTGCTGGAGCTGGACCCTCGCACCCTCAAGGGCGCGGAACTCGAGCATTTCTTGCCCGTTTCCAAGACCGACACAATCGTTCCCGGCGCGGATGCGCTTGTGATTACGGGAACCACGCTTCTCAACAACACGCTTGACCATATCCTTTCGCTCAAAAGGCCCGGCGCGCAGGCGCTTGTCACCGGCCCCACGGCCAGCATGCTGCCCGGCGCGTTTTTTGCTCACGGCGTCACCATGCTTGGAGGCATACGGGTCACCAATCCCGACGACGCGCTCGACATCATCAGCGAAGCGGGTTCCGGATATCACCTGTTTGGCCGCAGCGCGGAACGAACGGTCATTGATAGGCGGCAAATCACATGAAACAACTTCACTTTTCTACAAAAATGCTCCTGCTGCTCGCTTTTCTTCTTACATTGTTCTTCCTCTCCTTCATGATCGGCCGCTACCCGGTCGCCCCCGCGACGGTGTGGGACATTTTAACATACCGTGTGCTGCCGCAGCCCGTATATTGGGAGGGAACGCTCGAAACCGTGGTGCTGCAGGTACGCTTGCCGCGCATCCTGATGGGTATTCTCGTAGGGGGTACGCTTTCCGTTGCGGGCGCATCGTACCAGACGTTGTTCAAAAACCCCATGGTGTCGCCGGACCTGCTGGGCGTTTCGGCGGGTGCGGGCTTTGGCGCGGCGCTGGCGCTTTTAAACCAGGCGTCCTGGTGGGTGGTGCAGCTGACGGCGTTCGTATTCGGTATCCTTGCGGTATTTCTTTCTTATATTATTGGAAAATCCTTTGGAAAAGGCAGCATCACCGTACTGGTGCTTGCGGGCATCGTGATATCAAGCCTGTTCCAGTCTCTGCTTTCCATCGTCAAAACGCTGGCCGATACGGACAATACGCTCGCTTCCATCACCTTCTGGCTGATGGGGAGCCTGGGGCGCGCGTCAGGCACGGATGTGCTGATCATGCTGCCCGCCACCATCGTTTCCCTTGCGCTGCTGTTCTTCTTCCGCCACAAAATCAACGCGCTTGCGGCAGGCGAGGATGAGGCGCTGACGATGGGCGTGAACGTGCCGCTGACCAAGCTCGTCGTCGTGACGGCTTCCACGCTGATCACCGTCTGCGCGGTGAGCATCTGCGGCATCGTGGGCTGGGTGGGGATGATCGTCCCGCATATCGCCCGGATGCTTGTGGGCGCGAACTATTCAAAGATCGTGGCTGCCTCCTTCCTCATAGGCGGCGTGCTGCTGCTGCTGATCGATAATGTCATACGCGGCGTACCGGGTGTGGAGCTTCCGCTTGGCGTGCTGACCTCGCTGGTGGGGACCCCCATCTTCGTCACGTTGCTGGCAAAAACAAAGAGGACCTGGTCATAATGCTGGAAGTAAAGAACATTTCATTTTCCTACCGTACGGAACACGAGGTGTTAAAGGACGTCTCCTTTTGCCTGGAGCAGGGGGAGATTTTAAGCCTGCTTGGCCCAAACGGCGCTGGCAAAACCACGCTGATCCGCTGTTTGTTGGGGTTAAGAAAACCGGGGCGCGGCGTCATCCGCATTGGCGGACGCGATATTTACGCCATCGAGCCGCAGGAGCGCGCCAGCCTTTTGGCGTATGTGCCGCAGAGTACAACCATGGCGTTCCCGTATGAAGCGCGCGAGGTTGTGCTGATGGGGCGCGTCGCCCAGCTAAAACCCGGGGCCGCCCCCGCGAAAAAGGACAAGGCCATCGCCATGCAGGCTATGGAGCGCCTGCAGATCGATCACCTTTCGGAAAAGCCTTTTCAGGAAATGAGTGGCGGTGAGCGGCAGATGGTGCTCGTCGCGCGCGCGCTTGCGCAGCAGGCGCGGCTGCTGATCATGGACGAGCCTGCCTCCAATTTGGATTACAGCAACCAGATCCGTATGCTAAGGGTCGTGCGCTCCCTTGCACAGGATGGGTATGCGGTCCTGATGACGTCTCATGTGCCGGATCATGCGTTCTGGATCGGCGGCCGCGCGGCATTGATGCGCGGCGGTTGTATCTGGCGGGACGGCCCGCCGGATCTTGTGGTGACGGGCGAGAATTTGACCGAGCTTTACCAGACGACGGTCAGCGTCGTCGATGTGCCCGCGGGCGAGAACGCCTACGCAAAAGCAAGCATTCCTTTTATCAATTAGGGTGGTCAAAGCGATAGCTTTGACATTGCTCATTGTTGAAATGCCGGAAATCTAAGGATTTCCGGCGAAGGTGGTCAAAGCGGCAGCTTTGGCATTGCTCGTTGTTGAAATGCCGAAACTCCAAGGATTTTCGGCGAGGATGCCCATAAAAACAACCAGAACTTAGAGGAGGGAACAAACCATGAAAACCAGCAGGTCCGTATCGTTACTCTCATTGCTGCTTGCGCTGCTGCTGCTCCTGAACGCCTGCGCGCCCGCAGCAGCTCCGGCTGCCCCTGCCGTCACACAAGCGCCCGCGCCCGCAGCAACGGAGGCGCCTGCAGCCGCCCCCGAACCTACCAAAGCACCCGAACGCACCGTTACCGACATGGCAGGCCGCACGGTTGTGCTGCCTGAAAAGATTGAAACAATCGCAACTTTTGGTTCCATCGGCGTGCTCAACGCGTTTGTGGAGCTGATGGGTCAGGGCTCTAAAATCTGCAACGACATGTCCGCCAACTTCACGAAAAACGACAAGTGGGCCATGCAGTATGAGTTTGCGCCGCAGATGAAGGGCGCGCCCGTATTTGAAGAGGCCAATGAAATCGTCATTGAAACCGTGCTGCAGACAAAGCCTGATATCTGCTTTGCCATGACGAAGGAAACGGTAGAGTATCTTGCGGAAAACGGTCTTACCGCGGTCTACCTCTCCTGGACGAAACCCGAGGACGTCAAAGTTGCCGTCAACCTGATGGGCGAAATCTTCGGCGTACAGGATATCGCAGCCGACTATATCTCGTACTTTGATAAAATCGTTGCCCAGGCCGCGTCGCTTTCCGCAGGGATCAGCGAAAAGAAAAACGTGCTGTACGGCAGCGTGACGGAGTTCAAGCAGCCTCACGTGATCGCCGAATGGTGGATCAAGCAGGCTGGCGGCGTAAGCGTGACGGACAATGGCCGCGGCGACGAAGCGCTCACCTATACGCTGGAGGATCTGCTCAAATGGAACCCCGATGTGATTTTCCTTTCCGCCGAGCAGGTTGAAGATATCCAGAAGGACAGTAAACTCAAGGATGTCACCGCCGTAAAGTCCGGCGCGATGTACGTGGTGCCCACCGTCGCCCATGTATGGGGCAACCGCACGGTAGAGCAGCCGCTGACCATCCTCTGGGCCATGAACAAACTTTACCCCGAAGTGATGACGCAGGACCAGCTCAAGGAAGAAATCAAGTATTTCTACAGCCACTTCTTCCTCTATGACATGAACGACGAACAGATCGCAAAGATCATCGGCTAAAAAAGCAACGGGCGCGGCGCATGGCATTCATGCGCCGCGCTCCCAATTGTCAGAAAAGTACCCATGACACTTCACGTATTGATAAATCTTTTTCAGGGGCTTTGCCCCTGCACCCTACCCAAAGGACACGTCCCTTGAGAATCCCCGTCGTCGGAGACGCCCTAAAATAGGCATTTCCATGGATGGGTTCTTAGGGGCTTCCCGAAGGGAAGCGGGGTCGTTGCGCTATAAGCGCAAAAACCGATCCAGTGAATCGGTTTTAGACCCCCGGGTTCCGCTTATTTACGCCCCTAAGCGGGTGTTTGCGGGCAGAGCCCTCAACATACCCTTTGAAGTCCCTGCGATATTTTGTTTTCTTTGAACAACCGGAGGAGCCCCATCATGTACCTGGATCGGGAAAAATACATCACGCGCATGGAAGCGCTCGATACGCTCCGCACGCTGTGGAATCCGCTTTTGCCTATGGAGGAAGTACCCCTGCAAGAGGTGGCTGGACGTGTGCTGGCAGAAGATATTGCCTCTTTTAATACGCTGCCGGTATGCCGGGCCTCCATGCTGGACGGTGTCGCCGTATCCTATGAGGCGCTGATGGAAGTAAGCAGCGGCCAGTTTCCGTGGACGGGCAGCATCGCCTATGCGCTGGCGGATACCGGGGACGACTTTGACGATGCATATGATACCATCGTCGCGACCGAGGAGGTCACCCGCCATGCAGACGGCTCCATTACCATTACGCCCGAAGAGCCGGTAAAAAAGGGGCAGTATATCAAGCCCTGCGGGTCCACGGTGCGCGCCGGACAGCCGTTGCTGAAAAAAAACACCCGGCTGCAGCCCGCGCATCTGGCGCTATTGGGCACCGCGGGCGTTTGCAGGGTGCCCGTTTATAAAAAGCCGGTGGTCGCCTATCTCCCGACGGGCAACGAGCTTGTGCCCATCGGCACACCTCCCGCGCGGGGGCAAAACATTGAAAGCAACAGCGCCATGGTTGGCGCCATGCTCGCCCAGTGGGGGGCACAGGTGCGCTGTTATCCGATATTAAAAGACGATCCCGCCCAAATGGAGCAGGCGCTGCTGGACGCCTGCGCGAATGCGGACATCGTTCTGCTCAACGGCGGCTCCTCCATGGGGAGCGAAGATTACGCGGGCAGGCTGTTAGAACAGCACAGCACGTGGTTCCAGCACGGCATACGGTGCATTCCCGGCATCCCCATCGCACTCGCCGTCATGCGGGAAACGCCCGTCGTCAACCTGCCGGGGCCGACGCTGGCCTCCTATTATGCGATGGATTGGTGCGTGAAGGCGCTCGTTTACCATATGCTCAGGCAAGAGACACCTAAACGCAAAACACGGGAAGTGATACTGGAGCAGAACGTGCAAAAGCCCGCGCATCTGGAGCTGTATGTGCGCCTATATGTCAAAGAGGATGGCGGGCGGTATACGGCCGAGGTGTTAAGCCCGAAAGACGGCTTTGTAACTCTCATGACCGCCTGCAACGCATTGTTTATCACCCCCATCGGCAAAGAAGTGTTCGAAGCCGGGGAAACGGTGTGCGCCGAGTTGATTACAGATTATGATGTTTGATGCAGTCAGGAGTACGGACATGAAAAAGCCTTCGATTGTAGTGCCCCCCAAAGCGTGCGGGGATTGCCGGGATTGCAGCAACCATTGCCATAAAAGTGCCCCCATCCCGCTCGACGCGGCATTCAATAAACTGTTCCATGCTGTCCAGCTAAAGCCCGCGATAGATGATATGCCGCTGGAGCTTGCGGCAGGCAGGATTACCGCGCGGGCGCACTATTCGTTCCTGGCCACGCCCAACTGCAATGTGGCGATGAAAGACGGCGTTGCGGTCAACTGGCAGGAGATCGGCGGCAAAGAGGATGCGGAATTCCATCCCTTTGTTACACGCGCTTACGCAGTCGTCCCAATGGGCGCGCCGGTGCCAGATGGTTGTGATACGCTGCTGCACGCGGAGCAATGCCGCAACCAAAAAGACGGCATGCTCATCCTCGAACCTCCGGTTCCCGGGCAATGTATCTCCTACGCAGGTTCCGCGCTGGAAGAGGGAGAGAAGATCATCCCGGCAGGCATAAGGCTTCGCCCGGAGCATCTGATGATGTTGCGCATGGGCGGCGTGGAGACGGTATCCGTCTTCAAAAGGCCGCGCGTGGCGGTAATCCCCACCGGGCAGGACCTGGTACCGGGCGGCGTTACCCCGCCGTATGGCAAGAAGATGGAGTCTGTCGGCATCTATGTGAAGGCCGTCGCCGAACGATACGGCGCGCAGGCCGTGCTTTACGCGCCGGTGGGAGATGATGCAGACGAACTGGGCCGGATTATAAAAAACGCGGCGGAATGCTGCGATGTGATCGCCATAATCGGCGGCGTGGGCAAGGGAAGAAGCGCGTATAACGACGATACCGTGTCCGCCGTTGAAGCGGTGGGGACGGTTGTGCAGCACGGCGTACTTGCCCATCCCGGCGGCTCCCCTTCTCTTCTTGCACAGGTGGAAGGAAAGCCGGTATTGGGCATCCCCGGCCCGCCGCACGCAGCCGTGGTGATGGCCGAACTGCTGCTTGGCGGCGTGCTGGACCGTTATTACGGCGGGCGATATTTTCAGCGCCCACGGGTGCGCGCGATATTGATGAGCGAATACCAGCCGCGAAAGAGCTCGCCCTGGTATGTGCGCGTGCATGTCAGCAAAATCGCGCGGGGGCTTGCCGTCTATCCGGTCAGTGCCATGGGGGATACGGTCGAGAATCTGGTTATCGCAAACGGCATATTGAAAATTGAACCGGAAATCCAATATCAGCAGGGCTGTGAAGTGAACGTGGAGCTTTTGACGACTGAAGGGCTGTGGGACGGTGAAAACAGCTGCCTGGGAGGCTTATAGAATGAACGCGGAGTATCTTAACATATTGCAGGCGGCAACAAGCAGGCCTATCGAACATGCGGAAGCACTGTATCTGTTTACGCATTCAGAGGAACATGAGGCCGCGGAGGCGCTTTTTGAAACGGCACGGCTGGTGCGCGAGCGAGAGAACGGAACCATATTCACAGCCTGCGGCGGCATCGCGACGGTGCTTGCGTGCAACCTAAAACCGCTGTGCACCTATTGCCCCTATTGGCGGGAAAAGGGAAAGCAGGCGCTGTCCATGGAGGAAATTTTGAAGGCGGTGGGCTATCTCTTTGCCCACGGCGTATACGATTTCCACCTGAGCGGCGGCACAACATTGGGTAGTGAAGGGCAGGATATCCTTGCCATCGTGCGCGGCATCTATAACGCCGGGTTTACGGAGGCGCAGATCGATGTGAACTGTGGGGCCGCTATGTCGCTCGAAACCCTGCGGGAGATCAAGGGATACGGCGTCAAGATGGTGCGCTCGGTATTTGAAACGCGCAACCCCGCGCTGTTTGCCGCCGTAAAGCCGGGGGACAGCCTGGCGGAAAAAGAGGCGTTCGCCTGGCGCATCGGCGAGGCGGGCATCAGCCTTGGCACCGGAATACTGGCGGGCATCAGTCCAACGGAGACGAAATATCAGGATTATACGGATTTTCTCTTCCAGATCAAGCAGTTCCCGCATCTAAGCAGCCTGTATGTCAGCAAATTCGTCCCCTTTGCGGGCATCGTGCTCAAAGGGGTGGAAGCATGTTCCGCGCAGGAGGCCGCGCGGGTGATCGCAATGGCGCGGCTGGTGTTGCGCAATGTGGATATCACCGGCGCGCAGGGCTGGAACAAGGGCAAAGACGGCATAACGCCTTTCTGGGCGGGCGGCGGCAACAGCGCGCTCGTGATCCATATCAACCGGATTCCCGCTTATGTCAACCGGCAGGAGGAGGATCCAACCGTAACGTATGAAGGAACTATGGAATTCCGCAACAGACTTGAGGAGCTGGAGGCCTACTACGCCGCGCAGGGCATGCGTCTGGCGACACCTGCCGCGCAATAGAATTTAAGGATAACCGCCCCGCTCCGGATCAATGTGAGGTGTGAATTTCGATATAAAATCTGCCGTAAAACCCTGCGCCATTGATCCCCGCTATAGATCCCAATATAATGGGTTTATCTTCCTCACAAAAACATCCCCGATTTTAGCAAAGGCGGAATGAAAGCATGCGCATTCAGTTCGTAAGCCCAAGTCTGATGAAACCTGCCGGTGCCTCTTTTTGGAAAGGAGTTGATGTGTACTAAAAAATATAAGGAGAACTTGTATATGAAAACGCCGCATCCTTTATGGCGAACCATGCGTTCGCTCCGGGGAAACCAACGGGCCTGCGTTGTGACAGAGCCGTTATGGGCGATTCCAAACAATCTGGTCCTGCCGTTTGCTTCCGTGTATATGGCCGCAATCGGTCTGCGGGATGTAGAAATCGGCATGGTACTTGGCCTGGGCCTTGCAATGCAATTCTTTTGGGCACTGTTTTCCGGGGCGATTGTAGATAAATACGGCAGACGCCGGACGATGCTTTTGTTCGGTCTTGTGAGCTGGACACTGCCCTGCATCCTTTGGGCGGCGGCGCAGGGCTATTGGTATTTCCTGTGCGCAGTGCTGTTCAACAGCATGTGGCGGGTCACAGGCAACTGCTTCAGCTGTATGATCATTGAGGATGGCAACGCCTCGCAGATGATCAACATTTACACGCTGTTCAATCTGATCGGCTTGTTTGCGGGGTTTCTCTCGCCAGTCATCGGCCTGTGTATCGACCGTTTTCTGCTCGTGCCGACCATGCGGATCGTATATCTCATTGCCATGGCGGCAATGAGCGCAAAGTTTCTGCTGCAATACCGCATGGTGCGGGAAAGCGGGATCGGCCTGCAGCGCATGGACGAAACCAGAGGACAGTCCCTCATTCGCCTGACCTTTGGCGGCTGGCGCGCGCTGTCAGCTGCGCTTGCCCGGCCGCGCCTATTGCTGTATGTGGCGCTTATAGCGCTGATGACCTGCTTCAATATCGTACAGGCGGCGTTCTGGCCGCTGTTTGTGACAACCGCATATGGCATGCATACCTGGGCGCTTTCCCTGTTCCCGCCTGTAAAGGCCATCGTCACCATAGCGGTCTATGCATGCATTACCTCGCATATCCACATGCGTTCAATCCGGCGGCCCTTGCTCCTTGGCCTTGGCGCGCATGGGTTGGGTTTAGGTGCGCTGCTCCTATGCCAGCCGTTTGGCGCAGCCGCCATCGGGGTTGTATTCTTTTCCGCCATATGTGAGGCGTTTGCGCTTGCCGTGCTTGGGCCTTTGTGTGAGTCGCTCCTGTCTATCACCATCCCGGCGCAGGAGCGCGCGCAGGTCAACAGCCTGATTACTGCGCTGATTCTATTGATCAGCGCGCCTGTCGGATGGATTGCCGGGCAGTTGTCGGAGCAAAACAGAATGTTTCCGCTGACGCTCAATTTGCTGCTGTTGTCGGCGGAATTGCTCATCGTCCTTTTCATGACGCGGACGCAGGGCAGTGCGCAGAAGCCATCCTCTGTCGGTTAGCATCCAAAGTCACAAAGAATGTGTATGCCAAAAGAAAGCGTTCCAACTTAGGAGCGCTTTCTTTATGATGCCGCTTTCCGGTTTCATGTACCCCAGCCTATAGCGGCGCTGCCAGATAGTCCTCCGCCATTACGTACCGCAAAAGCCCATCCTCCCACGCGGGCAGACGCGAAAATCCCGCCTCCATAAGGCTTTTCTTGCTCAAGCGCGAGTTGAGCGGGCGCTTGGCCTTTGTGGGATAGTCTGCAGTCGCAATCGGCAAAACTTCCGTTGTCTCCCCTGAAAGCCGAAAGACTGCCTTTGCGCAATCGTACCAGCTGCAAAATCCTTCATTTGTGGCATGATAGGTGCCGTATACGTCGCTTTCTACCATATCGCACAGCAGCACCGCCAGGTCCGCCGTATAGGTGGGGGAGCCGATCTGGTCACAAACCACGTTAAGCGTCCGTCTCTCCCGCCCAAGGCGCAGCATGGTCTTTACAAAGTTGTTGCCGTTTTTTCCAAACAGCCAGGAAACACGCACGATAAAGTGGCGCTCCAGCGCCTCCCTTACCGCAAACTCGCCTTCGAGCTTCGTCTGCCCATACACATTGAGCGGGCCTGTGAGAGCGTCCGTTTCATACGGCGTCTCCCCTGTGCCTGGAAACACATAGTCTGTGCTTGTATACAACAGCTTTGCGCCGCAGGCTTCGCAGGCGCGGGCGATGTGCCGCGTACCCGCCGCATTTATCATGCGGCAGCGCTCTTCTTCCTCCTCCGCCTGATCCACCTTGGTATACGCCGCGCAGTGCAGCACCGCATCCGGCCGGTATGCCCGCATACAGGCAAACACCGCGTCTTCATCCGTAATATCAAGCTGCCGTGTGCCAACGCTTAAATAGTCCAGCCCGCGCTGCCGGAGCACGCTTTCAACATCAGACCCCAATTGCCCGCTTCCGCCTGTTACAAGGAATTTCATGTTGCGCCCTCCCCGTACAGCCGGGCCTCATACGCGCGGTATTCCCCGCTTACAATATGCGTCCACCATGTTTGATTTTCCCGGTACCAGTCCACCGTCCTCTGTATGCCTTGTGTAAACGGCATCTTCGGCGTCCAGTCCAGTTCTTTCTGCAATTTTGTAGCGTCGATTGCATAGCGCCTGTCATGCCCCGGGCGGTCCGTTACAAATTGGATGAGGCTTTCCGGCTTATGGAGCGCGCGCAGGATGGTTTTCACCACCGCAAGATTTGTGCGCTCGCAGTTTCCGCCAATGTTGTAGACCTCCCCGTCCCTGCCCCGCTGCAAAATCCGGTTGATCGCCGCGCAGTGATCCTCCACATGCAGCCAGTCGCGCACGTTTTCTCCCGTGCCGTACACCGGCAGCGCACGGTCGCTGAGGGCATTGACGATCATCAGCGGGATCAGCTTTTCCGGAAACTGATACGGCCCATAGTTGTTGGAACAGCGCGAGATCGTCACGGGCAGCCTGTAGGTGCGGGCATATGCCTGCACCAATAAATCCGCAGCCGCCTTTGACGCAGAATACGGGCTCGACGTATGGATGGGCGTTTCTTCCGCAAACAGAAGGTCCGGCCGGTCCAGCGGGAGGTCTCCATACACTTCATCGGTGGATACCTGGTGGAAGCGCTCCACGCCGTATTCCCTGCACGCATCCAATAACACGCCCGTACCAAGGATGTTGGTTTTTAAAAACAGCGCCGGGTCCAATATGGAGCGGTCCACATGGCTTTCCGCCGCGAAATTCACCACAACATCCGGCCGTTCAGCTTCAAACACCGCATCCACCAACGCGCGGTCCGTGATATCCCCCTTGATAAAGCGGAACCCTTCCTGCCGGATACCGGAAAGCGTTTCCGGGTTGCCCGCGTATGTCAGCGCGTCCAGACAGACAATCCGGGCGGAGGTTTCATGTTCCAAGAGATAAACAATAAAATTGGCGCCGATAAATCCAGCGCCTCCGGTAATCAAATATGTTGTCATGGACATCCCTCATATACAAAGTCAAGATCGCTTTCATGAAGGTGCGGCGCATTGTTGTCCTTTTCCGATAACAGGGGGCGATCCGTTCCCCAATCGATCATAAGCGCCGGGTCGTTCCAGCGGATGCTGCGGTCCGCCTCCGGTACATAACAATTGTCCGTCTTATACAAAAACTCCACATCGTCCGTCAGCGTTAAAAACGCGTGCCCAAACCCGCGCGGGATCAGCAGTTGTCGCCGGTTTACTGCCGTAAGTTCCACCGCCACCCATTTTTGATACGTCGGCGAGCCTCTCCTGAAATCCACAGCCACATCCAATACCGCCCCTCTTGTGCAGCGCACCAGCTTTGCCTGCGCCGCCTCCCCCTTTTGCGCATGGATTCCGCGCAGCGTGCCTTTCTGCGCGGAATAGGAGTGGTTATCCTGTACAAAGGCATAGAAAAGGCCTGCCGCCTCCATCGTCCGGGCCGACCATGCTTCCATGAACCAGCCGCGCGCATCCCCATATGCGGCGGGTTCCAAAATACAAACATCCGGTATATCCGTCTTTACGATTTTCATGCCGCTTCCCTCAATATAAGAGCCGGTCTTCGGAAACCGCACGAAGATGCGCGCCGTAACGGGATTTGCCGTACCGCTCCGCAGCGCCCTGGAGCTGTTTCCTGGTGATCCAGCCGTTGTGGTAGGCAATCTCTTCCAGGGCAGAAATCTTGACGCCCTGCCGCGTTTCAATCACCTTTACAAACTCCGCCGCATCAATAAGCGTATCGATGGTACCCGCGTCAAGCCACGCGTAGCCACGGCCAAGCGGTACGACATATAGCTCCCCCCGCTCCATATACATGCGGTTCAGGTCCGTGATTTCAAGCTCGCCCCGGGCCGAGGGTTTGACGCGTTTTGCGTATTCGCAGACATCGGCGTCATAAAAGTAGAGCCCCGTCACGCAGTAATTCGATTTTGGGCTGGCCGGTTTTTCCTCGATGGAGACCGCCTTGCCCTCCTCATCCAGCTCTACCACGCCAAAGCGATGCGGGTCCTGTACATAGTATGCAAATATGGTAGCGCCCCGTTCCCGGGCTGCCGCTTCCTGCAAATGCGCTTTCAGGCCGCTTCCATAGAAAAGGTTATCGCCCAGGATCATGGCGCAGCGGTCACCCGCAACGAATTCTTCTCCAATTAAAAATGCCTGCGCCAGGCCATCCGGGGAAGGCTGCGCGGCATAACAAAGGCGAATGCCAAATTCCGTTCCATCTCCCAGCAGGCGTTCAAACTGCCCTAAGTCCTGCGGTGTGGAAATGATGAGGATATCGCGTATCCCTGCAAGCATCAGGGTGGAAAGCGGATAGAATATCATCGGTTTGTCGTAAACCGGCAGGAGTTGTTTTGATGTCACCATTGTCAGCGGGTAAAGGCGGCTTCCCGATCCCCCCGCCAGAATAATGCCTTTCACGGCTGCATGCCTCCCTTATGTAACAATCCATAGTACACAATATGCACCTGTCACAAATGTGGTGAAGCCTGCATACCTTCTGCAGCGGATCATCCGCAGCATGAAAAAAGACCGCCGGCAGGCGGTATCATCCGTTCGGGCACACGCCTATAGCTGCGCCCAATCCGGCCCGGATTGTTCCATGCTGCCGCTTTGTACAGGCAAGTTCTCCCCAAATTGCAGGGTAATGCCGCGCAGCATGTAGGAAGTGATCCGTTCGGCATTGGAATGGGCGGCGTCAAACTGGTTCACCGCGGCTAGAAAATCCCCCTGCTGGAGTCTTAGAATCAGCCGTTCTTCGAGCCCGAACCGTTCCTGCAAAAGCTCCATCCATGCATCTTTATCCCAATATGGGTTCAGGCCGCTTAAAAATTCCGCCAGTTGGTTCGCGTTCTCCATCCATTGCGCTTTGATTGGCCCCGTATCGCGCCCTGCCCGCACTGCCGTTACATAGCTTGTCAGCAACAGAACATGCTCCACGAGCAGATCGCCCAGCCGTCCCGCATTCGTTTCCCCATAGATTGCCACGAACGCAACGGCAAACGCAGTTGCGTTGCGCAGCACGCGGGACGCTACGTAGTGAAAATCCTGCAGCCCGAACATCAGGCTGATGATGTAGTACCGGATCCAAAACAAGAAATCCGTCCAAAGACGCCGGATTTCTTCTTGCCACTGCACCCTGCTCACCCCCCATCAAAACATGACAATCCAGTATATGCCATACAACCGGATTTCGGGCCGCATGCGCTCCAAAAACAAAAATAGAAACCCGTATTTCTACGGGTCTCCATTGATCGGTCGGTGCTTTTGTTTAGAATACCGGCACAACAGCGCCCTGATAGGTAGTTTCGATAAACGCCTTCACCTCAGGGCTGGTAACAGCCTTTATGAGCGCCTGGACGGCCGGATCGTTTTCATTGCCGTTCTTTACGACGATGATGTTTGCAAATGTCGTTGCTGCGATAGAAGCGGCGTCTTCCTTTGCAAGCGCGTCGGTAGCGACGTTGAGGCCCGCCTGGATGGCGTAGTTGCCGTTGATGACAGCGATGCTCACATCCTGCAGGGAGCGTGCAAGCTGCTCCGCCGCAATTTCAACGATCTGCAGGTTCTTCGGGTTTTCCACAATGTCCTTGGCGGTCGCATTGAGGTCTGCGCCATCCTTGAGCTTGATGAGGCCCTGCGTTTCAAGCAGCAGCAGCGCGCGGGCTTCGTTTGTGGCGTCGTTGGGCACCGCAACCTGCGCCTTATCCTCGAGTGCGTCTAGAGTTGCGGCCTTGCCTGCATAGATGCCAAGCGGCTCAAAGTGGACGTTTGCCACAGAGACCAGGTCCGTGCCCCGCTCAGAATTGAACTGGTCGAGATAAGGCTTGTGCTGGAAGAAGTTCGCATCAAGATCGCCGCTGTCGAGCGCTAGGTTGGGCTGCACATAGTCGGTAAACTCCACAATCTGGAGATCATAGCCCTGCGCCGCGAGGAGCTCTTTTGCGATCTTCAAAATTTCCGCATGGGGCAGGGGCGTCGCGCCGATTTTGATGACGACAGGCGCGGGTGTCTCCGCAGGCGCTGCGGGCGCTTCCGAAGGAGCGGCAGCAGTTTCAGCGGGTGCGGGGGTCGCTTCCGCGGGCGCCGCGGGTGCTGCGCAGCCAATGAGCAGCGCAAACGCAAGCAACGCTACAACGAACAGGGAACCATACTTCTTCATGATTTTCTTCCTCCGATTAAATTTTTCTTTTATCCGAACGTTTGGCAATTCGCATGCCAACCTCCTGGAATATCTGTACAAGCACCACCAAGAGGGCTGCCGTTACCAGCATGATGTCCGTCTGATACCGGTTGTAGCCGTAGCGGATGGCGATATCGCCTAGCCCGCCGCCGCCCACAAAGCCGGCCATTGCGGAATACCCCAATATGGTGGTGATGGAGATGGCCGCGCCCACAATGAGCGACGGCCGCGCCTCCGCGAGCAGCACCTTCCAAATGATCTGCCAGGGGGAAGCGCCCATGGACTGCGCCGCCTCCACCGCACCCCGGTCCACCTCTTTAAAGGAGGACTCGACCATACGCGCGATGAACGGCGCTGCGGAGACCACCAGCGGTACGATCGTCGCCTTGGGTCCAATGCTTGTTCCGGTAATAAAGCGCGTCACCGGGAATATCGCAAGCGCCAGGATCAAAAACGGTAATGAGCGGATCAGGTTGATAAAAATATCAAGCACCTTATACACCCAGTTGTTGGGACGGATGCCGTCCCGTGCCGTCACCACAAGCAGGATTCCAAGCGGCAGGCCCAGCACGTAAGCGAGCACGGTGGAGGTGAGCACCATGTAGAGCGTCTCTCCAATGCCCTTTTGGATCATCTGTATGACATCGGGCTCAAACATAGCCTTCCACCTCCTCTACGCTCAATCCTCTGGAGCGGAGATATTCCATCATATTGCGCGCCATCCGGTCCGCCTCGGGCAGTTGAATCACGATCTGCCCAAACGCCTTTCCGTCGATGTTCTTGGTATCCGCAAACAGAATGTTGACGGTCTCCTTGAATTCCAGCACCATCTGCGCGATGGTTGGCTCAAACGCGGAGCCGCCGTCATATACGATGCGGCAACATCGGGAGCCGACAAACTGTGCGCCCTCCCCGCCAAACGGGTAAACAAGGCGCTGCGCCGCTTCGGACTGCGGGCGGGTGAACACTTCCTTAACGCTTCCCGTCTCCGCAATGCGGCTGTCGCTGATGATGGCGACACGGTGGCAGACCTCTTCGATCACGCGCATTTCATGCGTAATGACAACAATCGTGATGCCCAGACGCTGGTTAATATCCTTTAATAACGAGAGCACCTCCTGCGTCGTCGCAGGATCAAGCGCGCTTGTGGCCTCATCGGACAAAAGCACCTTCGGATTCATCGCCAGCGCGCGCGCAATCGCCACGCGCTGCCGCTGCCCGCCGGAAAGCTGGGAAGGATATGCGCCTTCCTTTTCCGTGAGCCCCACAAGGGAAAGGAGCTCCTTTGCGCGCGCAACTGCTTCCCGCTTGGACGCGCCCGCAATTTCCATAGGAAAGCAGACGTTCTGCAGCGCCGTACGCTGCATAAACAGGTTGAACTGCTGGAAGATCATCCCCATAGACTGCCGGGCCGCGTACAGTTCTTTGCGCTTCAGCTGAGAGAGATCCTTTCCATCGAGCACCACGGTACCCTCCGTGGGCGCTTCCAGAAAGTTGATGCAGCGCACCAATGTGCTTTTGCCCGCCCCGCTCATGCCGATGATCCCAAAGATTTCCCCGCGCTGTATGCTCAGGTCGATCCCCTTGAGCGCGTGCACTTCCCCGTTTGCGCCCCGGAACGTCTTCGACAAATTCCGTATTTCAATCATGGGCTTGTTTTGGTCCATATTCTCTGTCCCCTTCACCCGGGTGTTTGAGGGCGGATCGCATTCCCTTATTTCATATAATTTATATATGAATATAGGTTAAACGCCTCATTCCGCAATGTCAAGGGATTGAAATAATATATTATCTATCAAACCCTTTCTTTGCAGAAAAAGGCGCTCCGGAACCGGAGCGCCCTTCGTAACACACCTGCTCTTATCTGCGCGCTGCGTCATACAGCTTTGCAACCACCGCCCAGTTTACCACATTCCAGAACGCTTTTACATAGTCTGCACGCAGATTTTTGTATTTGAGATAATACGCGTGCTCCCACACATCGATGCCGAGGATGGGGATCAATCCCTTCCCCTCCATCAGCGGATTGTCCTGGTTGGAAGAGGAACTTACAGAAAGCTTGCCGGAGGCGTCCGTGTTCAGCCACGCCCAGCCGGAACCGAACCGACCGATGGCCGCTGCGGTCGCTTTTTCCTTCAAAGCGTCGACGGAACCGAAGTCTGCAGCAATCTGCTTGAGCAGCGTGCCGTCCGGATCACCGCCGCCATCAGGGGAGAGTGTTCCAAAATAGAGGTTGTGGTTGTAGAACCCGCCGCCGTTGTTGCGGATGGCGGTGCGCAGCCCTTCATCAGAAATAGAGGAAAGGTTTGAAAGGATGTCCTCAATCCGCTTGCCGGAAAGGGAGGCGTCCTTACTTACCGCGTCGTTTAGGTTCTTGGTGTAAGCTGCATGGTGCTTGGTATAGTGCGTCACCATCGTAAGCTCATCAATATGGGGCTCCAGCGCTTTAAAATCATATGTCAATGCAATCTGCTCAAACATGTTGTGTAACTCCTTTGTTCTTTATTTTTGTTTATCTTCACGCCGCGCTTGCGGCGGGATGGGCGGTTATGGGGCAAGCACGGACGCTGCAATGCTGTCCGCCAACATATCGAGTTCCTGTTCCCCCTTTAGGCTGGAACGGATGTCGAGCGTACCGAGCACGGTGATATTCTTCATGGCGGCAAGCCGCTCTTCCATCGCTTTTAACGCGGCGCTCGCCCACGTATGGTTGCCGATGATTACGGCGGAACGATTTTGCAGGTTGAGCACCGAAAGCTCGTGCAGCAGGGCATCCATCCCATAGTAAAGCGACATATTGTAGGTTGGCGAACCGATTACAAAATGGCTGTATTTCCATACATCCGCTATAATATAGGAGGCATGGGCCTTGCTGACGTCATACGTGCGCATATCCGTGACGCCGCGCTGCGCAAGCTTGTTTGCCAATAGCAGCATCGCGTTCTCCGTATTGCCATACATGGAGGCGTAGAAGAGCACCACGCCTTTTTGCTCCGGCACATACCGGCTCCATTTATCGTACTTCTCCATAAGATACCAGAGGTTCGCACGCCACACGGGGCCGTGCAGCGGGCAGATGATAGAAACAGGCACGCAGGAAAGCTTTTTTAGTACCGCCTGCACCTGTGCGCCGAACCGACCGACAATGTTGGCATAATAGCGCCGTGTTTCGTCCAAGTACAGGTTTTCAAAATCCAGTTCGTCCGCAAACAGGTTGCCCGCGTGTGCGCCGAACGCCCCGAAGGCATCCGCAGAAAACAACATCTGATGCGACGTCTCATACGTCATCATCACCTCAGGCCAATGCACCATGGGCGTCATGTAGAAGCGCAGCGTATGCCTTCCAAGGGAAAACTCCTGCCCCTCCTGCACTTCCATGCAGTTTTCTGAAATGTCCATGTCGTAGTATTGCTGAAAAAACTGGAACGTCTTTTTGTTGCCGATGACGCGCACACCGGGATACCGGCGGACAAGCTCTTCAATATTTGCGCAATGGTCGGGCTCCATGTGGTTGATGACGAGGTAATCAAGCGGACGCCCATCCAGTACATACGCTACATTCTCAAGGTACTGCCTGCTGACGGAAGAATCCACGGTATCCAAAATGGCGGTCTTTTCATCCAGTATCAGGTATGCGTTGTACGCAACGCCGTTTGTCAGCGGAAACATGTTTTCAAACCGTTCAATCCGCCTGTCATTTGCGCCTACCCAATAAACTCCTTCTGTTATCTGCCGCACGTTTTGCACGTTTCTGATCCTCCTGTCTTATTGATACCCAACCTTTTTAGTATACATTCAAGCTATCATAAATTTTTCAGATATACAAGCAGGGAAATTCCGTTTCCGTTGCTGCCAACAGGAAAAGCTGTTGCCTGCTGCTGACTTCCATACTCACAATACAGGTAAAAACGCCGCTTTGTGAGCGGCGCTTTCAAAAATCCTATTGAATGTGCATTATTGCGGCAGCGGCCTGCGTTTATTAGAACGCTTGAGCCACTGCACAATATCCAGAAGCGTTTCTTTTATCGGGCGGGTGCTGTACCCGAGCTCGCTGGTCGCTTTTTCATGCGAATACGCGGCGTTGTTCGTAATGGTGAATATAGAGTACCGTGTGAACAGCGGCGGTTTTTTCGAGAGCCTGTAGTATAGCTCCGTAAACGGCAATATGGCCTTCACCGCCCACACGGGCAGGTATACCCGAAGCTTCTTTTTGCCCGCCACCTCGGAAAGCGTATCAAACAGCTCCCGGAACGGAATAAACCGGTTGGAAAGCACATACCCTTCCCCGCTTCTCCCCTTCTCCGCCGCAAGCAGTATGCCGCGCGCCACATCCCGTACGTCCACAAAATCAAACCCGCCGCGCACTGCGGCAGGCAACTTTCCGCCTAAAAAGCTTGCGATCAAATGCGCCATATTCCCGGTAGGCAGCCCCTTGGGGCCGATGATCCCCGCGGGATGCACCGTTACGACGTCGAGTCCTTGCTTTGCCGCATCCAATACAAGCTGTGTCGCCGTTGCTTTTGTTTTTGCGTAATATCCAATAACCGCATTGGGATCAAAATGGGAAATCTCCCGCATATCCTGCCCCTGCGGCAGCAACGGGATGGCGTGGACGGAGCTGACGTAGACCAGCCGCTTTACAGCATGCTCCAGGCATGTTTGTACAACATTGGCGGTCCCGCCAACGTTCACCGCATAGACTCTCGGGTCCTCATGGCCGGAAATGGAGACGATGCCCGCACAGTGGATGACGGTAAAGGATGCGGGGCCATCGCTCTCAAACAGCGGCTGGAGGGAGGTTTTGTCGCAAACGTCTCCTGTGTATTGCGTCAACCGCGCTTGTGGACAGTCCATCAGCGCGCCGCAATCCTCCCCGGGCAGGACGAGCGCGCGCACACGCTTCCCCTGCCGGAGCAGTTCCTGCACGACATGGCCGCCCAAATGCCCCGCAGCCCCCGTTACAATATAGAGTTGCTGTTCCATTGTATCCTGCCTTTCCAAGCCCTTGAGTGCCGCAGTATGACCTTTTTCTATCGAACACCGTGTTGTTTTATTTGCATGATTATATTATGATTTATAGTGTCGGACAATCAACAGGCAGTTCGTTAGCGTTTGTCCGTTAATGGGCAGGGATGTGCCTTGGTGTCTGATAACTGCGCAACCCAATTTCAAACTTATTGTGAACGGAGGAAAACAGGCGCTTATGCGGCAGGAAAAAGAAGACCGCAGGGTGAAATATACAAAAATGGTACTACGGCAGAGCTTGCTGGAGTTGCTGCGGGAGCAGCCGATTGCAAAGCTGACCGTCACCGATCTTTGCGCCCGCGCGGATATCAACCGCAATACGTTTTATACACATTATGAGAGTCCGCTCGACCTGCTTCGCCAGATTGAGGACGAGCTGTATGACGAGATCATGCGCTCACTCGAACGCTCGCTGTTTTCCCGCACCATCAACAACTTCCTGCTTGAAATCTGCCAGTCCATCCAGGCGAACGGCGACCTGTGCGGGATCATCATTTCCGAGCACGGGGATAAGGAATTTTTAAAGCGGCTTTTGTATGTGGCCCATGATTGGAGCATTACAGAATGGGGCACACACGCTTCGGCCCCCGACAGGGACCAAATGGAGTTCCTTTATACGTTCGCCGCAAACGGGAGCATTGCCGTCATTGAGGCCTGGATCCGGGACGGCATGCGAAAAAGCCCGCAGGAGATCGCCACCTTCCTTGAAAAAGTGACGCGCTCCGGGCAGCAGGCGTTTTTTGGACCGGCATAAGCGTCCGGCCCGCACCGCCGCATTTTATGATGCAAGAGAAAACAAAACTTGAAAACAGGGGGTATCCAGGGATGAAAGCGCTTCTCATCAACGGCAGCCCGCACAAAGAAGGCTGCACGTTTACCGCATTGACTGAAATTGCAAATGAGCTCAACCGGCTGGAAATCGAAACAGAGCTTTTCCACATCGGCTCCAAACCGTTAAGTGGATGTACCGCATGCGGCTATTGCAGGGAGACCCGGTCCCTTCGCTGCGTCTATCAGGACACCGTCAATGCGGCAATCGCAAAAATGGAGCAGGCGGACGCCATGATTGTCGGCTCCCCCGTCCATTACGCGAGCGCTTCCGGGTCGGTCGTCTCGTTTTTAGACCGTATGTTTTATGCGAGCGGCGGCTTTGCGCTAAAGCCGGGCGCCGCAATCGTCACCTGCCGCCGCGGCGGCGCAACGGCCGCATTTGACCAGCTCAACAAATACTTCCTGATTTCCGGCATGCCGCTTGCCGCCTCCCAATACTGGAACATGGTCCACGGCAACACGCCCGAGGAAATCCAGCAGGATTTGGAAGGTTTGCAGACCATGCGTGCGCTTGCAAGAAACCTATCCTGGCTGCTCCGCTGTATCGAGGCAGGCAGGCGCAGCAGTGTCCCTCTGCCCGAGGTGGAGCTGCGGCAAAGAACGAACTTTATCCGCTAAGCGTATGGGGCATGTTTTAGAAACGCCTCGGCTCCGGCTGCGCCGCATACAGGAAACAGATTTTGACGCCTTGTGCGCGTTTTTAAGGGACCCGGAAGTGATGTACGCCTGGGAACACGGATTTTCAGAAGAAGATGTGCGGGCGTTTATAACGCGTACAATGCGGCGTTACCGCGAGGACGGCTTTGCCCATTTTGCCGCGATTGAGAAAGCGAGCGCGACCCTCATCGGCGCAATCGGGCCGATTGTGGAAGTGGTGGAGGATGTCCCCTACATTGGCCTCGGCTACATCCTCCACAAAGGCTACTGGGGCAAGGGCTACGCGCTTGAGGGCGCTGCCGCCTGTATGCAGTATGCGTTTGACGTACTGGGCGCAGAAAAAGTGATTGCGGAAATCCGCCCTGAAAACCTTTCCTCCCGCAAGGTCGCGCAAAAGCTTGGAATGACGGTGGAGCGCGAATTCGTGAAGCACTACCGCACAAAGGACATGCCGCACCTCATTTACAGCAAAACAAAGGGGTAACTGTGCTATTTGGGGGTGCGTGAATTCGCTTGACTGTATGGCCCGCCTGCCGTATTGTGAAGGTATACATCATTGTCGGAAAAAGGAGGTATTTGGAATGGAACATGACGTTGTGCCGGTTCAGCCGCAGCACCCTGCCGAAGCGTTGTTTCACGCCGTAGCGGGACAAGCGTTTTTTGTTTGCCTGCAACCCAGATACCTTCTGCCCGGGCTTACCATCATCGGCGCGGAAGCGTTGCTCAGGTGGAACGACCCGCCGCACGGCATTCGGTTCCCACGGGAATTCATTGGGGCGGCAGAACGCTATGGGTATGCGGAAACGCTCGACCTGTTCGCGTTTGAACAGGCGTGCCTGTGCATTGCGCAGTGGCGGCAAGCAGGCGTTGCCGCCGTTCCGGTAAGCGTAAATATCTCCACCCCTTCCCTCTATGCGCCCGGATTTGTCAGCGCCGTGAAGGATTGCATCCGCAAGTATGAAGTGCCGCCCGCCCTTTTGGCATTTGAATTTTCCGCCATGCAGGCACAGGAGCATCCCGTAGCGCTCTTTAAGGCCATCAAACAATTTCACGCGTTCCATTGCGGCTGCCTGATTGACGGATATCAAAAAGACGCTCTTCTCCTGGAGCGCCTTTGTGCGTTTGAAATTGACGCCATAAAATTTTACTGCGGCGGCTTGCGTCCGGAGGATACGGACGCCTTTGCCGCGTGTCTGGAAACGCTTTCTGCAGCGCAGCAAATGAATCTGCCGCTGATTGTAGAAGGCGTGGAGGATGAAGAGCAGCTAAAGGTGCTTATTGACGCGGGCTGCACGCAGGCCCAGGGCTTCGCGTTAAGTCCCCCCGTGACCCCGCAGCTCTTTTTGAAAATGCTGCTAGCATAGAACGCGAATAAAAGAATCGCACCTGCGGTTCCAAACAGCGGCAAAGTGACGAGATCACTTTGCCGCTGTTTTTGCCATGTCAAGCCGCCAGCTGTTCGAGCGCCTGGTCCGTACTCCAGTAGAAATGATCCTGCCCGACCTGTTCGATCAGGTCCAGCCGTTCAAACATCTCCTGAACCGAAGGCTGTACGCTCGCAAAATAGACGCCGGCGCCGTTTTCCATCAGCCGGGCGCAAATTTCCTGCAGCGCCTGTACGCCGGAAAGATCGGCCATGGATACGCCGCGCAGGGAGAAGATCACCTGCTTCTTGCCGGCAAGCGCCGTGAGCGCATCCTCCATCCGGCGCACGGAGCCGAAGTATAGCGGCCCCGTTATATACACAACGCCTGTATGCGAAAGCTTCTCCGTAAACGCGGCGTCGCCCTTGAGCCTCGCCGGGATGACGTCGCTGACCGTGACCTGCATCTGGGAGACTTTGATCACAAACGTCATCACCGAGAACAGGACGCCGATGACGATGGCAACGGTGAGATCAAATACAACGGTACAGCCCATGGTAACAAAGAACTGCAGCATGGCGCTGCCAATGCGTTTGTTGAAAATCTCCTTGATGGCATGCCATTCATTCATACGCCACGCCGTCATGATCAGCACGCCCGCAAGCGCGCACAGCGGAATCATGGACATCACGCTGCCCAACATGAACATGGAAAGCAGCAGTACCAGCGCATGGACAATCCCCGTCAGGCGCGTCTGGCCGCCCGCCTTAATAGCAACGCTTGTACGGGCAATCGCCGCCGTTGCGGGGACGCCGCCAAAGAACGGCAGCAGCACATTGCCAATGCCCTGCGCGATGAGCTCCTGGGAGGCGTTGAGCTTCTCATTTTTCATGCGTCCGGCGCTTGCGCCGCAGAGAAGGCTCTCGATCATGCCCAGCGCGGCAATGCTGATAGCGGGCATCATAAGCCCGCGCAGGGTTTTCCACTGAATATCGGAAAACGCAAGGCGCTCTCCAAGCAGCAGCGTACGGGGAATTTCCCCAACGCTTGCAACAGGCAGGCGGAAGAGAATATTTGCCCCCGTTGCGAGGATAATCGCAACAAGAGAAGCAGGACAGTATTGCGCCCACTTTTTCGGATAGAACACAATGAGGAGTATGACCGCCAGGCCCATGATGAGCGCGGTGGGGTTGAGTGTCTGCGGCAGCGTAAAGTAGCTCACAACCCGCTCAAGCGTTTCATCTCCGGCGGAAACAAGGCCGGTGAGGTTGTTGACCTGCCCCAGCGCGATGATCACGGCAATGCCGGACGTAAATCCGGTGATAACGGGCAGCGGAATAAACGAAACGATATCCCCAAGCTTCAGGATGCCTGCGAGTATGAGCAGCACGCCCGAAAGCAGGCACGCAAGGAATACGCCGCTTAGCCCGTACTGCCCCACCAACGACACCAAAATGGCCGTCATAGCTCCCGTTGGTCCCGAAATCTGGTAGGAAGCGCCCGAAAGCGAGCCGATAACAAGCCCTGCGATGATGGCGGTCACAAGCCCTGCCGCAGCGGAAGCGCCGCTGCTCACGCCAAAGGCAAGCGCAAGGGGCAGCGCAACCGCCGCCACGGTGACCCCCGCCAAGATATCCTTGCTGAACAGTTTTGCGTTGTACCCCGCAAACTCACACTTCAGCATCCCCGCAAACCCCTGCAGCAGCCGCATGGCAAATTCCTCCCATTCGATCTTACACAACAGATTTCTTCAAATTTTGCACACTTCCGCCATTATAGCACAGCGGATATATACGTCAATGGCTCCCAAAAGGGAAGCCGTTTTCTCCCCAAAAGCCGCCCGGATACCGGGAATATTCAGCTTTCGTTCAGGAATATCTCCCGGTTTGCGTGCTGCATACGAATGCGTTATAATAGCCGCAAGGCGGCTATTATACGGCTTATTTTTATGCACGTGCGATTTTCGCCCCTGGGGCGAACGCACGTGCGAGAATTATACCATTATCCGCTGCTTTTCTATGGTATAACAGCCCCGGGTGGGCTGTTATACAGCTTATTTTATGCGCGTGCGATTTTCCCCCTTGGGGCGAACGCACATGCGCGAATTATACCATTATCCGCTGCGCTTCTATGGTATAATTAGTTTGAGCTTTTATGCGCGGCGTTGCCCTGCGTAGTGACAAAAGTGCGCAAACGATTGGACGGAGGTGCGGGTTTGGCAAAGAGAAGGCCTAAAAAACGCAAGGAAGCAGAGCAATCCCGCCGGGAAATCTGGGGCGTGGTGCTCGCGGCAATCGGCGTTTTTCTTGGCGCTTGCATCTATTTTGGACAGGCCGGTATCATTGGGGACGCCATCCGGTCCGTTTCCTATGGACTGGGCGGCCTGTTTGCGTATGCCCTGCCGCCCGCATGCGTCATCGGCGGCATCGCATTGATCGCCGTCGCGGACCAAAAGCCCAGGAAGGGCCGCACGGCGCTTGTGCTTACCGGCATCTGGCTTGCGCTTGCCTTGCTGCATGTGATCGCACGGCCCATCCTGGGGGAGACCTCGTTCCTGATTTACATAAGGGATGCTTACGTCTATGGAACGGCCCAGCTTTCTGGCGGCGGCGCTTTGGGCGCAATGCTCTCCTACCCGCTGCTGCTCTTAACTGGCGAGGCGGGCTCTTATATTTTCCTGATTGCGGGCATCTTGATCATTGTCCTGCTTGTTACAAGCATTTCGCTGCGCAAGACCGGGCAGCAGGTATCCGCAAAAATGAAAGAGGGCATCCAGCAGGTGGCGCAGGCGCGGGCCGCGCGGCGCGATCTTTATACCGCAACCATCGATGAAGAGGAAATGATTCCCGCGCCCCGCATACGCAAGCCTGCCCGCAGGCGCGCGCAGCAAGCGGAGGACGGGCTGAGCTTTATGCCCATAGAGGGACCGCTGCAAAAAAAAGCGGTTCCCGACATAGAAAATGTAGCGGATCCGTTTATCCCGCCCGTGATGCAGGCAGCGCCTGTGTCCATTCCGCAGCCGCCTGTATTTATGGAAGCGGAATCGGATATGGAGGATTTCCCGCCGTTCGAGCCGGATGATTTTGCGGCAACGCCGCTGCGCTCCCCCAAAAAGCTCATGCCGGAGCCGCTGCCCTTCTCCCCTTCCACTCCCCCGCCTGTGCAGGTGAAGCTGAACATGGCGCCCGAGCAGAAGGCGGAGCCGCCCATCCCTCCGCCGCATGGGCAGGATGTGCCGTATGTGGCACCCTCGTTCAGCCTGTTAAACCCCTCCCCCCCTAGCTATGCGCGCAGTAATGAATCGCCTGCGGAAAAAGGCAAGCTTCTGGTGGATACGCTTGCAAGCTTCAATGTTTCAGCAAGGGTGGTCAACATCAGCGTCGGCCCCGTCATCACGCGCTTTGAGCTGGCGCCCGCACCCGGCGTGCGCGTCAACCGCATCACCGCGCTTTCGGACGATATTGCGCTGGCGCTTGCAGCCCCCCGCGTGCGTATTGAAGCGCCGATCCCCGGGAAGGCCGCTGTGGGCATCGAGGTGCCGAATAAGGATACCGTAACAGTGGTGTTGCGGGATGTGGTGGACAGCAAGGAGTTCGCAGCCGCAAAATCCCCCATCACGCTTGCTTTAGGGAAGGACATCGCCGGAAAGGTGATTGTTGCCGATCTTGCGAAAATGCCGCACCTTCTGATTGCGGGCGCAACGGGTTCGGGCAAAAGCGTATGCATCAACGATATCATCATTTCCCTCATCTACAAATGCGCGCCTTCCGATCTCCAGCTGATCCTGGTCGATCCCAAGGTGGTGGAGCTTTCCGCATTCGGCATCCTGCCGCACCTGAAGGTGCCCGTCGTGACGGACCCCAAGAAGGCCGCGGGCGCGATTGCGGGCGGTGTGCGGGAAATGACGGAGCGCTACAAGCGTTTTGCAAAGGTCGGCGCGCGCGATCTGGAGCGGTATAACGAGCTCCAGAAGGACCCTAAGGAAAAGCTGCCGAAGCTTGTCATCATCATAGACGAGCTTGCGGATTTGATGATGGTCGCCCCGGATACGGTGGAAGACAGCATCTGCCGCATCGCACAGCTTGGACGCGCGGCGGGCATCCACCTGATCGTCGCCACACAGCGCCCCTCGGCGGACGTCATCACGGGCCTCATTAAAGCAAACATCCCCTCCCGTATTGCGTTTGCGGTTTCCTCCGCCATCGACTCGCGCATCATTCTCGACTCCGGCGGTGCTGAAAAGCTATTGGGCCGCGGCGATATGCTCTTCCATCCCAACGGTGCCGGCAAGGCCGTGCGCGTACAGGGCGCGTATGTTTCGGATGAAGAAGTGGAGCGGATCGTACAATACTTCAAATCCCAGGCGCTTACGCCTGAATTCGACGAGCAGCTGCTTGAGGAAATGGACGTGGAGGAAAGCGCCGGCGCGCAGGGCAACGGCAAGCAGGAGGATGAACTCCTGGGAGAAGCCGTGCGCATCGTATTAGACAGCGGACAGGCCTCCATTTCCATGATCCAGCGGCGGCTGCGCGTAGGCTACGCCCGCGCCGCAAGATTGATCGATATTATGGAACAGCACGGCTATGTCAGCGGCTTTGACGGCGCAAAGCCAAGAAAGCTTCTGATTACCCGCGCGCAGTATGAACAACTATTCGGCAACCAGCCCGACACAAGTGAGGATATGGATGAGTGACATCGGCGTTATCTCTTTAGGCTGCTCCAAGAACCGCGTGGATACCGAGCGGATGCTCGGCATCCTGGAAAGCGCAGGCCACCGCATTGTAAGCGAACCGGAACAAGCAGAAGTGCTCATTGTAAATACCTGCGGCTTTATCGAACCCGCCAAGCAGGAAAGCATCAATACCATATTGGAAATGGCCGCCTATAAAAAGAAGGGTCGCTGCAATACGCTCGTTGTCACCGGCTGCCTGAGTGAACGCTACCGCAAGGATTTGGTGGAGGGTCTGCCGGAGGTGGACCATTTCTTAGGCGTGCATGAATACGAAACGCTGCCGGGGTTGTTGCCCAAAAGCGCGCACTGCGCGCCAAAGGCAGGCAGAAAGCTGACCACGCCCTTTTATACCGCCTATCTCCGCGTGGGGGACGGCTGCAACAACCGCTGCACCTACTGCGCCATCCCATTGATCCGCGGGCCGCTCAACAGCGTGCCCATGCCGCAGCTCATTGACGAGGCAAAGTCGCTTCTCGATACGGGGGTAACGGAACTGACCATCATCTCACAGGATACTTCCGGCTACGGCAGGGACCTTTACGGCAAGCCCATGCTGCTGCCTTTGATGGAGGAACTGACAAAGCTCCCGCAGTTAAAATGGCTGCGCGTGCTCTATACGTACCCGGACACCGTGACAAAGGAGCTGATCGCAGGCATTGCGGGCAATGAAAAAATCTGCAATTACCTTGATATCCCCTTGCAGCATATAGACGATACCATGCTCCGGCGCATGCACCGCAGGGGCACCCGCGCGCACATCGAGGGCGTGCTTTCCTATATCCGCACCCATGCGCCGGACTTTATGCTGCGCACCACCATGATGGTGGGCTTCCCCGGCGAGACGAACGCGGAATTCGAGAGTATGCTCGCTTTTTTACGCGACTATCCGTTTGACAGGCTGGGCGCGTTCGCCTTCTCCCCGGAAGAGCAGACGGCCGCAGCCAATATGCCCGACCAGGTACCGGACGCCGTCAAGCAGGAGCGCCTTGACCGCCTGATGCAGCAGCAGCAAATAATCTCCCGTGCAAGAAACGAGGCGCGCGTAGGCCGCACGGTGGAAGTATTGATTGAAACGACGCGCCAGGGAACGAGCTACGGCCGCTCCTACGCCGAAGCGCCTGAGGTGGACGGCGCGATCCTGCTCCCCGCAAAAACCCACCATCAACCCGGCGCCTATGTTACCGCCCGCCTCACCAAAGCGCTTGAATACGACATGTACGGAGAAGAACGCATATGAATTTGCCAAACAAGCTGACCATCCTTCGCATGCTGCTCGTGCCTGTCTTTATCGCCTGCTTTTACTTCCCGGTTTCCTACCGGGATATCATTGCGGCAGGCGTGTACATCCTTGCCTACATTACGGACATCTTGGACGGGGAGATCGCCCGCAGGCGCAACCTTGTCACAAGCTTTGGGAAGCTGATGGACCCGATGGCGGATAAGCTTCTGACCTGCAGCGCGTTTATGATGCTCTCGGCACGGGCGTTCGTTTCCCCCATCGCCGTCATCATCATTGTCTCGCGGGAGCTGTTTATCAGCGGGTTCCGGCTTGTCGCGGTGGAAAGCGGCAATGTGATCGCCGCAAGCTGGCTGGGCAAGATAAAGACCATCTCGCAATGCGTGGCCGTGGTTGCGGCGCTCATCTGGCCGTATCTTTGGTGGCCGCACTTCCCGCTTGATGAGATCATCGTCTGGATTTCCGTGGGCTTCACGCTCTGGTCCGCGATCGACTATGTGGTCAAGAACCGGAACAGCATCAAGTTTTCCTGATTTTCCACAGGGGCTTTGCCCCTGACCCCACCCAAGGGACTCATCCCTTGGGAATCCCCTATGAAAACGCCCCAATAAGGTCTTTTCAAGCGTCAACAAATACACTTGCCTTCGATATGACAGAACTTTTAGCGCACTCGTACTGAGGGGGCGCGGGGAGGACAAAGCCGAACGCCGCCTGTGGCGGAAACAGTGAGGCGGAGTCCCAGTGAGCAAGGGAGTATCAGGAGCGGCTTTGCCGCAACGCAATACGACCATTGCGAACTGTGAGCCCTCCCGCTATTAAATAAAATAATTTTTCGTCGCCACCTCAGGTGGCGATACCTTAAGAGAAAAGAGGTCTTTTTCATGATTGCCGAGCTGATCAGCGTCGGAACAGAACTGCTGATGGGACAGGTACTCAACACCGACGCACAGTTTATGGCGCAGAGGCTTGCGCCGCTGGGCGTAAATGTGTACCATCAGGTCACCGTGGGCGACAACCCACAGCGCTTAAAAGATGCGGTCAGCACCGCGCTTTCCCGCGCGGATATCGTCATCCTCTCCGGCGGCCTGGGACCTACGGGGGACGATCTTACCAAGCAGACAGTCGCCGATCTGTTCGAACTGTCCATGGAACGGGACGCCGAAAGCGAACAGGCGTTGCGCGCGCGTTTTGCCGCCTTCCGGCGGGAGATGACGCCAAACAACCTCAAGCAGGTGGATTTCCCCAAGGGTAGCATCATCTTGAAAAATGCCAACGGCACCGCCCCGGGCTGCATTGTGCCGCACGGTGAAAAAGCCGCCATCCTCCTGCCCGGCCCGCCTTCAGAGCTTTTCCCCATGTTTGAAAACGAAGTCATGCCGTATCTGGAAGCGCGCAGCGGATATCAACTGTACTCCCGTGAACTGCGCATCTTCGGCATGGGAGAATCAGCCGTAGAACATACCCTACAGGACCTGATGGACGCGCAGGACAACCCCACCATTGCCCCCTATGCGAAAACGGGCGAGACCACGCTCCGTGTGACGGCGCGCTGCGCCACGGAGGAGGAAGGGGTTGCGCTTGTAACGCCCGTGATCGACGCCATCAAGGCCCGTATCGGGGATGTCTTATACTCCACCGAGGGCGTTACGCTTGCAGGCGTCTGCGCAACCCTTCTTGAGGAACGCGGCCTGACCCTTGCGGTATCTGAAAGCTGCACGGGCGGCATGGTCTCCTCCACGCTTGTGGATATTCCCGGCAGCTCCGCTTACTTTATGGAGGGCATCGTCACCTATTCGGACGCCGCAAAAATGCGCCGCCTTGGCGTTTCCAGCACGACGCTGCGCAAATACGGCGCGGTGAGCGAGGAATGCGCGCGTGAAATGGCTGCCGGCATGCGCAAGACCTCGGGCGTTGATTATGCGCTTGCCACCACCGGCATTGCAGGTCCCGGCGGCGCGACCAAGGAAAAGCCCGTGGGCCTGGTATATGTTGCCCTTGCCTCCAATCGGGAAGTGATCGTCAAGAAGTTACATCTCACCGGGAACCGTACCCGTGTGCGCGAAGTGACGGTGCTTCACGCGCTTGATGTGCTGCGCCGCGCGCTTTTGGAGTTGCCGCAAACAGAATAATGTTTCCGAAATAGATACATTTTGCAGAAAAGTTTACAGAAAAGTTTCCTGTATCGAAACTTTTTGCTTTTCCTCTATGAGCGGCTGTGATATACTGATTGCATCGGATGAGACGAGGAGGGTGCGCATGGCAAACGTAGGCGTGGAAAAATCCCGGGCGCTGGAAATGGCGCTCAGCCAGATTGAAAAGCAGTTCGGCAAGGGCGCGATTATGAAGCTGGGGGATTCGGCGGGCAAAATCTCCGTTTCCACCATTTCCACCGGCTGCCTGGAACTGGACTTTGCGTTGGGCGTAGGCGGCGTGCCGCGCGGGCGCATTATAGAAATTTTCGGGCCGGAATCTTCCGGTAAAACCACCGTTGCGCTGCACATCATCGCGCAGGCGCAAAAGGATGGCGGCACCGCGGGCTTTATCGACGCGGAGCATGCGCTTGACCCTGTTTATGCGGGCAATCTCGGCGTAAACGTGGATGAACTCTATGTCTCCCAGCCGGACAACGGCGAGCAGGCGCTTGAAATTACCGAGGCGCTGGTGCGCTCGGGTGCGATGGACGTGGTGGTGGTAGACTCCGTTGCGGCACTCGTGCCCAAGGCGGAAATCGAAGGCGATATGGGCGATTCCCATGTCGGTCTCCAGGCGAGGTTAATGTCCCAGGCGCTCAGAAAGCTTGCGGGCACCATCTCAAAGACCAATACGGTCGTCGTATTCATCAACCAGCTGCGCGAAAAGGTCGGCGTCATGTTCGGCAACCCGGAAACCACGCCGGGCGGCAAGGCGCTCAAGTTCTATGCGTCCATCCGCCTGGATGTGCGCAAGATTGAAACCCTCAAAAGCGGCACGGAATTTGTGGGCAACCGCACCCGCGTCAAGGTCGTCAAAAACAAGGTCGCCCCGCCGTTCAAGCAGGCGGAGTTTGACATCATCTATGGCGAGGGGATCTCGCGCGAGGGCTCCATACTCGATCTTGCGGTATTGTATAAGCTCATCGCAAAGACCGGCGCATGGTACTCCTATGGGGATATGCGTATGGCCCAGGGCCGCGACAACGCCCGCCTGTTCTTAAAGGACAACCGTGAACTGGCCGAACAGCTTGAGGCGCAGCTGCGCGGCATCCTGGACCAGGAACGCGCCAAAGCCGCGGCGGAGCTTGAAGCGCGCCGCAACAACAGTGAGCCTGCCCCTGCAGGCGCGGATGATTGAGTTAACCGCCAGCATCCGGCGAAAAAGACATTCTATAACAATGCGCCGCGACAGTGCCTCTGTTGCGGCGCGCACCTTTTGTTTGAAGGCGGATCACCAGAAGACAAGCGTGACCCTGCCGTACACAATTTGTACATCCTTGCATGTGAAAAAGGAGAATCTCTCAGATGAAAAAGATATTGAGCCTTATTCTTTCCATGGTTTTATGCGTGGCGCTTACCGCCTGCAACAGCAATCAGGTGGTTAACGCCACTGCGAATAGTGAACCTTCGCCTCTTCCTGCCTTGTCAGCATCTCCGACAGCGCCAACAAGCCAACCGGCAGCACCTGATCAAACTGCCGATTCTGTTGATGGGACGTATCCTGCATATGCTGCCGCGCTTGAAACCCTGCTCCAACGCCATATGCTTCCCGATGGCACCGACACCGGGGAACAATTTGGTGATATAGCGGAAAACCAGTTTGCCGTTTATGATGTGGATCACGACGGAAAAGACGAGTTGATCCTGTTGTATTCCACCACAGCTACAGCGGGTATGGCAGGATATATATTCGCCTACGACAATGAATCTGGCTTATTGCAAACGGAACTGCAGGAATTCCCGTCGCTGACGTTTTATGAGAATGGAGTTGTCGAAGCGGGATGGTCTCACAATCAAGGGCTGGCTGGTGACTTTTGGCCATACAGCCTGTATCAATACGATGCGAATTCGGATCGTTATACACCGGTTGGCATGGTAGATGCATGGGACAAAGGCTTTTCGGAAACAGACTATCAGAATCGTCCATTCCCGAGCGATATCGATAAAAGCGGGACGGGGGTTGTTTACTATATTATGGAGGATGGACAATATGACACCACGAACCCGGTAGACGCGTCCGCATACAATGCGTGGGTAAACGCGCACATTGGAGGCGCTTCGGAAATTCAAATCCAGTATATGGCCCTGACGGAAGAAAACATCTCGCAGGTACGGAATGGATGATGCGTATACTCAAAAGCGTATCCATTCCGATCTCCCGGATAGAATGATATACATTTGATGCATGCCAGCAAGGGGCGCGATATGCGCCCCTTGTTTATTGCTTCTATATGCGATATGCTTCAGCCGCCCCTGTTACCTGTTCTTCTCGCTTCGGGCGAAGAAGAACGTGCCGACGATGAGGCAAACAACCGTAATCGCAATGATGGCAATGAGCGTCACCGCGGGATTAAAGAGCACCACGCTTGCATATTCCGGCGTTCCCGCATAAACCACCGCACGTACCAGATCAAGGCAGTACGTCATGGGCATCACGCGGCTCAAAACGAGCAGCACACCGCTGGCGTTGTTGATCGGGATGATCGCCCCGGAAAGGAACATCTGCGGCATGGTGATCAGCATCACGGCCATGTTGGCCATCCTGTTGCTCTTGACCAGCCCGATTACGATCATAGCCAGCGCGCCTGCCGACAGACACATCAGCGGCGACAGCGCGAGGATCGAAAGCATCTGGCCCACGGGCAGCGTAATGCCCATAACCAGCCCCACGATCAGCGTCCCCAGCATGCTGACGACCGCGCCGAAGGATGACCCGGCGATCTTTCCGATGACGATGGCGTACCGCGATACCGGAGAGATCATCATCTCCTGCGTGAAATCCGTGAAGTGATCCTCCACCAGTGAGGTGATGCCGGTCGTCGTGGTCATAAACAGCATGTTGACCAGCATGCCGACGAGCATGAACGGCCCGTAATTGAATTGGAGGCTGCCCGCCATGTTCTGCGACAGGCTGCCGCCCAGCATCCCCATCATCAAAAGCGGCATCGCAAGGCTCATGATGATCATCCCGGGCGACTTAAAGAACAGCGTGATGTCCCGCGCCGCGATGGTCGCCACGGCGTTCAGCTCCCGCAGAAATCTGGATTGGATTCTGGTCTGTCCCAAAACTGCTTCGTTCATGCGGCCGCACCTTCCGTTCTCTTGAGATATTCCACATACGCGTCCTCCAGCGACGGCTGCCGGATTTGCAGCATCGTCAGCTCCGTTGTGAGCCCCGCGATGATCTTTTGCGCTGTCCCCTCATACGGGACGATAATATGGTTGTCAAAGCGGTAATCTAGGTCCATCCCGCTAAGCTCGCGGATCAGCCGCCCCCTGTCCGGCGCGTCCAGCACAAGTTCCTGTTTGAGCAGGTTTGCCTTCATCTCCTCGGGCGAGCCGGAGATAGCGACCTTGCCGTGGTTGATGATGCAGACCTTGCCGACATGCTCGGCTTCGTCGATATAGTGCGTGGTCAAAAACACCGTTGTGCCGTTCCGCTTTCGGACGCCGTCGATGTATTCCCACAGGCTGCGCCGGCTCACCGCGTCCAATCCCTGCGTCGGCTCGTCAAGGAACAAAATCTTGGGCGTATGGATCAGGCTCCTTATAATCTCAAGCTTGCGCTGCATCCCGCCGGAAAGCTTTTTGACCGGCTTAAAAAGCGCGTCCTTGATGCCGACGATTTCCGCGAGCTCCATCACACGGTCCTTATACGCGGCGGGCATCAGTTGAAAGCTGGGCCGGTAGCGGTACAGCCCGTACAGGCAGGCGTGAAAGCGAATATTCTCTTCCGTCGAAAGCGACGGGTCCAGGCTGGGCTGCTGGAAGATGATGCCCACCTCCTCGCGCACGCGCCGCGCTTCCTTTTCCACATCGTATCCCGCGATCGTCACATTGCCGGATGTCTTGGACAGCGTCGTGGTCAGTATGGAGATGGTCGTCGTCTTACCCGCGCCGTTGGGGCCAAGGAAGGCAAAGAAGTCTCCCTCGGCGACATCGAAGCTCACGCCCTTCACCGCGGGCTCCTTGGCCCGGTCGTATTGTTTGACCAGCCCGTTTACAGCAATGATGGGCGTCATGCGAGCACCCCCGGGGCGGCCGGGCTTAACGCCGTACCGTTCTGTTTGAGAGCAGGGATTATACACATAAAAAAATTCCTCCGTTCAATTGATGGCCTTATTGTATCGCCGCCAATTAAACGGAGGTTAAATGCAGCGTAAACGGAATGTAAACCGGGTAGTTATTTTGAAATAGGCATTGTCACCTCAAATGTGCTGCCATGGCCGGGCTCGCTTTGTGCCGTCACCATGCCGCCATGCAGCTCCACGATCTTCTTCACCAGGGAGAGCCCCAAGCCGCTGCCGCCCAGCGTCCGGTCGCGGGCCTTGTCGGCCTTGTAGAAGCGTTCAAAGACGTGCATCAAATCCTCTTCCGGGATGCCTGTCCCGGTATCGGCGATGCGGCAGACCGCACCGCGCTCCCCTTTACAAAGCGTCACGCTGATCTTTCCCATCTCCGGGGTGAATTTGATGGCGTTGTGTAAGAGATTCACCCACACCTGGCCTAAAAGCTCCTCTTCGCCGCTGAAACTCAATTTTTCGAGCGCTACGGAAATATCGAGGTTTTTCGCCGCCCATTGGGGTTCGAGCATCAGCACGGCATTCCGGATCTGCTTATCCAGCGAAAACAAGGTAACGCGCATTGGCTGTGCGCCATTCTCCAGCATCGAGAGGCGCAGGAGGTTTTCACTGAGCCGGGAAAGCCGTTTGGCCTCCGTTTCGATCACATCGATATAGTGCGCCCGGAGTTCCGGGGTAGCCGCTTCCTGCTTCAGCAGCGCCGCAAATCCGCTGATAGAGGTCAGCGGCGACTGTATTTCATGCGAGATATTGGAGATAAAATTCTGCCGCAGGTTCTCCATCGATCCAAGTTCCCGCGCCATTTTGTTGACCTTCTCGGTGATCTCGGAAAAGGGGTTGTGCTCGTCCACCGGCACAAAGACGCTGAAATCACCGCGCGCAATACGGTCCATCGCTTCTAAAGTGCCATCGATCATCAGCCTGCCCCGTGATCTGTCAAACCACCCGCCCTTATGATGCCGCTGGCCTATTTCCGTCACGATTTTTACGCCCAGCGCGAAGACACACATGCCAAATAATCCCGTGATCATGGCAGCCCAGATGTCGGCAGGGCGGCCGGTCAGACGGAACAGCAGCAGCGAAAGCTCATACCCTGCGGCATAGCTCCCCATGAAAGAGGCGATTGAGATCAGCAGTGAGACCCACCACCAAGGTTTATGCGCCCCGTTTTCTCTCCTGTTCATTTGAGCACCTCCAGCCGGTAACCAAGCCCGCGGACGGTTGTGATCTTAAAGCCGTACCGCTCCGCAGGGAAGCGCTCCCGCAGGCGGTTGATGTGCACATCCAGCGTGCGTTCGTTGCCCTCGAAATCGTACCCCCACACGTCCTCAATCAGATGGTCACGCGGAAATGTCTTTCCCGGTAAGCTGCCCAGTTTAAAGAGCAGTTCAAACTCCTTTCGCGGAATGTCGCTTTGCATGCCGCCGGCGTTCACCGTATAACTCGTCTTGTCGAGCATTAGCGCGCCGACCTCCACCGATTGCGAAGCGATGATCCGGTAGCGCTTAAGCAAGGCCTTGACGCGCAAAATCAGCTCAACGCCTTCAAACGGCTTGGTCAGATAATCATCCGCGCCCAGCTCATAGCCTTTCACCTTCTGGCTGATTTCGTTTTTGGCTGTCAGCATCAGAATGGGCAGGTCTGAATAATGCCGCCGTGCAAGCCGGCAAAATTCGAAGCCGTCCATGCCCGGCATCATCACATCAAGGACGCACAGGTTGATCTTGCTTTCGCCAAGCTTTTGGAGCGCCTCACGCCCGTTACCGGCTTCCGTCACGGCGAAACCTTCGCCCAGCAGCAGGGTGCCGACAAGTTCCCGGATATATGGATCGTCATCGATGACTAAAATGGCTGCCACGGCGAGCGCTCCTTCGCAATTTTGCTTATAGTATATCACCAATGTAAACACAGAATAAACGCGGCTGCATCCTGCCGATCGTTTCTCTTTATAAAGCGAACCCCTTGCAAATTTAATCTGTTGGAGGACGCGCATAATTTCCGGATAGAGGGTTGCCGTACTGGGTTCCAACGTGTTTTCCTGACAGGAGAAGCAACGCAATATGGGTGAACCGTGTTTGCACAAAAAAGCTGCCGCGCCTTTTGCCGGCACGACAGCCTTTTTTTATTCAGCAGCATATATTCGTTTATGGCTGGTTGGCAATCCCATACGGATTGCCCGTCAGCTCCAGATAAAACGCGGCGCGCGCCGTTTGCACATAAGGCGTGATCCACAGGGAGAGGATGCCGAACGTCAGAATAGAGAGCAGCCACCAGCCGATAAAGCTCAAATCCAGGCAAAACAGCCGGCCCTTGTTGCCCTGCATGAGCTCCTTGGAACGGTTGACGGCCTCGCGGATGCCCATCTCCGGATATTCCGCCATCAGGTAAGGGGCCATAGAATACCGGTAGGCGGCAATGATACCGGGAACGAGCAGCAGAAGCGCCCATAGGAACATAAACAGCCCCATGAACAGCCGCAGACCCAGCGCTTTCAAGAAGATATCAAACCGTTCAAACAACGACGCGAACGGCGGCCTTTGCCCAAGGTTCAGGCGCGTATGGAAGGCACAAAGGCCAAGCTCAATCGCACCGCCGATAAAGAACACGACCATCCCCCATATAGACAGAATCCCCACAATCGACAGCAGCAGCATCAAGAGCGGCCCCTGCAGTTCAACGGGCGAATTCTCAGCAAAGCTTCTTATGCCGCTTGAAACACCGGAAGACTGGGCGCCTCCCAATATACCGGCCACCAGGCAGACCAGCAGCGCCCAGCCCCAATATCCCCTCAGGCTGTTGCGTGCCGCGGCGCGGAACGCGCTTGCGTTTGGATGCATATATACCACCTCCATGTTTGTTACAAATGTAGCGTACCACATGGTACGCCGGATTCACAAGCATCGCACATGAAATTTAGCCCTGCGTTCCTTAAATTTTATACCGGACGTTTCTTAATTTTTACTTTCGGCTTGCCCCACCAAATTTTGTTTGCTACAATGTTCACAAAACTTCGGGAAGGGGACTCATCAGTATGGAATATCAACAGACACCTCCGGGCGGCAGCGCGCCGAACAACAATAAGGCGGTGGCTTCTCTGGTACTCGGCATCGTTTCCGTTATATGCGTATTCTTTGGATACGGCTCACTTTTGGGTATTGCGCTGGGTATCGTGGGCCTGATCCTTGGGATCAACGCCAAGAAGGAATCGCCCTCCGGCATGGCAACCGCGGGTATCGTGCTGAGCATCATCGCCATCGCCGCATGCGCCATCGTGTTTATTGCCTGTGTGGCCTGCCTCGGCGCTATCGGTCTCTCCGCCGCAGAATACGGACGGTTTATCAACTAACTGCAACAAACTATCATACATTGGGCGGCCTAGCCGCCCTTTGTTCATAAGGGAGCGTTATGTTACCATTCGTATCCATATTCGGCATTACCATCCCCATGTACGGCATTACGATCATGTGCGGCAGTGCGCTTGGCGTTTTGTTCGCCGTGTATTCCCCGCGCAACCGCGCATTTGCGCGGCAGGATATTTTCTTTAGCGCATGCTATGCGGGCATCGGCGCATTTTTAGGCGCAAAGCTCCTATATCTGGCGATCACGCTGCCACAGATTTTTTCCGGCCCCAATCCGCCGGAACTTAGTTGGCCGCTTCTCTTCTCCCTGCTGCGCGCGGGCTTCGTATTCTATGGCGGCGCGTTCGGCGGCCTTTTTTTCCTGTACCTCTATACGAAAAAATATCACCTTCCCTATGTCCGTACAGCGGAAGCGCTGATTCCCTCCATTCCCCTGATCCACGCTGCGGGCCGTGTCGGATGCTTTTTTGCGGGCTGCTGCTACGGTATGCCGGCCGCTTCCCCGTGGGGCGTTGTGTTCCACGCAGGGTCGGCTGCGCCCACCGGCATCTCTTTGCTGCCGGTACAGCTTTATGAAAGCGGGCTCAATCTTCTGCTCTTTGCCGTACTTGCGTTCTATGCGAACAAGCGTCCCGCCACGGGGAAGGTGCTTGGCTGCTATCTGGCAGGATACGCGTGTATCCGCTTTACACTCGAGTTCTTCCGGTATGACGCCGTGCGCGGCATGCTGCTTGGCCTTTCCACCTCGCAATGGATCAGCCTTTTTCTCCTACCCCTCGGCCTGTTCCTGCTCTTTAGAAAGCAGCCCGCCGCCCTTCCGGCGCAGTAGACAATCTGCTGCGCTTTTCTTTACCGGTTCCATACACCCGCGGTATATACTTCCCCTGCGGCGTAAGCTATAATGAAAGTATTCTTTTGCACTTCTTTACAAAAAAGCCTGCGCATTTATAAGGAGGATTTATATGCAGCTGAACTATAAGCGCACCATTCTGGTTGGGCTTGCTTTCCTGTCCATATCCGCCTTCTGGCAGCTTTACGACAGCATCATTCCCCTGATCCTGCGGGACACATTTGGCTTAAAGGATACGTTCTCGGGCTTTATCATGTCCATAGACAATATCCTGGCGCTCTTCATGCTGCCGCTGTTCGGCGCATTGAGCGACAAAACGGGCAAGCGCATGCCGTTTATTGTGTTCGGCACCGTTGCCGCCGTCATCAGCATGATTGCCGTCCCGCTTGCCGCGCAGTCAAACTCCCTGCCGCTGTTCTTCGTGGCCCTGGGGCTTGTGCTGTTCTCGATGGGTGCTTACCGCTCCCCGGCCGTAGCGCTGATGCCGGACGTTACGCCAAAGCCCCAGCGCAGCAAGGCAAACGCCATCATCAACCTCATGGGCGCTTTGGGCGGCGTATTTACCCTCGTGATGATCAGCCTGCTCACGCGCAAGCAGGACGCCGTCTCCGGCAATTACCTCACCGTATTCCTTGCCGTAGCGGCACTGATGGCCGTTGCCGTTGTGGCACTCAGGTTCACGATACCGGAACTGAGGCTTGTGCAGCAGATGCGGGACATCAACTATGGCGTTGACCCCGCGGAGGAAGCAAAGCCCATAGAGGACCACGGCAAGCAAAAGCTGCCGCCCGCCGTGATGCGCAGCCTCATCTTCATCCTTGTTTCCGTATCCCTCTGGTTCATGGGCTATAACGCCGTGACCACCGCATTCACGAAGTACGCCACACAGGTGTGGGGGCAGAATGTCGGCCAGGCCTCCACCTGCCTGCTTGTCGCAACCGTCGGTGCTGTCGTCTCCTATCTTCCCATTGGCTTCCTTTCCTCCAAAATCGGCCGCAAGAAAACGATCCTCATCGGCATCGTGCTGCTTTCCGGCTGCTTTGCGTTCGGCGCGTTTGTTGCGGAGCGCTTCTCGCCCACGCTCTATGGGATGTTCGCTCTGGTGGGCTTTGCGTGGGCGGCCATCAACGTCAACAGCTACCCCATGGTGGTGGAGATCAGCCGCCATGGCGATATCGGAAAATACACAGGTTATTACTACATCTTTTCCATGGCGGCGCAGATTGTCACCCCCATTCTCTCGGGTGCGCTTTTAGAGCATGTGGGCTACCATACGCTTTTCCCGTACGCTGCGGTGATGGTGGCGCTCGCGTTTCTTACCATGAGCCTGACCCGCCACGGGGATAACAAGCCGCAGAAAAAAACCTCCCGGCTTGAGGCGTTTGATGTGGACGATTGAGTGTATCTAAACAATAAGGTAGGTCTACTAGCGGGGGGCAAATCGCCCTCCGTTTTGTACATCGTCTTGCCGTGCAGGCGGTATGGTATACTAAAGAAAAGAACGTTCGCATTCATTTTGGGTGCAGGAGGAGGCAAGTATGCTCGAAGTCAGAACAGCCGTTTCTTTGGATAAAGAAGCTTACCGCAATTTGTGGCGCATTTGCTTTGGGGACTCGGAACAATTCATGGATTGGTTTTTTTCCGAGCGGTTCTTCCCGGAGTTCTCCTCATGCCTGTTGGAGGATGGGGTAATCATGAGCGCGCTGCAAAGCTACCCGCTGCATATCCGCATCCGCAACCGCATCGTCCCGGTTTCCATGCTTGCGGGCGTATCCACTCATCCGGAACGCAATGGCCGCGGCTATATGAAGCAGATTTTTGCGCACTACATGCAGCGCGTGCGGGCATCAGGCATCCCCATCGCCATCCATACGCCCGCACACCTGACGACGTTCTTTTCGCGCGGGCATTATCCCGCGACGGATACGCTGCACGTAACGCTCGAAGAAGCGCGTTTTCCCGCCCTGCCGGAAGAAACAACGCCGCACGACCTGTATCATGACCTTGGGGCGCTGCAGGTTTGTTATCAGAAAGCAACCGCGCACTATTCCGGCATGGTTTCTCGCACGGTGGCGGACTTTGCCTATAAAATGCGGGATTACGCCTCGGACGGGGCGCGCTGCCTTACTGTAACATCCGGTGCGGATGTGCTGGGCTACTGCGTATATTATGTGGCAGAAGACCGCGTGCACGCGGAAGAATGCTTTGCACTCGATCAGGAGACGCTTGTGACATTGTTAAACGCGCTTTGTTATGAAGCCGCGGGCCGCAAGCTCCACGTAAAGCTGCCGCCCGATGCTTCCGTCCATCTGCCGGGCGCCACATTGGAACGCCGTCCGCAGGGGGTTATGGGTATCGCAAACGTATCGCAGACGCTTTTCCTGCTGCTTTCCGACTCCGCCTATGTGTTTGAAGTGATCGACAAGACCGTTCCGGAAAACGAAGGTGTCTGGGACGGTACTGGCAACAGAACCGCGCGCGCGCCGCAGATACGCCTGGAAGCGGGCCGCCTCGGGCAGTTCTTATGCGGCTACCGCTCGTTTTCGGAGCTGTCTTCCGGCGGCGAAGCGGAGGTGATAGACCTTTCCGCAGCAAAAGCGCTTGACGCGGCGTTCCCCAAACAGACCTGCTTCATTACGGACGAGTATTGAGCCGCTCCCGCCCCCTTTTCCGGTTTCATGGCTTTACATTGCGCCAATCCTGGATGTAGTGTACAATATTAGTTCGGTGAAGGAGGCTATCATGGGGGAAAGCTATACCGGGCTTGCAAAGGTTTACGATGCGCTCATGCAGGATGTGCCGTATGAAGAATGGGCGCAGTACCTGCAAGGGTTTTTGCAGCGCCACGGTCTTACTTGCGCCGCCATCGCGGACTGTGCCTGCGGCACCGGGGAAATTTCCGTCCGTTTGGCGGAGTTTGGCCACCGCGTCACGGGCATTGACCGTTCGGAAGCCATGCTGTTTGAAGCCGGGGAAAAGGCGCGGCAAAAAGGGCTTACGATCCCGTTTGTGCAGCAGGATATGAAGAATTTCCGGCTGCACCGAAGGATGGACGCCATCGTCTGCGCGTGCGACGGGGTCAATTACCTGCTTTCCGGCACAGAAGTGCGGTCATTCTTTTCCTGTGCCCATGCGGCGCTAAAGCCCGGGGGGTTGCTGCTCTTTGATGTAAGCAGCCGCTACAAGCTTGCACACGTGCTCGGCGGCAATACGTTTGGAGAGGCGGAGGAAGGCTGCGCCTATCTCTGGAAGAACAGCTACGATTCCGCCTCGCGCCTGTGCGAGATGCTGCTGACCGGCTTTATCAAAAAAGGCGCGCTTTATGAGCGCTTTGACGAGCGTCACATTCAGCGCGGCCATTCCGTAAAAGAACTTTCCGCATGGCTGGAAGGCGCAGGCTTTACGGATATCCAAGCGTATGAGGCGTTTACGCTGGATACGCCGGGGAAAGAGTGCGAACGCATCCAGTTTGCCGCAGTGCGCGGTGCGGATGCGATTTAAAAAAGATTTCTGCAATACCTGCCCTGCAGGTGATTATATTGAATAGTAGGATAGATAACGTGGAACAGAACAAGGATTTGTTATTACAGGCATTGCTCATGGGCGGCACCGTCCGCGTCACTGCCATCACCGCAAACGCAATGGTAGAGGAAGCGCGAAACATACATGGTCTTTCCCTGGTCTTGACGGCGGGCCTGGGCCGGCAATTGATGGGCACCGCCATGATGGCCGCACAATTAAAACATGAGGACGAGAGCCTCACCACAATCTTGCGCGGGAACGGCCCTGCCGGGAACCTTGTCTGCACCGGGCGCTACGGCGCGCGCGTAAAAGGCTACGCCGCAAACCCGGATGTGGAGCTGCCGCTGAAACCTTCAGGAAAGCTCGATGTTTCGGGCGCGATCGGCAGCATCGGCAAAATGACCGTCATCCGCGACCTTTCCATGCGCGAGCCGTATGTCGGAGAGGTCAACCTGATTTCCGGCGAAGTGGCGGAGGATTTTGCGCAGTACTTTACAGTGAGCGAGCAGCAGCCCAGCCTCGTATACCTGGGCGTTCGCATTCGCCCGGAGGATGGCGTGGTCCTTGCCGCGGGCGGCTTGTTTGCACAGCCGCTGCCGGATTGCCCGGATGAGGATATCGAGCGCTTGCAGGCAAAGGCTGTGGAGATTGAGCAGCTTTCCCTCCATCTGGAACAGGGCATGACGCTTGAAGAGGCGCTCAAGGCGATATTTGCGGACCTGAGCCCGGAAATAACCGGCACGCTCCATCCCCTGTGGGAATGCGATTGCAGTGTGGAACGCACCGAACGCGCGCTCATCGCGCTCGGGCGCGAGGAATTGACGGATATGATCGAACAGGACGGCGGCGCTGAGCTCACCTGCCAGTTCTGCAGAAAAGCTTACGCCTTCGACGCGGATGCGCTCAACTCCCTGCTTCTGGAAGCGGGCGGCGCATAAGGGCAATAGGATCTACCAATCCACTTCAAGGGAATGCATGGCATGCGGATTGGTATTAGGAGAACGGTATGCAAAAAAACAACAAACCACGCATCGGAAGAGTAATACCGTTTGAGCGGGACGGCGCTTTTTTCCTGCGCCGCGGATCGGAACGGCTGGACCGCAACGATCTGATTGAGGCCATCAGCTATTATCACCAGGCGTACCGGCGGGACCCTGAGAATGTGGAGATACAGCTCGCCATCGCCGAGGTGCTTACGGAAATGCACCGGTATGAAGAAAGCAACAGCCTGCTTTTCCCCCTGCTTTCCAGGGAAGAGAGCCCGGCGGAGTGCTTCTTTGGCATTGCCTGCAACTTTTTAGGGCTGCAGGAATTTTCCCACGCGCACGACAGTTTGGAGAGTTACCTGGCCCTTGACCCCGACGGGGACTATGTGGCGGATGCGCTTGACATGCTGGATGTGATCGAGGATGAAGGCATGCTTTACAGCATGCCCGGCGTACAGCCGCCCGAGGAGCGGGATGCATTGAACGCCTGTGCGCGCGGCCGCCAGCTGCTCGAAAACGGCCGGATCGACGAGGCGGTAAAGCTATTGAACGACGCCGCAAAAAAGCACAGGGACCTCCCCTTTGTCAAAAGCAATCTGGCGCTTGCTTATTTCTGCAAACGGGATTTCAAGCACGCAATGGAGAGCATCCGAAGCGTCCTTGAGGAAGCGCCCAATGATGTGCAGGCGCACTGCAACCTGCTCTTGTTCCTGCATGCCGCGAAGGACGAAGCGGGCGTGGCGAGGGAAATGGAGTTCCTGCTTTCCTCCAACACGCAGGACCCGCAGGATTGGAACCGCATGGCCGTGGTGTTTATGGAATTGAGGCGCATGCATGAAGCGCTCACGGTATTGAAAAAGCTGCAGATCACTTTCCCCTATGATGAGGGTACGCTGCACCGCATGGGCGTGTGCCGCTATCATCTGGGGCAATACCGTCAGGCGCAAGCCTGCTATGACCGCTTATTAAAAATCAACCCGCAGGACACCGTTGCGGCGTACTACCGGCGCATCTGCCACCGTGCGATAGAAGGAACACCGGAAAATATCGAGTGGCTCTACCATTACCAGGTGCCGTATCTGGAGGTGCTGCGGCGCGTGCGCCTCATCAATGAGGCCAGCCGCCAACCGCACGACGCGCTCAAAGAACGCTGGAGCACAGATGAATCCTTCCGGACGCTCTTTGCCTGGAGCCTGAAGCTGCCCGACCCCGCCGCAAAGCGTGCGGTGCTCGCCATGATCGCGGGCTTTGGCGGCCGGGAGGCGGAGCGCGTACTGCGCAGCTTCCAGCTCGACCAGCTGCAGCCCGATTCGGTCAAGCAGGATGTCTTCGCCATGCTCAAGCATATGAACGCGCCCGAACCCTACATCGCCTATATTGGCGGGCGTCTGGTGCAAAGCCGTGTGAGCGTACGCGCCTTTGAAAAGGGCAAGCGCCTGCCCGCGCCTTACCAGCGCGCGCTCGAACTCTGTATGTCCAACATGCAGGGCGAACGCTCCAGCGAATGCATGATGGAAGCGGCGGAGCTGTTTTCAAAGTACATGAAGAACGCTGCCGGCCTGCCGCAGCTCAAAGAACAGCAGGTGCACGCCCTCGCGGCGGCGCTTGAGTATATCTCCTGCCGCAACCGCGCGGAGGACGTGACAAAATCGCAGCTGACCGCGGCCTACGGCATTTCCATGGTGCGGCTCAACAACGCAATCAGCAAGCTGCTGCGTGGGCTCGAAGAGTAGAAAAACGAAGGAATACAAAACATGCAACTGATTGCCACCTGCAAACTGGGGCTCGAGTCCGTCGTCGCGATGGAACTGCGCGCACTGCAAATCGATGTTGATGAGGTATTGGATGCGCGCGTGCTGTTTTCCGGCGATGAAGCCGCTTTGTGCCGCGCGCTGTTGTGGCTGCGGGCCGCGGAGCGCGTGCTGCTTGTTGTAGGGAGCTTCCCAGCAAAGACGTTTGACGAGTTGTTTGAAGGCGTGAAGGCGCTCCCCTGGAAGCGGCATTTACAGCGCGACTCCAATATCCATGTCAACGGCAAGTCCGCAAAGAGCACGCTCTTTAGCGTATCCGACTGCCAGAGCATCACAAAAAAGGCAATCGTAGAGAGCCTGCGTCAGAGCTACCGCACACAGCTGCTCCCGGAAACGGGGGACGAGGTGATTGTGGAGGTCGGCCTGTTGCGGGATACCGCAACCCTTGCGCTTGACGCATGCGGCGCAGGCCTGTCCCGCCGCGGCTACCGTACCTGGAATGTGGCGGCCCCGCTCGCGGAATCGCTTGCGGCAGGCATACTCTTGCTTTCCCGTTTTAGAAGCGGCGTACCGCTCATTGACCCCATGTGCGGCTCGGGCACCTTCCCCATCGAAGCCGCCATGATCGCCCAGCGCCGCGCACCGGGGCTTTCCCGGGAATTTGCGGCGGAACACTGGCATTTCCTTTCCGCCAACGCGTTTTCCCGCGCGCGCGAAGAGGCGCAGGATGCGATCGATCCTTCCCCTGTCGATATTATAGGCAGCGATATCGACGCGCACAGCATTGAGCTTTGCAAACGCCACGCCAAAAAGGCAGGCGTCATGCTGCGCTGGGTTATACGTCCTCTACATGACCTGCCGGAAGCCTCCGGCGAAGGGCTCATCGCCGTCAACCCACCCTATGGGGAGCGCTTGCTCAACAAGAAGGATGCGCAGCGCCTGTACCAGGACATGCGCGCGGTATTTTCCCGGCTGCCCGGCTATAAGCAGGCCATCATCACCGCGGACCGCGAATTTGAACGTTTTTATGGCAGGCGTGCGGACAAGCGCCGCAAGCTCACAAACGGCGGCTTGCCGTGCACGCTGTATCAATACTTCCCCCCGAAAAGGGTGGAGGACGGCGCGGAGGATTGACGCGCATTCCGAACATCATTTATTTGGGGCTCTGCCCCTCGCTTAGGGCCGTAACGGACCTAAGAATCCGTCTATGATACCCTAAAAACAAGACTTTCCCCGCGCGTCAGGGATTCCAAAGGGACGTGTCCCTTTGGTGGGGTGCAGGGGCAACGCCCCTTGCAATAGGCTCCATTTGCGAATACAAACGGCTGCAAATTCATGCAGCCGTTGTTTTTTTGCCTTTACGGATATTCCCATATGTACTATCATGCAAATAGCAATCATCTTTTCACGCAACCATCTCTTTTACGCATCTGAAAGGAGGCTTCTTATGTGTGATACGCTCTGCGCACTCCCCGAATGGTCAAAAAACGGCAGTACGCTGCTTGCAAAAAACAGCGACCGCAGCCCCAATGAGCCCCATGTGATCCGCTTTGTCCCGGCACAGCGCCATGCACCCGGCAGTACGGTCAACTGTACCTACATTGTCATACCGCAGGCGGAATGTACCCATGCGGTGCTTCTGTGTAAACCGGACTGGATATGGGGCGCTGAGATGGGCGTCAACGAGCATGGCGTTGCGATCGGTAACGAGGCCGTGTTTACAAAAGCGAAAAAAGGGCCGGATGCGTTGACCGGCATGGATTTGCTGCGCCTTGGGCTCGAACGCGCAAAAACCGCGGAAGAAGCGCTGTTTGTCATCACCACGCTGCTGCAAGCCCACGGCCAGGGCGGCAACTGCGGGTACGACCATGACTTCCGCTACGACAACAGCTTCTTGCTTGCCGATCCGGACTGCGCGTTTGTTCTTGAGACCGCGGGACGAAACTGGGCAGCCAGGGAAATCAAGGATTACGGCGCGATTTCAAACGGGTTGAGCCTAAACCATGAGCATACGCACAGAAGCGGCATCCCTGAAAGCGCCAGTTTTGCACAGGCGTTCCGCGAACCTGTGTACACCTTCTTTTCCGCATCGAAAGCCCGTCGGGCCCAATCCGTCTGTGCGCTGCAGGAAGGGCCGCAGAGCCCCGCTTCCCTGATGCGCGCTTTGCGGCAGCATTCCCCAAAGCTTTCGGGCCGCGAATTTACCCGCGCGGACGTCGGCAGCGTGTGCATGCACACGGGCGGCCCTATCGGCGATCACTCCACGGGCAGCTTTGTCGCCGTGTTGCGCAAGGATGCGCCGATGACCGTCTGGCTCACCGGGGCGTCCACCCCCTGCATTTCTGCGTTCAAGCCGATGTTTTTCGGTATTCCAAGCGGCGCGCCGGTATTCGATACTGAAGATGAGGGACGCGCGTACTGGCTCAGGCGGGAACAGCTGCACCGGGCGGTATTGGCCGGAAAGATCGATGTAGCTGCGCTCCGCGCACGGCGGGATGCGCTCGAAGAAGAATGGCTGGCGGAGGAAGCGCGGCTGTTTGCATCCGGCGTACCGGATGCGGCAGTTCTTCATGACTTTGCCTCCCGCGCCGCGGCGCAGGAAGATGCGTTCGTCTCTTCCTTCCCGACCGACGGATGGGAGCATCCCAAATCCGGCGGCTACTACGGGCGCTATTGGCGCGCAAAAAACGCCTCGCTGGGGAAACCCCGTCCGCTGTAACTGCAGGCAATGGCTTTTGCACATACAAAACGGCTGCATCAAGCATGCAGCCGTCTTCATTTCCTGCGTAGCCCTTGCTATTCTCCCTGCGCTCTTTGCACCGCCGCAAGCGCAACGTCGGGCTTGTTGGTAATCACCGCCTCCACGCCCGCCCCGGCAAGCTTGTAGATGGCCGCGGGATCGTCCACCGTCCAGGTGTGTACGGCAACGCCGTTCTTTTTGCAGCCTTCCAGCATGCCCGGCCCGTAGAGTGCGGCAAGATAGTGCGGATGCAGCGCGTCGGCCTTCACATAGCCTGCATATACCCAGGGGTCGATGAGCGCTTCCCCATACAGCAGTCCGATTTTTGCCGCAGGGTCCATCTCCCTGATCTTCGGGAGCACATAGTGGTTGAACGAGGAATAGCATATTCGCCCCTGCATGCCCATTTCGCGTTCGAGTGCGATGAGCTTCTCCCAAATACCCCAGTAGATGACGACATCGCATTTGATCTCCACATTGATCATAAGACCGGTGGGCTGTAAGAGTGCATATACCTCGGGCAGCGTGGGGATGCGTACGCCAGCAAATCCTTCTTTCCCATTGGAGAAATCAAGCCGCTTTAAATCAGCCAGCGTCTGATCCACCACGCGGCCATGCCCGTTTGAAGTCCTGTCCACGGTTTCATCGTGGATCACCATCAGGTGCCCGTCGGCGCTTTCATGCACATCCAGTTCAATGCCCTGCGCACCCATTTTGATTGCAAGCTCAAATGCGGGGAGCGTATTCTCCGGCGCATATGCGCTTGCGCCCCGGTGCGCCCATACCTGTGTAACCGGCATAAAAATACCCCCATTTCCATGCGTATACCCTTAGTATGCGCCCAAAGGAATGGGGGATCAATATGTGAATAGAAAAATCAGGATAAAACCCAAATCAGTAGCTTACCACGCTGACCTGTCCGCTTTCCACCAGGGAGATAAACAGCTGCCCGAGCTCCGGGTCAAACTGTTTGCCGAGGTTGACGCGGATTTCCTGCAACGCCGCCTCCACCGGCATGGTCTCCTTATAGGAGCGGCGGGAAATCATGGCGTCAAACGAGTCTACGATGTTCAAGCACCGCCCGCCGATGGGGATGCTCTCCCCGGCGATACCGCGCGGGTATCCCCTGCCGTCAAACCGCTCGTGGTGGGCAAGCACCACCGGGATGACATAATCGAGCGAGGGGAGATGGCGGATCATTTCAATGGAGCGCTCCACATGCCCGCGCATGATGCGGAACTCTTCATCCGTCAGCTTGCCTTCCTTAGAGAGGATACTGTCCGGAATGCCGATCTTCCCGATATCATGCAGAAGCCCTGCCTGGCGGATGATTTCCACATGCTCCTCGCTTAGTCCCGCGGCGGCCGCAAGCTGCGCCGCGTAGGAGGAAACGCACTGGGAATGGCTGAACGTATAATGATCCTTCGCGTCGATCGCGGCAGTCAAAGCATAGATGGTGGAGGTATATTCCTGCACGATGGACGCCTTGCTCTTTGTGGTCATCGGATCGTCCATCGTATTTCGCGTATAGGTCATCACCCGGTTTTTGCCGTTTTTCTTCACGGAATACACGGCAAGGTTTGCGTAGGAAAGCAGCTGATCCGTATTCGCGGCGGCAGTAGGATACGCGCAGATACCCGCGGAGAACGTGAGGAATTTCTGTGAGCTGCCGCCGGACTGCGCCAAATAGCTTGCAAAATTCTCCTTGACGCGCTGCGCCACTTCCTCCGCGGTGGATGCGCCGGAAAACGGCAGGCTGACCGCGAACTCCTTACCGCCATAGCGCGCAACCGTGCCCCGGTTCCCGACGATGCCCTGCACGATGTGGGCAAAGTGCTGTAAAACGCGGTCCCCCTCGCCGCTGCCGTACAGCTCGTTATACAAACGGAAATCGTCAAGGTTAAAGAGGATCACCGCGATGGAATGGGAACGCGCGCGCTGGAAATCCTCCTGCATCTGCTGGTTGAAATGGCGGCGGTTGAAAAGACCCGTCAACGAATCCCGCTGCGCCTCGCGCTCGATGGTCTCGTACAGGTTGGCGTTTTTGATGGCAATGGAGACGATAGAAAGCACGGACTCCATAAAGTTGACTTCATCGTACGTATAGGGCCGCCGGTTGATTTTTTCGGAAAGCAGCGTCATGCCAACAAGCATCCCGTCGCACTTGATGGGCAATATCAGCGCAACGCCAAGGCTTTCAAGCAACTGCTTCTCGGTCTCCCACATGGATTTATACTGCGTGGTCTGCAAAAACTCATTGTAAACCACCGCGCGGTCATTCTGCTGCAGCCACTGCACAAGAGAATTGTCCTCCCTTAGCATCAGGCGCTTGTTCAGGCAGGAATAATCGGAGGTTGTGCGGTAGCACTGTTCTTCGGGCACATGCAGGCAGACCTGTATTTGCGCCGTCGCGCTGCTTTCGCGCAGAAAGTCCACATAGGTGACTACAATTTCACTCAGCTTAAGCGTCTTGTTGATGGCAAGAGAGAAGGTCTTCATCTTGTTTTCGCGCTCGATCTGGTCCTTGATAAACAGCGACTCATGCAAAGAATTGAGCAGGCTGAAGATCAGGATGCCCAGGAGGGAAAATAAGATTGCCATGAACATGGAGCGGTCAAACACCGTCTGTTCCAATGTGGTTGCAAGGAAGCGATCCACCGTGTGGTAGCCCATCACCAGCAGCACCGTTGTAATGATGGCGGAAATCAGGTATGTCGCTCCCTTGGAGGTCATCTGGCTGAGCGCGTAGACCCGCTTTTTATACAGCGCATAGTAGATGCAGAACGCGTTGAACGTGCAGGCAAACGAGTCAGTAGGGATCGACCCGAGCGAGGGGATCAGGTCCAGCAGCGTCAGCCCGAACATCGCAAACACGCCTATGATCAGCGGTTTGAAATGGGAACGGTTGAGCATGCCGTTTTTGATGTTTTTGGAAAGGATGCGTCCAATGGAGCCAAGGACCGCTACTGCGTACAGGATCAACAGCCAGACCGCAGGCTGCACTATATATTCGAATTCTTTTTCACCCTGGGAATTGGTGATGAGCGGATGGGCAATGAATGTGTCAAATTGGTTGAGCACAATGACGATGATCGTCATCACACCCCATAGATATTTCAGGAAAATTGCCCGCTCACTGGTGAAAGAGCAGGCAAGCAGAAAATAGAGATACGGTACCAGGCAGATGCCCGAAAGAGATATTTCATACCAGAACAGCATGCCGGGATACAATTCCAGGCGCATGAAGAGTGAGCCGCCCGTCCACAGGATGAAGGAGACCAGCAGCGCCATAAAGGAGTAAATGACCGGGCTCTTCTTGGCCGTCCACATCGTCAGGAACAAGAACACGTTGCATAGCAGGCCAATGAGCGGGATCAGGTTAAATGCGACATCGTTCAGCGACAAAAACCGTCACCTCCTCTGCCCATTTCCCCATTCTGCAGGTACATCAGGTTGATGATTTCCTGCTGGGGCGGGTTCATTTTCCGGATCGGTTTGCCGTATTTTGTTTCATATGCTTCCATCATACCGCGCGTGAGCAGCGTGACCTGCAGCGGTTCAATACCCAGAAGCTTCTTCAGATCGCTGTAGTCATGGTCATAATGGCGGAAATAGATGCTCATATGGTCGCAAATGAGCTGCCGGTTGAATTCGGCCGAACCCTGCGCGGCCTCATCGATTTCCACATACATGTGCATGAAGGAGCGCTTCTGGTCGTCATACTGCTTGCGCGCAAACCAATCCGCGACGGGAAGGCGGGAGACTTCGATCACCTTGTTGATTGCCCGCTCGGTAATGCGCGTAAATCCCGCGATATCAATAATCTTTGGCACGCGGTCCACATATTCAAACTGCGGCAGGCGGATATTGTCCTGCTCGTTTTTCAGGCGCAGGCAGCGGTAAACGTCGCCCACACGGTAGCGCATAAACGCGCCGCCCTTTAAAACGGTGATGACGATTTCATAGTTTTCATTGGCGACAAGCTCGTCCATCAGGAACGTGCGCGGCGTATAGGAGGGGTCCTCCATGTTTCTTAACATGTCGCTTTCGGGAATGAATTCATAGAAGCAGGCGTCAGGGAAGAACACAAGCCCATTTTTGCTCCAGGTTTCCGTCGCAATACAGGTCGGCTCCGTTCCGCCCGCAATTTCAAGAGGTCTGCAGCCCCACGCGTGCTCCAGGTCTTCCTTAAATAGCGCAGAATCCGTCCCCACGCAGACAAAGCCGTTGAGGCGGAACAGGTCCTTGGGCAGAACCGGCTTTCCGTCCCGGTAACTTTTGTATTTCGCATTTAAAATGCGCCAGAGCATATGCGGCTTTACAAGCATCCGCTTCTGCTTTTCGCCGGTGGCGGTTCTGTTTAAGCTGAAATTCTTCGTGATGGCGTATACGATGCTGCTCATGCCAAAAAACAGGTCGATGCCGCCCTGCAGGCTTTGCCGGAACCCGACCTTGTTTTGTTCGCCGAACGACATTTTCAGCGCGTCCTTGAGGGGCGGCAAAAAATGAAGGTCCAACTCGGACTTCATCAAAAGCGGCAGCAGCCCCGTGGGGTAGGGAAGCGGTGCCAGACCATACAACGCGCGCTGGCTGGTGCTGGCACGGAATTTCCCGCGCCCGGAAGCCGTTGCAAGCAGCAATGCCGCAATAATATTGCTTTTGTAGACGGAAAGCATTTCCTCGCTGTAGGGCGCCACTTTAGACGGGTGGCCTCCGCTTTCCCATGTGGTTTCGAGCCAGACGACAGGGGAGGCCGGAAGCGCCGCCTCATTTTTTGCAAGGAGCACGTCCGCATAATCGTCATAGGTGGTCAGAGGAACGGTCTTTCGAAACTCCGTCACGGTTTCTGGGAGCTTGCCGCCCATAATACGCTGCCCGAGTCCGCTCTTTGCATAGAGCATGAGCTGTTCTTGCAGCAGGCGAAGCTGGATTTGCATATATTCTTCTATGGAGATATCCAAAAATCCGCAGTATTTCTGCCAGATTTGCTCATGCGTGAGTTCTTTGAGCTCCTGCTTGAAGGACATATGCCCCGCCCCCTTTCCCTGCCCGTTAAGGCTTCTTCAAAAACGCGCGGATGCTGCGCCCATTGGGCAGCAAAAACGGCACCTCGCGCCGGTATGCTTCGTATCCTGTGATATACTGCACAAACAGGTATCTGTCCTCAATGAAGATATACAGAAAATTCAAAGCAGGAAACAGGATTGCTCCCAGGAGCATCCCCGTTCCCCCACAAAACAAATACAGCGACCAGTATAAAAGCAGGAAGCACCAGCCGCCCGGATGGCGGCACAGCGCATATACGCCCGTTGTAACGACCTTTGTATTGCCATCCCCATACGTCTTTTTTGCAGGCAGCGCGCCAAAGAGCACATAGAGATAAACAAGCAAACAGAGCGCCGCAAGTATCCCAAATGGAATACGCCATGCCGGCACGCCCGCACGGAGCGCGGGCAAAAGCAGCAAGACTGTGGCACCAGCAAGCAGCAGCCCGCCAAGGAGAAACCAAATTTGCGCATGCCGCATGCCCTTTGCCTTTGCAATGTCAAACAGCAAAAAAGGAACAAAGGCGCAGCAGCCAAGCAATAGAATCCACGCCATTAGGCGTCTTCCCGCCTGACAAATGCAATCCCCACGGCCGAAGGGCCGGAGTGCAGGCCGATCGGCGGCCCGACAATGCCGATGCGAAGCGGTGCTTCGGGTGCAAACGCGCGGATCATTTCCTCCACCCTGTGTCCGCGGTGCAGGTCATCCCCGTGAAAAATAAACGCTTCCCTTGTGAGGTCGGCTTCCTTTTGATAACGGCGCGCCAGCGAACGCATGCCTTCCCTTGCGTTTCGCAGCAGCCCCACAGGCCGGATCAAGCCTTCCGGGAACGAAAACAGCGGCCTTACTCCAAGCTTATCCGTAAACAGCGGGCCAAGCGCGCTGACCCTGCCGCCCTGCCAGGCGCACTTGAGGGATTCAAACATAAAGTAGATACAAATCTGGGAGCGGAACGCGTCCAGCCGCTCCATAATTTCCTTCGCCGTCAGCCCCTCGTTTGCAAGGCGGTTTGCCTCCCGCACAATGAGTCCCATCCCGTGGGAGGCGGAAAGCGAGTCGTAGATATGAATGGGAACCGGAAAGCCCTCTTCCTGCGCAATGCGCGCCGCAAGCAGCGCCCCGTTCATGGAGCCGGACATCCTGGATGTCAGCACCACGCATATAATTTCATCATATTCCCGCGCACGCTCAAACACACGCATGAATACGGCAGGTCCGGAATGCGCGCTTGTCGGAAGCTTGTCCGTTGTGCGCAGGATGCGGTACAGCTCGGCAGAGTCGATATCTACCTGGCTGTAATACTCCTTTTCTTTGTGTGTCACAAGATCCGGAATCAGGAAAATACCTTCCCGTTCCGCTTCTTCCATCAATATATCGCAGCCGGTCTGTGCGACAATACAGGTCCGTTTTTGGGAACTCATGTCTTAGACTCCTAACATGCGTTTTTCTCATTGGAAGGGAAATCAATTTATTCTATAAAATTATAGAATAAAAATCAACTCCGTTCACTGGATTTTGACAAATATTTGTTGATTATAGGGCGTAAAAATGACCGATAACCGCCGATTGCGGCGGTTTGATGCATATTTTATACCTGCTTGATAAAAACGGCTTACCTTAGTATATATGAAATCATGTCCGCCTACTCAAATGCATATCATACATCGCAACCGTTTTCTCCCCAACAGGAAGGCTCTCTCCTAAATCCCGTCCTCCTCCCCGTTGATAGGGCTTGTGCGCTTTTGGGAGCGATCACCGCCTGCATCCATATTCAAAAAAAGAGCCGCTTTTGCACAAAGAACTATTGACGCGCCTTTGTTTGCGTGTATAATAGATTTATTATATTTATCCATTGTATACACGCATGCACGCATGCAATAAAGTCTGTAAAGGAGAACGGTATGAGCAAGATCGTATTCGATGACCATTCCAATCTGCTGCGCGAGGATTATTACAAATATCAGGTGCAGGATGTTGCAAATCCCAACCTGTTTCCTGAAATGTTCCATTTTGATCAGGTGCCAAAAGTAGCATTCAACTACCGCACCGTGCCGATGCGCATGCCTGAAGAAATTTGGATTACGGATACCACCTTCCGCGACGGGCAGCAGTCCCGCGCACCGTTTGCTCCTTCCCAGGTTTTGAAGCTTTATGACCTTCTGCACGACCTGGGCGGCCCGCGCGGCATCGTACGGCAGAGCGAGTTCTTTGTCTACAGCAGGCAGGACCGTCAGGCGGTGGAGCTATGTCAGCAAAGGGGCTACCGCTTCCCTGAGATCACCACCTGGATCCGCGCGACCGAAAAGGACTTTGACCTTGTCAAGGAGATCGGCGTGCAGGAAACGGGCATCCTCGTCAGCTGCTCGGATTACCACATCTTTAAAAAGATGAACATGACGCGCAAGCAGGCGATGGACCAGTACCTCAAGATCGTCCGCATGGCGCTCGAGCGCGGCATCCGTCCCCGCTGCCACTTTGAGGACATTACCCGCGCGGATTATTACGGCTTTGTCGTCCCGTTCGCATACGCATTGAGCCAGTTGAGCGAGGAAAGCGGCATCCCCATCAAAATCCGCTGCTGCGACACCCTGGGCCTTGGCGTGGCGTATCCCGGCGCATCCCTCCCGCGGAGCGTGCCCGGCATTATCTATGGCATGCGTCATTACGCGAACATCCCCAGCGGCCTGATCGAGTGGCACGGCCACAACGATTTTTACAAGGTGGTCACCAACGCCGCTTCCGCATGGCTGTATGGCGCGTCCGCCGTCAACTGCTCCCTGCTTGGCATCGGCGAGCGTACCGGCAACTGCCCGCTTGAGGCGATGATCATTGAATACTGCAGCCTTAGGGGCCATGAAGACGGCATGCGCCTTGACGTCATAACGGAGATTGCGGATTACTTTGAAAAAGAAATCGGCTATGAGATTCCTCCGCAGACGCCCTTCGTCGGCAAGGATTTTTGCTCCACGCGTGCAGGTATCCATGCGGATGGCCTTCTCAAGGACGAACAGATTTACAGCATCTTCAATACCCAGGCCATCCTGAACCGCCCCTCCACCGTGGTGGTGGACGCGCACAGCGGCCTTGCGGGCATCGCTTACTGGATGAACGCGAACCTTCCCGCGCTCAAGGGTGCGGAGCCGGTTTCCAAGAAGCATCCGTCGGTGGAAAAGATCAAGGTACGGCTCGACGAGCTCTACTCCCAAGGGCGCACCACCTCCATGAGCAACGCGGAGCTCATTGCCATCTGTGCGGAGCTTGCGCCGGAGTTTGCCGCAAAATAATTTTTTTCAAATCATTGCCGCCTCTATGAGGCGGCTTATGAACTGTCAAAAAGGCGATCCGGTTTGCATGTGCAAGCCGGATTTGCTTTACCTTTTCATAAATTGTATTATTATAGTCAATTGTTCAAACCGCGAGGCGGAAAACAAACATCGATGATAAAGGGCAAAGCGTACATCCGTTCCGTTAAAATTCATATACTTTCAAAATGCGAGGGGAAGAAATCGTGGCAGACAAAAAAATTATAATACAATTTACGACGCTGACATTTTGCATCGCCTATCTGGTATCCGGCGCTTTGATTGCTTTCGGGCAATTCGGATATTCGGTTCAAAATTGGGTTCATACGTTCGCGCAATTTGGGATGAATATTCCTTTTGCAATCTATATTTTATCGCCCGCTATTGCTTCCTATATCGTTCTGAAGAACAATAGCAAAATAGCAGACTTTAAGGAATGGCTGAACACTGTTTTTTACGCCAAAAACAACATAGCGCTCTATTTGTACGTTGTTGCAGGGCTTGCGCTGTATTTTTTGATACATCTTGCAGTTTCAGGCCGCACGGAACTGGCGCTTCCTTTTTATACGTTCTTCCTTTCCCTGCCTGGTAACCTTATCATCGGCGGCTTGGAGGAAGCTGGCTGGATATACATATTGCAGCCTGCACTTGACAAAAAATACGGCTTTGTTTTATCTTCCGTTTTTGTTGGGCTCATATGGGTTTTATGGCATATCCCGCTCTTCTTTATTCCGGGGACAAATCACGGCGAGGGGCTCATTAACTTTTGGATGTTTGCAGTGCAACTCATGGCATTTCGGTTTTTTAACGGGGCAATCTACAAAATATCGGGAAAAGGCCGTGTGTTTCTGTGCGTATTATTCCACACCATGTTCAATGCGGCATCCCCCCTCTTTGGCACCATGACAATGACTTGGACGGGAACCATTGCCGCAAATGCTGCGCTTGTTCTTGTTTCAATTATAACCGTTGCACTATACGGCAAAAAGAGCAGAAGACTGGCATAAGCATTCTCTTCATTCCGAAGATGGGCGTGACCCATCCACAGATATGCCCAATATTAGGGGACGCTCTTTTCAAAAACAGAAAGCCTCCTCCGCCCGGCATTGGACAGAGGAGGTTTTTGATATGCGTGTCTCTTATTTTGCCACCTGGTAGATACGCAGCACGTCCTGCCAATACAGCTTTTTGAGCCCGCCGATCGGGCTTTCGTTGCCGAATGCGGCGCCCGTGCACTTCTTTGCCATTACTTCCAGGTTGCTTTCATCAATGCCCAGTTCCCGCAGCGTTGCGGGAAGGCCAAGCTTTTGGAAGAATTCTTTCAGGCGGCGGATGCCTTCCATCACAATGGCGTCGGGATCACGGAAGCTCCCCTCCACGCCCATGACGTTTATCGCAAACTGGACGAACATATTCACATTATCCCGGTACACATACTCCATCCACGCCGGGGTGAGCACCGCCAGACCCGCGCCGTGCGCAACATCGTAAATGGCGCTGAGTTCATGCTCCATGTTATGGCACGCCCAATCCTGCTCGCGCCCCATCCCAACAAGGCCGTTGTGCGCGACGGTGCCGCCAAAGCCAACCTCGCACCAGGCGGCGTAATCCTGCGGATTTCCGTAGACGGCAGGCGCGTTTTTCATGATGGTTTTCAGCGTTGTTTCACACAGCCCGTCCGTCAGATCGGTATGGGTGGTGTTGGTGAAATACCGCTCGAACACATGGCTCATCATATCCGCAACGCCGTTTGCAATCTGGTTCTTGGGCAACGTAAAGAACAGCTCCGGATTGATGATGCTCAGAAGCGGACGCAGGCGCGGGCTGCCGTACCCGTATTTGAGCTGCTTTTCTTCATTTGTAATCACGGTGTCCCCGCTCGACTCGCTGCCCGCGGCAGGGATCGTAAGTATGGTTGCCACAGGAAGCGCCTTTTCAATCGCAAGGCCCTTCTCATAGATATCCCACACGTCCCCGTCATAATATACGCCCATGGCGATGGCTTTTGCGGAGTCGATCGCGCTGCCGCCGCCAACCGCTAAAATCAGATCCACATTCTCTTTTTTGCACAGTTCGATCCCCGTGTATACAAGGGAAAGCCGCGGGTTTGGTACAACGCCGCCCAGCTCCACAACCGCAATCCCGCTTTTCTGCAGGGATGCCTTTACCGCGTCATACAGCCCGCTTTTTTTGATGCTGCTGCCGCCGTAATGCAGCAGAATCTTCTTTGCGTGGGGCTTTAACAGCGCGCCGATTTCGTGTTGCGTGCCTTTTCCAAACAGAATGCGCGCAGGGGCATAAAAATCAAAGTTGAGCATAAGGACGTCCTCGCTTTCTTTTCATATATTGACAAGCCGCACGTTGTACGGTTTGATGTAATCATAAACCTTAACGTTAACATGAAGTCAATACGCATTTTATGAAGAATGGAGGGCTATTTTGATGGGATATACCGTCAAGCAGGTGGCGGAAAAAACGCGCCTTGCGCCGCATGTGCTGCGTTATTATGAAAAAGAGGGTCTCTTGCCGCAGGTGGGGCGCAGCAGGAGCGGCATCCGCCATTATTCGGAGGACGATCTTGAGTGGCTGGGGCTCATCTGCTGCCTGAAAAACACGGGCATGTCCATCCGGCAGATCCGCGAATTCGTGGACCTGAGCATACAGGGAGACTGTACCCTCAAAGAACGGTGCGAGATGTTAAAAACCCATAAGCAGGCGGTGGAAACGCAGATTCAGGATATGTACCGGTATCTTGAAAAAGTGACGCATAAGATCGCCTATTTTTCCGCGCAGTATGAACGCTCTCTTTTAAAGGACGCAGACGCAGCCCCGCAAACCGTACAGCCCGGATGCTAGTGCGGAATTTGCGTCAGGCATAGAGAAAGTACCCAAGCACACCTGTGCCAATCATAACGAGGACGGGGTTTGTTTTCCACTTTTGCAGCACAAACAGCGCTGCCGCAAACAGCGCAATGGAAGCAACGCGCAGATGTGCCGGGTTGAATGCAAGCAATGCATCCTCCCAGAATGTCAGGGCGATCATGGCAAGCCCCGCCGAGGCGATGAGCCCTACAACGCCGGGGCGCAGCCCGGAAAAGATGCCGTTGATGACATTGAGGCTCTTGTACCGGTAGTACACATGCGCGAGCAGAAGCACGATGACGCAGGACGGCAGAATGCAGGCAAGCGTCGCAATCACGGCACCGCCCATGTCGGCAAGCCGCATGCCTACAAACGTGGCCGCATTGAGCGCGATTGGCCCCGGCGTCATCTGCGAGATGGTAATCACGTCCGTAAATTCCGCCATCGTCAGCCAGGGGTGGACTTCCACCACCTGGTGCTGGATCAGCGGCAAGCCCGCATATCCCCCGCCAATGGTAAACAACCCTACCTGAAAGAAGCTGATAAAAAGCTCCAAATAAATCATTCTTCCGTCTCTTCCTCCTTCTCTGCGTGGCAGTGCCGGCGGTTTTGGGAGAGGGTATCGATCAGGCCCACCAGTCCGCACAGCAGAATGATGATGATAAGATTCACTCTGAATATGGCGGAGGCGATCAGGACGCCCACCATTACGCAAATGGGCAGCCATCGTTTTTGCTTCATGACTTCTGCCGCCATACCGATGACCGCACTCGCAATCACAGCCGCAACGCCCGCCTGCATGCCAAGAAGCACGCGGCCGACCGCGGCATTGTCCCGAAATGCGGTGTAGCCTACGCTGATGATTGAGATGATCAGAAGCGGCGGCAATACCGTACCCAATATCGCAACCAGCGCTCCCGCGATGCCTGCCAGCCGGTATCCAATCAGGATCGATGCGTTTACCGCCATGGAGCCGGGCGTGCATTGCGCAATGGCAACCAGATCTAAAATCTCCTCTTCATCAATCCAGTGCAGCCCTTCTACGAATTTTTTGCGCATCAGCGGCACAATCACATAGCCTCCGCCGAAGGTGAAGGCGCTCAATGTAAATGTTGTGGTGAACAGCTTCAGGTAAAACGCAATCTCTTTTTTCATACACGCCTCCCGAGACAAGTATAGACGTTTCGTTTCCGGAAGTAAAACCGTATGTATTCTGCATTCGGCTCCGCCTTTTATGCAAAAAATTGCGCTATTCTTGTTTTTAAAAGCATTTTTCCCAAATGAGACCAGCTTGTGACCGCTTTGAGAACGGCATGGTGGTATACACGATTATAATGTATTTACCACAAATGGTTAGATGCGGCAGTTATCACCTTTTTCGCCGCACGGGAAGGGACAGTATGGAAGAAAAGGATCTGCTGCAAAAAGTGCAAAAAGGAGACGAGGCCGCGTTTCGCGCCCTGTTTCATACATATGCCGCGCCTGCCTATCAGCTGCTTTTGCAAAAATGCGACGACAAAGCGCTTGCCCGCGCATTGCTCAAGCGCGTGTTTGAGGACGTATACCGCGGCCTCAAAGAGCAGGAGGACGCCGACCCGACTGCGCTGTGGATCAATGCGCTGGCAGAAAAGCGGATAGACGCACATCTTTTTTACCAGAAGGAAACGAATGCCGTTTGGCAGGCGCTCTCTCCCCAACCCGCATTGCCGCAGGCAACGCAGCCCGCGACAGAGGAAGCGACGCTGCCTCCAGAACCTGTGTCCGTCCAGCCGGCTTCCATAGCGCATGCCGCCGGGCCGGCCCGCAAAAAGCGTGGTGGCGGCAGGGTTGCGCTGCTGTGCATATTGGTTGCCATGACAGCCTGCGTGCTCTGGGTAATGGCCGGGCTTTTGATGGATGTGCAGGCTTTGCCCCGGCTTGACCTTGGATATAACTGGTTTAATACCGCTGTATTCCAGTTGTTTTAGGAAGGAAGTCTCATGAAACGAACGGCTTTGGATCGGTGTATTCGCTTTTTTACAGCCCTGCTGCTGGCTCTGCTGCTTTGTACCGGCGCGCTGCTTTTGCTGCGTGATGCATGGAAGCAGCGGCTGCAGGCACAGGCCGCCATGGCGGTGGTTGCACAGATAGAAAGCGGCAACAGCGTTATTGCTATTGATGCCCTGCCGCCTGAGGTGGAGGGTGAGGAAGAGGACCTTGAGGCGCTGATAGGCTTTGCAAAGATCACCGGGCAGCCGCTGCCCGAACAACCGGAAGAGACCTCTTCCGGTACCGATACGCTCGCAGGAAAAGGGACGCTTGAAATTGAGAAAATCGGGCTCAAGCTCCCCGTGCTTGAAGGAACGGGCCGAAAGCCGTTGCGCTATGGCGCAGGCTGGCTTACCACTTCCGCTTCTCCCGGCCAGCCCGGGAACTGCGTGCTTCTGGGGCACCGTATGCGCCAAAATGGCCGCATGTTCAACCGTCTGGATGAGTTGCGCGCAGGCGATATCGTGACGCTGACGGACACAGACGGCAACGCATATACCTATACCGTGTTTGAAACGGCTACAGTGGAGCCCGGACAGCTTTTTGAGGAGCTTTACCGGAATACCGATGGAAGATTTCTTTCCTTGGTGACCTGCACGCCGGTAGGCGTAGGCAGCCACCGCATGGTGGTCTGGTGCCAGATACAACAAACTGATGTGTGATTACGATATGGAGGAGAATAGTTATGAAACCGTTTGAAAGGCTTGGGCAATCCAAACAGTTGATTGCACTGTTGCTTGCGCTGTTTATGCTCTTTGGGCATATGACGCTGGCGGGCGCTACCGTGATCGACCCCGACGCGGGTGAAACCGTGATTGAAACACCCACAGAATCAACGCAACCGCCGGAAAGCACCATGCCTGGCGGCAGCGCGGAAATGACGCCGCCCCCGGAGTGGTCTGCGGAACCTTCCCCTTTGCCCAATACGCCTTTGCCTGAGACAGCGCCCTTGCCCACGATGGAAGCGCCTGCCAATCTTCTTGCGCCCATGGCGGCAAGCGGCAGCAGCATCCATATAACCGCAGAAATCACCTCCACCACCGTAACCAACAACCAGACCACCACCTTAAAGGTGATGATGACGGATGAGGCAACCAATGATGGGGACGACTTTTATAACGGCAGGAAGGTCTCCATCAGCCTGCCCTCGTTCCTTGTCCCGCAAAACCTGCAGGGCGTTGTGAACGATAACCCCTATCTTGCGGGCTATACCTACCAAAATGGCGTAATCACCTTTACCATCGGCGGCATTCCGGCGGATGAGGCCCTATTGAGCCTGGGCTTTGATATCACATTGACCGTAAAAACCACAGGCTCGGAAACAGGCAATGAAGGTACTATCATCATTGACGGCAAATCTCTGACCATCCGCTTAAACGATACCTCGGAGCCTACCCCTGGCAGCTCGCTTTCCAAGGGACTCTTCAGCAACTTTAAGCCAAGCACCACCGGGGGAGGCGGCTATGTGGTGGAGAATACCGCTCTGCCTATCGTCTATTCCCTCAATGTAACGATCGATCCTTATACCAATTCCGCCACCATTGTGGATACATTGAACTCTCACCTGAAGTTGACCAATAAGGATGGCGTCGCATTGGGCACTTCCGGCGTTACATTGCAGGATTGCATCATGTTCACAGGAGGCATCAGCAAGCCCTATGGCGCGGCTTTCCCCCAAGGAATCGCTGCGGAGCAGAGCGGCAACGGCTTCCAACTGACATTTACGGATTACGGTACAAAAGATGAGACAACAGGGAAATACCCCGGCGTAGAAGGCCTGACCATCCGTTATTTTGCAAAGCTTGACAATCCGGCCTACAACGGCACCATCAGCAATGTGGCGACATTGACGGTGGATGACCTCAAATCCGGTGAAGACGAAATTGAAATGCTCACCTACAATACCTACGCGCTTTCCATCAAGAAGTTCATTATGGACGGCTCTCCCAAGTCCTCCATCGTCATTGATGAAAGCGATGCCGAGCTTACCTTCCGTCTGTCGCTGCAGCAGTTTGGCAACGACATCACACCCTATAATGATGGCTATGTGTTTGCGACCGATCAGCTTGCAAGCGCATTTACCTTGCAATCCGACATCTCATCTGTAACGAACGGCCCGTTTGCGCTCAAAGGTACATCCGGCGGAAGCAAGGTAGAGGTCGTCAAGACAGGCGGTTCTGCCGTCAAGCTTCAGAACGGCACCTATACGCTGGACTTCACTGTAAATGTGAATATGAATAATGTCATCCCCGGCAAGCGGATGGAAAACCGCCTGTCCGAGGATACGGTCGTCTATATTTATCCCGAAGCGAAGCTTATCATCGAAAAAACATGGAACGGCAGCGGCACGAAAGAAGCTGTCACGTTTGAACTCCGGCGCAAGAGCGATAATGTGCTTGTCGCTTCCACAACGCTGCCCGAAAGCGCCACTTCCGCAAAGATGCGTTTTTCGCATCTGACGGCAGGCCTGCTTGATGGCACGCACGAATATCTCCTAAAGGAAGTCGTCTCGGAAGGAAGCTCCTTTGGAAGCGCGCTTTCCATCCCTATCACCATCACCAAGACGGCCACAGAGATTACCTTCGCCTCTGGAGACAACCGCCTTGAAATCGGCACGGGCGCGTCCGGTACAGCCACCTTCACAAATGACCTTGACGACGGCAAAGGTTCCATCACCTTCAACAAAACCGCGTCCGACGGCGCGAAGCTCACAGGCGGCGTATTTAGCCTCTATACCTCCGCAGGCGCAGTGGTCAGCCTGACCGGATCAAACGGCACGTATACTTACGCTGCGGGTACCCCTGGCAGCGTTACTTCCTTTTCTGTAAAGGACGGAAAGGCATTTATTGACGGCTTGCCCTACGGCACCTATTACATCAAAGAAGATCAAGCGCCTGCGGGCTATGTCAGGGTAAGTGAAAAGACATCGGATGTGACGCTCAAAAAGAGCAACAAGCATGCGGACCTGACCTTAAACAACACGCTCTACCAGGCGGGTAAAATCAGCATTACAAAAAAAGATCAGAACGCTGCGCTTATTTCCGGCGTCTCCTTCACGCTCTCCAAGCTGCAAGGCGGTACTTATCAGGTCGTAACAACCAAGACCACAAACAGCAGCGGTTATGTGGAATTTACAGGTCTTGCGAGCGGCAGCTATCAAATTAAGGAGACTGTGCCGCAGGGGTATACGGGGTACACAAGCCCCATCAATGTCACCATCGATGAAAACGGCAATGCCGTTACCCAGACGGTAGAGGAAAACGGGCCCGTATCCGGCGGCAGTACCATCGGCAGCTCCGTCGCCTTTGAATGGAAAAATACAAAGCTCTACGGTTCCATCCGCATTATAAAATCCGACAGCAGCAACAGCGCAACGCTGCTTCCGGGCGCAAAATTTACGCTGACGGGTAATGGTGTTGGCCCCATCACCGTGGAAACCAACGCGCAGGGCGAAGCGAAATTTGAAAACCTGCCCTACGGTACCTACAGCATCAAGGAAATTAGCGCGCCCGATGGCTATGTCATAAGCTCGCCGGATACAAAGGCCATCGTGCTCGATACGCTCACCAAGGATGTCGCCTGGGCCAACACCAAGCAAAAGGGCAGCATCTCTATCTATAAAAAGGACGTCGAGCAGTATAACGGCACAAATATCCCCATTGCCAACGTGCTGTTTGAACTGCTCAATGCCGCAAACGAAAAGGTGAAGGAAGGCTATACCAATGCGAACGGCAGGCTGACCTTCTCCGATATCCCGGAGGGCACCTATACGCTCCGGGAGGTTTCGGCTCCCACGGGCTATGTGCTCGACCCGCAGGCAAAGACGATCGTCATCGGCAAACAGAGCGACAACAGCTATGACTGGGAAAAATCTACAGAATTCACAAACGCGCGCGTCAAGCAATCCCTCAAGGTCACCAAGCTCGATGAAACGGGTACTGCACTCCCTGGTGCAAAATTTCAGCTGACGGGAACGGACCTTGCCGGAAAGACGTATACCTCCGCAATCGTTACAACGGATGTTTCCGGCATCGCGACGTTTGAAAACGTGCCCTACGGCACCTATACCTTAACAGAAACCGACGCGCCCCAAGGTTACGCGCTTGCGGCGAATCAAACCATTATATTCAACCAGAAGTACGAAAATGGCGTATATGCGGTAACGCTTACGAACGCGCCCTATCGGCTGACCGTTTATAAAATCGGCGCAAATAGCAGCGTGAAGCTGAGCGGCGCGGAGTTCCGCATCAAATTGGGCAGCCAGTTTGTCAAGGCGACCGATCTTGGCGGCGGTAACTACCGGTTTATACAATATGTAAGCGCTTCCGACGCCGCGACGAGCTTTGTGACAACCGGCACGAACGGCAGTTTTACCGTTACCCATCTTCCCAAAGGCGATTACCAGATCAATGAAACCAAAGCGCCCGAAGGGTATGTGTTGATTGCAGAAGGGCAGACCGTGTCCGTCGCCGGTTCCACAATTACCTATGACCGCACGTTTGCAAACTCCGATATCAAGGGCAGCCTGAAGCTATTAAAGACAGACCACAACGGCAGCAGACTTTCCGGCATCCAGTTCACCATCACCGGCCCCGGCGGCACATTCACCGGAACGACGGACGTGGACGGCTATATTACCTTTGCAAACCTCCTTTATGGTGAATATACCATTACGGAGGATCCCGCCACCACGCCCGAAGGCTTTGCGGCTGCAGCGCCTTTCACGCTCAGGGTAGAGGAAAACGGAGCAGTTGTAAGCTATACCGTCAAAAACCTGCCGGTTGTAGGGAATGTCTCCATCACCAAGCGCGGCATGGACGGCAAGTTGCTGTCAAACGCCGTGTTTGAAATGCGTCCGGTGGACGCAAATGGCAGCATCATCACAAACGGGGCGGTCCATCACACCATCAGCGATGCATCCGGCGTTGCGACGTTTGCCAACATCCCCTATGGCGTATATGCCATCCGCGAGCAGATAGCACCCATCGGCTACATCAAGGATACCGCCGTGCGCTATGTGCGCATCGGCAATGCGCCGGTACCTGCGGGCATTACCGTAGAGTCGGACAACGAAGCCATTGTATGGGATAATATCCCACTTTCGGGCAAGCTTGCGCTTTATAAAACGGACGGCACAAACAGCCTTTCCGGCGCGAGCTTTGCGCTCTACCGGGTGACCGAAAACGGAACAGAGCCCGTAGCGCTCACGCTGTATCAGGCGGCGACACTGGGCGTTTACGCCTACAACGGCCTTGCATCTTCGCCAACCGCCTTAACGATGGACGGTGCAGGTTACGCCGAGGTCAGCGGCCTCCCCTACGGCGAGTATGTGCTGCGCGAGCTTGCAGCGCCCGCGGGCTATGTAAAGGACAAAGAGGATAGCACGTTCTTTATCTCGGAACACGAAAAGACCGTTTCCATCACCAGGGTCAACCACGAACTCCTGGGCAGCGTAAAGCTCATTAAAGGCGACGCAACGGATGAAAGCAAGTTCTTAATGGGCGCTGTGTTTCACATCTATCCCGCAACCCAGGAGCAGGGACTGCAGGCGCGCACCGCAGCTTCCGGCTTTACGGCTACCGCCACGACGGGGATTGACGGCAGCGTCACGGTGACCGGCATCCCACTGGGGGATTATATCGCAGAAGAAGTCCAGCCCCCGCCAGGATATGAGCTTGACGGCGTGAAGATACAGCGTTTCTCCATCACGGCGGAAAACGCGGCAAACACCCCCTCCTTCACGCTGACCTACCGGAACACGCCCTCGGTTTACAGCCTGCTCATCAAGAAGGTGGAAAAGGACAGCGGGAATGCCGCATCCTCGAGCAGTTTGCTTAGCGGCGCACAGTTCCAGGTAACAAACAGCAACGGCTTTTCTAAAATTGTCACCACAGGCGAAAACGGTACAGCTGTGCTTGAAAACATCCCCATGGGCACCTATACCGTGCAGGAGATCATAGCGCCCGCGGGTTACGATCTTGACCCGAACCCCCATACGGTGCTCGTCAACACGCACGGCGTACCGGTAGAAATTGAGGTTGCGAATACCCGGATCGTAGGCCGTATTTCGCTATACAAGCAGGACGAAACAGGCGCAACGCTCGACGGCGCAACGTTTGAGCTTTATGATGCAAACGGCAGCCTATTAAAGCTTACGAAGACAGGCGAAAATGCGTATACGCTGGATGCCGCGGGTTCCGTTACCTCCATTACGGCAGGTTCCATCACCATTTCCAATCTGCCTGCGGGTACCTACCGCCTTAAGGAAACCGTCGTGCCTTACGGATACGCAAGGCTTGACGACACCGTCACCTTTACAGTGGACGCCACGAACTACAAGGCCAGCATCCCTGTGGTGGTCAAAAACGTCAAGCTGCAGGCGACCGTCGGCATCCTCAAGGTGGATTACGACAACAACAGCCTTCGATTGCCCGGCGCAAAATTCCAGCTTTCCAAGCTGACAAACGGCGCATACGTTCCGTTGACCCTTGCGCAAACCGACGCCTCCGGCTATGCGCTCTTTACAAACCTTGAGGTGGGCAGCTACCGCATCACGGAATATGAAGCACCCGCGGGATACCAGAAATGGGCAAACCCGATCGACTTTGTGGTGGATGCGGACGGAAATGTGAAGGTGGGCGCAACCAGCCAGCTGCTGGAAAAGGCGGATAACGTGTTCACCGCCACTGTCGTCAATCGCAAGAGCACACAGCAATTTGCTGTAGAGAAGATCGACTCTGAGACCGGCACGCTGCTTTCGGGCGCCGTATTCCAGCTGACAGGCAACGGCAACACCTATAGCCTGACCACCGGCGCAAACGGCAGGAGCGCCATGCTGACGCTGCCTGTCGGGGAGTATGTGCTGCGCGAGCTTGCAGCCCCTTCCGGCTACATCATTTCCCAGGCAAGCTACGCGGTCAGTGTGACGACAGCAGGCGTCCTTGTTGACGGCGTTGCTCTTTCCGGCTCCACATACGTGTTCGTTGCCAAGAACGATCCTATCACATACTGGACCGTCATCAGCAAGGTGGATGCGGATACGGGTGCGGCGCTGCAAAACGCAAGCTTCCGGCTCTACAGCCGCAACACAGGTGCCAGCCGTACGCTCCGTTCCGGCAGCGACGGACTGACGGCGCAGCTGAACCTTGCGCCCGGCGTATACGATATTGTGGAAATTGCAGCGCCCAGCGGCTATGTCCTTCCCCTGCAGGGATGGACGCTGCGTATTTATAATGGCGGCGGCGTCAATGTAACGGGCAGCGGCGCTTCCACATACTACAGCGGCTACAGTACCATCGTGCTACGCATCCAAAATACCGGAACGGGCGATGACGGCGATGACGATACCACGCAGATCCCGCTTGGCCCGGGCCCCATTACAAAGACCGGGCAGTCTGACCCGCGCGGCCTGATGATCACCGGCACCGCCACCATACTCTTCGCGCTCATTGCGCTCATCCTGTTTGTTGCCCTTGGCAAGCAGGACCGGAAAACAACGCTTTTAAAACTCAGGTAACTATCACACTGCAAGAACGCCCGCGGCAATGCCGCGGGCGTTTTATCCTCTGCGTTGAACTTATCTATTCCATCCGCCTGTTGGCTATTCAACCATTTCAAACCGGTCCTTGCCCAGTTCCTTGGCCACGTACAGCGCGCGGTCCGCACGGTATAGCAGCGTGTTGGCGGAATCCCCTTCTTTGTACCCGGTAATGCCAAAGCACACGGTGACTTCATACGGCGCAAGCACGGCATCCGCCCGTACGGCGCTCAGGAAATTGTTGACAAGGTTGAGCGTTTCTTCCCGCTCTCCGATATGGAAGCCTGCAAACTCGTCACCGCCCCAACGCGCAACCGTATGCTCGAATGCTTCCTTGAGAAGTGCGGCGACGCGGACCAGAATCTGATCGCCGATCAAATGCCCATGGGAATCGTTCATCTGCTTAAAATTATCGATATCCACAAGAAACAGAAACAGCTGCTTTCCCCTGCCTCTTGAAAGGACTCTGGAGAGCGCCTCGTTAAATCCCCTGCGGTTGACAAGGCCCGTCAGCGCATCCGTCTTTGCCATATTGACAAGCCGCTGGTCGTTCCTGCGGATAATGTTATCTACAATCCAAAGCACACCGATCACCACCACCACATAAATCACAAAATCGTTCGCCATCTGCAGGTTGCGTGTGCGCTGCAGCACGGAGGTGTCCTTGACAACAAGCAGATGCCAATCCATATCCTCAATGTACTGGGTAATGATATACCCGCCGCCTTGCGTGTTTACAAAGCTTTGAATCTCCCGGCGGGAGAGCACCGCCTGCCTGTTCTCCTGCAGGTCCGGCAAATCGAATACATTGGTCCGGTAGATTTCATCCGTATCGGTGCTGACCTGTACGATGCCCTCTTTATCGAACAGGACCGCCCTGAGGTTGAAGGCGTCTTCAAATGTTTTGATCATCGCCTGCACGCGGTCAAGCTCCAGCCCGACGCCGGTCACTCCCATGAGTTCGCCGTTTTCATCCGTGATCCTGCAGTTGATAAACACCGTCAGCTGGTTTCGGTTGACCTCATCCGTATCGATATCAAGGGCATAGGGCGAGTCCTTTTCCAGAAAGTCATAATACCAGCCGTCATGCATGTCCCCGCGTGAAACGGTCTTGTTGAGGCCGCCATGGTAATAGTACCGCTTCGTTGTTTCAGAAACCACAAACGCCGTATTATAGCCGTACTCCTGCTTGAGCTCCGTCAGATAGCGCGTGAGCAGCTGCCGGTGACCCTCCGACCAGTTCCCATGCGACTCCGCCAGAAGCCACGCCTTCAGGAAGCTGTCGTTGGCCATCGTCAGGGAAACGACGATGGGCCGCGCAAGCTCGTTGCGGAGTTCCGCATAGATATTGGTCGTGGTCAATTTGGAGATGTTTGCAATATCGTCCCGGATCACTTCGCTGTAGGATGTGTAGTTTGCCACGCCGACCGCTACAAACCCCAGCAGAATGATGGCGCAAATCAACAAATTGATGCGTATCCGGTTCTTTTTTATCATCTAAAGCACCAGCAAGCCAAATTCAGCATTGTTTTCATCTTACTATAAATCCGGCCTCTGGGCAACGGATGGCCTTCGGGTAACATCGCGCCCCAAGCACTTACTGCAACCCCAAAAGCATGCCCGCCTGGTAAACAAGCATCGACACGATATACGCGATGACAATCTGGTATGCCACCATGAGCGCCGTCCATTTGCCGCTGTTGAGTTCCTTGCGCATGGTCGCTACAGCAGCCATACATGGCACGTACAACAGCACGAACACCAGAAAGCTGAATGCGGAAAGCGGCGTGAAGGTGCCTGAAAGCGCCTCGCGCACAGCACCACCCGCAGCGCCCGCGGAGAACCCGTAAAAGAGGCTCAGCGACGCTACCACCGCCTCCTTTGCCACAAACCCGGTCAAAAGCGAAACCGCAGCCTCCCAAGTCCCAAAGCCCATCGGTTTAAATGCGGGCGCAATCCAGCCGCCCAACATGCCAAGGATACTGTTCTCCGCATGTTCCACCATGGTAAAACGGAAATCAAACGTCTGCAGCACCCAGAGCACAATGCTCATCAGCAGGATGATGGTGCCCGCTTTTTCCAGGAAATGCTCCACGCGCTCGCCCACGTGCTGCAGCGTATTCTTGAGCTGCGGCCTACGGTACGGCGGCAGTTCCATAACAAAAGGCGCATCCACACCCCGAAACAGCGTGTTTTTAAAAAGGAACCCCGTCAGCACGCCAAAGAGCAGGCCGATTGCGTAGAGCGCAAATACAATCAATCCGCTTGTGCGGCCAAAAAACGCGCCTGCAACCAGCCCGTAAACCGGCAGTTTTGCTGAGCAACTCATAAACGGCAGCAGGAACAGGGTCATACGCCGGTCCTTTTCATTTTCCATCGTGCGCGCGCTCATGGCGGCAGGCACGGTGCATCCAAACCCCATCAGCATAGGGATAAAGGATTTCCCTGAAAGGCCGATGCGCCGCAAAGGCCGGTCCATAATGAATGCCGTACGGGAGAGATACCCGCTGTCCTCCAAAATAGAGAGGCACAAAAACAGCATTGCGATCTGCGGCAAAAAGGTCAACACGCCGCCTACTCCCGCAATCACTCCATCGCAGATAAGGCTGACGAGCCATCCGGAGGTGCCTAAAGCCTCCAGCCAGCCCCTGAGATTGGGCGCAATCACCCCGCCGATCATCGTTTCCACCTGATCGGAGAGCCAGGCGCCCACGCTTCCAAACGTCAGCAGGAAAATCAGCAGCATCAGCAGCAGGAAGATCGGCAGCGCCAGATATTTGTTGGTGAGCACCGCATCGATGCGGTCGGACAGGCTCTTTTCTCCCGCCTTGCGCTTTTTTGTAAGCGCTGCCGAAATTGCCCGGGAAATGAACCGGTACCGGCTTTCCGCCACGCGTATGCCGCTGTCAAACCGCGGGTCCTTCCCCGCATATGCCGACAGCACCGCTTCAATTTCTTTTTGCTGCGCACCCGATAATGCGAGCTGCTCAAGTACCAGCGTATCCCGCTCCAGCAGTTTCGTCTGCGCCCAGTGCGCCGGAAGGCCCGCTTTTTCCGCCTGCCCGCCGATGATTTCGCCGATCCGGTGATGTGCGGCATGCGTAGAGTCGTCGTATACGTCGTCCGGCTCAATCACATTGCGGCAATGCACCTGTGCATGCACCACATCCACCAATAGCTCACACTGCCGCAGCAGTTCCTCTACGCCTTCGCCCGTACGGGCGCTGATGGGTACAACTGGGATTCCCAGCTCCAGCGAGAGCCGCTTGACATCGATGCGGTCCCCGCTCTTTTCGACCTCGTCCATCATATTGAGTGCAAGAATCATCGGACGCTCCAGCTCTATGAGCTGTATGCTCAGATAAAGATTGCGCTCCAGATTGGTGGCGTCCACAATATTGATAATGGCGTCCGGCTTTTCCTGAATGATATAATTGCGCGCAATCACTTCCTCCATGGAATAGGGAGAAAGCGAGTAGATGCCCGGCAAGTCCACCAGCAGCATTTCATGCCCGTGGGCACGCAGGCGGCCCTCCTTCTTTTCCACCGTGACGCCCGGCCAGTTGCCCACATATTCACGCGCGCCGGTCATGGCGTTGAAAAGCGTCGTCTTGCCGCTGTTGGGGTTTCCCACAAGGGCGAGCTTTACCTGCTCGTGCTCCTCTTGCGGCGCAACACAAGGCGCTTTGTTCCCTGTTAAGCGCTTGTCCGGCCGGAACGGCTTTGTACTGGCTTTGCGCTTATTGTGTTCCGGGCAATCTCCGCACGGCGCCGCCGGCCTTTTATTATCCTCCTGCTGCGTGCTCACCACCCATTCCGTGAGCCGCATGGCGCGCTCATGGGCAGGCCGGTCGCTCGTTTGCCGGTGCCCGGTCAGCAGGCGTTCCGCATGCTGCTTTCTGAGGCGCTCCTCCTCCTCTGCCTGTGCAAACGCCGCCGCCTCTTCTTCCGGTGCAAGAAGCGTGATTTCCATGGCGTCTTCCCGCCGCAGCGACAGATCATAGCCGCGCAGATGTACTTCAATGGGGTCGCCCAGCGGCGCAAGCTTGCGCACATAAACCGTTGTCAGCGGCGTAATGCCCATATCCACCAAACGCCGCCGGATGCGCACATCCGCAACGCCCACTGCGCTGACAACGCCGGATTCTCCCGGCAGCAGTTCCCCCAACCTCTTTACCATGTATAGACCCCATTTCCGTTAGCTATTGCTAACTCCATAGGCATTGTACCAAAGCGTACGCAAATGTCAATACACCCGCAAGGGTGTATCTGTCACTTTTACAATATGTACAGGCAATGAAAGATATGCTTTCTACCAATTTATCATTGCTATCAAAGCGCTTTTGGATAGAGGTTGCGGTAGGTTGCGTAACGGAATACCAGGTCTTCATGCCGCTGCGGCTCCGACTGTTCCGCCAATTCCCAGCCTGCGTGTGCGGCAAGGTTCATAAGCGCGCAATCTGCCGCTTTCACGGCATCGATATGGGTAATGAGCGCTTCTTTACAGTATGGCAGCAGCTGCGCATACACCTGTGCGCCGCCGATGAGATACGCTTCCTTTCCAAGAAAACGCGGGTCCCACAATGCCGTAGAAAGTGACGCAATATCGTTTACCACGACAGCGCCGGGCACGCACAGCCCCGCATCGCGCGTAAGCACAATATTTTCCCGGTTTGCAAGCGGTTTCCCGCCGGGCAATGTAACTAGCGTCTTTCTGCCCATCACGACCACATTGCCGGTCGTGAGCGATTGAAAGCGCTTCAAATCGGCGGAGATACGAAAAAGCAATTTCCCCTCATTCCCAAGGTTCCAGTTCTTATCGACTGCGGCAATCAGCTTCATATTATCCTCCTATATCGCAACCGGGATGCTTGCGGTAAGCGGATGGAATTGATACCCTTCCAGTCGGAAGCTATCGACGCTAAAGGCATAAAAATCCTTCGTGCCGTCCCAAACAAGCTTTGGCGCAGGCAACGGCTCGCGCGTTAGCAATTCCTCCACAACCGGCACGTGGCGATCATAGATGTGTGCATCGGCAATGACATGCACAAGCTCCCCAGCCTCCAGGCCGGAAGCCGCAGCAAACATATGCACCAGCACAGCGTACTGGCAGACGTTCCAGTTGTTTGCTGTGAGCATATCCTGCGAGCGCTGGTTAAGTATGGCGTTTAATGTATTGCCCGTCACGTTGAATGTCATGCTGTAGGCGCAGGGATACAGGTTCATTTCATGGAGGTCTTCATGCACATACAGGTTCGTCATGATCCTGCGGCTCTGCGGGGTATGATTTAAATCATAAAGCACGCGGTCCACCTGATCGAACAGGCCCTCTTTGTACTGGTGCTTTACGCCAAGCTGATAGCCGTAGGCCTTGCCGATGCTGCCGTCTGTATCCGCCCAGTTGTCCCAAATGCGGCTGTTGAGATCATGGACATTGTTGGACTTCTTCTGCCAAATCCATAACAGCTCATCCACGGCGCTCTTGAAATAGGTACGGCGCACGGTGAGGATGGGAAATTCCTGCTTCAGATCATATCGGTTGACGATGCCAAAGCGCTTGACGGTATGCGCAGGCGCACCGTCCTCCCACCTGGGGCGTACATCAAGCGTCGTATCCCAAACCCCATTTTCTAAAATATCACGGCAGTTTTGTAGAAACAGCTTGTCCGCATGACTCATATAAGGCCCTCCCATGTATCATATAACACGCTTCCTATTATACCATAGAAGCATCGCGGATATGGCATCATCCGCGCATGTGCGTTCGTTCAAGGACGAAAATCGCACATACATATAAGGAATTGTATCATAACCGCAAGCAACGATTGCCGTAACCTGCCGCATAAAAACAAAACGCAGCCGTGCTTTTTGCGCCCGCTGCGTTGTTTCGTCTAAGACTCCCGCTCTGTCAGGAGCGCTTTTAACCGCTGTGTCCCCATTGCTTGATTGCTGGCAATCTCTGAATGCAGCGCGTGGTAAAACGCTTCGGCATGTTCCCTGCGTTCCTCGGCGAGCTGCCGCGCCCTTTCGGTATGAAACGCCGCATAGAGCCTTTTCAGTTTGTAATGGTATTCCTGAACGAACGAGCTCTTTTCCGCATCTGTCCCCGCCACAACAATTTCGCCGTCTTGATCCATCAGATACAGCGGTTCGCTGATTTGGCCGCCATAAATCAGCGTGCGGGCAACGCCGGTGGCGCCGGTCACATCCAGCTTATCCGCATCAAAGAGAATTTTCGCTTCCAGGCTTTCCTGCGTGCTGTCCCTGCGGTAGCGGTGGGAAGCGACGCACGCTTTAACATGCCCGGCCTTTTCCTCACTCCAACCTGCCTGCACAAGGTACTTATACGCCATTTCACCTCCGATTTGGGCATGGCAGCGCGTTGGATCTTTTGCCTGCTGCTCCCGCCCGATGTCATGCAGCAGGCAGGCTGCCACAAGCACATCCAGATCGACACCCGCTTCTGTTGCGGCAATCTCCAGGGCAAAATGCAGCACGCGGTCAATATGATGCCGGTCATGGGCACTGTCCTTCATCATATAGAGCATGTGCGCCTCTATGTTTTGAAATTCCTGTATGGTCATGAACGCAGCTCCTTGCACGTACGTATTGTTTTTATGATAGCACGTTTTGTCCAAGCGCGCACAGTGAACACGAAATCTACAATTCCGCAAATAAAAAGCCTATCGCTTAACTTGCAACAGGCTGCTCTAATCCATCCGCGCCAGTTCAGGATATGCCTAGCTTCTGGCGGATAAATGCCGTAACCTCATCCATCGCCTGTGTCGCCTCAGGGAACATGGGCGCCAACAGCGGGAAGCAATGGAACAAGCCCCCCCATACGTGCAGATGTACTTCTACGCCCGCCTCCTCCGCCCTTTTCGCAAACCGCGTGGAATCGTCCAGTAACGTTTCATAATCGCCTACTTGGATCATCAGCGGTGGCAAACCGCCCAGCTCCCCGAATAGCGGCGAAGCATAGGGGTGCCGCGCATCCCCATTGCCCACATAATAGCCAAGGTAGGTCTCTGAAGAGCCCTTTGGCGTACATGGGTCCTCTTTCAGGCGGGTTTTATGGGAGTCTCCTGAAAGCGTCGCATCCGTGCAGGGGGAGAACGCGACGCAGGCAGCAGGCAAGGGCGTTGCTTCATCCTTGAGTTTGAGCAGGGTGGAAAGCTCCACGCCGCCGCCAGCCGAATCACCGGCAAATACGATATGTTCCGGCTGATAACCCAGCGATAACATATAATTGTACATCGCCGCCCCATCATCCGCTGCTGCAGGCGCGGGATATTCGGGAGCAAGGCGGTAATCAAATACCAGAGCCTTTATGCCCAGCCGCTTGACGAAATTACTGACAATGCCGCGATGGGAACGCGCACTGCCCATCACAAATCCGCCGCCATGAAAATAGAGCACGATAGCTTCTGCATCGCATCCCTGTGGTTCCACCCATTCTGCATAGACGGGCGCATCTTCCGCCGGTTGAAACGAAACGCCCTCCATCAGTTTGACCAGACGCTTTGCCGATTCCTCCGTCTCTCTCCGAAGCGCTTCAACGGACGTGCTTTGGTCCACCGTCTCCGGCGTGAGCCTTCCTTTTAACAAATGCCGGTTGCGCATAAATGCGCGCATCAGTCGGCCCTTACAGCTAATCATGTAGACTCCCTCTGTTTTTCTTTGTTCTTCCAATAGCGGCTGCCATCCGGCTTACGGCATAAATAGCCGCCTTCCACCAACGCGCGCCGAAGCAGAAAATAGTCCCCAAATGTGTGCCAGGAAGCAACAATGGCGTTAATTTCCTGCTCCGTATAGTCCTTGTCAAACTCAAACTTCTTAGCTAGATACACACAGGCTTCCTCTTTCATCGCCTGCTTGGAGGGCCACTGCTTGAGCCTCCCGTCCTCATCCAAAAACCGTTGTATTATCTGTGACATATCGTTTCCTTTTTTCTTTCATTCTTCAGTTGCATCTGGTTTAAGAAACATCGCCGCAAGCAGCCGGTAATCCGGCATAGGTCCCGTGTAGGCGTGCGCGATCCTGTAGATTGCAAGGCCGTTGATGCTGGACCAGAGCAGCAGCGCAAGCGCGTCCGGGTCCCCTTCCACCACGCTGCCCTCACGCTGCCCCTGCCGCATGATATCCGCAACAATTCGGTAGGGCGCATTCCTCTTCTCTTCAATCAAATCCTTTTCCTCTCCGGGAGGAATGATGTCCGCCATCTGCGCGATCAGGCAGCAAGTCTGTGCAAAGCCCTCGCTCTGTTCAATGGTGTGAAGCAGCGCCTTGACCGCAATGCCGATTTTCTCCCGGGCGGGTATATCCATAGCCCTGAGTCCTCCGCTCGCCTCGATCATCTTATCCATCGCATCCCGGACAAGGTCGATATAGATGGCTTCCTTGGAAGGATAGTAATGATACAAGAGTCCCTGGGCCATCCCTACGTTTTCCGCAATATCCTGGATACGGGTTGCGGCCAACCCCTTTGCCGCAAACTGCCGCAGCGCTTCGATGCGAATCTGCTCCTTGCGCGCCTCGCGCGCCTGCTCGTTCTGTTGCTGGTTTCTTGCCATCCGCCATACTCGCCCCCATTGATTGAATGTACATTCAATATACATCCTGAGCATAACGCTGTCAACTTTGTTTATAAGAATGAAGCCGTTGATATGCCATCTGAACTCCAAAATCGCCAAAACGCAAAACAGCTTGTCGTCTATTGCAACAAGCTGTCCTGCATAAAGGGAGCCGGCGGCTACCTATCCTCCCGGGTCGTCTCCAACCAAGTACTTTCGGCGTATAAGGGCTTAACTACTGTGTTCGGCATGGGAACAGGTGGGACCCCTTAGCCAAACCACCGGCAATGGTGAGGTATTCAGTTGTCAAGGAATGAAACAAGAACCAAGTAAGTTTCACTCTCTGGTACATGAGTACCTTGAAAACCGCATAAGGAACGGAACTAGGTTCCGCCGAATTCGTAAATCACATTGATCAAGCCCTCGACCTATTAGTACCGGTCAGCTGCATGTGTTACCACACTTCCACCTCCGGCCTATCAACCTGGTAGTCTTCCAGGGGTCTTACTCCTGTTACAGATGGGAGATCTTATCTTGAGGTCGGCTTCACGCTTAGATGCCTTCAGCGTTTATCCGCTCCGCACTTGGCTACCCAGCTATGCCGTTGGCACGACAACTGATACACCCTTGGTGCGTTCAT
>JAEWCL010000022.1 GCA_023390655.1 Bacillota bacterium | reverse complement strand
TGGCGACGCAAACCATTTCCTCCACCTCGCGGGAGTATTGCATGCTCAAATACCCTCCTTGAACTTTGATAAAAAACTTGCAATATATAGACCCTATTGCTTCACGTTATAGTATAGCATGCATATGGCAACGGCTCCACCTGTTTTTTGTGTCTTTTTCGTGATATACTCCTATAGAATACGGCCTGTCCGGGGAGAGGGGGAACATGCTTGCCGTTACTGCTTTCGTTTTTGTGTAGCTTAGGCGCGGGCTATTTGCTGGCGGATCATTTTTTCCTGGGCGGCGCGTGGTACGCGGCGCTTCCGGGGTTTGCGCCTTCTGCGTGCGCGCTCACAGGTCTGCTTATAGCCGGGCTTGAGTACCGCGCAAGAAAAACAAAAAAGCAGCGCCGCCTGCCCATGCTGCTGTTGATGCTTGCCTGTCTGATGGGCATTTTCACCACGGGTTTGTGGATGTACCAGCTGATCAGAGCATAAAGGAGTTTTCAGAGATATGGATGCAACCAAAAATAGGCCGCCCATCCCCTGGCAGAAGCAGGTGCTTGTACCAGTTGTGTGCCTTATTACGGGTGCTTTGAGCTACGGCCTGAGCCTGCTCCTTGCCGGGCATATGGAGCAGGCTCAGGCGTTTTACGTGGGTGCGGGAGCGGCGCTTGTGCTGTTTGCGCTTTCCGGCTTTGTGTGCCTGCGCAGGCTCCGGCAGGATGAGATCATCCGCTCGGCGGCGTATGTGACACTGTATTACTTCCTGCTGTTTGTCGTGGCGCAGGAGTTTGCGGCGCGCGGCACAACGCTTCCCAAGTGGCTGCTCTTCCCGGTGTGGCCGTTTACGTACCTCCATACGGCGTTATTAAAGCTGGGAGTATCTAATATGTTTGCGCTTGCGCCCGCGCTGCTGTCCCCGCTGTTTTACGCCATGTTCGGCCAGCCGCATATGGCGGAAGGGGAGGAGATTGCCCCGCCTGAACCGCAGCAAGCGGAGGAGACGGAGAACGCGCCCTTACAGGAGGACGGCGGGGAAGAAAAACGCCCAAAGAATAACGGGAACGAAAAATAGAGGCCAAAGCGTATTGCTTTGGCCTTTTTGCATACCGGGAACATCATCCGGGCGGGTGCTGCTGTTCGTGCAATTGCTGTGTCAATGCATTGAGCTCCGTCTTGAGCATGGCAAGCCGCTCTACGGGCAGCGCGAGCGCACAGGCAAGCTTCTGTGGAAGGCCTGTAAAGGCTTTTTTGAGTTCCCGGCCGGATGGCGTCAATTTCAGCTTGACCACACGCTCATCCTCCTTGGAGCGCGTCCGCAGGAGGTACCCTTTTTCCGCAAGCTTTTTGAGCATGGGGGCAAGCGTGCCGGAGTCGAGCATCAGCCGCGCGCCAAGCTCAGAAACGGTGATATCGTCCGCTTCCCACAGCACAAGCAGCGCGATGTATTGCGTATACGTCAGCCCGTGGGGGGAGAGATACGGCGTATACAGCCGGATCACTTCCTTGGACGCGGCATAGAGCGCAAAGCACAGCTGGTGGTCCAGCAGCAGGGGGTCATAGGCGGCGTCGTTCATGTTGGCTACAGCAGCTCCTTGATCTTTGCTTCCAAATCTGCGGGCTCCACGGTAGGCTCATACCGTCCAGCGATGTTGCCCTCTTTATCGATGAGGAACTTCGTAAAGTTCCATTTGATGGAGCTGTCTGAATAGCCTTTGCCATACCGCGCCTTTAAAAACAGCTCCAGCGTCTTTGCCTTTGCGCCGCGGCCCAGGCCTTGGAACGCCGTGTTTGCCGTAAGGTATTGATAGAGGGGGATTGCGGTTTCTTCCCGCACGTCCACTTTTTCGGAAAGTGGGAAGGTGACGCCATAGCGCACCTTGCAGAAGTCCTGTACGTCATTGTTTGTGCCCGGTTCCTGTTCACCGAACTGGTTGCATGGGAACCCGATGATCACAAGCCCCTTGTCCTGATACGCCTGATACAGTGTTTCAAGCCCCTCATACTGCGGGGTAAATCCGCACTTGCTTGCGGTATTCACCAGCAGCAATACCTTGCCCGCGTAGTCTGCAAGGGAAACCTCCTTGCCTTCTATGGAACGGTAGGAATATGCATGAACCGACATTATAATCTTCCCTTCTATGTTTGATGCTACTATATTGTATAAAATATAAATTACGATGTCAAGATATATTCTCTTCGCTTGCGCGTTTCTTGGGCAAATCATCCATTTGTATTGGCCTATACACGCCAAAATTGCTTTACTGTGGAAGTGGGTAGATATTGCCGGGAGGATGGCTGTCGTCTTGCGGCAAACACTTTCCTAAAGCGGTATGGGCAATTTTTCGGGCTTATGTGACAGGCCATTGCATAGAATGAGCAGAAGGGGTGATGAAAGTGGAGGTCAACTGTCTGCGCATCGGCATGCTTGCACCCGATTTTGTGGCGAACAGCACGATGGGGCCGATCAAAATGGCGCGGTACCAGGGGATGTGGGTGGTCTTTTTTTCGCATCCGGGGGATTTTACGCCGGTATGCACCACGGAGTTTTTAGGTTTTGCGGCGCTCTATCAGAAGTTCCGGGCGCTCAATACATATCTGTTGGGGTTGAGCATCGATTCCAACAGTTCGCATTTGGGATGGGCAAACAGCATCTATGAAATGACGGGCGTCCACATTCCGTTTCCTATCGTTGCGGATAGAACCGGAGAGGTCGCGCGCATGTACGGCATGCTTTCGCCGGATGCGAGCACAGAGGCAACGGTGCGCAGCACGTTTATCATTGATCCGACACAGCGCATACGCGCCATTCTCGCCTATCCCATGACGACAGGGCGCAATATTCCCGAAATCCTCCGTACGGTGGAAGCGCTGCAGTTTACCGATGAAACCGGTTTGCTCACGCCCGCAAACTGGCAGCCCGGCGATCCCGGGATTTTACCGCCCCCGCAGGACTATCAGGCCATGCAGCAGCGCATGATGAGCCCGCCCGAGGGTGTTGTGTGCAAGTCCTGGTATCTGTGCTATCAGGAAGAAGCGTAAGAAAATATTCAGCGATACCCAAGTTCGGAAGAGATGGCGCGCGCGGCGTCGCACACGAGCTGCTGCGCAAGGACGAATGCCTCATCCGTAATTCTTCGGAACATGCCCGTGACGCCAATGGCGTACGCGGGCTGTTTGTATGCGTTGAAAATCGGCGCCGCAACCGCGCGCAGGCCTACGCGCAGTTCGCCGTTTTCGATCGCGAAGCCCTGTGCGCGGATACGCGCAAATTCCTCCTGCAGGGCGGGGAAGCCGGTGATGGTGTGGGGCGTGTAGGCGCTAAGTTCGCCCAAAAGCACGCGTTTTTGCTCCGCTTCCGGAAGATGGGCAAGCATCGCTTTGCCAAGTGCCGTCGCATGCGGCGGCAGGCGCGTGCCCGCCTCCGTAACAATGCGCAGCGTCCGCCGGTCGTCCACATGGTCCAGATACAACACATCCGAATGGTCGAGCATGCCAAGGTGCGCGCTTTCTCCGGTGCGTCCTGCAAGCTCCTGCAGATGGGGCTTGGAGACGAGAAGCACGTCCCAATCGCCGCTGACCAGGCTTCCAAGCTCAAACAGGCGGATGCCCAGGCGATATTTGCCGTTGATGCGGGATTGCTCCACAATGCCGTACTCGCGCATGGCGGAAAGCAAACCGTGGATGGTGCTTTTCGCCCATCCCGTAGAAAAGCTGATCTCCTGCAGCGTCATCGGCTGCCCGGATAACGCGAGGCAGTTTAACAGCTGCATCGCTTTTCCCACCGACTGTACGGCATTTCCCTGTCGTGCCATTGCGGTACGCCCTCCCTCTGCCAGAGTCCTACCGATATCATACCGCATGAGGGGCAAAGCGGGCAAGGGCAGCGCATTCAGGGGAGGGAGGCGGACGTCAGACACTGATCAGCTTGCGGATTTCAAACATGGCGCTTACCATCTGATAGCTGGCGATGGAGAAATCGTCGATGTTGCGGAAGCTCACGCCGCCAAGGTTGTAGGTTTCAATCAGGTCCAGCGGCGCGCGTAGGTTGGTGTCGATTTCGCAGAGCACCTCGTGGAAATCGCCGTTTGTATCAACATACGTAAAGTGCGAGGTGCGCGAGCGCGGGTCGATGCGGAATACCCCGCCCGTGTGGGAGACGAGCGCATCTGCCTGCGCGGAGGAAAGGATATGGTAGAGATCGCTCTGCTGCCCCGTCAGCCTCCAGTCAAAGCAGCAATTGGGAATGGAGATGAGGATTTTTGGGCTTGAGATGAGCTGTGTTGCAAAGTCAATCGCCTGCTGCAGCTCGTCAATGTAGGAAGGCCCGCCAAACCGGTAGGCGCAGGCCCAACCGCTGCTGCGCAGCAGCAGGCGGTCCATCATATTATTAAAGGGATATTGTTCATCCACGCTCCGCAACGCCGGCTGCTCGTCAATCAAAGCGCTGATGCGGGAAGAGACAATCAGCAGATATCCAAGGGGACGCAGATGGCTTGTCAGGGCCTGCAGAAATTGCGCAAACGAGAAGAGATCCTGCGGGGGCACTTCAAAATTCACGTTAACGCCATAGTAGTTTTTCGATTTTAGAATGAGAAGGATCTGGCTGATCAGCGCCTGGTATTGTCCGGCGTCGGACAACAGCATGTGTGCAAGATCGGGGGAAAACGTTCCATCCGCCAGCATGTTGGAAATCACCAGCAGCGGAGCGACCGCCCGGCTCCGCGCGGTCTCGACCACGCCCGCCTCATCAAAGCCCAGAAGCAGGCCGTCCGGCGTTATGAGATAACCGGCGATGCTCAGGTATGTCAGGTAAGGCAGCGTCAGGGCGAGGGCCGCTGCGTCTACCCATGGATACGTGTAGCCGTTGACCTCAATGGTGGGACGTACGGCCCGTTGTTCCGGCATACGCAGGGTCTGGCCGACGGTGAGACTCCCGCCCGCAATCTCGGGGTTGAGCGCAAGCAGCTGCGCCGTGGTAATACCAAACAGACGCGTAATGGAATAGATCGTGTCGTTTGGCTGAACAACATAGTCAAACAAGGGGATCCCTTCTTTCGCGCAGGAATTTCAGGAACCGGCACCATCCATTATGCACAAGCCATAAAGAAAACGCCTATGCGGGCAAACAAAGGCCGTGGGGAATCAGATCACCTTGCGGATTTCGTAGAGGCTCCCCAATGTTTGGTAACTCACCATGGAAAACCGGTCGATCGTACGGAAGCTGATACCGGCAAGGTTATAGGTGCTGACCAATGCAAGCGGCCCGCGCAGGTTGGTTTCGTTTTCACACCAGACCCGGTGGAGCATGCCGTCCTGGTTGTAGTAATAGAAATAGGAGGATTGGGTTTGCGGGTCCACCTGCACCTTGGCGCCTGTTTCAATCAGCAGCCCGTCTGCCTGAGCGGGGGAGAGGAACCGGTAGAACTCGAATTGATTGTCACGGATTGCCCAATCATAGCAGCAGTTTGGAATGGTCAAAAGAATTTTGTTGCTGGAAATCAGATTGGACGCATAATCTACGGCGCGCTGCAGCTCGTCAATCAGGGACAGGCGCTCTGCCTCCTGCGCGGCGCACGTCCATATGGTGGTGCGGATGATCAGGCGGTCCATCATGCTGTTGTACGAGTAATACTGGTTGATGCGGCTGAGCTGTTCCTGCTCTTCGAGTAGCACATTGATCCTTGGCGCAACGGCGACGATATATCCAAGCGGGTGGAGCTGGGAGGTCAGCGCGTACAAAAAAGAGGCGTATGGGACGTAATCCTCCACATACAGGTCCGAAAAATCGATGTTGACGCCATAATAGCCGCTGTCCTGCAGGTGGGAGATGATATTACTTAAAAGGTTCTGCCTGGCCTGTTCGTCCGTAAGCAGGGTATGCGCCAGCGCACCGGAATAGGTTTCCTCCTCTGCAATATTGGAAACCACCATCAGGGACGCCACGCGGAACAGCTGCGCGGTTGTAATCATCGGGACATCATCCGCATAGCGCAGGGTACCGTCAGGCTGCGTATGGCAGCCGATAATGCTCAGATACGTCAGGTAGGGAAGCGTATCCTGCAGCACTTGCGCATCCACGGTCGGATAGGCATACCCGTTCACTTCGATCACGGGCCGTGTCAGGCGGGTATCGGGAATGCGCAGCTTTTGGCCGACAACAATGCTGTCGATATCCGTGATCTCCGGATTCACTCCGAGCAGTGCGGCGGTTGTGAGGCCATACAAGCGGGCGATAGAATAGATGGTATCGCCCGGCAGCACCGTATATTCGTACAAAGCCGATCACTTCTTTCCCGCATTTTGGCATTCATTGTCTATCTTATGAACCGGCGGAGTGGAAGATGATAAAGGATGCTGTAAAAGGCGGCCGATACAACTGGGGGAGCATAAAAAAGCCCGGAGCATTGCTCCGGGCTCTGGATATTCAGCGCAGCATCAATCGGTAATACATCAGTTCCGGGGCCTGCTCGGTCCGCCGCATCCGCCCCTGCTCCGAAAAGCCACAGCGCAGCAGCACCCTGCGGGAGGGCGCGTTGCCTGGATCCACCAGCGCGTCCACACAGGAAAGGCCAAGCGCGGCGTTTGCATATTGGCAGGCCGCGCGGATGGCTTCGCTCGCATAGCCCCTGCCCTGAAACTCCGGCAGCAGCTCGTAGCCGATTTCGGCGCAGCCCGCTTCCAAACGGAAATTCCACAGGCACACGCTGCCGGTAAACGCACCGCTCTCCCGCAAGGTGATGGCCCAAAACAGGCACTTGCCTTCCGCCGTCATCTGCATGCGTGTCAAGACATAGCGCTCCGCTTCCTCCGGCCTTGTATAGGGCGAAAATCCCATCATGGCGGTAACAGCGGCGTCCTGGCGCAAAGTGAAAAACCCCGGCGCGTCCCCTTCCTGAAGGGGACGGATGGTGAGCCGCCCCGTTTCGATAACAAGCGTTTCGGGCAGCGCGATGGCGCTCATGCATCTTTGCCCGCTTCCATCAACTGCATGAGCCGCGCGTAGGCGTCTTCCCACGCGTCGGTATGGTGGGGCGTATAGGTCTCCACCTCGATGGAATCCCGCACGACGGTACGCACATCGTCAATGCCGGTTAGCTCACCCAACGCGACTGCCTGCATCAACAGGTTGCCGATGCACGCGCCCTCGGTGGGTCCGGTGAACACCGGACGGTCGATAGAGTCCGCCGTCATCTGGTTCAAAAGCTTATTCTGGATGCCGCCGCCCACCAGGTTCAGGGCATTGAGCCTGCGGCCCTTAAGGGTTTCCAGCACCCCAAGCGCCCAGCGGTATTTGAGCGCAAGGCTCTCGTAAATGCAGCGCGCGACCTCGCCCGTGGTCTCGGGGATGGGCTGGCTCGTATTCTTGCAGTAGGTCTGAATGCGCTTGACCATGGAACCGGAACCGAAAAATTCCTGATAATCCGGATCGATGATGGAGCGGAACGGGGCCGCCTGCCGCGCGGCGTCCACAATATCGTCCCAGCTGAGCTTCTTGCCTTCCTTGATCCAGTCGCGCCTGCATTCCTGGATGATCCACAGGCCCATGATGTTCTTGAGCGGCCGGAAGCCGCCCTGCACCGTGCCCTCGTTGGAGAAGTTGGAGCGGAACACGTCGTCCGTTAAAATGGGCGCGTCCGTTTCCACGCCAAACAGGGACCATGTGCCCGACGAGCAGAACGCGAAATCCCCCTCGCCGGGGATGGCGGCAACGGCGGACGCGGTATCGTGCGTGCCGACCGCCGCAAACGCGGCTTGGTTGAGGGAAAGCTCGCTTGCAACATCGGGCAGCAGCCTGCCGCGCAGGGTTCCCGCGCGGTCAATATGCGTGAAGATGCGCTCGGGCAGGCCCAAAGCGCGGATGGTGTCATAGTCCCAATCCCTTTTGACCGGATTGTAGAGCATGGAGGTGGTGACGTTTGTATACTCGCTGCCGCGCTCACCGGTGAAAAAATACCCCAAGAGGTCCGGCATCAAAAGCATGCAGGAGGCGGCGTCGAGCGACGCGTCCCCCTCGCGCTTGCGGCGGTAGAGCTGGTAGACAGTGTTGAAGTTCATGCTGGCAAGGCCGGTACGCGCAAACAGCGTTTCCTTGGGAACGACCGTATAGGCCGCTTCCATATCGGCGTCGAGCGCCTGGCGGTAGCAGCGCGGGTTGCCTAGCAGTGCGCCGTTTTTATCCAGCAGGCCGTAATCCACGCCCCACGTATCCACGCCGAATGCGTGAAGATCGCCCTCTTTCAGCTGTGCAAACGCGGAAAAGCCCGCCTTCATCTGCTGATAAAAGTCGAGTACATTCCAGTACAGCACGCCATTGAGGGAAATAAAATTGTTCTCAAACCGGTGAAGCTCACTGAGCGCAATGCGTTTTCCGTCAAACCGGCCAAGGATTGCACGCCCGTTGCTTGCGCCAAGGTCAAATGCAAGTAGATTTCGATTTGGCATAGTGTTTTCTCTCCTGCTCTGATTGCGTCACAAATCTATTATTTGAGATAGAGTGTGTATGATAGCGAAAAAAACATGCAATAGATGGGATAGGGAAGCGGGGGGATATCTACAGAAAAACCGGGAACGCGGAACCGGAGGTCCGCGTTCCCGGAAAGGGTATCCTTACGCGATGGGCGTTGCGTGTGCAAGCAGGTACTGTTCCGCCTCGGCGTTCCAGAGGTCGTTGTGCTTCTTTACAAGCTCGTGCAGGGCCTTGAATACAGGGTCGGTCTTACCCTTTTCTTCAAAGTCTGCGATGGCGGTCAGCGGCATGCTGATCTGGGTATAGATGAGCTTCTTGCCGCCGGGGATGTGCGGGAGGTTGAGCGTGGTCTCTACAACGCTGTCCAGGCCGCCCACGTGCGTGATCATGGAGGCGGGATTCAATTTGCCTGCGGCCATCATCTCGATGGCTTCACGCATATCGTTCGTGTTGCCGCCGGAGGTACCCACGATGTGGTGCGCGGCGTAGTGGACGTTGTAGAAGTTCAATTCCGCCTTAAACTCCGTGTTGGAGGGGCCGGCAAAGAAGTTGAGGCAGCCGTCAAAGCCAAGGATGGCGTTGCCCTGCTCCACAACCGGCTTCACGGGCGCAAATACCATCACATCGTCATAGCCGGTACCGCCGGAGAGCTCCATCAGCTTTGCTACGGGATCGCTTTCCTTTGCGGTGTTGAGGTAGATAAGCGTAATGCCCAGTTCCTTCGCGTGCTCCACGGTGTAGATGCTCTGTGCGCGCGCAAGACGCGCATCGTCGATATCCGTCACGACGATGAGGCCCGGTCTGCGGTCACAATGTAGCGCATAATCGATCGCGCCAAGGCCCATGGGGCCAACGGAAGCGAGCAAAGCAAGCTTGCCGCCCTCTACAATACCCATCTCATGCACATAGCTGCCGGGCTTGGTGTGGTACATGGCGTGGTAGGTGCCGATGATGCAGCTCACGGGCTCTGCCAGGGAGCCGTAGAAGTAAACATCGGAATCGTAGCGGAAGAGGCAATCCATCTCCATGGTCTCCATAGGGATGTTCACGACCGTGGCGTTGCCGCCGCAGTTGCGGTAGGAATAGCCGGGAGCCTCCAAGGCGCCCTTATAGAAGTGCGCGGGTTGGATGGCAAAATGATCGCCGGCCTTGAACTTGTTCTTCCACTTTTCGCCCACTTCCAGGATTTCGCCGCAGAACTCGTGGCCGATGATGACGGGATTGGTGGCGACGTCGTTGGGCACGCGCTTGTGCGCGGGGCCCTGGATAGCCGCTTTATAGGAACTCATGCAGATACTGTCGGAAATAACTTTTGCGCGTACCTCGTCGGGCTTGAGGGCGTCGAGTTCAAACTCCTCCAGCCTGAGGTCATTTGCGCCGTAAAGCCGTACTGCCTTTGATTTCATGTTCTTCTTCCTTTCCGGGCGATGGCCCTGTCTCAATTTTAAAAGATCGTCTTTTCACCGCGCTCATGGGCAATCAGCGCCCATGTTGCGTCGATCAGATTCGAAAATTGCGGGTCCTCCATGGCCTTGCATACAAAATCCTGCCGCGGGGAGTTGATATCCTCGCCGCTGATTTCAAACATGCCATAGGTTTTAGAGAGCGCGCGCAGGCGGTCCAGCTGTGCACGGGTGTTGCGCGGGGGCATGTAGGTGACGGCGCGCACGTTGTAATCCCGCAATACGGCGAACAGCTCGTCAAGGTAATCGTCTTCAAACTTCTGCGCCTTCTTGTCGCCCGTTACGCTGTCCACCACATCGCCCAGGTACGCGTAGCAGAAGACTGCGCCGATATCGGAGGCGAGCTTTACGGCGTCCGGAAGCGTTAGGCATTCGTCCGCCGCCGGGATAAACACCAAAGGTACGAAGGCGCTTTTTAGTATACCTAACAAATCATACTCATAAAAGAGATATTCCGTATCGGAAAGCAATTTTTTTTGCTTTTCCGAGAGCGCGACGCCGAGCTTTTCTAAAAGCGCGATGGTACCTGTGCCCCGGCCCGCGGCGGAAACGATTTTGTGCGCAAGCGCATACATCAGGTGCCGTTCCGTCACGCTGCCGCCGTCCGCATACTGGGAAAGGGGCAGCACATCCGCGTCAAAATTAAGACCGATGCCGTGCGGAGAGAGCATTGCGTCAATCTTCTCGGTCATCAGGCGGTTTCTTGCGTTGCGCCTTTCCCGAAGCGGCACAAACGCCTGCTGCAGTACGTCAATCTTTCCATGCGGCACGGCGTGCATGGTGGTGTAACTTACGCCCGCCTGATCCGGGTTGTTGGTGGTGCGGTGCTCCAACGGCGTTCCCGCCATACTCACCCTGCATTCCATGCCGATGGTGGTCGGCACACCCAGGATGTCGCCCGCCTCTAAAAATTCCTTCGCGCCGCCGATGCTGTCATGGTCCATGATGCCCGCGGTGCACAGCCCCGCCGCCCGGGCGAAATAGACCGCCGCCGTCGGCGAATAAGGGGAGAAGGAATACGTGGTGTGTATATGGTTGTTGATATAGCGCGGATCGGCAGGCGGCAACTTGGCCTTCCTTGCAATGGCGCTTAGCGCAGCAAGGCGCGCCTCTTTTCCGGGCTGGTTGAGTTCTTCAAGAATCCTCTGGTCCATCATATCTTTACCCTTTCCGTGCGCCTGCAATCAGGGATTAATGCAACATGTTCTGTCCGCCGGTGACAGGGATCGCCTGGCCGGTTTCATAGTCCTGCTCCACGGCGTAGAAGATGGCGCGCGCAACGTCTTTGGGGAAGCAGCCGCGGCGCATGGGGACAAGGCCCTCATAATGCCGCTTGACGTCCGCGGTCGTCTTGGCGCCCGGCACCTTGCCCGCGTTCAGATACTGCACAAACAGGCCGCGCTCCGGATCCATCCACAGGGGGCCGTCCAGGAAGTTGCCCGGACAGATGGCGTTGACCTTGATGCGGTGCGGGCAAAGCTCCAACGCGAAGCTTTCTACCAGGCCGATGCCGCCGAACTTGCTGCCCGCGTACGCAAAGTTTTTGTTGGAGCCAACGAGGCCGCTCTTGGAGTTGATCTGGATGATATCGCCGCTCCAGTCCGGATTTGCGGCAAACTGCGCCTTCATCAGGCGGGATGCGTACTTGGCGCAGAGGAAGAACGCCGTATAATTGATAGAGGTGACAAATTCAAAATCCTTCTTTTCCAGCTCGTCAAGGCTGCCGGCCTTCAATACGCCGGCGTTGCTGACAAACAGGTCCAGCCCGTGGAAGCGCTCCACCGTAGCGCCGATCATCGCGGCGACACTTTCTTCATTGGAGACGTCAACTTTGACGGCAAACGCGCGTTCGCCAAGCTCCGCTGCAACTTCATTTGCCAGCGCCTCATTCAGGTCCGCAACAACGACGCACGCGCCTTCTTTGTAGAGCTCCTCCGCGATACCGCGGCCAAAGCCCTGCGCGCTGCCCGTCACAACGGCGATTTTTCCGCCCAGCCTGCCGGGCACGTCCATACGGTCTTTGGCGTGATCAGCGGCGATACGTTCCCATTTGCCCATATCCAACATATTCAAAAATCCTCCCGGCAGCAGATAAAATGTGTCTGATAGAATAGAGTCTGTTTTCCTTCCTAGCATACCATACAAAACCGCAAAGTGTAAAATATTTTCACCCCATATGTTGAAAAGTAACAACAAATTGCTATTCGATCACAAGAAAGCAACATTGCTTGAAGCGAGGTGCGGCGCATGCTATGATGCCGTAGAAGGGAACAATTGTAAAAGCGAGGTGAAGCAGGATGCAGCGTGCCGGAGCGGATGCGTACAAAGTACTGATTGTGGAGGACGACGCCGTCATTGCCGGGCTGATCGCGCAGGGGCTTACAAAATGGGGCTATGCGCCATGCATGGTGGAGGATTTTTCGGATGTGATGCAGGCGTTCCATCAATGCCGCCCGCAGCTTGTACTTCTGGATATCGCGCTTCCGTATTATAACGGATATTACTGGTGCACAGAAATCCGCAAGGGTTCGGATGTACCTGTGATCTTTATCTCCTCCCGCACGGAGGATATGGATATCGTGATGGCGATGCAGATGGGCGGGGACGATTATCTTGTAAAGCCATTTTCCATGGAGGTGCTCATCGCAAAGCTGCAGGCCGTATTGAGAAGAAGCGGCGGACAGGCCCCGCAGGAGCCGGAGTTCTTTGGCGCGCGGCTGTCGGCCGGGGAAGGATGCCTGTATACCAAAGACGGCAAGCTGGAGCTCACGAAGAATGAACTGCGCATTTTGCAGCTGCTGCTCACCCATAAGGGGCAGACGGTATCCCGGGAGGAAATCATGCTGCGCCTTTGGGACAGCGACAGCTATATTGACGACAACACCCTTACCGTCAATATGAACCGCCTCAGGCGCAAGCTCGAGCCCGTTGGCCTTTCCGGCTGCATCGTCACCCGCAAGGGCGAAGGCTATCAACTGCTCGAAGAGCCGGATGCGGAGGCATAAGGGGATGGGCAAGGCGGATAGACGGGCAAAGGGGGAGAAAAAGCGCCTGCCGTTCTGGAGCGGCGTACTCCGGTATATCGGTTACCGCAAGACGCTGTTTTTGTTTTATGTGCTCAGCAACGCGCTTACGGTAAGCTTCTGGGCGCTCAACGGTACGAATGCGGGGGATATCCGGTATAGCGCGCTGCTCGGGTTTCTCGCGTTTGTCCTGATTATAGGGTTTGATCTTTTTGCCATGCTTCGGCGGCTGCGGGCGTTAATGGAAGTCCGCGCACATTTGGATGAGTTTGAACAGCTGCTGCCAGAAGGGGGCAACTGCGTGGAGCGGCTTTATTGTGAAATTGCGGACGGATACCTCTCCCGCGCGCGGCAGGAGCAGGAGGAGCTTTCCATGTCCCACCGGGCGACGATTTCCTATTTCACTTTGTGGATGCACCAGATCAAGACGCCGATCGCGGCCATGCGGCTGTTGCTGCAAAGCCCGGAAGTTGACCGCGCGCTGCTTGGCCGCCAGCTCTTTGAGGTGGAACGCTATGCGGAGCTTGCCATGCAGTATGTGCGCGCGGCGGACATCGCATCTGACCTTGTGCTATCCCCCTGCAGGCTTGAGCCCCTGGTGCGTGAAAGTATTAGGAAGTATGCGCCGCTGTTTATCGCAAAAGGCCTTTCCGCCGAGGTGGCGGAGCTGGATGCTACAGTTCTTACCGATGCAAAGTGGTTTTCGTTCCTGTTTGAGCAGTTGCTGTCCAATGCCGTGAAGTATACGCAGCAGGGCGGTGTGCGGATCTCTCTGGAGGGCGGCGTGCTCATCCTTTTAGATACCGGCTGCGGTATCCGGCCGGAGGACATGCCGCGCGTGTTTGAAAAAGGATATACCGGCTACAACGGGAGACTCGATAAACGGGCAAGCGGCATCGGGCTGTACCTTTCCCGCCGGGTAGCGGATGCGCTGCGTATCCGGCTGGAGCTGACCTCCGCCCCGGGCAAGGGGACCCGGGTGACGATGCAGTTCCCCGGGCAGGAGGCGGAGGTGTTTTCCTGATAGCGCAGGATGCATGGGATTCCCAAGGTGCTTTTCGGAGAAAAGCGGGTTCGGTGCCTGCAAGGCAGAAAGTAATCCTGTAAATTGCTTTCAGAACCATGGGCACCTTATTCGCCCCTAACGTCCAAGAGATATCGTTCCATGCCAATGTGACAAAACTGTAAGGCAGCGGCTGTAAACTGTAAGCCGGTTCGATGGATGCGGGCATAGGGAATTTGCTACGATTCTTCCATCGGGCAAAGGAGGCTTTACCTTATGGAACTGTTGAAAATCGATCATGTCAAGCGCGTGTTCAATACGCGTTTGGGACTCAAGCAGTGCGTTGCGCTGCGCGACGTCAGCTTTGAAGTCGCTTCGGGCGAGTTTGTCGCCATCATGGGGCCGTCCGGCTCCGGCAAATCGACGCTGCTCAATATCATCGCATCGCTCGATAAGGCGAGCGGCGGCGATGTGTACCTTTCCGGGCGCAGCCTCAAGGCGGTCCCGGAGCGGGAGCTTTCGGAATTCCGGCGCGACAACCTTGGGTTCGTATTCCAGGATTTCAACCTGCTGGATACGTTCTCCTTAAAGGACAATATCCTGCTGCCGCTGGTATTGAAGCGGACGCCGGTTGCGGAGATGGAAGCGCGGCTGATGCCCATCGCGCAGGAGCTTCGCATTGTGGAGCTGCTCAATAAATACCCGTATGAGGTGTCCGGCGGCGAAAAGCAGCGCGCGGCGGTGGGCCGCGCCATTATCACAAACCCGCAGCTGCTGCTTGCAGATGAACCGACGGGGGCTTTGGATTCCCGCTCTTCCGCCAATCTTTTAAGCTTGTTTGGAGAGCTTAACAAAAAGGGCCGCACCATATTGATGGTGACGCACAGCGCGCTTGCCGCAAGCCACGCGGGCCGGGTGCTGTTTATCCGGGACGGCGAAATTTTCAGCCAGCTTTACCGGGGGGAGGACAACAACCGCGCGTTCTATGAGCGCATCATCCACAACCTCGCCGTGCTGGAGGATGGGGGCGCGGCAAATGAATAAGGGGTTCTATTTCAAGCTCGCGCGCGCAAACGTCATGCGCAGCCGCCAGGTCTATGTGCCATATTTTTTAGCGACGGCCATCATCAGCGGCGTGTATTTTTTGATACTCGCCATGATCTTCTCGCCGGGGCTGAAGAACCTGCCGGGCGGCGCGACGGCCCAGGCGATTTTTACGGCGGGCATCGTGGTGTTCACCATATTCGCGTATTTCTTCATGCTCTATGTCAACGCGTTCTTGGTCAAACGCCGGAAAAAGGAGTTTGGGCTCTACAGCGTGCTGGGCATGAACCGGAGGCAGGTCGCGCGCGTGCTGCGGGGGGAAAACCTCATTGTGGTGGGTACGGGCGTTGCTGCGGGGATCGTGCTTGGCATGGTGGTCGGGCGGTTGCTCTTCCTGCTGCTGATGCATATGCTGCGCGCGGTGGAGGGCAGCACGTTTGTGCTGCCGTGGCTGGCGTTTGTGGGGACCATCCTGCTGTTTTTTGCCGTGTTTGTGTCAACGTCATTGTATAACGGCATCCGCATCCGTGTCGCGAATACGGCGGAGCTATTGAAAAGCGACCGCAGGGGGGAAAAGGAGTCCAAGTCCGTTGCGCTTTCGGCCGTCATGGGGCTGATCCTTCTGGGCGGCGCATACTTTATTGCCATCACCTGCAACAACATGGGGGTGGCCATGGGGCTGTTTTTCCCTGCGGCGTTTGTGGTGATCATTGCGACATATCTGCTCTTTGGCGCGGGAAGCATCGCGTTTTTGCGGGTGCTCAGGCGCAACAAGGCGCTCTACTACAAGCCGGAAAATTTTATTTCCATCTCCTCCATGTTCCACCGCATGCGGCAGAACGCGCGCGGCCTCGCCACGATCTGCATTTTTTCCACCATGCTGATTGTGACGGTATCCGGCACCTCCGCGCTCTATCTTGGGCAGGAGCAGATTTTGCGGGGGGAGCATCCGTATGACCTCCGTATCTCGCTAAAAAATCTCAATGCATCTGAATACGCCAAAGTGGATGCGCTGCTGGGGCAGCTTGCGCCGGAGCACCATGTAGAATTGGAGGGCGCGCCGGAAAAGCTGGTAACGCCCGAAAACGCCCCGAAAAACAACATGGGCAAAATCGTGCGCAGGGAAGATTCCGAATTTGTGCAGCTCAAAAGCGCCCTGGTGCTCGACGGGATGCTGATGCTGGATATCAAGGGTACGGAGCAGGACGGCATGGCGTTCGTATCCGCATTCGAGGATGCGATGCTCAAAGAATATGGAGAAATCCGCAGCATCAGCGATATTTATTCCGCCCGTACCGAAGGTTATGGCGTCTATGGGGGACTTCTGTTCCTGGGCGCGTTCTTTGGGGTGCTGTTCCTTGCGGTAACGGTGCTGATGATCTATTTCAAACAGGTCACGGAAGGGCAGGAGGACAAGGAGCGCTTTGAAATCCTGCAAAAGGTGGGCATGCCGGATGTGGAGGTGAAGCATACCATCAACAAGCAGATTTTGTGGGTGTTTTTCCTGCCGCTTGTCGGCGCGCTGATGCATATCCTGGCCGCAAGCAACATGATCTCCACCATGCTTGAGGCGTTCCTGCTCTATGACCGGGCGCTGACCATGGGCTGCATTTTGGTGACGACGGCGGTGTTCGCGCTGGCGTATCTGATCGTTTACCGGCAGACGGCGAATGTATATTTCCGGATGGTAAGAAGATAGGGTTGCAAGAAAAACCAAAAGGGACTGCAATTGCAGTCCCTTTTTTATTCTTTTGGCCCAAGCTGTTCCGCCCGCATCCGGATCACGAGCTGTTCAATATTCTCCACCGTCCGGCGGTCAAAGAAATGCTCGATCTGCTCCACCTGTGCAAGGTCTTCAGGCACGCCGTTCAACAGGCAGAGGAATTCGTGCAGTACATCGTGCCGGTACAGGAGATAATTTCCCTCCGCTTCCCCATGCGGCGTCAGCTTGAGATAGGCGTAAGGGTGGTATTCCACAAATCCGCGCGCGGCAAGCTGCTGCACCATTTTTGTAACGGAGGAAGGCTTGACGTTCAGGCTTTCCGCGATCGCCTGCACGCGGATCACGGGGTCCATGCGCGCAAGGCGGCAGATCATTTCCAGATAATCTTCCATCGTGCGCGTAATGTCGCGCTTTTGCATGCGGTCATAACCGTCCAGCGTGCGGAATTCACTTTTCATTGTCTCACCCTTCTTTCCCCCGCCGCATAGTATTGCATAAGGGAAACTTCCTTGCACCCGCGCAACGATGGGGCAAGGGGCCGCCCGTTTAATGCAACATATGAAAGGACCAGGAAGAGTATGATGGAAAGTCTGTTACAGGCTCCTGTGGGCATGGCCGTACGGATCGCGGCGCTTTATGCAAATGATACGATGCGCAGGCGGCTTTTAGATATGGGGCTGACGCCCGGCGCTTGCGCCACATGCCTGTATGAAGCGCCTTCGGGCGATCCCAAGGCGTATTTTATCCGCGGGGCGGTGGTGGCGCTGCGCAATGAGGATGCGTCCACCGTTCGGCTAATGCCGGTTTAGGGGGCGGGAATGGAAGAGCAGTTCAAGCAGGCACCGATTTTGGAGATACACAGGGAAAGCGAAACGGATAGGGTAATTGCCCTTGCAGGCAACCCCAATGTCGGCAAGTCTACCGTATTCAATACGTTAACCGGTATGCGTCAGCATACGGGGAATTGGCCAGGGAAAACGGTGGCAAGCGCACAGGGGCGCACGGTCCATAACGGCACGGGGTATGTGCTTGTGGACCTGCCCGGCACGTATTCGCTCATGGCGCACTCGGCGGAGGAGGAGATTGCACGGGATTTTCTCCTTTTTGGTTCGGCGCAGGCGGCAGTGGTGGTGTGCGATGCCACCTGCCTTGAGCGCAACCTGAACCTTGTGCTGCAAACGCTCGAGCTTGCGCCGCGCGCCGTCGTATGCGTCAACCTGATGGATGAGGCAAAAAAGAAGGGCGTCACCCTTGACCTGATAGCACTGGAACAAATGCTCGGCGTACCGGTGGTGGGGACTTCCGCGCGGGAAGGAAAGGGGCTTACGGAATTGATGGCGCGCGTGGAGGAGGTTGCCGCCCGCGGGGAGCAGGCCCCATATACCGTCCGGTACGCGCCTGCGGTGGAGGAAGCTGTGGCACTGCTGGAGCCTGCTGTAGAGGCGCTTTCGCTCAAACGCCTGCCGCCCCGGTTTACGGCGCTCAAGCTGCTCGAAGGCGACGAAACATTGTTAAAGCGCATCAAGGAACAGCTTGGGCTTGATCTCAAAGCGGTATTGCAGGAGCCGCTCGCCGGGGCGCAGGCGTTACTGCAAAACGCCGGATGCGACAATTTGGAGGACGCACTGGTTGCGGGGCTGTACGCGGAGGCGGAACGCCTTGCGGCGGCGTGCGTCACACAACCCGCAACACCGTATCAGCAGCGGCAGTGGAAACTGGATAAACTCCTCACCGGCAAATGGACGGGCACGCTCATCATGCTGCTGATGCTTGCGGTGGTGTTTTATATTACCATCGCGGGCGCAAACGTCCCATCCCGCCTGCTTTCACAGGGGCTATTCTGGATCGGCGACCGGATGATGGATGGGCTGATTGCCCTGGGAACGCCCGTATGGCTGCAGGGGATGCTGGTCGATGGCGTATACCGGGCGCTTGCCTGGGTCGTCGCCGTGATGCTGCCGCCCATGGCGATCTTCTTTCCGCTGTTTACGCTTCTTGAGGATGTGGGCGTGCTGCCACGCATCGCGTTCAATCTCGATCACCGGTTCCGCAAATGCAACGCCTGTGGAAAGCAATCGCTCACGCATTGCATGGGGTTCGGGTGCAACGCCGCGGGCGTGGTGGGGTGCCGGATTATCGACAGCCCGCGGGAGCGGTTGATTGCAATCCTGACCAACAACTTTGCACCTTGCAACGGGCGATTTCCCACGCTTATTGCCATACTCACGATCTTCTTTGTGGGTACCGCGGCGCGGCCCGGAGACAATGTGATTGCGGCGCTGTTGCTGACGGCGATCATCGCGCTTGGCATCATGATGGCGTTCCTGTCTTCATGGATGCTTTCAAAGACCATGTTAAAGGGAGAGCCCTCCGCCTTTACGCTGGAGCTTCCGCCATACCGCATGCCGCAGATCGGCAAAGTTATTGTCCGGTCGATCTTTGACCGCACGCTGTTTGTGCTGGGCCGCGCGGCGGCGGTCGCAGCGCCTGCCGGGCTTGTGATCTGGATTCTGGCGAATGTGCAGGTGGGAGGGCTGACGCTGCTTGCGCATGGCACGACATTTTTTGATCCGTTCGCCCGGTTCTTCGGCATGGACGGCGTGATATTCATGGCGTTTCTTCTGGGATTGCCGGCAAATGAAATCGTCATTCCCATTGCGCTGATGGCGTATCTCTCCAAGGGCAGCCTGATGGAATACGACTCGCTTGCTTCGCTTTCCACATTGCTCACCCAGAACGGCTGGACTTGGGTGACGGCTGTCTGCGTGGTGCTGTTCTGCCTGATGCACTGGCCGTGCTCGACCGCACTTTTGACCATAAAAAAGGAAACCGGCAGCCTTAAATGGACTGCTGTCAGTTTCCTGTTGCCTACGGTATTTGGGCTTGTTGCCTGCGCCCTGGTTGCAAATCTGGCGCGGCTGTTTGGCTTGGCGTAACGGGATACGGTCAGCCGGAACGGGCGGATAGCAGTATATAGAGCGCCAGGAGCGCCTCCGGCTCCAGCGCCTCAGTGCGGATGTTTTCCGCAAGCTGCATGCCGGCGAACGCTTCGTGTATCTGTGCGCGCGGATACCCTGCGGACAACAAATTGTTGACAAGTGTCTTTCTGCGCATCGAGAACGCGCGTTGCAGGAACACAAGGAAGCCCTCCGGCAGTGCGTGTTCTTTTGCAGCAAGCCGCACCACGGCGGAGTGGACGTCCGGCTGCGGATAGTAGGCGGAGGGCGGGAGTTTTAAAATTTCCTCCACCGTATAGCCGCATTGCGCGGCGGCGGCCAGCGGGCCGTATACCCGTCCGTTCGGGCGGGCAAAGAAGCGCTCCGCCGCCTCTTGCTGCAGCATCAACGTCATGCTGATGAGCGGCAGATTGCATCCGAGCAGCATCAGCACGATGGGTGTTGTGATGTAATAGGGAAGGTTGCCCGCCACCGCAAACGGACCGCCAAAGGCTTGGTGCAGGGCGGCAAGATCAACCTTCAGAATATCGCCCTGTATGAGCGTAAGCTTTGGAGAAGGGAGCGTCTCTTGCAGCACGCGCACCATGGCCGCGTCCTTCTCTACAGCGGTGACGCAGGATGCGCGCTTTAGCAGCGCTTCTGTAAGCGCGCCAAGGCCGGGGCCGATTTCAAGCACCGGCAACCCGTCGATCCGCATGGCGTCGATGAGCGTATCGCGCAGACCTTCATCCGATAAAAAATTCTGCCCCAGCCCCTTGTTGGGCGTGAGGCCGAAGGCGGCGAGCCGCTCCTTGATGCCTGCGGGTGCGCACAGGGGATGTATAAAAGCGGGCGCGTTCATTTGAGGATATAGATGGTGAGGTTGCGCTTGCGGCCCCATTTCTTGCATTCTGCTTCCGTCTCCATAAACAAATCAATTTGGTTTTTGCTGCCGCCGTTTTCATGGCGGAAAGCGCCGGTATCCTGCGCGGTGCAGTAGCCGTAGCCGGGAATATACAGCTTTGTGCCGTAGGGGATGACGTTGGGGTTGACAGCTACATAGCCTACCCTGGGCCGGCGGCCTGTGGAGGTGCGCCTGCCGGTGTGCGTATAGGCGGTGACTTCCTCCGCCACAAGCGTCTTTTTGATGTCGTCCTTTGTGGGCTTCGGCTTCCAGATGCGGGTATCGCCAGTGAGCTTGGTCTGGTAGCGGATCTTGGTACCGACGATTTTGACCTCATCCACCGCTGCCTTCAAAATGATCTGGTTCATGATCTCGCGGGAAGAGAGCACGCCGTCCCGGTAAACAATGCGCCTGACCGTGCGTTTTTCGCCGTTTTCGCCTTTGGTAACCAGCTTGTCGATGCCGATATAGGCGTCTTTGTTCTTGATGATTTCCTCATCGTATTCAATGACCTCGTCCACCGTCTTGTATTCCGTTTCCACGCTGATGTGGCGGATCAGCATGCCCGGTTCCACGTCTGCGTAGGGGAGGGCGGTCAGTTCATCGTCATAGTCATAGGTGACGCCCGCAAGCTCTAAAGCCGCGCCCACGCTGCCCTCATGCATGTTTAAAATGGAAACTTCCCCGCCGGAGGCGACGGCAACCGGGAACGGGGCGCTTACGGTGACTTCCATACCGGGCGACAACGCGGAGGAAGGTTCATAATTGAGCATGTCATCCTGATTGAAAGCAATGCCGTTGGTAACGAGCAAGTCTTCCACTGTTTCCGCCTTGGTGAGGATGCTGTGCGTCTGCCCGCCTGCAATAACCGTGACGGGGATGGAGGAATCACTGTACGCGATTGCCCAACCCAAGAATAGCGCGGAAAGGGCGGTGGCGCAAACAAGGCACAAGGACACGATGCGGTGCAGGCGGATGCTTGCAGCGGGGATAGCGACCGGCGCGCGGCTTGCGCGGATAGGCGCTTCCGGCGCTTCCATGCCCGCGCTGTCTGCGGACAGCTCCACGGGCGCAAACGCGCGGCTCGCCTTTTGTTGTTTCTGGAACAGCAGGGAAAATGCGGTGAAGGGGAATGCGAGAATGTGCAGCACAAATATCCCCGCAGCGGAAAGCGCAGAGGTCAGTTTGCGCAGCAGCGTTCCGCTCCTTAGGCGCGAGTAGCGGCGGCGTGGCGCAGTATAGTTGGAAGCATACAGGGTTTGACGCCTGCGTGTTCTCTTCATCTCTCTAGCCACCTCTTCCGCCTGACGTCAGGCGATACAAGCGATACCTACAATTCCAAACAGGAACGCACCATCCAACAGCCCGTTCGCCTTGGATGCAGTCCTGTTTTTCATGATATAAAAAATCTTCACATAGTGTATCAGTTTCAAACATTGCCTGTCAAAGCGAATCCCCGAAAACTGCCTGAAAGCAGGGGGGAAGCCGCCTGTCAGTTCTCCTGATCGGAGATCAGGCGTCCGATAATGGCGTTGTAGATGGCCTCGGCCTGTTCCGGCCATGCGTCGCATGCGGCCTGGGCAAGCTGCGCGGTGGGAAAGCGCAGGGAAAGGTCTATAAGATGGGAGGTCTTGTCCATCAGGCGGAGCACCGTTAAATATCCGCCGTCCGGCATCTGTGTCTGCCGGGCATAAAACTGCGATTCGCTCCGCACGGGCTCGCGGTTTTCCGCGGCGCACGCGGAAAGTTTTTCGCGCAAGGAAAACGGAAGCTCATGCGCGAACATCGTCAGCGTCTGCTCGCCCTGCGGCGTGATGCGGTACCCCTGCCCAAATGCGCAGGGGATCGCAGCGACAAGCGCGTCTTCCTCAAGCTCGTTCAAGCGCGCCTGAAAATCAAAATAATCCATCCAGTCCCGCTCCGCAAAAATGCGGAAGAGCTGGTTTCTTGTAATTTCAAAATCGATTGCTTTTAAAAAATACAAAAGCATGAGCTTTTGGCGTGACGTTCCCTGAGAAAAATAGGCCATATGGAGCGCTCCTGCCTTTCATTCGCCATCTGACATCAACGGATTTTAGCGGGACGCGCGGTACATACTAAGCGTATGCCGTTTGCCGGGGCCGTTTGCGCGATGCCTGTCCGCGAAAAAAGCAGAGCGGCTTTTCATGGAAAAGGAGCATCGCCGTCATGGGCGGATTTACCTCCAGTATAGCATATTTGCTGGGTTTTGTGCGCATGAAAGCGGGCAAATTTCCGCTTGCAATTGGCCGTCTTTTATGTATAATAGTATGTGCACCCGCGAAACGGGGCACAAAAACGGGGTTATAGCTCAGCTGGTCAGAGCGCTACGTTGACATCGTAGAGGTCGTTGGTTCGAACCCAACTAATCCCACCAGTAATCCTATGGTGTGCGTCACGTTCCTTGTTATAAACCCACAGTGTGACGTAGGGAGCACGCGTTGGCTGGAGACGGCCATGCCCGATACGGTCGGGAAGGCTTTATCCGCTCATAGTGCACCCACCTGCCTTTGAGGCGGGTGTTATAACAAGGCGAACGGCACCACGGGATTGATTTACAAAGCAATGCGGAATTGTGTAATGGTAGCACCTACGACTCTGACTCGTATTGTCTAGGTTCGAATCCTAGTTCCGCAGCCAAGATAAATGCCCTAACCGTCTATGGTTCGGGGCTTTTCTTTTTTTAATCACAGTATTTTTATACTACACTTGTACTACAAATGTTACTTTTGTATGCTTACTCCAAATCTCTAAAATATTTGGTTTGAATAATCAATGCTCCACAAAGAACACAAATCCGAACGCTCCATATTTCATTAAAGGCGCTTAGAGATATCTCGACAAGACGCGTAAACTTGAGGTAGTTTTGATTCGCCTCGGTGAAAGATAACTAATCTATATGTTATGACAATCTTATTTGTCAAACAATATTGGAGTGCATTGGCTGATCCACTAATTATATCTTTATCTTTCCAAGGCACAAAACACCTGTAATTTTCAAGATATTCATATGCTCAGGTGATATTTGCGAATCTTGTCTATCTTACATTTGTAAGGTATACTTTTTAGTTAATAATTAACAGACGTCACGCTTGCTAATGTAAGTATTATTGCATACGTAAGTTGTCAACGTAAATATTTACGTTTGTAAGAGGCGCACAAATGTCTATTATCGAAAGAATTTATTACCTTTTAGACAAGACTGGAAAAAAGAATGCTCACCTTGCTGAATATCTTGATGTAAGCAGTGGGCAGATAAGTACTTGGAAGAGAAGGGGTTCAGATATACCTGCAAAATACATAATTCCCATCTCTGAATTTTTCGGCGTGTCAGTAATGTATCTGCTTACAGGGCAAGATGAGGAACCCTATGTGAAAAAAGAAGAAATGCCTAAACTGTTTGGTGTTAAAGGAAACCAAGTTGAGCATGACTTATCCGAGGAGGAATTGAAAGCATTAAGGCTTTTGACAAATGAGACCGTAACAAAACGCATGCAGGAAATCGCACGGCAAGTCTATAAAGAAGAGACGCAAAGTAAGGGGAATGGGGAAAGCTGAATAGCTTAATTGCACCAGTGCAGACACCAGAAAGGCATAAACGTCCAATCTCTTTACAAATATAAAAAGGACAAGCTCACCCAATCAAATATATATTTAGATATGGCCATAATGAGAAAGGCTTTGAGTTTTGTCTTATTATATAACTATAAGGAAGGCGGCATTTCAAAAATGAAAATATCAAAAGCAGAATATGCGGATTTGAAAGACATACTTGAATTACAATATCTGGCATATCAAAGCGAAGCTGCATTGCTAAACAACTACGATATACCACCCCTTAAACAGTTATTATCAGATCTCCAAAATGAATATTCTATCGGTACAATCCTGAAATCGGTTGATGATAAAGGCATTATCATAGGGTCAGTAAGAGCATATAAAGAAATCGACACTTTGCATATTGGTAAACTAATTGTACATCCTCAACATCAGAAACAGGGTATCGGCACTGCCTTGCTGCGCGAAATTGAAATCGTCTGCCCAGCAAAGCGTTATGAACTCTTTACAAGTAATAAAAGCCAAAACAATCTTCGGCTTTACGAAAAATTAGGATATATTAGGTTTAAGGAGCAAGAAATATCTTCAACACTACGTTTTGTTTTTCTTGAAAAGACAGTTTAGATTGCGGCGAATTTAAGCTTCGCATATTTTATATAATGCGGAGTTAAACAAGGACGGACAAACAAGAATACCAAATCGTGAGGAAGGTGCGTATGCAAATAATTGATTGGTTATTAGAGGGCGACATCGTTATTCAGCATCTAACGAATAAGTACTTGCTGGGCCGTTCTTTTAACCACAACAACAAAGGGTATATCGCTAAATACATGAATTTATATGATGTTGTTAAACAAGAGTGGGGCGACAGCATTTATTCCGGCAAATGGACATCAAGCACTTACACATTGTTGGAGTTAAAATATATGGAGGCCCAATATGATCATCCATACTATCAGGATGCCACGAAAAAAGTGCTGAATGGGCTTTGGAATAACCACGGCAAGATTTCTAAAACCAGACATCAGGATATATGTATGTCCGCAATGCTGTTGAGCCTTATTTGCTACGGGAAAATAGGTGATTCAAGGACAACAGAAATTATTGATTACATTCTGGCGCACCAAATGGACGATGGTGGCTGGAATTGCGCATGGGATTCGGTTCATAATCGTTCTACTGTTGGTTCAGTACATACAACGATTTCCGTACTGGAAGCGTTTGCTGATTACGAAAGGTACGGATATTCTTACCGCTTGGCTGAAATCAAACAACAGGCGGTTTTAGGACAGGAGTACCTGCTGAGCCGAGAACTATTTAAATCGTTGAAGACCGGCGAGGTCATCCATCCGGATATGACCAGCTTTCATTACCCCTGTCGGTGGAAATATGATTGTTTTCGGGGGTTAGAGTATTTTGCACATATTGAACACCCTAATGACAAGCGGATGCGGGATGCGCTGGACTTGGTGAAAGACGCCTTAAACAAGGGGTACATAAACAGAGGAAAGAGGTATGCGGGCAAAACTCATTTCCCTCTGGAATCAGGCACAAAAGGAAGGTTCAATACATACAGAGGTTTGCTCATTCTAAAGCATTACGATAATGAGGTTTACCAAAAGGTTATTCAAGTAGATTTTACATACAAATAGATTCAGCTAAATTCCAACTTAACAGGCAGTCTGGATTGCTGGTTATGAGCATAATCTGACGTTTCATTTGCATTCCCGTAATTATTTAAAGCAAACAAGACATTCCAAAGGAGATATACGATGAGAATATCGGTTGTTTTAGCGCATCCATATGAGAATAGCTTTAATGCGGCCATTGCTGAAACAGTTGTTGCCACATTGAAAAAGAATGGACATATAGTTATGTTCCACGACCTATGCCAAGAAGGGTTTAACCCCATCCTCTCTGATAAGGAATTAGCCCGCGATACCACTGACGACCCTTTGGTTCTTTGTCATCAGCGGGAAATACAGGAGGCAGACGGCATCATTATTATCCACCCGAACTGGTGGGGACAGCCTCCTGCAATTCTAAAAGGATGGGTTGACCGGGTATTAAGGGAGAACATCGCATATACATTCCCTGAGGATGATACCGGCGGCGGACTCCCACTCGGGCTGCTGAAAGCCAAGGCGGGACTGGTGTTTAATACATCCAACACACCGGAGGAACGTGAGAATAAGGTATTTGGCGATCCGTTGCAGCGTATCTGGAAAGATTGTATATTTGATTTTTGCGGAGTAACTGTGTTCGACAGACTGATGTTCCGTGTAGTGGCCGACAGTTCGGAAACGGACAGAAGGTCATGGCTTCGCGAGGCTGCGGACATGGCGAACAGATATTTTCCCGAATGAAAAACCGTGAGGGGTGATTTGAGTGCCTTTGGTAAGAGTCGATATTGTAAAAGGACACACAGATAAATATAAAAAGACGTTTTTAGCCTCTGTGCATGACGGACTGGAATTGGCTTTAGGCATCCCGGATTGGGATCGCTTTCAAAGGCTCTGTGAGATTGAGGATGATTATTTTGAAAGAAGCAAAGATAAAACGGAACATTTCTCTATCATTGAACTGACGATTTTTCCGGGAAGAAGCAAAGAGATAAAGGCAAAAATATTTCAGGAAATAACAAGGCTTCTGGCGGAACGGCTCAATATCGCGCCGTCAGACGTCTTTATCGTGATCCATGACCCGCCTCTTGAAAATTGGGGATTTGGAGGAATCCAAAAGGGAACTTGAACAAATATCGCCGTTGTCTATATTTTGGGTAGCTCAAATTACTTGGTATGAACCATAATTTGAAGATTAGTTGATATAAAAGAAATGGGCTGCACTATGTGCAGCTCCATCTTGAGTCTATCTACTAAGAATCCTCACAAGTGACTGTAATAATTGCCGCAAGCGCTGGGCAGAAGGTGCATATTGGGGAAGGTGCGCTTGTGGTATTATGGCTATATCTATTTCTGCACAACAAAGGTTAACTACAAAGCACTTCTCCCATTCAATAATCAGGACATGTGGTAGGCTAGAAAGAAAAGCGGCTCCCATAGAGAAAAAGAAGCTGACCGATGCAAAGGCGTTGGCCGCAGCAGCAAAGACAGATAAAGAAAAGGCCGCAGCAAAGGCCGCTATGGAAGCGGTGGATATGCAGTTGGCCAAGACAATACCTTTAAGCGAGACTTCGCTTTTATACATTCACCGCATCCTAACCGCTGCGTTCAATGACGCGGTGGCCAATAAGATGATACTTGTAAACCCGGCAAACGGGGTTAAACCTCCCAAGCGCAACAAGGTGAAAAAGAAGTTACCGGAGGAAGACACCATACAACGCTTATTTGCCACTGTTCGGGGTGAGGAATACGAACTTGGTGTACATCTTGCGGTGGCCTGTGGGCTTCGGCGCGGGGAGATCTGTGCGGTTCAATGGTCAGACATGGACTTTGAAGCAGGAATTCTCCACGTTATTCACGCCATGACGCAGACCGCTGAGGAAGGGATTACTGTCAAGCCGCCTAAAAACGATGAACCAAGAGATGTATTTGTTCCACTTGGACTAATGCAACTGATGAAGCGGATCCGCCGCTGCCAAGAGGCCGATGCGGATATTATGGGAGCGAGTTATATCCACAACGACTATATGGTAAAGCACCGGGACGGCAGCTATTTTACGCCCTACAGCATGAGCATGTGCATCAACCGCGCAATTAAGAACCTTGGGATTACTACCACGCTATATGGGCCACGAGGTGTTTATGTTTCGCTGGGCTACAAGTACGGCGCTGACGAAAAGGCCATCACCGATTCAGCCGGCCACCACAGCGCCGAGTTCAACCGGGAGAGGTACCAATCTGAAAGCCGATCTGGCCGAGAAGGTAGATAAGGCGCTTTATCCGGGGGATGGGGAGTGAGAGCATAGATTAATCCCATAAAACTTTCGCCTCATCATATTTATTGTCCGATACCTTCTGTTCTGCGGGATAGCCGATGGGCACCATGGCAAAAGGAATATATTGTTCCGGAATACCAACGTTCTGGCGGAAAAATTGAGTAGCTAACGAATCCTGCCTGTTTATTCCGGTCCAGGTTGCGCCTAGTCCAAGAGCATGGACTGCAAGAAGAAGGTTTTGTGTGGCAGCGGCACAATCGTCCTCCCAGAAATAATCTAGGATTGCTGTGCTGGGTTGCCCACAAATAATAATTGCTATTGCCGCGTCTTTTACAAAGCTAAGGCCACCATGGAGCGTTGAAAGCTTCTTAAGCTTTTCTTGGTCTGTGACAACAATGTAGTACCATGATTGCTGATTACAAGCGGAGGGGGCGCTCATAGCCGCAGCCAATAAGAGTTCGATAGTTTCTTTTGAAACCTTTTCTTTTGTAAATTTGCGAATACTCTTTCGCGTTAGAATGTTCGTAAGGGCAGAGTTCATAATCATTGCTCCTTTTTAAATCTTTTAAACTGTGTTTGGCACTGATATACTATCTGTAATTGGGTTGATTTACAATATCGCACTTTTTTGTGTGTTTCTTACTAATTGGTAAGGGGAAGAGGTCTGTATGGTTGAATACCGAGGCAAAACATATAACTGCCCAATGGAACTTGCAATTTATCTGATAAGCGGTAAGTGGAAGGCAGTAATTCTGTGGAATCTAGCGGAAGGAGCTCTTCGTTTCGGCGAATTATGCCGCCGATTTCCTGAAATCTCTGAAAAGGTGTTGGCTGCCCAGTTGCGAAGCCTTGAAAGAGATGGAATGCTTGTTAGAACGGTCTATCCCGAAGTTCCTGTAAGAGTTGAGTATGCATTGTCCGCATTTGGGAAGTCGTTAATACCACTGTTAAGAGAGCTTAATATCTGGGGTAAAGGCTTTCATGATATGACAGATATCCTGTAAAAATGCTAATGTAGACATTGGGCCAATACTAAGTTTACCTTCTTTTTAATAATCCTATTTGCATAGATCATTCCCGATAAATGCGGTTGACCAATGGAGCTAATGAAAAGGTAGTACACAAAACTAGAATTTTGGCTTAGACTACACATGTACTACAAGACCATCTTGCATGGGTGATTCGAATTCTGTTAAAGATACATAAAACCTAGAATTCAGTGCTAAGGTTTTTGCTGCTTATTCCGCCTTTTGCACCTTAATATTGCTCTGACTCGTATTGTCCAGGTTCGATCCTAGTTCCGCAGCCAAGGGAACTTCCTAGATTTAGGGGGTTTTTCTTATTCTTGCGGCGATAAAGGCGATCGCCTCGCCTGCGCCCGGCAACATTTTAGCAACTGCACTTTTCTTCGTTTTCTCAGTTCGAGTCAGACCGCAATAGCAGCGTTGCAACGCTGCCGAAAACGCCTCAGGGCAAAAAGAAAATGCGCTGCATGTCCGCATAAAATTCCTCCTGCGGATGCATTGCAAACCGGGAAAAGCAAGGCTTGGAATACGTCCACCAGGAGAGCATTACGGGTTCTTGTGCCAACAGGGCCATGTCAGCCTCATAATCACCGCCTGTATATTCAAAATAGGAGAAGACCAGATCTTCCAATTGGAATATGGAGTAATTCTGCAAATGATGCTTCTTTAACGTCTCGAGGAGTTCAGGCCAAGGGTCCCCATGCAAGTGAACATAATCTTTCACCATTTCCGGCTTGAGCTTTCCTACCTGCCCGAAAAAACGAGTTTTCATATTTTCCTCCCAATGGGATGTCGTTAACGGCATCCTCCTACTGATGTTTGAAGTCCGCGTTTACCAGTTTTCCAAATTCCACTGGGTGACGGCGTGATGGCAGGAAGAGGCACGAACAATCATATCCGCCTCAAGCACATGCTGCGTGGGGGCCGCTTCTTTGTCCTCGATCCTTTTTATGACTTCCTTGACCGCCCGTACGCCCATTTCGTATCTCGGCACATCCACCGTGGTAATCGCAGGTGTGATCAGCGTACTGGGGAAGAGATTATCAAACCCGCATACCGCAATGTCGTCGGGGATGCGGATGCCAAACTCCTTGAGCGCCTTGATTGCGCCGATTGCTGCCTGGTCGTTTGAAGCCTGGATGGCGTCGAATGACAACCCGGCATGAAGCGCCTTTAACGCGGCGTGATAGGCGGTACCCGAAAGAAAGTCGCATCGTGCGATCAATTGCTCTTCCGGTGTGAGGGCGTTTTTGCGTAACGTATTCTGGTAGCCGATGAGCCTTCGATACTCGTGCTCCAGGGCGACGGGGCCTGAGATAAAAAAGATGCGACTCCTGCCGCTGTCGATGAGGTGCTGTGTGATACGCCCGCTCCAATATTCGCTGTCGACGAGCACCGTAGAGATGCGGTCGGCGTTGAGCGTGCTTTCTAAAGCCACGATCGGCGGAATGCCGTTGCGTTCATTCAGGAGTTCCTCCGCCCAGGTCTGCGTATAGGACCGGTCCACGCAGGAGCCCAATATAATGCCGTCCACCTGGCTGCCCTTGAGCGCGTATACAAGCGCGCGCTCCGTTTCAAAATCGTAGTTGCTGCTCAGGATGTTGATGCTGTACCCTGCAACCTTTGCGGCTTCCATAATGCCTTTGACGACATCATTGAAGAACAGTTTGGTAACGTCAGGCAAAAGGACGCCGATCGTGTAGGTGCGCTGCGTTTTCAAGCCTCTGGCGACAAGATTCACATTATAATTGAGTTCCTTGATCGCACGCTGCACGGCTTCCCGCATTTCCGGGCTTACAACCTGCTTACCGGTAATGACATTGGATACGGTGGCAACGGAAACGCCTGCATATTTTGCGACATCCTTCATTCGAACCATAAAGCAACATGAACCCCCTGTGCCGATTAAGTTATGCCGACGCCGGGATTTTAAGGCGGAATGGGGCGCCTGACCGGATGTGGCATAGAATATTATAAAATTGCGAAATTATAGATTGCAAAATTAAAAACTGTCGCTTATAATAGCCTCATAATCAATTTAATCGATTCAAATTGAAATTGCAACAACAAAATTAGCCAAAATCATCCAAACATCGAAAAGTAGCACAACCAGGGTTCTATTTTTTTTATTGCACTTTTAATCGTTTAAATTAGAATCCGCACTGCCTGCCTTACCTGTCATGAATGAAATATGATTTGCGTTACGGCGCAAAAAACAAAGAGAAGGAGAAAATCACAATGAAGAAGGTATTCGCAACCGCCTTGGCCATCCTCATGCTCCTAAGCGCACTTGCAGGTTGTGCCGCGCCGTCGGCGACACCGCCGGCCGCCGCACCGAGTGATTCCGCCCCCGCTCCCGAAACGCCGGCCACTCAAGAAACGCCGGCGGATTCTGCAAAGCCCATGCGGATTATGCTTTCCAACGCTTACTACACCGCGCCCTATTGCGCCGCCTACAATCCTTCCGCGGAAGCCACCGCAAAGGAACTCGGTATGGAGTTGACCATACTTGATGGAAACGGCAACCAGCAGACCCAGCTTGAGCATGCCAACTTGGCAATAGCGGACGGTTATGATGGGTTTTTGTATTTCCCTGCGGACGTTGACGGCGCACTGCCCGTTATTGAGGCGCTCAATGACAGCGGTATGGCATGGGTCGGCGTCAATGCATATCCGGGCGACAAAATCGCGGATGTCGGCATGAAATATTATGTCGGACCGGACGCCGCCTCCCACGGTAAAACGATGGCACAGATCATCAAAGAAAAATTCCCGGATGGCGCCAATCTGGTGGGCATTGAAGGCACGGCAGGCCACATGCAGACCATCCAGATCAACGGGGCGTTTGCTTCTGACCTGGATTCCAAGTATGTCTGGCTCGACAGGCAGGATTGTAACTTCCAGGCCGAGCTCGCCATGACAAAAATGACCGATATGCTCACCGCTTATGGCGTCAAGAGCAAGGGCGGCAAAATCGATTGCATCGTCTCCCACGACGGCGGCATGCTCACAGGCGTCATGTCCGCGCTGGAAGCCGCCGGCCTGAAGCCCGGCGATGTTCCCATCATCGCGATGGGTTCCAACAAGGTGCTCTATGACGCGATGAAATCCGGCTGGCTCTCTGCATGCTCAACGCAGGACCCCGTGGCGGAAGCCAAGCTTGCGGTAGAAACGCTCTATGCCGTTCTGAACGGAAAGGCCACAGAGGGCTGGACGAAGCTGCCCACCCCTGTTGCCTATCCCGATACCGAGGATCAGTTCAACTGGTTCTAAACCGTTCCGGAAATAAAGAACAATCCAACACCCTGAACTTGATGGAGGAGGATCAGCTCGTCCTCCTCCATCTTCATTTACCTGAGGAAGGGGAACAGAGATGGCAGAGTATATCCTGGAAATGAAAGGGATCGCAAAGACCTTTCCGGGCGTAAAGGCGTTGGACGGCGTCAGCTTTTCCGTCAAATACGCACAGGTGCATGCATTGGTGGGGGAAAACGGCGCGGGAAAATCGACGCTTATGAAAATATTAAACGGCGTTCACCAGGCAGATTGCGGGGACATTTATTTCAATGGTGAAAAGATCGTTTTAAAGGATACCGCCGACGCTAAGGCCAGGGGAATAGGGCTTATTTTCCAAGAATGCAACCTGATCAACACGCTCAGCGCCGCTGAGAACATCTATCTTAACCGCCTTAAAAAGAGAAACGGCCGGGTGGACTGGAAACAGATTCATAAGGATGCGCAGGAGCTCGTGGACGGTCTCGGGTTTCATTTCGATGTTACGGAAACTGTGGAGAATTTAAGCGCCGCACAGCGGCAGCTCGTGGAAATCGCCAAGGTGCTCTCCGTTGACGCCAAGCTGATCGTTATGGATGAGCCCACCTCCTCCCTGACTGCGGGAGAAGCTGAAAAGCTTTTTGAGATCATTGCCAAGCTCAAGGCTTCGGGGATCACGGTTGTCTATATATCCCACAAAATGGACGAAATCTTCCGTATCTGCGACACCGTCACGGTGCTGCGGGACGGGCAAATCATAGAGACACGGCCTACGCAGGACTTCACGCGTGATGAGATCATCGAGCGCATGGTGGGCAGAAGCGTGGATATGGAGTATCCGCGCAAACAGTGCGCGATCGGCGATGTAGTCCTGCAGGTGGAACACCTGACGCGCAACGGCATCATTGAAGACATCTCCTTCGAGCTAAGACGCGGAGAGATATTGGGCTTTGCAGGGCTGGTCGGCTCCGGGCGCACCGAGCTTGCGGAAGCGATATTCGGGGCGGAGAAATATGACGCGGGCACCATCTCCATCAACGGCAAAAAGGTGCAGATTCATTCGACCCATGAAGGGAAAAAGATGGGGATCGGCCTCCTGACGGAGGACCGGAAGGAAACGGGCCTTGTGCTCACATACGATCTGATACAGAACATCAGCATTACCAATCTTGATAAAGCCAAAAACGGAATGTTTCTTTCTGCAAAAAAGGAAAGGGACCTTACAGGCAGCTATGCGAAAGAGCTCAATGTAAAAACGCCCTCCATGAAGCAGCTGGCCGTTAACCTTTCGGGAGGCAACCAGCAGAAGGTGGTATTTGCCAAGTGGCTCTTTTCAGACGCCGATATCCTCATACTGGATGAACCGACCCGCGGAATTGACGTGGGGGCGAAATATGAGATCTATCTTTTGATGAACAAGCTTGCCGAACAGGGGAAGTCCATCATTATGATTTCCTCCGAGCTCCCGGAGGTCTTGGGCATGTGTGACCGCGTCATCGTATTGAGCGGAGGCGCAAAGGTCGGGGAATTGAACCGCGACGAGGCTTCGGCAGAGTCGGTCATGCGGCTTGCGATCAGCAACTGAGTAGGAGGCGAAGTATGGAGAATAGAAAGAAGCCAAAGAGTGTTGCCGCTTTTTTCCGAGAGTGGGGGCTTATTGCCGGCATCGCGCTTATTATCATCGTTGCAACCGCGATCCGCCCGGCATTTTTGAGTGGCAACAATATCCTCAATATCCTGCGCGCGTATTCCACCATCGGCATCGCTTCCATCGGCATGACGTACGTGATCATCGGGGGAGGCATGGACCTTTCCGTGGGCTCCACCATTTCGCTCTCCTCCGTCATCGTGATGCTCATTATCAACGCAACCGTGGTGAACGGCGTGTCTCCCATCTATGCGGCGTTTCTGGTATTGTTGGTGGGCACGCTGGTGGGTGCCGCCGTCGGCGCTGTCAACGGCGGTATCATGGCGGTTGTCAACGGGCGTATGGGGGAGAGCTTTATCATCACCTATGCCATGCAAATCGTCATTGCGGCGGCCGCGCAGGCGGTGGTAAAGGGCACGTTTCAGGCGGCGCAGTACAATAGCGGCCTATTCAAGGACCTGGGGATCGGGCTGATCCCGGTGCTGATGTTCGTAGCTGTCGCCGTCTTGATGCAATTCATCCTTATGAAAACCAAATTTGGCCGCACGCTGTTTTTCCTGGGCGCAAACATGGACGCCGCCAAAATGGCGGGTGTACGGATCAAGTCCACCCGCATCATGGCGCATGTGATCTGCGGGGCGTGCGCGGGGTTAGCCGGCGTCCTGATTGTCAGCCGTGTAAACTCTGCCTCCAGCCTGCAGGGCGTCGGGTATGAGCTCGATGCAATGGCCAGCGTGGCAGTAGGCGGAACGAGCCTTGCAGGCGGCAACGGCAGCGTCACAAAAACCGTGCTTGGCGTACTGGTGATTGGCGTCATGCTCACAGCGCTCAACGTGCTTGGCGTCAACTCAAACGCCCAGCTGATCGTGCGCGGCAGCGTGATCATACTTTCCGTCATACTGGATGCATGGAACAAGCGCGCAAAACTCAGGGAGGTGGCAAAATGATGCATACGCAAAAGAAGGCTTTTTCTGCCGCGTCCGTTGGGAAGCGCATACGGCAGCAGCCGCTCCTGTTGCTGTTCCTGCTGTTCGTTATCGTCATGGCGATTGCCAAGCCCAGCTTTGTGACAATTTCCAATATCAAAAATGTACTCATAGACGCATCGATCTATGGCGTGGCAGCGCTGGCGATGACCATTGCTATCATCTGCGGCGAATTTGACCTTTCGCTTTCCTCAAATTTTGCCTGGTCGCAGATATTCTTCTGCTACCTGCTCAATCTGTGGGGCGATACGCCGTTTGGGATATTGGCCTCCTTCCTCGTCATGGTGACCACCTGCGTTCTGATCGGCTGCGTCAACGGCCTTGTCGTTGTCAAGGGAAAGATCAGCTCGTTCATTGCCACCCTGGGCATGTCCACCATCGTAAAGGGGATCTGCCTGGTGTTTACGGATGGCAACATGGTTTCAACCTCCGTTGCATTCATCAAGGAGATAGGCAAGGGAACGTTCCTTGGTATTTCCTGTCTGACCTATCTCTTCGCCGTCATTGCCGGGATCGCGTTCTTTGTAATGCGGTATACCCGCTTCGGGCGCAACCTGTACGCCACCGGCGGAAACTATGGGGCAGCGAAGCTCTCGGGCATCCATGTATCGTTCTACAAGTTCATCATATTCGCCATCCTCGGGCTCGCGGCGGGCATTTCGGGCGCGATGTTCGTCTGCCTCATGCGCGCGGGCTCCGTGCTCTACGGCACAGACCTTGCGCTTACCTGCGTGGCGGCCACCGTAATCGGCGGCACGCCGCTTACCGGCGGCAAGGGGAACGTATTAAAGACGGTCGTCGGTATCCTGCTATTATACGTGCTTTACAAGGCATTGGCGTTCCTGGGCCTGCAGGGCTACTACAACACCATGATCAAGGGCCTGGTCCTGCTGATTGTCGTTTCCATCGACGCATACATGACGCGCAGCGGCAATGTGCGCAGATAGGGGGGGCATATGCGGATCGCGATCGGCTCCCTGCAGCAGGAGAGCAACTCATTAAGCCCCGTGCCCTCCCGTGAAATGGATTTTGACAGGGCATATGGCACGGATATGTTTACGAAGGTCCATGTCATGGATTTGCTGGATGGCATTGAGGTCGTCCCGACTCTGTATGCGCACGCCCTGCCGGGAGGCCCGGTCAAAAAGGAAGATTACCTGCGGCTGGCACACGGCATCGTGGACGCGTTGCCCAAGGATGTGGATGGCATTTGGCTCTATCTGCACGGCGCTATGGAGGTGGGGGAACTGGGCAGCGGAGAAACCTACCTGCTCCGCCTGATCCGTGAAAAAGCAGGTTACAGTATTCCGATCAGTGTCGCGATGGATTTTCACGCCAACAATACGGATGAAATCGTCACGCTTGCCAATATCATCGTAGGGTTTCGCACAGCCCCGCATGTGGACAAGGAGGAGACCGAGCGCAAAGCGATGCGCCTGCTGCTGCATTGCATACAATATGGGCTGCTTCCCCGCCCACAGCTTGCGCGCGCGAACGTCATCCTGCCGGGCGACAGCGTGCAGACGGCCTTCCCGCCCCTAAACGCCATTATGGACGCGGCGGATGAAATGGAACGGCTGCCCGGCATGCTCTGCGCACAGGTTTTCAACGGCCAGCCCTGGGTGGATACGCCTTACACGGGCCCCAATATGATCGTGACGCATGAGAGCAACGAAACACTCGCGCAGAGCTGCGCAAGCCGCCTTGCCCAGATGTTTTATGACGCGCGGTATGAATTTCGTTTCTTAACGGAAGCGGTCAGGCCGGAAGAGGCCATCCGCCGTGCGGTGGAGGCAGAGGAACGCCCCGTGTTTCTTACCGACAGCGGGGACAATACCACCGCGGGCGCGGCGGGTGACAACGCATATCTGCTCCGGCTGCTCCAGCAAAGCGGTGCCAAGGGCGTATTGCTCGCTGGGCTGATGGATGCCGCAGCATGCAACAAATGCTATGAGGCGGAGATCGGCAATGTGCTGACGCTGGAGGTCGGCGGCACGCTCGACCCGCGCAGCGAGCGCACCTCTATTACGGGGATGCTCGTACACCGGGGCGATGTGCTGGGCTATACCGGAGACAACGCGGGGCCGTCAGCAACGCTTGACTGCGGCGATATCACCGTTGTGCTGACGCAGCAGCGGGCGGCGTTTACAAGCCTTGCGATATTCCGTTCCATCGGCATCGATCTTTTCCGGTACAACATCGTCGTCGTCAAATTGGGGTATCTGTTTCCGGAGCTCGCTGAAGCAGCGCCCCGCGCTATTCTGGCGCTGACGCCGGGAGGCTCCACAGAACGTCTGGAGGATATGGGGCATACGCGTATCCGAAGGCCTATGTTCCCCCTGGATGATCATTTTATGGTTAATGTTCCCTCAGAACAAAAATAGAACAAGGAAGGAAGAGAGTATGTCATACTTCAACATTGCTGAGACGGAAAAACGGGTAAAGGCGTTAAAGGAGATTCTCCGAAAAAACAACCTTGATGCCGCCCTCGTTTATTATGATGAGCTCAACATCGCAAACGGATGGTACCTGACCGGCTGGTGCCCACAGTTTGAAAAGGGCGCGGTCCTTGTGCCGATCGAGGGCGAGGCGCTGATACTGGGGGGGCCCGAAAGCGAGCCGTTTGCCCAGATGGCGTCAGCTATAAAGCAGACGCGCTGCTTCCCTGTGTTCATGGTTCCCGAAGAGGAATATCCGAACGCTACCATTATCGATTTCAAGCAGCTCAACGAGGAATTGCAATCCAAGGGAACCGTGCTAAAGCGCATTGGCTTTGTGGGCTCCGCCAGCATCCCACATCAGGTATATACGGCGTTTGCGGCAGGATTTTCCGGCGTGGAGATCGTTGACATCACCGACGAATATGAAAACATGCGCGCCTATAAGAGCCCCTGGGAGGTCGAGCAAATTCGAGCCGCCATGCGTATGTGCGATACCGCTTACGACAAAATGGTCGCCGCCGTTAAACCCGGCGCCTACGAATATGAAGTGGCCGCTGCGGGGGAATATGCTTGCCGCGTTAACGGCGCGAGCAGCTTTGCGTATTCCTGCATCGTAGGTTCCGGCGCACGCGCAAAGGCGGTTGTACCCACCGCGATCAACAAACAAATGGAGGATGGTGAGCTGGTCATGCTGGGCATCGCGCCCCGCATCAACGGCTATGCCGGCACATTCGGGGATACGGTTCCCGTCAACGGCATTTATACGCCGCGCCAGAAGGAACTTTTAAACCACATGCGCGAGACGCTGCGTCTGACCAAGGCCATGCTCAAGCCGGGCATGACGGGCCGCGAGATCGACGTGCCGGGCCGTAAATATTATGAAAAGCATGGGCTGGAGCGGTATATCGTTTGCCCGTTCGCACATTCCATCGGCCTGATGGAGGCGGAAGCCCCCTTCTTTGGACCCAATGGAGATTTCGTGTTGGTACCGGGCATGACGGTGATGGTGGACGTGAGCTTCTTTGGCCATCCCGAACTGCACGGCGGCCGTATCGAGACGGGCTATGTCATCACGGAGACGGGCTGTGCGCCGCTGTCTGAAAAGATGGACGCTTATTTCATGAAGGATCTGTAAGCGCGGGGAAAGGAACGTATGGATATGGAACTTGGCAAGAGAAACTGGGTATTCGCGGATGGAGACCTTCCGCCGCAGGGGGATAGAGAACCGCTGGGCCACGAGGCGCTGATGGTCGTAAACAACAGCGCCGATACCGCCCACATTACGCTTGAGCTGTTGTTTGAGGACAAGGAGCCGGTTGGCGATATCCATTTGGAGGTGCCGCCCAAGCGTGTGAATTGCTTCCGCATGGACTATCCCGTTGGGAAGGAGCAATTCCGCATCCCGCACGGTCAGTATGCCGTTATCCTCACAAGCGACGTCCCGGTCGTCTGCCTGTACGGCAGGCTCGACCGCAGGCCGGATATGGCATATTATCCGATTGCCGGATATAGCGTTTAATCGCCTTAGCGCCTAAGGTCGCAGAAACGGAGGAGTGTTGAACGATGACCAATAAACAGTTAGCGCAAAAAGCGTTCGAACAGGGCAAGGGCGTATTCCGCCTGGCGCCCGCGTGGGTGCCGCGGGCGTTTTGCCGGCCCGGTAAGCGCATCAAGCTTCATCCCGATGATTATTATGTATTGGGTCTTGTCCGCGGCGGCATCGATGAGCGCTGGTTCGCTTCCACCACGCCCGCCGACAATGGCCCGGGTACCCCCCATGACGAAGGGCTGAGCTATATCATTATAGATGAAGCGGGAAAGGAACGCGTCCTGCTCATAGATGCGGTGGAAGCGCTGGGCAAGGAGATTGTAGGCGAAGATATCTGGAACAAGTATGGGAAATGGCCCATGTTTTCAAAATTCTTTGACAATTTGGGGCCGCTCCCGCACCATATCCACCACCGTGACGAGCATGCCGCCCTGACGGGGCAGGCAGGCAAGCCGGAGATGTACTTTTTTCCCGCGCAGGTCAACAATTACCCCGGTGAGTTCGGGTATACCTTCTTTGGCCTTAACCCCGACACCAGCAGGGAAGAAGTGCGCGAAAGCCTTGTAAACTTTACAAAGGGGGACAATCATCTGCTGGAGCTTTCACGCGCCTACAAGCTGCGCGTGGATACCGGCTGGGATGTGCCGCCGGGAGTATTGCACGCGCCAGGCAGCCTGTGCACGTATGAGCCACAGTTCGCGTCCGATGTCTATGCCATGTACCAATCCGTCCTGTTCGCGGACCACTGCGTGCCGCCGGAGCTGCTCTGGAAGAACTGCCCCGAAGAGAGGATCGGCGATTTCGATTATCTGATGGACGTCATCGACTGGGAGCTCAACGTGGACCCAGAGTTCCATAAAAACCGCCTGATGCTGCCTAAACCGGTTCGCGATGCGGCCGAAATGGAACGCGAAGGATATCTGGAAGAATGGATTTGCTACAAGTCCCATCTTGCGTGCGCCAAGCGCCTTACGGTCTATCCCGGGCAGACGATCGCGATCCGCGATGCGGCGGCCTACGGCCTCATCATGCTGCAGGGCCACGGCAAACTTAACGATTGGGATATCGAGACTCCCGCGCTCATCCGTTACGGCCAGCTGACCCATGACGAATATTTTGTGACGGATGCGGCGGCGAAGCGTGGCGTCGTCATATCCAATTTGAGCAAATCCGATCCGATCGTCATGCTCAAGCATTTTGCGGAAAACCCTGATTTAACGGGCGTTTAAGAAGACAATATCGAGTGTTTATAGGCCCTCCTGCCTCAAACGGCAGGAGGGCTTGTAGATATCCACCCGTGACATGTCTATAATGTAAGAGAGGATCACTTTAACAATACAAAAAGAATACAGCATGCCCTGCGCCACACAAGCGAGATGGGGCGGGATGAAGCTATGCATCAAAAATAAGGATGGCCGGTTGTTCGGCCATCCTTCATCGTTTTAAAACGTTACGCTTACAGCGCCGCGAGTGCCGCGTACTGCGCCTTGAGCGATGGGTACATGGTTTGGTAGAGCGCATAGTAGGGCGCATAGGCTTTTACGCTCTCCTCCTGCGGCTGCTGCAGCGGGTTCGTGCGGATGACAGCGTCGCACGCCTCGGGCACGCTCCTGTAAACGCCCGCGCCTACGCCCGCAAGCAGGGCCGCGCCCAATGCCGGGCCTTCCCCGGAGGAGGCGACCGTTGCCACCGGGCAGGCAAGTACATCTGAGAGCATCTGCCGCCAGAGAGCGCTTCTTGCGCCGCCGCCTGTCGCCAGCAATTCTGTGGGAACGATGCCCATTCCGTGCAGGACGTCCAGGCATTCGCGCTGGGAATAGGAGACCCCCTCCATGACGGCGCGCAGCATATCGTACTTGGTATGGATGGCGGAAAGGCCGATGAAGGCCCCGCGCGCATTGGAATCGAGGATTGGCGAACGTTCGCCCATCAAATAGGGGAGGTATAAAAGTCGGTTGGCGCCGATGGGCACCCGCGCCGCCTGCGCGTTCATCAGCTCATACGGGTCAACACCCATGCCCGCGGCCGTTTCCATTTCCGCAGTAAAGAGGGTATCTCTGAGCCATTTCAAGGACAGTCCCGCGGAAAGCGTGCAGCTCATCACCGTATAGCAGCCGGGCACCGCGTGGCAGAATGTATGTACCCGTCCGCCGGGGTCGATGCGCACACTGTCCGCATGCGCGAAGATCACGCCCGATGTGCCGATGGTTAAGAACGCGCGGCCTTCCTTTACAACGCCGGTGCCGACAGCAGCGGCCGCGTTGTCGCCAGCGCCGCCCACAACCGGCGTGCCTTCCAATAAGCCAGTGAGACCTGCGACCTCTTTTGTAATAGAGCCTGTCACATCCGGGGATTCATAGACCTTCGGCAGCAGCGCACCGTCAATTTCCAACAGAGAGAGGACTTCTTCAGACCAACAACGGTTGGGAACATCCAGAAGGTTGGTGCCTGCGGCGTCCGAAGCTTCCGTTGCATACACGCCCGTCAAACGGTAGCGGATATAATCCTTGGGCAGGAGCATCATGCGGCATTCCCGGTAAAGTTCCGGCTCATGCTTGCGCACCCAGAGCACCTTGCCCGCTGTAAAGCCGGTGAGTGCGGGGTTTGCCGTGATGGCAATCAGCTTTTCCTTGCCGACTTTCTCCGTAATTTCCGTGCACTCCGCGCCCGTTCGCCCGTCGCACCAGAGAATGCTGCGGCGCAGCACCCCGCCCTTGCCGTCAAGCATAACAAGGCCGTGCATCTGGCCGGAAAGGCCCACGCCCTTGATTTCGGAAGCAGGTACGCCGGACGTTTTGACGACATCCCGTATGGTATCCGCAGCGGCGCGCCACCAGTCCTCCGGGTCCTGTTCCGCCCAGCCGTTGTGCGGCTGATAGAGCGGGTATTCCCTCGCCGATGAGGCGATCCGCCTGCCTGTCTCATCGAACAACACCGTCTTGGTGCCTGATGTGCCGATATCTACGCCAAGTATGTACCGCAATGCCGTTCCCTCCTGATTCTATTTTCAATAAGTTCTGTAAAAGTTCAGATACACTGGAAAGCTGCTGTTAAGATCAGATCAGATATCCCGCACGAATTCATCAATATACATCAGCGCGGCACCTACCGCGGTAGACTCCCGCTTGAAGATGCAGGGCTTGATGTAGCTGCCGTCCTGTTCAAAGGTGTTGCGCTTTGCGGCGCGCTGCCGCACATCATTAAGGTAAGGTTCCAAATGGCTTCCCACATAACCGCCGATCACCACATCGCAATCAAACACCATCCGCAGGATGTTCACCGTCCTTGCAAGATCGTCAACATAAGTGTCCCAAAGTTTCATCGGAGTGGGCTGCTTCTCCTCCAAGGCTATAAAAAAATCTTCTAACTTGCCGTTATAGGGTTCCGCAAGAAGCTGGGCGGAGAGGTACGAGTCCACACAACCTTTTTGCCCGCAGTAGCAACGTTTGCCATCCGGGTACAGCGTAATATGCCCAAACTCGCCCGCGCGGTAATTGATGCCCGAAAGCGCCTTGCCGTTGCTGATGAAAGCGCCGCCGATGCTGTTGTTGATGGAGAGGTATACCATGCTGTTTTCCGCCCAGTGGGCCTGATGCAGCACCGCAGAGCTCCAGAGCTCTGCAAACCCGCCGGAATTTGCGTCGTTAAACAGGCGGCACGGATACCGGATTTCCGCCTGGAAATCGCTTAAATCGCTCGTTGTGTAATCAAGAAGCGCCGCGTAGGTCATTTTGCTGCCATTGCCGGATATAATAGCGGGCACCGCAATGCCCGCCCCAAGCAGGGAGGTCGGGTCAATCGCATTGTCGCTGACCACCTTTTCTAAAAGTGCGGCGATTCCTTTGAAATAAGAGCGGGTGGAGGAGAACGGAAAACGGAAGCGTTCTGCGGCGATGATGCTTCCCCGAAGGTCCACTACCACAATGCCGATGTGGTTGCGCGTCACATCAAGGCCGATGGCGTGGCGCGCCCGGGCGTTCAAAGAAATGGCACGCGCCTTGCGCCCGCCGGTGGACTCAAACACGCCAACATCCTGTATCAGGCCCTTTTCAAACAGTTCGTTGAGGTTTTGCGTCACGGTCGGCAGGCTCAGATCAAGGTCGGATGCAATCTGCTGCTTGCAGACTTTTCCGTCCTCATGATGAAAAATATACTTATAAATCAGGTTGCGGTTGCTCTTGCGGACTTCGATGTTGTTTAACTTCTGTCGATCCATATAGCACCTTAGTTTTACAAAAGTATTTACTATATCGTGTTCTTGACCCTATTGTACATGATAGATAATAAATGCGCAAGCGGATTGTATCCCTATTTATCTGTATCAGCGCGTCCGAAAAGCAGTGATATTGACAAGAGTTTAACATCATAACGCAAGCTAATATCAACGCCCGTTACGAACGGGCGACATAAAAATTACTGTTGACACAGTGAGTGGCAAATGTGTATGATCTTTTCGTAACATGATTTATAAAAGTAATTCGCATAAACCAAATCGATTTCGGTTTTCTTCGAGCATGTAATTAAATGAGGTGATAGCCCATGCAATCCTGTCACGCGCTGAACCAGGACATTAAAATTGAGGTGTCGCATATATCAAAGTCTTTTCCGGGCGTAAAGGCGTTGGATGATATTCATTTTCGCGTTAAGCGCGGCACCACGCATGTGCTCTGCGGTGAAAATGGTGCGGGCAAATCCACATTGATGAAGATTATCAACGGCATTTATCAGCCGGACGCCGGGCAAATCTTTCTGGATGGAAAGCCTGTGCGGATTGAAAATCCCATACATGCGCGCAATATGGGCATCTCTATGATTTTTCAGGAACTCTCGTATGTGCCGGAAATGACGGTGGAGGAGAATATCTTTTTAGGCAACTGGCCCATCAACCGTTTTGGAAGGATCGATTGGAAGCAGGTGCGCACCCGTACGCAGGAACTGCTGCGGCAGGAAGGACTCCCCTATGCGCCGACTACGCCGCTCAAGGACCTTTCCGTGTCCGATATCCAGATGCTTGAAATCCTCAAAGCCATCAGCTACAACTCCGACGTCATCATTATGGATGAACCGACGTCAGCCATTACGGATAAGGAAATTGAGCGTCTGTTTGAAAAAATTGCGGCGCTCAAGGCACGCGGCGCATGTATTATCTACATTTCCCACAAGCTGGATGAAATCTTTCAGATTGCGGATGAAATCACCGTGCTGCGGGACGGCGCGGTCGTGGACTCGCGTCCGGCAAGCGAACTGAACATCGACGATGTGATCGCGCTCATGGTGGGACGGCGCATGGAAAACAAATACCCGTATGCTGCGCGTGAGACGGGAGAGGTTGTGCTGGATGTCGGCAATCTCTCGGGCGGCGCGTTCCAAAACATCAGCTTCCATGTCAAGGCGGGCGAAATTGTCGGCTTTGCGGGATTGATGGGCGCGGGACGCACGGAGACCATGCGCGCTCTGTTTGGGCTGGACCCGTATACCGAAGGGTGGGTCAGCATACGCGGCAGGCCGCTTCCGAAAAACAGCGTGGCAAAAAGCATTGCAAACGGCATGGTGATGCTCAGCGAAGACCGCAAGCGCTACGGCATCATCCCGATGCGTTCGGTCACGGAAAACGTATCCTTGGCGAGTCTTGAAAAAGTGATCTTCGGCGGACGCCTGCACGGCAAAAAGGAATTCAGCTTTGTGGACGCTGCGTGTAAAAGCATGAGCGTGAAAACCCCGTCCTATGAGACCCCCATAGAGGCACTCAGCGGCGGCAACCAGCAGAAGGTTGTACTTGCCAAGTGGATGCTGCGGGATCCCGACGTGCTGATTATGGATGAGCCCACCCGGGGGATCGATGTGGGCGCAAAGTATGAGATTTACAAACTGATGATCGAACTGGCACAAAAAGGCAAGGCGCTGATCATGGTTTCGTCCGAACTGCCGGAACTCATCGGCATGTGCGACCGCATCTATGTGCTCTGCGCAGGCGCGATCGTAGGGGAGCTTTCCCGCGGGGAATTCTCGCAGGAAGCCGTCATGGCCTATGCTACCGGTGCGGCAGGTGCAAAAACAAACAAAGAGGTGAACGGCATTGCGTGAAAAGAGCTTGAAAAAAGGATGGGCCGCCATCACCGGCAAATACAGCATATTCCTGGTGCTCGTAGCGCTGTTTATCGTTTGCAGCGCCATCAACCCCAACTTTCTTTCCTGGACCAACCTGACCAATATCTCCCGCCAGCTTGCGGTGACAACGATATTGGCGTTTGGCGAAACCATACTCATCGTCTGCGGGTTGTTGGATTTGTCTTCCGGTTCGGTCATCGCACTTTCCGGCACGCTCTCCGTCGCGGCGTTTAAGGCGACAGGCAACCTACTCCTTGCGTTTCTTGTGGGTATCGCGGTGGCTGTGGTATGTAACTTCTTAAACGGTTTGATGGTGACCACATTCAAAGCGCCCGCGTTTATCGCAACGCTTGCCATGCAGACTATGGCGCGGGGTGCGGCGCTTCTGTATACCTCCGGCCAGAACATTTACCAGATCGGGGATTATATCGTGTTCGGGCAAGGCTCCATCGGCCCCGTACCCACGCCCGTACTGTTCCTGCTTGTGATCTTCCTTGTAACGTGGTACCTCTTGACAAACACGCGGTTTGGCCGTTCGCTGTACGCCATCGGCGGCAATGAAAGCGCCGCCATCGCGTCCGGCATCGCGGTCAACCGCATCAAAATGTCCGCTTACCTCGTCAACGGTATTTTTGTGGGCATTGCCGCCGTGCTGTTCATGAGCCGCGTCAACGCGGGCCTTCCCAACGGCGCGCAAGGATATGAGTTTGAAGCGCTCACCGCCACCGTGATCGGCGGCACAAGCATGAGCGGCGGCATCGGCACCGCGGGCGGCACACTCATCGGCGCGTTCATCGTAGGGTTTTTGAACAACATCATGAATCTTGCGGGTGTTGACTCCTACCTGCAGCAGATTGTCCGCGGCCTGATTATTGCCCTTGCGGTCATCTATGACATCTTTGCAAAGACAAACCGCACCAAGCGCAGGCTTGGCAACATCGAGGATCAAAAACAAAAATAAAGTTGCAATCCAATTTGACGTCGCGCGCGTCAATGAATAACGAGAATTGAGGAGGTCCATATGAAGAAACTGCTTTCATCCGCTCTGGTGCTGCTGCTGGCATTGGCCATGCTGGCAGGCTGCGCCGCCCCTTCCAGCACCCCCGCCCCGGCGGAAACCGCGCAGGCGCAGGCGCCTGCAACGAACCCCGAAGCGCCCGCACAGAAGAACTACCGCATTGCCTATATCGCAAGGGCGCAGGCGGATTCCTTTGCGGCTTGGCTTGCAAACGCGGTTGTGGAAGAAGCCAAGAACTACAGCAACATCACGGTCGATGTGTTTGACGGCCAGGCTTCGGACGACAAAGAGAACGCCATGATCGAAAACGCCATCACCAACAAGTATGACGTGGTCATCGTCCAGCCCAACAACGGCGAAGCGCAGCGCCCCTATGTGGAAAAGGTCGTTGCGGCGGGGATCCACTGCATCACTACCAATGCCCGCATCGCCGGTATTGAAGGCGCTTCCTCCGTGGACGCGGATCCCTACGAACAGGCTGCCGTCAACGCCCGTATGGCGATTGAACAGATCCCCGAAAATGCAAAGGTCGTCGTACTCAACGGGCCCGCGGGCAACTTCCATGCGGACGAGCGCCGCAAGAGCTGGCAGGCAGAGTTCTTTGACAAGCGTCCGGACGTGCAGATCGTAGGCGAGCAGATCGCGAACTGGAACAAGGACGAGGCCATGCGCTATATGGAAGACTGGGTACAGGCCAACGATAAGATCGACGCCATCATCTCCATGAACGACAATATGTGCGCAGGCGCGCTCGAAGTTGTCAAGGACAATCCGGCATATGCAAATGTTCTTGCCTACGGTGTTGACGGTACGGCGGAAGCCTGCCTGCTGATCAAGGAAGGCCGCATGACCTCCACCTGCATGCAGAGCGCGTATGATCTTGCAAAGCTGCTGCTGGAAGTCTCCAACACGCTCATTACCGGCGAACAAACCCAGATGGATACCGATATCGGCAACCCACTTGTCACCAAGGACAACGTAGATGAATACATCGAGATGCATAAAAAAGCGGGGGCACTCTAAACCTCCTTTTTTCCCAACAGCATAGGGCGCGCGGCGGCAACAAAGCGCGCCTTCTTTTAAAGGAGCAAATACCATGCAAAACAAAGCCTTTTATATGACCCAAACCAACCACATGGAACTGCGCGAGATCCCCGTGTCCGAGCCCGGAAACAAGCAAGTGCTCATCAAAATGGAGTATGTGGGAATCTGCGGTTCCGATTCCCATTACTATGAGCACGGCAGCATTGGCAGCTTTGTTGTAAAAGGCGATTTTATTCTGGGGCACGAGTGCGCGGGGACGGTAGTTGGCGTTGGAGAGGGCGTAACGAACCTGAAGATCGGCGACCGCGTGGCGCTTGAACCCGGCATCACCTGCGGCCAATGCTATTACTGCAAGACCGGAAAGTACAACCTTTGCCCGGACGTGGAATTCTTAGCAACGCCGCCCTATGACGGCTGCCTGATGCAATACATGACGTTCCCCGAGAATATGTGTTTCAAGCTCCCGGAGAATGTTTCCACCAGGGAAGGCGCGCTGGTGGAACCCCTGGCGGTCGGCATGCATGCGGCAAACCAGGGAAACGTTGGTGTGGGCGACGCGGTCGTCATACTCGGCGCGGGCTGCATCGGCCTGATGACGCTGCTTTCCGCCAAAGCGCATGGTGCGGGAAAAGTGATCGTAACGGATGTTTTGGACAAACGCCTTGCAGTTGCAAAGAAATTGGGTGCGGATATTGTGGTAAACGCGGCGGAGCAGGATGTGTTTGAGATCGCCCGCACACTCAACGGCGGGGAAGGCCCCGACGTTGTGTTTGAAACCGCAGGCAGCGACAAAACCATCGCGCAGACGCCGTATCTTGTGCGCCGCGGCGGCCGCATCGTGCTTGTCGGTCTTGCGGGCAAGGATGTCGTTCCCTTCGATTTCTCGCAGATCATGGCGAAGGAAGCCAGCATCGCGTCCGTTTTCCGCTACCGCAACATCTACCCTTCCGCCATTGCGGCCATTGCCGCAGGCAAGATTGATGTCTCGGGCATCGTTTCGCACGAATTTGACTTTGAGAACACGCCGGAAGCGTTTGATTATGCCAGCCGTCATAAGTCCGATGTAATCAAGGCGGTAATCAAGCTGTAGGCATTGCGCGCGAACGGGAGGCGTGACGTTTTTTTTGCGGAGCGCTCCGGAGCGCAATAAATGACTCATAAATCCAGAAAGGCGGCGCCGTAATATTATGGCGTCGCCTTTGCGGATTAAAAAAATATGTTGCAATAGGGGATGAGGCTGCATAAACAGGGTGGATTGTTTAGAAACTATCTCCTGAGGTGATAACGATGACAGATGAAAAGGAACTGCTTGCGGCCATTACCGAGTCTGCCGATATGGGTTGTGACAGTTTAAGGCAGGTGCTGGAGAAGACGGAAAATAATATGCTCAAGCATGCGCTGCAAACGCAGTTGACGGAGTATGAAAAGCAACTTGATGCTGCAGCAAAGCTGCTGCAGAGTTATGGTGAAGATGAAAAGAGAGCGGGCCCTGTAGCAAAGATCAATTCCCGCATCACGGTGGATCTGAAAACGTTGCTGGCGGAAAACCCGACGTCAAAGATCGCGGAGATGGTCATGCAGGGGAGTACAATGGGTGTTACAAAGGTGACGAAAGCGCTCCATGCGTACGGCGGGGACAATGCCCAAGTGAGAACGCTTGCCGAGCGCATGATTAAAACGGAAGAAGCAAACATTGAAGAAATGAAGAAATTTCTCTAAGAGCAGCAGAAAAAGCTCCGGTATGCCGGGGCTTTTTTATTGTTATATCGTCTCTTATCTGTGCGGTATACTATAAAGCACAGCGGTCTGTTGTTTGCTGTAAAGCAAAACGAGCCTGCTGCTTTCTTATACAGGAAAGATTGCATAATGATGAAAAATGCGATAGGATATTATTGTATGTTTCCGCAATCGCATTCATTTTGTATTGAGAATCAGAGAAACACAAACAAACAACAGTTAAAACGAGAAAAAGACAATAGCATAGATTGGGAGGTAGCAAATGCGTAGACCGATCACCATCGCTTCGGGGCAGTTTGGAGATTTGCCGTTGGAGGAGCTCTGCAAGCTGATAAGCGGCATTGGATACGAAGGGATTGAGCTTGCATGCCATGCGCATGTGGACGTCCATAAGGTGCTTGAGCAGGATGGGTATGCGGCGTGGATCAAGGACACGCTCAAAAAATATAATCTCGGCCTCTGGGCCATCGGCGCGCATCTGATCGGCCAGTGTGTGGGCGACGTCTGGGATGAGCGGCTTGACAACTTCGCGCCCGCGGCGCTTTCCGGCAAGCCCGAAGAGATCCGCAAATGGGCGGTGGAGGAAATGAAGCTGGTGGCGCGTACCGCAGAAAAGCTCGGCGTATCGGTTGTGACGGGCTTCCTGGGCTCGCCCATATGGAAGTACTGGTACTCCTTCCCGCAGACCACGCCGCAGATGGTGGAGGATGGGTTCCAAAAAATCAAGGAGCTGTGGACGCCCATATTCGATGTGTTTGATGAGTGCGGCGTAAAGCTTGCGCTGGAAGTACACCCCACGGAAATCGCGTTTGATTATTACAGCACGCAGAAGCTGTTTGAGGTGTTTGAAAACAGGCCTACGCTTGGCCTGAACTTTGACCCTTCGCACCTTGTATGGCAGGGCATCAACCCGTGTATCTTCCTGCGGGATTTTGCGGACCGTATCTATCATGTGCATATGAAGGATGTTAAGGTGACGCTCGATGGGCGCTCCGGCATCCTGGGCAGCCATATCGAATTTGGCGATACGCGCCGCGGCTGGAACTTTGTTTCCCTCGGGCATGGCAACGTGGACTTTGACGGCATCATCCGCGAGCTCAACCAGATGGGCTACACCGGCCCGCTTTCCGTAGAGTGGGAGGACAGCGGCATGGAGCGCACCTTCGGCGCGACGGAGGCGTTCCATTTTACGCGAAACATCAACTTCAGTCCTTCGGATATCCGGTTCGACTCCGCGCTGAAGGTAGACTAAACTGTCACAAAAGGGCCTTGCGGCCCTTTTGTGAGGATTACAGGAAGTACCTGCTCGTATCTCGCGGGCGGTACTTCCTGCAAGGAAACCCTTGCTGTGCAAGGCTTACCGCCGCCACCGCACCTGTCGCTGGCGGCGAATGGAAGCTTTCGTCGAGTTGCGGCTAGCCATCCCTGAGAATACCTGGTTTGGGGCGTTCCCCACGCCAGGGATTTCCAAGGAATGTATGTCTTTTGTGGGATAAGCCTCTGAAAAAGATAAAAGCTCCGCCATTTGGCGGAGCTTTTTGATTGCTTAGAAATCTCTTATACCGCCGTGCCGCCCAAGACCCGGAACAGCTCATTGAGCACACCCTGTGCGTCTACATCCACGCAGGCCTGTATGATGGGGCCCGCAAAGGGACGGCGCCGCTCGTCCACAACGATCCTGCCGCGGCAGTAGGTACCGCCGCATTCCACGTGTGCGGGGAGGGAACGGATGGTAAATAGATCGGGCCGCAGCGCGCAGATGACGGCGGAAGGGTCGTGCAGGGCGCAGTCGCCAACGGCGCCCTCCACCTTGTGGTAAAACGCCATGTAATGCTGCGTGGCGGCCTCGATATATTCCCAGATTGGACGGGTTTCCGGCGCCGCGGCGGCAAGGCTTGCCTGTATCTGCTTTGTGGAAAGGCGCGTCTTGACGGTAACGTCAAGCCCCACCAGCGTAAAGGGGATGCCGGAAAGAATAGAAAGCTCTGCGGCTTCCGGGTCGCCGTATATGTTTGCTTCCGCGCAGGAGGAGACGTTGCCGGGCGCATAGATTGTACCGCCCATCGCCACAACGCCCGCAAGATGTTCCTTTAAGGCGGGAGACTGCTCCAGGGCGCGCGCAAACGTGGTCAGCCTGCCCAACGTGACGAGCACCAGCTTGCCGTTTAATTCCTCCGCAATACGCGCGAGGAAGTCCTCGGCGGGTTCCGCGAGCGGCTGTTGGTGAGACGCGGGGAGGATTACGCCGCCAATGCCGTTTTCTCCATGCACGCTGATGTCAACATGGCTCGTTCCCTTACCGCCAATAGAATGGGAAGCGCCCAACACAACGGGCACCTCATACGCGGGGGAAGCAAGCTTGATGAGGCGCAGCGTATTTTCCGCCGCCTGCTCCACGGCCGTGTTGCCATAGCTTGCGATAATGCCATGCACACGGATGGCGGGGTGTTTGAGCGCGTACAAAATCGCAATGGAATCGTCAATGCCGGTGTCCGCGTCAATGATGATGTGCAAGGGTTCCTGTACCATATCTTATACCACCAATATCCTTTCACAGCCCGCTTGCTCTGCAATGCGCCGGAGCGCCTCCATTAGGGCGTCGTCCGGTACTGCATGCGCGCTGTATTGTTTTCTTACGCCCATGGGGCGGAAACGAATCAGCTTGTAGGCAATAGGGCTGCCGCTTCTCCAATAGGGGGAGAGGATGCTGCACACCTGCGCTACGGTTCCGGCGTTTGGCAATGCGTCCGGCACAACGACGGTGCGCACCTCGGTCAGTTTTCTCACTTCCGCAAGGAACCGAAGGTTTTTTAGCACCATATCGTTCTCCCGTCCGGTGAGCTGCCTATGGCAGGCCGGGTCCGCGCATTTCACGTCCAGCATCACGCCGTCGCAGACATCAAGAAGGCTGGGGTCACCTGAAAAATCATAGCTGCCGTTGGAATCAAACAGCGCCGTAAGCCCGAGTGCCTTGACGCCCTTGGAAACTTCATAGAGAAACTCCCGCCACAGCGTACATTCTCCGCCGGAAAACGTGATGCCGCGGATAAAGGGCATGTTGCCTTTGATGCGGTGGAGTGCTTCTTCCGGCGTCATCCAGGTGATTTTCGGCGTTGCGTTGTGCGTACAGATCCGGATGCATGTATCACAGCCGCAGCACAACGCTTCATCCCAGCGTACCCTGCCGCCTTCCATGCGCAGCGCACCTGTTGGGCAGGTGTCGGCGCAATCCCCGCAATGGATGCAGGCTTTGATGGTTTCCGGGTTGTGGCAGTAGCCGCAGTTGAAATTGCAGCCCTGCAAAAACAGCGCAGTGCGGTTGCCGGGGCCGTCCACGCTGCTCTGGTCAATGATGCGGTTAATAGGGGCTTGTATCATAGCTGGCGGACTTTCCGCTCCAGGATGTTTGCATTTTTCACTTCGCCAAGGCCCCACAGGGCGTTGTGCTGCTGCACGGCTTCGCCGCGCGCAAGCTTTTCGATATCCGAGCGTTTGACAAGATAGCCGGTAATGCGGATGACGTCCGCGTCGCTTGCATAGGTGGAGAAGTAGCGCATACCCACCGAGAACGCGCCGCGGATGAGGTCCAGCAGGCTTTCCGGGTTGTTTTTGAGTGTGACTTCAAACGGGAAAATATCCCCGGTGCCGGAGTGGAAGAAGCGGTGGAATCTGCCCGCGTGGCGCAAGTGCTCGTAGAGCGGGATTTCCTCCCCGATGGGGATGCGCGCGCCGGGGCTAGTGCCGGTATCGCTGTCAATGCCGACCTGCGCATGCAGCGAATAATGATTGCCGCTGATCTCGCAATAGGGGCACTGATGCGCTTCGATCAGCGCGGTCAGCTGTTCCATAATCTTAATACCCAGCGCATCGGCTTCTTCGCTGTGGCCGAAACGGAAGGTATTGCCCGCCTTTTCGCACAGCGTGTTCACACATTCCGCAAGGCCCACCATACCGAACATGCCGGTGAACAGCTCGCGCTTTAAGAAACCCTCTTCCACCAGGAAATTGGAACGGAAGAATAGGCTTTCCTCCACCAGAAACTTGATCTTTGCATCCATCAAGGCGTTGATGGCGGAGACTGCCTCCGGCAGCGCGCGGGCGAAGAAGTCCGCCTCGTTTTGCGCATGAAGTACTGCCTGGTGCAGGTTCAGCCTGCACAGCGTATATGCGCCGCCGCCGACGGGCAGCAGGTTATAGCAGCTTGCGATGCCATATTCCACCGGGTATTCGCTGCAATAGGTCTTATGATCCGCAAAGCTGGGGTTTGCGTAGGCAAGGGCGTTGCGGATACACTTGTTGGCAAATGCGTCCGGCGTAATGTCTGGATCATACAGCATGGTTATGCCGGGCACCGCGTTTTGCAGCTCATACCCGCAATCAAGCAGCAGGTTGCCCGCAACGCTTTCCTCCGGCCCGATGTTGGCGTGCGCGTAGGAGTCTGAAATCGTGCGGTCAATAAAAATCAAAAAATGCCGGATGAGGTAACGCGCCTGCTCTTTGTCCACAATGAAAGGATCGAGCAGTTTGTCAAGCCTGCCGAGATAGACCGGAAAGTTCGTAACGGAGGGAATGTGGCGGTAAAACATCTTGAGCGCCTCAATCGCCTCAAACAAGTCCTTGGGCGGGTTGATGCGCAGGAATTTGCAGCCATCCTTCACCAGCTTGCCGTAATCCGGCAGCAGGTAGCGCGGGCAGTAGGGCGCATAGCCTTCCCCAAGATCGGATACGATGCCAAGTTCATTTAGCTGCGCGTATCCTTCCGGAACCGGGAACGCAAAGAACGCCTGCGCGGGCAGACGGGAGAGGTTCATCATCGCCTGTTCGTGGGTCAGCGTCGTATCCGTAATGATGCGCAGGGCGTTTTCCGGCAACGGGGCAAGCAGGCTCATATGGGTTCATCCTTTCGGCAGGCAGGCCGCATATCTTTGATTCTATTATACAAGTGAAAGCAAAAATTGCAATGTGTCCGTGAAAGAATCTTTCTGCAAAAGGCAGAAAACATGGAGATTATACGCGATATCTCCAACGGGGAATATGAAAACTGGAATCAGACAAGTTTGGAGAATCGACGCACTTGTCTAATAACGGCGACGCTGGGCATGGGCGGCAGGGTTACATGGAAGCATTGCGGGAGATCAGGATATCACCAATGTTATCGCTTTGGAACAATTCCGCGGTGATCTCCGGAAGGTCGGTCGCAATATAATACTCCCACCCGTCCGCGGCCCGGTAGAAGAGCAGGTTCTGATAATCCGTCCTGATGACGGAGGGGCGTCCGAACCGGTCGCGCGTGGTATCCCTTGTGACGGTCAGCAAGCCGTTTTGATACGCTACGGATGTAATGATCGGGTCTCCTTCCACGGTAAAGTCCACAATGCGCACGCCGGCGTCCGCGCCGTTCTGCACGCTATGGAAAAACGCATCAAAGACGTCCGCATGATACACGGTTCCGTGCAGGGATACATAATCTCTGTTCTTGAGTGCCATATCAAGCGTATAGACCCTTGGCAGCCCTGAGGGACCAAACACATATACAAGGAACAGGATGATCACGACGGCAAGGGAAAGGAACAAATACCGCTTTGGCATGGGATCACCTCCTATGCCATATAGACGCGCAAAAAGAACGGTTTGTTCCATAAATTGCAAGGCATCTTTTCTTTTGCGTGTTGTAAGGTTAATTCCCGGGATGTATAGTGGATAACAACGCATAGGGAAGGCTGCCGGGAACGCGCAGAAAGCGCATACCGGCGGGAGGCAATATGAAACTGACTGAGGCAACCATGGAGGATATCCCACTCATCAGCCGCATCCATGCAACAAGCTGGAAGACGGCATACCGGGGGATGATTCCGCAGGCATACCTTGACACGCTGCCGGAGACCTACTGGGTGGAGGCATTTACAACTTGGTTTAAATGCGGGGAATTGCGGGGGCTGATCGCATGGGAAGGGAAGGAGCCTGTGGGCTGTATTTCCTTTGGGCAGCCTGTCAGCGTGCCGGACGCTGCGCTGAAACAGCTGCCCGCGGGCTGCGGGGAGGTGCGCGCGCTCTATCTGCTGCCGGAATATATGGGGAAGGGCTACGGAAAACAGCTGCTCCATGCGGCGGAGATTGCGCTGCGCATAGAAGGGTATGCCCACTGCTGCCTGCATACGCTCGAAGAGAACGTGAATGCCCGCGCGTTTTATGAAAAGCATGGGTATGCAATGGATTGCGTGGCGGAAGCGTATGAAATTGCCGGAAAGCGCATCACGGATATCCGGTACTGTAAGTCGCTTGCCTGCCCCTGCCCGCGCCGCTGCAAAAGGCATGGGGACTGCGCGGCCTGCCAGCAGGCGCACCTTGCCAAGAAATATCCCTGCTATTGTGAAAGGACACGGTAGCGGAGTTTCCTTGAAACCGGGGTGGGCCTGCAATCCAACGCTTAAATGGCGGGGTATGCGCATAGTATGGACAAAAGGGAATGGAAGGGAGCCTTATGATGTCCATCACGCCGGAGAACCTCGGAATATTGAATTTGAACCAGACGGTGCTCACAAACGAAATCAACCGGCTTTTGGTGAACAATGCACATTGGACAAGGGAGTATATCCTCATGGCGGCCTATCAACCGGGGGAGCTGGACGCCGTAGCGGATCAGCTCACGCAGAGCGCCACGGATATCTCCAAATTTTTTGGCCAATATTATGGGCAGGAGCGGGCGACGATCCTCGCAGGGCTATTGATGATATACAACTATTATGCCATGCAGGAGATCGACGCGCTGCGCATGGATGACCCGGCGCGTGCGGCGGAAATGCACCGGGAGTGGAGCGATACGGCAGAAGCCATCGCGCAATTCATGTCCGAGCAGAACCGCAATATCGATCAAAGCGCGTTGCAGGGATTGTTTGAAAACCTGATCCATCTGACGGAGCAGGAAGCGATCCAGGTCTTTTCCGGCGATTACCGGGCAAGCCTTGCGAAATATATGGAGATTATCAGCTATGTGATGGATATGGCATGGGATATTTCCAACGCAATCAGCGACGTTGTACAGATTCCTGCCCGGTAAAAGCATAAAACAAAGCGCTCCGCAAGACGCGGGGCGTTTTTTATAAATGCACATGAGCCTTCTGAACGCTGTGGATAACTGCATGCGATGTCGGCGGCAAAATCGGCAAGCTGTGGCAGCATTGTATCATGATGCGCGGTTGCAGGAGGCCGCAGGCAGGGCAGGTTTCAATAAAATAACAAAAAACATTGGCGGAAGCTGTCTTCCGCCAATGCAGGAATACGCCGAATACCTGGCGATTTACCGGTAGGTGGCCGAGGCCGCGTTGTCGCCCGAGGTAAAGGTCATTTTGGTGATGTTGAGCTTATCCTTGAGCAACAAATAAAACAGCTCGATCAGGTTCTCGCAGGTTGCGACCTTCTTTACGACAACAAGGCGGCACTCCGGATGGGCGACCGCAAGATCATTGTTGATTGGCAGGCCCGTCATCGTGTTTGAGGGTGCGCCGTTGCGGATACCCTGCGCTTCGTAGGTCTGGAGAATCCCCGGAAGCAGCGGATCATTTTCTTGCAGAATCAGGGCATGGTCAAAATCCTTCAAGTAGTCCCAGGCAATGCGCTTGATGCTGTTACAGGGATAGACGAACCCGTTGGATTCATTCACATCCCCCGCTACCTCGATGGTGAGCGTGCCGGTGTGTCCGTGCAGGTACTGGGCTTCCCCCTCATACCCCAGAAAGCGGTGTGCATATTGAATGTTGAGCCTGGTGATTGAATTCCATGATGTCATGACGTTGTCCTTCCTTTCATTTTTTTATATACCCTTACCGCGCGAGGCGGCATGAGAGCCGAAACCCGGATGAAAAACCAGCCTGCCTGTAAAGCGTGCATCAAGACGAAGCCCCGTTTTTCCTGAATGCTGAGCAGATGCCTTTGAATATGAGATTGTGCCCATTCATGAGTCATTAATAATAATTAATATCATTTAATATAATAAATTATATAATATTAGTTGTCAATATACAATTTGCCAGAGCGGTTGTGGTAAAATGACGGCCCGCCCTTCGCATCCTCTGAATAAAAAGGCCAATAAAAAAGCACCCATAAAGGATGCTTTCCGTTGTTTAACGTTGACAAAAGATGCAGGGGATTTATGCGCCGACCCAGAAACCCCATTTGACATCGAATCTGTCGATGAACCTGACCACGCAAGGGCTGTAGACTGTGGCTCGCATAGGTGATACGACGATGCTGCCGTCCTCCATAACCCGATAGGCTTTCTTCAAGGCATCTTCAGCGTCAAAGCTCACGGACAACTGATACCCGCCTGATTTGGATGGACCATCGTTGTCGCCAAAATCATTCATAATCAGAACCTGATTGTGTATGAGCAATTCTGCATGCACAACGAGATTGTCTCGACCAGGGTCTTGTATCAGCGTCTTAATGCTTGCGTGAAACGCTTTCACATACAGATCGATGGCCTCCATACAGGTGCCGTTATAATAAACATGTGTCGCAAGCATGTCGGCCCCTCCATCTGCCGTTCGATAAATTCTAGACATTATAGCACAGATCCGCGAACCGGACAAGGTGATTCGCAAGCCGCAGACCCTCGCTATCCATTGTTGCAAAATAGATGTAGTTATGGATGAACCATGGAATCCCAGCAAAGCTGGGCTTTGACGGAATAAAGGATGGGAAAGAGGGCAGCAAAATATAATTATATAAATATTTTCTAACGGTCAACAGCCGCATTTGTTAAAAAGGAAGCCCTGCAAACTTATAATCGTGGGTTGCGCGGGCGCGGGGTCCACACCATGCGGTATTTGCCGGCTGTGAGCGCAGAGAATAAGCAAATACCGGAAAACTCAAACGAGTGGTCTTTTGACCACTCGTTTGAAGCGGCATTACAGCCGCTGGCGCACCTATCGGGATTCGAACCCAAGGCCTTCCGCTTAGGAGAAAACCGGACCGATTTATGTACTGTACCGCGCCATGCTTTACAATGTCGCGGAACCCGCTTAAATACTGGGTTTTTGAGAGATTCGTTTGTTCTACGGCATCACGTGAAATCACCTGATATCACCTCGTTTTCCAAAGTGTTATTAGCAGGCTATTAGCAAAAACATTAAAAAACGGCTGTCCAACCCACTCTGCTAATAAAGGTTGAAAACAAGAATTTGAGCACTTATAAAAGATGCTGTTGCGAAACGGCATCCATTTGGGTTAGGAGGATCAATGCTGTGTTTTTTAAAAGAAAGATTCGTAACATCTGTGAAACTTGGCGCTTTTGCTCACCGTACACATCATCTAATTAGGGAGTCAGGGGTTAATTGATGGTCTACAAAGGGAAATAGCATCTTGGTGTTCGTGTGCCTACTCGTTAAAGTAGTGAGACTAGTGTTACAGCCGAACGTGATGGAATTTGATCCTAGAAACAAAACCGCTACCGATATACGGATTTAAAGAGGAGGTAATGCAGCATGGCAACGAAAGCAACAGTAGAAAGGCCCAGGCCAAGGCTTAGTAATCTGGACGAACTTTTTAAGCTTGATGAAGCTAACAACCAACCTCAACAACCTGAAGCTGGCCCTTCCATAGCCATTGAGCTGTGCGAGCAACAGAAAGATACGGTCTTTACGGTGCTACCCTTTGACCTCATGGATGATTTTCAGGGTCACCCGTTCCGATTATACGAGGGCGAACGAAAAACCGATATGGTGGATAGCATCAAGGATAAAGGGATATTACAACCTCTTATCCTGCGTGACAAAGAAAAAGGCCGGTATGAAATCCTCTCAGGCCATAACCGTAAGTATTGCGGTATCGAAGCCGGTTTGGCCGCAGCCCCCGTCATTGTCAAGAAAGACCTATCCGATGAGGAAGCCTGGATATATGTAATCGAAACAAACCTCATCCAGCGGTCATTCGCAGATATGAGCCATAGCGAGAAGGCTGCTGTACTAAGTGTGAGGTATTCTAAACTGTTTTCCCAGGGTAAGCGGAACGACATTTTAGAAGAGCTTAAAACGCTCGAAAACCTACATGATATCAAGGGGAATGGAACTTGTGCCCAAGTTGGGCACAAGTTAAAATCGCGGGATATTCTTGCAGAGAATTACAGTCTGTCGAAGAATACTGTCGCACGGTATTTAAGGATACATCAACTTGTTGCTGGTTTGAAAACACGGCTAGATAACGGTGAAATTTTATTTATCCCAGCCGTTACGCTTTCTTTCCTGAAAGAGAGGGAGCAAGTCCTTCTGGACCAGTGCATTGAGTTGAACAGCTTTAAGGTAGATATGAAGAAAGCAGACATCTTACGCGGGTATTCCGAAAGAGGAAAGTTGGATGACGAAACCATGTATTTGATTGTAAATGGAGAGCTGGGACGTCCCCCAAAAAAGAAGCGTTTCCCTGCCTTTAAAATTAAACCCAAGGTGTATTCGCTGTACTTTGCTCCTGACCAGAAGGCAACGGAGGTCGAGGAAGTCATTGAAAAGGCCTTGAAGTTCTATTTCAACCATCAGAACCAAAGTAAGGAAAAGAAAGTTGTCCGGAATGCGTCACAGCAGGATTATTTGCTAGACGATGATGACCATTCTCTATGACAATGCTGAACTTCAATTTAGTGCTTAATACAACCCTTCCAGGAGCAGCTAAAACAACACCTCTTTAGAGGCAACAACAAGCACTGAATTTGATCTCCCGAATTCGAGTATTAGGGGCATTGCCCCTAATACTTTCATTATTCCTTAATTTCGAGGGCGTGCTCGAAGCGCTAATCGCCGAAACGCGGCACCTTGTATCATAAAATGACAAGATGTATAATGTTAACTAGATACCACAATCTGGGCATATTCTTTAATCTTCGGCCTGCATTAGCATTAGGCGAATAATGCGAAGTACCCCCACCCTAGCATTAGGCGATAATGCGAAGTCCTTCAATCAAGACGAGGCAATAGAAATAATTGGAAACTCAATGAAGGTCACGTGTTAGCAATAATGAGAAGTTTAGAATGACATTTCATTCAAAATGGGATTAATGTTATAAATCTGTGCCTAATTTTTATTTGTTGGTGGTGAATTTTTCAATGGTCGGCGGCATGATAATTGCGAATATAGGGCGTATCATAGTAAAAACTATCTTGAGCAACATATTTAATGACCCTGTTGCTGATATTACTGACGATTTTTTTATGAAAATATCGAGCGATTACATGAAAGCTCGTGCAACTCGCCGTTACTTTGAATCTTTCATGGACAAGTATTCCGATAATTTCAGCAAGATTATTGAGTGTTCTCCTGATGACATTGAAGATAAGCGACTCGAATTTCTTGTTAGTAATGTCGAAATGATATTCCGCGAATATGATTTTTCCCTGAATAATCTTATGGAAAAATCATTTAACATTGATGATATCTTGAATGATATTCTTAAAAATAAATTTCCAAATCCCAAACAGTATTCTGTTACTGAGTGGACTCAGCTTTGCGCTTTACTGAGGCTTGCTGTTGTATTTGTTGTAGATGTATCAGATAAGCTGCAAAATTTCGCAGCACAAACCGCCCGCGAAACTTTAATCCAGATTAGCACAATTAAGCGACAACTTAATAAATTTATTGAGGATTTTGAAAAAAACCGTGAAGATCTCAAAGAGAGCAAGACACTTGAAATGTCAAGCATAGAAATGGAATATAAAAAGGTTGTTAGAACTATCTATAGCAAGATATATGTGTTTGGCGCTAATCTAACTAACGAAGCAAAAAGATATCTTCTTGAAGAAGCGTATGTTACTCTTAATGCGAATGATGTAAATGAGGGATATTCTAAGAATATACATGACTTTTTGAACGAGAATTACTTGTTGGTTCTAGGTGAAGCCGGCACGGGCAAAACAACATTTATCAATTGGCTTGCTACTAATAGTGCAATTGGCAATAGCGCGTTGGTAAATACATCGTGGGATAACAAAATTCCATTTGTGATCGAGCTCAGGAAGCATACTTCTACAATTTCTTTTGATACTATAAGATCGTTGGTATCAAAATATATATCGAAGGAAAATACGAACAAGTGGATTCAAGATGTATTTGAATCTAAACGGGCAATGCTATTAATTGATGGTATGGATGAGGTTTCCGCTGCAAAAAGACGAGAAGTCTTTGATTGGATTTCGACAATTAACAGTAAATACAATGTTAAGACAGTTATCACTTCCCGCCCAAGCGTTATTTATGATCTGCTAGATGAAGCAGATGAACTTAATCAAACTTTTAAATTAGTTGAACTGGAACCTATGACAGAAGAATTGATTTCGCTTTTTATTCTCAACTGGCATAACGCTGTTGCGAGAAACTTTCGTTGGAATTCAACAGATTCCCAAAGATATAGCAGAATTATTTATTCTCAAATCCGAAATAATCATTCATTAAGAGATTTGGCATCTTATCCTTTGCTTTGTGCCATGATATGTGGACTTTGGCACAATAATGGAATGATTCTACCAAAAACAAGAAACGAGATTTACGAAGCGTGTTGTAAAATGCTCATGGAAAACAGGGATGAGAGTAGACAAATTAAGCATGAAGTCGGCAGTATAATGAATCAACAACAAAAACTGGTGATCATGGATGATATAGCATATTGGATGCAGATTAATAATTATGTTTCTCAAAAAAAGAGGTATGTAATAAATAGAATCAAAAATAAAATTCAGTATATGAGTCCTGATATAAGAGCAATTGGTGCGGAAAAAATATTGGAATACTTAGTTGAAAGAAGCGGAATTTTAAGAAATCCCACTGGCAAGGATATTGATTTTATTCACAAAACCTTCCAAGAATATCTTGCGGCTCGTGTCATTATGAAAAATTCAGATTATGGAATATTAATTGATAAAATACTTGATTATAATTGGCATGAAACCGTACTATTAGCAATGGGATTCGCTTCAAAAGCAGATGCTGATGAAATAATATCCAAGCTTTTAGAGAACGGCAAAAAGGATAAAAAGTTCTTATATGCAGCAGTTGCTTGCTTTAATATTCCAATAGAATTATCGCCCGAAATACGTAATGCTGTTGAGTCAATTGTTCAAGAAATAATACCGCCAAGAAATGACCATGAAGCAAAGTTACTTAGCTCTTCACCCGAATCTATTATTCCATTTTTAAATTATAGAAAGGCATTTTCTCTATCAGAAACAAAATTGTGCATCAACACCTTAGTGTCAATAAATACTATTGAATCATTAAATGTTCTTTCCGAATACTTACTCAAAGGCACCGAAAAAACTAGACAATATATATTTAATATAATGGAAAAAATATCAATACAAGATATCGTAGATAGCCAATTTGCTAATGCGATTTTTGAGTGTGCAGTAGATAAAAACAACACTGTTACCATTAATTCATTTATTGCACGTATATGCACTACTGCTAAACACAATATTGTCAAAGGCTGCTCTATAATTAAGTTGCTTAATACAGATTGCTTGGTGTGTTTAGAAGGAGTAAACGGATTGAAAACTTGTGAATGGTTAGTCTCATCAAATGATCAAAGTTCTCTGTATAATATTGATCTTTCTAATATTAAGATCGAAAATCTGATAGTTACTGTTTGCGATGAAAAGGCCACTATCCCTTTACTTACACTTATTGAATTTGGAATGCTTAATCAATTAACACTCAACGGATTAAACGACAGTCTTTTTATGGAACAAACGTTTGCGTTCTCTAAAATAAATGGCCTTGAAAAAATACACTTTATAACTAAAGAATTCTTCTTTGACAGCACTATTTGTGAGATTCTATCATACTTCGGAGATAGACGTATTATTATCGAGATTACAGCTGAAAATGTGTCGGGAATTGATATTATTGATATATCGGATTTAGAATGCATTGAAAAAGTGATTATTAATGATAAAACAGGAACACACACTTCTGATAACTACAACATATGTGACTTTTTCTATCATTACGATATTAAAAAGGGAGGAGACCATGAGTCTGAACTTCAAACTTATCCGCTCTAGTATCGACAAAATGCGAGTTATATATTAAATGATCTGAGTTATCCAATAATGCGAAGTCCCCTCTCCTTGCAATTGGGCGAATAATGCGAAGTAACCCTCCTCTGTTATATGGAAAGTTTAACTTCTGTCTCTGAATAATGATAAGTAAACTCAAGCGGAGAAGAGATATGAGATTCATTATTAATAAGATAAAGGCTCAGTTGTTTTTTACAAGGCAGAAAGAGAAAGCTAAAACAGAATATACAGATTTAGCTCCTATTGACGGAATCACAAATGGAGCTGAGTATCTAAATGCTTTGGAATGGGCTCTAAACAACGAAAGAGTAAAAAATATAGCTCTTGCCGGTCCTTATGGTGCAGGTAAAAGCAGTATCATTGAAACTTATTTAAAGCAGCATCCGGCGATAAAAGAAAAATCTCTCCGTATATCGATGGCTACTTTTGAAAAGAATGCTGTTAATGAAGATGAAACTCCCCAAAAGGTTGACATTGGACAGGACGAAATTGAGCTTGGAATTCTTAAGCAGCTTTTTTATAAAGTGGACTATAAAAAGATTCCGCAAAGCAGATATAGAAAGCTCCATAAAATTGGATGGGAAAACATCTGGGGATCTCTAATTGGATTAAGCATCATAATCTCTTTGATTGAATACATTTTCTTTCCTGAGTTATTTAAATCTTCTATAGATAAAATAATAACAGCTGGTTCTTCTATTAAATTGCCATCTGAAGCTTCCTTGCTATTTTTTGGAGTTCTGGTTTTAGGGATACTTGCAGTTGTTGCTATTATGTATCGTTCGATTTTATCTCATTTCAAAGTAAAAGAGATAAAACTTCCAGTAGATGCTACTGTGAAAAGTGAAGAAGACTCAAATGAAACAGTTTTTAATAAGAACATGGATGAAATTGTCTACTTCTTTGAAGAAACAGAATATCGGCTTGTATTCTTTGAGGACCTGGACCGTTTGGAAGACTCTTCGATATTCGTTCATCTTCGTGAATTGAATACACTACTAAATAACTATAATGCTATAAAAGAACCGATTGTATTTGTGTATGCTGTTAAAGACGATATTTTCTCTGACACCAATAGAACAAAGTTTTTTGATTTCATTATACCAGTAATACCAATCATCAACTCAACAGATTCTGGCGAGATTCTTTTGGAAAAGCTTGATGCTTCAAACAAAATGGATATAACACATGAAATTTCCCAGAGCTTTGTATTGGATGTCTCTCCATATATATCAGATATGAGAATTCTCCTAAATATTTATAATGAATTCCTTGTTTATAAGAATACTCTTCGTAATGGGCAGGGTCTAATGTTATCAGATGAGCCAATGATGGCCCTGATTATTTTTAAAAATCTTTATCCGAGTGACTTTGCTGATATTCAGATAGAGCGAGGAATTATTAAGCAGGCCTTTATTGACAAGCAAGAATATTTGAGACTGAAGCAGGCCGCAATCCAGAGCGAAATAAACAAATCGACAGAAGCTTTGGATGGAATACAGTCTGAAGCACTTAAAAATATCAAAGAATTGAAAAGCGTGTTGTTTTGTGAGATAACTCACTGGAATGGTGTGGCGTATCAAATCACAACTAATAGAGGTTCTTCTTTTTATGCAAGCGAAGTCATTCAGAACGATTTTGACTTATCAAGATGGAGTAATTCAAATCAATGTTCTTGTATCTATCATGATTGGAATGGAAATGGAAGCTATAGTTTTTCTTGCAGTACATTTTCGGAGATATGCGCATCTTACTTAGAACGAGAAATAAGAATTAAGTTGATTGAAGAAAGCCGTATTGCAGAAGAGCAAGAAAAAGTCGAAAAACTTAAAATACAACTTCACGATATTTCGGGTTGGTCACTTCAACGTCTCGTTGAGCAATTTGATGTCGAAGAAGTGCTGTCTAGCGAGGTAAGAAAAAACAAACTGCTGGTGTTCCTTCTCCGTAGAGGATATATAGATGAAAAGTATGTGAACTATATCAACTACTTCAAAGGCAACAGTATTACCAAAGAGGATATGAATTTCATCCTTGCAGTGAAAAACAGGGAACCACATCCTTTTAATTACAATCTGACCAAAACCCCTATGGTTACTCAAAGACTGCAAGTATATGAGTTTGGACAAAAAGCAATTTGTAATTTTGATCTTCTGGAATATATGCTGTCCGTTGATGACAATAGTGAAAAGCTAAATGTCTTCATTAAGCAGTTGGCTGATGAGGATGAGCAGAGTTGGAAGTTTATTGATGAATTTGTGGATTTGACAAAGCATCAAAGTTGTTTCATCAAATTGCTCGCTTCTGTTTGGCCTAGTATGTGGGGGTATGTAGCAAAAAATGCAGTGTTAACTTACGAAAGAAAAATCCATTACCTCGCTCTGGTGATTTCAAATGCAGACATTGAAGCAATCGTTGTGATGAATGCTAAAAATGAAATGAGTGGCTTTATAGAACAGAATGAAGATATCCTCCAACAATTGACTTCTGTAGAGAGTAGTAAAGTTATTGCTTTAATTGAAGCCATTCATGTAATGTTCAGAAAGGTTTCCGTCGAAAACGTGTCAGAAGATGTGCTGGATTATATATTCGATAATAATTGCTACGAACTAAATCAGCTTATGATTCAGCATATCGTGGAATACAAAAACAAAAGTCTTGTTTCTGATTTAAAATTTAAAAACTATACAACGATTATAAAGCTTGGCTATGCACATCTAATTGAATATGTAAGAAAAAATCTTTCGCAGTATATTGAGACAATTGTATTGGCTGAAGAACATGTATTTGATGATGAGGCGCAGATTGTTGATTTATTAGACCGAAGCATTGATAACCAAATGCTATGTATGAAGCTAATTGAGCATGAAGAATTTTGTATGGACGATATCACATGCTGTTGTAATAACCAGATAGATCAAAAGAAAACTGCTGCAAAAAGCATATGGGATACCTTGCTCAAAAACAATAAGATTCTTCCTACATGGGAAAATATAAATAGCTACTGGTCAGTATTCGAAACTACTCGGGATTTACTGGATTATATAGAAAGACATACCGGGAATTTGGTAAGAGCTGATAGTCAATGTATCGGTGACGATTTTATTCGAGAGTTCATTAGTGCAGAGATTGCTGATGGAGCATTTGAAATCCTATTACCATGTGTTCGGATGGATAATTTCGATATTGCTCTAGCCTCTGTTGCTAAGAGCAGAGTATCCATTATGATTTGCTGTAAATATTTCGATTTCACAGTAGCTCGTTATGAAGAGATTAGAAAGTCATTCCCAGATTTGTGTATGGAGTTTATTTTGCAAAATCAGACTGATTATATTGCGGCTATTGACAATCTTCAGATGGATTCTAACCTTCTGGAATGCTTATTGTTCAGTGATAGGCTTGATGCAGAAATAGCCCAAGCACTTCTTGATACTTATGGTACTGAGCTCATGACCAACAGAATTGCAACGAATTTTCAGACGGTGAGATTAACCATCAACTTTGAAATCTTCAACGCAGCTTGGGAATGTCTCGATGAATCTGGTAAGCAGAAATTAATGCTGGAACATCTGGGGCTGTTAGATGCCGATGCTATACATTCCTGTTTTGCCGAACTTGAGGATTTCTATTCGGATTTTCTTAATAGAAGTAAACAGCATGTTGTTGAGCTTACAAATACGCCAGAGAATCGGAAATTAGCTGAAAGGTTAAAAGCTATTGATTATATTACAAGTTACAAGATGAAGGAAAACAAAGAGTTTGATTCTGTAACAGAAACCGAAAGGGTTAAAAGCGTTATTTCGTGCAGGGTCAAAGTAATCAAATAAAAGATTACACCTTGGGGGTAATAGCAATAATGGGAAGTTTATGTTAGTGCTGAGTTTGACTCCATCAAAGTCTGGGTATAGTGGCTAAGCTATACATAAGAAATAATGCAATTCTTGATGTAAATTGAATCAATTATACGTGGTATGCATGTTCGGAGTAATACAAACCCTTACTTAGGAGGAGAGAGCAAATGACATTCCGTGAAAAAATCGAAAAACTGCGCAAGGGTGCAAGCGAGGCGCAGTCTGCCTCTAAAATTATTGACAAGCTCAAAGCACTTAAAGATAGCAACAGCCCGGACACGTCTTACAGATGGATATGGGAGTTGATTCAAAATGCCAAAGATGTTGTAAACTCAAGTGGCTTAGTAGATATTGAAATTAAGTTTAGTGAAGCCAATAAAACTATTGAATTCAGTCATAATGGGCGGCTGTTCACAACCGAAAACATTGTGTTTTTGATAGAACAGGTTTCATCAAAAGAACGCTCATTGACTGCTGAGAACAAAAAGAAATCAACTGGTAAGTTCGGTACGGGATTTTTAACGACCCATTTGCTTTCTGAGAAAGTGCAGGTTCATGGCTACTTGCAAGACGACGGCGAAACCCCTCGCTCCTTCCAGACACTATTAGATAGGACAGGTCAAGACAAGGTATCAATAAAGAACGCAATAAGCAATAGCTGTGATATGCTTGACAATGGGATAGAGTGTGATGTTGACGAAACTCAAATGAACACTAAGTTCATATATGAGCTCGATGAAATTGGGATTAAAACAGCTATTTCCGGGTTGAAAAATCTTCTTGTTTCGATTCCGTATGTATTCGCATTTGTACAGGAGTTAAACACAATAACCATCAAGGTTGATAATTTTCAAAGAGTAATTAGCAGAGGGGAAAAAGTAACAGTAGAGCTTGAATCAGCCAATGTTACCCATGTTCATTTTTCAACTTCCCGTGATGGAAAAACAACCGTAGAGGATAGGTATGTATTTGTGCTGTCGAGCGATTTAGTTTCAATAGCTACAGAAATAAAAACAAAAGGCCATAATAGATTCTTGTTTAGACCTCACGATGACTTGCCGCGTATATTTTGCGATTTTCCACTGTTGGGAACTAATGGTTTTTCTTTCCCGGTAGTAGTCAATAGCCCCATGTTTAACCCAACCGAGCCTCGCGATGGTATTCCTTTGGTTCAATCAGGTCGCGAAGGTGGCGATTCAGACGAAAACAGAAACAGAATTGTAGAAGCAATAGCTCTCTATAACACTATGCTCGACTATTTTGCAATGAAAGGCTACAAAGAGCTCTATAATATCGTTAGGATATTTGAACAATCCGAAAAATATTGGCTCGACGTAGATTGGGTTGAGCAAGTGCTTATTGATCCAATCAAAGAACATATAAGAACAACATCGTTCATTCAAAATAGTTTGGGGGATGTCTGTTCGCTTTATAATGATTGGGAAGAACCGAACATTTTTATTATGAAAGACGAGAATCCTGAACTTAGAAATAAAGTCTGGGAATTATCAAATAGATTAATGCCCGTAATGATGACCCCAAAAGACGAAATCGAACACTGGTACAACTCGTTGTGGTTTAGTTGCCGAAACTTCGGTGTCATTGATTTAGTAAAAAAAGTCGAAGGGTACGAAAGCATTAGCGAGTTAGAAAACCAGCTTGATTGTGATGCAATGTCATGGCTGAACGAGCTAATCGGACTTTTCTATCATGGCTCTGATAGTTTATTTGCAGAGTTAGGACGCAATCCATCAATACTACCCAATCAACATGGCGATTTTATGTCTTTGGATAAAATATTTATTGAAAATAATATTGGTGAAACATACAAGGATATAGCAATTATAGCCGGTATTGATTTTAGAGAAAGATTGCTTGATAATCGAGTGATAAAAACACACTTGAAAGGTCTGCAAGAATTAGGCTTGAAGAATGTTTTCTCTGAACTTATTCAAGTACGAATGGATTATGAAACGAGTATTGAATTTTACAAGAGCATTATAAATATCCGTGCTACAAATAACACAAAGCAAAACGAGTTTGTCAAATTAGCTAAACATTTGTACCCTGATTATTTCAATCAACCCAGCAGAGTTCCTTATTATAGCGAAAGAATTTTGTCTGACGCATTGAGGTTTTGGAGAGAGAAAATCTGCATTGATTTTAGCTCTTGCAATGACATCAATGGTGTCGTTGGGCGTTACGATTTTCAAAACGAATATGAAATTGCCGGGTGGATTTCAGGATTAACAAATCATTTTAAGAATTGTGAGGATGAGAGTCTGCTTGACAAATACGCTATATTGCCCAACCAACATGGTGTATTTATGCGTAAGAGTGAAATCTTCCTTGATGATGGTAGCGTTGATGATGTTTTGAAAGATGCGGCTATATATTCGGGAACTGACGTAAGGGAAAAGATGCTATGTAATGGTATCTTTCTTGAATTACCTTCAAACCGTATCATATCGCTTGAATATGCTGCTCCGGCAATCACCGCTTTCGTTCGCAACAACAGTAAAACAATAAGCAAACTGAGCTTCGAGGGGTGGGAAACATTTAGAGCCACTTCCGCTTGGCTTAGAAAGTATCGCAAAGATAGCAGGGTTAGCAAGTGCTTCAAAGAGCTTATAGAGAATATCCATTGGTTCTATGATGACGAAGAAATCTCCGAAAGCATGGCAAAGACGGAGAAGTATGATGAGGTTCTAAAAAAGTATAACGTAGCTGATATAAATGAATTAGCAACCATTCTTGCATCTCATTCCGTAGCAGGGACAACTGATAGCGGAACCATCAGTATCTCAAAAGAATTGCTTGCCCAATGGGGAATAACATCTGAAGAAGAACTCCGAAAGGCGTTGTCGAATAATGTATTTGGTTCTGCTCAAATTCATCATTCCACAAGCGACCCTGAATTTTTTAATTATGTAATAAAAATACTTAACCGCGCAAAAAACAATATCATCAATTATTTATATGAGCATAATGACTATACGTTTGACAAAGAAAATCTTCAATTCATCGGCAACACTATTTTCCGAGTTCGCAAGTTAGGGCATGAAATTTATATCATCGCCAGACCTTCTGATTTCGAGCATGTAATTCTGTATTACGACACAGAAATAGATTTGTTAGAGTTCGATAAGGACTGCGAATTGTGGGTAGAGAATGGGGTTGACCCAGTTCCGAAGAAGATTACACTTGGGAGAATATTGAAGTTGACGGGGATAAACAAAATACCGTTAAGGAGCCTAAAAAATGATGATTGAAAGAGATACCATCGGCAAATTGTTAAGCACTACATCTGCTAGAAACTTAGTCGGAATAGGTATGGAGCTAAAACCTTATGAATTAGCTTTATATATGCTTCAAGCGCTTAATCATTCCGAAGAATATGGCTATGTCGTGATGGGGGTCACGAAAACCATAGACCGTTATGAAATTGAAGGAGTAAGCTCCACGATTCACGAGCGTGCAAAAGAACCTATATCAACCGCTCTAAACCTTATATCGTATGAAATTGAAGCGGAGTATGGGAATGTTTACATTAATGGTAAAAATATTTTCATAATCATGCTTAAAAACAGCGAAGAAGCCCTCTCTTTGGGATTCACAAAAGACCTCGACTCACAAGGTGCTTTCGTTAAAAATGTAGTCAGAGCTTGCCTAAATTTACAAGCAAGAAAACTATATTCCAATTCAAGCGAAGATGAGCGCAATGATTATATTGGAGATATTCTTGGAGCTATTGGTTATGGCGTAAAAGACCAAACCCGGCGCGGCAGTTCATCGACCGGAAAGGATGCGGGTGAGATAGACATCTTTGTGTCAAAGGACGGATTTCCTTTTACCGTCATTGAAGCGATGAACCTTGATTCCGTTAATATGAGCTATATCAATAAACATATCGATAAGGTGTTTTTATATGACACATCTGGTAATAGATTTAACATCTGCTTGTCGTATGTAAAAGTTGCGAATTTTGCATCATTTTGGAGTAATTACTCCGCTCATGTTGCGAATTACAGTTATGACGTTCCGTTGCTTTCATCTGACACGAGTATAGATAATGAGTATGGGTATTCGGAGTTGAAGATAATGAAAACTGTTCACAACCGATCGGGCAGAACGGTTAATTTGTATCATATTTGCGTTAGGATTCATTGATCCATATTATTAAAACATCAGCTTCTCTTTATCCATATCAGCAGGATTATTAACAAAAGTTAGAAATTTCACATTGGGAAAGAAAGCAAGGAAAGGGAGGCAAACAGTAAAATGCGTATATTATTGTCAATGGACGGCATTAAGAATATGGATCAGTTGTATACCTGGACGATGGAGCATTCTGAAGAATTTGAAGACATCCATGTAGAACATTACCATGGTGATGACTACTGCAAGAATATTGTAACGGATGTGTTCAATGCCCTCGCACCTTCAGACTGGGCTAATAAAATATACCTCGGCTCACGTGAGCGCATTGCAAATGAGACGTTTACGCTCTCTTCAACAGTTGGTTCCGAGTACAACATATCCTTCGCCATCAACACCTATAACGGTGAAGTGGCTCGTCTGGAAATTGCCATCACGGCGCCAGAAACGGAGAGTTACGACCAGAAGCTCGAAGATCTGAAAATTGCGCTGAAGAACCGGCTCTTCCCTGACTGGCAGGAATGCACATGGCTTGTGGATGAGCAAGCGGCCGCGCTATGTAAAGAAGCCTATGAAAAGGCATTCACAGTTGAAAACAACCTGAGGGCCTTCGCCAGCAAAGTGCTGATTCACTTTCTTGGTGTAAACTGGATCAAAAAAGCCGGGCTGGAGAAAGATGCTGAATCAGTAAAGAGCCTGAAAGAAAAGTTCATTCAGCGTGTTCCTGAGTTTGACAATATCAATGCAGATTTTCTCTCCATGACGCTTGAAACTTTGGCAGGGGTAATATTCGAGGGTGCTATCTTCAAAGATAATGTTATCCTGAGCCGACAAGATTATGCAAAGGTTCAGGAGATGGGAGCCAAACAAAAGGTCAAAGGTGGCAGCGTAGCTGATTATATCAAAGCCCGGCGGACTGTAGATAAAATAATATGGGATGATCTTTTCGTCCCGTACATTGATGATCCGGATGCCTTCAAAACTGCTGCCCACGCCTTCATCGAAGATCGGAATCATGTTGCCCACAGCAAAGTGCTGTCGTGGAGTGCCTATCAGGTAATTCTAAAGGATTTTAAGACTATGGGCTCACTCATCTTATCAGCCGATGCCAAGTTTGAGCGTGAAGAGACAGCAGATGAAGTACTTCAAACATGGGAAGCAGAACATGAAGATGCCAAATACGAGCGCGAGTATTATCGTGATCGACTGGCGAGTGAGACTGGGATGGACATACTGGATGAAAGTGGAATCAAAGACTGGTTTGATGAAGTTCTGCATGATCTTTTCGGTGCCGTCTATCAACGGTATCATTTAGATGTTTGTTATGAAATTTCCGATTTCGCCACACCCACTGAGGGGGAGGTCGTTTTCTCGATATTATGCCCGGCAGTGGAGGATGGCAGTGCAAGGATTGATACTATAGCGCAGTATTCTGTCGATGATGACCTCGGTGAAGACAGCACTTGCTATATAGTTGCAAAAGATGGAGCCGGAGATGACATCTGCAAGGCAGAAGTACATTTCCACAATGGGAACGGCTATGAGGGTGAAGAGGGTATCATGGTAGCCACCGATGATTCCGAGTACGATACTTCTGAACTGGATGATTTTCGAGATGAACTGTTTGATACCATTGACTCTTTAAATCCTTATCCGGCAAAGCTTGACGCACTTGCCTACGAGAACAAGGGCGCGGTGCAGTTTGTCGCCGACTTCCCCTGTGAGCAATGCGGAAAGTTTGGCGTATCCATCGATGAAACTTTCCTACCTATAGGTCGGTGTTGTTATTGTGGATATGAAAATGAACTGGTGAAATGTGAACGTTGCGGCGAATTGGTAGATGCGGATGCGCTTGAGCACGGATTCTGTCCCTCATGCGCTGCCTATATAGACAAGCAGTGAACAAAAAAAGGAGAAGAGACCCGATGATCCTATATCACGATAGACCAATTGAAAGCGCATTGCTTGAAATTGGAAAAGGCACTCTCTATTTCGCTAATAAAGTATCTGCTGGATCAAAAGCTTGTATGCGAAACAGAACAATAAGTTATTAAGAGCAACACGAAGAATCTATTGCTATTCAGTTTACAGCCAAAGGCAGGTAAAGCGATGGAGTGATCGATTTTTGTTTTAAGCAGAATTGAGGTGAGAAAGATCGGTAAAGAAAACAAGCCTACCAGACAGCATCATGTGCCTCAGGTATATTTAAAAAATTTCTGTGATTTACACGGTTGTATTGCAGTGATGGACAAGTATGAACGCCGGATATTCTCGACTGGAGTTCGTGCCGTAGGTGCAGAAAATGATTTCTATACATTGGAAAAGCTTGAAGATCCATATTACTGGGAATATACCTATGCTTCCAGTATAGAGCCACTTATGGGGAAACTTTTATCAAAGGTAATTTCTCAAACGAACATTTTGGTGCAAAACGGAGCAACAGTTATAAGTCCCTCTGAAAAGGCGCAACTTGCGGTTATTATGGTCGTGCAGCTACTCCGCGGAAAGCAAAGCCGCGAGTATGAGCAAAAGCTTTATGCGGATTATCTGCCGGAAGCAATAGATAAAGCTAAAACCTTGTTCGGGCCGCTTAGCAATGAGCAAAATAAGCTGCTGGAAGCATTCGCAAACGATGACTATTACTTCAAGCAGACGGCTATGGACGTTACGCTGGATTCGGATAGAATTGCACAATACGCTGGAATCCTTTGCAGCCGAGATTTTCTCATCTATCGAATACAAGGGAATATGGAATTCATAACCAGTGATAACCCGGTCATGTTCATCAATAGTATTACGAATAACGCCCGTCCATTTGACAATGGACTCATAAAGCCGACCACAATGATTTATTATCCGATCTCGCCAAAATTGCTCCTATGTGCTGTCCATCCGTTAGCCTACTTTGGAGTGCTTTCGAATCAGGACTGTCATCTCATTAATCTGGATGCTTGCAAAGAAATCGATTTTATTTCCTCAATAAACAAAAAACAGATTAGCCAGTGTTATCAACACGCATTCGCTCGATCAGTCGGCATGATGAAACAATTCCAAGAGCGCAAAGGAATATGAGTAAACAGAAAATATTGATAGATTAGTAAACGAACTGCGCAAGCTGTCAAATGAAACGCAGTGGCTTGAGTTTAAGCGCAACAACTATGATCCTGTTATGATGAGACAGGAAATCAGTGCTCTGGCGATCGAAAAAGCCACACCGAACATAAAGATGAAGGTGATGCAAACTTCGCATTATGTTTAATCTCAGATTTATCGATAAAACTTATTAAGCAGAAGTTGTGATTTATTTAATTGGAGGTAGTAATATGGTCACACCCTATATCACATTTGCAGGGAATTGCAGTGAAGCCTTGGAATTTTACCAGACCGCTTTTAATTCTAAAGTTCAGATGACACTGCCATATGGGGATTATGTACCGGAGGGTGTTACTACTCCACCGACAAATCTAAAAGACTGGATTTTACATGCTGAGATGACAATCTGTGATGCAGTTTTTTGGTTTGCAGATGAGGCAGCAGAGCCAATATCCAAAGGTAATATAATAAGATTAACTACAAAAGTATCTTCAGCAAAAGAGGCTCAACGAATTTTCGACGTTTTGAGTATTGACGCTCATATTACTCTGCCACCGACAGAAACATTTTATAGTTCATTTCATGCGGGGCTTGCTGATAGGTACGGCATAAGCTGGAACATCGTTGCCGAAGAAGTCCCCAGTCAGGGTTAACAACCTATAATATAACTTATTTTTGTCTTAAGATTATGTTTATTTCCATCTTATCTCAACTTCCGATTATGTTTAACCCATTCTATAGTACATGGAAACAGATGTTAAATTAATCATGTACCGAACCATCAGAATGGCCCTTCCCCCAGCGCAGAGAAAGATAAAATAAACCGTCTCAATACAGTGGTAAAAAATCACAGACTCGAATTTCGATTGGTCGCACAATAATTCTATTGAAAAAAAGATGCAGGACTGCGTCTTCAACCTGATTTTATGTTATATTTGAGCAGGACTATTTTGTGAGGTGAAGATATATGCAATGCCCATTTTGCAGAACCGAGATGGAACAAGGCTTTATTTACGGCAGAAAAGATTGTGGTCTTATGTGGCTACCATCGGGTGAAAAGCTGCCGCTAACCATAACGAAAAATACTGTAAAAACCCGTAACGGATTACTATTGGGTAGGAGGCCGTTTCCCGAAAATACAAGACTTGAATTTTATGTGTGCAGGAAATGTAACACGGGAATTTCAAAATTCTAGCTATGTAAAATAGGTAGTGCTACCTTTCACGAGCTTCCGATTATGTTTATATCCTTGTTGTATCCTATTCATTTACCTAAACGGATCCTGGTTTTTCTCTTTACATCCAGAAAGTCACAGACATCAACTTTCGTGCAACAGAATGTCTATCAGTGGCCGTGGGTCCGAATCATCCGCAGACAATATAGTAAGTGACGGAATGTTGGCAAGAGTTACACCATTTTTAAGTGGATAAGAGAGGAACTCTTGTTCTGTTTCAAACATCCTGTCGTCGATATAATATGCCTGATCGAAAGAAACCCATTTGCTTGCTAAAATCGGAGGCTACCCCAATACGGTATACGCTGTCGCAATGGCATACCCTAAAAGCTATCGCTCCATCATCTGGCCATGTAATTCGCAAGACTCTCCCCCGCCTCCACCAATGTTCCCAACTGGGATGAGCATTTTTAATTTACGGATTAGCATAAAAGACTACCGGCATAAATAGCAGGTAGTTCTTTGTGTTTTGGGATTTAGGTGTTAGGGCTCGAATCCCACATGTCCGCAACACCCAGCCCGCAAGCAATAAATTAGCGGTTGGATATTTTTGTGTTGACTCATACTATTAGGAATGTTACTATTAGATTATAAAGGAGACGAATAGATGGACATTATTGTCTTAGGGCTGCTCATGATACAAAAATGCACGGTATATGAGATGAGAAAGATGATTGATATGTGCTTTTCTTCCATTAGCAGCAATAGCATGGGCAGCATACAGGCTGCTATCAAAAAACTGTTGGGCAGCGGAATGATACAATTTGACGAATATGTCGACAACGGCATCAACAAAAAGGTATATGAAGTTACACTGGCGGGCAAGCGTTTTTTTTATTCCGCCATCTCGTTGCCCATGCGGTACAAAGATAAGAATATGGAGCTGAGCAAGTTTTTCTTTATGGGCTTTATGGAAAAAGAAAACTGGAGCGGTCTGATTGACGGGTATATAAACGAACTGAAAAAGGAAAAGATGTCGCTGGAAGCTATTCGTTCAGTGATAGAAAATAACCCTGCCATTGATGAAGAGTATGTAAATAGGTTAAGAAAAGATCATAGCGCAATCCAATTTGATGAATGCGCTGACCCGGTAGAGTACATCAAAGGAATCGCGCTGTTTCAGTGTGCTACATTAAGGCTTGGTATCGACAAATTGGCGTTTGAAATAGAATGGTTTGAACAGTTTAAGGATAGTATGGAGGAGGAGAAATGATAAATCCTGCGCAAAGAGCTCGAAATGAAGCCGGATTTGAACTGGTGTTTCATAAGCTGACCGCGTCTAAAATGATCTATGAATGCTCCATGCATGTGGAGAATACAAACGGCGATTTTATATGGAACAAAGGCTACGGAGGGAGAACTGTCGACTCGCCGATGGTGCTGACGAGCGTGTCTAAGCTCTTTACAACCACCTGTATACTAAACTTGCTGCAGCAGGGCAGAGTATCGTTGCAGGATAATCTTTCAAAGTTCTTTGACCGGGAGACCATGGCAGGTCTTCATGTATATAAAAAAACAGACTATTCCGACCGCTTAAGGGTAGGGAACCTGCTTTTTCAAAACACCGGCTTTCCGGATGTGTTTGCCGTAGGTAAGGATTGCCTAAACAAGAGAATGGTAAGGGTGGATGAGTATGTTCCGTTTGAGGAATATGTAAGGCTTGCCAAAGAGCACAACAAGAAATTTGTCCCGGGAACCCAGGGCAAAGCGCATTACTCTGACTTAAACTTTGAGATGTTAGGAAAAATCATTGAGATGCTGGAGAAAGGCAGTCTGCATGACGCGTACAAAAAATATGTTTTTCAGCCACTTAATCTTCAAAATACATATATGCCCGAAAAGGACAGTGATTTCATACCTAAGATATATTGCAAGCAAAACGCGTTGTCTCTTCCCCTGTTAATCCGCAGTATTCCGGCGAGCGGCGGATGCATTAGCACCTCAAGGGAGCTAATGAAATTTATCAAAGGCTTTTTTGGGGGATTGTTGTTTGATAAGAGCATATTTCAACAATTGCGCAGCTTCGCAACGATACAATACGCGCCCCCGCTCGGTCAATATGGGGGCGGATTTGTACGACTGAATATATCGGGCATTGCCAGCCTGTTTCAATGCAAGGGCGAACTGATAGGGCATATGGGGGCGAGCGGAGCCTATGCCTACTATTATCCGGAAAAGGATTTATATTTCGTAGGCGACAACAATCAGCTCTCTGCCCCAGGCAAATTATTCACAGTTCCGTTACAGATGGCAAAGGTCGTATCGGACTAATACATTACTTCTATTATCCAAAGAGGTCAAAGCTATTCATAAGTTCAACATGCGTTGAGACGAGACTATCCCCGAACTACCCATTATGTTTATGATCAAAAAAGGTTCCCTTCAGCATCGCTTGACAAAGTCACAGTTAGATGATATAAATGACACAAATAAAATATGAAACAGGGGAGCTTGTGAAGCGGGCTGAGAGGAAGTAATCAACTTCGACCCTTACACCTGATGTGGATAATGCCACCGTAGGAAGTAAGAAAGATTTGCTTTAAATGCGGAGTATGCCATTTGGTGTTCTTCGTTTTTTGTTGCTCTGTTTTAGAAAAGGGGTTACATATTGGAACAAACAAAAACATCGGTCTTTTCAAATGGGCTTATTTGGTTTGGCGCCGCCGTATCCATTGCGGAAATTTTGGCCGGCACGCTGATTGCGCCGCTTGGGTTTAGCGCCGGTCTGATTGCAATTGTGATCGGGCATATCATCGGCGGCGTTGTGTTCTACTTTGCGGGCCTGATCGGAGCCCATACCCGAAAGAGCGCAATGGAGACAGTAAAGATGTCATTTGGCCAAAAAGGCTCGCTGCTGTTTTCTTCATTGAACGTGCTGCAGCTTATCGGCTGGACCGCCGTGATGATCGTCAGCGGGGCGGCCGCGGCCGGTTCCATCCAAAGCATCGGTGGCGACTGGGCCTGGAGCATGGTGATTGGCGCCCTGATTATTGTCTGGTTGCTTGTCGGGCTTAAAAATCTGAGCAAGCTCAACATCGTTGCGATGGGCGGCCTGTTCATCCTTACTGTCGTGATGAGCACGGTCATTTTTAGCGGCCAGAACAATTTTGCTGCGGACGGGAGCGTTAGCTTCGGTACCGCGGTGGAGCTGTCGGCGACGATGCCCCTGTCGTGGCTTCCACTGATTTCGGATTATACCCGGACGGCGGCGAAACCAAAGAAGGCGACTGCGGTTAGCGCCATTGTGTACTTCCTGGCGAGTAGCTGGATGTACGCAATCGGCATGGGGGCAGCCATTTTTACCGGGGAAAGCGACGTGGCCAAAATCATGCTGCATGCCGGGCTGGGTATGATCGGCCTGATCATCGTCATATTCTCCACAGTGACCACCACCTTTCTGGACGTCTATTCCGCGGGGGTCAGCAGCGAAAGCATATCAAAGAAGCTGAAGGAAAAGCCCATGGCCATAGCCATCTGCGTCATCGGTACAATTCTGGCAATCTTCACCCCCACCGCGCAGTTTGAAAACTTTTTATATTTCATCGGCTCGGTTTTCGCGCCCATGACGGCCGTTCTCATCACCAACTACTTTATACTGAAGAAGGACCGCTCGGTCAAGGGGTTCGATTGGATTAACCTCGTCACATGGGCCATCGGATTCATTGTGTACCGCCTGTTTATGTCCATTGATACGCCTGTCGGGTATACGCTGCCCGTCATGGCTATCACGGCTTTGATGTGCATTATTGCAAATAAAATCATTCGGAGAAAGAAAAATGCTGAAAACAATGCTTGAAAACGTCAGGGGGAAAACGCCCCTGGTGCACAACATCACCAATTATGTAACGGTCAACGACTGCGCGAATATATTGCTCGCCTGCGGCGGTTCCCCAATCATGTCGGACGACATCGAGGAGGTTGAAGAAATCACGGCCATCTGCGGCGGGCTGAACATCAATATCGGCACGCTCAACGGGAGAACGATTGCCTCCATGCTGGCGGCAGGCAGGAAGTCAAACCAATGCGGCCACCCCGTTGTGCTCGATCCCGTGGGTGCGGGGGCGTCACGCCTGCGCACCGAGACGGCGTATAAGCTGCTGGACGAGGTAAAGTTCGCCGCCATCCGCGGGAACATTTCGGAAATCAAAACGCTGGCTTTGGGCGGGGGCACCACCAAGGGCGTCGACGCCGATGCGGTGGATACCGTGACGGATGAAACGCTGGATCATGCGGTCGCTTTCGCAAAGAAATTTTCGAAAAAGACAGGTGCGGTCATCGCTATGACCGGTGCGATTGATATCGTTGCGGACGGACAAAAGGCATACGTTATTCGGAACGGGCATCCGATGATGAGCCGGATCACGGGCACAGGATGCATGCTCTCAGCCGTCACAGCCGCGTATCTCGCGGCGAATCCGGAACATCCGCTGGAAGCCGCAACAGCCGCCGTTTGCGCCATGGGTCTATGCGGGCAGCGCGCCTATGAACGGCTTGGCGGGAGGGACGGCAACGCGACTTACCGGAATTATATCATAGACGAGATGTTTCATCTGAGCGGCGGTGAGCTGGAAGCCGGGGCGAATTATGAAGTACGATAAAGACAGTTTGCTGCTCTATGCCGTCACCGGCAGCGCGTGGACAGGCAACAAAACGCTATATATGCAGGTGGAGGAAGCGCTCAGGGGCGGCGCGACATGCATCCAGCTGCGCGAAAAGGAGCAGGACGACGATGCTTTCCTGAAAGAAGCTGTCTTAATCAAAGGGCTTTGCAGGACGTACCATGTGCCGTTCATCGTCAATGACAATGTGACTGTGGCCGTTGAATGCGGTGCGGACGGCATTCACGTGGGCCAGACGGATATGGATGCTGGCAACGTGCGCAGGCTGGTTGGTGAGAATATGATTCTCGGCATATCGGCGCAAACAGTGGAGCAGGCCGTGCTGGCGGAGCAAAACGGCGCGGATTACTTAGGGGTCGGCGCTGTGTTTTCAACCTCCACCAAGCCGGATGCCGATATGGTAAGCCTCAAAACGCTCAAAGAGATTTGCGAGGCGGTATCCATCCCGGTGGTCGCCATCGGGGGGATATACAAACATAATATCATGGAGCTTGCCGGAACGGGCATTGAAGGTGTGGCGCTGGTATCCGCGATATTTGCGAGCCCCGATATCGAAAACGAGTGCAGGCAGCTGCTAGGGTTAGCCAAAAGAATGGTAAAGACCGTCTCTATGACGCACAAGCCATCGGGGGTCCCAGTCATTATGAAAATGGAAGGAGCGATATTCGACCTTGACGGCACGTTGCTGGATTCAATGTATATCTGGGATGCTATCGGCGGGGATTATCTGCGCAGCCTTGGCATAGAGCCCCGCGAAGACCTCAACCGGACATTCAAGGCAATGAGCCTTTTACAGGCGGCGGAGTATTACCGGAACGAGTATGGCGTCACCTTAAGCGCCGATGAAATAATGGACGGCGTGAACCGTATGATCGAAAGCTTTTACTTTTATGATGTGAAGGCGAAAGCCGGCGTTAAGGATATGCTGGAGCGGCTGAAAAAGGCCGGCGTCCGTATGTGCGTCGCGACGGCGACCGACCTGCGTTTGGCGGAGGCGGCGCTGCGGCGGAACGGCATCCTTGAGTACTTCTCCGGGATTTTTACATGTACGGAAGTGGGCAGTGGAAAGGATGCACCGGAGATTTTCAACCGGGCGCTGAAGCACCTGGGGACGCCAAAGCAGCGCACAGTGGTTTTTGAGGATGCGCTATATGCGGTAAAAACGGCGAAGAAGGCCGGGTTTACCGTTGCTGCCGTATTTGATAAATCCGAAGAGGAACATGGTGGCGAACTCCGGGCACTTGCAGATAGCTATGTCGATTCATTTGAGGAAGTGGGGGATTGCATTGATAAAGAAGGTTTTAACGATAGCGGGCTCTGATTCAAGCGGCGGGGCGGGTATACAGGCGGATATTAAGACCATCACCGCGCACAAAATGTATGCCATGAGCGCAATTACGGCGCTGACGGCGCAGAACACAACGGGCGTTTACGGGATTATGGATGTGCCTGCGGAATTTGTGGGGCAGCAGCTCGAATGTATCTTTACGGATATCGTACCCGATGCGGTCAAAATCGGCATGGTATCCAACAGCGGGATCATTCGCGTAATCGCCGATAAACTGACGCAATATAACGCGCAAAATATCGTGGTGGACCCTGTCATGGTTTCCACCAGCGGCAGCAAGCTTTTATCCGACGAAGCGATCGACGCGCTGGTGACGAAGCTGCTCCCACTCGGTGTGGTAATCACGCCGAACATACCCGAAGCCGAGGTCTTATGCGGCTTTGGCATTAAAACGCAGGAGGATATGGTGGAAGCCGCGAAGCGGATCGCGCAGCGCTACAACGGAGCTGTGCTGGTGAAGGGCGGCCATCTGGTCAGCGACGCGACGGATCTGCTTTATGAAAACGGCACGCCGCATTGGTTTCAATCAGAAAGAATCGATAACCCCAACTCGCATGGAACAGGGTGCACGCTGTCCTCCGCGATCGCCTGCAATCTGGCCGACGGAAAAAGCCTTGACGAAAGCATCCGGTGCGCGAAGCAATATCTCACGGGGGCGCTGAAAGCCATGCTTGATCTGGGGAAGGGTTCCGGGCCGCTGGATCATACATATAAATTATAATGATAACACGTTAAAAGTGACGGAATTTAAACATGTATTTGAAAACATGAATTCTTATAAATAACCAATCTCCTAAATTGAGAACCGAGGATTAACCCAAGTCGTTAACAAACTTCGCATTATGTTTAGCACCGGCGCGATGTCGTGAACTTCCGATTATGTTTAACCCACGTGGCTAACCAGTCTTCACATTATGGCTTCATAGGCCTTCGTAACGTGGTGACGTGGTTACATGTACTACAAAAGCCTTGCCACAATGTGACGAGGCTTCTATGAAGTAAGCTGCCCCAAATCGTTTGAAGTGGACAGATGGTTAGTATTGGATGAGATTGGGACAAATATTCGCTTTTCATTCCGGTAAAAAAGTTAAACCCTTCCGAAAATCCGCTTGCAATGGCGGCTTTACAATATAAAGATGCGTCTGTTACGAGTTGCCTTTGTTCGGCTTCCAGAACACCCGTATCAACACAACGGTGCCTATAACTAATACAACCACTAAACCGATAATGAGCACAGGCGTACTCAGCCCATTTGTTGATGTATTTATGTTATCCGGCTGCCATAATTCCGGTTGCGGCGGCGGATTAAAGGCAGATATGTCAGTGTTCCCAGGATCACTGAGACAAATCCATGTGTTTTTATTGCCATAAACATATCCAAAGAAGCTCCATTCATGCCCGTCCGCATCCATATAAGCGTGGGATGCTTTCAGAAAGTTGCTGTCTGTTTCTGTATTTCTCCATTCATGTTCAAGTATCCAAGCCTTTTCGCCGGAACCGGGCCATGTCCAAAACACAATATCATCGGTTTCATACAGCATATTGTATTCGCCGGTATACGAGTAAAACTCGCTCTGATGTTCCTCGGCAAATGAAATATAGTCATATACGAGGAGAAGTTCATTCATAGGGATCCATCCATTAGGCCACTTGTCATACGCTTTGTCATCCGTAGATATTTCCGTGACACCCCAGATTTCACCTTTATGGTCATATGTAAACATGATATTTACAATTCCGCCATTTTCTATAACGGCAGTTTCGGTTTTCGAACCCGGTTCCTTTTTAACCGATACACCGCCGCTCTCGCCGTTTACGTAAAAGCGCCGATTCAATGAAACACACTCACTTCTGTGCCGGGTGTAAAAATCGTTATTAGGCTCTATGAGTACATCGGCGTTTGCAACAAGCGGGAACATCAGCAAAAGTGATACCACCAAGAGTAAAAATGTAAAATAGCGTTTTTTCATGATAGACCTCCTAAACTAATTGCTGGAGCAACACGCCGATTATAAACGAAACCGTGTTTGCGGCAACGGAGAAAAGATATGGACGTTTAAAATCCTGTCCATATTTCCTGTAATAATGCCCCTCAGTACACACAGCAAACAATTCAAGAGGCACCATGACAGCGACGCGGTTCCAATCCGTATACAATGCCAACAACCAAAACAATAGCACTACAACAGGGTTTGTGACGACATTGACCCCCACAGTAAGCAATAAATCTTTTTTGTTGCGCTTGCCGGTGAGAATGAAGAAGCATACTTCAATGAAAAGTGTTAATGTAAGGGAAATCGCCAAGGCGACAAGTAACTCCTGGTTCATAAGCGAGCCTTTCGCAGACTCACACAAAGGAGTACGAGCGACGCGGCAGCAGCCAACGCGAACAGCCAAGGTGTGCTAAAGAGAGTATTTGCGTCCAAATGCACAGGCAGGAACCCGAGAAACAACCCAAAGGTCAAAAGTCCGAATGAGAATCCTTTTGCTCCCGGGAAGATTCTTGCCATCGCCCAAAGCGTAATGGGCATTGTCATGTTAAACAGAAGCATCGACAGAATACCCGCCGCCGGTATTTGTGGAATCAGGAACAAAAGCATGGCAACTCCCAAAGAAACACAGGCAATCCTGATTGTTCCGAAGCGGTCGGCAGCAAGACCACCGGCAGTTTTACCAAACACCACGGCGCATACGAGAGCTACCGCCCAGTAACCTGCTCCTTTCCACGGAAAACTCAACGTCAAACTAACATAAGAGCGTAAACAAACGACAAGGAACAGAAAAACAGCTGCCGTCAGCATTCGTGAGGAAGTTCCGCCGCTCAGCGAAAACGAGACGTTATTTACATACTCTCCGCCCTGTGTGCAGCGTACAAAGATAATCAATGAGGCCGCAACAAGAAGCGATAGCAGTATGGGAAAACCCGTTAGCTCGTTCCCTTTGCCGAGCATTGTACCGAAATAAATCCCAAACGCGCCCGGTGAAACGAATATGCCGAGAGCACCACTCTTCTTTTCGCTGATATTTAAGACGTCGATACCGCCGCCTACATGAAACATACCATTGCCTATTCCGGCAATGAAAGCTACCGCGACAGGAAACTGCCAAAGTCCGTAGGCTGTTCCGACAAGGACACAGCCGATAGCGGCAAACAGGTAGTTTCTGTTCCATTTGTCCGCGAGAATACCAAGCGGCATCTGCATTGCAAAGGCACAAAAATTGTAAAACAACACGCAAAGATACCCGTCCGCCGTTCCGATAACGCTACGAAACATTAAAAACGCACAAGAAAAATCCACAAGGAAATGAGTAACAGAATACACCGACACCATATGCCAATGCTTATGTATGTATGTAATCGTTCTCGCCTCCTATTAGAGCCAATTTATAGGCTTCGACTAAATCTCATATCGATTAGACGTATTTTTCAGTCAATTTGTTCCACGCAACAAAAAAGTTTGATCAGCCACAGTATAACACAGCCAGACCGCGTTTCCATATGCTTTATATACAGGATGTACGTCCTTCCCAGATGCATAACCCCCGTCCGTTTAAGGCCTTCTAAACTTCGCATTATGTTTAGCACTGGCGCGACGAAATGAACTTCCGATTATGTTTAACACCGGCGCAATGAAGTGAACTTCCGATTATGATCCTTATAAAATTAGAAGAGCCGCTGAAACATAAAGCTGTTTTTTACCATGGGATACAGTAACCAACACAACAAGAACACAAATCCTAAACGCAGGAGCATTTCCATGAGTCCATCAATTTTAATCGACAACAAAGGTACGCTAAGACGCTTTCTGAATGGCCAGAAAAATTCAACACCGGCTGGATTGAAAAGATCTAGGATGATGTGCGTTCCAACTCCTATGGCAAGGCTCGGGTGTATCAGAAGCGCAAGGCTGGCAAACAGCAGGCTGTGTGTAATGCCCCTGTGCGGTAACAGCCACGCAATCGGCTTCACGTTTTGGCCGATTGTGGATGATGAATGGTCTATGTCAGGGAGCAGGGCCCCCAGTGCAATGAGGGCCGTCTCAGGTGCTGTCGCATTCAGTGCGACGGCTGCAGTAAGACCGGCCAGAATGTGCGTGCTGTTGTTCATGATGCGCCTCCTTTGGGCATAAGAATTGCATTGCCTTCGCCAATTACAACGGTCCTGGGTCAAGCGTTGTTTTCTGCCATTGGAGTATACGCTATGGTTGATATATCACGCAAGCTGTTTATCCACCCGGTAAAATACTCGTTGTCCTCTATATATGCGAAGAGCCTCGATGTCCTGATTCTCAATTTCATATTATCCATAGCATCGCCAGCGTACTGAACTTTTGTTTACCGCCGATGAAGTGCAGCGCAACCTATCTCTTAACGATTTTCGCACGATACATTCCCTTTTGCTTTAGTTCTTCAACTTCGTATATATCTTTGCCATCAATGGTTACCGAACTGCATGTTGGATTAAACTTTGCATTATGTTTACCTGGCGCGATGGAGTGAATTACCCATTATGTTTAACCGACGCGATGAAATGAACTTCCGATTATGTTTGTGTTATCCTGAGACTCCTCGACAAACAGGAAGTTGAAGTGTAAATTATTCTATATAACGGGCAGATAATGTGGATAACTGAAATTTTGTGAGGTGCGCTATGGGTTTTAACGTAATAGCATTTTTATGCACGTTGGGTTGTTGCCTGATATCAATTGTCATTGCTGGTAAATCCCAGAGCAAGGATTATCAGGAATGGTTTGACAGCCTGAAGCACCCGGATAACGCATTGCTGTCGAGAATAATGCGTTATTTAGGTGTTATTGTCTATCTGATGTTTGGCTTTATTTTATACAATGTTATTGTAAACAACGATATTGTTTCCATAGTCCTGACGGTTGTTGTTATCCTACTGTTGGGCTTATCCCCTTTATTACTCCAAAAAACAAAAAATTTGAAAGTGTTTTTCTATGCCATGCTCATATTCCCCGCTATCCTGCCGGTATTGGCATTCTTTTTACTGCAAACCAACCTTGTCTTTGCAATACTGGTCATAGCATACTTTTTATGGATATTATACGAGATGTCATACTTTTACCGTCTTATGAAGCTGAACAAATAGTATTTTAAGACTCTTT
>JAEWCL010000015.1 GCA_023390655.1 Bacillota bacterium | reverse complement strand
CTGTTTTGTCCATCCATCTCATATATATCTAGTGTTTTAGTCTGATGTCATGAGAAGGAGGCCCCGGTATGGATAGAATGGAGCTGTATCAGGATATTGCCAAGCGCACCCAGGGCGATATTTACATCGGCGTGGTCGGCCCCGTGCGCACGGGGAAATCGACATTTATCAAGCGCTTTATGGATCATTTGATTTTGCCCGGCATTGAAAACGAGCATGTGCGCGCGCGCGTCGTGGACGAAATGCCGCAGAGCGGCACGGGGAAAACCATCATGACCACCCAGCCCAAGTTTGTGCCCAACGAAGCGGTGCGCTTGGAGCTGGGGGAGAATGCGCATTGCAATGTCCGCATGGTGGATTGCGTGGGATATTGGGTGCCGGGTGCGATCGGACACATGGAGGCCGATACGCCAAGGATGGTGCGCACCCCGTGGTTTGACCATGAGATTCCCTTTGAAGAGGCGGCGGAAATCGGCACCCGGAAGGTCATTACGGACCATTCCACCATCGGCATCGTCATGACGACGGATGGCAGCATCACAGACCTCCCGCGCGAAAGCTATGTGGAGGCCGAGCAGCGCGTGGTGGATGAACTAAAGGCCACCGGAAAGCCGTTTGTGATCGTCATCAACAGCACGGACCCGGACGGCGCGCGCTGCCAGGACCTGCGGGATGATCTCATGGAGCGTTACGGCGTGAGCGTTGTAACCCTTGACGCGCTGCATATGTCGAGCGCCTCCGCAAGCGACCTGCTCGAACAGGTGCTCATGGAGTTCCCGCTCACGGAGCTCTTTATCCGGCTCCCGGGATACATGATGGAGCTTGGGCAGGACCATGCCGTCATGCAGCGGGTGGTTGGGCCCATCAGGGAAAATATGCCCAGCATGGCCCGCATGAAGGATTATAAGACCATGTGCGGGGCGCTGTCGAATCTCGAGCGCTTTACGCCCTGCGCGGTGGAATCGGTGGATATGGGTACCGGCTGCGCCAGGCTGAACCTTGTGCCCGAAGAGGGGATGTTCTACGATATCTTAAGCCAGGAATGCGGCTGCGATATTTCCGATGATTATGAGCTGATGAGCATGCTCAAGAGTTTCTCTACCGCAAAAAAGGCGTATGACCGCATCGCCGGAGCGCTTGAAAGCGCACAAACGCTCGGCTACGGCATGGTGCCGCCCTCCATAGACGAGATGGAACTTGATGAGCCGGAAATCGTCCAGCAGGGCAGCAAGTTCGGCGTCAGGCTCAAGGCAAAATCCTCGGGGCTGCAGATATTCCGCGTGGATATGCAGACGGAGGTCAACCCGATTGTAGGCAGCGCCGAACAGTCGGAAGCGCTGATGGAATACCTGATGGAGCGTTTTGAAAAGGACCCTGCCGCCATCTGGCAGACCAATATCTTCGGTAAGAACCTCTACGACCTTGTGCGGGATAGTATGGCGGGTAAAGCGGGAAAGATGCCCGAGGCCGTACAGCAAAAGCTGCAAAAAACGCTGCAGCGTATTGCAAATGACGGGTGCAACGGACTGATCTGCATCCTGCTGTAAATATCCTCCTATACATTTTAAGAAGCCGCACCGCATGACGCCGTGCGGCTTCTTTGTATAAGCATACGTTAGAATACATGCGAATTTCAACAGCCGCGTCGTTTCGGGAATGCATGGAAAATGCAATTTTATGAATCGTACATTGCGCGATGAAAGCTGTATGTGTATAATAGAGAAAAGTTTACGGTTGCCCCCCTGTCCAGGTTGCGTCCCAAGAATAATGATACATATTTTTGTAGGAGGAGCTTTATCATGAAGAAAAGCCTGGTTGCCCTAGTTGTTGCGCTTTTGTGCGTGGCAATGACGTTGAGCGCATGCGCGCCCGCTTCATCCGGCGGAGAAAAGGTCATCAAAATCGGCGTGTTTGAACCGCAGACCGGTGAAAACGGCGGCGGCGGATTCCAGGAAGTGCTGGGCGTCCGTTATGCGAACAAAGTGTATCCCACCGTAGAAATTGGCGGCGAGACCTACAAGATCCAGCTCGTGGAAGCCGACAACAAGTCCGATAAGACCGAGGCCGTCTCCGCTGCGCAGAAGCTCATCAGCGAAGGCTGTAAAGTGATCATCGGCTCCTATGGCTCGGGCGTGTCCATCGCCGCGGGTGAAATCTTTGCGGGCGCAAAGGTTCCTGCCATCGGCGCTTCGTGCACCAACCCGCAGGTCACCTTAGGCAACGATTATTACTTCCGCGTCTGCTTCCTCGATCCCTTCCAGGGCACCGTCATGGCCAACTATTCCATACAGGAGGGCGCAAAGACTGCGGCCATTATCACCCAGCTAGGCGACGACTACTCCTCCGGCCTTGGCAATTTTTACAAGGAAGCGTTTGTGAAGCTTGGCGGCACCATCGCGTCCGAAGAGCAGTTCCAGACCAACCAGAACGATTTCAAAGCCATCCTGACCAACATCAAGGCCGCGAACCCGGACGTGATCTTCGCGCCCTCTTCCATCGCAACTGCTCCCTTGATCATCAAGCAGGCGCGTGAGCTTGGCATCACCGTGCCCATTATGGCGGGCGATACGTGGGAGAACTCCTCCATCATTGAAAACGCGGGCGAGTACGCGGAAGGCGTTGTGCTCTCCACGTTCTTTGACGATGCCGATCCCGCGACTGCGGAAGCCGAAAAGTTCATCACCGGCTTTAAGACCTACCTCAAGGAAAACAACCAGTCCGATATCATCCCCGCCGTTTCGGCGCTTGGCTACGACGCGTACCTGACCGCGATTGCCGCTATCAAGGCTGCGAATTCCGGCGATTCCGTTGCCATCCGCGATGCGCTCGTAGGTGTTTCCATCGAAGGCGTGACCGGGGCCATCTCCTTTGACGAGAATGGCGACGCCAAGAAGGACATGGCGTTCATCAAAACCATTGAGGGCGGCCAGTTCAAGTTCCTCAAGACCGTCTCCGTCCAGTAAGGAAAACACGTTCCGCATATGGGCGGGGGGCATCTCGTCTCCCGCCCTTTTTTGAGCAATCGCGCCTTTAAATTGGGGGAGATTGCCTAAGAGTATTTAGGGGGCTACGCTTTTATGAGCATGACAACCTTCTTGCAGCACTGCCTGACGGGAATTTCGCTGGGCGGTGCGTATGCATTGATTGCCATCGGCTATACGATGGTATATGGCATCTTGCGTTTGATCAACTTCGCCCACGGCGAAATCTTCATGATAGCCGGGTATTTCATGATCTTCTGCATGTCCAGCATGCCGTGGCAGCTTGCGATCCCTGTGGTGATCCTTGTTACCATTTTGCTTGGCGTGGGGATTGAACGCGTGGCGTACAAGCCTTTGCGCACGGCGCCGCGCATGTCCATCATGATTTCCGCCATTGGCGTTTCCTACCTGCTGCAAAATCTGGCGACGTATCTGTTTACCGCCATTCCGAGAGGATATCCTGAAATCCCGCTGTTAAAACGTATATTCCAGATCGGGGACGTCTCGGCAAGCCTTGTGACATTCCTGACCCCCGTGCTGACGGTGGTGCTGGTGATCTTGCTGATGCTGCTCATCAACCACACGAAGGTCGGCATGGCGATGCGCGCCGTCAGCAAGGATTTTGAGACCTCCAAGCTGATGGGCATCAAGATCAATTCCGTCATCAGCACGACGTTTGTCATCGGCTCCGCGCTTGCGGCGATCGGGTCCGTATTGTATTTTACGGACCGCATGTCGGTGACGCCATTCTCAGGCACACTGCCGGGCCTTAAATGCTTTGTGGCGGCGGTGTTCGGTGGCATTGGCTCCATTCCCGGCGCGGTGGCGGGCGGCTTTTTGATCGGCATCAGCGAGACGGTGCTCGTCGCTCTCGGGTATTCCACCTTCAGCGACGCGTTTACGTTCCTGCTGCTTATCCTCATGCTGCTCTTAAAACCCACGGGCCTGTTTGGCGAGAAAAGTACGGATAAGGTGTGACGCATATGAAACAATCAACAAAACGCATTTGTTCCTTTGCGGTGGCCGCCGTGCTGTTGATCCTCCTGTATATTCTGGAGGCGCATAAATTCCAGAACGGCATGCTCTATACGCTGCTGCAAAAAAGCGCCATCCTCTCGGTGGTTGCGGTCTCCATGAACCTGTTGAACGGCTTTACGGGCCTGTTTTCACTGGGACAGGCGGGCTTTATGTCAATCGGCGCATACATTACGGCGCTGCTGGTGATCCCGGTAGCGAACCTTGACGGCGTCTATTATGCGGGCGGCGTCAGCCCTGCGATCATGGCGTTCCGTACGTCCATGGCGGCGGGGCCGGAGTGGCTCACGGCACTCTACCCCTTTCTTGCGCTCATTTTGGGCGGGCTGGGTGCGGCACTGTTTGCGGCGCTCATCGGCTACCCCGTGCTGCGCTTAAAGAGCGATTATCTCGCCATCGCCACGCTTGGGTTTTCAGAGATCATCCGCGCGGTCGTTTCAAGCCCGCAGCTTGATAAAATTACAAACGGCTCCTACGGCCTCAACAAAATCCCCGATTTTCCGGAGATGTTCTTCGGGCTTGTGCCGTCCATGATCACGCCGTTTGTCATTGCGGCAATCTGCATCCTGCTCATGGTGCTGCTCATCAATTCCTCCTACGGCCGGGCGTTCAAATCCATCCGTGAGGATGAGGTGGCGGCGGAAGCCATGGGCGTGAACCTGTTCCGCCACAAAGAGATGTCGTTTGTCATCAGCTCCTTCTTCACGGGCGTTGCGGGCGGGCTTCTCGCCATGTTCATGCGCTCCATTGAAGCAAAGACGTTTTCCATTGCATTGACCTATGACATCCTCCTGATCATCGTGATCGGCGGTATCGGCAGTGTGACGGGCAGCATCTTAGGATCGTTCCTTGTCACCATCGGCAAGGAGGGGCTGTTGCGCTTCTTTGACGAGCCGCTCGTGATTGGCGGCTGGGAGGTGCCCCTGTTCCGCCCCGGTTTCCGCATGGTCATCTTCTCCATTCTGCTGATGCTGGTGGTGCTCTTCTACCGCAGGGGCATTATGGGTACAAGGGAATTTTCCTGGGATGCGGTGGCGCGCTTCCCGGCCTGGGTGAAACGAAAATTCGGGGGCAAGCGCCCGGCGGGGGGGAAGCTAAAATGAGCGGACACGTATTGGAGCTTCGGGACGTCACCATGCAGTTTGGCGGCGTCGTGGCGGTGGATAACCTCTCCCTGGTGGTGGACGAGGGTGAAATCATTGCGCTCATCGGCCCCAACGGCGCAGGGAAAACCACAGCGTTCAACGTCATCACCGGCGTATATGCACCCACCAACGGTGAGGTGCGCTTTCATGGGGATGTGATTGCGGCAAACTTCCCGCGCGGCAAAATGAATCGCCTTTATGCCGGGTCAAACCGCGGCAAGTATGCCGTTGCCGTTACAAAGACGCCCGATAAGATCACAAAGCTTGGCATCGCGCGTACATTCCAGAACATCCGTCTGTTTAAGAACCTGACGGTATTGGAAAATGTGCTCATCGCAAAACATATGAACAGCAAGGCGGGCCTGTTTTCCGCCGTGTTCCGCCTCAACCGCAAGGAAGAGCAGCAAATGCGCGAAGAAGCGCTCGAACTATTAAAAATTGTCGGTCTGGAGCATGCAAAGGATGAAATTGCTTCCTCCTTGCCCTACGGCAAACAGCGGCATCTGGAAATCGCCCGCGCGCTTGGCACAGAACCGAAGCTGCTGCTGCTTGACGAACCCGCGGCAGGCATGAACCCGCAGGAAACCGACGAGCTGACCGCATTCATCCGCCGGATTAAGGAGGAATTCCATCTGACGGTGTTCATGATCGAGCACCATATGAATCTCGTTATGGAAATTTCGGACCGCATCTATGTCATTGATTTCGGCAAGCAGATCGCGGAAGGGTCGCCCAGGGAAATTCAGGGCAATCCCGTGGTCATCGCCGCGTATCTGGGGGAGGAAAAAGCATGAGCCTGTTACAGATTGAAGGCCTCAAGGTCAGCTACGGCGGCATTGAAGCGCTCAAGGGGATTTCCTTCCATGTGGACGCGGGGGAGATCGTCACCCTCATCGGCGCAAACGGCGCGGGCAAGTCCACCACATTGCGCACCATCGCGGGGCTGGTGCCCGCAAGCGCCGGGACCATCACCTATGACGGGCAGGCCGTGACCGGGACCGATACGCAAAAGATCGTGGAGCGCGGCGTGGTGCTCGTCCCCGAGGGACGGCGCGTGTTCGGGAACCTGACGGTTTTGGAGAACCTGCGCATCGGCGCGTACCTCAGGAAGGATGACGCGGGCGTCATGCAGGACATTGAACATGTGTATACGCTCTTTCCCCGGCTGAAGGAGCGGCACTGGCAGATGGCGGGCACGCTCTCCGGCGGTGAGCAGCAGATGCTCGCGGTGGGCCGGGCATTGATGGCAAAGCCCAAGCTTATCATGATGGATGAACCGTCTCTGGGCCTTGCCCCACTGATCGTACAGGACATTTTCTCCATCATTGAGCGCATCAACGCCGAAGGCGTGACAGTGCTCCTGATCGAGCAGAACGCGAACGCTGCTCTTCGTATCGCCCACCGGGGGTATGTGCTTGAAACCGGGCATGTGACGCTCAGCGGCACAGGAAAAGAGCTGCTGGAAAACGAGGAAGTCAAGCAGGCATACTTGGGCAAAAGCAATAAATAACAAATAATCACAGCCATTCCGGACAGACTAAGCTACGGCGAATGTTGCTGGAATTAAGCTTGTCGGCGAAAAGATACGTTGAGGGCTCTGCCCTCAAACTTCCGCTCAGGGCTGTAACGGCCCTAAGAACCCATCCCCGGAAACGTCTTTCGGACGTTGTCCGGAAAGGGATTCCAAAGGGACGTGTTCCTTTGGTGGGAGATCGAGGGTAAAGCCCCCGAAATGATCGACAGTATACTCCGGCGAAGTATCGCCGGAGTATTTTTTATTTGGAGAGCTGCGGCATGGACAATATCTATACGGATCTCGCGCGGGAAGCGCGGGAGATCAACCCCAGTATACCTGGGGTGGCGGAGCAGGATGAAAAACGGGACGATATTGAGATCTCCCGCATTGAGGTGCAGACGGCGGAGGCGGCGCGGGCGCTGAATAAGCCCATCGGCCGCTATATCACGATCGAAGCGCCCTCGCTTGCGCAGCGGGACACGGAGGTATTTAAAAAGGTATCACAGATCGTTTCGGAGGAACTCGTACGGCTCTTGCCGGACGGAAGCACCAACGGGAGCATCCTTGTGGTGGGCTTGGGCAACCGCTTCATTACGCCGGATGCGCTGGGACCGCGGGTGGTGGAGAAAACGTTTGTTACTAGGCATATTACGCAGCATCTGCCGGATATCATCGGCGAACCCATGCGCTCGGTTGCGGCCGTTTCCCCGGGCGTGCTCGGGACAACGGGCGTGGAGACGGTGGAAATGCTAAGAGGCCTTGTTGAGCGTGTAAAGCCCACGGCGGTCATTGCCATCGATGCGCTTGCTTCCCGGCGCGCCGCGCGCATCAGCACGGCGATCCAGATTACGGATACCGGCATACAGCCGGGTTCGGGCGTGGGCAACGACGGCAGGCTGGGGTTGACGCAGGAGTCGCTGGGGGTGCCGGTCGTCGCCATGGGCGTGCCCACGGTGGTGCTGGCCTCCACCATCTCACAGGATACCATCAGTCTTATTGCGGAGGAAACGAACCTGCGCGGCGAGGAAGAACGCATGAAACGCCTGGCCGAACAGGTGGTGACGGAACACTTTGGCCCCATGATCGTCACGCCCAAGGAGATCGATACCATTGTGACGGATATGGCGGGTATTCTGTCCGATGGCGTCAACCTGGCGCTGCACCAGCCGTATTATGAGCAGGTAAAGGAATTGCTCGCGTAGAAATCATAAAAGAATCAAAACCATTTGCCCTGCGGGATGGCTGCTGCACCATTCTCGGCGGGGCATTTTCCTTTTTGTAAACACAGTTGCCTGCCACGCATACGCGTACATCATAACGCATACGCTTTTACATGGACAGGACGTGGACAAAACGAGGCAGCAAAAATAAACGCAAAACATCAAAGCGGCGGCTAAAAGGGGAAACCTCTTTTTCCGCCGTACGTTTGCGCCTGTTTGCAGCGGCGGCGGTGGTGATGAGCATGCTCGGTCTCGCGCTGTTAAGTTCCGGTTCGGCCGGCCGCAGGATGATGATGATGGCGGTGCCCATGGCATATGCGGCGGAGCCGGAAAAACCAATGCTGCCGGAGCCTGCTATTTCTATCTCCCGCGTGGACATTATGCCCGATGTGGGGGAACAGATGCGCATTGAAGTGCTCTCCCCCAAGGCGCAGCCTTCCGTGGAGCTGGGCGGCCCTGAGCCGCGCATCCTCATTTACCATACGCATACCACCGAGGCCTATAAGGAGGCGGAGGAAAGCGACTGGCGTACGAGCGATGAGAGCATGAACGTCGTTGCACTGGGAGAAATGCTTGCAAAAATCTTGCGGGAGGAGTACGGCTGCAACGTCATACACGATAAGACGAATCATGAACCGCCCCTCCTGAATACGGCCTATTCACGCTCGGAAGTCACCATGAAAAAATATAAAGCAACGTACCCTTCCCTGACGATGTTCATCGACGTACACCGCGACGCGGGAGCGGGGCTTGTCACCGAGATCGACGGCAAGCGCGTTGCAAGGCTGATGTTTGTCGTTGGCACCGGCGAGGGCGCAACGGGAACCGGATTTAAAGAAATGCCGGATTTTGAAAGCAACTATGCGCTTGCGCTTGCGGTAACCAACAAGCTTGCGGAAATCGACGAAAACCTGCCGCGCAACGTCCGCGTCAAGGTCGGCCGTTATAACCAGCATGTCTCCAACCAGTCCCTGCTGTTGGAAGTCGGTGATAATAAGAACACGTTTGAAGAGGCCATGAATGCTATCCCGTACTTTGCAAAATCGCTCATGGAGGTCGTCAACTCCGGCACGCCCAATACTGATCCTGCGAGGGCCGCAAGCGCCGCCGAGAACGCCGTTGGGAAGAAGGCTACACCCAAGCCCGCGGCAACGCCAAAGCCCAAGCCTACGGCCACGCCTAAAATCAATTGGGCGCCCTGATATTCTTAATGCCGGTTCCCGGATTGTGCGGTATACTCAATAGCAAAAGTGCACAAGAAACGGGGACAGGCCATGCGGCTGTTACATTGTGCGGACCTGCACATCGGATTTGAGGGGATCGGGGAAGGCGTACGCGCGCTTATGCTGCTTATGGAGGCGGCAATTTCCCATCAGGCGGATGCGTTGCTTATTGCGGGCGATTTGTTTGATAAGACCGCGCCCTGCCCGGAGGCAGCAGGCCGCGCGGCGGAAGCGCTGACGGTACTTCGTGCGCACAACATCCCCGTGTTTGCGGTGGATGGCAACCATGATGCGGCGGGTGGCACGGCAGAAGCGCTGCGGGAGTTGAACGGGCAGGGGCTAATCCGCCTGCTGCGGCCGCGCTGGGATGCGTTGGGCGCGCCCGTGCTTGCGGACTGCATGGTACAGCTTGGCGGCACAAGAATCGTGGGGCTGGGATTTTTGGGGGATGAAACGCGTGCAAAGCTTCGCGCTGCGGTAGGCGCGCTGCCGCCGTTTGGCGGCGTAACGGTGTGCATGCTGCATACGGGTGTCTACGAGGAAGTGCGCGTGCCGCGGGGCGGTATCGTGCAGGCGGATGTGGACCGCTGTGCGGAAAAAATTCAATATCTTGCGCTTGGACACCGACACGGCCGCGAGGAACATGGCATCGCCTATAACCCCGGCACCCCCTCCGGCGTCAGGTTGTTTGACCCGGACGCGGATTACGGATACTATTTGGCGGATTTTTGCACGGGTTCTCCAAAGATCACATTTTTCTCTACAAGAAACCGGTAATCCTTACGATATATCCCGGGAAATACTGTCGAAATGTAAGGAGCGTGCAGGCGCCTATATGCCGTCTGCACGCTCCTGCCGCGTTGGCCGGCAGGCTTGGTACGCTATCTCAAAAAAACGACTTCAGTCGCTTTTTTGCCCGGAAACAGGAGGAAATCCGGCCGTTTTTCCTGAAATCCATCTTTCGTTCACAGAAAGTTTATAAAACGCGCCGGAAGCGGGGCAGAACGGCCCGACCTTACAAAAGAAAGGATCAAAACAGGAGACTTTTAGATCAATCATCTGTTTGCTTTGCATATGCCAGTCTATGGACCGGCAGCATACGCATAAGGACAACCCCGTTCTGACACAATCTTGCCACAATTGCGCTTGAATGAACATAACCGGGCAAGGGGACAAAGTTGAGATGAAAACCCGGCGCATGGTATCATTTTTGGCAATGGGTCTCATCCGGCGGGCAATTTTTGTGTGCGCTGTGATGAACCGGCAGGTTTTGCGGAACCATAGGTTGGAAAGGGGTTTTTGAATGAAGTTTTATAGTGAGCCATTGGAGCGCGTACTTGGGCAGCTGCAGTCGGACCCGGCAAACGGACTGACAGGCGAACAGGTAAGGGAACGGTTACTACGGTATGGCGAAAACCGTCTGCAGGAAAAAAAGAAAAGGACATGGCTGCAGCGCTTCTTTTCCCAGTTCCATGACGTCATGATCTGGATTTTATTGGGCGCTGCCGTTGTATCCTTTGTGGTAGCGATCGTGGAGCGCAACACGGGGGAGCTGTTTGAGCCGCTGCTGATCTTGATGATCGTGGTGCTCAACGCGGTGCTTGGGGTCTTGCAGGAAAGCAAGGCGGAAAAGGCGCTTGACGCTTTAAAGTCACTCTCAGCACCCCATGCGCGCGTGCTCCGGGATGGAAGGGAAGCGGTGATGGATGCGTCGCAGCTGGTGCCCGGCGATGTGATCCTGCTCGAAGCCGGGGATTTTGTACCCGCCGACGCAAGGCTCGTGCATTCCTCCAATTTAAAATCGGAAGAGGCTGCGCTCACGGGCGAATCGGTGCCTTCCGAAAAGCATGTTGCGGCGGAAGTGGCGGAGGACGCGCCGCTGGGCGACCGCATCAATATGGTGTATTCCGGCTGCTCCATTACCTATGGCACGGCGCGCGCGGTTGTGACCGGCACAGGCATGGAAACGGAGATGGGCAAGATCGCGAATCTCCTCAATGAGGAAACACAGAGCGATACGCCGTTGCAGCAGAAGCTTTCTGCTCTGGGAAAGACGCTGGGGATTGCGGCGCTTGCTGCATGCGCCGTGATTTTCGTGATCGGCCTTCTTGACGGTATTCACCTGATTGAAATCTTCATGACCTCCGTGGCGCTTGCGGTTTCCGCCATCCCAGAAGGGTTGCCCGCTATCGTCACCATCGTGCTCTCTATCGGCGTGCAGCGCATGGTCAAGCGCAACGCCATCATCCGGCGGCTTCCCGCGGTGGAGACGCTCGGCTCGGCGTCCGTCATTTGTTCCGATAAGACCGGTACGCTCACCCAGAACCGCATGACGCTCACGCAGGCATATGTGGACGGCATGGCAGAAGACGAGAGTATCTCTGCTACGAACAGCGAAGCTGTCAAAAGACTTCTGACCTACGGCACGCTATGCAGCGACGGCACCGTGGTGGTGGAAGGGGAGGGCGTACAGCACATCGGCGACCCGACCGAGACGGCGATCGTTTACGCGGCGCACCGCAACGGCCTCACAAAGCCGGCGCTTAGTGGCATGTTCCCGCGCGAGGCGTCTTTGCCGTTTGATTCCGACCGCAAGATGATGAGCACCATCCACCGGATGGACGGGAAGCTGATTGTGATCGTCAAAGGTGCGTTTGACGTGATCGCAAAGCGCTGTAAAAACGGCGATCTTGTAAAAGCGGAGCAGATCGTGGATCATATGAGCGAACAGGCGCTGCGCGTGCTCGCAGTTGCCTGCCGGGAAATTGACGCCGTCCCCGCGGAGCTGAGCTCTGAAACGCTGGAAACGGAGCTCACACTCCTTGGGCTTGTCGGCATGATCGATCCGCCGCGAAAGGAAGCAAAGGACGCTGTGGCCGTCTGCCGCAAGGCCGGCATTAAGCCCGTGATGATTACGGGCGACCATATCAAGACCGCCTCCGCCATCGCACGGGAGCTTGGCATCCTGCGTGAAGGCGAACGTTCCATTACGGGCGCGGAGCTTGCCGCGATGTCCGAAGAAACGCTTGCAAAAAGCGTGCAGGATATTTCCGTATACGCGCGCGTCTCCCCTGAGGATAAGATCCGCATCGTGCGCGCGTGGCAGCAACGGGGCGAAGTCGTCTCCATGACGGGCGACGGCGTGAACGATGCGCCCGCCTTAAAGGCCGCCGATATCGGCTGCGCCATGGGCATCACCGGAACGGACGTTGCAAAGGGCGCAGCGGATATGACCTTGACGGACGACAATTTTGCGACTATTGTAGAAGCGGTAAAGGAAGGCCGCGGTATTTACGATAATATCCGCAAGGTGGTAGGCTTCCTGCTGGGCACCAACATCGGCGAGATTTTCACGGTATTCTTCGCTATGCTCATCTGGCGCAGGTCTCCGCTGCTGTCCATGCAGCTTCTATGGATCAACCTTGTAACGGACAGCCTGCCGGCGATTGCGCTGGGCACGGAGGCCGTAGAGAAGGATATTATGAACCGCAAGCCGCTGCCAAGGAGCGAGAGCATGTTTGCAAGGGGGCTTGGCGTGCGCGTGGTGCTCCAGGGCATCATGTTTGCGGCGCTGACCCTTTGGGGCTTCCATATCGGCCAGCAGGCGACAGGCGTCATGGAGGGCGGCCAGACAATGGCGTTTCTCATACTCGCCATCTCGCAGATTTTCCAGGCGTTCAACATGCGCTCCAGCCGCTCGCTTCTGAAGATCGGGCCGTTTGGCAACGCAAACCTCAACAAGGCGGCGCTCGCGTCGTTCGCACTGATGGCGCTTGTGGTGTTCACGCCGCTGTCCGGCCCGTTTGGGCTGACCGCTTTGCCTGCGGGCCTTTACCTCCTGGCGCTTTTGATCTCCTTTATTCCGGTAATCGTCATGGAGCTTGCAAAGGCGTTCAAACTCATCAAGCATCACAACTGATTTTTTAGGGGGAGCAGCAAATGGCTACGGCGATCACAACAGACAGCACATGCGATCTTTCACCGGCATTGTTCAAACGCTACGATGTTACGATGGTTTCCCTGTATATCACGCTTGGGGATCAGACGTACAGGGACGGTGTGGATATCACGCCCAAGGCGCTTTTTGACTATGTGGACCGTACGGGGGAGCTGCCCAAGACGGCCGCGCCCTCGCCGGAGGATTACCGCGCAGCATTTCTCAGGCTGACGGAAGCGGGTAAGGATGTGGTGCATATCGCCTTCAGCAGCGAGATGTCGGCTTCCTATGCAAACGCCTGCCGCGCAGCGAAGGAATTTGAAAACGTGCATGTGGTCGATTCCCGGTCGCTTTCCTCTGGAACGGGGCTTCTGGTTATTAAGGCTGCGGAGCTTGCGGCGAGGGGGCTGCCTGCAAAAGAGGTGGCGGCGAAAGTTGCGGCGCTGGTGCCGCAGGTGGAGGCAAGCTTTGTGATCGACACGCTCACCTACCTGCACAAGGGCGGGCGCTGCAGCTCCGTTGCGGCGCTTGGTGCAAACCTGCTGCAACTGAAGCCCTGCATTGAAGTGCGGGACGGGCGCATGCAGGTCTCGAAGAAATACAAGGGCAAGCTCAAGCGGTGCCTGAACGATTACCTCAAGGACCGCCTGCTCAACCGTGAGGATATCGACCCGTCCCGCGCGTTTATCACGCATACGGTGCAAGATGCGGCGTTTGTAGAGCATGCCAAAAAGGCGGTACAGGACGCCTTCCCGTTTGCGGAGATTCTTGTGACCGATGCAGGCGGCACCATCAGCAGCCACTGCGGGCCGGGGACGCTCGGCGTGCTGTTCGTGAGAAAAGAAGCATAGTAAAAACAACAAAGCGGCATGGAGTATTCCATGCCGCTTTGTTCTATCCTTGAGTTGTCGGCCGGTCAGCTAAAATACTGTACAAGCCCGATGATCAGCGGCAGCGTGATGAGCGACAATAGTGTCGACATGGAAATCATGGAGGAGGCCGCCTGGGTATCCTGTTTGTAGCGCACGGCAAACATGGTGACAAGCGCGGCGCTTGGCGCGCTTGCGCTCAGGATGCAGCTGACCAGCAGTTCCCCGCGCATGCCCGCAACGTAGAGCACGCCGAATGTAACAAGCGGGATCAAAATCAGCCGCACGAAGGACGCCATATAGTAAGACGCTTTTTTCCACATGGCCTTCAGGTCGGCTTTGGAAAGGTGATACCCTACGATGACCATGGGGACAGGCGTATTGAGCGCGCCGAGATAATGGATGGGCGCGTACACGACCTCCGGCAGGTTCACGGAGCACAGGAAAATCACAAGCCCCGCGACGGAGCCGATGATGCCCGGGTTCGTGACGAGTTTTTTCAAAGAAATCTCGCGCTTATCGCCGCTCACGGCCACAAGCCCGTATGTCCAGGCCATCAGCGTAAAAATAACGATATATCCCGCGCCGTAGAACACGCCGATGCTGCCAACCACCGCATTGAGCAACGGTAACCCCATATAGCCGCAGTTGCTGAACACCGCGCCGAACCGGAGCATGCGCTCTGCGGATACGTTCTTATCCCGTATGAGAAGGCGGCCCAACACGATGCCCAGAATATGCACAAAGAGCGCTGCGCCCAACACCAGCAGCAGGCCGCGCAGCAGCTCCGGCCGGAATTCCCGGCAGAATGAATCGATAATGGCCGCGGGGGTGACGATGTTGAGCATAAACGCGGTCAGCCCGGAGATGGAGTCGTCATTAAACAACTTGGTCTTGCCGCATGCAAAACCCACGCCGATCAATATGAATAAGATAACGACCTGTGAGGCAATCGCCAGCATTTGTTCCAGCATACCGTTTTTTCTTTTCTGCGTGTATTTGCGTCATTATGCATATGCAAAAAACGGCGCTTCAGTATACATACATAACAAATCACGGCAGTCCTGTCAACCGCCGTTTTTTTGTATGCCACTGCGATCCCGCATATGCTGGGGAAGCGGCGCGGGACCTATGCCTGTTTTATGCAGGAAAACAGCATCATCATCGGGCGGCGCAGCTCGTCCGCCATGCCGGGGATGGAAAGAAATGCGTCGGGCGGTTTCGGCTCCACCAGGGCGTTGAGGAGAAAGCCGTTCTGCAGCAGCGCCTCGAGATATCCGGTAATGGTCCTGTGGTATTTTATAACGCGCTCGCCTAAAAACACGCTTTCCCGCGGGCCTTCCATAAAGTAGCGGTCCACCGGCCAATGGCGGTGGGCGCCCGTTTCATCCTCCACCCAGGTCTGGCTGCCTTCCGCGGTAAACACCGGGTGTTCTACGGAGAACACGAAGCGGCCTCTGGGCTTGAGCCACCGGGAGACGTTTCTACACAGCGCTTCAAAATCCCAAACGTAGTGAAAGGCAAGGGAGCTGATCACTGCGTCAAAGGAATCGGCGGCAAAATCCGCATCCTCAATTGCCGTTTGCAGGTAGGTGACATTTGGGGAAGCCGTCTTTTCCCGCGCGACGGCGAGCATTTTTTCCGACAGGTCAACGCCGGTGACGGACGCCGCGCCGTGTTCAAGCGCATAGATGCAGTGCCAGCCATATCCGCAGCCAAGGTCAAGTACCCGCATTCCGGAAAACGGGGGAAGCAGCTTTTCAAGCTCCGGCCATTCCCCGGCGCTTTTGAGGCCGTCCCGGGAACGCGGCATCTCGGCATACTTGATAAAAAAGGCCGGATCGTCGTATTTATTCTGCTTCATGGTTGTCTTGCCCGCTTTCTTTTTACGCATACTGGAAACAGTATAACAGGCGCAGTGCGTTGCGGCAAAGGATGGCGGCGGATTTGCGATCTGAGCGGGAAAGGCGCGTCCCTGTCCGGGAAGAATATGGTATAATCGTGATGAAAACAGGTTGCGCCTGCAACAGTAATTTGCATGGAGGATCGGCACGGGATGACGACATTTACCCAGCTGTATGAACGATTGGTAAAGGCTTCCGTAGAGCATCATTTGGAGGAGGAACTCGAGCGCCTCAAGCACGACGAATTTGACCCGCATCATCTGGATTGCCTGCTGAACCCGAAGAAGCACGCGCCTGTCATGCGCATCGGCGAATGCGTATGCTCTGAAAGCGAGCAGGCGGCCTGCGCGGCCAAATGCCTGTTTGACGCGCTTTACCGCGATCCAAGCGGCAATATCGCCATCAACGCCGATCTTTGCGTGGGGTGCGCGGAGTGTATCGGCAGCTGCCGCGCAAAAAAGCTGACGGAGAGTAAGGATATCCTGCCCACGCTTGCGGCCATCCACAGCGCGAAAGCGCCGGTGTACGCCATGATCGCCCCCGCGTTCACCAACCAGTTCACAAGCGACGTCACCCCGGGCAAGCTTCGCGCCGCATTCAAGCAGCTGGGGTTTACCGGCATGGTGGAGGTTGCGCTGTTTGCGGATATCCTCACACTCAAAGAGGCGCTGGAGTTTGATAAGAATATTCTCACCGAAGAGGATTACCAGCTGACCAGCTGCTGCTGCCCGATGTGGATCGCCATGATCCGCAAGGTGTACCATACGCTTATGCCGCATGTGCCGGGCGCGGTATCGCCGATGGCAGCGTGCGGCCGCGCCATCAAGGCGCTCTATCCCGATGCGCTCACCGTGTTCATCGGCCCATGTATCGCCAAAAAGGCGGAAGCGCGGGAAAAGGACGTTTCCGCCTCCACGGATTTTGTGCTCACGTTCCACGAAATCCGGGATATTTTCGATTTTGCGGACATCAACCCTGCCGACATGGAAGAGGATGAACGGGACCATTCCTCACGCACGGGCCGTATTTATGCAAGCACGGGCGGTGTGAGCGAGGCGGTGCAGAAAACCGTGGAGCGCCTGAACCCCAACCGCCACATTACTGTACGCGCCGCGCAGGCAGACGGCGTGCCCGCGTGCAAAGCCATGCTCAATGATGTGTTGAGCGGCAAGATCACCGCAAACTTTATTGAAGGCATGGGCTGTGTAGGCGGCTGCGTCGGCGGGCCGAAAATTTTGATTCCCAAGGAAGAGGGGCGAAAAAATGTGTACGCGTACGGCAACGAGGCACTCTATCAGACGCCCGTAGAGAATCCGTATGTGATTGAGCTTTTGCACCGCCTTGGGTTTGATACGGTGGAGAGCCTTCTGGAGCACAGCGATATCTTTACGAGAGATTTTTCGTAAGGCCCGGATCAACAAAAAAGGCGGCTTTGCGCACAGCGCAAAGCCGCTTTTTTGCAGGCTGGTTAACGTTCTTTCTGGATGCGGACCCAGCATCCGCCGCTGCGCGAGGGGATGTAGCGCCCAAATCCCTGCCCCTGCAGGTGGCGCGGGGGAACGGGACGGTATTCTCCCGGGACTGCGGTGACGCAGAAACGGTCATTGCCGCGCCGCATATGCCCTTCATAGAAATAGCCTTCGCCGTTGGGAGGATCAATGCGCACCCACTCGGAATCCGGGAACTGGCCGGGGAAGGGATTTGCGGTGCTTTGCCGCCGTCCGCCGGGTGAGGGCGCGGCGACTTCGGCGCTTGGCGCTTCGGGCGTATTGTCCCGCAGGAGGGCGTCTACCTCACGTTGCCAGTCCTCGCTGGTTTGTGCAACGCGTGCAGTGGGCTGCGGGGCGGCTGCGGAAGCGGGGACGGCATTGCCGGCCATATCCTGCCCGGGGAAAATCTCGCTTGCCTGCTGCAAAATCTGCTGCAGCGCCGCGCTGTTGGCGGGGGACATCGGTTGCTGCTGGTTCCCTCTGCCGGGCTGCCTGGCGGTGGGCGTCTGATCATCATCAGACGGCAGCATCGGTTGCATAATCTCAGGCACCTGTATGGTAGGAGGACGCATCGCGCCCTGCCCGCTCTGCATGCCGGTACCCTGCTGCTGCGGACGCGGCATGGGCTGGGTAGAAGGCGGCTGCGGCACCGCGCCGGCACCGCTATTCGGCTGCATCGGCGTACCGAACTCGGGCTGCGTGGCGGGAGAAGGCGGGATCATTGCAGGCGGCGTGGACGGTATCTGCGGTATTGTACCCATACCGGGCTGCATCGGCGGAAACGCTGGTATCGTCCCCATGCCCGGCTGTGCGCCCATATTCGCCTGCGGCGTGGTCCCGGGCTGCGCAGCCTGCGCGGGAGGCCGGACGGTGGGCTGCATGGAAGGAGTCTGCGGCATCGTCCCCATGCCGGGCTGCATGGGCATCGTGCCCATACCCGGCAGCGGCATCGCTGCATTGGGCTGCGCAGCCTGCGCGGGAGGGCGGACGGTGGGTTGCATGGAGGGTACCTGCGGCATCGTCCCCATGCCGGGCTGCATGGGCATCGTGCCCATACCCGGCTGCGGCATCGCTGCATTGGGCTGCGCAGCCTGCGCGGGAGGTCGGACGGTAGGCTGCCTGAAGGGCGCCTGCGGCATCATCCCATTACCGGGCTGCATTGATGGCAACGGCGGTATCGTCCCCATACCCGGTTGTGCGCTCATATTTGCCTGTGGCGCGGTTCCGGGCTGCGTCGCCTGCAAGGGAGGCCGGACGGTTGGCTGCATGGAGGGGGTCTGCGGTACAGCCACATTATTACTACCGGACTGCATTGATGGCAACGGCGGTATCGTCCCCATACCCGGTTGTGCGCTCATATTTATCTGTGGCGCGGTTCCGGGCTGCGCCGTTTGTATGGGAGGCCGAACGGTAGGTTGCATGGAGGGCGCCTGCGGCATCGCGCCGGTCCCGGGCTGTGCCGCGGTGGGCAATTGCTGCAGCTGAGGTGCAACATAAGGCCGCGCGTTGGCGGGAATGCCTGCATCCCCATCATCCTCCCAGGAAACTGCGGCAAAGCACTCGCCGCATGGTGTGGAGGGCATATGCGTACGGCAGATATCTTGCGTCGTGTCGCATCTGGGCCGCCGCCCTTCGGTGCGCTGTCCACAAATGTTTTGCTGCGGCTCACAGGCGTTCTGGCGTTCAGGCGCGTTCTCGCCGCAGCGGTCTGCAGGCTGCACAATATTTTCTCCCATCCCCGGGCAGGGCACTTTGACCGGAGCTATGGGCGCGGGCCGGGCGGGTACCGCAGGCGCGGGCCGCGCAGGTGCCGTAGGTGCTATGGGAGCAGGCCTGGCGGGCGCTGTGGGTGCAGCAGGCGCGGGTCGTGGAGGCGCCGTGGGCGCGGTAGGTGCGGGCCGTGCGGGCGCCGTGGGCGCGGTAGGCACGGGCCGTGGAGGCGCCGCGGGCGCGGTAGGTGCGGGCCGTGGAGGTGCCGTGGGCGCAGGCTGGATGGGTGCAGTGGGAACTACGGGCGCAGGTCTGGCGGGTGCCGTGGGCGCAGGCTGGGCGGGTGCCGCAGGTGCTGTGGGCGCTGTGGGCACGTACGGTGCAAATTTGCCGGAGGGTTTTGGCGCGGCTGGTGCAGGTGCAGGTACGCGCGCTGGCGCAGGCGGCGTATAGGGGGCAAACTTCCCGGAGGTCCCGGGCGCTGTGGGTGCTGCGGGCGCTATGGGAGTACGCGTGGGCGCAGGTACAGGCGCAGGCGGCGTATAAGGGGCAAACTTCCCGGAAGCCCCGGGCGCTGTGGGCGTTGCAGGAGTACGCGCGGGCGGCGCCGGCATAGGCGCTGCAGGCTGTTCCTTTAACGGTCTGGTTCTTTGTGCGGGCGGCGCGGTGCGCTCCAGAAACGTGGCGCGCGCCTCCATTTCGGGCGCAGGCTGTATGGCTTCTGCAGCGCCTGCCGGTGTGGACATCGTCAATTGGGCCGGCTCCGCCGTCAGACTGTCATAGATATATCCCTGCGGCCGTACGGGCGCTATCGGTTCGGTCATACCGGGGATGCTAAGGTCTTCCTGCGATCCTTCACGCAGAAGGGCTTCCGCCTGCTCGGACGTGATGGGCATGACATCCGGGCCAAAGGGTTGGATGTCAGCTGCGTTGTTTGTTGCGGCGGATACGCGTTCCACCGCCGTATCGAGATTGACCGCGGGAGAGGGCAGAAATTCGGAGACTTCTCTTGCATCAAAATACTCCGCATCGGCCATCATCCGGCGGCCCGGAGAGCCGAACGGCGGCCTGGGCCTCGGCGGCCTCGGACCCGGAGAGGGTTCCGGCCTTGGGGGTCTCGGCCTTGGCGGCTCGGGTCTCGGGGGTCTTGGCGGTTCCGGCCTCGGCGGCCTCGGGCCCGGGGGAGGCTCGGGTCTGGGGGGCCTTGGCGGTTCGGGCCTCGGGGGCTCCGGCCTTGGGGGCCTTATGGGGAAGCCCAGCCGCAACAAAAGCATGGCCTGCGCAAAGGCCCGCTCTTCTCCGCGTACGGCGCCGCAGCAGACGCAATTGCCGTCGCTGTCCAACGCGGCAATGCCGTATATGCGCCTGTTGGGATTGATGGCTACCCTGCCGTCTCGCACAGAGCGCGGACCGTCTTCTGTAAGTACGATCAACTCCAGATTGTTGCGCGGCCTTCCGCTCCAGCGCACGTCCACCAGCGCAAAGTTCCCCATGTACCGGATCCGCGCGAGGCCGCAGTGCGTTCCATTGGAATGGTACATAGGTATCATTACTACGCCTTGTTCCATACCCTACCTCCTATGACATGACAATCAGCCGATTATGATCATCCGGCAGCACTGGTATTTCCATTGCCGGTATGCAACGGGATGGCGCACCAACGGCGCAAAAACATGACTTGCTCCTTATGTATATGCAGCATTTGGATTTATGACGATAAGAATTTGCGCTTTGGGCGCAAAAAACGGCAGAACACCGCTTTTTTTTATTGGCAGGGCCGTTGTCTCGCGGCTGGGCGGGGTGATATGGCGAAATTGATGTGCTATAATAAGATGTCATTTGCCGCCGAAGGAGAACCTATGCCGTTTCGCTTTGCAAAAGAGGCGCTGCCGTTAGAGCAGACGCCGGTGGATAACCTGTTTTTACTCGAATATATGCCGGCTGCGGACGGCACGCAGCTGCGCGTTTATTTATATGGGCTGATGCTCTGCCGCTATCCCGCTTTTTCCGCCGTACCCATGCATGAGGCGCTTGGGCTGAGCGAGCAGGAAGTGCTTGATGCCTGCGCCTACTGGCAGCGGGAAGGACTGATGCGGATATTATCCGCCGATCCGCTGGAGGTGGAATACACAGCGCCCTCCGAGCGCCCGCGCGAGCCCATACTCGTTCCCGGAAAATACGGCGAGCTTGTGCAGGCGGCGCAGCAGCTGTTTGCGCCGCGCACGCTGCGCGCGCAGGAATTAAGGTATCTGTATGACTGGGTGGAGGTATACGGGCTCACGGAGGAAGCGGTGCTGGAGCTTGTCTCCCACTGCCTGTCCCAAAAGGGCGCGCGTGTACATGTCAATTATATGGATACCGTGGCCCGGGCGTGGGCATCCGAAGGCGTGCGCACGCTTGAGGATGCAAAGGAATACGCCGCAGCCTATGAAGAAAAGGCCAGCGGGGCCGCCGCCATATTGAAGCGTTGGAACAAAAGCCGCCGTCCCACGCGGGACGAGCAGGAGCTTTACGAAAAATGGACCAAGGGCTGGGGATTTTCGCCCGATGCGGTGCTGGCTGCCTGCCCGGCGCTTACCAAGGCCGAGCGGCCAAGCTTTCAGTACCTCAACGGCGTATTAGAGCGGCTGCACCGCGAAGGTACGGTGACAGCGGAGGCCATCACCGCGCTCTTTGAGGCGGAGGATGCCGATGCCGTATTGGCCCGCGAGGTGTTCACAGCCTTGGGTATGGGGCGCGCCGCGCGTCCGCTTGAGCGCGCGCAGATCGCAACCTATGTGCTCGAAGGCGCGCCAAAGGACGTATTGTTGCTTGTGGCAGACCGTGCGCAGGGCAAGGAACGCCCCTATGCGTATCTCAGGACGCTGTTAAAAGAACTTCAGGACAACGGCGCGCTCACCATGGAGCAGGCGCAGGCATATCTTGCGGCGCGGGAAGACCGGCCCAGGGAGAAGCGTAAGAAGGACGCCATGGATTACCCGCAGAAGGTGTATTCCGATGAGGAAATCGCCCACATATTCGTAAATTTGGACGAGGAGGCATAACATGTCGCTCGCGCAGATGCAGGCCGAATACGAGCGTATCCGCAACGAGGAACGTACGGCGCTTCTGAAAAGAACCGAGGAAGCGTATACGCTGCACCCCGGCTTTTTGTCCATTGCCGAGCGCAGGCGCGCTGCGGCGTTATCCGTAGGCGAGGCCATCCGGCACGGCATGGACGCTGGGGAAGCAACAAAGGCCGCAAACGAAACCCTCGAACAACTGCTTGAAGAAGAGCGCGCCCTGCTGTTTTCCGTAGGGCTGCCGGAGGATTACCTCACGCTCCGCTACCGCTGCAAACTGTGCAGGGATACCGGCTATACCGGCGCGCCACAGCGCACGCCGTGCACATGCCTGCAGAAAAAGCTGCTGGGACAGGCGCGGGCGACCTCGCAGATCGATGAACGGGAGACGTTTGAAACTTTCGATGCGGATGTATTTCCAACGGAAGCGCAGCGTAAGCAGATGCTTGCGGCCCGCCGTATTACGGAAGGATATGCGGAGGAATTTCCCAATACGTTGAAGCGCAACCTGCTGCTCTTGGGTACGTCGGGGCTTGGGAAGACATTCTTGCTCAACAGCATCGCCGCGCGCGTGCTCACACGGGGGCATGCCGTCAAAAAGGTGACGGCATACACGCTGATGGAACAATTGCTTGCAGGTATCCGGCAGAATACGGATGTGGCCGGCCCTTTTCTGACCGTTCCGCTGCTGCTGCTGGACGACCTTGGCACCGAACCTATGATCAATAACATTACAATAGAATATCTCTTTTCCATCCTCAATGAACGGCATAACGCGGGGCTGCATACCGTAATTGCCAGCAATCTCACTTCGGAAAAGCTGCAGGAACGCTATGGGGAACGTATTTTTTCCCGCCTTGTAAGCGTGGACGATTCGCGTATCCTGCATCTGACCGGGCAGAACCTCAGGCTGTGCCCGGCCCGCACAAAGGAGGCGTAACCGCTTGGAGGCGCTGGCCTATGCAAAGCTCAACCTGACGCTTGACGTTCTTTATAAACGGCCCGACGGCTACCATGAGCTCGATATGCTCAACATCCGGGTATCGCTTGCGGACACGGTGGCATTGCTCCCGGCACCGGATATTGCGGTTGCCTATGACAATATGCCCGTGCCGGAAAGCGATACCGTGACAAAAGCGATTGCCTCCTATTCCTGCCTTGCGGGGTGTACCTTGGGCGCGCATGTGAAGATTAGAAAGCGGATTCCTGCGGAAGCGGGCCTTGGCGGCGGCAGCGCGGACGCCGCTGCCGTGCTGCAGCTGTTGCAGCATGCCTACGGCGCGCTTTCAGACGAACAGCTGCAGGAAGCGGCGCTCCGGGTGGGCGCTGACGTTCCCTACTGCCTGTTTGAGCAACCCTGCCGTGTGGGCGGCGTAGGGGAGAAGATTTTACCGCTGCCACAGCCTGCACAGCCGCTTTGGTTTTTGCTGCTGAAGCCTGCCCTGGGGATTTCCACGCCCATGCTGTTTTCATGTTTGCAATTTCCTGTGGCGCATCCGGATACTGCGGCTGCGGTGGACGCGTTGCGCTATGGGGATACGCCAAGGTTGGGCACAGCGCTCCAAAATGCGCTGCAGCCTGCGGCAGTATCGATTCACCCTGAAATCGGCGTACTGCAGCGGCGGCTCCTGCGCGCGGGCGCGCTGGGGGCGGCGATGTCCGGCTCCGGTTCGGCGCTGTTCGGGCTGTTTTTTGACGAAAGTGCGGCCCGTGCCGCCATCATAGAATTTCAGGACGTGCCGTTTCGCAGCGTATGCAGGTCCATACCCTGATAAAGATTGGTCACACCATATTTTGGAATACAATGCATATTCAATTTGCAGGCGCAGGGGAAGAGTTCTTTCGTCCAATTCCGACAACACCCTGAAAAGAAATGTAGAAAAAGACAACGGAAACAGGCTGTACAAGCCTGTTTTTTTGTGCGGTGCGTACGAGTAGAAGAAGTGCGCACGCCGCGGTTTTGCAGCCCGCGCACGCTTTCTCACGCAAGAAGGGAGGGATTGCGTCTTGTTTCTGATGCGTATATACACAGGGGGGGACGGCTGTATATAAACGGTATGCATATTTTGTAGAAAACTTGAAACAAGGCATAAATCAAGGCTTTTTTCAGCGCGGGCAATGCATGTGCAGTTGTGGGGATATTGTGTATATGCGCATCAACAGACTGTGCATAACGAAAAAATGTGACGATAATTTGGCGGTTGGCCTGTGCATAACTCTGTGCATTGTGTGGATAGATATGCGCATATGCAGGAGGGGACACGCATATACAATGCAATGCATATACAGTCAAACCATGCAAAACAGCACAAAAAATGCCTGGAAGTGGGGCAAACAAACAGAGATAAGTGCATTTTTCGCGGAATAAGATGTTAAACATGGACCTGTGCGCAGGTTGTGCACGGGCTTAAGGCGGGGGGAGGCATCGCATTGGAAAAGGAACGTAGGCTGGGGAGACAGTTTTTCGATTGGATGGGCGTGGTGCTTGCGGTCAGCCTGTTTGCGCTTTCCGCACTCGGCAATTTTTCACCGCTCAACAAACCCGCAGCGGCGGTGCCTGTACAGACGGATGGCGGCGGTGTGCCGTTGATCGTGCTTGACGCAGGGCATGGCGGTTCCGACGGCGGCGCGGTGGGCGTGAGCGGCGTCAAGGAGGCGGGCATCAACCTGGAGGTTGCAAAGCTTGTGGAAAGCGGCTTGAGGGAAGCCGGATTTGCGGTGGAGATGACGAGAAAGGATGAAGCGGCGCTTGGCGAAAACAAACGCGCGGATATGCAGGCGCGCCGCGACATCATGCGCCAGGACGGCGTACGCGCCATCGTAAGCATCCATATGAACAAATTCAGGGACAGCTCCATCCACGGGCCGATGGCGTTTTACATGAAGGGCTCCCAGGAAGGCGAGCAGCTTGCAACGCGGGTGATTACCGCCGTGTGCGAGTCGATCGGCCACCCCAAGCGGCCCGCAAACCCCGGAGACTATTTTGTACTGCGCGAAAGCGTTGCGCCCGCGGTCATCATCGAATGCGGGTTTTTGTCCAACACGTCCGATGAAGAGAAGCTCCAGGACCCCGCGCACCAGAGGAAGCTCGCTGCGGGCATCGTTGCCGGTGTGGCGGCCTATTTTGCGGCTGTGCCCACAGTACCGCCTCCCGCTGTTTCAGGGTAAAGGCCGGGCTTCCCGCTGTTTACAGGATCAGGAACAAAAAAGCTCCGCGCCGTAATCTGGCGCGGGGCTTTTCCATGCGTAACAGCGGTTTAGGCTTATGCGGCCTTGGCGGCCTCCGAGGCGGCGGTCACGATGGTGATGCGGCCCTGGGATTTCGCATAGGACGAGGGGATAGAGCCCTTGAGGTTCTTGGTGATATAGGTGATGAGCAGCTGGTTATCCAGCATCACGGAATCCTTGATGAGCTTGTTGTCCATAAACATGTTGATCCCGTCGCCGCCGGATTTGAGCATGTAGTTGTGCGAGGCCAGCGTGTAGGTTTTAGCGGCGTCGATGGCTTCATAGGTTCCGGCCTTCGTAAGAACCTGCACATCCTTTACGCGGCGGTTGCCCGCAACCTGCACAAACATCTTGTTGGAGTCTACCACGACGGTGGAGCGTACGGTGGTGTCAATGGTGTATTTGAGGCCGGAGACATGCAGGAACCCGCCATTCTCCTCCGGGCAGACGCGCGCTGCCATTTCAAGCGCGTCGAGTATCTCCTGGCCGGTGGCTTCCACCACGCACAGGGCGTTGTTGAACGGGAACACGTTGATGATATCGCCGTAGGTAATGCTGCCTGCCTTGATATCCGCGCGCAGGCCGCCGCCGTTGACAAAGGCGATATCGGCCTTGCCGATGATGCGGTAGGCGTCCGCGGAAAGATCGCCAAGGTTGGTTTCCTGGTTGCGGACAGCGCGTTTGCCGTTCGCGTCATTGGTGGTGAGCAACACATTGGATTTGGCGACAACCTTCTTGAGAAGGGCGTCGTTTTTCGCCTTGATGCGGTTCACATAAGCGGCAACGGCATCGTCCTTCCCCGCATACTCCTTTATAAGCTCGCTCGTTACGGTTCCATCGGCTTTCAATACAACTTTGCCGATAGCGGAAAGCTTGGTGCCGGAGGAGGTCAGGGGCACCATCTTGCCATCCTTCCCCTTCACATTCTGCTGGGGAATGACGCTGTGGGAGTGGCCGTCAATAAAGGCGGTCAGGCCGGACACATTTGCGATGATATCCGTAGAGCGCCAGGGCGCGCTCTGCAGATCGGTACCGCAATGGCCGATGGCGACAACATACATAGCGCCCGCAGCCTTGGCCGCGTCAATGGACTTCTGGACGGCGTCGTACAGGTCTTTGCCGTTGTTATCGGCGCAGAAACCGTAGATGTAGTTGCCCTTGGAATCCTGGAAATAGGTCGGGGTGGATTTGGAGATGGATTCCGGCGTGGAAATACCCACATAGGCTACCTTGACATCTCCGTAGGAAACCATCTTATAGCCCTCAAATACGGGCTTGCCGGTCTTAAGGTTGATAAAATTGCTGGAAATATAATCGGCCTTGAGTTTTTTGGCGAGCGATAAAAAGCGGCTCATGCCATAATCGAATTCATGGTTACCGGGGACGGCGATATCATAGCCGACCTTGTTCATGATGTCGATGATGTACGAGCCGTTGGAGAGCGTGCCTAAGATTCCGCCCTGGATCGCATCGCCGTTGTCTACCAGTGTTACATACTTGTTGGTCTTGAGCATCTCCGCCTTATAGGCCGCAACACCGGCGTAGCCGATGCTTTCATCCACGGCGCAGTGAACGTCATTGGTGTAGAGGATGACAATGTCCGTACTTAAGGCGTCGGTGACGGTATCAGTGCCGGCAGCGGCGGCCAGTTGGACGGGGCCGCAGAGCGCAAATACAAAGACCAGGGACATTACGAGGGACAGAAGTCGTTTTCCTTTCATCATTCGGTTTAACCCCTTTCAGATTTTTGAGACAGTGACGCACAGAAACAGTTGCAGAGTGCCGCCTGCATATAGTATACCATATGCAGCATGTATTGGTTAATAATAGGAAGTGTTAAATATATATAACGTTTTTGTATGGTTTTGTATAAAAAATGCGCTTTTGCTGCTGCCCTCAGGTAATATTGCCCGCCCGCCGGTTTTCGCGTATAATATCATCAGGCGAATTGTGCGCCGTTTTGGGCGTCCATAAAAAAGCCGGAGGGAATATGCAATATAAAGTCATGATCGTTGGCGCGGGCGGCGTCGGCGGCTATCTTACCGCAAAGCTTGCGCAAGCGTTTTCCGGCGTTACGCTTCTTTCCCGCGGGACGCAGCTTGCGGCCATACGGGAGCGTGGCCTGACGCTTGTGGACGATGGACAAAGTGCAACGGTATATCCGAACTGCACGGACATCCCGGAGGAAGCGGGCTTGCAGGACGCCATCCTGTTTTGCACCAAGGGCTATGGCCTCAAGGCGGCTGTGGAACAGGTTCGCCCCTGCGTGGGGCCGAATACGCTTTTGATCCCGCTGCTTAACGGCGTGAATACGCATCAGCGCATCAGGCAGTATATCGATACGGGCATTGTGCTGGACGGGTGCATCTACGTGTTTAGCCGTATAACGTCTCCCGGCGTCATTGAAAAGACGGGCAGCATCAGCCGCGTGATTGTGGGCGTACCGGGGACGTTATCAAAGGATGCGCCGGAGTCTCTGCACACGCTTTGTGCGTTGCTCCGGGAGAGCGGCGTCAATGCGGAGCTTGCGGATGACGTCATAAAGGAAACGTGGATCAAGTGGACTTTTATCTGCTCCAACGGCCAGGCGAACGCCTACTACAACGTGTGCGTCGGAGAGCTTCGGGAAGACCCCAAGATGTGGGCGTTTTTAGAAGGTCTTCTTGACGAGGTGCTTCTTTTGGCGGAAAAGGAAGGCATCGGCCTCCCAAAAGACCTCAGGGAGCGCCATCTTGCAGCCGTAAAAAAACTGCCGTATGCGGGCACCAGCTCCCTCTCCCGCGATTTGAACGAGGTGGATAAGCCGACGGAACTGGACCTGTTTGCGGGCGAAATTTGCCGCCTGGCGGACAAGCACGCGCTTGCGGTTCCCTATAACCGCAGCATGCTTGCACGCTTTCCGGGGCGCCTATGAGCATTTGCGGGGATATTTTGGGGCTGCTGCCCGAGGGCGCTTCGCGCGATGCGCAGCAGATGTCGCCGCTGACGCTTGCGTACATCGGGGATACCGTGTATGACCTGTATGTGCGCACGCTGCTGCTGCACCAAAGCGACGCCACGGTGCACAAGCTGCACATGGAGGCGTCCAGACAGGTGCGCGCAAGCGCGCAGGCGGAAGTAAGCGAGCGGCTGCTGCCGATGCTCACAGAGCAGGAAGCGTCCGTATACCGCCGGGGGCGTAACGCGCATATCGGCACCATTCCGCGCAGCGCGTCAATCGGGCAATACCGGGCTGCTACGGGACTGGAAGCGCTTTTCGGGTATCTTTATCTCAAGGGCGACGATGCGCGCCTTCGCGAACTGATGGGCCATGCCCTCCTTGCGGCGCAAACGCCAAATAATGAGGAATAATAGGATGGCCTTGCCCGTGCCGTACAAGAATAAGAGTGAAATCTGATGATCTATGCCGCGCCCCGCAGGAAACTGACGCGGCAGGGATACAGCGTTCAAATAAAAGTCACATCCAAAGGGGGAATACTTATGATACGATATCAGAAGGACATGGTGGCGGATGTTAAGGTCAATTTGCGGGGCGGAAGCGGTTCGGTCGCGATGACGGCGCTGTTTGAAGAGCATATCCCGCATCTGCGGCTGCTTTCCGAGATTACGCTGGAACCCGGCTGTTCCATCGGCGCGCACATGCATGAAGCGGAGGCGGAAGTTTACTACGTGCTCGAAGGGGAAGCAACTGTGCTTGACAACGGCGTATACAAAACGCTCAAACCCGGAGACGCGCATCTTTGCCGCTCGGGCGAATCTCATGAACTGAAAAATGACGGCGCACAGACCATGCGCATTCTTGCCATCATTCCGACAATGGCAGAGTAGAAAGGAAAACATATGCCAAGTTTCAACGGCCGAAATGACCGCCCCGGCAAAGGAACCTTCTCCGGCGGCGGCCGGGATGCCCGCCCGGAAGGCCGCAAGGCAGACAAGCCCTACGGAAGGAAGCCTGCAGGGGATCGTCCCGCAGGCGACCGTCCCACAGGCGACCGTCCCACAGGCGACAGGCCATATAAGAAGCCGTATGGCGATAAGCCCTATGGTGAGAAGAAGCCCTACGGTGAAAAAACCTATGGGGACAAGAAACCATATGGTGACCGTCCCGCAGGCGACAGGCCATATAAGAAACCGTATGGCGATAAGCCCTATGGCGAGAAAAAGCCCTACGGCGAGCGGACCTATGGGGACAGGAAGCCTTACGGCGAGCGCCCGGAAGGGGACAGGCCGTATAAGAAGCAGTACGGCGATAAGCCCTATGGTGAGAAGAGGCCCTACGGCGAACGGACCTATGGGGACAGGAAGCCTTACGGCGAGCGCCCGGAAGGGGACAGGCCGTATAAGAAACCGTATGGCGATAAGCCCTATGGTGAGAAGAGGCCCTACGGCGAAAAAACCTATGGGGACAAGAAACCATATGGTGACCGTCCCACAGGCGACAGGCCGTATAAGAAGCCGTATGGCGATAAGCCCTATGGCGAGAAAAAACCCTACGGCGAACGGACCTATGGGGACAGGAAGCCTTACGGCGAGCGCCCGGAAGGGGACAGGCCGTACAAGAAACCGTACGGCGATAAGCCCTATGGTGAGAAAAAGCCGTATGGGGACAGGAAGCCCTACGGCGAGCGCCCGGAAGGGGACAGGCCATACAAGAAGCCGTATGGCGATAAGCCCTACGGTGAGAGAAAGCCCTATGGCGAGAGGAAGCCGTATGGCGGCAGGCCCGACCCGGAGCGCAGGCCTGACGCGCAGCGCAACGAAGAACAGGAGCGCCCGGCGGTCGTTGAAAAGGAAAAGGCGCACATCAAGCGCACCTATGAAAACCGCCCCCGCTATGTCGCGCCCGAAGCGCAGGAGGTGTACGAAACCAAGTTCCAGCCGCAGGAAGAGGAGCAGACGCTGCCCTACTTCATCATGGGCCGGAACGCCGTGCGCGAGGCCATCAAGAGCGGACGCAGCATCGACCGAATCCTTGTTGTGGAAGAGCAGGACGGTTCACTCAAAGAAATCCTCGGCATGGCGCATGAAAGAAACCTTGTCGTGCGCACCACAGAGCGCAAGCGTTTGGACGAGCTGTGCCTGCCATTTGGGCATGGCGGCAAGCCCGGCAACCACCAGGGCATCCTCGCTATGGTGCCGGATATTGAATATTCCACCATCGAAGAGATTTTGGAGGTCGCAAAGGAACGTAACGAACCGCCGTTCCTGCTGCTGCTCGATGAAATCAACGATCCGCACAACCTCGGCTCCATGCTCAGGAGCGCGGCGTGCGCGGGCGCGCACGGCGTGATATTGCCCAAGCGCCGCTCGGCTTCCGTAACGGCGGCCGTCGCAAAAGCAAGCGCGGGCGCGGTCGAGTACATCAAGGTAGCGAAGGTTGTCAACCTGACGGTAGCCATCACCCAGTTAAAGGCTGCGGGCATCTGGATTGCCGGGGCGGATACAGACGGCGCGCCCATGTCCACGGTGGATTTGTCCGGTCCCCTTGCCATTGTCATTGGCAACGAAGGGGAGGGCATTTCCCGTCTGGTCAAGGAGAACTGCGATCACCTTGTGTCCATCCCCATGCGCGGGCCGATGGATTCGCTCAACGCCTCCGTCGCCGCAGCCGTGCTGCTGTTTGAAAAGAACCGGCAGGACGGGTTGAAGAAGGAGTAGATACACAGATACACCTCAGAGTATTGGCCAAAGGGTACGTGGGGGCGCCGCCCCCAAACCCTGGCTTAAAGCCGTGACGGCCCTAAGACCCCATCACGGGGAATCCCCTAAGGCGGGCGTTCTCAACGTTAGGGATTCCAAAGGGACTGATCCCTTTGGTGGGTTGCAGGGGCAAAATGCCCCTGCAAAAGACTTGTCGATAATCCCGAGAGACCTGTGGTCGCCCGCGTTTAAGCAATATTCCCTTTGCCGAATGGAGGAACGAATGCTTTCGTTTGAAGACAACCAGGAGTTTGCGCCCTATTGCTCCATGACGGATGAGGAGCTGATCGCCATTTCCCGCGAGGGGGACCGCATCGCTGAAGACCTGCTGTATGAGAAATACAAGCCGTTCATCCGCGTGCGCGCCCGCTCCTACTTTTTGGTGGGCGCAGACCGGGAGGACATCATCCAGGAGGGCATGATCGGCCTTTATAAGGCGATCCGGGACTACAGCCCCGATAAAAACGCGTCGTTCCGCAGCTTTGCGGAGCTGTGCGTCACAAGACAGATCATTACCGCCATCAAGGCGGCGACCCGGCAGAAGCATATTCCGCTCAACTCCTATGTATCGTTGAACAGGCCCATGTTTGTCGAGGAGCCGGAGCGCACGCTCATGGATGTGTTGAGCGCTGCCCGCGTGAGCGATCCGGAGGAAACGCTCATCAGCCGGGAAACATATGAAAGCATGGAGGAACAGCTGCTTTCCGCACTGTCCCCGTTGGAACGCTCGGTACTCACGCTGTATCTGGAAGGGCGTTCCTATGTGGAGATTGCCGAGAACCTCAGTCGTTCCGTAAAGGCCATAGACAACGCGCTCCAGCGCGTCAAGCATAAGCTCGAAAAACAGCTTTCCGCAGAGTAGGGAGGAAGCGTATGCATGAAGGGCATCGCGAGCGCCTGCGCGAACGGTATTCCAATCATGGCATCGGCGCGTTTACGGAGCATGAACTCTTAGAGCTTCTGCTGACTTATGCAATCGCGCGGCGCAATACCAACGAGCTTGCCCACAGGCTTATCGACCGTTTGGGCTCTTTGCAGGCGGTGCTTTCCGCTGAAGTGGCGGAGCTAAGCGGCATCGAAGGCGTGGGCGAACGTACGGCGGTATTCCTGCGGCTCATTGGCGACAGTGCGGCTTACCACGCGGACGCCTCCGCCCGAAAAAAGCAGCGCAAGCGCATCACCTCGCCTGCAGACGCCGCAGGCTATGCGCTGGACCTGATGCGAAACGAGCGGTATGAGAGCGTATATGCCGTCAGTCTTGATGCAAACATGCGCCTGCTGCACGCGGAGCGCCTGATGACGGGTTCCCTGAGCGAAGCGCCGCTGTACCCGCGGCGCGTGGTGGAATCGGCCCTGCTGCACAGGGCAAGCGCGGTACTGCTGCTGCACAACCACCCAAGCGGCGACCCCGCGCCCTCAAACAGCGATTTTGAAGCGACACAGGCGGTGCGCTCTGCACTCAACAGCATCGATATCCGCCTATACGACCATTTGGTGGTGGGGGCAGCGAGCGTATACAGCTTTTCGCGCGGCTGCACGATTTCTCCCATGCGGGAGCAGCCGGCAGAGAAAGCGTGAGATTACAGAGTCAAAGGGGGAGCGCATATGGATTACCGGAACAGGGCTTTGGAATGGAACGAACAGGCGGACGAAGCCACAAAGGCTGCGCTTGTGGGGATGACGGATGCGGAGCAGGAGGAAAGCTTCTATACGGAGCTTGCTTTTGGTACGGCGGGCCTCCGCGGTATTATCGGGCCGGGCACCAACCGCATCAACGCCTATGTGGTGCGGCGCGCCACGCAGGGGCTTGCGGATTACCTTTGCTCCATCCCCGGAGCAAAGGAGCGCGGCGTTGCCATCGCATACGACTCACGCCTGTATTCGGACACGTTTGCACTCGAAACGGCGCTCGTGCTTGCAAACAACGGCATCCGCACGTATCTGTTTGAACGGCTGCACGCCGTACCCCAGCTCTCATTCGCCATACGGCATTTCAACTGCATCGCGGGCGTTGTGATTACCGCAAGCCATAATCCGCCGGCCTACAACGGATACAAGGTTTATTGGGAGCATGGCGGCCAGCTTGGCCCTGTGCAGGCGGATGCGGTGCTTGAAAAAATCAACCGCGTCGGCTATTTTGAGGCCGCGGCGATGCAGCGGGAAGAAGCGCTCAAGCAAGGGCTTCTCACAATGATCGGCCGCGAGGTGGACGAGGCGTATTATGCTGCTACCACCACGCTCTTGCTGCAGCCGGAACTTCTTCTGGAACACGGGAAGGAGCTGAAAATCGTCTACACGCCGCTGCATGGTTCGGGTAGTATCCCTGTGCAGGAAATTTTAAAACGCGTGGGCGTCACAAATGTGCGGGTGGTTGCGGAGCAGGCGGAACCCGATCCCAAATTCCCCACCGTGAAAGCGCCGAACCCCGAGGACCCGAACGCCTTTACGCTTGCCATGCGGCTTGCAAACGAAACGGGCGCCGACTGCATCCTTGCGACCGACCCGGATGCGGACCGCCTTGGCATTGCCGTGCGGGAAAAGAACGGCGCGTTCACCGTGCTTTCCGGCAACCAGATCGGCTGCCTGCTGCTGCATTATATCCTCTCTACGCTCCATGCGCAGGGGAAGCTGCCGAAAAACGCGCTCGTTGTCAAGTCCATCGTCAGCTCACGCCTTGCGGACGCTATCTGCGCGCGCTTTCACGTACAGCTTGACGATGTGCTCACCGGCTTCCGCTTTATTTCCGAGAAAATCGATGAAAGCCAGAGGACCGGAGCGCATACCTTCCTGTTTGGCTTTGAAGAGAGCTACGGCTTCCTTGCGGGCGGCTTTTCACGGGATAAGGACGCCATCTGCGCGGCCATGCTCGCAGCGGAACTCTGCACAGCCTATCATTTGCGCCATATGACATTGCAGGACGCGCTTACAGAAGTGTACGAAGACTATGGCTTTTTTAAGGAAAGCGTCAAATCCTACACGCTCGCCGGGAAGGCGGGCATGGAAAAGATCGCTTCTGCCATGGAAGCGCTCCGTGTTTCCCCGCTGTTCACGTTGGGAAACATTGAAGTGGAAGCCATTGAGGACTATAAGGAAAGAAAACGCCAGACGCTTGCAACAGGCGCGCAGGAACCGCTTACACTTCCCCATTCGGATATGATCCGTCTGCTGCTAAAAGGCGGCGCGTGGGTGGTGGTGCGTCCCTCCGGCACGGAGCCGAAATTGAAGCTCTATATCGGCGCGAGTGCGCCGACTGAGCCGGAAGTGGATGCCTTATTAAATACCCTGATGCAGGATGCGGACGCGAAAATCAGCGCGCTGCTGGCTTGAGAGATGGTCGGGCTGACCTAGAAAGGAGGCGGGAACAGATGGCAAAACGATATAGGCCGCTTGCGGCCATAGTGCTGCTGCTGTTTCTTCTTGCCGGTTGTACCCCGAAACAATCTGCGGAGGATGCGCTTGAAATCGGCGCGGCGTTAGAAAGCCCGCTGCCGGCTGCAGCGGCAGAAGTACCGGGAGCGGTGCCGCCTGCTCAGGCCAATGCGGCAAACACAAAGGCACAGAACGGAACGGTTTCCATTGTGGATGCCGTTGCCGTCCACTTCCCGGGCGTGCTTTACGGCGCGGTGGCCTATCGGAATGACGGCAGCGCGCCGGTCGCGTTGTCGGCGGCGACATTCATCTTCCACTATGCTGGGGGGAGCCAGACGAGCGATTTTACGCCCATCGCCGCAAACAGCGATATCGTTATGCCGGGAGAAACCGCCTACTGCACGCTTTGGCTGCCGTATGACGATGCGCGGGGTGTTCCGGAAAACCTTGCGGTAGAGGCGGAACTTACCGCGCAAGGCGTGACGCAAAGCGCGCAGCAATTAACGGTGGGCGACGCGCGTCTCATTCAGAACTATCCCGGCTTTGCAACGCTTTCGGGCAGCTTGAAGAACCCGGGCGTAAAGAACTGCGATCTCAACGTGGTTTATGCCGGCATGTATGATGAAAACGGCAAGCTTCTTGCGGTGTGGTATTTTACCAGAAACGCCGTGCTGCAGCCGGGCGAGGATACGGCGTTTGTGGTGCATCTGCAGGCGCTGCCGTTGGAAGGCCTTGCGGAACGGACAAAGGAAATCCGCTTCCGTGCATTCGGCATTTAACACTTCAGCCAATGGTGTAAGGGTCTGTTTTACGGGCGTGATATGCTGCTGCATATCGCGTTGTATCAGCAGGGGCGGCATGCGTCCGTCCGCGTATTTAGGCGGCTGCCCTGCACACACTTCAAAGGGATGGAAAACAAAAGCCTGCGCATTTGGGCGCCGTATGGCGGCGCAGAAACGCGCATAAAATGAGGGGGATATGAAAACTGCATGGTGATTGTGGGCATTTGTGGAATGAGCGGCAGCGGGAAGAGCACGCTTGCCAAACGCATCAAGGATTCGCTTTCCTGTACCTGCCAGATGATTGGGCAGGATTGCTACTACCGCGATCACCCGGAGCTGACTTTTGAACAGCGCGTACGCATCAACTATGACGAACCCGAAGCATTTGACCATGACGCATTGTATGAGGATGTAATGACGCTTTCTTCCGGGAAGGCTATCACCACCAAGGGATATGATTATACGCTGCACAGGCGCGCCGACCGGGAGGAAACGATGATTGCGCCTTCGGATGTGCTTCTTCTCGAGGGCATCCATATGTTCCGGGATGAGCGGTTGTGCGCCATGATGTCCTTAAAGGTCTACATGCATGTGGATATTGATGTGTGCCTGCTCAGGCGCATCCGCCGGGATATCCGCGAACGCGGCAGGGATATTGACAACATCCGGGAACAGTACCTCTCCACCGTCAAGCCGATGAACGAGCAGTACATCATGAAATATATCCAGGATGCGGACTTTGCCGTGATGCGCGGCGGCAAGAACGTGCTTGCGATCGACGCGGTAAGCGCCTATTTGACCGCCAAGGTGCTCGCGGAGCGTTTTGAAAAGGACGAACAGCAGCCCCTTTGCATCGACTGAACGGCTTTTCCGGGCTGTTTGAATTTTTTCAAACATACTTGAGGAAGTACCCCTGTACGGCGGAGCACGCCGGGAAATGAGGTTTCAATGGAAAAGCCCCGCCCCAAGAAAACAAGGCTTCGAAAATATCTGCTGCTCATTACCTATGCAATCGTATTGCTGATGCTGCTTTACCGGATTGATGGGATCTGGAAGGCGGTCTCTTCCGTGCTGCGTGTGCTTTCGCCGGTATTTACGGCGTTTGCGGTCGCGTACGTGCTGCATGTGCCCATGAAGTTTTTCCAGCACAAAGTCTTTGGAAGCTGGGGACGCAAAACGGGTCTCCGGCGCTTATGGCGCGGGGTGAGCATGCTGTGCACCTATCTTGTAGTCATCGCGTTCCTCGTGGGCCTTGGGGCGCTCATCCTGCCGCGCGTGGTGGAGAGCGTCACGATGCTGGCCATGAACTTCTCAGGCTACCTCAACCGGTTCCAGGTCTGGGCGGACGGGATGCTCTCTACCCTTGCCATCAATCCCGAGGTGGGCGAGGTGGTGACGGACCTCTGGCGGCAGGCGATCACATTTATCCAGGGTATATTGGGGCAGGCTGTAAGCGGCGCATTGAATTTTACCATAGGCTTTACAAGCGGCCTGTATCAATTCCTGCTTTCCGTCATGCTTTCGGGCTTCATGCTTTACAATAAGGATAAGCTTTCCATGCAGGTGCGCAGGCTCTGTACCGCGGTGTTCGGCGCAAAGAACACCCGCCGCACCAGCGAGGTGCTGCGCCTTGCAAACGGCGTGTTCAGCCGCTTCATCGTGGGCCAGTTTATTGAAGCACTGATACTGGGGACGCTGTGCTTTATCGGCATGACGATCTTTAAAATGCACTACGCGCTTTTGATCAGCTCCATCATTGCCGTGACGGCGCTCATTCCCATATTGGGGGGGCTCATTGGCACGGTGCCCTGCGCGCTGATACTGCTTGTGATTGAACCCATGCAGGCGGTCTGGTTTGTGGTGTTTATTATTGTGCTGCAGCAGCTTGAAAACAATCTCATCTACCCGCGCACGGTGGGAAACGCGGTGGGCTTGCCCGGTTTATGGGTGCTTAGCAGCGTCATCGTCGGCGGAGGGCTGTTTGGCGTATGGGGCATGCTTTTGGGTACGCCGGTGACGGCTGTGGTTTACAGGCTCACGCGCGAATGGGTGAAGGCAAGCGAGTCCGCCGGCCCGCCGGAAAACCGTTGCGACTGATACATGCAGCAATTACACTTATAAATCGCAAAGTTCAGCGGACCTTTTCTCCCACCGCGTTGTCACCTTCCACTCGACGCAGCGCTGCTACGTCTCGTTCCGGTTTCTAGCGGCGGGCACAAATCTCTCGCTTTCTTTCTGCGACTTTATAAGCTCCATTGCTTTGCCTTAACAAACAATTTATGAATTTTGTTCGCGCGCATGTTCATACATGGCGCTTTGTGGTACACTACATGAAGGAAAATTATATCGAATATGCAGCCCTCCACGGCAAAAATGCCGGGATGGCTGCAAACGCAGGCGTTTTTATATCAGTTGAACACATGGAATGCATCCGATTTGGAATTGATATTCTACAAGCGCCTGTGAAATGAAAAAGGAGTGCTCTTTTGAACTGGAGACGGATCCCCTTGCTTGTTTTTGTGGCCTTGCTCTGTATCGCAGGGCTTGTTCTTGTATTCCAGATGAACGCAAACCAGCCGGGAAACGGCGCTGCGGCAGCAAGCGGCGTTGTACGCATCAACGAGGTGATGACATCCAATAAGGGCGCCGTACCGGATGAAAACGGCGATTTTCCGGATTGGGTGGAACTCTATAATACGTCGGACACCGCGGTGGATATTTCAGGCTTTGGCCTGTCGGACGATATGCTTGTGGCGGCCAAATGGGCCTTCCCAAGCGGGACGGTCATCCCCGCAAAAAGCTACCTTGTCGTATTCTGTTCCGGCGATGTAACAAAGGGGACGCACCACGCTTCCTTTAAGCTTTCTTCTGACGATCAATTGATATTAAGCAACGCTTCCGGCCATCCGGTGGACAGCCTCAAATTAAGGCCTGTCTCCGCAGGGGCGGTTTTGGCGCGCGCGGAGGACGGCACCTGGCAGGAAAGCACCTTCCTTTCGCCCGGCTATCCAAACACGGAAGAGGGGGCCGCACAATACCGCGCCACGCTGCAAACGAACGTTGTGGACAACGGCGTGCGCATCAATGAGTTTATGGCGAGCAACGCCACTACGCTTTCCGGCCCGCAGGGGGACTATCCGGATTGGATAGAACTCTACAACCCCATGGGGCAGGATGTTGACATCAGCGGCTGCGGACTTTCCGATGATGAAAACCAGCCGATGAAATGGACGATCCCGGAAGGGACAACCATCCCCGCAAACGGATTTTTCGTAATCCATTGTTCCGGAAGGGACGGCCTTATAGAAGGCATACTCAACGCGCCGTTCTCACTGCGCGCTTACAAAGAGAGCGTTGTGTTCTCCGACCCGAAGGGCGGCATTATAGACAGCTTTGCGTTTACCGAGCAGCAGGCGGATATCAGCATGGCACGGGTGCCGGACGGCACAGGGGAGTGGAAACCAATGGCCCAGCCCACGCCGGGCTATCCCAATACGGAGGACGGGTTTGCGGCCTTCAACAGCATGAGCGCCCTGCCTACGGGCGCTTTACTGCTTTCGGAGGTCATGTCAAACAACGCGGGCTCCTATACGGTCAACAACGGCACGCCGGACTGGATCGAGCTTCACAATTCCTCTTCGGAGCCAATCAACCTCTCCGGCTACGCGCTTTCGGACAACCCCAACAATCCCGCGCTCTGGCGCTTTCCGGATGTGACAATTGAACCGGGCGGCTATCTTGTGGTGCTCGCTACGGGAAACGACGTCAAGGATACGCAAAAAAAAACCTTGGAGACCAACTTCTCCATTTCCGCTTCCGGGGACGTGGTGCTGTTGTACTCGCCTGAGGGGGAGCTATTAGATAAGCTGCAGATGGCGCAGGCGGGGGCGGATATCAGCTTTGGCCGCGCGGACGGAAAGCTGTACTATTATGCTTCGCCCACACCGGGCGCAGCAAATGGACAAGGCTCCCTGGGCGTTACGGCGGTTCCGCTGTTTTCCACGCTTCCCGGCGTGTATAGCGGGCCCGTTTCCGTGGAACTCAATGCAAAAGCGAACGAAACCATCTATTACACCACGGACTGCACCACGCCGACACAAAATTCCAACCGTTATACCGGGCCGATCGCACTGGAGCACAATACCGTCATCCGCGCCGTTTCCGTGCGGGATGGGTACATCACGGGCAGCAGCGCTTCAGGCACCTACCTCTTTACCGGGGATGATGTAAACCACACGCTGCCCATCGTCACCTTGGTGACGGACCCGAAGAACCTGTGGGATACGAAAACGGGCATCTACGCCTATGGCGAAAATTATGACCCGGACCTGCCCTACGGGGAAGCGCTTTCAACTGCGAACTTCTATCAGGGCCGCGGCACGGAAGGCGAAGAGGTGCAGTCCAGATGGGAGCGTCCGGCAAGCTTTGCCGTGTTTGGGGACGGCACAAACCAGCAGGTATTCTCGCAGAATGTCGCCATCCGCATTGCGGGCGGGTTTGGCCGCGGCAGGGCGCAAAAGGGCTTCAACGTCATTGCCCGGTCCCAGTACGGCAGCAATTCGCTCGACTACGCGTTCTTTGAAAACCGTCCCTATACGTCCTACAAGGCGCTGTCCCTTCGCGCGGGCGCGCAGGACCAGAACAGGAGCAAGATACGAGACGAGCTTTCGAGCGGCCTTTTGGAAGGGACGGACGTAAACGTGCTCGTGCAGGCCTATAAGCCGTATGTAATGTATTTGAACGGCGAATACTGGGGCGTCTATTTTATGAAGGAAAAGCGCAACCGCTTCTTTGTGGCCCAGCACGAGAATACGGCCGATGCCGATAATCTTGACGTATTGAAGGCAAGCTCTCTTGTTTCCCACGGCAGCAACCAGGAATGGCTTGCGCTGATGGACTACGTGAAAACGAAGGATCTTTCCAACAGCCAAAACTATCAGTACGTTGCGGACCGCATGGACGTTGACAGCTTTATGGATTATATGATCGCAGAGCTGTACGTGGGCAACTCCGATTATGCGAACATCCAGTACTACAAGCTCCCCGGCGGCAAGTGGAAGTGGATTTATTATGACTTCTGCTGGGGCTGGAGCAATTATGACCATCAGACAGTGACTCTGCGGCGGGGCACAAAGCCCGCGGCTTCGGACCTGTTTAACGCGCTGCTGAAGAATGCGCAGTGGAAGGACGCGTTCTGCCGCCGGTTTGCAGAGCTGATGAAAACAGTCTATGCGCAGGACCGGGTGAATGCGCTTATCGACGAACTTGCGGCCACGGTGGATGGTGAGATCGCCCGTGAGCGCGAAAAATTCAACGGTCCGTCGTTTATGGGGCTGCCGCAGCGCCAGGAAAATTTCGGAAGCTATAAGTCTTTTGAGACGAATATCGCGTACCTCAAGCAGTTCAACGAAAAGCGTCCTGCAATCATCAAGGCGCAGCTCAAGCAGGAACTCGGCCTGTCGGATGCGTATATGCAGGAGGTGTTCTCTTGAGCGTGTCATTCCGGCATGAGCTGAAGTATTTTATCAGCCTGGCAGAATACGAGCTTCTAAGCCGCAAGCTTGCGCTGACGATGGAGCGGGACGAGTATGCGAAGCAGACGGGCAAGTACTTTATCCGCAGCCTGTATTTTGACGACTATATGGACACCGCTATGCAAGACAAGCTTGATGGCAGCGACCATAGGGACAAATACCGCATCCGCATCTACAACTTCAAGGATACGGACATCAAGCTGGAGCGAAAACACAAAGAAGGCCAGTTTATCCAAAAGAGCTCCCTGGGCCTCACCCGGCAGGAATGCGATGCGCTCATTACGGGCAACTGCACGTTTTTATTGCGGCGGCGGGAACCCTTTGCGCATGAGATGTACGCGGCGTTCCGCACACAGCTGTTGCGTCCGCGTGTGCTTGTGGACTATGACCGCGAGCCGTATGTGTTCCCGGTGGAGGATGTGCGCGTGACGTTTGACCAGGATATCAGGACCGCGTACCGCTCCATTGCGCTGTTTGACCCGGAGATTCCCACTTACCCCGTGATCGACGGATACGGCATGGTGATGGAGGTCAAATTCAACCGTTACCTGCCTGCCTATATCCAAACCCTGTTGCAGCCCCTGGAAAACGCCCAGCGCAGCGCAATCAGCAAATATTGCCTGTGCCGGAGATATGAATAGGAGGAACCTTCCCCATGCCCACCAATGAAGCTGTTGCGAAAGCATTCGATATAAAATCGATGTTTAATAGCACGCTGCCGCCAATGCAGATACTTGCCACCTTGCTGGTTGCCTTTGCAGTCGGCGTGTTCATCTACTTTATCTACAAAAAGACGTTCGGCGGCGTGCTGTATTCGCGCACATTCAACCTGAGCCTGATCATGCTCACCATGGTATCGAGCCTTGTCATCATGCTCCTGACCATCAACCTCGGCTTCAGCTTGGGTATGGTGGGCGCGCTCTCCATCATCCGTTTCCGTACGGCAGTGAAGGACCCGATGGACACCACGTTCATGTTCTGGGCCGTGGGGGAGGGCATTGCGCTTGGCGCACAGTTCCTGGATGTCGCGGTAATCGGCGTTGTCATCATCGGCGTGATCATGGTGGTGCTTACGGTGTTCAAGGTGCGCGGCAGCATGCCCTACCTCTTGATCCTCCACTTCCACGAAGCGGCGAACGGCCCGGTTAAGAACCTTGTAAAGCAGCTGCCCCGCGTGCGCGTGCGCTCGAGGACCGTGCAGCGCGACGGCGTGGAGCTTACCCTTGAGGTCCGCCTCCGGGATGAGGAGACCGCAGTTGTGGACAAATTTATGCGCATCGAAGGCGTGTATGACGCTACGCTCATCGCACACCAGGGGGATTTTGTTTCCTGATCAATGGGATTTTACAAGGATTGATGCATAGCTTTTGGATGTATAATCGATGTCGCTCTCGCTTTCTTAGGAAGGCTCGTTCCTAAGAGGGAGCGGGGGAGGGGTGAGCCCTCCCGCTAGTAAATAAAATAATCTAACGTCGCTGCCGTAGACGGAGATATCTTAAGAAAATTAAGAGACATTATAAAGCGCCGAGCGATTGCCCGGCGCTTTCCTGATGTCTCTGTTTATAAATGCTACAGCCCCGTTTTTACCAGCAACGCGCGGGGGCGGATGCGGAACGTAATGGGCGTTTGCTCCACAACCTCGCCGTCCACCTGCACGGGCAGGGGTTGTCCCGCGTCTACAGTCAGCTCGGTCGCCTTGAAATAATGGATAACGGGCAGGCCGATATGCTTGCCTTTGACAAACTTTGCAAGCAGCGACAATACCGTAAGCCGGTTCACGTCCGTTGCGATACAGATGTCCAAAAGTCCATCCGTGGGGTCCGCAAGCGGTGCCGCGTTCATGCCGCCGCCAAAGTGCGTGCCGTTGCAGGCGACAGCGAGCAGGGCGTTGCAGGTGAACGTCTTTTCCGGCGTGGTGACGCGCACCGGAATCAGGTGCAGTTTGGAAAGGGAATGGAACAGACCCGCCATATACGCCGCCATGCCCTTAAAGCGCTTCTTGTAGCGCTCGGTGTTGAGAAGTACATCCACGTCAAAGCCAAAACCGCCCACATTGAAAAACAGCTTGCCGTTGGCTTCCGCAGCGTCCATCCATCTGGGCGCGGCGTTTAAAAGAATGTCCAATACCCGTTCCGGGTCCTGCGGGATATTTAGCGCGCGCACCATATCGTTGCCGGTGCCGCAGGGCAGCATGCCCATGGGGGTATCGCTCCCCGTCATTTCCATGGCGACTTCGCGCACGGTACCGTCGCCACCTACGGCGACAATACAGTCATGTCCCTGGGAGAGCGCGTGCCGCGTCAATTCCTGCGCATGGCCCGGGTACTCCGTACGGGAAAAGGAGTATTCGATCTTTTGTGCTTTTAGCAAAGCCTCCATTTTTTGAAACACCAGCGTGGAAGCGCCGCTGCCGGCGACAGGGTTGAATATGAAATGCAGTTTGGACAAAACCGTTCCTCCTGATATGTGCATATGACACTCCTAATCATACGCCGGTTTTTGTCATTTGTATAGTGAAAAACGAGGAGGGATACGACAAAAGCCGCACTTCTGTGCGGCTTTTGTAGGGGCGAAACGCGGTTACTTCTTCTCGCGGCGGAAGCACATGAACCAGTCGAGGCAATACTGATCGTCTGTCTGATTGTCCATGCGCTCCTTGGCGGTGCCGCACGAACCCGCGGTGGGGACGATGACATCCTGGCCTGGACGCCAGTCGGCAGGGGTTGCGACCTTATCCGCGTCCGCCTTCTGCAGCGCCAGGATAATGCGCTTGATTTCATCAAAGTTGCGGCCGGTGGAGAGCGGATAATACAAAATGGTGCGGATCTTGCCCTCGGGGTCAACAACAAACACGGCGCGCACCGCCTGGGTATTGGATTGGCCCGGCTGGATCATACCGTATTTCCGCGCAACTTCCATACGGATATCCTCAATGAGCGGGAACTTGACTTCCACATTCTTTTTGCCGTTCCACTCCAGCTCCTGGATTTTGCGCAGCCATGCGATATGCGCGTACAGGGAATCCACCGAAAGCCCCACAAGCTCCGTGTTGAGCGCCTTGAATTCGTCCGCCATCGAGGCGAAGGTCATAAATTCCGTGGTGCATACGGGCGTGAAGTCTGCGGGGTGGGAGAAGAGGATGACCCATTTTCCCTTATAATCGTCCGGGAAGTTGATGGTGCCCTGTGTGGTGACGGCGGTGAAGCTGGGGGCCATATCCCCAATGAGCGGCATGCGGGTTTCTTCCATGTTTGATACTCCTCCATTCTAAATTAACAGGCGTTTTTCGCCTTATCGTGGCTTTATCATACCGGAATGGAGGCGGGCATACCGTGACATCGTCACCAAAGCAAAAGAGAACTCCCTGTTTCATACAGGGAATTAAGGGTAAATACTGATATTATTCATTTGCTGCAATTGAAAAAGCCTATTGTAACGCCCGGATATATTTCACCGCGCTGTACCCGGCTTCCGCACCCTCCGCTACGGCCTTTGCGATTTGCAGCATGCCGCCTGTGCAGTCCCCGGCTGCGAACAGCCCCGGGATATTCGTGGCCATATGCTCATCCACCACAATGCGGTTGCCCACGGTCTCGGCGCCGATCTTGCGCGCAAGGTCCGCGCTGCCCGCAACGCCCTGCGCCACAAACAGGCCGGAAATGGAAAGGGACGTTCCGTCCTCAAAGGTTACGCCTTCGAGTTTGCCGTTCCCCGTCAGCGCTTTGATCTTTGTGGGGATAATGGCTTTCAAGCCCTCCGGCAGACCCGCCATGGGCGCTTCGCCGTTCGTCAACAGCGTCACGGCGTTTGCAAGGGGCAACAGCGTCACGGATTCGTGCGCCGCATATTCGCAGCAGCCCAGCACAGCAACATCCTTGCCCTTATAGAAGAACGCGTCGCAGATGGCGCAATAGCTCACACCCGCTCCCTCAAACGCCGCAAGGCCCTCAATTTTCGGCGCGCGGCGCGGGGAGCCTGTCGCCAAAATAACAGCGTCTCCTTCATAAGCTGCGCTGCTGGTTGTAACGGTGAGCTTTTCAAGGTAAGTAAGCCCCACGACTTCTTCTTCCACCAGCGTAACGCCCAGGCGCTTTGCCTGCGCCTTGCCGCGCTCCAACAAATCCGCACCGCCGATGGGCTCTATGAAGCCGTAGTAGTTTTCAATTTTGTCGGCTTTGCCCAAAGCGCCCGCATCCCGCGCGATAACAGTGGTTTCAATGCCTGCGCGGGCGGTATAGAGCGCTGCGGAAATCCCCGCGGGGCCGTTGCCAATGATCAATGCTTTCGACATGGGATGCCTCCTGTCTTCTATTGTCCTTTGTATAGGATAGTTTAGTTTTGCCGGTTTCGCGGTGACAAAATCACGTATGTTTTTTTTAATGCTTTGGTGACAAAGTCACGGTCGTTTGCTTTTTCACAAAGTATGCTATGTTTACATATATAACAGCTTGGCGCGCCTGCCAAACATGCATATGCGGAAGAACGTCTTCCATATCCAATACAAGGAGGCAATCTATATGGGCAAAAAGATTCTCATCGTCGGCGGTGTTGCTGGGGGCGCAACGGCGGCGGCGAGGTTAAGGCGCCTGGACGAGACGGCGGAGATCATCCTGTTTGAGCGGGGAGAATACATCTCCTACGCCAACTGCGGCCTGCCGTACCATGTGGGCGACGTCATCCGTTCGCGAAGCGCCCTGCTGTTGCAGCAGCCAAATGCCATGATGAAGAAGTTCAACATGGAAGTGCGTACACGTCACGAGGTCACCTCCATTGACCGGGAAGCAAAAACCGTGACCGTTAACAACCTTGTTACCGGCGAGATGTATGAGCAAAGCTACGATACGCTGCTGCTGTCCACCGGTTCTTCTCCCGTCAAGCCACCGATCCCCGGCATCGACGCCTCGAGGGTGATGACGCTGTGGACGGTGCCGGATACGGACCGCATTAAGAAGTTTATCGCCGACCATAGCGTCAAAAGCGCCGTCGTCATCGGCGCGGGCTTTATTGGCCTTGAAATGGCGGAAAACCTGAACCTGACCGGTGCGCATGTGACGGTGGTGGAAATGCTCAACCAGGTGATGCCGCCGTACGACCCGGAAATGGCAAGGCTTATTGAAGCGCATTTGGAGCAGCAGGGCGTCTCTTTACTTCTGGGCGACGGCGTCGCCGGGTTTGAGGAAGACGCCTCCGGCGTTACCGTGCGCCTCAACAGCGCAAAGAGTATCACGGCTGAACTTGCTATTCTCGCTATCGGCGTACGGCCCAATGGAGAGCTCGCAAAGGCCGCGGGTCTCCAAGTAAACGCGCGCGGCGGCATTGTGGTGGACGACTATCTGCGCACGTCCGATCCTTCCATTTACGCGGTGGGAGATGTGACGGAAATCACAGATTATATTGATGGCTCCCGCACCATGATCCCGCTTGCGGGCCCGGCCAACAAGCAGGGGCGCATCGCTGCAGACAACATTGCGGGCGGCGAGGAACGGTATACCGGCACCCAGGGGACATCTGTTGTGAAGGTGTTTGACCTGACGGCGGCCGCCACCGGCGCTTCGGAGAAGCTCCTCAACAAACGCGGCATGGTACGCGGCAGGGACTATGAGAGCATCACCATATTGCAGAACTCCCACGCGGGATACTATCCGGGCGCGAACCTGATGACGCTCAAACTCCTGTTCTCCATGGACGGCAAAAAACTCTTTGGCGCACAGATCGTCGGGCGCGACGGGGCGGATAAGCGCATCGACGTGATTGCAACCGCCATTCGGTTGGGCGGCGGCGTGGAGGATTTGAAGGCGCTGGAACTTGCCTATGCGCCCCCGTACGGCTCCGCGAAGGACGCCGTCAACATGCTGGGCTTTGTAGCGGGCAATGTGCTTTCAAAGCGGGTTGCGTTTGCGAACTGGGACGCAATGGATCGTGCGGACGAAAACCGCGTCATCATCGACGTTCGCGACGATGTGGAACGCCTTGCGTATATGGTGCCGGGCGCTTATCCTTTGCCGCTTGCCGATGTGCGCGCGCGGCTAGGCGAGCTTGACCGCAGCAAGGAGATCATCGTATTCTGCGCCATCGGCGTGCGGGCATATAACGCGGCGCGCATCCTCCAGCAGAACGGCTTTACAAACGTCAAGGTATATCCGGGCGGCAGCAGCTTCTACCGTGCTACACACTACAAGGACGAGGGCGACGCAAAAAAAAAAGCAGCCCGATGACGAAATGATACAGGGCACGACCGACGCGCCCGCCTCGCCCGAACGTAACATCGTCACCTCCATGCGCGTCGATTGCAGCGGCATGCAGTGCCCCGGCCCGATCTTAAAGGTGTTTGAGACCATTAAGGATATCCAGGACGGGCAGATCATCGAGGTCTACGCAAGCGATCCCGGATTTTTGCGGGACGTCGCCGCGTGGTGCAGGAGGACCGGCAACACCTATGTCAAGGGCGAGCAGAAAAATAGCGACTATGTCGCCTACATCCAGAAAGGACAGCACGAAATGATGGAGGAAAATGCTGTGGGGCAGCTTCCGCAGGGGAAGACGCTCATCGTATTCAGCGGAGATTTGGACCGCGTGCTCGCCTCCTTTATCATTGCAAACGGCGCCGCGGCGATGGGGCGGCCTGTGACGATGTTCTTTACCTTCTGGGGCCTCAACGTATTGCGCAAGCACGAAAGACAGAATGTAAAGAAGTCCATGATCGAATCCATGTTCGGCGGCATGATGCCGCGCGGCACCAATAAACTCAAGCTCTCCAAAATGAACATGGCGGGTATGGGCACGGCCATGATGAAGGCGGTCATGAAGGATAAGAATGTTGACTCGCTTGAAGAACTCATCAAAAAGGCCATCGCAAACGGCGTGAAGCTTGTTGCGTGCACCATGTCCATGGATGTGATGGGCATCAAGAAGGAAGAGCTCATTGAGGGCGTGGGGCTTGGCGGCGTTGCCGCGTACCTTGGGGATGCGGAAGAATCCAATGTGAACCTGTTCATCTGATATGCCTCCACCAAAATCGTTTGTAACACGCTGGGCGGCGGGAAGCATTCCCGCCGCTTTTTTAGATGCTCCGGCATTCGTCTTTCATGTAAATTTAGATAGTCAAAAAGCGCCTAAAACAGGCAGTTGTATCGTTAATGTAAACGCGGTATAATCGTAATAAGGACTGTCCGCTTGACAGCGATTGCTGAATCCGTTTGTAGGCGCTGCCGGTATGCTTTAAGTGTGCCGCAGGCCTTGTGGAAAAGGAAAAAGAAGGGCAAAAGGAAAGGGAGGGCCAAGAATGCAGGAACACGCATACCGGTTCTGGTTTTGTACCGGTTCGCAGTCGCTCTATGGGGAAGCGACATTGGTGGAAGTGGCGGAGCACGCAAAAGAAATTGTCGCGGGACTGAACGCATCCGGCAAATTGCCGTTTGAAGTGGTTTGCCTGCCCACGCTTTTAGACAGCGCAGGCATCCGCAATGTGTTTGAAGACGCCAACCGGGATGCGCGCTGCGCGGGCGTGATCACATGGATGCATACATTCTCCCCGGCAAAGAGCTGGATTGCGGGGCTTCAGCTTTTGAGAAAGCCGCTGCTGCACCTGCATACCCAGTTCAATGAGGCGATCCCATATGAGAGCATCGATATGGACTTTATGAACACCAACCAGTCCGCACACGGGGACCGGGAATATGGGCATATGGTCACCCGCATGGGGATTGAGCGCAAGGTGGTGGTCGGACACTGGCGCAATGAGGCGGTGCTTTGCCGCATTGCGGACTGGATGGTCACGGCAATCGGCCTTGTGGAAAGCAGGAGCCTTCGCGCCGTGCGCGTGGGGGACAATATGCGGAATGTCGCCGTGACAGAGGGCGACAAGGTCGAGGCGCAGGTCAAGTTCGGCTGGACGGTGGACGCCTATAATATCACCGACATTGCGGAATATGTCAGCGCGGTGCCGGCGCATGAGGTAAAGGCGCTGCTGGAGGAATATGACGCGACCTACGGTGCTATTTTGGAAAACCGGAGCGCGGAGGAGTTCCGCGCGCATGTTGCCGTGCAGGCACAGATCGAGATCGGCTTCGAGCGCTTCTTAAAAGAAAAGGACTACCATGCCATCGTCACCAACTTTGAAATGCTCGGCGGCTTACAGCAGCTGCCCGGCCTCGCCATCCAGCGGCTGATGCAAAAGGGCTATGGCTTTGGCGCTGAAGGGGATTGGAAGACGGCGGCGCTTGTCCGGCTGTTTAAGCAGATGACGGCGCACAAAAAGGAGAAGAAAGGCGCCTCCTTCATGGAGGATTACACCTACCACCTGGTACCGGGCGAGGAAGGCATTCTCCAAGCGCACATGCTTGAAATCTGCCCAAGCATCGCATCGGAACGGCCTGTCATCCGCGTCAACCCGCTCACGATGGGCGAGCGGGAAGACCCCGCAAGGCTGGTGTTTACGGCAAAGCCCGGGCACGGCGTTGCGGCGTCTTTGGTGGATTTGGGCGAGCGGTTCCGGCTTATCATCAGCGCGGTGGAGGTGCTTTCCCTGCCGCAGAAGATGCCGAAGCTCCCCGTTGCAAGCGCGTTCTGGCGTCCGGAACCGGACCTGTACACGGGCGCTGAAGCGTGGATATTGGCGGGCGGCGCGCACCATACGGCGTTCACGTACGATCTTTCCGTGGAGCAGTTGGTGGATTGGGCGGCGTGCATGGGCATCGAGAGTGTTGTGATCGACAAGGACACCACCATCCCCGCGTTCAAGAACGCGCTGCGCTGGAATGCCGCCGCGTTCAAGCTTGGGCTGTAATGAAAATACGAAATGGGATTCCAAAGGGACGTGTCCCTTGGTGGGGTTCGGGGCGACGCCCCTGAAATAAGCTTTAAGCAAAAAGAAGAACCTTCCGGTTCTTCTTTTTGCTTAGAGGGATTGGGCGTTATGGGGGAATATGAAAAGTTTACTGCTGCACATACTCCGCACCGCGCACAGGCAGCACCTTTAAGGCGGAAAGCTTGAGCCTGAGATACCGCGCGCCGCCTTCCTCATAGGTCTCCAAGGTTCCGGTTGCCTCCACCCAATCGTTCTGCTCCGGATAATCGCCATCCCATTCCACCTCAAAGCCCGCGTTTGCGTCAAACCCGCAGCAGCCCGGTCCATACCGGATGACGGAATAGTAGGTGGTATCCGTTACATCGTAATAGTAGGCTTGAAAAATGCCCTCATACTTGATGGTCTTGCCAAGGTAGTCCTCGGTATTGATGTAGATATCGTTGGTCTGGGCAATAAACACTTTCTCACTGATTTCAATCACATCCGAAGTTGCGTCGGGAGAGGGCAGAACCTTGATATCAACGCCGGTACCCCCGGCGTCCACCGCCTGTGTTCCGGCGGCATTGCTTTTTGTGGGCGCAGGTTCGGCAGCCGCAGGGGCGCACCCGCTCAAAAGCATAAGGCATAACAGAAGGAGGGGAAGCAGTTTTTTCATACGGAAGGCCGTCCTTTCAGGGCGTTGGCCGCCCAGAACAGTAGAAATAGAATGAGGTTCACAAGCACAATGCTTGCGCCCGTGGGGGTGGAGTATAGATAAGAGATCGTGACGCCTGCAAGGAAACAGACGACGGATACAACGACGGCGCTCAGCGTGACCGAGCGGAAGGTTTTAAACAGCCGCATGGAGGTAAGCGACGGGAAGATGATCAGGCTTGAAATCAAAAGCGCGCCCATCATGCGCATGCCAAGCACGATGGTGACGGCGGTGAGTATGGAAATGAGCATATTATAAAGCCCGGTCTTGGTGCCGGTGGCCTTGGCAAAGGGATCGTCAAACGTCACGCCGAATATCTTGTGATAGAAAAGCAGGTATAAGAGCAGCACCACGATGGAGAGGAGGATGCTCAATGTCACATCGTCCTTGCTCATCGCCAATATACTGCCGAACATGTAGTTGCACACATCCGTATTCATGCCTGTGGTCATGGAGATGACAACAACGCCGATCGCCATGGCGCTGGTGGAAATCAGCGCGATTGCGGCGTCTCCCTTGATTTTTCCGCTTTCACTGATGCGGAGCAGCAGGAATGCCGCAAGCACCACCACCGGGATGGAAACCGTAAGCGGCGCCATGTTCATGGCGGTGGCAATCGCAAGCGAGCCGAAGCCGACGTGCGAAAGGCCGTCCCCGATCATGGAATAGCGTTTTAGCACAAGGCTGACGCCAAGAAGCGCTGCGCACAGGGAAACCAGAAGCCCAACGATGATGGCGCGCACTAGAAACGGATACGACAGGATTTCGTACACTAAGCTCATTGCGCGGCCCCTCCTAAAAAGCGTTTGCCCGCGTCCGTATTGACGTATTCCTCTGTTGGGCCGAAGAACACCTGCGTTTGCGCCAAGTGCAGGATATGGCTTGCATATTGTACGGCGCTGACGATATCATGGGAAACCATGATGACGGTAATATTAAACTCCCGGTTGAGCGACTGAATCAGGCGGTAGAGCTCCTGTGTCACCACGGGGTCAAGCCCTGCCGCGGGTTCATCTAACAGCAGGAGCTTTTCCGTGGCGCAAAGGGAGCGGGCCAGCAGCACGCGCTGCTGCTGGCCTCCGGAAAGCTCTCGGTAGCACCTGTGTTTGAGTGGGGCAATGCCAAGACGTATCAGCGCGTCCTCTGCCGCGGCCTTGTCCTTCCTGCTGTAGAAGGGCAGGAGGCCGCGCTTACCTAGCCTGCCGGAAAGCACCACCTCCTGTACGCTTGCCGGGAAATCCTTCTGCACGGGCGTCTGCTGCGGCAGGTAGCCGATCTCGGTCTGTTTCAGGCTGTCGCCAAGCGCAATGCTGCCCTGTATGGGGGATTTCAGGTGCAGCAGGCCCTTGATGAGCGTGCTTTTCCCCGAGCCGTTTTCGCCCACAATGCACAGATAATCGCCCCGTGCGACGGTGAAATTCAGCCCACTTACGGCCAAGGTTCCTTCATACGCGAACGCCGCGTCCCAGCAGGTGATCAGTGCCATTTTAGGATAGCGCCTCCTTCAATGCGGCCACGTTGCCGTTCATCAGCTCCAGATATGTTGCGCCGCGTTCGAAATCGGCCTTGGAGATATTATGGCAGGCATGCAGCAGCAGCTTTTTTGCGCCCGTCGCCTCCGCGATGCTGTCTGCCATCTTCTCGTTGGAGAGCTCGATGTGGAATACAACCGGGAGTTGCTCCGCCTTGATTTTATCGATCAGGAATGCGATGGTACCGGCGCTTGCCTCGGTTTCCGTCGAGCAGCCGGGGAAGGCCGCAAAATAGGTCAGGCCATACGCATCCGCAAAATAGCGGAAGGGAAAGCGGTCGCCAAACACAATGGTTTTCCTTGCGGCGTTGTCCACAACCGCCTGGAATGCGGCGTCGAGCTCCCGAAGCTTTGCAAGGTACGCTTCGGTATTCTTTTCATAGGCCGCCCTGTTTGCGGCGTCCGCCGCGCAAAGCGCCTCGGAAATGCCGGAAACGATCAGCTGCGCGTTTTTCGGCGAGGTCCAGACATGCTCGTCATATTCGGCCTCTTCCGCGCCTTGTTCGTCTTCGTGTTCGTCGTGGTCGTCCTCCATACCCTCGACAATTTCCTCCTCCACAGCCGTCACAAGGTCCATCAGGCGAATGACGCGGATGTTGCTCGTATCCATGGAGTCTAAAATATCGTCTATCCACGCGTCGGACTCCCCGCCCACATACAGGAACACATCGCAGTCCTGAATGGCGACGATGTCTTTGGGCGTAGGCTCAAAGGAATGGCTTTCCGCGCCCGGCGGGAGCAGCATGGTAAGCGAGACGTTTTCGCCCGCGATTTCCCTGACAAAGTCGTAGGGCGGGAATATGGTGGCGACAACGCTGATTTTTTTTGTGGGGCTCGTATTGGGTGTAGTCAGGGCGGCATCGTTTTGCGCAAGGAGCGCGCTCTTGCAGCCCGTTGCAAATAGGAGTAAGAACAGGGCCGTGGAAACGGCCTGCAGCAATCGTTTTTTCATGGTAAACCTCCGGTTCTTGTATCATTGGGCAACAAAACAAGGACATGCGCCAACAAACCCGTCAAAAGGACGGGGTGCATGTCAAAGAAGATACAGGTCCGGATTTAATTGTTCAGGCGGATGCTCTGTGAAACGGGCGTTGTGCTCGGGAAAAGAATTGTGCGCAATAGCAGCGCCCCAAGCAGAAGGGAAAGAGCAATGCCGCTTACCATTGCCTTTACGGCGGATGCGCCGAATTGCCGCAACAGGGATTGGGCCTGGTGAATCTGCGCGCAGACGGTGCAGTGATCCCCGGTACAGTCATGGATTGCATGCGTGGAAACAAAGAGCCCCGATAAAAGGGAAACCGCAACAAATCCGATGCATATGGCGATACACAAAAACCGTTTTGAGGCGCTTATCGTCACGACGGTCCCCCCTTTCCCTTCCGGCGCTTCTACTATGAAATACTCAGTTTCAAAGTAGCATATGCAGACAAAGCGCGTCAATATGGGAAACTGGTACGGTTTTGTAAACAAATTCGGCGCAGCCTGCGCTGCGCCGGAGAACAGGTTGCTTCCGTTCATACAGCAATGGGTGCTTTCCAGTGTTTTGAGTGCGCATCGTCCCGCTTTTTCCCCGCGCGCACTCGGTGCGCACAGACATGGGGCAGAGGCGACGGAGCTCTCTATGCCTATGGCGGTTCGACCCTGCCGCGTACAGAAAAATAGTACCTGTGACTATAGAAACGGCGGAATGAGGCCGATGACGGCATATACGCGGCATGCATATCGCTTTGTTCTTTTCTCATATAAGATGGTACAATAGATGGTACAATATATGAAGTAAGCAAAGCGGATGGAGGGGCAGAACCAATGCAATTCATGGTGGCGGATGCGCACAATGATTTTTTATGTCTGATGCGCAAGGGGGCAAAGCTGGATGCGCCTGTGGGCGGCAACCAGCACATGACGCTTGACGGCATGCGCCTGGGCGGGATGAAGCTCTCCTTTTTTGCGGCGTTTCCGGCAAACCGGGAAGAGCGTGCGCGCGCCATGACGAACGCGCTTTTCATGATTCATGACTATCACCGTATGGTAGCGGACTATGGGCTTGTGCATCTCGATTACGGCATGGGGACGGGTGCAATCGGGGAAGGACAGATCGGTACGCTGCTCACCATAGAAGGGGCGGACGCGCTTGCGGGCAACATTGAAATGGTGGAGATTTTCCACCGCCTAGGCGTGCGGCTGATGACGCTGACCTGGAACCACCGCAACGAACTGGCCGACGGCGTGGGGGAGGAATATGCGGGCGGCTTAAGCGGCTTTGGCCGGGAGGTCATCGCGGAAATGAACCGGCTGAAGATGATCGTGGACGTTTCCCACATCCACGAAAAAGGCTTCTGGGATGTGCTGGCGGTTACAAAGCTGCCCGTGATGGCGAGCCATTCCAACGCCAAAGCCGTGTGCGGGAACAGGCGCAACCTGACGGATGAACAGATTATAGCGCTTAAGGATGCAGGCGGGTTTATCGGCATCAATTATTTGGCGGAGTTCCTCCGGGATGGCGGCGGAGCGACGATTGTAGATGTTGTGCGGCATGTGGATCATATTGCATCGCTGGGCGCGCTTTCCATACTGGGTCTGGGCTCGGATTTTGACGGGATTGCACAGGGGCCCGAAGGTATAAACGGGCCGCAGGATGTTCCGCTGATTTTTGAGGCGCTCTTAAAGGCCGGATATTCGGAGGAGCAGGTGAAAGGCATTGCCTTTGACAATCTCGCAGGGTACTTGGGGCAGTATTGCTAAAAAACATACGAAATCAAAGCCACCGGTTCTGTTGAACCGGTGGCTTTTTTATCTCTCTCATGGATGAAACGCGCCACGGAAGAATGCACGCAGGATCATGACGTATTTCTTTGGGTGCAGCAGGCTCAATTCGCCATGCTTCATCTGCGGCGCAACATAGAGCGATGTTTCCGGAATTGCGGTATGGAGCGTTTGCGCGGAGCGCTTCATCACGGCAAGCTCGCGCTCGCCTACAATGATGAGCGTTTTTGCCCTGATCTGCGCGGCGCTCCGCTTCAGGCTGTAGCTGCTGTTGCTCAGCGCCATATTGATAAGAGACGCGCGGGAGATGTTTTTTCCGTCCGTATAGTAGGAATCAAACATATCTTTCGGCAGGCAGAGTGCGTTTGCCTGCAGCCTTGCAAACCATTTCTGTTTTGTTAGGCCGTAACAGAGGCTGTACATGGGTGCGGCAAGCAGGCGCACGCTTTTCATTGGCAACACCAGCGCGCTTTCGAGTATGGCATAGGAGGCGATCTCCGGCCGCCTTGAAAGCGCATCCACCGCGATCTGCGCGCCGATCGAGAGACCGCCCAAAGCAAAGACATGGCCTCCGTGTACGGTATCGATATGCGCAATCAGCTTTTCTGCGGCAGACTCAATGCTTGTAAACGGCTCCAAAGCATCCTCGCCGTGGCCATCGAGTATGGGGGTTACAACATGGTACTCTTCTTTAAGGAACTCGATGACGCGTGCAAAGCTCCACCAAGACAATCCGCCGCCGTGCAGCAGTATGATGACGGGCTTTTCCATGCCGCCTGCTTGCTTGAATTGCATACCAATATCCTTTCCATGCCGTTAATGCCGCTATGTATTATATCACCGAAAAAAAGGAAAGCAAGAGAGGATGCATTTCATTTGTTTTCCAGCAGCGCAGCGCATTTTTATGGGAACCGCAAGCGGTATTTGCCCGTTTTATAAATAGGAACAGAATCAAGAAGGAGGACTTACGCATGAGAAAGCATTTGTTGATTACAATGGCGCTTGTTGTCATGCTTTTGATATCGGCTTGCCAGGCGCCCGCCCCTGCGCCCACGCCCTTGCCTGCAACGCCGGTACCGACAGAAGCGCCCACGCCTGTTGCGACGCCGTATCCTACGCCGGAAGAAACACCTATGCCGGAGGAAACGCCCGTGCCGGAAGAAACGCCGGAACCCACCAAGGCGCCTACGCCGAAGCCTACTAAAAAGCCTACGCCAAAACCTACAGCTACCCCCAAGCCGACGGCTACGCCAAAGCCCGGCGCGTTGACGATGATGATGAAGCAGGATACCTACTATCCGGACAGCACACAAGTAAAGGCGCTTTTGAAAAACGGCACCAAGTACACCTATACCTTCGGGGAACCGTCCTATCTCCAGGTAAGGAGCAGCGGCGTATGGAAGGACGTACCCTTCAAAACGGATGTGGCGTGGATTGAGATTGCCTATATTCTCGAGCCCGGCGAAGCAAAGGAGGTTTCGCTTTCCCTGAACCTGTTTGCTACCCTCAAGCCCGGCGTATACCGCCTGGTAAAGGAAGTATATGCGCATAAGAGCAGCGGCCAACCTATAAAGGAGAAGGTCTCGGCGGAATTCCTCATAAAGGAACGCGCGCCCGACCTGTCCGGCTTCAAGCTGACGGTGAAGCAGAGCGTCCATTCCCCCAGCAGCCTGGAGGTCAAAGGACAGCTGTATAACGGAACAAATTATGTTGCCACCTTTGGTGAGGCGCTGTATCTGCAGCAGAAAAAGGATGGCAAGTGGAAGGATGTGCCCTTTAAGGAAGAGCGGGCATGGATTGCGATCGCATACCTGCTTAAACCCGGAGAATCCAAGGAAATCAGCCTGCGGCTGGAGTGGTTCAATACGCTCCAAGCTGGCACCTACAGGATTGTGAAGGACGTTTCCTTTGATCTTGGCAACGGGCAGAGCGCCTCCGTAAAGGCAACCGGTGAATTCAGGATTGCGGATTGACAGCCTCAGATCGATAGAACCCCGCCCCTGCTGTTGCAGGGGCGGGGTTTGTGTATCGGCTCGTTTGAAAAATCACTATTGCTTTTTAAATAGTAGTGCTTTATGATCACAGCAGTACTAACTATTGAACAGTAGATGGCGCGTTGGGGAGGTTGAGCATGAAGGAAGAATTCTTACGCCAGTTGGAACTTGAGCTGCGTTTTTATTTGAGCAATCAGGAATGCCAGGCTATTATTGAAGATTATGTGGAATACTTTGACTCTGCGATGGATGAGGGGAAGCGTGAAGAGGAGGTGTGCGGGCAGCTTGGCGATGTGAAAAAGCTTGCCAGGGAAATTATCATGAGCGGAAAGGCGACCAAGTACGCAAGGCTCAGGGATATCGCCAACAAAATCAATTGCGCCTTTGAAAACACCGTGCTCACAAACGTAATTTCCTTATTGCCGCTTGCGGCGGGAGCCGTCCTGTGGATTCTGTATAAGGGGTGGATCTTTTGGAAATGCCTGCCGGTATGGGCCGGATTGCAGGCAACACCCAATGGCAATATCCCCGAGGAACTGGTATACATGGGTCCCTCGGCAACCGGAAATATCTATTTTTTCATGTCTGTTTTTATTACGCTGAGCGTCTTGTGCCTAGTATGGAGCTTCAGGAGCGCTAGCCCGGCCAGAATATTCCGGATGGCCTTTTATATCGGGGCGTGCGTAAGTCTGGGTTGTTTGAACGGGCTGTTGAAGACCTTATCCGCGCCGCACCTCTTTCTCCAACTCTTCTTTGTAACGATGATCCCGCTCTTGTGTGGAATGATCGTTTCCGCAGTTCTGTTTTTTTGTATGAACTTCGCGAGAAAAAGGGTGATGCAGCAGTGATTGCACAATTTAAAAAGGGCGTTTTAGAGATGGCAATCCTTTTTACCATTTCAAAACAGGATACTTATGGGTATGCGCTGATGAAGGAGATCAAGCTGCACTTTCCCGATACCTATGAGGGTACCATTTATACTGTTTTGAGGAGGCTTGCGCAGGACAATCATGTGGAAACCTACGACGGGGGAACAAGCGAGGGACCGAAGCGCAAGTATTTTAAAATTACCGAAAATGGAAGAGCGTATCTGCAGGATATTATGCAGCAATGGCAATTGCTTTGCGGTTCTGTCAGAGGATTGGGGATAGAATAAAGGCGCTCAAAGGCCATGCCTCCGCCTTTCGGCCGCATTGGATGGCGCTCTGCCGCGCAATAGCGCATGAAGCTTGGCGGTGCCCTTGCAATTTTACCTGAAACAGCATACGATTGAGAAAACCCCTATCGCAAAGAGGACCCCAGCATGCAGTCAAACAACGACAAGAACGCCCCCACCATAGACCTGCGCCAGCTTGCGCAGGAAACCTCCCGTACGTTTGTGCGTGTATACGAGCAGATGCTCAAATTGCTGCTGGACGGGACATTTCCGGAGGATACCTGGCTGCCGTCGGAACCCAAGCTTGCCGCGATGCTTGGCGTAAGCCGCATGACATTGCGGCAGGCGCTTGAATTGCTGCGCGAGGATGGACGGATCCGCAAGCATCAGGGCAAGGGCAATTATGTGATCCGTCAGGGGAAAAAGCCACATCAAAACCTTGATGCATTGGGGCATCCGGTGTATCAGTGCTGCGCGCTGGCGATTGACGATGTGGAGCTGGACTTCCGCATTGAAGTGCCCAATGAGCAGATTGTGGGGCTGCTCCAACGGGAATCCGCCGTGGTGATCGTGGTGGACCGCTGGTACAGAAGTGTAGGGAACATTGTGGCCTACTCTCTGACGCTGATTCCCGTGGAAGCGCTGTCCAAGCTCAACATCAAGCTCAACTGGACCGATAGGCTGCTGCAGACGCTTGAAAACGACATCTATCGTCAGGCGGAACGGGCGACGCTTTTCATTTCCTCCACGGCAGTCGGGAATTTTATTTCCGGCAAGTATGTCATGCCCAGCAAGGAGGTCATGCTTATCCGGGAGGATATCTATCTGAATGATGATCCGGCCCCGGTTATGTGCACCAAGCATTATATCAAGAAGGACTGTTGCCACATCGAGATCAACCGGAAAAGGGCGGACTAAGGGAAATAGAAAAAGCGGCATATGCCGCTTTTTAGTTCCCGGGAAGTTTGCTTGCCTTAGAAGCTGTCTTTTTCTTTGGCGCATGGTCATATAGTCCTTCGATTGCGCCGGAGGCGATTGCCCAAAGATAAAAGCTTGCAACCGTACCATAGGGGCTGTAGCGCTTGCGATAGGTTTCAAACAGATCACGGTCAATCTGCCTGCGGCGGTAGAGCATGCGCATGCCGCGGTGGATGGCAAGATCCCCATAGCTTAGGACATCGGGGCGTTGCAGGCAGAATGTGAGGATCATTTCCGCGGTCCATACGCCGATGCCATCGAGAGAGGAAAGGACCGTGATGATCTCCGCATCGCTTTTTTCTGGAAGGGCGGCGATATCAAGCGTACCGTCAAGCACCTGTTGTGCGAACGTCTTGATATACCCCGCCTTTTTGAAGGTCATGCCGAATTGCTGCAGTGTTTCCACGGACTGCGCCGCAATGGTATTGGCGTTTATAACAATCAGGCTCTCCCGCATGCGTCCCCATACGGTATTGAGCGCGGCGGAGGAAATCTGCTGCCCCACGATATGGTAGACGACGGAGGAAAACAGGTCCGGCTCGACTTCGCGGTCGATACGGCCAATCTGCTCGATCGCTCTGCCGAGCGTGTGGTCTCTTTTTTTCAGATGCGTGATCGCATTCTCGCCATATGTGTAATACAAGCGCAGTTCCCCCTCTCCGGAAGCTTATCGTATCACACAAGCAGCTTGGAATGCTTCCGCTTTTTTGCGGACAAATCCGAAATAAGCCGCGATACGTTGGCTGCGCGGCCCCGCCGGGTGGAGATGGGGCGCGTTTACCGCGAAAAGCAGGCGGAAGCAAAGCATGAAAACGCCTCGCAGACGGTGGCGCGGTCGTTTTCGGGATACAAAAAATGACTGGATGCCGGCAGGACAATGATTTCCTGTGTCCGGGCATATTTTATTGCCTGGATGGATTTTTTGCTGACACATTCGTCGTGTTGGGAATGGAGCGCCATCAGCGGGACATTGAGTTGATGCAGCGCGCGCCGGGCGTCTATACTTAAGCGGGAAAGATCCAGTAATTGCCGAACCATCAGCGGTGCGTTATAGAATGTAATGCCACTCACGCTGCAGGACTCCCGCGCGGCTTTGATCAACGCATCCTGCTTGCCAAGGCCCGTGACATACTTAACGTTGTTGCGTATGCCATGGAAAGAAACTTTCAGGTGCAAAGGAAGCGCAAGGCAGAATATGCCGCAAACCCTGCCGGGATTGTTCAGCGTTGCGAGTATGCTCAGCAAGCCGCCCATGGAATGGGCCACGAGCAGTACGCGCGTATATTGTGCGCAAAGCGTATTGAGTTCGCTTTGCACATGGGCCTGCCAGGAACGCCTGCTGCTGCCTAAAAACGCGCGGTAATCCCCGCCGTGCCCCGGAAGCAGCAGGGTATGCGTATCGTACCCCGCCGCTGCTGCTACGGGTAACAAAAAATCAAATTGCTGCGGTCCGCCCAGAAATCCGTGCAGAAATACAACGGCAGATTGGGCGGTTACGCCACTTTTTTGGGTGTCTGCGCTCATGCAATGCTCCTGACGGGAATGTACAGGCGGTGGCAGCGTTGGATTCGGCCGCCTTTCATATGGACGCCCAGCGTGATGCCCCATGCATCGCCGCTCAGTTCTAGATGCTCGTTTTTGCAGAACATACAGATGCTCTCCAGCATGCAGGCGCTCAGATAGCGTTTTCCCTGGCTGCGTACAATGGTTGTCAGGCATCTTAAAGATTCTTTCACTTCTGCGCCGGGTGTATCAGAAAGCCCCAGCGTATCCGCCAATTCCAGCGGCACCGCGTAACCAAAACGGACCTCGTCCCGTCCGTTCACAATCGCCTCTCTGCTGAATGCGGGAGAAATACGGACGATTGGCAAATGACCGACCCATTCCAAAATGGAATGGCTATCGGTCAAAAAAGAATCGTTGATTTGGTTATTCACCCGCAGCATTGCAGGGCTTGTCGTCCAGGAAATGCCGCTCTCCTGCGAAAGAGACGCAAAATCGTCGCATTCATTGCGCATTGCCTCCAGCTTGGACTGCAAATAGGTGATCTCTTGCTCCAGCTCTTCACAGCGTTTTTGGCGGATAGAAAGTGCATTCTCAAATTCCGCGCCGTACAAGCGCTCAATATCTTCCAGAGAGTATCCGGCGTTGCGCAGAAAGCGTATACCCGAAAGGATATAAATATCCGGCTTTGTATAGGTGCGGTATCCGTTTCCAGCACGCAAAGGTGCGACAAGCCCGCGTCTTTCATAGCTGCGCAGCAACTCGCTGGAGATGCCGAACATCTTTGCAACTTCACTGATGTTGTATTCCTTCATATTCCATAGATCCTCCCAAACCGCGGGGCAGCGTCCCCGAAAAAAGATGGTTGCTAATTTTTCGACAAGATTGTTACTCTAGACACAATTATGGTACTTGACTTTAAAACCGTTGTAAAGTGTATTCTGTTTTTTGTGAAGATTTTCACAGGATGATTGACAGGAGGAGCAGAAATGAAGAAGCAGACAAAAATGTTGGCCTTCGCGCTGGTGGTTTTGATGGCACTGACGTTTGGGTTTGGCTGTGCACAGCAGCCTGCAACAGTGGACCCCACAGCAGCGCCGGAGGCGACCCCGGAACAGACGGCGCCGGCAACGGATGTTTCCGGCACGTTTGAAGGGGAGAGCCATGGTATGCAGGGGCCGATCAAGGTCAGCATTGCGGTAGACAAGGGTATCATTACAGGCATTAACTATGTCACCTATACGGAGACGGAGAATGTCACCGCAGTTGCAAAAGAGCGTATTCCCGCACAGATTGTGGAACACCAGAGCCTGAGCGTGGATGCGGTAACGGGCGCTACGCTTTCAAGCTATGGCATCATGGGCGCAGTTGCGGATGCGGCAAAGAATGCAGGACTTGATGTTGACGCATTGAAGGCCAACAAATACACCGCAACGCCGAAGGCGGACGAAACCTGGGATACGGACGTCCTTGTCATGGGCGGCGGCGGTGCGGGCCTCTCTGCGGCAATCACCGCAGCGCAGCAGGGCGCGAAGGTGATCCTGATTGAAAAAGGATCCATACTCGGCGGCAATACACTCATGGCGGGCGCTGCCTACAATGCGGTTGATCTCGAAGCGCAGGCCCTCATGACGCTCACTAAGGCGCAAAAGGACACGATGGACAGCTATCTTGCCATGGACGAAAATGATCCCAAGCTGAAGCTTGACCAGTTCCCGGAATGGAAGGAAGTCCTTTCTCAGGTCAAGAAGGATATCAACGCGTTTTATGCCGCAAATAAGGGCAAGACCGTTGGTACGGATATGCCGGGCTTTGACTCTGTTGCCATGCATATGTGGCAGGTCTACATTGGCGGGCTTCGCCAGCTTAGCGATGGAAGCTGGATCGCCTCCAACATTGATCTGGCCCGTGTCCTTGCCGAACAGGCGCTGCCCTCGTTTGAATGGATGGGCGAGATCGGCCTCAATGCTCTATACGGCAAGGCAACGCAGGAAAACGGCAGCACCGGTCTTAGCACCGTGCTTGGCGCAATGTGGCCGAGAACCCATACGTTTATGTCCGGCGCGGACCGTATTCCCCAAATGGAGAAGGTCGCAAAGGAAAATGGCGTCGCCATCTATACCGAAACCCGCGGCACCGAGCTGTTGGTGGATGCAAGCGGCAAGGTTGTGGGCGCAAAGGCCGAGCAGGCCGACGGCACAAAGATCACCATCAACACCACCAAGGGCGTTGTGCTTGCAACGGGCGGTTATGCCGCAAACGCAGCCATGGTAAAGCAGTATGACAAATATTGGGGCGAAGACCTGAGCGACCGTACGCTTTCGACCAACCTTGGCACCAATGAGGGCGACGGTATCGTCATGGCGGAAGCCATCGGCGCCAACCTCACCGGTATGGAAGTGGCGCAGATGATGCCTTCCTCCTCCCCCGTGAAGGGCACGATGACGGACGGCATCTGGGGCGATGCTGCGGCGCAGATCTGGATCGACGGGCAGGGCAACCGCTTTGTCAACGAGTATGCGGAACGCGACGTGCTGGCAAAGGCGTCCCTTGCGCTGGAAGACGGTATTTTCTACATCATCTACGCAGGCCGTGGGGACAGCAACAATCCTTCCCAGTTCCTCAAGGGCGCGGAGCTTGACGGGCGTATCCAGGCGATGGTGGACGGCGGGCATATCTGGGTAGGCAATACGCTTGCCGAGGTGGCGGAAGCCAGCAAGACCGCGGCAGCAGGTGCTGCGCCCGCATTTACGGAAGAAGCGCTGCGCGCAACCATTGAAAAGTACAATACCTATGTGACCAACCAGCATGACGACGACTTCGGCAAGGAAGTCATCGCGGGTGGCATCGATCTCGAAGCGCTGGATGCGGATCCCAACACCTACATCTGCATCAGCCCGAGAAAAGCTTCCCTGCACCATACAATGGGCGGCGTCGTCATTGATACCGAAGCGCGCGTGCTTAAGGCGGACGGCACCGCGATTGAAGGCCTGTGGGCAGCCGGCGAAGTCGCAGGCGGCATCCATGCGGGCAACCGTCTTGGCGGCAACGCGATTGCGGACATCTTCACCTACGGCCAGATTGCGGGCCGCAACGCAGCAAAGTAAAACAGGGTCTATAAGACAGGCAAAAGGGATATCCTGCGTAAGCCGGGTATCCCTTTTATGTATCTTCGGGGAGCGGATGGCAGCATGATATGCTATACTATGTCTCAAAACGCAAGGGAGGATAAGCCATGACCGCCGAACAGATCATAAACGCGTTGGAGCTTGCGCCGCTCATTGGCGAAGGCGGCGCTTTCCGCCGGAACTATCTTTCCGAAGCCTGTCTGTCATCCGGCAAGCCGATCGCATCTGCGATTTATTACCTGTTAAAACGGGATACGTTCTCCCGCATGCACCGCTTGAAAAGCGACGAGGTGTATCATTTCTATCTGGGGACGCGGGTGGAACTGCTGCTGCTGTACCCGGATGGAAGCGGGGAAACCGTATTTCTTGGAACCGACCTTCTAAACGGGGAGCGGGTGCAGCAGGTGGTGCCGGCGGGAACATGGCAGGGCAGCCGCATTGTTGGCGCGGGGGAGTTTGCGCTGCTTGGATGTACCGTTTCCCCCGCGTATGATCAAGCGGATTATGAGGATGGCGGGATGGAGGAGCTTCTCCGGCTATATCCCCAATATGCATCTTTACTCCGCATACTGGCGCAGCCGCCAAAATATTGAGGGAGGGCGCTATGGGAATCAAGGCCGCAATCATTGGCTGCGGGCTGATGGGAGACCTGCATGCAAGCGCCATATTGAAAAATGGAGGCGAGCCTGTTTGTGTTGTTGGCTCTGATGAGAAGAGCGCCGCGGCCTTTGCCGGCAGGTGGAAGATACCGCAGCATACGGATACGCTGGAGCAGGCACTCGAGGGCGACGCCCAATGCATCCACATCTGTACGCCCGCAAATGTGCATTACGAGATGATACGGTCGGCGCTACTGCATAAGAAACATGTGCTCTGTGAAAAGCCGCTCTGCCTTTCCCCACAGGCGGCAAAGGAACTGTATGAAATTGCTTCCGAGCAGCAGCTTGTGCACGCGGTGGGGTTTAATGTCAGATACCATGCCGCCTGCATGGAGATGCGCAAACAGGTGCAGAGCGGGCAGCTGGGCAGCCTCCAGATGATGCATGGCGCGTACCTTCAGGAATTTCACATGCTGCCCGCCCCATATTCCTGGAGATACAAGCCGGAGCTTGCGGGCAGTATGCGCGCCGTAACGGAAATCGGCTCCCACTGGATGGATCTTGCAAGATTTCTTTCGGGCCGCGAGGTTGAGGCGGTATCGGCGAACTTCTATCAGGCTGCGCCGGAACGGACGCTGCGCGAAGGCGTCATGTACCCTGCATTAAGTGAAGGCGCGGATATCACCGTTTCTTCCGAAGACGCTGCAGCCATTACAATACGCTTTTCGGGCAATGTATTCGGCTCCCTGCTGGTTTCAGAAATTTCCCCGGGCCGCGTCAACCGGCTTTCGATTGAGCTTTCAGGCAGCGAAAAGTCCTTTTCCTGGTGCGCAGAGGAGCCATATACCCTCCTGCAAGGGGAAAGGGGGCAGGGCGTTTGTGCGAGAATCGCTCCTTTTGGCGGAGGGTATCAGGATACGCTCGTCAGCATGGTCGGTGAAGTTTACAATAAAATTGAAGATCGTACGCGCAGCGTACAATTTGCGGACTTTTACGATGGCTTTGTAAACGCAGCCATATGCGAAGCGGTCTACGAGAGCGCCATGCATGGCGGACGGTGGACGGACGTGCGGCTGTAAGTCCGGTAAAGAAAGCGCAGGATAAATCCGCCAAAGTCGAAGAAATTACTTACAGCCGGGGATTGCGAAAGCATCGCAACCCCGGCTGCTTATCGCTATAGTGGAACAATGCGTTTTGCCATACAGCCATAAGAAGAGGGAAAACAAGAAATATTCACTTGGGCTGGTCCTTCAAGGCGCAAAACCCCGCATAATAGCCTATCATGCCAAATCGTTGTATAATAGAATGGACAATCCTGATGGGATTGTGCCCGGATGCGGCAGATTTATGGACAGAAGGGGGAATCGAAGTGTCGGTCACAGTCAAAGAAATCATGCAATTGAAGGATTTTGAGGTCTTCCATTTGGTTGCGGGAGACAGGGGGCTGGGCCGTCAGGTCTCCAACATCGGAATCCTGGATTATGAATATGCCAATGAAAATCCGCAGCTTGAAAAGGTATGGACATTCGGCAAGGAAGCCTTTGTCATTTCGAGCCTTCTGTTTGCAAAAGATCACCCCGAAAGGATCTTATCCGCCATCAAGGGTCTCTGCCGGGACGGGGTCAGTGCGCTTGCGATTAAAACCATCTACTATGAACGGCTGCCAGAAGAAGTCATTGCCTATGCGGAGCAGCAGGCCTTCCCGATCTTTCTGTTCGGCCGGGACGACGCGTATTTTGAGAACATCGTGATTGCCATCAACAATAAAATCGCCGAGGCGGACAGAACAGACCTGATTGAACAGAAAATTCACCTGCTGCTGATGGGAACGCTCACGCCGTTAAATGCCGGATCGCTGGTCTCCGAACTGGTGCCGCTCATGCCGGAGAAGTATTGCGCGGTCTGCTACCATTCCACGCACTATCCCATGACAGTGGACCTCAACCATACGAACAGCCTTCTGAACAATTTTATTGGCAAGGAGGATTACCTGTTCAAATATAAGAACAACCATCTGGTGATACTGAATCTTAAGGAGCACAAGAAAACGGATGATCTGAAGGCCATTGTGCAGAGGAAAATCCGCCTGTTGAGGCCGGATATTGTGACGGGGATCAGCAATGTACATGAAAAGGCGGAAAACATGCGGTACGCGTTTTCAGAATGCATTTTCGCGGCGGAATACGCCGCAAAATACATGCAGAGCTGCGTTCGTTTTTCAGAGATCGGCATATACAGGGTGCTGATGCCCTATAGTACGGATTATTGGATGAAGCAATATTGTACAAGCATCCTCGAACCTATTATGGCGTTCGACAGGGAATATGGGTCCGAGCTGTTTCGAACCATGGAAGTATATGTGGAAAAAGAGTTTGATGTGATCGAAACGGCGAACGCGCTGCACCTGCATAAAAATACGGTGAGATACAGGATAAAGAAAGTAAAGGAAATACTGGGAATTGAGGAGCGTGCGCGTATTGAGGAAGAGCTTGCGATTGTATTTCGGGTATATGCGATACAGCGGAGCTTTATGAAATAACGTGAGAAAGTTTGTTGTTGAATCCACAATTCCAGCCAAAACCTTGGCTGGAATTGTATTTTGTCTAAATAATAAAATAATATTTTGTTTCTTGTCCGATGAAAAGAGAAAGACGAAATACTATAATTTACTCAAGAATTTTTCTAAAACATCCCTCCTGTCCGATATAAAAAAGAACACCTGTTTCTCTGCCTCAAGGGTAAGAACACGTATATTATACAGATTTTGTTCCAGAACCTGAAATTCTATGAAAAAGACTCTAACAGGGAACCCTGTTATGAATATGAGGAGGATAAACGATGAAAAAAGTATTGTCCCTGGTTCTTGTGGCAGCGATGCTGATGGCATTCGCCGGCTGCCAGCAGCCGTCCGCGAACACCCCGAAGGATGGGGAAGCCGGCACGGTGAAATTCGGCCTTGTTCAGCCGTTCACAGGCCCCGCCGCTGTTGCGGGTGAATATTCCCGCTATGGCGTCAACCTCGCCGTTGACGAAATCAACAATGCGGGCGGCTTTGAAGTAGGCGGCAAGAAATACAAGATTGAAATCGTTGAGGAAGACGGCGAAGCAAAGCCTGAAATCACGACGAATGCCTACAACAAGGTCATCGGCCAGGATAAGGTCATTGCCATCATCGGGCCCGACTCCAGCGGTCCCTTGATCGCGGCAGGCCCCGTGGCGACCGCCGCGAAGGTTCCCGCAATCGGAACAACCAGCAGCAACCCCGATGTGACGACGGTTGGCGGCCCCTACGTGTTCCGCGCCTGCTGGATCGACAGCTTCCAGGCGGTTGTGTGCGCAAAGATGGCAAAAGACATGCTCGAAGCAGAGAAGGTTGCCGTGCTTTACAGCAACGCCGACGATTATTCTCTGGGCCTTGCCAACAACTTCAAGAGCGAGTTTGAGAAGCTTGGCGGTACCGTGGTTGCGTTTGAAGCCTATGCAGGCGCTGACGTGAAGGATTATAAGGCGCAGCTTTCTAACATCCAGAGCTCCGGCGCAGAAGTCATCTTCCTTCCCAACCAGGCGGGCGAGCTGCCCCTGCAGATCAAGCAGATCCGTGAATTGAACATCGATGCGAAGATCATGGGCGAAATGTCCTGGGACAACCCGAACATCCCTGAGCTGACCGGCAAAGAAGCGATCGAAGGCTGCTACTTCATCTCCCTGTTCGCGGCCGATAGCACGGACCCCGTCTCCGCGGCATATACAAAGGCCTTCCGCGAAAAGTATAACAAGGAGCCGAACACCCAGTCCACCATGTCCTATGACGTTGTGAAGATCCTGGTGGACGCGCTGCAGCGCGCGGGCACTGTGAGCGATCCCGAAGCCCTCCGCGATGCGATCGCCGCTTCCGACATCGACCTGCCCAGCGGCCATCTGGTATATGATGAAAACCGCAACCCCCAGAAGGCTGCGAACATCATGGTTTACAAGGACGGCGTTCCCGCTTACGTCACGACCATCAATCCGTAAAGCGGAATTGTAGAAAAATGCAGGACGGGTCATCCTCCTGAAAATCCCCTATGCCGCTTTCGGCAATGGCGGGATTGCGTGCCGGGGCGCTGAGCGCCCCGGCAAAGCGAAAACAATTACGGAAAGAACCATATCCGTCAAAGCTGGCGACAGGCGCGTCAGCTTTGATCCCTTAGAGCGGTATGGACGCACCCTGACGAAAGAGCCGCCCTGAGGCGGCGTCGGCAGGGCCGGAGGATGCGTGAGAACACGCCTGCGGGGTTCCGGCGGGCGGAAAGAAGCACCTGTTCTTGCATGATGAAAAAGGAAGGGTAGTTATGGCACAGTTTTTTCAGTTGCTCATATACGGCGTACAGCTGGGAACCATCTATGCATTGGTGGCGCTTGGCTACACAATGGTTTACGGTATCGTGGACCTGATCAATTTCGCGCACGGCGATTTTCTGATGCTGGGCGCATATACGGCGTTTTTTACTTGCCTGTTCATGCAGCAGAGCCTGATTGTCAGCGTTATTGCGGCAATGCTTGTGGTGGGTCTGATTGGCGTGGTTACAGAGCGTATTGCATACCGACCGATGAGAAATCAACCGAAACTCTCCGCGCTCATTACGGCGCTGGGCGTTTCTATGTTTATACAGAACCTGTGCAGGGCGTTGCCGTTTATCGGGCCGATTCCAAAGCCCTTTCCGGAGCTGATCAAGAGCCAGAATATCGAGATGTTCGGCGTTACCATTACATCCGCCCAGATCATACTGATCGCTTTGGCGTTTGTCCTGATGGCAGGCCTTAATTTCCTCGTGAGCAAGACAAAGGTGGGCCGCGCCATGCGCACGGTTTCGGCCGACAGGGACGCGGCATGCCTGATGGGCATCGATATTAACGCCATCATCGCCATCACCTTCTTCATCGGCGCCGCGCTTGCGGGGGCCGGAGGCGTATTCTACGGCGTCATGTATCCCACGCTTGAGGTCAGCATCGGTTCGTTCCTTGGCAACAAAGCCTTTATCGCCGCGGTTATCGGCGGCATCGGCAGCATCCGCGGCGCGATGTATGGCGGCATCATCATGGGCGTGATCGAGATATTCGCCACAAAATTCAACGCCGATGTCGGCTTCGGTATGGCGTATCTGGTATTGATTATTATTCTGCTTGTGAAGCCCGCCGGCCTGTTCGGCAAAATTACGACAGAGAAGGTATAAGGGGATAGCATGAAAAAGAGCATCATACGCAATCAAAACAGATCGTATCTGAGCTATATCATGATACCCGTTGTATTCCTGGCTATTGAGGGCTTTTCCAGGCTTGGCATCCTCAACACCTATTGGTACCAGATATTGAAGCTTGCCTGCATCAACGCCATCGTGGCGATGAGCCTGAACCTGATCAACGGCATGACCGGGCAGTTTTCTTTGGGACAGGCGGGCTTTATGTCCGTAGGCGCCTATACGTCCGCAATGCTGACCAAGAAAGTGTTTGCGCCCCTCATGACGAACGATCTCTCCGCCTATCTGCTGTTTTTTGCCGCAATTCTTCTTGGGGCCGCTATGGCGGCGCTGATTGGCTTTGCGATCGGCATCCCTTCCCTGCGCTTAAAGGGCGACTATCTTGCGATTATTACGCTTGGCTTTAGCGAAATCATCCGCGTGCTCTGGCGCGTGTTCCCTTACTCCGGCCAGGCGAAGGGTCTCAACGGCATTGCGAACCTTTCCACGTTCCCGATCCTGTTCCTGGTTGTGGTGCTCGTGATGTTCCTGCTGAGGAATTTCACGCACTCCGCATACGGAAGAAGCTGTATCGCGATCCGTGAAAATGAGCTGGCCGCAGAGACGATGGGCATCAATACGACGCGCAAGAAGATTATATCGTTTATCTTGTCCGCGTTTATCGCGGGCCTGGGCGGCGCGCTGTATGCGCATCAGCTGATGTTCATCAACCCTGAGATGTTCAACCAGGCGAAATCCACGGATATGCTGATGTACCTCTATGCGGGCGGCGTGGGAAGCTACAGCAGCGCCATGTTGGGCGCACTGCTCTTTACAATTTTGCCGGAGTTCCTGCGCGTTGTGGACCAGTGGCGCCTTGTAATTTTTGCGCTGGCGCTGATCATCATTATGCTCAACCGTCCCAAGGGCATCTTCGGCAAGCATGAATTCGGCTTTATGCGCTTTGGCGAAAAGGAAAGCATCTATCAGCGGGCGGAGAACGGCGGATTGCTGCCATCGCTGCTGCAAGGCGCGAAGCGCCTCTTCGGGAAAAGCAAAGGCTCCCCGGACAGGCGTGCAGGCCAGGAATAAGACGGGAAAGCAGGAGAATTTATGTCGTTATTGGTTGCAGAACATTTATCCATAGAATTCGGCGGCTTAAAAGCGGTGGATGATTTTAACCTGGAGCTGCAGGAACATGAGCTGCTTGCGGTCATAGGACCGAACGGCGCCGGAAAGACAACGATTTTCAATATACTCACCGGCATCTATCAGCCGACCCGCGGCACCATCAAAATCGGCGATAAGCTGATGAACGGAGAGCGCGCCAACATTTTTACGCAAAACGGCATTGCGCGTACCTTCCAGAATATCAGGCTGTTCGGCAATGCAAGCGTCCTTGACAATCTGCTCATCGCAATGGAGCTGCAGGTGGACTATAACCTGATGGAGGCGCTGTTTCGCACGAAAAAGTTCAAGGCGCGGGAAGAAAGCTTCAAGAAGAAGGCCAGAGAGCTCCTCGAGGTGTTCCATTTGGATCAGGAAGCGGACTTTATGGCAAAGAACCTGCCGTATGGAAAGCAACGCCGTCTGGAGATCGCAAGGGCGCTTGCGACAAACCCCAAGATCCTCTGCCTTGACGAGCCGGCTGCGGGTATGAATCCGGGCGAGGTGGAGGAGCTTGTGCAGCTGATCCGGGAGGTGCGCAACGCCTTTGACATCACCATTGTTTTGATCGAGCATCACATGAACATGGTCATGGCGATTGCGGACCGCATTAAGGTAATCGACTTTGGCGTGACGATCGCGGAAGGTAAGCCCGAAGAGGTGCAAAAGAACCCCAAGGTGATCGAGGCGTATCTTGGAAAGGATGATGGTGAGACATGCTAGAGATCAGTCATTTGGGCGTTTCTTACGGATCCATCAGGGGCGTGGACGATATCAGCTTCACGGTGAACAAATCCGAGATCGTAACCCTGATCGGTGCGAACGGCGCGGGAAAAACCAGCACGCTCCGCGCGATTTCCGGCCTGAATAAGGTAACAAAGGAAACCTCCATCAAATTTGAGGGCGAAGAGATCACAAAACTTCCTCCCAATAAAATTGTGGAGCGCGGCATCTGCCATGTGCCGGAAGGAAGAAGGATCATCTACAATATGACCGTTCGTGAAAATCTCCTCATGGGCGGCTATATCCATAAGGACAACGCGATTATCAAAAAGAATATGGAGCGGGCGTTCGATCATTTTCCGAGGCTGGCGGAACGGCAGAGCCAGCTGGGCGGAACCCTGTCCGGCGGGGAGCAGCAGATGCTGGCCGTCGCGCGGGCAATGATGACGGGCGGGAAAATATTGCTGCTTGACGAGCCCTCCATGGGTTTGGCGCCGATCATCGTGCGCGGCATCTTCGATATTATCCAGATGCTGCAAAAAGAAGGCATGACCATACTGCTTGTCGAGCAGAACGCAAACATGGCGTTGAGCATAGCGGACCGAGCGTATGTGCTTGAGACCGGGAAAGTTGCCTTTTCCGGCCCGGCCAAGGAGATCAAGAGCAACGAAAAGGTGCGCGAGGCGTATCTGGGCACCTGAAGCCGTATGACAACAGCATGCAGAAAAAAAGGCCGCCCTGGGCTAAGTGCCGGGGCCGGTCTTTGAAAAATGTGAAAAGGAGCATAATTTCCCAATGAATCGTGTATCAAGCGCAGGCTCTTGCTTAGAGCGGTCCTACATCCGGGTTTTCTTAGAAAAACAAAACAAGATCGCCGCAAATTGCAACGATATGGTTTCCTTTACAATCGGCGAGCCCGATTTTATGACGCCTCCGAACATCGTAGAGGCGGCGGTCAAAGCACTCAAAGACGGCAAAACAAAGTATGCGCCCAATGCGGGTATTCCTGAACTGCGCGATGCCATCAGCCGTACGCTCGAAAAGGAATACGGCCAATATTACAACCCGGAAACGGAAATCGTCATCACGCCCAGCGGCATGGACTCGCTACGGATGGCGGCGCTGGCGGTGCTTGATGCCGATGACGAGATGATCGTTTCCGATCCCTGCTGGAGCAACCATCCCAACCATTCCAAGCTCGCGTACGGCAAGCCGGTGCTTGTTCCCACACAGGAGCGCGATAATTTTACATACAACATCGCGGCGCTTGAAGAAGCGCTCACCAGCAAGACAAAGGCGATTTTATTGAATTCCCCCAACAACCCCACGGGTGCGGTCATTACGTATGACGCGCTCATCGCCTTCTGTGATTTTTGCAAGAAGCATGATCTTATCATCATCTCCGACGAGGTGTACCATAAGATTATATTCGACGGCCTGAAGTTCTACAGCCCCGCAATGATCGACGGCATGAAGGAACGCACCATCATCGTGCAGTCCTTCTCCAAGACCTACGCGATGACCGGCTGGAGGCTTGCTTACACGGCGGGCCCTGCGGATATCATCGAGGCCATCAGCAGGCTCAATGAAAACTCCATCTCCTGCGTCAACACGGCGGTGCAGTGGGCGGGCGTCGAGGCGCTGACGGGCACGACAGAATATGTGGAGCAGATGGTTGCGGAGTTTGCGCGCAGAAGGGATTTGGTCTATGAGGGCATCAACGCTATCGACGGCCTTTCCTGCGTAAAGCCCCAGGGCGCGTTCTATGCGTTTGTAAACATTCAGGAACTGGGCCTGCCGTCCGAGGAGTTTGCAATCCGCCTGCTTGAGCAGAAGCATGTGGGTGTCGTGCCCGGCATCGGCTTTGGCAATTCGGGCGAGGGTTTCTTCCGACTCTCCTATGCGACCTCAACAGAGAACATTATTGAGGGCATCCAGAGAATCAAGGAATTTGTAGCGGAACTCAGGAAGTAAGTCATAAGAAAGGAAAGCAAACGTATGAAACGCTTATATGATGTGGTGGTCCCCCTGGTAACGCCGCTCACGCAGAACGACCATGTGGACACGGCTTCCCTGGAGAGCCTGGCGGAGTATGTCATTTCCAAGAATCTCGATTGCCTGTATCCCTGCGGAACGACAGGTGAAATGGCCTATCTTTCGGTTGATGAACGAAAGCTCGTGACCGAAACGGTTGTGAAGCAGGCAAAAAAACGCGTGCCCGTATTCGCACAGGTGGGCGGAGCCAATACGAGCGAAACAATAGAGCTTGCGCGCCACGCGCTCGAATGTGGTGCTGACGGCATCGGCGTTGTGACGCCGTGGTACTTTAAGCTTTCCGACGAGGCGCTGTTCCAGTTCTACAAAGCCGTTGCGGACAGCCTGCCCAAGGATTACCCCGTGTATCTTTACAGCATTCCGCAGAATGCCATCAACGATATCAGCCGCGCGCTTGCGGCCAGGATTGCTGCCGCCTGCCCGAATGTGGTCGGCATCAAATACAGCTATCCGGATATGACAAAGCTCCAGGATTTCATGACCATCCCGGATTTTGACGTGCTGGTCGGCCCGGATCATCTCTACCAGGTGGTGATGGCCGCGGGCGGCAAGGGCGTCGTTTCCGGCAACGCGATGATCGTGGCCGAACACTATGAAGCGATCACCAAGGCAATCCACGCCAACGACCAGGAGGCGGCGGTCAAGGTGCAGCGCCGCACGAATATTCTCAATGGCATCCTGTGCGAAAGCAACAACATTGGCTGCTACAAGGCGATGCTCAAGCACATGGGCGTGATTGAAACCGAGAAGATGCGCGCGCCCATGGTTGCGGTATGCGGCGATGAGGCCAAGCGGCTGATCGCAAGGCTCGATGAGATGAAATTCAACCAGGTGATCCTGTAACGCTATTTCGCATTTGAAACGTGGATAATTATTTGTCCACGTTTCAAAAAAATAGTATATACGAATCCGCTCTGATAGAATAAAGTGAAGATGGTTCGTATCACAAAACTATGCGCTTTGTGGAGGTAGGCTATGAAAAAAATACTCAATACACCCGAAACCTTTGTACCGGACATGCTCGATGGTATTTACCTTGCCCATGCCGATATGCTCGGCTATGTGGGGGAGGACAAAAAGTGCCTTGTCGCGAAGCGCAAAACGCAGAACAAGGTGGGCATTGCGACGGGCGGCGGCTCCGGACATCTCCCGCTCTTCCTTGGCTATGTGGGCGACGGCATGCTCGACGGCTGCGCGATCGGAGAGGTGTTTCAGTCCCCCAGCGCCGAGCAGATGCTTGCCGTTACCAAGGAAATTGATCAGGGCGCGGGTGTGCTCTACATCTACGGGAACTATAACGGCGATATTTTCAATTTCGATATGGCGTCGGACATGGCCTCGTTTGAGGCGGATATCCGCGTGGAGCAGGTTGTGGTCGGCGAAGATGTGGCTTCCGAAGCAAGCGTAAACGGGAAAAACACGCGCAGGGGCGTTGCCGGCATCTTCTTCGTATATAAGTGCGCCGGTGCTGCAGCCGCACAGGGCATGAACCTCAGCGAAGTGAAGCGGGTGGCCCAAAAGGCCGCGGACAACGTGCGGACGATGGGCGTGGCGCTAAGCCCCTGCATCGTGCCCAGGGTGGGCCGCCCGGGCTTCTCCATCGGCGAGGACGAGATGGAAATCGGCATGGGCATCCACGGCGAGACAGGCATGCGCCGGGGCAAGCTTGCTTCTGCAAAGGAAGTCGTGACAGAGCTGATGAAGCCGATACTTGCCGATATCCCCTATTGCGCGGGCGATGAGGTGGCGGTGCTGATCAACGGCCTTGGCGCAACGCCGCTGGAGGAGCAGTACATCATGTATAAGGAAGTGCATGAGATTCTCGCAAAAGAAGGCATCTCGGTATTCCATGTCTATGTTGGGGAGTATGCCACCTCCATGGAAATGGCAGGCGCGTCCGTCTCTTTGCTCAAGTTGGATGATGAACTCAAGGCGATGCTTCGCACGGCTGCCTGCACGCCGTTTTTCCAGCAGCATTCCTTCTAAGGTATCGAAAGGAGCCGACATGTTACAGGCAGAGGATATAAGGCGTTTGATTTCCATATGGGCTGCCATCATGGAAGAAAAGCGGGATTACCTGATCGGGCTTGACAGCGTTGTGGGCGACGGTGACCTGGGGCTCACCATGAGCGACGGCTTCCGTGCGGCAAAGAACGCGGCATGCGGGAACGGTGAAACGGATATCGGCAAGCTTCTCTATTTTTCCGGCAAAGCCATGTCGGAGGCCGTTCCCTCCACAATGGGGACGCTGATGGCCTCAGGCCTGATGCAGGCCGGGAAAGCCTTAAAGGGGCAGCTGGAGTTGGATACGCAGGCGACGGCGAGCCTGTTCCGGGAATTCTTCAACGGCGTTCAGCTGCGTGGAAAAGCGCAGGTGGGTGATAAAACGTTTTTAGACGGTTTGGCCGGTGCGGTGGACGTGCTGGAGGATGCCGCCAAGAGCGGGGCCGATGAAGTCCAAGCGGCCGGGCAGGCCGCAAAACGGGCCGAGCAGGATTTCTTAGCCACCCATGGCATGAAAGCCGTGCACGGCAGGGCTGCCGCGCGCGGGGAAGCCTCCAGGGATTTGCTGGACCCCGGCGCTGCGGTGGCGGCGCTGCTGATGGAAGGCTACCGGCAGTTCCGGGCCAATTAACGAACGGACTAAGCAATATCAATAGAGATATGAATGCCAACGTACAAAGCACCCCCTAACGGGGTGCTTTGTTGTCATGCGTTGACAAATATTTTCCGGGATATGGGCTGTCCGGGAACTCAAATTGCGATTAAGCCATGTTATCCCGTGCGCACAGGCAGAATGGATGCCCGGCGGGATCGAGCATTGTGACGAACTCGCTTCCCCCAAATTGCGGCGCCGCTTTTATAGCGCCAAGAGATTGGGCGTATGCAACTGCCGACAGGACATCGGGAACCTGAAAATCGAAGTGCATTTGCTTTTGCTGCTGCGCCGCTTCCTCGGGCCAAACCGGCGGGAGATAACCTGTTTCTTCGATAAACAGAAAAACAACCCCATCCGGGCCGCACACCGCGGGGCGGCCGAACAGCTTGCGTTTTTCCCAGCCAAGCAATTGGTGATAGAATTCGCACAGCTTTTGTTCGTCGTCACAGTCAACCATAATATTTCCCAGGCGTATTCCGGGAATCATGAAAAATCCCTCCGATCTATATGATGTGATCGATAGTATCATGGATCCTTATCATAGCATGATTTTTATGAATATTGGAAGTAAAGCCCATTATTGGCCTCTACGCTGCAGGGTTACCGGAACTGGTTGCGGTATGCGCCGGGGGTCATGTTCGTGTACTTTTTGAATGCCTCCCCGAAATGGCTCTGTGAGCAAAATTGATAAAACGCGGCGATCTCGGCAAACGTACTGTTTGAATACCGGATAAAGGCTTTGGATTCCTCCACGCGCTTTCTTTGGATATGGGAGAACAACGCTTCCCCCGTTTCTTTTTTGAACAGCCCGCAAAGATAATGCGGGTTTAAATAGACATGCTCCGCGATTTCACTTAGGCGCATCGGTTCGCTCAGGTGGTTTTCGATATACGTCATCGCCTGCCGCACCGTCTGCGAATACTTTGCGTTGCACAGCTGGTTGACGCGGGAGGTGAATACGCGGATCATTTCCCCTTCAAACGGGAGAAGCTGCTCCATGGTGGTGCAGGCTTCCATGCGCTGTATAAACGCATCGCTCAAGGTGAACGCCTCGTCCGGGGAAACGCCGCCGGAGATGGCCGCGCGCGTCATGAACGTGCAGCTTGCAATGAGCGAGTTTTTGAGTGAGCGCGCAGGGTCCGCTGCCAGCAGGGCGCGTGGGGCGTCATTGATCTCCGCGAGTATTTTTGCGGAGCTTTCTTTATCGCCGTTGGCGATCAGGCGGCAGATTTCCTGCTCCAGCGCGTACGGCGGGTGCTGGAACTGCTTCATACGGTAGCTGTAGGTGTTTTCAAAGTAGCTTTTCTGGATGCCATCGTCCGGCGGGACGGGGGCGGTATGCGCCGCATCGGGCCCCACACCAGCGCAAAGTGCTTCGAGAAGTTTTCCCGAGTAATAATAGCGGTTGTCGTCCGCGACCGGCAGCGACGCATAGTATTCCGTCAGCATGGGCTTGAGCCAGAGCGGAAGCGCTTCACTTCGGATCAGCCGGAGGATCGCCGTTTCGGCCAAGGACTCACTAAGCATCGGGCCTGCCAGCAGCAGCTCCCGTTCGTTCAGCCGGAGGCAGATAAACCGCTCGTGGTAGCGCGTGTTAAAGTACTGTGCGCATAAAAACTCGCCGGAGACAGGAGGAAGGGAGGAAAGCCTGGTGCCGCCCAAAAGCAGGGCGCCCGCGCAGATTGCATCGCCGGGCAGAGTCTGGCGGGGCACATCATCCTCATACCATTCGATGGCAAGCCCCGTCGCATAATGATAGGTACGCATAAGCCTGGAGCGGGTATCCGTCATGATGGACGCCCCCCTTATCGGTTGTTCGACAAGCAGTATAGGAATATTATAATATTTTTATGAAAATTACGATATGCTTTTCCGAACAAAATGAGTATACTTTTCTCATCAAGCAAAAATCGGCAAACGGTTCCTGAAAAGACGTTCCACTTCTCTTAAAATTGCCCGGCAATTACGCCGAAAGTCAATCTGCTTTCAATTGTTCAAACAGTTTATCATTTTGCGCCAAACCGGCATGGCACGCTGCCCGTGCAAAAAAAAAGCCAAGACGGTTCGTCTCATGTATGTTCCGCATGCGGCGCGGCAAAGCGGCAAAGGCGCAATACGCCCTAATTATGATAAGGAGGAGAACACGATGAGAAGGTTACTCGGTATTTTGATGGTACTGCTTATGATCGCCACGCTCTTCACCGGCTGCGCGCAACCCGCGGCCACGCCCGAGGAGGCGCCTGCCCAGCCCACGGCAGCCCCCGCAACCCCCACTGAGGCGCCCGCAGCTACAGAAGTTCCGCGCGTTACCATTAAATTCGCCGCGCAGGCGGACAGTACCCCGGCAACGCAGGCCGTAATCGACGCTTATAATGCCTCTCAGGATCAATTCACCGTGGAATGGGTGGATATGACCAACGATTCCAACGCCATGCGCGAACAGCTCATTACCACGCTCAAGGCGGGTTCCTCGGATTACGATGTCATTTCCATGGACGTTGTGTGGGCGGGCGAATTCGCGGCTGCGGGCTATATCGAACCCATCGACCAATTCATGAAGGACGCGGGCCTTAAGATTTCCCAGTTTAACGCGGGCTCCATGGCGTCCGGCTCCTACAATGCGAAGCAGTACGTGCTGCCGTTCTTCCCGGACCTTGGCCTGATGTATTTCCGCAAGGATGTCGTTTCCCAGGAAGACGCCGCGAAGCTCGTCAGCGGCAAGTATACGTTTGACGACCTGCTCGCTATGGCGGACAGCTACAAGGGCAAGGGCGATACCCAGGACGGTTACGCATTCCAGTCCGGGCTGTATGAAGGCCTTGTCTGCAACCTTGCCGAATTCACCGCCGGTTGGACGAACGTGCAGGGCGGTCTCACAGCCATGAAGGCGTTTGTGGATTCCAAGGCGGTACCCGCCGATATCCTCAATTACCGGGAAGGCGAAACCGCCAACAGCTTTGTCAAGGGCCAGAGCGTATTCGCGCGCAACTGGCCGTACCAGTGGGGCGTCATCAAGAGCGAGGGTACCATAACGGTCGATCAGGTGGATATCGCGCCCCTCCCCGGCGGCTCCACCGTCGGCGGCTGGCTGCTGGGGCTGAACAAGAACTCCGCGCACAAGGACGGCGCATGGGATTTCATGAAGTTCCTCGCTACCGAGCAGGGCCAGAAGATCATGTCCACGCAGGGCGGCTACCTGCCCGGCTTCAACGCGTTGCTTGAAGATGCCGATGTGCTCGCCGGCAACGAAATGCTCAAGCTGGAAGGCTTCAAGAACGCACTTTCGACCACCATCGCAAGGCCAGTCTCCGCGGAATACGCGAAGACCTCGGATGCCATCCAGCAAAACGCGCACAAATTCCTCTCCGGCTCCCAGAGTATAGAGGATACCGTGGCGGCCATCAACGCCGCGCTCGGGAAATAGGAAGGGCACTTCATACCTGCCGCCAAGGCGAAAGACGGCTTTGACGGCGGGCTTTCTATGAAACCGCGTGCAGGGGAAGCCCTGCAAAAAAAAGATTTGATGGATGGCCTGACGGGCCCGGCAATACGGGCCCGTTCCCGTATATACCGGCGCAGGGCCGCGCCACGGTGCGGGCATGCCGGGAAAGGAAAAGCGTATGGTCAAAAAGCGGATCACGGGGGGACAGCTGGCATTTCTCATCCCGCTGCTGCTGTTAATCGCGGCGTTTGCGCTCTATCCCATCCTCTGTTCGGTCGTCTATTCCTTTTTTGATTACCGCACAAACGACCAGACCGCGGCCGGGCTGTATACGAGCACCCGCTTTAACGCCCGCCTGTTTGCCGAGGATTGCGATTACATCACCTATTACCTGGACGATGAGATCACGCTTGTGGAAGGCGCCGACAAAGCGGAGCTCGAAGCCGTTTCGGCGGAAGCTGCGGCGATGTTCCAAACATACAAGGATGCGGAAAAGCCCCTTGCACTCTCCCCGGAGGACGAGAAAGCGCTTTTATCGTACATTGACGACGCCGAGGCGCGCATCAACCGCGTGTACGACGCGAACGTTGGCGTTGCGTTCTACAACCGGGATAAAATCGGCATTCTTGCAGACGAGATGCGCTCGTGCGTCATCAAAAGCAATTTTACGGGCCTTGCCGCGTATGGCGCGCTGCTGCAGGATACGCGTTTCTTTGAGTCGCTGGGTCACACCATGCTGTTTACCCTTGTTTCGGTGGCGCTCGAGCTGACGCTTGGCATGCTGCTCGCACTCATTATGAATAAGGCTATGCGGGGTATCGGCGCGGTGCGCACGGCGGCGCTTGTCCCATGGGCGATCCCGACCGCCGTTTCCGCCCTGATGTGGAGCTATATGTACGATGGCGGCAGCGGGGTCGTTGCTCACATGTTCGCCTCACTGGGGTTCATCAGATCTCCGCAGATGATGTTGCTTTCCGCCCACGGTGCTATGGCGGCAGCCATACTCGCAGACGTCTGGAAAACGACGCCCTATATGGCGCTGCTGCTGCTCGCAGGGCTGCAGATTATAGACCGCGGGCTGTATGAAAGCGCAAAGATCGACGGTGCCAGCGCTTCCCGCACGTTTTTCTCCATTACGCTTCCCATGCTCAAACCTTCCATGCTGGTGGCCCTTCTGTTCCGCACGCTTGACGCGTTCCGCGTGTTCGACCTCATTACAGTGCTGACGGGCGGCGGGCCGGGCGGTGCTACCGAGACGCTCTCCATCTATGCGTACAAACTGATGATCGGCCAGAGCAACTACGGCTATGGGGCGGTGATCGTCATCGCCATGGCGTTGTTCGTGGCGGCCATCGCGTTTGTATTCATCAAGGTGCTGGGCGCCGAACTCATCGCGGACGATTGAGGAGGTGCAAACATGAAACCCATGAGCTTTAAGAGGTTCCTCTATATCGTCGCGGTAATCCTGCTGCTGACCGTCATGATGTTCCCGTTCTTCTGGATTACGGTCACATCGTTTAAGCCGTCTTCGGAGATATTCGGCGCCACGGCGCTGAATGTATTCGCGGAACACCCGACGTTGGACAATTACCGGACGGTAATTGATAAGGGCATCCTCAATTCCATCAAGAACAGCCTTGTCGTTTCGCTTTCTACAACCGCGTATGTGGCGGTGGTGTCGTCGCTTTCGGCGTATGTGCTCGCGCGCTGCCGCTTTAAGGGCAAGGCACTTTTGATGAGCCTGATCCTCGGCATTTCCATGTTCCCGCAGATGATCATTGTGGGGCCGGTCTTCAATATGTTTTATAGGCTGGACCTTCTCAACAGCTATGGCGTCACCTTCGCCTATTCAAGCATTACGCTGCCTGCCGCGGTATGGATCATGGTGGCGCATTTTAAGCGCATCCCGCCTTCACTGGAGGAGGCGGCGCATATCGACGGCTGCTCCATGTGGCAGACACTTTGGAAGGTGATATTCCCGATTGCTCTGCCGGGGGTATTCACCACCGCCATCATGACATTTATCGCCTCCTGGAACGAATACCTGTTGACCTTCACATTGAACGCGGATAAAGCCTATCAGACGGTCCCTGTGGCCATCAACGCCCTAAGAACACAGTTCAGCATCCTGTGGGGGGAGATTACGGCGGCGACTGTGATCGTCGTCATACCTACGCTGTTCATTGTGCTGCTGTTCCAGAAACAGATCGTATCCGGCCTGATGGCGGGCGCGGTAAAAGAGTGATTGGGCGTGTATATGCTTTGAGCTAAGCCATCTCAAGGATTTTAAAGGTATCAGCGCTTTAGAGAGCGCCGCGTCCTCGGCGGGAGATGCTTGGCCATTAGGTCTGCGGGTCGTCGCAACCGATTATTTTATTTAATAGCGAGAGGGTTTCGCCCTCGCGTCCCCCTGAGTACGGTTTCCTGCGCTATGCGGCCTCGCAGGCATTCCGCGCTCGCTGAGTCCGAGGGGAGCAGGGAGGCTCTTAAGGAAAGGGTGTGGGGAAACGTAGTTTCCCATAGCAAAAAAATTGTATCGGCGCTAGAAGCGCCGATACCTTTTGAATCTTTAATACTTGAGGTGAAGCATTTGATTCCATCTGGACAAAAACTCACCGTGCGCCAGCTCAACCGGGAGGCGCTTGCGGGCGAGGAAGCGGTGTTCCATTGCGCCAACGGCTATCTCGGCGTGCGCGGCTGCTTTGAGGAGGGCTATCCTCCGGATTTACTGAGCGTGCGCGGCGCGTATATTAACGGTTTTTATGACGACGCGGACATCCAGTACGGCGAAAAGCTGTACGGCTTTCCGACCACGCGCCAGACCATCATCAACCTGCCCGACGCGCAGACGATCATACTTACCATAAACGGCGAATGCCTCGACCCCTTCTCCGAAGGATTAGTGGCGTATGAACGGACGCTGGATATGCGCCGGGGCGTTACCTGTCGCCGCATGCTATGGCGCTCAAACGCCGGGCATACGTTCCGGGTTACGGCGCGGCGCATGGCAAGCTTTCGCATGCAGGAACTGTTTTTGATGGAATACGATGTGGAATCCGTCGATTACGCGGGTCCGCTCCATATTCGCTCTTCCTTAAACGGCGATGTGGAGAACTACAGTAACGCCGACGATCCCCGCGTCGCGCCCGGTGCGGGCCGCCACATCCTCGTGGAGCATGCAGGTACAAAAGACGGCGTGCTGCACACCGCGTGCCGCACCAGCCGTTCCGGACTCAATATGGCATGCCGGGTAAAGCATCTTCTCGAAGGGGAAGGGACGTTTGCTTATGATTCCGACAGCCGGAGCGCGTGGGCCGATATCGGCGTGGAGCTACAGCCGGGCGGACGCATACGGCTTTATAAGTTTTGCATATACAGCGATTCTCTCCGGGTGCAGGACCCATCCGCACACGCGGAAGCCATGCTGGAGCAGGCGGTTAAGTTAGGACCGGGCCACTGGTACGCGGAGCAGGAAGCGTATCTAAATGCGTTTTGGGAAAATGCCCGCATGCTGATCGATGGCGATGTAGAGGTGCAGGGATATCTTGATTTTAACCTCTATCAGCTGCTGCAGTCGGCGGGGAAGGACGGCATAGGCAACGTGCCCGCGAAAGGCCTGAGCGGCGAAGGATACGAGGGACATTATTTCTGGGATACGGAGATTTATGTGTTCCCGTTCTTCCTGTTTACCGACCCGCAACTGGCAAAAAAACTGCTCGATTACCGCCATGGCATCCTGCCGCATGCGCGCGGGCATGCACGACTCTTGGGGCATGAAACGGGTGCGCTTTACCCGTGGCGCACCATCGCCGGAAGCGAGTGCTCCTCCTACTTTCCGTCCGGTTCCGCGCAGTACCATATCAACGCGGATGTCGCACATTCGTTCATACAGTACTATCTTGCCACAGGCGATATCAACTATATGGCCGAAAAGGGTGCGGAGGTGCTCATTGAAACGGCGCGGCTGTGGCTGGATGTAGGGCACATGGAGAACGGACGCTTTTTGATCGACTGCGTGACGGGGCCGGATGAGTACACGTGTCTCGTCAACAACAATTACTATACCAACGCGGGCGCGCGGGAAAACCTCCGCTGGGCGGCAAACATCTGCAACGCGCTGCGGGAGGCGGGCCTGTTTAGTAGAGTACAGGCGCAGACGGGTATCAGCGTTGACGAGGAGCGGCGCTTCTTAAAAGCCGCCGAAGCGATGTACCTGCCCTATGATGAAGGGTTGGGCATCCTGATGCAGGACGACAGCTTCCTCAACAAAAAGAAGTTGGATGTATCGGCAATCCCAAAAGAGAAGTTTCCGCTGCTGCTGCACTATCACCCGCTGTTTATCTACCGCCATCAGGTCTGCAAGCAGCCGGACGCCGTGCTGGCGCTGTACCTGTTTGGCGATGGGGTGGGGGAGGACGCGGCAAAGCGTACCTACGCGTATTACGAGGCCGTGACAACGCATGATTCCTCGCTGTCAAAGTGCATCTTCAGCATGATGGCGGCGCGGCTGGGGGATGCGGAAAAGGCATACGAGTATTTTAAGGAAACCGCATCTGCGGATCTCAACGACGCCCACGCCAACACGCGGGACGGCCTGCATGTGGCGAGTGTAGGCGGCGCATACCTCTCCGTTGTTTCCGGCTTTTGCGGCCTCTGTGTGCGGCAGGAAAGACTGTCCCTGCGCCCGCGGCTCCCGCGGCACTGGAACCGGGTGCGGTTCCGCATCCACTACCGTGGAAGCGTCCTTTTGATAGATGCAACGCAGGAAAGCTGCGCCGTAGTCGTAGAAGCAGGCGGGCCGCAGCGCATAATGATCAACGATATTGCCTATACCGTAGGCCACATGCCCGTAACGGTACGCCGGAACGGGTAACGGCGTACCGACAAAAACTGCTCGGACAAAATCCTCTCTACTCACCTAAAGCAAGGGCCGCCGTTTGGCGGCTTCTTGTATTATCATAGCTGCAAGATCTCGCGGTCAGCATCGGCGTCTATTCCGCCGCCCCGCAATTGAACATCAAGCGCCTCCAGGCAATCAAACAGCATGTGGATGTGCCTCTTGTACTCCATGGCGGCTCCGGTACGCCGGTAGAACAGGTGCAGGACGCCATCCGCAACGGCATCCGCAAGATCAATGTTGCAACGGATGTGCTCACCACCATGGTCAAGACCTACTCCACGCTGTCGAGCCCGCTACAACACCGCTGTTTATCCCAAGGTCAAGGATGCAATGAAGGAATTCGTGAAAGGCAAAATAAACGAGTTTCGGCTTGCTTAATGACAGAATTGCTTCTACAATTTTGTAATAGAAGAATTGATGCGCAAAAATTCCTGATCTCAGAGAAAAAGGAGCACCATGCAAAAGATACAGCTGAGCAACAACCTCTCTATCTCCACAATTGTTCAGGGCTTCTGGCGCCTGGACAGCTGGAATATGTCCGCAAGCGAGCTTGCGGTGTTCATGAGCCAGTGCATCGACCGCGGCGTCACCACATTTGATACTGCGGAAATCTATGCCGCAACCCTGTGCGAAACCCAGATGGGCGACGCCTTCCGCAAAGATCCCACCATCCGCAAGCGCATCGAACTGGTATCAAAAACCGGTATCTTCCAGCAGCCGGTCGAAGGAAAGGTATTCGGCTACTACGACACCTCCTACCAGCGCGTCATGCAATCCTGCAAGGAGAGCCTCCACAGGCTCGGAACCGATGTGCTGGACCTTTACCTCATCCACCGGGAAGACCCGTGTCTCGACGTGTGGGAAACGGCGCGCGCGCTCAAAGACCTGAAAAAAGAAGGGCTGATCCGCGAAGCGGGCGTTTCCAACTTTGATCCCCTCAAGTTCAACGCCCTCAATAAGGCGATGGACGGCACGCTTGTCACCAACCAGATCGAATGGAACCCGGTCTGCTATGAGCATTTCAATTCCGGCATGATGGACCTCTTGACGGTTGAAAAAACCCATCCCATGATCTGGTCCCCCCTGGCGGGCGGCAGGCTGTTTTCCACAGAAGAAATTTGTGTAAAAGCCATGGCAAAGATCAACGCCATCGCAGAGCGCCATAATGTAGACCCCACCGTCATCGTTTACGCGTGGATTTTGTACCACCCCGTGGGTGCGGCACCCATTACGGGCAGCAATAAGCTCCATAGGCTTGACCATGCCATAAAGGCATTGGATGTAAAGCTCGCGCGGTACGAATGGTACGAGATTTATGCTGCAAGCGGCCAGCAGCAAATCCGGTAATGCAAGGTAAGCCAGGCATCGGCTATGTAAACGCAATCAGAACCGGGTATGAAAGAAGCATGCCCGGCTCTTTTTGCAAAGAGGGCGATCATTACACATAGTTTATTGATTGCTGAATACCCATCATAGCCTGTTGGAAATATTTTTCTCGTCCACTATTGACACCTTTACAACCCGCGCGCGTCATATTACCGTAGCACAAATTGTAAGAGGGGGATACGCCATGGATACGGGCGGCAAGAAGACTGGGAAGGCCGGGCGGGTAATCCGCGCGGGGCTGCTGCTGCTTGCGCTCGCGGGTTTACTGGTACTCGGCCGCACGCTGTTTGTGGTGTTCGAAGACCCCATGCAGGCGTTTCGGACGCCCCGGCCCGCCGGTACCGCCACTACACCTGTGACGACCGCTGCTGCACCGTCCGTAACGCCGACGATTACGGCCACGCCGGGCATTATGCCGACCGCTACGCCCACCGCTACGGCAATCCCCACCCCTGCACCCACGCCGGCAAATCTTGCGTATATGAATGAGCGCGTGAACATACTGCTTGTGGGGTACGACAGCAGCCCCGAGCGCACGGTGGAAGAGAACGACGTCTACCGTGACGAGAGCAACGATTTCCGGTCCGACGTGCTGATGTTGCTGACGGTCAATTTTCGGGATAAGAGCGTGGATCTGATCTCCGTGCCGCGCGACAGCTACGCGCCCATCTACAACGATAAGGGGAAGCTTTACAGCAAAAACGGCAAATGGAAGATCAACGCCGCGTTCGCCAAGGGCGGCAGCGAGAGCACGCGCGGCTATCAGTTCGCCATGCAGACGGTATCCAAGCTGCTCGACGTGCCCATCGATTATTATGCGGGCGTGGATATGGACGGGCTTAAAGGTGTGGTCAACGCCATGGGCGGGGTATATTACGACGTCGACCTGACCATACGCCTCAACGGCCGCACGCTGCGCCCCGGCTACCAGAAACTCAATGGGCAGAATGTGCTCGATTACGTGCGCGCGCGCAAAGGGATCAGCACCGACACAGGCCGCAACGACCGCCAGCAGCGCATCCTCTTCGCAATATTCGAGCAATTGAAGAGCAAGGACCAGCTCAAGAACTTTCCCAAGATATACCGCTCCATCAAGAAATATCTGCACACCAACCTGAATGCGGAACAGGTGGCGGCCATCGCCGCATTCGGCATGCAGTTAGGCATGGACGATATCCGCCGCCATACCCTTGTGGGCGAATACCGCAGCGACACGCCCTATTCCAGCGCGAACTATTACCTCATCGACAACGAAAGGCTCGCCGCGCTCATCAAAAGCATTTACGGCATCGATATCGCGGTGAACCCGCGTTACGATATGCACTATGTACTCGCGGACATCGCGGCAAGGGCGGCGCGCGCTGCCGCGTCCGATGGGGAATACCTGCTCGCGCGTCCCAAGGTCAAGGCGGCGTTCCCAGTTGACGCCGCGGGGAAATACCCAGCCGGCAGTCCGGCCCGCGATCTCTTCGAGCAGATCGCGGTGCTGCGCGCTCTGTCCACCCGTACCGAACATGCCGATCTTGACGTGCCGTTTGACGCGCGCGCTATCAGCGCTGCCCAGTCCGCCCTCTACGCGCGCATGCTCGCGCTGTGCGAGCATGCGGAGATCTCGCAGCGCGACGTGAGCAAAACCCGCCTGCCCGAAGCCGTCTACAGCGCCCTGCCCGAGCGCTCCGCCACGCCCGCGCCTACGGGGGCCCCGGCGGCGACCCCGGCCGCGTAGGGGAATTGCTGCTGATGAAGGCTGGGAATGGAACGATATGCTGCAAATCCAAAAACAAAGCACCCATAATCGGGTGCTTTGTTTTTTACTGCTATTGTTCGGATGCTATTTCTTATTCAACTGCCGGCAGCACGAACTCCTCCGTGACGATCTCTTCATCTTCCGGGGCGAGCTCGACGGGTGCCACGATGAATTGGGATTGATACGCCTCTTCGGGAAGCCCCGCCAGCAAAGCGGGCAAGTTGATGACGATGCCATCCATATTCTGCGGCAAGCGGAGCGTTATGGTGGTGATCTCTTCATCGCCGCCCTTTTCCGGCGTGATTTCAAGCGTCATAGTGAAGTTGGGGCCGATACAGGTCGCCATGCCTCTTTCCTTGTCATAGAGCTTCGCTACCTGTTCACCCTTGACAAATGCCACGACCTTGTAAGGGGTGGTATAGGTCTGCCCGTTGTATTCGATGGACTTATTGTCCAGGTATACGGTGTGCCCTCTGCCGATAATGAACATGGCGGCTGCGATGAGGAGAAGAATCGCTACTGTGCCTGCCCGAAACAGGAGTTTGCGTGTTGCGTTCATTTTTTGCCCTCCTCCAGCTGCGCAAGTCCCAGCTGCCGGCCAACGTTGCCCTTGGCCCTGCGTTTTTTCGTTTCATACATGACAAGAGCCACCGTGATGACGCCATAGGAGATGAATACGCGGAAGTATTCACCGATCATGGAATCCCCTGTGATCTTAGCACCCGCCGACGGCGCTACGATAAACATCACGTGGAACAGAATAACGCCGAGGAACACATTGCCGATGGAGGCCTTGTCAACCGATGCGCCGCCGACGAGCAGCGCCGCAATACAGAACATACCAATCTGCGAATGAGAATTGTAGGTGGACAGGTTGCCCATGTTCTGCAGGTAAAGGATCATGCCTAAACCCGCAACTACCGTGGACATGACGATGGAGATGATTCTCGTTTTCTCCACATTGATGCCTGCGTCGCGGGCGACATCCATATCCTGGCCGACTGCGCGCATATCCTGGCCCAGCTTGGTCTTTTTGAACCATACGATAAACAGGCACAATAGACCGATGATAATGAAGGTCAGCACCGGGATCTTAGCGCCAAAGATATTGACAGAGAGCAGGTTATCCACAGATTGCCGCATATTCAGAAGGCTGACGGTGTTCCGGATACCGTAGCCTCTGGGCAGCTTGATGGCGGAATGGATGATCGGAATGATCGGACCCATCATGTAAAGGACGACCAGCTGGTAGATACCGTTCATAAAGAAACTGATGATATAGCTGGTGATCATTTCCCGTCCCTTGGCCCGGTTGAGGAACGTTCCGCAAAGAAGGCCGAGGCCGATGGAGATCGGAATCGAGACGATCATGGCTAAGATCACGCCCGGAATCCCCCATATCTGCCAGTCGGCAACCAGTATCAGCCCGATCTCACCGGCCATAGCGCCGAGCGTCATACCGAAGTTGAGCCCCATACCTGCCATGATGGGGATCAACAGGCTGAGGATCAGGAAGATATTTCTTCCCATTCTGGTAATGATCTCGTCCAGAAGATAGCCCGGGGAAAAACCGGAGATTGGGATGAATATGGCACAGATCAGCACAAACATCATCGGCACGGTGTTATTGCGCGCAAATCCGCCGAGCGTTTTGCCGACATTGATTTTTTGTCCGTTCTTTTTACTCATCTTGACCTCTCTATCTTTCTGGTCAGAGCGTAGAGAATCATACCTTGGGAAACGACGATCCTGATAACTTCGCTCATGTCCATACGAATCATGGAATTCATTACTGTCGGCGTCATTGTCACGATACCCTGGAACAGGAACGTTCCGAGGATGACGTTTGCGATGGACGCCTTATTGACCGAAGCGCCGCCGATGAGTATCGCCGATACTGCGGGAAGCGCCATAGTGAACGGCGCCATATACAGCTGAATGAATCCAAATCCCTGTTGATACACCAGAATGCCGATTGCCGCAAGCCAGGTAGACATGACGACCGAGAGCATTCTCGTCTTGTTAATATTGATTCCGGCCGCCTTGGCAAAGGATGGGTTTGAACCGACTGCCGTCATAGCGGTGCCGGTCTTGGTGTGCAAGAATGCCCACATCGCAAGCGCAAGTACAGCAAAGAGCAGTATCGAACCCGTGGGGATCGACAGCTTTCCGATGTTGATATGCAGGAAATTGGCCAGAACCTTGTCATAGAAGCCTTCCAATGAGATCGTGGTGCGAAGCCCGTTGCCGGAGAGTCCCCAAACCATGGTGGGGCTGCGGTATGGCAGCAGGAGCCACATCATGCACATGAAGGATACGGAGGAAAAGCCAACGTAGGTGGCAATCATCATTTCGCCGCCCTTGATCTTGTTGAGCAGCCATCCGTAGCCTGTGCCAAATAACAATGCAAAAGGCGTCGCGATGACGATGGCCATCACAAAGCTCATGGCACCGGTAAAGCCGGACTCAATGGAGAGCGTAGCGCCGAGCAGCCCCGAAATGATGCCAAGCGGAAGACCAAAGTTCAATCCGCAGCCGGAATGGACCATCGGCACCATAGCTAATACAAGAATCGCATTCCAGCTGAATCGGTTGATCGTATTCGTCAGCTGCGTAGAAATATCCGCCCCGACGAACGGCGCTGCGATAAAGAGCAGCAGAAGGAAACCCGCAATAATCAGCCTAGGCAATCCAAAGCTGTGAATGAATTCGCTGATTTTGCTCTTTTTTGGTTGTTCCAACGCGCCAGTAACTGTTTTGTCCATACTGTCCCCCTTACTTTACCTGACTCACCATCAGCATACCAAAGTCTTCCGACGAATCGGTTGCCGGCAGGATGCCGGCGATCTTGCCGCCAGAAATGATAGCGATCCTGTCGCAGGTCTGCCTGAGCTCCTCAAGCTCCGAGGAAACCATAACGACCGTGATCCCGCTTTCTCTGTTCAGCTTCTTAAGCGCATTCAGGACAAGGGATTTGGCGCCTACATCGATCCCTCTCGTGGGCTCGGACACGAAAAGGAACTTGGGTTCTAGGGCAAATGCCTTGGCGAGACATATCTTTTGCTGATTGCCGCCGGAAAGTTCTTTGGCCTTCTGCAAAGGACCGGTACATTTGATCATAAGTTCATCGATGTATTTCTGCGTTACTTTGCGTATCGCTTTTTCATCTCTCCACTTGATCAAACCGCCCAAATACTTTTTAAGGAATTTATTTTGTATCTGCATGGCCGGGAACGCGATGTTCCACTCCAACGTCTCGTCAAGCAGCAGGCCGACGCCTCTTCTATCTTCAGAAACAAAAGCGAGCGAAGCATCCAGACATTTTCTCGGATTGTTCAGCGCGAGCGTCTGTCCATCAAACTCCACCGTTCCGCCGGCATCATAAAGCCCCATAATGCCGTTGGGAATGCCGAGCTTGCCCTGCCCTGCAAGGCCGCCGATCCCAAGGATCTCGCCTTCTTTGATATCGAGGTTGACGTTGCGTACCGTCTCACCGGGCATGTCCACCCAAAGCTTGCGAATGGACATAATCACCTTGGCAGCAGGATCAATCTTGATGTCTGTTGCGGCAGCGGCATTGACACTTCTGCCCACCATCCATTTTGAGATTTCGGCGACATTGGTTTCTTTTGCGGGGACGTCTTTGACCACATAACCGTCACGCATGGTCACAACCTTATCGCATACCGTAAGAATCTCATGCAATCTGTGCGTGATAAAAATCACGGCAATGCCGCTTGCGGCCATACCCCGTATGGAGCTAAGCAGCGCCTCTGCTTCTTTTTCCGTAAGCACGGCGGTCGGCTCATCAAGAATCAGCAGCTTGAGTTGATCCTTGCTGAGCTCTCTTGCGATCTCAGTGAACTGCTTATGTCCGACCGGCATATCGCTGATGACCATATTCGGATCAATCCTGACGCCCATTTTTTCGATGGCCCGTTCGGCTCGTCCGGTCATTTCATTGTAATCAAGGGTATTGAGTCGCTCTCCGAAAATTTCTGAAATGATGTTTTTCTTCTTTGGCTCGCGGTTGAGCAGGATGTTTTCCGTGGTCGTAAACCCAGGGATCAGGGAGAACTCCTGGTGGACCATGCCAATGCCTGCCGCAAGCGCGTCAAATGGCGTGGAGAATTCGGCTTTCTCACCATTGATGAGAACGTCTCCTTCATAGCCTCCGGTTTCCCTGATAACATCCATTCCGAAGAGAATCTTCATCAAGGTACTTTTGCCGGCTCCGTTTTCGCCAACAAGACCAATGACCTCACCTTTGTTCAACGTGAGGTTGATGTCGGTCAAGACCTGATTGCCAAAGAAGTCCTTTTTAATATTTCGCATCTCCAGTAATGGAGGATTGTTATTTACCATAGCCGCACCCCAACATAAAACAAGATAGAAACAAAGAGGAGGGAGGATTGAGACCTCCCCCCTGATTTTACAAGGAACCGTTTACGTAAGCGAATTACTTGGTGGTGAAGTACTTCTCAGGAACTTCGACCTTTGCGGAACCCATGAAGTGGCCGGGATTGCCCATGATGTAAGTATCCTGATAGACAAGGAAGGTGTTGTCGGACTTGACGCCGGTTTCAGCATTGGTGTAGCTCGAGCCGTTCCATTCGGCATTCGGAGAGAATACCTGGTAAGCCTTCGAGATATCATCGATATCGAGAAGCTCGCTCTCACCATTGAGGACGTTCATGGCGTGCTGTGCAAGGCCAGCAGAAACGGTATAGCCGTAGGAGTATGCCCACGTACCGAATTTGCCTGCGCCGCCCTTTTCAACGACAGCGGCTTCAACCTTGGCAAGGATCTTCTCAAAGTCACCGGCCTCTGCGGTCAAGTCAAGGCCCAGTGCGCCGGGATAGCCCATCAGCGGGGAGGGGAGGTCGGCCTCAATGAAGAATCCGCCGTACGCAAGGAGCTGCTTGAGCAGCGGCTCGGTGTGCGCATCGTTGGTGCAGAAGTAAGCGGCATTCTTGCCATACTTCTCAACCCATTCGGGGACTTTCTCAAGAACATAAGCCTGAGCGCCGGGAATACCGACATCGGAGGTCGGGTCGGGAGCGGTCTCAAGGACAAACTTCATACCGAACTCTTCGCAAGCTGCCTTCATGATGGCAACACGGCGGCTCATCGTCTCATAAGCCATGTGGCGCGGGAAGGAGATGTGAACGAAGGTGTCGCAGCCAAGTTCATGTGCGGTACGGATAATCAGATAGCCGCGGGCAACGAAGTCGTTGTTGGAGACGAGGTCTGCCGCGCTACCGATTTCGGGGAGATCCTCGTGAGATTCACCTGCGATGCAGAGGATGTCAGGCCTTTTTTCCTTAATTTTGCGGAACGCTTCCGTTGTGCCGGGAACGCCCTGATTGACAATGATGGCCTTCATCTGCGGATCGTCAGAAAGGTTCACGATCGTCTGAATGGTGGTTTCAAGTTCCTCGGTAAAGTTGTCGGGATAGATGGCCAGCTTGACCATGTCTTCGCCGTACTTTGCCTGGAATGCTTCGGCGCCGCGCCTGTCATCCTCAGACTGGGAGACGGAACCGGTTACGATACCGATGTGGTAATCCTTTTCAGCATCGGCAGGAGCGGGAGCCGCTGCGTCCGGGGCTTTTGTCTCGGCAGGCGCGGCAGGCGCCTCAGAAGGTTTCGCAGGCGAATTGCCGGGCTGGCTGCAAGCTGCAAATGCGAAAAACATTGCAACCACAAGCATCATACTTATGATCTTTTTCATACTTACCCCCATTATATTTTTATGCCTTAGAATTCTATCATACCATTAATTCTGATTTTATCAATCAGTTTTCAGTATCTTTCCATTATTTTCATTAAAATTAGAATACATTTGCTCTTTCGGATTCCGCCTATATACAGGTGCTCACCGTTTGCCGCTTTGGAAGTCTGACCCTTCCAGCATGGCGGCAGCGATGGTGTTTTGCCATGCGTTCCCTTACCTTTATAACCCAGCACGATTGATCATTCCTGAAGCGCCAGATGGATCGGGAACGATAGCTTATCAGTAGGACTTTACAAAGGGGAAAAGTAAATTTTTGGGCAATGCATGGAATGACTGGAGACGCTTCTTGGTTGCAGTTGTATTCGCGCCGCTTGCTAAAACACGCTCGATGGGCCGGCGGGTCCTTCAAGGCCGCCGGACAATATCCTAGCGATGTGCTCGCAGGCATGACCGTCGCCATAAGGGCTCGCGGCACGGCTCATGCGTTCATATTCCTCGAGGTCGGTCATTAAACATAAAAAATTCTCGTATACCGCCTGCTCGCTGGTGCCTATCAGCTTAAGGGTGCCGGCATCCACTCCTTCCGGGCGTTCCGTTACATCGCGCAGTACCAGCACCGGCTTGCCGAATGCGGAGGCCTCTTCCTGAATGCCGCCGCTGTCCGTCAATATCATGTGGCATTGGGCGATATAATTGTGGAATGTCAGTACGTCGACCGGCTCAATGATGCGTATGTTCGGGCAGCCTGCGAGCACCTGCGCATCCTCCCGCACGATGGGGTTTTGATGGATGGGGAATACAACCTTGGCATCCGGCAGTTTTTCAACAGCGCGCCGGACGCCGCGGAATACGTTTCTTAAAGGCATCCCCCAATTCTCCCGCCGGTGTGCGGTCAGCAGTACCATGCGGGAATCCTTCGCCCATGCGAGCGTTTCATCGGTAAAGCCGGCTCGCGTTGTAAATTTGAGCGCATCGATGACCGTGTTGCCGGTAACGAATACGGTGTTTGGCTCTTTTCCTTCGGACAGCAGGTTGTTCATCGCAGTTATAGTCGGCGCGAAATGCCACTTTGCGATCAGCCCTGCCGCCTGTCGGTTAAATTCCTCCGGAAACGGCGCATAGATATCATGCGTACGCAGCCCCGCTTCCACATGGCCGAGCGGAATCTTCATGTAGAATGCAGCAAGCGCCGCCGCAAAGGTTGTCGGCGTATCGCCATGCACGAGTACGGCGTCCGGCCTCTCCAATTCATATATCGTATGCATACCATTGATCACCTTGGTGGTGATGTCAAACAGCGTTTGTTTTTTCTCCATAATGGAAAGGTCGTAATCCGGGATGATTTTGAAGAAGTCCAGCACCTGGTCCAGCATTTGCCTGTGCTGCCCCGTTACGCATACCACACTTGCAAACGAAGGATGCCTGCGTAGCTCCAAAACCAGGGGGCACATTTTAATCGCTTCAGGGCGTGTTCCAAACACAATCAGTATCTTTTTCATAAGCACCTCATGACTTTCGGTTCCTACGCTTAGTATTTGAAGCATGCCCGCCGTCATTCAGAAAACAAACGCAGCTTTGGTCAGGGCAGCGTTGATTCCCGGATTTGGCTGCGCATATACGCCCGGTATATTTCCGCGATGCCCATGGAAGTAAGCACCGTAAAGACCGGCAACATAAAATAGTGATAGCGGTTTTGCGATTCGAGAAATAAATGCAAAATTACCGTGCCGACAAACAGCAAAATCAGCACCTGCACGGGGCCGGTATCTTTCCGTTTGAACAATTGAAATCCTAAGATGGAAGAAAAGAAGACGCTCGGCAGGTAGAACCAGTCATTCCACTGCGCAAACGCGTTGATGATGTTCGCGCGTTCCGGGGTCAGCCCGCCCTGCTGTTCCAGAAAGAGCGTCGTCCATGTCCCGGCGTAATCGTCGTTGCTCCAGACAAACGTAAATTTCTCCATGGCCAGATTAAGAATCCCGACGGGGTCGCTGCCGATGCGCGCAAGCGCAACGCCAACGCTGGCCTGATGCGCCGCCTGCGGCGAATTCGTCGACGCAAACTCGTTTGAGAAAAACTCCGCATCCTGCTGATTCCAGGCGCCTTTTGCCTCTATGTTGACGCCGACCATAAGGTTATAGCCAAAGGAGACGCTGCCCCCGGGCAATTTGTAAGCGATCGTGTTGGAAATCGATGCGGAGATCAACCGGCTGCAAAGAAGGAAGCTCAACGAAATAACCAGGGCGAGGAACCAGCCTTGACAGGACGCCCGGCTTAATTTTCCGTTGAGCATCTTTTCGTTTTTATCGAATCTTATGGTAAAGGGTATGATACAGAGAATCACTCCAACAAGCAGTATGACCGATAGGGGGCGCACGGCATTGGAGAGCGCAAGGGAAACACCCAGAAGAAAGCATAGAAATACAGCGCCTTCCCTGTTCCACAGCCGTGCCGGATACCGATACAAATAAATAAAAAGCCATATGGATAGGAGCAGCATACAGGTAAAGACGGGTTCGGATGCAAGAATTGCTCCATATAAAATTTGAGAAGGCCAGAATGCCGCCACAAGCAACGCAATCATGCCGCTCAGACGCCCGCCCAGCACGCGGGCAATGCGGTAGGTTAGAAAAACATTGAGCAGGGCGGCAGCCATATTCAGATAAAGCCCCGCCTGCAGCGAAGGACCCGTAATCCTGAAAAGAAGCGACAGTATAAAGGGATAACCGATCACGTGCGGAAATTGCGCAATGTAACCGCTGTAGCCCGAGCCGCCAAGGCCGCCCTTAGAGAGCAAGTCGGCGACCTGATAGTATGTTTGATAGTCCGACGAGGGAGCAATCGGAAGCTTTGCGATCACCCAGATTCGCATCATGGCGCTTGCTGCGATCACAAACGCAACGATTGCCCGCTCAACAATGATCCCCCGCCGTTGCTGATCCTGTTGAAAGACCGACGGCCTCCAGCGAACCATGAGCCGCGAAGCAATGTGGATGGAGGCCCATGCCGCCGCAAGGACGCAGATGATCCCGCCATACCATAGAAACCGATGTGGCTTGGCGCCAGCCAAATGCATCATGCCGCTGAACAGGGTATATACAGCGCAAATTTCAAATATCGCGACAGCCAGACAGGCAAACCAATTCTTCTTTACCGACACTGCACTCGCCTCCGGGGGCGATAGGATATCCGAACTTGATCAGATACCCAGATCATGGCGCCGCACTGCCGAAGCGTTACCGCCCTGTGCAAGTGCAACGGCGGGTTTGGCGGCAGCGTAGCCATCATCTTTAAGCCCCATGTAAGCTAGTATATCCGGTGAGAAATCATACTTATCCATTGCCAGCACGGCTTGTTCCCATGTAATCGAGCCAATATCGAAGTATTTCTGAATTGCCTTATGCGCAGAAGTCTCGCCATCGCTTTGGTTTCGGAGGGCATTAAGAACGCCAGTCTGGGTCGTGTAAACAAAGCGGCAGCTTTCTGCGCGAATGCCGAGCAGCGCGGGAATACCGTCGATATCGGAGGATTCGGTTACAGCGAAGACATAGCCTGCTTTCGTTTTTAGAATGGGACAGATGCGCAATCTTTCAAGCAGCTCTTTATCAAACGCATCCGAAAGGCTGCCGGAAAAAACAGAAGGCTTGCCGATAAAAATTTTATGATGCACATTTGAGATGGCTTCCGCCACCTGCTCTTCCGACACGAGGCCTTGCCGCAAAAGCACTTCGCCAATACGCAATCCTTCCGCCTTGCTCTGGCGGAGCGCGCTGCTTAACGTGCTGACATCAATATACTGCTTCTCCAGCAAAATATCTCCAATATTCCGGTAGTAGCGGCGCAGCGTCTGCTTCTGCAAAAACGTATGGTCCGTCTTGTTCCATGCAACCTTTTTCTTTTTCTTCTTGGTTCCCGTTCCAAGAAAAAAGAGTTTCCACGCCTGAAGGGTCGCCACCATGTTGATAATATTGCCCCAAACCAGGCGAACAGGCATCAGCGGGGGAAACAGGCATGCGATGGCCATGCTCTTAAAGCCGTAGAAGTTCGCAATCGCTACAGCCCGCATGATTTGGCGGAAAACCATCATAAACGTCAGAAATACGCAGAGCCCGTACGCCAGTGAATTCCGGGGATACATATAGGGGAGCGAAACAAACAACGACAAAACAAAATAGACAAAGGCGAGGTAGCCGGGCAGTACCATCAGGTTGCTCAACTTGGCCTTCAAATCCTTATAAAGCGAGTATCTGCCTGTAAACCCCATTGCGCCGGGTTTGAAAACCTCGGAGATTTTGGCCGACTGCATGGTGATGCCGTATATCCAGCGTGTTTTTTGCCGGACGGCCGTCTGGAATGTATCAGGGAAAAAGCTTCTTGTTGCGACGAAATCCCATCGCACGGTATGGTTGTCCATCAGGCGGGGCACTTTTTCCAGAACAAAATGCGTCTGAAATCCTTGCTCAGCCAAAATCAGCGATAACTTATAATCCTCGGTCAAACTGTCCTCAGGGCAAAGCGGCTCGCTTCCGAAATGGTCAAGGATTGCATGTGATAGGACGAACCCCGTTCCTGCCGATGGCACCACGGCAGACATTGCCTCCCGGGTTCCCATCCCCCGAAAATGGTTTTCCGCAAATTCGTCGGCATACGTGCCGATCGTCATGCTTTGAAACATGTTTGCCAAGGTGGGCATTTTCTGCAGCGGAATCACGGGAAACTGCATCACGTCATAGAAATCAAGCAGATAGTTCGTAAGCTTGAGTTCATAGGGGTGCACCACATCCTCGGAATCATGTATGGTAACCGAGTGAAACCGCCATTTGCGTTCGCTTTCAAATTGTTTGATGTACCGGATAATATTGTTAATATTGTCCGCCTTGCAGGTAGGACCAGGACGGGCGTTTATGACCATGTGCACATTGTCATACGTTTGCGCCAATTTTTTTGCAACGTCAATGGTCGGCGCATCGTTTGGATATACGCCGATAAAGACATGATACATGGTTCGCGGGTACTGAACAGACGAGATCATATTGTCTATGACCGCTTCAAGCACATTGTCTTCATGCCATGCCGCAACCATTACCGCCAGCAATTTCGGCGGTACGGCGTCAAGACGTTCGATCGGCAGGCGGTCATTTTCCACGCGCCTGATGTTGCGAACAATATTGCATATATCCCAGATGAAATCGTCAATGCCAAAAACGATAAAGCCGAGCACAATGGCCAGGCCTATAGCTTGCACAATACGTTCCATGAAATCCACACTCCAATAAAAGGTTCAAATTGTTCACGCCTGCAGAGTTCTGAAAGAGCCAAACAATCATACCGCTTCAATACAATTTCTAGCATGTAATTCTAACATATATGTAAATAAGAAATATATAGATGATTGATGGAAGTACCTGCTGGCCTAATTCATATCGGAGATGCACTTTTTCAATGGTTAGAGGATGATTGAACGCATCATCCTCCAAACTGCATATTGCTGCTCCAAAGAAGAGGTATGCTCCTTTACAGCCGTTAGCGCTTTGGTATGTCCTCAGGAGAGTAGATACTTTGACTAGACAACGCTCCTCCTCTTGCAGCCTACCAACCAACTGCCGGCTCTTTTCAAGATCATGGATGCCTTTTTCTGTGTGTACGATTGAAAGCAATTTGCTGCTCAACGTGGCCTCTAACCGCTCTTGATAGGCTGTACCCTCATACCGGAAAAAAGATGCCGAAGAACCTAGGATACGATTTCGTCTATACGCTCAGCGAGATACGTGGGTTGTCCCTCGCACTCACAAAGCTTTCGACTTTTATGAGAGTAGGAGTATTTCATCTAATTTAACGGAGTACTCCGGGTATAACGGTCCATGTAGCGATCGTGGTCAATCTGCCGCCTTGTGGGTACAGCAAAAAGATTCCCTGGCGTAATCGTGGCTTGCCCGTCCATGTAACTAAAATAAACCCTTCTTCCCGTAATGGGAAGGAGGGTTTGCCGCTGGGAGTGAATACTGTATGTATTAATACATTGAGAGGTCTATATTCCGACTCTCTATGTCAATTGCCCGCCACCTGTATATGAAATTTGATAGCTTATATCCTGAAAATTAGCAATTAATTGTGCAAGATGCTCTCCATTTGTCCAGGTTAACAGCAGAGTGGATGCATCCTGCTGCTCTACTCTGAACGCTCCGTTAAACGCTGGACAGGTATTGCGGAATTCCATCAGTGCGATCAATTTTTGCACAACCGGACGCTTTAGAGCCTCATCCACTTCATATTGCTTGTAGCTATGCCGGTTGATATTCCTACCGATTTTGGTTGCCTCAAGCAGATCAATATCGTTTTCTCCCGCTAGCAATCCCACATAATATACCTGGGGAATACCCGGTGCAAAAAATTGCACCGCACGGGAGAGCAGATACGCGTCATCCCGGTTTCCAAGCGCGGAATAGAACGTGCTGTTAATCTGATAAATATCAAGATTATTGTAGCTCATGGTATTATATGCGGGCTTGACATTAACACCACGATTGAATATGTTTTGCTTGGTCTGCTCTATTTCCCGCTCGCTTAAGAGGCCCATCACATCCACTATGCCGATGCCATCATGTGTATCTAGGGTTGTGAATTGCTTTCGTGGGCAAATTTTCAGCCAGTTGAAAAGTCGGCCCGCTTTGCCCTCATAAATGCTGTAAAGCATCAACATAGGCAGCGCGAAATCATATACCCAAAACCCTTTTTGCGAAAGCTTCAGCTGCATGGTGTAGTGCTCATGTATTTCCGGAAGCACCAGTACACCATAAGGCGTAAGATGATCCTGAATCTCTTCAAGCAGCGTATAAATTTCCGGCTCTAGGAAAAAGCAGCTTGTCCCCTGCTTTTTGATTGCATATGCAAAGGCATCCAGACGGATGACTGATGCCCCCCGCTGCGACAAATATTTTAGATTTTCAAAAACGAACGTCTTTCCAACAGTACTGGTCAGATCAAGATCAATCTGCTCATTGTCAAATGTGCACCATACTTTTCCTGACGATCCATCCGCAAACGCAACTTCTGTAAACGGATGTCTTGGCTTTCTTTTATAGATGGCATCAATATCGCTTGGATATGGCCGCCCTTCGTCCCAGAATGATTCCCAACGGATAAACAAATCACGGTATCTAGAAGCATCCTTGTGCGCAACAAAGTCCTGAAAATATTCTGAACTTCTGGAAATGTGATTGATCATAAAATCATACATCAGGCCGAAGTTTTTTGAAATTCTCTCTACATCCTGCCATGTGCCAAATGATGGATCCACTTCTCGATAAGTCATCGGCGCAAACCCGCGGTCTGCGGAAGATGGATAAAACGGAAGGATATGGATACTCCCCAGTGCTTTTTGAAAATAAGCTTTGAGCAATTGTTCTAAGATTTTCAAATCTCCGCCCATGCTGTCCGCGTAGGTAATCAGCATCACCTTGTTTTCTACCGCCATTGCGAAATCCTCTTGGTTTTCATAATTTTCACAGCCAGCGCTTCAGTTCGTGCGTTAGTTCTACTGCCATGCGCCTGTGTGTAGCAGTAGAAGGATGCTCTCCTCCGCCATAGCCTTCCTGCCAGGGAAAAATGCCGCCGAATTTTAAACAAAATATCCGTTCGTCTCTCGCTTCCTTCTGATGTCTTTCCGCCGCGCGCAGTATATTATCATACAGATAATAGTCCATAGGACCTAACGTACATGCAATTATCGGTTTACTTCCATTGTACCTGCGTAAAGAAGCAAGATACGCTTGGTATGATTCTTCAAAATGTGCTTCTTCGTTTCTCTTATCCTTGGCAGCTTTAATGCGGAATGAGTCGTTTGTTCCAAGGTTCAAGATGATTGCGTCGGGAACAAACTCAGAAAATGTCCATTCCTGAAATCCGCTCTCCCGGCCTATCTTTTCCTCATAAGGGCGGTCTGTATATAAATAGTAGTTTTCCATTGCGCGTATGGGGAACCCCATATCCGGATTTTCCGGCAACCTGAGGCGAAATCCCGGTTCAAGCGGCATGCAAAGCGAAATGCCGGAGATGCATATGCTATGATATTCCGCACCAAGCATGTTTGCCGCGAGAGCCGCATATGTTTGTAACCCATCCTCGCATTCCGTGCGAAAAGGGTCATCACGCCCATTCGCCGCATTTCCAAATCCGCAAGTGATAGAATCTCCAACAAACTCAAGCCGGCGGGGCGTTGCCGGATATTCCACCGGCAAAAGCCTTCCTTCGCCTCCTATCGCAGCAAGGCCAAGCTTGCCCTTGTCGTTTTCGGAACGCTTCACAACCCGGATTGTATGTCGTTCGCAGGTCTCACTCTGGAATAGGGTATATGTTGCAGCGCGCCTGTCGATGCAAAACTCTGTTGCAGGGCGCTCTCCTCCATCTACAAAGACGGATATCCATGGCCAATGTATACCCTCCGGAAGAAACACCGTTTCGTATGCAAGCAGCGTAACATCAAGTCTTGTCCCCTCAAATGTGAGTGTAAAACCCGCACCCGTCCAGTTAAAAAAGACCGCTCCGCACGCCTCATCAGCAAATGTTCTTCCAAAGAAACGTACAGATGTCTGCAATTCTTTATAGCCGATTTCAAGCATTACTTAATTGCCCCCTGCACAACGCCTTTTACAATTTGCTTTTGCGCAAACAGATATGCAACCAGTACAGGCAATATGGTTAGCACAATACCCGCCATGAGCGGTGCAAAGTCTACGCTGTAGGAATTGAAAAAACTATAGGTCGATAACGGCAATGTCCGCTCTACCGGCGAAAGCAATACAAGACTTGGAAGCAGATAATCGTTCCATATCCACAGCACATCAAGAATGAGTACCGTTACCATTACCGGACGCAACAGTGGAAATACGATTTTGAAGAAAGACTGGATTCTGTTGCACCCATCAATCAGCGCAGCCTCCTCCATTTCAAGAGGAATATTCTTGATAAAGCCATGGAATATGAAAATTGCAAACGCCTGCCCAAATCCCAAATACATAAACATCAGCACCCACTTGCTGTTCATAAGCTGCAGGTTTCCATAAATGCTTACAAGCGGTATCATAATCGCCTGAAACGGTACAATCATGGATGCAACCAATATGGCGAAAATAATCTTGTTTGTTCTCCATTTGTAGCGTACAAGAAAATACGCTGCCATAGAGGATGTCAGTATAATAGCGGCAACACTGATTAGCGTAATCAGAGCACTGTTTTTTATGGCGTTGAGAAAATTCATCTTTTCAAATGCCGAGATATAATTTTTAAAATCAAGGCTGCCCGGCAGGGAAAATGGGCTGTCGACGAACTGCTGCGTCGTTTTAAAAGAATTGATGATCATCAAATAAAACGGCGCCACAAATAGAATAAGGAGTACCCATACTGCTACATAAATCGGCCATTTGTTTCTGCTTTTCCCCGTCATGCTTCCACCTCAAGTTTTTTGCTCAAAATAACTTGTGATACGGCGGCGATTGCAACGGCAATAAACAAAATGATTGCCTCCGCCTGCCCCACGCCATATTGGTTTGCCTGAAATGCCTTCTGGTAAATATGCATTGCTGCAAGGCGCGTTGCGCCATATGGCTGTCCGTTCGTCAGAGCTAGATTCAGGTCATACGCCATGAAGCCCCTTGATACGGATATGAAGAAACAAATGATAAACGAGGGCACCATCAGCGGAATAGTCACGCGGAACAATTTCATAATACCGGTTGCTCCGTCAAGTTCGGCCGCTTCCTGAACATCGCGCGGGACGCCAACAAACCCAGCAATATAGATCATCATCAAGTAACCCGCATATTGCCACACGGTTACAATTACCATCGCCCAGACCGCTCTTTCAGGATTGGTCAAAAACGATGTCATCAACGGCTCATATTCTAGACTTTTGCCAATAAGCGTAACGACATTGGCAAAAATAAATTTCCATATGTATCCGAGGATTACGCCGCCGATTAAGTTGGGTGTAAAAAAACCGGCACGAAAGAAGCTTTGGCCTTTGATGCTGCTTGTCAGCAGGAAAGCGAGGATAAATGCGAGCACATTGCAAAGAACAGCAGAGAAAAACACATAGCCCAAAGTCTTTGCAAACTGCTCTAAAAATTCCGCATCCGTAAAAACAGCAATATAGTTGTTAAATCCAATAAGTTCCTGTGCTCCCGTGATTGGGCTGTAATTGGTAAATGTCAAATAGAATCCGTAAATAAGCGGGATAAACAGCACGCAGGTAAATGCGATCAGGGAAGGACCCATAAACGTCAGGAACGTACCCGCATTTCTGAGCGCTTTGTTCTGTTTCTTCATTGTCGCTCCTTTTTCAGGGCGGATAATCATACAATTATCCGCCCTATCCCATTCCGCCTTTACTTCACGCTTTTCCAATAATCATTGATGCCCTGCGCAAGCTGCTGCCTGTCTATTGCTTTTGCAAGGTACTTTAGCATCAGGTTGCCCGTCTCGGTCCACGCATCACCTGTGATGTAGGAGAAGCAGCCAAGATTGATTGTCTTGCCGTCGTTTGCATAGTCCGCAATCGATTGTGTCATAGAGTTATACGTCACATCGCTCCGGACATTCTTGTACGGCATGCAGAACCCGGCGTCCAGGAAGAATTGTTGCCCTTCGGGATCGGTAAGCATCCATTCGAGTACTTCCAAAGCAGCCTGCTGCTGCTCGGGCGTGTTTTGGGATTTGTCAATGGCATTAAACTTCGGCAGTACCATAACAACCTGGGTGTTGCCATAATCGCCCGAATTGTTGCTCCAGGGTATCGGAATAAATCCGTACTCCTTGTCAATATTTTCAAGAGAAGTCATAGATGTCCACGCCCAGTCCCCCATAAAGAATGTTGCGCATTTTCCCTCTGCAAAGGATTGTACGTCTTTGTTGAAATCCCCCACCAACGGATCGGCCTTGTTATAATTGTGCGCAATGAGAAGGTCCAGCGTATCCATGTAGCCCTGGAAAATCGGGCTATCTTCAATCTTGGCCGTTCCAGCCTTGATTGCATCAATAAATCCTGTTCCATCCGATGTCGCAGGCCCTTGTACTGCATAACTCAGCGTCAGGTAGTGCCCGCCCAGAGACCAGTTTGCGCCATGAAGCATGGTAGCGGGAACACCAGCCGCCTCAATCTTTTCGAGGAATGCCTTGAGTGCATCGCGTGTGTTAATTATGGAAGGATCAAACGAACCGCCATATACTTCTTCTACAACCCGTTTGTTGTAAAGCAGGCCATACCCCTGTACGCTGAAAGGAACGCCTAAAATCTTACCGTCAAACGTGCCTGCGTCAATGACGCCGTCGTTGGCCTGCTCCAGCCAAGGCTGCGCCTGCTTCGTCAGCTCAAGCAACCTGTCTTTATATTCGATGACATTAGCCGGATCGACGTTCATAAATGTCGGCGCATTTCCAGAGGCGTATAAGGATTGCAGTTTTTCCTGCTGGCCTTCTCCAATGCCCGTAGGGATTAATTCAATTGTTACATTCGGGTGAAGTTCATGGTACCTTGCAAACATGCTTTCAAACATGGTGTTTACTTCCGCGGAAGTATTAAAATATGTGATCTTTACCTCTTTCTGTGTATCACCAGGAGCATCCGTTTGTGCGGGGGTGCTTGCGGGTTGGGCAGACCTCGCGGTTGTGTCTGCGCTTGCCGGGCTTTCCGGTTTTTTGGCGCAGGCCACGAATACGGTCGACAGCATCAGAACTGCAAGAAACAATGCCAAGATTCGACTTCTGTTCATAATTACCTCCTAAAGATGTGTGATAATGATATGCCACGCCTGTGTAATACGAATAAATCATATACTACCGCGAAATAAATGTCAACCGTTTGACATTTCGATCTCAAAAAAATACACGACAAAACATCATTGCTAATAAAACACTAACCGCCTGAAATAGACGGTTAGTGCGAAAGGGGGCATCTTATTTAAAGCTTCTTTATGTCCGTCTGCATAATTAATCAACACAAGCAACAAGTTCGATTGTTATTCGGTTGACATCTCCGCATATCAAAGCGTGAGCCATCCGTTTCATGTACTTTCTCGTTCAATCAATTGAACAGGGAATATGGTGCTGATCGGTATGCTTTTTTCCTTGTAATTGACAATGCTTTCTACCGAAAACCGGCAAATATCCTCCACCGGCTGCCGGATTGTCGTTAACGCGGGCGTATAGATGCCCGCAAGCTCGATATCGTCGTATCCAATCACCTTTACCTGCTGAGGGACGCTAATGCCGTTGCGCAGGCAGAACCTGAGAAATTCCACAGCAGCAATATCATTGGATGTAAAGATGCTATCCACATCCGGATGCTGTTTGAAAAAATCCTCAATCGCATCTTCATAACGCATGGATATCATTCGCTCATATGGTGCTTCATAGTAAATTGGCTTGATATCATGTTGTAGCCAAATCTCTGAAAATCCATTATAGCGCATATTGGCCATGAATCCCGCCACCGGCGAAACTGTAAAAAACGCGGGCTTTTTGCAACCTTTTGCAAGCAGATGCTTTGCAGCCAATACGCCCCCATGATAGTTATCTGATCCCACAGCCGGTATAGAGGTGGAGATCATACGATCAAACGTGATGATTGGTGATTCAAAATTTGCATCGCTCAAATCCAGATTCTGCGTATGACTTCCTAGAATTACCCCAGCCACTTTATGCGCCTTTAGCATGTTAAAGTATTCGCGTTCTTTTTCAGGCTCATGATTGGAAACGCATAGCAGCAGCTTATACCCATACTGCGTCGAATAACGCTCTACATAGTCAATGACCTTGCAATAGAAATAGTTTTGTGCAGAAGATATAATTAGGCCAATGAAGCTGCTGGTTTTCTTCGAAAGCGACCTTGCTAGCTCATTGGGTTGGTAATCGAGTTCCTTGAACGCCTGATTAATTTTTTCACGGGTTTTCTTGCTAACCTGTGCCTTTTTATTCAACATTCTAGACACTGTTGTTACAGTAACTCCCGCACGTTCGGCTACATCCTTGAGTGTTGCCATATCGTCTCCTGTTTCTTTGAGTATATACTATCTTTGTAACATGTTTTATACATAATGTCAATCGATTGACATTTTCTAATTTTCCTTTATGATAAAATTAAAATAGAAAAGAGGCTTTGCAATGCGAGTTGAATTTCCGCGCGTAACACCTGAATCGGTTGGAATTTCCAGCGCGGCAATCGAGAAACTTTTGAATGTACTTGAAGGCGGCTTTACAGAGATGCACAGCCTGCAGATCATGCGGTTTGGGAAGATCTGCGCGGAAGGCTGGTGGAGGCCCTACGCGCCTGGAGTTCCCCACAACCTGATGTCCGTTACAAAAACATATGCAGCCACCGCAATCGGCATTGCGTATACGGAAGGCCTGCTGCAACTTGAAAACCGGATCATTGATCTTTTTGCCGAGGAAGCTCCATCAGAGATTAGCCCTTTTCTGCAACAACTCACAATCCGCGACATACTTTGCATGGGTTGCGGGATGGAGAATATGCCATCCCCTTCTTCCGGCTGGATCAGAGATTTTCTTGCAACACCGGTCATACATCCGCCCGGAAGCACCTTCATGTACAATAGCATAGGCTCTTCCCTGCTTGCTGCCATTATTAAAAAGTGCACCAATACTGATCTGCGCCATTATCTTAAAGTGAAGCTGTTTGACAAAATCGGTATCGATGCCGATAATCTTAAATGGGTTTATATGCCGGATGGTACTGAAGCAGCCGGGGCGGGCTTGTATGCCACCACGGAAGATAACCTGCGCCTGATGAAGCTTTATGCCGATGGCGGCTTTGCGGGGGGTGAGCAGATTCTCTCCTCTGAGTACATTAGGCTTGCTACCTCCGCACAAATTGATTCTTCCATGCAAGGTGTCGAGTATCCTTTTGCATACGATAACGTATGTGGATACGGATTTCAAATATGGATGTGCCGGCCGGAAGGCGCATATCGCGCGGATGGCGCGATGGGACAGTTCTGCGTTGTACTGCCGCGGCAAAACATGCTTATTTCTATTACCGAGACTGGAAAAGGCATTGATGGGCCGCAAAAAACCTTGGATGCACTATGGGATTTTCTAAATGACATAACGGCAGATGGCCCTATCCAGGAACAACCGGCAGCTGCCGCGCATTTGGCGAGGCGATTGAGTTGCCTCAGCCTGCCGCGTCCGGTTTATCAGCCCTTTTCGCGCTATGCAAGTATTGTCGGCGGCAGAGTATACGGCGTGACTTCTGGTGTTCTGCGGCTTGAGAATCCAACACTGTCTCTGTTTTGTGGCATACATGCCTCAGGTGGCATCTCGAAATTTGCTTTCTCTTTTGAAAAACATACCTGTATGCTTTACATTCAACTGGGCGGCTCCCCCCGCTGCCTTTATGTTGCGCTGGACGGCTCACGGGCACTTAACACGCTTTCTATTGCCCAAGAAGCCGCAACGCTTTTGTACCTGAGCGGCGCCTGGATTACGGAAAAAACATTCTCTGTTTTTGCGCGCTGGATTGAGACCTCTTTTGAAAAGGAACTCCGCTTTCATTTTGAAGGCGACGCCTGCACCGTGACCATCTATGATCCCATAGAAAGTTACGGGCCGCTTGGGCCGCTCAACGAGTCACCGGTTCATGCAATTTCGGAGGGCATTGGGAACATTTGATTTGCCTGCAATTGTTTCTGGAGCCGAAAACTTTGCTCCGGTCTTCGCCCTCATCGGTATATGGGGGTGAAGCGTTCCTCCTCCATGCAGAATCTTGATTTTGGTTTATTCTCCGTTCTATATTTATAATCGAAGCTACTGATTTTTTCTAAATTGAGTAGGGCATATGCCAACGACATTTCGGAAATTTTTGCTGAAATGAAACTGATCGAAGAATCCAACTTTCTCAGCAATGGCTTTTATTGAAAGATCGGTGTCCAACAATAACTTCTTGGCTACATTAATTCGATATTCGTTCAAATATCTTCCGGACGGTATGCCGCTGTGCTTTTTGAAAATCTTGGTTAGATAAGCGGCAGAGAAGCCATATTGTGAGGCGATTTTAGTAAAGTTAATTTGCTCCGCATAATTATGGGCGATATAAGCTACAATGCTATTGTAGATATCTAACGAATTATTCTCACGGTCAACCAATAGCATATTTTTTTCGGCGAGAAGTGTGCGCTCAAGCTTATTGAGCGTTCTTTGAAGAATGAAAGGGTTTATGGGCTTTAAAATATAGTCGGTTGCGCTACACTGAAGCGCGGACTGCGCTAATTCAAAATCATTATAGCCGCTGACGATGATGGTTTTTATGGCAGGATATTCTTGTGAGATATGTCTAATTAACTCAAGCCCATCCATTTCCGGCATCTTGATGTCGCTGAAGACGACGTGAGGCGCCTGGCTTTGAACAAGGGCATAAGCTTCAGCGCCATCATAGGCAATGCTCACTACCGAAAAGGCATCATTTGCCTTTTCGATATTTCGCGCAATGCTTGCGGCAATGAGCTTTTCGTCATCTGCCACGATTACTCGAAATTTCATTATTCGTATACTCCTCCGATTGTGATGCATGCGCCCGTTTTAGTATTTTCTACTTTGAAAATGATGTGGTTTCCGTGAAGGAGTTTGTGCCGAATATAAACGTTTAATAGCCCCATTCCATTGATCTCAAGTGAGGGTAGCAACCCTGTTTTATCTATTTCACTGATTTTTTTATTGATATTAGTAAGTGAATCATTGCTGAACCCAGGGCCATTATCCTGAATAGAAAGTTCGTATTGTTTTTCTTCATATCTCCCCGAAATGGCTATATGATACGGCGGGCGTCTTGTGGAAGTATATTTAATGGCATTTTCGACGAGTAATTGTACACAGAGTTTCGGTACTTTAATTCTATTCATTTGTTCGGGAATGTCAATGGTATATTCCAGATCGCCTTGATACCGAATCATCATACAGCATAAATAATCCTGGGTGTATCGAATTTCATCTGCTAGTGCGACTTCTTGCTTTGTATCGGAAGAGATGTAGCGAAGTATGTTTGACATGGATAAGCACATTATGACGATTTCGCGATTCATACCTTCTTCCGCCATGGATTGGATTGCTGCAAGACTGTTGTAGAGGAAATGAGGGTTCATTTGTGCCTGCAGGGCCAACATATGAGACTGCATCTCCTGATTTTGTAAAAGTAATTGCTTATTGATGCTTTCGATAAGTTTTTCCTGCATATCAGAAAAGCTGTCATAGAGCGTTTTAAGCTCTTTGATATTGGTTTGGATTTTTTTTCTCTTATAGGTACTTGTGATGTCAAAATTAATGACTTCATGGTATATATCGCCAATAGGCTTTGTGATATATTGAGCCGCGAAATATGCCATAATGAGCGCCATGATCAACGCGCAAATTGTAATTAGGACGATATTTTTTATATAGGAGTAAACGGGTTGCAGTAGTTTAGCGTCATTTATGACAATGATGGTGCTGAAACCTGAAAGCTGGGAAGGAGAGCAGATAATATATTCACTCGATTCCGATTCCTTTGTAATTCCGGCGGGATAATTATTTTGCCGGATGAACAACAGGCTTTCGGCAGCGGGATCGGTGTTGATTGGATATACAATATTCCTATCTTCATCAGCAATAAAAATCTGTTCACCGTATATGCTGTTATATTCAAAGGCTGCGGAAAACACTTTGCGCAAGTTTTTCTTTATTTCAATAAATCCTTGGGGATTGTTAAAAACATCGAAGTATCGCATTGCAAAAGATATAAATTGCTGACTCTGCGGGTTTGTAAAATATTTTGAAAGTCGATGATCGATTCCGGAATACACGATGGCCATATTGTTGATGTCTTCCAGTGCCCTGCTATACCAAGACAGTTCGGCCGGAGAATTGATAAATGTACCGTTTAGTAAACCTGATGCTATAACACTGTCGTTTGGCGCGTAAAGATAAATTTGATCAACAGGCCGGTTTGGTCCGATAATTGCCGTCAATAAATCACCAAGTACTTTAGTGTTCTCTGCCTTTTCATAAAGATTATTCTTACTATTAAGGTATCCTATAAACCGGTCTTTGACGAGGTTGGAATAAGCAATATTCAATGCAACCATCTTCATCTGCGAGAATTCACTATCTATAGATGCCGTAATGTTTTTTCCACTCTGTACTAAACTTGCAAGAGCTTGTGTCTTTAGCCTTGGCGCCTCGGTCAGAGAGAAGAACAGGGCGACAGAGAGGAACGATATACAAATGATGATTGAATATGTTAAAAACAATGCGGAGCGAATGGTATTGCGCTTCATAATGGTTTCCTCAAGATGGACTGGTTAAAATGATACATGGAATTGGGGGAAGGCATCCATTCCCTTTACTGCTTGGACATATATAATAATTCTTAGGGTATCAATTTATTTTAAATGGCAAGTGAAAGCTTGTCAAATACGAGGAGGAAGCCATGAAGAAAGTTATCGTTGGATTACTAGTAACTCTGATGGTCTTCAGCACGGTGGCGTGTGTTGCACCCTCAGTCAATGAGGCCCCTCAAAAACCGGCACCTGCCGCGCCTGCGGTGGAGACCCCTGCAGCGGAAGCTCCAAAGAAGGAAGTAACCATAAGTTACATGGCTAGTCAAGATTGGGTTATGGATGCTGAAATGGATTTGGGGAAGAAATTTACAGAGGAGACAGGCATCAAGATTGACTATCAAATTGTTCCCTCGGATCAATACTTCAACCTACTGCTGACGAAGCTTAATGCAGGTGAATGCACTGATTTGTTCGGTTCTCAGGCGGGTAAGTTTGACATCGTGACGCAGTTGAACGTTGAAAAAAACGCGCTGGATCTCTCGGGCGAGGAGTGGGTCTCTCGGCTCGATCCTCTTGCGGCCACCGAAGTATCTGCAAACGGGAAAGTATATGGTCAGCCAGTCGCTGATATTTCTGCCGTTTGGGCGGTCGCTTACAATAAAAAGATTTTTTCTGATCTTAATCTTTCTATTCCCAAGACTTTTGATGAATTTAAGTCGGTTTGTGATGCGATTAAAAGCGCTGGCATAACACCTATTTATGAATGCGTTTCAGATGGATGGCATCACGTTCTTTGGTTTCCCGAAATGGGCCCTGCCTATGAAGCGAGCGAGCCTGGCTTAGCTGATAAGCTAAACAACAATCAAACCACGTTCGCGCAAAGTGCCGTTATGAAAAAAGCAATTGATCAAATTAAGGAAATGGTTGACAACGGTTACTGGGGCGACAACTATATGTCGAACACGTTCGCTGACGCTGCAAAAAACTTTGGGAGCGGAAAGTTTGCGATGTTTGTGGCGCAGCAGGGATTCCCGGAGGAGGTTGCCGGGATGTATCCTGAGTTCCTTGCTAAAGATATTGGCTACTTTGTAATGCCCATAGTAGACAATCAGATCCTAAACATGAACCCTGTGTGCCCTACGCGCTTTGTATACTCCGGTTCCCAGAATCCTGATGCGGCAAAGCAATATCTTGCGTTTCTCGCCAAACCTGAAAACATCCAGTACATGATTGACAACGTACCCAGATACAACGCATTGCCCTATAAGGATTCGGGCAACAAGTATTCCGATAACGTAAAGGAATTTTATGCGAGATACCCCAACCATGGCACAGTGTTCCAAACGGCGGTAAAGTACCTGAATCCACAATGGATGGAGATTGGAAAGGAGATAACGAACGTCATTCTCGGTGAAAGTGATTCGATCAAGATGTTGGAGAACATCGACAAGAATAGATCCAACCAAGCAACCACGGCGGGTGACGAAGCCTGGAAGTAATCTTTTGCATAAATCAATATAGGCTCATCCGATAAGAACGGCGCCGTAATAGAGAAAAGGGGCAAGTGAAATTATCGCTTGCCCCTTCGGGTAATTGATAGAAAAGTCGAATGGCATATTAACAGGAGCTAGAATAATGCATCTTAGAAAAATGTATCCTACTTATTTCGCCTTTGGCGCACTTGTGCTATACGTGATATTGTTTGTCGTTCCCGGTCTGGTAGGTATCGGATATTCCTTTACAAATTGGTCTGCATATTCAGATAAGCTCATCTTCACTCTTGATAACTTCAAGACAGTACTTTCTGCGGATGAGAACTATCTTACATATTTGGGAAACACCATTCTGTTTACCTTTGTGACGACCATTGTAAAAAATGTTCTAGGATTGTTATTAGCTGTACTGCTGACAAAGAAAGTCTTTTTACTTAACATGCATCGGGCAATCATGTATATTCCGGCGGTACTCTCTGCGTTGATTGTTGGCATGATCTTCAGGTCAATCTTGAATCCTGAAGTCGGTTTAATGAATACCTTCCTTGACATTTTCGGCATCAAAGGACCAAAGTGGCTCGCAGACCCAAGGCTAGCATTCTGGTCTGTAATGGGCGTAGATATATGGAAGGGGATGGGGTACATCATGACGATCTTCATCGCAGGCATCATGTCTATCTCTCCAACATACTACGAAGCTGCAGACATCGATGGGGCAAACGGCTGGCAGAAATTCAGATCCATCACGCTGCCTATGCTTATGCCGGTTTTAACTGTAACGACCGTGCTTAACGTCATTTATGGCCTTAAGGTGTTTGACACAGTGTATGCACTTACGAACGGCGGCCCAGGATATGCGACAGAAGTTCTATATACGAGCGTCTACAAAGAATTTGGGTTGGGCCGCTATGCGGTTGGCACGACCCTTTCAAGCATAATGTTCGCATTTATGTTGATAGTGGGCTACTTTTTGATTAAAGGTATGACAAAAGACGAGGTGCCTGAATAATGAAAATGAGAAAGATGCTTGGAATATATGGCGTGAACATTCTAACGTGGATCTTATCGATCCTGCTGCTTGCTCCCCTAGTGCTAATTCTTATCAATTCCTTTAAAACAAGTGAAGCGGCATCCAATATGTCCCTTTCATGGCCTGCATCCTTTGAATGGAGCAATTTCACAGAGGTAATTGAAAAAGGCAAACTGGGAACGGCTTTTCTAAATAGTCTCTTGTATTCGGGCGGCAGCGTATTGCTCACCACAGCGTTGGCGGCTATGGCGGCATATGTACTTTCGCGAAATCGGAGCAAACTGAACAATTTTCTATATATGTTTATTGTACTTGGAATCGCTATGCCTATCAACTTTGTTGCGCTGATGAAGGTGATGCAGATTACCCAGTTAATGAACAAGCAAATCGGAATCATTCTTCTGTATTCAGCCGTACAGATGCCGTTTAATGTGTTTTTGATCTATGGTTTCATTAGCAAGATACCTCGCGATATTGACGAAGCGGCGATCGTCGATGGCTGTACGCCATTCAGGCTTTTCATTAGTATTATATTGCCTCTCCTCAGGCCTGTACTGGTTACGGTCATGGTGCTGACGTTCCTAAACACTTGGAACGAGTTTGTAATGCCACTCTATTTCCTCGGAAATTCAGCAAAATGGCCGATGACACTTGCGGTTTATAACTTCTTTGGCATGTACTTTAAAGATTGGAATTTGGTCTGTGCTGATATTGTATTAACCAGCCTGCCCGTGGTGGCCGTTTATTTGTTGGGCCAGAAATACATTGTAAAGGGTATTACAGCGGGTGCTGTAAAGGGATGATGATATGCAGCGATTCCTTAAAATACGGCATAATATTACGCGATGTGTCTACACGGCCGGTTCGGGGCTCCAGAATGTATCTGATTTCGTGGAGCGGGACATGATGGACGGCGAACCAATTAACATTTGTCCCATTGAAGTAGTAAACGTGACCTTGGAGAAAAGAGAGGTTTTCAAATATAAGCCGGATGGTAAACCCATCATCAAAGTAATTAAAACCGTTGACGGACAGAGAACCTACATTGAAAACCTGGTAAAGTACTTTGATCGGGTTGCATACCGCGCATGCATTGAATTTCGATTCGGCGAGGGCGAACACATCTACGGACTTGGACAAGATGAAGATGGAATTCTAAACAAGCGCGGAAAGATTGAATATTTATATCAGCATAACATGCGCATTGCGATGCCTATGCTAATTTCCAGCAAGGGGTACGGCGTGCTGTTTGATTGCTCGTCTCTGATGGTTTTTGACGATACGGGAGAGACAACGGTTGTTACGTTAGAGTGTGTTGAGCAGGCGGATTTCTACGTGATTACAGGAAGCCTGGATGAGGTCGTGGCTGGTTATCGGGGACTTACCGGCAGGGCGGCACCGTTGCCGAAATGGGCATTGGGGTTTATGCAATCCAAGGAAAGGTATTACACGCAGAATGAACTTATTAACGTCGCGAATGCATACCGAGACATGAATGTGCCAATTGACGTCATGATTCAGGACTGGAAGACTTGGAAAGATGATCTCTGGGGGGATAAGCATCTTGATCAAGCGCGCTTTCCCGATGTTGCGGCAATGAACAGATACCTTCACAATATCAATATCCGCACGCTGATTTCTGTCTGGCCCAACATGAACAGTGGTGGTAGCGATCATGCGCAGCTTGCGGAAAAAGGAATGCTGCTTAACGATTATTCCACTTACAACTCTTTTGACGAAAATGCCCGCAGAGTCTACTGGGAGCAGATGGAAAATGAGCTGTATCGTGGCGGCTTTGACGGCTGGTGGTGCGATAATACCGAGCCGTTCACGACGCCCGATTGGTGCGGTGAAGTCAAAAAGAGCGAGCGAGACCGCTATGAGCTTGTTGGGGGCGAGCATGAAAAATACCTTGACGCCGCTAAAGTGAATCTGTATGGTTTGATGCACGCAAAAGGGATTTATGAAAATCAGCCCAATAAACCGGTCGTGAATCTTTCGAGGTCTGGATATGCAGGCATACAGAAATATGGTGTAATACTCTGGGCCGGGGATACTTCGGCCAGTTGGCTTGAACTTAAAAGAGAGATTGCCAAGGGTATCAGTATCTCAATGTGCGGCATACCCTATTGGACCGTAGATGCGGGTGGGTTTTTCGTAGGTGGAACGGAGTGTTGGAGGAAATGGAAGGGAGACCCTGATGCCGCGCCGGTTTGGTTTTGGAACGGCGAATATGATCTCGGCATCGGTGACATGGCGTATCAAGAGCTTTATACAAGATGGATGCAGTTTTGTGCCTTTTTGCCGATTTTCCGTTCTCACGGCACGGACACGCCAAGGGAGTTTTGGAATTATGGAGATATATTCCAAGGTGCGATCAAACAAGCTATACGGTTACGTTATCGGCTAATGCCGTATATCGTGGAGATGGTGAGACGCGTCACGGATGAGCATTACACAATTATGCGCAGTCTTTTGTTTGACTTTCCGGATGATTCCTATTCAACAGTTATAGACGATGAATTCATGTTCGGAGACAGCATTCTGGTGTGTCCCGTGACGGAGCCGATGTATTTTGATAAAGGCAATATCCGAATTGAATGCGCGGCCAAAGTGAAGCGCTGTTACCTCCCAAAAGGAACCGGATGGTTCGACTTTTGGACGAATGAATACCATGAAGGTGGGCAATATGTCGAAATAGATGCACCAATCGGGATAATACCACTTTTTGTACGTGCTGGGAGCAGGATACCCGTCCAAGAGGGTATGCAATATGCTGAAGATAATAGGGCGGTATCATTTATTGAATATCCGTAAAAGAAAAGCAGACATGCATTATAAAGCAGCAGTCCAACGGGAGATGTTCTGCTCATCAAATTCTTCAAGCAGCTAACAACGATGGACTACTACTACATTAGTGCTGCCAGCTGTTCGTTCAGTCCGGCCAGAGCATCGTCAATCGAAATGTCTTGAGTTATAATCTTCATTATCTGCTCATAAATCAAAGCCTCAATTAATGTGATTGGAATCAGCGTCCCGTCCTTGCGCTTAACTGATTTTCGCTGCTTGTTCCCGGAAAATGTTTTGTATATTAATGGCAGCCATGGATAGTGGTTTGCCAGCTCGTCGTTTGTGTAAACATTCTTAAGCGGCGATTGGCCATCCAAGATGGCAAAATAGCTACTCATATCGGGATCACATGTCCACCGAATGAATTCATAGGCGGCAGAGGGATTCCCGTTAGATGAGGGAATGGCGAGGCCCCAGCTGCCAAGAACAGAGCAGTTCCCTGGAATATTTGCGTAGCCTATTTTCCCAATTATCTTAGACTTTGCAGTATTGTTAACGTCAGCAATGAAAGATGCAAAACTGACTAGCATTGCTGTTTTGCCGAGATAAAAGTCCTCAACAGTGTTTTCGACACTATAGGTCAGAGTTTGTGGAGGCGCATAATTAAATGCCTCGACAAGGCTGCTAACGCCCTTTTTAAATAAGGTTGAAGAGACAATAGGGATACCCTCGCTATCAAAGATGTTGCTATTGTAGGCCCAAACGCGGGGCATCAACTCGGGGAGCAGCGTTGCGGCGTTACGTGCTGAAAATGATGTACCGAACTCCACGGGCGAATTGGGATTCAGGGTGCGGGTGAAGAAGCTGCTTACAACGTTGAACTCAAACCAAGTGCGCGGAACGCGCAACTTCTCGCGATATTTCTTTTCAAAAAGATCGCACATATGAGGGTTTTCAAATAGGTCGCGGCGGTAAAGCAGCAGTTGTGGGCCGAAAAGAAAAGGAATCCCGAAATATTTTCCGCCTACATAGCCAACTTTCTCCAAAAGTCCTGTCAGGAAGGTGGAGGTATCAATCGTATCCGAGTCGACATAACTCGTAATATCCAAAAACAAGTCTTCTGCAACAAGGATGTCTAGCCAAGGGTTATCGTACATGCAAACATCAAAGTTGGAGAGGTATTCTTTATCCATTAATTTAGAAAGTAGTGTGCCATGCTCGCAGAGTGTCACATCAACATCAATGCCTGTTTTCCTGGTAAAAACTGAATGCGTACGAATAATTCCGTGCGCGTTGGGGGAATCAAGAAACAATACACGCAGCCTTTGCTTCGCTGCCGGAAGCGTTACGGGTACTGCTTTTATGGATTCAAAAAGCCTTTTGCCGACAATTTTATCTTCCAATATGATTTGCTGCTTTTCAAACATCAGAGGGCTATCAATATTAGACAAGAGTAAACGGGCGGCCTTCACTCCGAGGTAGTTGGCTGGACGCATAGTAACAATGATGTTGTTATATTTTAAAAAGTTGGAGAATGTTTCTTGGCCAATAGATATCATAACAATATCGTTGTACAAAGAAATTCCTGCCAAGCTCGCTGCATGTTCCAAGCCGTTTGTCAGCATGCGTGATGTGGATATAATTGCTTGAGGCTCCACGTCCTGAAAAAGGGAGATGCCGGTGCGAAATGCCTCCTCTTTTGTCATGTTGATGTGAAAGATACATTTTTCATCTGCATCTTCGCCGCGCGCTTTGTAATAATCGCGATAGGCTTGGGCGTATTCACGTTCACAAGAAAATTGCTCCGGACCAGCAACGAGAGCAATTCTTTCGCAGCCGCGTTCGGTCAGCTGTGACATCAAAAATGACATGGTGTTGTATTGATCAAAAGAGACGAAATTTGCATCAGAAGAGGTGACCTTTCGGTCAATAAACAAAATGGGCGTCTTTGTAATCTGATCATAGAATTCGGTATTGTGTTGACAGGACATCACAATCAAACCGCTGATATTCTTCTTCATAAAGTTGCCGATGATCATTTTTTCGGTTTCCGGCACATCGTTAGAAAGGGCAAGATTGAGATAATATCCGGCCTTTTTTAATTCCGCCTCAATTCCGGTCAATAAAAATGCATAGTATTGCTCGCTTGTGTTTGGCAAAACTACACCAATTTCTCTATTGGAGTTTGTTCGTAAATTCTTTGCGTATGAATTAGGTTTGTAGTCCAGCGCATCAATAGCAAGTTTTATTTTTTTTGCTGTCTCAGGGTGAACATGCTTGGTACCGGTGAGATAATTGGACACGGTTCCAATAGATACCCCTGAATGGTTTGCGACATCTTTGATTGTGCTCATGTTTAACCGCCTGTTATAAATGGCGGGGCGGCAAACGAGCCTCCCCATAGCAATAAGATAACACATACCGGGAAACAAAATCAACAGTTTCAATGGGGGGGTGTATTGCCGGTTATGCTTTATAGTAAAACGTTTCAATATTTATTTAATCGTTATTCGTTGACAACAAATTTCCCAACAATATAATTAATATTAAGCAATTCGCGATAAGGTGTGCTGATCGGAATAATTCATTAAAACAATTTCAATACAATTCAATTGAGAAGGGATACCATTGTGGCTGAAGTATTGCTTGAAATGACGGGGATTCAAAAGTACTTTCCGGGCGTTCACGCATTGGATAACGCCTCTCTTTGTGTAAACAAAGGGGAGGTACTTGCACTCGTGGGCGAAAATGGAGCAGGAAAGTCCACGCTGATGAAAATCTTGTCCGGTATCTACACAAAGGATGCCGGATCCATAAAGTTGCGTGGAAAAGAAATTGAGCCTACGGACCCACTGCATGCGCAAGAAATGGGAATCGGCATTATTCACCAGGAACTGAATTTGATGCCCCATCTTACGGTATCGCAGAATATCTTTATCGGAAAAGAACCCAAACGAGGGATGTTTATAGATCAGATAAGTGAAAACAAGCAAGCGCGAGAAATGCTAAATGCCCTCAATGTGAGCATTGAGCCGACGATCCCAGCAGGAAGGTTGACCGTCGCAAAGCAGCAAATGGTGGAAATCGCAAAGGCGCTTTCTTATGAGAGCGAGTTGCTTATTATGGATGAACCCACTGCAGCGCTGACTGAAAATGAAATTCAGGAACTCTTCAAAGTAATTCGCGGTTTGAAGGATAAGGGGCATGGAATCGTATATATCTCACATCGTCTAGATGAGCTTGCGCAAATCAGCGACCGTATTACGGTGATGCGTGACGGCCAATATGTAGGTACGGTTGATACAAATGCTACTACAAAAGAAGAAATCATCAGTATGATGGTCGGACGCACGATTTATGAGGAACCAAAGACGAGGAGCAATGTGCCTCCGGATGCTCCGGTCGTGCTGCAAGTAAAGCATCTCATAGGAAACAACGTAAAGGATGTTTCTTTTGAATTAAGAAAAGGAGAAATTCTCGGCTTCGCAGGTCTTATGGGGGCCGGGCGTACCGAGACCATGCGCGCATTGTTTGGTGCGGATACGGCAACCGGAGGGGAGATCATCATAAATGGCAGGAAGGTCAGCATTAAATCTCCCAGCGATGCAATTAAAAACGGCATTTGCTACCTGTCAGAAGACAGAAAAGCGCTGGGCTTAGCCGTTAATTTAAGCGTCCGAGATAACTGTGTGATGGCGAGTTTGGAACAGTTCATGTTTGGTCCCTTCACAAATGACACAAAGATTGAAAAGATATCCGATGAATTCGTCAAAAAAATTGGCATTAAAACCCCGTCTTCAAAGCAGCTCGTCAAGAATCTCTCGGGCGGCAACCAACAGAAAGTGGTCGTTTCCAAGTGGTTGATTCGAAATAGCGACATCCTGATTTTTGATGAACCTACGCGCGGGATCGATGTGGGGGCCAAGCAGGAGATTTATAAGCTGATGAATTCGCTTGCTGAAGAGGGGAAGTCGATTATTATGATCTCGTCCGAGATGCCTGAATTGCTGCGCATGAGCGATCGGCTCATTGTAATGCGCGAGGGCTGCATAACAGGCGAACTTGATATAGCCGATGTAACGCAGGAAAAGATCATGTCACTGGCAACTATGAATATGTGAGGGATACTTGAATGAATAGCAAAAAGAAAATTGATATTACAAAGTTCCTGGCCCCGGCGGTATTGGTAATTCTGTATATGTTCTTCTCCATCTTCGGTAAAAACTTTTTTTCCACAGATTATCTGATTAATATTCTTGATGGCTCCTACTATATCGGATTTATGGCAATTGGCGTCACGTTTGTCATCATTACCGGAGGGATTGATCTTTCGCTCGGAACCACAATGATGTGTGCTGCCTTGGTCGGCGGTGCTGCTTATAACGTTCTTCATTGGCCAATGGGTTGGTGCCTGCTTCTTGTGGTCGCGCTTGCAACGTTTATCGGGTTCCTGAACGGCTTGCTGATTGCCTATTTGAAGCTGCCCCCCTTTATTGCCACGCTTGGCATGATGATGATGGGTATGGGATTTGGGGCTATCGTCACAAAAGTCCAGACAATGCGCTACCCTACATTCGGAACAGCCGATGGCTGGTTTAAAAATGTGTTTTATAAAACGACGAGCGGTATTCCACTAGGTGCAGCCTGGCTGCTGGTTTTCTTTCTGATTGCGTTCGTTCTGCTAAACAAAACAAGGTTTGGGCGGTATACATTTGCAATCGGCTCCAATAGTGAGGCGGCACGCCTTTCCGGAATTAAAATACGTCCCTGGCTTACATCAATTTATACATTCTGCGGATTTTGCAGTGGTTTGGCGGGGATTATGTATGCGGCCGTGTATACTTCGATTATTCCTTCTACCGGTAACGGGCAGGAACTCTTGGGGATTGCGGGCGTTGTAATAGGCGGTACTAGTATGAGCGGTGGTACCGGCACGCTTATAGGTACGATCATTGGTGTGTTTATTATGAGTGTTCTTAAGCAGGGGCTCATGTCTATGGGCCTGCAAAGCCACTGGCAAACGTTTTTTACAGGCGCGGTTGTGATTGGCGCGGTTCTTTTGGACCAGTACCGTATCCGTCAAAGTAACAAGCTGAAAAAATTCTAGCCCCCTTTCGTCCTTTTGCATATGAATTCCGGGCATCCCGGGATATAAAAACATTATTAAAGGAGGACCACATTATGAAGAAGGCTTGGGCATTGCTGGTTGCGTTTGCCATGGTACTCTCGATGGCGGCGTGCGCGGCACCGCAGACCCCGGTTACTTCCACAGAACCTACCCCTGCTCCTGCTCCCACCACGGCAGAGACAACGGAACCTGAACCCGCTGCCGGGAAACCTTACATTGCGATCATCTCCAAAGGGTTCCAGCATAAATTCTGGCAGACCGTACAATTGGGTGCGAAAGATGCCGCGGAAAAGTACAATGTCGATTTCACATTTGACGGACCGCCTTCGGAGTCCGACATCAACATCCAGGTTGACATGCTCAATGCTGTTCTTGCAAAGAACCCTGCTGCGCTGTGCCTTGCTGCGCTTGATACCGAATCCGTGACTGAGCAGCTGAATGCCTGCATGAGCAAGAATATTCCGGTAATTGGTTTTGACTCGGGCGTTCCAAATGCTCCCCAAGGCTCAATCGTATCTACGGCTTCTACGGATAATGAAGCTGCAGGTGCGCTTGCGGCCGATACCATGTTCAAGATTGAATCCATCGGTGCAGCCATCAAAGCTGCAACAAAGGATAAGCCTGTCGTGATTGCTGTTATAAGTCAGGATGCGACGTCAGCTTCTATTACTGGCCGTACAACAGGGTTTGTTGATAAGATGTTCGAACTTTGTGATGCCGCACAACCTGGTCTCGTCGCTGTAACTGGCCATGATAAGTGGAATAAAGCTTCCAGCTCTGGCGATATGGCGGTTGAAATTCTTGTCTCCATCGCTGCGTCTACAAACGTTACCGACTGCCAGACTGCTGCACAGGCCGTCATTCAAAGAGCCCCGCTTGGTGTCTTCTGCACCAATTCCGGTTCTGTTGATGGAATGTTGGCTGCAACTGCGGACGGTTCCGACCTTGACCGTGAAAATGGCCGTTACAAGGACATCACTGTCGTTGGCTTTGACTCTGGCGCGACCTTACTTAACGCAGTCAAGAACAAATGGTTCCACGGCGCTGTTACCCAAGATCCTTATATGATTGGTTATTACGCGGTTGAACTTGCCGTCAAGACCCTCAACGGCGAAAAGGTTGAGCCTCTTGTGGACACAGGCTGCCAGTATTATACCAGCGAGAACATGGATGATCCGAAAATTGCACCGTTGCTCTACGAATAGAAAACTTGATCCTGGGGGGCAGTAAATGCTAGCTGCCCCCCCAATCTTAGGTCGGCTGTTAACGGGTTTTTATTGACAGAAAAGGAGTATAACCGATGCTGTTGGGAATGCCAAAACTTCTTTCACCTGAACTATTGTCCGTGCTTTGTGAAATGGGACATAGTGATGTCATTGTCATTGGAGATGCGAATTTTCCTGGAAAACGGTTTGCGGCGGAAGGAGGCTGTAAGTTCCTGCGTATGGACGGCATTCCCGGCACGGAGTTGCTTGAGGCTATTTTAAAAGTAATTCCGTGTGACGCATATATTGAACAGCCCATCAAATTGATGCAAACAATGGAATGTGACCGCGATCTCGCAATTCCTATTTGGGATGAATATAAAAGTATCGCAACCCGGCACGATGTGCGCGGGGAAGCAATCATCGGCTTCCTAGATAGATTTGAATTTTATAAGGAAGCAAAAAAATCCTATTGTATTGTCCAATCAGGTGAGGAAGCAATTTATGCAAATGTCATGATTCAAAAAGGAGTTGTCAAGTAAAAATGCCGAGAGAATTACTATTGGGCATAGATATCGGAACCAGTGCGTGCAAGATTGCAATTTTTGAGCGTGACGGAAAAGTTGTGGGTACTGCTACAGAAGAATATCCGATTTTTTATCCTGCACCGGGTTTTGCTGAGCAGGAGCCAGACGATTGGTGGGCGGCAGTTTGCAGCGGTACTAAAAGGCTCATTGAAAATAGTGCTATCAATCCAGGAGATATTGCAGGCATTGGTGTGGACGGACAGAGCTGGGCAGCAATTGCAATCGATAGCCAAGGAGAAGTGCTCACCCGAAATCCGATTTGGATGGATACGCGCAGTGAGGCGATCTGTAGGAAATTAAACGAAACCATAGGGGCGGAAGAGCTCTTTTCCGTAAGTGGGAATCCCCTCAAGGCTCAGTACACAACTGGAAAAATTATCTGGTATAAAGAAACCCTGCCTGATACATACCGAAGAATTGATAAAATACTCCAATCCAACAGCTTTATTGTGTTCCGCATGACAGGTGCGATAACACAGGATATCTCCCAAGGCTATGGGTTGCATTGCTTTGACATGAAAAAGGGACGCTGGGATGATAGAATGCGCGATTCCCTTGGAATAAAAGCCGGTTTTTTGCCTGAAATTGTGGCCTGTGAAGAGGTCGTCGGTAAGCTTTCGTTAAGCGCAGCTCAAAAAATGGGACTTAAAGAAGGAACGCCGGTTATCGCCGGCGGACTCGATGCCGCCTGCGGTACGCTAGGTGCCGGTGTACTCCATGAGGGTCAGACGCAAGAGCAGGGCGGGCAGGCCGGAGGGCTGAGCATTTGTCTAAAACAGTACTGCGCAGATCCAAGGCTTATTTTAAGTTTTCATGTGGTTCCGGGAAGATGGTTGCTGCAAGGAGGCACAACGGGAGGTGGTGGTGCGTTACGCTGGTTTCAGGATCAGTTTGGTTTTGAAGAAAAACAGAGCGCGGTGGCAGAAGGCGGTTCCGCGTTTGAGCGGCTCGGAATGTTGGCCGCTACAGTGCCCGCCGGCAGCGAAGGCATGATATTTCTGCCCTATATGGCCGGCGAGCGTTCGCCAATTTGGGATGAAAAAGCAAAAGGACAGTTTTATGGGTTGGACTATTCCAAGACGAAGGCACACATGGTGCGCGCAGTCATGGAAGGCGTGGCATATTCGCTGCGACATAACCTTGAGATTGCTTCTCAGGCGGGCGCTTCGGTTTGGACAATGCGGTCCATGGGCGGTGCCGCGAACTCGCTGATTTGGACACAAATCAAATCCGACGTTACCGGAAAGCCCATTGAGATTCCGGCTTCGGATACTGCCACAACGTTGGGGGCGGCACTTCTTGCCGGTGTTGGTGTGGGCATGTACAGAGACTTCGACCAAGCGGTTGAAGAAACAGTTCAGCTAAAGAGAAGACATGAGCCGGATAATGCGCGCAAGGCCGAATATGACCGTGGCTACGAAACATATCGCGAGCTTTATGCCGCGTTAAAAAATTTGATGAGTCGGTGAGGTAAAAAATGAAGGCAGCTGTCGTTGTGGCGAATGAGGACGTTCAGTATCTGGATATGGAGGAACCTCAGGTAACGGACGGAACAATCAAGGTAAAAGTGGCCGTTTCTGGTATATGCGGCTCGGATATCCCGCGTGTGCTCTACAATGGCGTGCATTTTTACCCGATTGTACTGGGGCACGAATTTGCGGGTGAAGTCGTGGAAGTTGGCGCGGGCGTGACAAAGGTGAAGGTGGGTGACAGGGTCTCGGGCGTGCCGCTGCTCCCGTGTATGGTTTGCGGGGACTGCCAGATTGGAAATTATTCACTTTGCAAGCACTACAGCTTCATAGGATCCCGGCAGCAGGGGAGCAATGCGGATTATATTGTCATCCCCGAACGAAACGCAGTAATATTTGACCGATCCATCTCTTTTGAGCAGGGAGCTATGTTTGAACCATCCACGATCGCGCTGCACGGCCTGCTGCAGAACGAATTCTGCGGAGGCGGTACGGTCGCTGTATTGGGCATGGGAACGATCGGTATTTTTACATTGCAGTGGGCAAAGCTTCTCGGAGCAAAAAAAGTAATTGCGTTTGATATTAGTGACAGCCGGCTGGAACTTGCAAAACGCTTGGGGGCTGACGGCACGGTCAATACACGTGAAGAGGATTCCATGAATCGCACAATGGATATCTGCGGAGGCAGCGGGTTCGACTATGTATTTGAGACTGCGGGCGTGACCGCAACTATGAAAATCGCATTCAAGCTTGCCGCCAATAAATCGCAGGTTTGCTTTATAGGAACACCACACACCGAATTGAGCTTTACACCAGCGGAGTGGGAGAACATGAACCGTAAGGAGTTTAAGCTCACTGGCTCCTGGATGAGCTACAGTGCCCCGTTTCCCGGCAAGGAGTGGAGTATGACGGCGGAGTATTATGCCCAGGGCAAGTTAAAATTCGATGAGGGACTTATCGGGGAACGCCTCCCGATGAGCCGAGCACAGGAAGCATTTCAACTCTTTAAAACGCCAGGCGCGGTCAACGGGAAAATTTTGTTGGTAAACAACTTATGATGGAGGGAAAGGCAAATGGAATTTATTGACCCCAAGAAAGTGATGCAGAGAACGTTGTTTGATGGTGGCAAGATGCCTTGCATTGGGATGGGAACTTTTGGATCCGATCGATTTACGCCAGAGCAAGTATCATCTGCCGTATCCGGTGCAATCAAGGTGGGTTATCGCATGTTTGATTGCGCTGCGGTATACGAGAATGAAGATAGGATCGGCAATGTGTTCCAAGATGCGTTTGACAACGAGATTGTTAGGCGTGAAGAACTGTTTATTACCACAAAGGTTTGGAACGATATGCATGGCAGGGGCGATGTGTTGCTTTCCTGCGCAAAAAGCCTTAAGGAGCTGCGGCTTGACTATTTGGACTTGTTTTTTGTGCATTGGCCGTTTGCCAACTACCACGCTCCTGGCTGTGACGGCGATTCCAGAAATCCCAATTCAAGGCCTTTCTCGGTCGAACGCTTTATGCAAACGTGGCATCAGTGCGAACGGCTCGTTGAAATGGGACTTACCCGCTATATTGGCATGTCCAATATGACCATCCCGAAACTGGAAGCGGTATTGCCCTTGTGTAAGATTAAGCCCGCTGCGATTGAAATGGAACTGCATCCCAGCTTTCAGCAACCGGAGCTGTTTGATTATGTGAAAAGGCATAATATCCAGCCCATTGGATTTTGCCCGATTGGTTCGCCCACCCGCCCGGACCGCGACAAAACGGCGGATGATGTTGTTGATATCCAAATACCGGAGCTTGTGCAGATTGCGCACGCACATGGCGTGCATCCAGCCATTATTTGCATCAAGTGGGCGGTGCAGCGTGGCCAGACGCCAATTCCGTTTTCGATCAAAGAACACGAGTATACGAGTAATCTCAGGTGCGTAACTGAAGATCCGCTTAGCGATGCCGAAATGGAAATTCTCAAAGGCGTAGACCGAAACTGCCGCCTTATCAAAGGACAGGTATTTCTCTGGCCTGGTGCAAACGATTGGAAGGATCTCTGGGATCTGGACGGGACCATTGTACAGTAAGGAGTAATATGGATACGATCGAATACTTTCGTAATCTCATCCAAGCTCAAAAAAGAGGATCTAGTGTGGGGATCTGTTCCATTTGTAGTGCAAATGAGCTTGTACTTGAAGCGGCGATGGAGGATGGCCAGGATAACGGTTTGGTAGTGCTGATTGAAGCTACGGCAAATCAGGTCAACCAATTCGGAGGATATACGGGAATGAGTCCTGCGGATTTTATGAAGTATGTCCAACGTATAGCAACTCGAGTAGGCTTAGATGCGGGACAGCTTATCGTCGGTGGAGATCATCTTGGACCGCTGACTTGGCAAAACGAGACCGAAGATATTGCCATGGCAAAGGCGGAGGAACTCATTAGACAGTATGTGTCTGCAGGTTTCTCCAAAATTCATTTGGATACGAGCATGCGTCTTGCAAGCGACTCTAGTACGCAAAGGCTGCCAAACAGCATTATTGCAAAACGTGCAGCTAGGCTTTGTGTGGCCGCAGAAGCTGTAGCCGGGGATAATAAGCCAGTGTACGTCATTGGAAGCGAAGTGCCAATTCCAGGCGGTGCAACAGAGAATGAAGACTCAATCGCAATCACATCACCACAAGACTTGGAGGCTACTTTGATTGCATTTAAAGATGCGTTTATAAGAGAAGGGCTTGCGAATGCATGGGGACGGACTATTGCGGTCGTCGTTCAGCCGGGAGCTGAATTTGCGGACAATACAATTATTAAGTATGATTCGCAGAAAGCGCAATCACTCACGCAATATGCGAAGAATATTGAAGGTTTGGTACTTGAAGGTCACTCAACGGACTATCAGCCTAAGGCATTGCTTTCCAAGATGCGGGAAGACGGCATCGCGATTTTGAAGGTGGGACCCGCTTTGACGTTTGCATTGCGTGAGTCATTGTTTGCGCTTGAAGACATGGAGAAAATCTTATATCCGTTTTCACCGGCTGGAGGGTACTCCTGTTTTCGAGATACTCTTGAGGCAAAGCTGATGAGTGATGATAAATACTGGAGAAAATACTATCACGGCAGCAGTCAGGATAAGGCATATGCGCGCAAATTTAGTCTGAGCGATCGAAGCAGGTATTATCTTGATGAGGGAGAGGTAAAAGCATCCATTGCACGGCTGATAAAAAATATTAATGCGGCAGAGCTTCCGTTCGGATTGATATCCCAATATTTCCCCGAGCAAAAAGAAAAAGTTCTTGCTTCTCATAATAAGGTATCTGCGGAACTGTTAATTAAAGAGCGCATCAAGGATGTAATCAGAACATATCGTTAGTTTATTCGCAGTGGTCTTCCTTGCGGAGAAGGAAGTTCTGAATTGAGGGATCTCCCGCGAACGTTAAGCATGCCTCTGCGAAAACAGAGGCATGCTTAACGCTGTTTGCCAGATCATCATATAAATATACATATAATTTTTGCTTTTATCAAGCTCTATCCAGCGGTACAATATAATGAATAGAGTCATAAAAAGGATGGAATATATGGGTCAAGGACATTTTCCGGTTGCGGACGCGCATAATGATTTTCTCTCCCTGATGCGTAAGGGGGTGAAGCTGGATGCGCCTGTTGGAAAACAACAGCATATGACACTGGCTGGGATGCGCGCGGGCAATGTGAAGCTTGCGTTTTTTGCAGCATTTCCTGCCAACCGTGAGGAACGTGCCCGGGCCATGACTAACGCTCTTTTGATGATCCATGATTACCATCGCATGGTAGAGGAATACGGGCTTATTCACCTTGGATTCGGCAAGGGTATAAGTGCGATTGGGGAAGGGCAGATCGGAACAATGTTGACTATCGAGGGTGCTGATGCCCTCGCTGGGAACATTGAAATGGTGGAAGTTTTTCATTGCCTGGGCGTGCGGCTCATGACGCTTACTTGGAATCACCGCAATGAACTTGCGGATGGAGTGGATGAGGAGTACGGTGGAGGATTGAGCGGCTTTGGCCGCGAGGTCATTTCGGAAATGAACCGTCTCAGGATGATCGTGGACGTCTCTCACATTAATGAAGCCGGGTTTTGGGATGTGATGCGCTGCTCCAAACTGCCCCCCATGGCGAGCCACTCCAACGCCAAAGCCGTTTGCGGGCACAGGCGCAACCTGACGGATGAACAGATCGTAGCTCTTTACGATGCGGGCGGCTTTGTGGGATTGAATTATATGGCGGATTTCCTGCGCGAAGACGGTGGCGCGACGATAGCTGATGTAGTGCGCCATGTGGATCATTTCGCGTCCTTGGGCGCGCTCTCCATCCTTGGCTTGGGTTCTGATTTTGACGGCATTGAAAAAGGGCCTGAGGGTGTAAATGGCCCGCAGGATGTTCCCCTTATTTTTGAGGCACTGTTGAAGGACGGGTATTCAGAGGAACAGGTCAAGGGAATTGCGTTTGACAATCTTGCTAGGTATTTGGAACAGTATTGCAAATAACGCATTTATAAAACAGGTATGGGAAACCCCAACCTGTTTTATTGTATGCCCCTCCTGCTAGGCAGGGGGCCGGTAAAGCGTATAGAGCTATGAGTAAAACAAGACCCCTTTTAGCAAACGCCCGCGGACTGGAAACTACAGGAAAGGCAGAAACAAGAGATGGCCTCTATGTTCGAGAGAACAACTCCACGCAAATGGCAAAGCGTAATGCGCCTGTTATGGCGCTGCTGCAGATCCCGGTTTGCCGGGGGACCATTATTGTGATCTTGCACTTACGCAGGGGGAATGAGTGTTTCGTGGAACAGGGAGACAGCCTCCCGTAACTCTTGCACGGTAGAAAGGGATAACGCTCTTTGTGCAAGCCCCTGAGCCTGATGAAAGGGGGTATTGCAAACGATGTACTTTGCCTTTGTGATGAGGGATGCGCTCATGCTCAGAGCATCAACTCCCAACCCAATTAAAAGCGGGATCAGTGGAAATTCGCCGGCCATCTCCCCGCAGACCGCAACGGGAATGCTTTGTTTTGCGGCGCCGGATACGATATTTGCAATCAGCCGCAGTACGCCGGGATGATAGGGGGAGGCAAGGTGGGCGATACGCCCGTTCATGCGGTCCACTGCGGCGGTATATTGGATTAAATCGTTGGTACCGATGCTAAAAAAGTCCACTTCCCGGGCTAAGAGATCGGAAAGCATTGCTGCCGCGGGCGTTTCCACCATGATACCGACGGGAACGTTTGTGTCAAATGGAATTTGCTCGTGGAGGAGCTCTTCGCGTACGCCGCTTAGAATGGCCTTTGCCTGGCGCAACTCCTCCACACAGGAGATCATGGGAAACATAATGGAGATCGGGCCAAACGCGCTTGCGCGTAGTATGGCGCGCAACTGGGTGCGGAACACCGGCTCCTGATCCAAACAGATGCGGATGGCGCGGTAGCCTAAAAACGGGTTGGCCTCTTGGTTAAGTCCAAGGGAACAGACCTGCTTATCTCCACCGATGTCCAGTGTGCGGATAACGAGCGGCAACCCCTGCATGCCGCGTACGGCTTTGAGATAGAACGCAAACTGTTCCTCCTCTGCAGGAAGCGTATCCCGCTCCAGATAAAGAAACTCCGTCCGGAATAGGCCTACGCCATCCGCACCGGCCGCGAGAACGGATGCGGTACCCATGGGGCCAGCAATGTTGCCCTCTACCAAAATCCGTTTGCCGTCCGTTGTAGCCGCCTGTGCGGTGCGGTACGCCTTTGCAAACTCCGATAACTGCGCCTGTTCAGCCACTTTCTTTTGATAAGCAAGGAGGACATCGTTTGTGGGGTTTATGTATATGGTCCCCGTATCCGCATCCACGATCACATAGTCTCCGTCCGTTATCTGCTCAAGTAAGCCTTGCGCGCCGAACACGGCTGGTATTCCCTGCGCTTTTGCCAAAATGGCCGCGTGGGAAGTTGCGCCGCCGCCCGATGTTGCTACGCCTTTTGTTTTTGTAACGTCAAGCTTTAGAATTTGGGAAGGGAGAAGTTCATCTCCGATGAGGATGCTGTTCTCCTGCAACATCTTTGTCGCTTGTGGCTGTTGGTCAAGCAATATGTCGCTTAGTCGCAGCTCGATTTCCCGTAAGTCCGCTGTGCGTTGTTTGAGCATATCGCCCTTTTCGCCAAAAGAAGTAACAAGCCTGCTTGTTTCTTCCATCAGAGCCCATTCGGCATTTGCCTGTTCCGTTCTAATGCGCTCGCGTACTTTGCCAAGATAACCGGGATCTTCGAGTAAGGCTAGATGCATTTCGAAAATATCCGCTTCATCAGAAGAAAGGGAAGCCTCCGCTTCCAATAGCAACGCTTCCATCTGAGTGCATGCAATGCCGATTGCCTCATCCAGCCGACGCACTTCCTGTTCCGCGTCACAGACCGTCTGCTTTTCTATTGAAATGGAGCGGTTGCGTACAATGTGCGCATAGCCTACCGCAACGCCCAGGGAATTGCCGCAGCCTTGAAACATAAGCCCTCCTGTGCTACTTTAGCCTTCAAAGTCGTTTTCCATCATGGATTTCACGCCGTCAAGCGCGTCCTCCTCGTCCTCGCCCTGGCAGGTCAGTGTGACGGTATCTCCCCGTGAAATATCAAGATTTAATATCTCCACCAAACTTTTTGCATTTCCGGAACGACCGTCCTTGATAATGCGGATGTCCGACTGGTAGCGTTTGGCTGTCTTCATCACATTGGCAGCGGGCCGTGCGTGCAGACCGCTTGCGTTGGTGATGGTAATTTCACTTTGTTTCATTGTTCAATGCCCTTCCTGATCGCCCATTAGGGCGTAAAACTCAAAGTAATAAGCGGGGATACGTAGCCTTATCATGGACCGCCCATTCCCCCAAAGGGGCGGTTTGAAAGGACTTGCAGTGTGGAACGCCTGCCGCCCGCGACGATATGCGGACGGCAGGCTTTTAGGGGTTAGAACAACTCTCTAGAGGATATTGAGCAATCCAAGCACGAAACCGATAACTGCGATCACAAGCATCACAACAAGAGAGTTGTACTTGCCCTTGCGCAGCACCGCATATACGCCCAGGGTCACTGCAAGCGGGAGCAGATTGGGCATAATGGCATCAAAGAATTGCGTTTGCAGGTTGAATTCCGACTGTCCCACAAAGAATGTGATCTTTGTGGAGCAGGAAACGTATGCAGAAATGAGCCCGCCCATAACCGTACAGCCGAGTATGCTTGCAGCACCGATGAGGCGTTTCATTTTTCCGCCGGAAAGCAGGGAAGTAACCGCGTCGCTGCCAAGCCGGTAACCCTGCATCCAGGAGTTGTAGGAAATGAGCATCAGGACAATGGGAAGGCCGATCAAAACCAGCAAGGAGCCGAAAATGTTGCCGTCTTTTGCAAGGCTGATGCCCAGCGCCACCATGAGCGGGATCAGAATGCCCTGGTCGATCGTATCGCCAACGCCTGCAAGAGGGCCCATCAGACCAGTTTTGACGGCATTGATGGAATCACCGCTGATGTCTGCTCCGCCCGCTTTCTTTTCTTCCATGGCGATGGTTGTGCCATGAATGAGCGCACCCAGGTTCGGGTTGGTGTTGAAGAACACCAGATGGCGCTGCAGGCCGTCGATGACGTCTTCTTTCTTCTTATACAGCTTTTGAATGATGGGCGCCATGCACATGGCAAACGACGTACCTTGCATGCGCTCATAGTTGTAGTTTGCGTGGGAAAAGAACTGCCAGAGCCAATAGGACTTTGTAATATCCTTTTTTGTCAGTTTACCTTCGCTTTTTACTTCACTTGACATCGGCTTTCTCCTCCTTGGGCTGCTTGTTCGTGTAGTAGAGATAAATCAGTGCGAATACGAGGCCGAACAGGCTCACGCCGATGATGCTCATCTTAAAGTAGGCGACAAGCAGGAAACCGGTGAGCAGGAACGGCATGGTCTCGTTCTTGAGGATGGCGCGCAGATTCAAACCAATACCAAGCGCCGGCAGCAGACCGCCTACGACTTCAAGGCCATGGAGCACGCCGCTTCCGCTGATGGAATCGAGGAATGAGGACACGAGCCCGCTTCCAAAGTAGGCAGCCAGGAACACGATGATCATTTTGAATACAAAGAGCATGACCTGCGCGGGGAGCCAGTTCATCAGCATGACGCCTTTGACGTTGCCCTTAGCGGCAAAACTGTCTGCCCAGTGCGCAAACAGGGAAGAAATGCTCATGCGGCCAAACCAGACGATTGTGCCGAGGATGCCAAGCGGCACTGCAAGCGCTAGTGCAGCTTCCGCGGAGACGCTGGCAGAGAGTGCAAGCGCTGTGCCAAGATAACCGGCCAACGCCATATCGGAAGGCATGGAGCCACCGACGTTCAAGTGACCAAGGTAAATGAGGTTGATCGTTGCGCCAATGATCGTACCCATGACAGGGTTTCCCATGACAAGGCCTACGAGCAAGCCAGCTACAACCGGGCGCTGGAGCACATAGTAGCCTTCACCGAAGAAAAACGGTGCGTCAGAAAAATAGTACAAGAATGCAACGATTAGTGCTTGCCACCATTCCATAAATTTTCCCCTCTTCCTTTCTAATTCCGGCCCTGTTCCCGATTACAGCTTCACCTTTTCAATCTCAAGGAGCTTTCCGTCCGGTACGATCTGGAAATATACACGGACTTTGTGCGCTGCAATCTGTTTTAGTACCTCAAACTCTTGCGGTGTGATCTGGATATTTTTGAGCACGACCCTCCTTCCCGGCAAATATCCCATTCCTCCAACGTTGAGTTCCGCCATCTGTATTCCCCGTTCAATAAGACCAAGCATAACGTCGGGCGTCTTGGTCAACACCATCGTCCGTTTATCGGGCGGGTCGTTCTGAATTGCGGTAGCCGCATCCTCGAGCGTTAGAATGTTCACATCGTAATCCGTAGGCATGGACATCTGCATAACCTGACATAGAAACGGATCGGCTGCGGTTTTGTCATCCACAACAAAAATGCGCTGCGTCTTATAAATTTTGGTCCAGCCTGTCATGACTTGGCCGTGTACCAGCCTATCGTCTATCCTGTAAAAAACAACGCTCATGCTTCTTCCCCTCGCTTTGCTTTATTCCGGGCAATGATTTCATCCGAGCTGACGATGGATTTTTTGCCGATTTCGCATGCGAGCGCAACCGCCTCGTTGATGGATACCTCGTCCCGGGCCCCAAGGATTTCAAGCACAAGGGGCAGGTTACAGCCCGAGATGCAGCTCACCCCCTTTTTTAGTACCATCCACATGGCGGCGTTCGATGGGGTGCCGTTTGGCAAGTCTGAGAGAATTAAAACTTCTTTGGGGTCTCTAAATGAATCAATGGCTTTTTCCAGCTTACCTGCGAAGTAGTCTACCGTTTCTCCGGGGTAAAGACCGAGTACGGTTAGCCCCTTTTGCTCGCCCATGATAAATTCCGCCGCTTCGCGCATGCCCGCCGCAAAAGAACCGTGGCTGATCAGGATCAAATCAAACAAAACGTATCCCTGCCTTTCTTCTGATGTACCGCATACGCGGCAGCCGTTTGGAGCTTACTTCCATAGATCGATCAATACGCGATAGGTCTTAGGGCTCAGAGCGTCTTCAAACGCCTGTTGGCTCAAGGAAAGCGGATACCGCTTGGACAGGAAGGGTTTTACGTCAACAAGCCCATAGCCTAAAAGGCGTGTCGCCATCCAGAAGGCTTTTACGGTGGGGCTGTACGAGCCTGTGATAACTTTTTCGGAATAATGGATTTTGTTGGGGTTGAAGTGCACGTCGCCGGACGGATGAAAAGAGCCGTAATAGACCATCCTGCCTTTTTTAGAGAGCGCTTCAAGATAATCTTCCGCAAGCTGCAATACATTCACAGTAAAGAAAATCACGTGCGCGCCGCGGCCCTCGGTCAAATCTTTAATCGTTTGTATAGGGTCCGTTTCCATGGGGTTGATGATATGATCCGCGCCTACCTGCTTTGCGAGCGTGCGGCGTTCGGCGTCGGGTTCCACTAAAATGGTGCGTGCGCCGCGGAGCTTGGAGAGCAGGTTATGAATCTGCCCCATGATGCCGCCGCCCACAATCACAACATCTTCACTGAATTCCACTCCTGCCTGCTCCATGCTGTGCAGGCAGCAGCTTAACGGCTCCGCAAATGCCGCCGCGTCCATATCCGGCGCTTCGCCTGGCACTTTAAATACACGGTTTGCCGCTATGGCGATATACTGCGCCATGCCGCCCGCTCCCGGAATGCCGTCATAGACTCGTTTTTTGGATTTTCCGGTGCATTCGTTGTCATAGCCCCGGTAGCAGTATTCGCATTGCCCGCAGCTGTCGAACGTCTTGACAATAACGGGATCACCCACTTGAAAGCCGGTGATGGTACAATCCGGAATCGCGGCGACGGTACCGGAAAGTTCATGTCCGGGTACAAACGGCAAGGCCATATCCCCGCCGGTAAAAATTCGTTGTTCCCAGGTGCAGATCATGCACTTTTCTATTTTTACAAGGATCTCGCCTTCCGTCGGTACGGGCGTGGAAAGCTCGCGGATTTCCACAGTACGCGGCGCGGTGACGACTACTGCTTTCATTGTTTGCGGGATCATACGCATTCCCCTTTCTTGGTGCAAGCTTCTTCCTGACTTCAACTGATTATAAGGTGGGGAGTTCACAAGCCTTTTTGCCGTTGTGAACGAGATCCACCAAAGCGCGGGTCACGGCTTCGGGATCCTTGTGCTTCCATACGTTACGGCCGATCGCCACACCAGCAGCGCCCACGCTGAGCGCATCTTCGATACAGGTGAACAGGGAGGTAAGGCTGTTTGCCTTTTCTCCGCCCAACACGACGACGGGAACGAAGGAAGCGTCAATGACGCGTTTGAACTCCTCTGGGGTGCCGTTGTAGGCAGTTTTGATGATGCTTGCGCCGCATTCGCAACCATAGCGGGCAGCAAGCGTCAGGTTGGCGACGGATTTTTCAACGGCGCTGCTGAAGCCGCCGGGCAGCGTTTCCGCAACAACGGGCATTCCCCACGCATCCCCCTGCCTGCAAAGCGTTGCCAGGTTGGTTAAGTTTCTGTGTTCATATGGGGTACCCGGGAAGCCCATTGCGGCTACGGCGTCTGCACCTACGCGCAGAGCATCTTCCATGGTATACATCAGGTCCGGGCATTCATCGGCACCCAGCGCCGAGCCGCCGCCGTCTACGCGTAAAATCAGTGCGACATTCTTGAGTTCGTCCGCAAACCGCTTGGCAACGCCATAGGTGGTCAGAATAGCATCGGCACCGCCTTTTACGATTGCGCGGATGACAGCCCCGGTATCATCAAGCGTTGGGTTTACCGGCAGCCCCATACCATGGTCCATTGCGACAATGACAGTTTTCCTATCCTGTTGAAAAATACGGTTGAGTCTCCTCATCTGTCTGTCCTCCTGTTTATATTCCGGGCCCACTTTAGCTTCAATGCCCTTAATGATAAAGAAAAAGACGCCACATGATATCATCATATAGCGTCATTGCTTTCCAACACGTTGCCCTGTTGTTTGTTTATTATAGCCACTCTACAAGTAAGAAACCATATCAATTTTACACAAATATGATCTTGAGTTTTTGTGAACGAATCACAATGCTTGTTGAGGAATGGCTTGTTCAAAGGGACGCTTAGAAGCAATGCGCATTTTGGGAAATTCATAAAAATACAAGTAATAGCAAAGAAAAATGCTCGAACGTGGGTTGTTTTTTGGCCATTCTCTGTATATATTAGTATTATATTCGGGTTCGCGCGAAGATACTATAGGATTTTTTCACAAAACGGTAGATGGGTTTTTGTAGCATGTTCATAGTTAGCCCGCGATTTCTGTGAAAATTTATGACAGGACCTGCGGTTTGCATTATAGAAGATATACCAGGGAAGAAAGGATGAGATCCATATGCCCCGGGAAGAAGAGTATTTTACATGCAGGGATCTTCTGCGCCTGAACGCGATGTCCGGTTCCCTTCTGCTTTCCGGCAAGGAACGGCTGGGGGTAAAAATTACGCGGGCGAATGTCATTGAAATGACGGATATGGAAAACTGGGCGCAACCCGGTGAAGTGATCCTCAGCTCCGGATACACGTTCCGGGACACTGAGGAGGCGCTCATATGGGCAGTGGAGGCGCTTCATGAAAAGGGCGCCGTGGCGCTTTGCATTAAGCCAAGACATTTTTACCACAGTATTTCAGAACACGTCATACAAAAGGCGAGGGAATTGAATTTCATCCTCATTGAGCTTCCCATGGAAGCGATATTTGCAAACATTGTCCATGAGATTACGGAGGAGATTTTCCAGCGCGAATCGCTCGCCTTCCGCAAAATGCAGGACCAGATGGAGGTGCTTCTGGATATCCTGTTTCAGGACGACAGCATGGAGGAGCGTTTGGATGCAATTGAGGAAGTCATCCAAAACCCGTTTTTGATATTTGACAGCGACAACGAGCTCGTAATGAGCAAAAAGAGCAGGTCGCTCCTTGATTCCGTGCAGGAAGACGTGCTGCGTCAGCTTTACCATAACCCACAGGAGGGCAGCTTGACCGTTGAAATCAACAGCAGCAGCCGAAACGTACATACATACCGGGTTGAAATTTCGGGAGATGAATTTATCCGCATTATTCTCATTGAGTATCACGGCCCGTTCCATGAGACGGACTTAATCTCGGTCAAGCGCATCAGCCGCATTTTGGCGCTTGAAATGAAAAACACCATGACGTTCAAAAAGATCCTGCGCAAGTACAAGGACAAATTCGTTCAGGATTGGATTTTCAACAATTTTGACAGCGAGCTTGACATCATCATTGCCGCGCAGACCTACGGCTATGAGTTGAGCGCCGCAAAGCAGTACCGTGTTTCGGTGATTAATATCAACAACAAGCAGCATAACGCCGCTTTTTTGCAGAGGGACGTCAGCATCATCCACTCCATTATCATGAATTTGGATGCAAAAATAGCGTTTACCATTCACAACGGCAAGCTCATTTTGGTGTTTGAAAGCGATATGGAGGACGAGGCGGCGAACTTCCCGCATCTTTCCTACCTCATTGATCGGTTGAAGTATGTGCTGGAAAAAGAAAATATGAGCTTTTGTATCAGCCGCCCCGTGGAAGCGAGGGAAGTGCCTTCCGCGTATTTGCAGGCAAAGCGGATCAGTGAGATTAGCGTCCGCTGCAATATTACCGACCCGTTTATTAAGGACGAGCAACTGGGCATTCTGTCGCTTTTGTCCATGCTGCCCGAGGACAGCTCTGTTCTCCAATATCGGGATAAGCTCCTTGGCCCGCTTCAAAAGTATGATGCGGACTCGCACAGCAATTTGCTTGAGACGCTGCAGGTGTATTTGGATACCAAGTGCAACGCCAAGGCTACGGCAGAAAAAATGTACATTCATTACAATACCATTGCCTACCGTCTGGATAAAATTCGGTCTATCATCGGCATGGATATTGACGATGCCGAGACGCGCCTGCAGTTGCAGATTGCTTACAAACTCAAGCTTATCCAGCCCTGACGGGGACAATGGAAGTTTCTTAGCGCTTGACAAGCGGGAATGATGCCAATATGCTGCAAAACCAATTTGGGAAGCAAGGGGAATACATATGGCGACAGTGATGTTTGGCGGGGGGGTATTAAAGCCCGGCGGGCTATATGAGGGGTGGGGCATACGGATCGAAGGAAACCGTATTACCCGTATTGCGCCCAATGAGGCACTGAAAGCCGGGGTAGACGATATCGCAATCGACGCACGGGATCATATCATTGCGCCAGGGTTTATAAACGGGCACATGCATATGTACGGCGTATTGTCACACGGCATCACCGCAGAAGCGCTCGTCACGGAGTTCGGCAGTTTTCTGGAGGATTTCTGGTGGCCATATGTGGAAAACCGCATTGATCATCCGCTTGCGCGCCTGACCGCGGAATGGGCCTGTGTAGAACAGATCGACTCCGGCATCACCAGCTTTGTGGATGTTTTGGAAGCCCCGCTTTCCCTGCCCGGCGCGTTAAACGCCGAGGCGGAGGTTGTGCGTAAAGCTGGGCTTCGCGCCTGGCTGACGTTTGAAGCGTGCGAGCGCGTCAGCGCGGAGAACGCACAGGCGGGTTTAAAGGAAAACGCTGCGTTTGTTCAAGCAAACAACCATTCCGACAGCCTTGTGCAGGGCATGATGAGCGTGCATACGCTCTTCACCGGAAGCCCGGCGTTTTTAACACAGGCCAAAGCGCTTGCAAATTCTATTGGGGCCGATATTCACATGCATTTAAGCGAAAGCGTGCTGGAACCGGATTGGGCAAAAGCGCATTGCGGCAGAACCCCCGTTGAAGTCTACGACGAGCTTGGGTTCCTGGATGAACGCGTGCTTGCCTCCCAATGCGTACAGGTTGCGCCCGCAGAGCTTGCTGTATTAAAAAAGCGTGGTGTGCGCGCCGTGCACATGCCGCTTTCCAACTGCGAGGTGGGCGGGGGTATTGCGCCCGTACCGGATATGCTCACACTGGGCATCCCGGTGGGATTGGGTACGGACGGGTATATTAATAATTTTTTTGAAGTCATGCGTGCGGCGTTCCTTATCCACAAGGCATACCGCCAATCTCCACAGGAAATGCCTGCGAAAAGCGTGTATGAGATGGCGACGTCCTTGGGGGCTGCGGCCATCGGCCGAAAGGACACGGGCAGGCTGGAAGAAGGGTGTCTTGCGGATCTCATCACCATTGCCATGGATACGCCTACGCCCATCAACCGCCACAACGTATACGACCAACTGATATTGTTCCGCAACCCGCAGAATGTCAGGGATGTGATGGTAAACGGCGTGTTTCTGAAACGGAATGGGCAGTTTACAACGCTCAATCAGGCGCGGATCAAGGCGCAATTACGGGAACGGGCGGCTGCGTTCTGGAAAGGGAAATAAACATTGCGTGATTTGAAAATGACAGGATGTCCATATTGCCATCGCCATGCCTCGCGGCTATAATGATCGTAACGGGAACGACAGTGCGGCGGGTTCCCAAATAGATTTCGGCGGTGGCCGGCGGACACTCGGCATGGCGGAGTATAAATGCAGTGGTTTTTATTTGCATTTGCTTCATGGTTGAGTGTGTCCGTTGGCTTTTTCTTTTCCGGCGGATGCGAGGGATGAAGATACCCTATGTCCCTGCCGGAGGGCGCGGGTATATCAAAGGACAGTGTCGTCCGGCAGAGTGTTTTTGCCGGACGTTTTTTTATTAAAGGGCAGATGGGAGGGGGAGTCTCATGAAGGTGGTGCATTCACCGGTCGATAAAATAGACGGCATGGGCAGCGTTTTAGGCCGGCCGATCTATACGCGGGACCTGGCGCCAAAGGATGCGCTTTGCGTCAAGTTTTTAAGAAGCCCCCATGCGTACGCGCGTATCTTATCCATCAAAACCGAGGCCGCACTTCAGGTCGCGGGCATTGTTTGCGTTCTTACGCATCAGGACTGCAAGCCAATTTTACATACCATTGCTGCGGAAGCCTACCCGGAAGGGTCCCCCTATGACCGTTACTTACTGGAGGACATCGTCCGCTATGTGGGAGATCCTGTGGCCGTGGTGGCAGGCGAAACTGAAGAAGCGGTGCAAAAAGCGCTTCTCCTGATCGGCGTGGAGTATGAGGTATTAACGCCTATACTGGATTTTGAGCAGTCGCTTGACAATCCGGCGGTGCTGCACCGTGACGTGTTTACCAACCTGCCTATAGATAACGCGCCCGAACGCAACATTGCCGCGTCTTTCCCGTGGACGCGCGGGGACGTGGACGCAGAACTTCAGCAATCGGACGTCGTGATCAAACGCAGTTATTATGTACAGCCGCAACTGCATGCCATGACGGAAACACACCGGGCTTTTAGTTACTATGATGCGCGCGGGCAGCTTGTGATTGTATCCTCCTGCCAGTCTCCGTTTCATGTCCAGCGCATCGTCGCAAAAGTGCTGGAAATTCCTCAATACAGAATTCGCGTCATCCGGCCCAAAGTCGGCGGCGCATTCGGCGGAAAAAACAGCACGTTTATTGAACCGTTTGTGGCTTGGGTCACCAAGCTTACGGGCCGTCCGGCACTTATGGTATTTTCTAGGCGCGAAAGCCTGACCTGCACCAACACGCGCCACGCCATGCGCATTGATATTACCATGGGCGGGCAGAAAGATGGGATTATCAATGCCATTCGCCTGCATGTGCTTGCGGATACCGGCGCGTATGGAGAACATGCGCTTGACGTGCTGGCCGTGGCCTGTAAAAACACCATGCCGATGTACGCAAAGGTGAAGGCGGTAGATTATTGCGGTGTGCAGGTGTACACAAACCGCGTGCCCGGCGGCGCGTTCCGCGGCTTTGGCGGTGCGCAGAGCAACTTTGCGCTGGAGTGCACCGTCAACGAGCTTGCCCACACAATGGGTATCGATCCCATTGAACTAAGAAAGAAGAACATCATTGAAGAAGGCGAAAGCCATCCGTTCCTGGCAGGCGGAACGCCGCAGGGGGATGCCATCGTCAGATCTACGGCGCTGCTGCGGTGTATGGAAAAGGGCAAGATACTCATTGGCTGGGAGGAAAAATATCCGCGCAGGGAGATCGACGCCGATCGCGTACGCGCGGTCGGCATGTCTGTCGCCATGCATGGCTCCGCCATCGGCGGCATGGATGTGGTGGAGGCGGAGATACGCTTGAACTATGACGGCGGGTATTCCCTCTATACCGGAGCCACCGATCTTGGTACGGGTACGGAAACGATTTTATGCCAGATCGCGGCCGAAGTGCTATTAACCAGCGTAGACCGCATCAATGTCGTTGCGGCAGATACCGCCATGACGCCGTATGATAAGGGTGCCTATGCCTCTTCCTCCGCTTACGCCACAGGAAACGCCGTGAAAAAGGCGGCGGAACAACTCAAACAGGAACTGCTGCGCGGGGCGAAGCTGGTGATGGAGACAGGTGAGGAAGTCTTATTTGACGGCGAACGCTTCTTTACGCCGTCCGGGCAATCGCTCACGGTGGAAGAATATCTTGTGAAGGTCAACTATTGGAAATATGCGCCATCGTACTTTACAGAGGCGCAAGTTCCCAAGCTGCACGCCTCGGCCCGACATGGTGGCCGTACAAGTCCGCCGCCCTTTGTGGCCGGTTTTGTGGAGCTTGAGGTGGACAAAAGAACCGGAAAAATAACCCTCCTTGAGTATGCGGAGGTTGTGGATTGCGGTACGGTTATTAATCCAAAGCTTGCGCAAATCCAGGTGGAAGGCGGCCTTGTTCAGGGGATGGGCTATGCGCTCTTTGAGGAGATCCGGTACGACGCAAAGGGGAAGCTGCAAAACGACAGCTATATGGAATATTGTATTCCGCGCAGGCTTGATATTCCCCGCATGCAGGTGGCATTTGAAGAAAGCTATGAACCGACCGGCCCCTTTGGGGCAAAATCTCTGGGAGAGGTTGTATTCCACACACCTGCCTCCACAATCCAGGAGGCCATTTATAACGCAATAGGGATACGCCTCAGGAGCCTGCCCATGACGCCGGAAAAAATCCTGAAGGCACTGCGGGAAAAGGAGGGCAATGTATGAAATTCGAACACTATATCCACCCCTCCACGCTCCAAGAGGCATATGAGCTATACCGGCAGGAACCCAATAGCGTGCTGCTGGGCGGCTGCACACTATTAAACCGCAGAAACAAAGCCGCAAGTTTGGGAATTGATATCACAGACCTAGGGCTTGACGAGATTTCTGAAAAAGACGGGATGCTGTTGATTGGGGCATGTGTTACCTATACCCAGCTTGAAGGTGCCTGTTCCGGATATTTTGATGGGATATTCAAGAAAGCGATTCCCGCCCTTGGCGCGCCGCTTAAGAACATTATTACTATCGGCGGCACGGTGGCGGCAAGGTTGGGGATGAGCGATCTGCTGACGGCGCTGCTTGCGTTAAACGCTGATGTCTGCCTGTGTGAACATGAAATCATTTCCCTGGAGGACTACCTCATCGCCCCGTCCAAACGACATATTATCACGGCTGTATCCATCCCTCTTTGTATTTCCCGTGCGGCATTCACAAGCTTCCGCAACGCTTCATCCGGTCCGCCGGCGCTGCATGTGGCCGTTGGAAAACGCGAAAAGGATATTCGAATTGCGGTTGGCGGGCGTCCCTCTGTGGCGGAACGTTCCAAAGGGGCCGAAGCCTGCATCTTCCTTGGCGGAACGCCGGTGGAATCGGGTAAAATTGCAGCAGCGGAACTGAAGCTTGGAAGCGATCTGCACGCCAGCGGGGAGTATCGGAAGCTCCTGTGCGAAACGTTGGTGGAACGCGCGTTATTGGAGGTCGGGCTATGAAGGTATCTCTTTATGTCAACGGTGTGGAGCAGATTTTTGAGATTGCGCCGGATGAAATGCTAAGTGAGAGCCTGCGCGCGCATGGATATGTCAGCGTCAAGACGGGCTGCAACCAAGGGGCGTGCGGGATGTGCGTCGTTTGGGTGGATGAAAAACCCGTGCCTTCCTGCTCGGTACTCACCGCGCGTATGGCTGGGAGGCAAATTACAACGCTTGAAGGTGTGCAGAAGGAAGCGGAGCGCTATGGCAAGTTGCTCGTAGGGGAGGGCGCGGACCAGTGCGGGTACTGTGCGCCGGGGCTTGTCATGTTGGTGCTTGCCATGAAAAGGGAATTGGCGAGTCCGACGGAGGAAGAAATCAAAGCTTATCTCAACGGCAACCTTTGCCGATGCAGCGGCTACTATGGTCAACTGCGCGCGGCAGCAAAGTATTTGCGGCAGGGGGAAGAATAGGCTTCTTATGCGTCGGCGTTTGTGGATTGAATGGAACCGAAGGGTTTGATGAAAAGGAGGACGTATGCTAAAAGAGGAGCGCAAGCGGCAGGTGATCTCGCTTACCCAGCGATTGATACAGAAGCAGAGCTATTCCGGGGGAGAAGGAGAGGTAGCGGAGGAACTCAAACGGTTTTTTCAGAGCCGCGGTTTCCACGAGGTGGCGGTGGACAAATATGGCTGTGTAATCGGGGCAATCCATGGCAAGCGGCCAGGGAAACGCATTTTGTTTGATGGACATATCGATACAGTGCCTGCGAACGATGCGGAACATTGGGCGTATCCGCCGTTTTCCGGGGAAATTCATGAGGATAGGCTCTATGGCCGCGGCGCTTCGGATATGAAGGGCGCGGTCGCTGCAATGGCCTGCGCCATCGCGAATTTTGTGGAGGATACCGGCGGGGACTATGCAGGATCTCTATATCTGGCGGGCGTGGTGCATGAGGAATGCTTTGAAGGAATTGCCGCGCGCTCGGTGAGCGAATTGGTAAAGCCCGATTTTGTGATCATTGGCGAAGCGTCGGAACTGAATATAAAGATCGGCCAGCGTGGACGCGGGGAACTGCGGTTAGAGACGTTTGGAAAAGCCGCGCATTCCGCCAATCCGGAAAAAGGCGTCAACGCCGTATATAAGATCCTTGACGTCGTCAAAGAGGTCCAGAAGATCGTGCCCACTTTTCACTCGGTATTGGGTAAGGGGATACTGGAGCTGACGGATATCAAATCCTCTCCATACCCCGGTGCATCCGTTGTTCCTTCCTACTGTGCCGCTACGTATGATAGAAGACTTCTGGTGGGAGAAACCAGGGAAAGCGTGCTGAAACCCATTGAGGAATTGCTTCAAAAGCTCTCCGCAGAGGATGCGTCTCTTTCCGCTAAGGCCTCCTTTGTCCGCGGGAAAGAGACCTGCTATACCGGCGCTGAAATTGAAGGGGAGCGATTCTTTCCCGGCTGGCTGTTTGAAAAAAACGAACCCTTTGTTCAGGCAGTATATACCGCGATCAAGGATGCGGGCTTTAATCCGCTCATCACCCAGTACAATTTTTGCACCAACGGCAGTCACTATGCGGGGGAAGCGGGTATTCCCACCTTGGGCCTTGGGCCTTCGCGGGAGGACCTTGCACACACCCGGGATGAATACATTGCGCTTTCTCAACTGACGGGGGCGGTGCTCTGCTATGAGGCCGCAATCAAGGCGCTGTTGGCGCATGATTGACAATACAAAGCAGCTTGCAACCGCAAGCTGCTTTGTTATTTGTGACGCTGTGATATTGGTGAAGGCTTATGCCTCCCTGTATGCCTGCACGATGCGGTGGATGCCTTCGCGTATGCGTTCCTCCGTGGCGTTGGAATAATTCAGCCTTGCCGTATGTCGGTCCGGTTCCTTTGCATAGAAGGGATCTCCCGGAACAAAGACCACATCCTTCCGGATACACTTTTTGAGAAGCCCGCGTGCATCGCAATCCTGAGAAAACCGGAGCCATAAAAACAGCCCGCCCTGTTTTTCGCAGGAAGCTATGCCGTTGAGCTCGGCATTGATACATTCCATCATGACGTCTGCACGCATGGAGTATTGCTCGATCAATCTCTCAATATGCGTTTGGATACAGTAGGTATCTAGAAACATGGAGGCCTGCATCTGCGTTGCCGTGTTGGTGTGCAAATCTGCGCTCTGTTTAAACAGGAGGTACTTATATTGTATGATCCATATTGCATGGTTTCAATGAAAAAATTGTATGGCATACATTTTTGCAATAGGCAGACATTGGAAGGGCGGTGCGGATATGCCCGTAAATTCGTTTGAACAGTACCATATGACATGGAAGCCGCAAAAAGGAAAGCCTCAGGCATTCCATCTACCTTTTCCTGGCGGAACAACAGCGCGCACCGGTTGCAAGCCTGATACCGGAACGGACAATATAGGTAAGCGGGCTTTCAAAATCCGTCAGCGGTGGGCTTCGGGTGGTGGCGCTATCCTTCCCGGAGCAATACCGCGCGTCTCTTGAGCGGGGGTTATACTGCCTCAACCTAAAAACGTCATCGTCTAACGATGAAATTGCGGCTGAAATTATCCACAATGGACTACACTTTGACGTGATGCGAAAAAGCGGGAACGGTCCATGGAGCGCAACCAAATTTGCGCGAAAATACTGGGCGATACCAGTCACGCCATTCATCCCGTTTCCTTTTACCAGTGGTTTCCTGTCCCCAAGCCCTGCACCGGAAAGCTGTTTGAAGCGCTCCTGTCAAAACGCGGGGGAAGCGTATACGGGTCCGAGCGGTTTTCTCTCGGCGATGCGGGAAACGGGTCCTATATTCGGATCGCCACGTCTTCTCCGGGCGATGTGGAAATGCTTGAGCATGGGTTTAGGCTCATCCGCGCTTGCTGTCAGGAGTTGCAGAAGAAAGAACCGGATTTGATTGTGTAAGGAGCACAATTCAGGCGGGGCAAAACCGCATAAACGAATGATCTGTATACAAATCGTATCAGCATGCCGGAAAATTGGCTTTGCGCTGTTGCCCGGACACGAAAAAAACAGTATGATGACTTCAATACAGCCTACTGGCTTTGCCGTTGAAAGGAGCTGCGCATGATCGATATTTTCATCAAAGACGCTACCATCGTTACGGTCAACCCCAAGCGGGAAATTCTGTACCATGCGGCGCTTGCGATTGATGGCGGACGTATTTTGGAGATGGGGGGTACCGAACAATTAAAGCAAAAGTATCCCAATGCGAAGAAGATCATAGATGGGGCGGGCAAAGCCGTATTTCCCGGGTTGATCAATACCCACAACCACCTGTTCCAGACCAACCTCAAGGGCATGGGGGACGATAAGGTGCTAAAGGATTGGCTGACGGATATGACATATCCGAGCGGCGGGCACCTGACCCCGGAGGATTGTTACTGCGGCGCGATGATCGGCTGTATCGAAGGCATCCGCAGCGGCGTCACAACGCAGCTTGACTATATGTACCCCCATCCGCGGGAAGGGCTGGACGACGCCGTCATCAAAGCATTTGGGGAATTGGGCATACGGGGCATCTACGGCCGGGGATATATGGACTGCGGTGAGGAATTCGGCGTCCGGCCGGAGATCATGCAGGATGTACCTGCTATCGAAGCCGACATCAAAAGGCTTTATACAGCCTACCACAACAGTGCAAACGGACGCGTTCAAATATGGCTGGCCCCTGCTATTACCTGGGGCGCAAGCAAAGCATGCATGCAGATGACCAGGCGGCTTTATGATGAACTGGATCTCCACATGGCCATTCATACGGCGGAGACTGTGTTTGACAGGAACTCTACCCTCGCGCTTCATGGTGTGGACGATATGGACATCCTCTTACAATACGGCCTCCTTGGCCCCAAGACGCTCCTTATACACTGCGTGCAGGTGACAGACAGGGATATCCGCATCATGAAATATTACAACGCAAAGGTATCCCATAATCCGGTCAGCAATATGTATCTTTCAAGCGGCGTTGCGCCCATCCCCAAAATGAACATGGCCAATATCGACGTGGGATTAGGTACGGATGGCGCTGCCAGCAACAACTCCAACGATATGCTGGAAGTATTGAAGGCTGCAGCACTTTTGCAGAAGGTCACCCACCGGGATCCCACCATCATTACGGCGGATAAAGTACTGGAGATGGCGACAATTGAGGGCGCGCGCTGCGTCGGCTTGGATCATGAAATCGGCTCGCTCGAACCCGGGAAAAAGGCGGATTTGTTCATCTTCAACCCGGAGCGCAACATCAAGGCCATTCCCATGCACCATCCGGTATCAACACTTGTGTATTCGAGCACCATGGAAAATGTGGAGACCATGATGATAGACGGCAACATCGTGATGGAGGATGGTGTAATCATGGCGTTCGACGAAAAGGCGATGATCAAACGCTGCCGCGCGCAGGCGGACGATCTGAGCGTACGCGCCGGAACCGCGCATTTGAAAACGCGCCCATGGAAGAGTCTTGCCTATTAAGGCGCTGTATTGACTGCCTGGTGTAGAACTCTTATAATAAAAACACATTTTTTAACTGGCAAAGGGGAAATCCCTCACCGGCGGTACACTCGGCATGGCGGAGTATAAATGCAGTGATTGTTTGCTGCTTGCTCTCCATCGCAGTTGTATGGCCGTTTTTCTTTTTGGCAGCATGATTGCGGGGAAGCCTCGACGGCGAACAAGGGCTATGTGGCACATTGCCGAATACTGAATTGTCTTTGGAGGAACCGCAATGGAACATCAACTTTCTGGAATTCGCATGCAGTCGCCCATTATCATCGGCTCAGGGCCATTAAGCTACGGCGCGCCCGGCTTGATACGGCTGCATCAGGCGGGTGCTGGAGCGGTCGTGACGAAAACCATCAACCTGCTCGCGGCGAAAAATCCCGTCCCGCATATCGCCGGATGCGGCGCTAACACACTGGTCAACTGCGAAAAATGGTCGGATTATTCCCCGGAACAATGGATAAAATCGGAGATTCCCGCAGCAAAGCAGGAAGGTGTTGTGGTAATTGCAAGCGTGGGCGCTTCGGCTGTGGAACAACCTGAAATTGTTGCGTCGCTTGTGCGTGCGGGCGCTGATATGGTGGAGCTTGTTTCCTATACGGAGGCAGACCTTCCGCAGATGGTAAAAGTGCTCCGCTCCTATTGTTCGGTACCTATGTTTGCAAAGCTTTCGTCTAACTATGGGGATTTTCTGGGCGTGGCGCATTCCTGTAACGAATATGGATGCGACGGATTCACAGCGTGCGATTCGATTGGCCCCGCTATTAAAATTGATATTGAGACCGGGCGGCCTGTTCTGGGAGATGCGGATGGACGCGGCTGGCTTTCGGGCGCGGCAATCAAGCCGCTGATTTTGCACCGTGTCCTTGAGCTTCGACAGGAGTTTGACTGCCCGATTATTGGCTTGGGCGGCATTACGGCATGGGAAGATTGCATTGAGTTTTCCATGGCGGGCGCAAACGCGTTCGGAATTTGCTCCGCCCCCATGCTACAGGGGGTGCAGGCGATAAAAAAACTCGATCAGGGGATTGTATCCTATCTGCAAAGCCACAATCATCAAGATATCAATGAAATATGCGGTCTCACAGCGAGGCATCTTTTAGCTAAAGAGCAGCCGGAACCATACCATATGGGATTTCAAAGCGAACGGTGCACCGCCTGCCGCCGTTGTGTGACGGTCTGCCCATATGCGGCGCGCGCACTAGGAGGAGATAAGGAAATGCATGTGGATCATGCAATATGCAGGTCATGTGGTCTGTGCGTCTCCGTCTGTCCCGGAAAGTGCTTAAAAGTGTAAGCATACATATTTGCCCTGTGCCTGATCCTATTTGGCATGTATTGTAAAGATGAGGGCAAAATTGAGTTGCCGATGTGATACCGTTGCACAGAATAGAAAGCCGCTTCGCTTACTTACCTTTCCGAATATCTGAACTAAGTTGCTGCAGCGTGTGAGCATTCCAGAACGTAATATGCGGGTTGAGCGGCTATTGCCTCATAGTGGGCATAAACGTATGTGAAAAACATGACCTTATGGTTATTTCTCGACATACGCTACCCTTATCCTTTCTTCCAGCAGCCTGAGTTTTTCGCTGTATACTGGGAATAGTTGCGATGTGATGTGAAGGTAGTGCATCGTGAGCTGGATATTTTTGTGACCTAAATACTTGTAGAGATATTGCATCCAGTTCATAAAGCTTTCGCCTTGTCCCTCGAACTTTTTGATGTTTTGGACTGCGAAAGATGCCGGAGCCCATGCGCGGTAAATTTTTTGCCGGGAGCATCGTTGAACGAGGTTTTTTCAACACCGAATCAAACACCTTGCCAACGTGAAAACTTTCAAGATGATCTTTCGTGGGGCTCGGTTGAAAGAAATACGTTCTCGCCGGGATTATCTTGCTGTAAGATTTATGGAAGCGCAGGCATAAATCCTGAACATCATCGCTCATGTGGAGCAAGCAGTCTCTGAACCCTTTGCTTCGATAGATCGACAATGTTCCTTGCATGAGGTCAACATCTTCCACTTTTAGGTTACATGCTTCCGATGAGCGAAGCCCGCAGCAATAGATTAGCCGGAACATCACCGGGTAGATGACATCGTTGTACGGAAATGTCGGGGTCGTTGTGATTTGCGTATCGACTTTTTCAAAAAACTCCGTGAACTGTTCGTCGCTGAATAAACGCGGCTCTTCCGAACACCTACAACGCTCTTTTGCATAGGAGAGCGCGCGGGCAATTGTTCCTATGGGTTTTGCAAGGTGGCGGAACAGGCGGTTTCTGTTGCGCCGGGACTTTCCGCCATACAGGCCGCAATAGCCCAAGCCGAAGGCCATTCTGTTTCCGTTCGGCGGAAAAGAGGAGTGGGCGGCTGTATAAGATGTATGTTTTTGCCCATTGAATAAAGGGTTTGTTGGGGAATGCGCGGAAACCGCAAAAAATCTTAAACCGATTTCTGTAAAACGCATGAGAACACTTGCGTCGCTCCCAATTTTACCGTGATTTTAAGTACGCATTGTCCTCGCAAAGCGAGATATTAGTCCTGTAATTGTTTCGTCTCTTTTTCTATATAATATTTCCGATATGCAGTTGGCGTTATAGTTTCATACTTCTTAAATGTCTTTATGAAGTATCCGGTATCGCTGAATCCCATTTCGTCGCTTATCTGCGATATTGTCAAATCCGTCTTTTCAAGCAATTGCTTTGACCATTGTACTTTTAAACGAGAAATAAAGTTCGAAAATCCCTCTCCAATCTCTTTGGAAAACAATTTGCTAAAATGGCTAGTACTAACATGGCAAAGATCTGCCATATGCTTTTGAGTTACACTCGCACCTTTGTTACTATATATATATTCAAATGCCGGGTACAAAACGGTATTTTTTGGTATTGGAATTTTCTCATGCCTTATATAGGCGCTTGTAATTGCGCCACCAATCGCGCTTTTCACGTAATGGATAGCTTGCGGAAGATATCCATTTGTTATTGCGCTTTCATTATCCGCCTGATTGAGACTGGCTATCTCACCGTACATCTCCAAAATTAGATTTTTATGAATGGCCTCTTTCACTATATAGTTTGACATGTCAAATAGCATCTTCGCAATTTGTTGCACTTGGGCATAAGTCGCTTTGGGTATTTCATTATACATCTGCTTGACTTCACTATTTTCAAATAGGCCCTTGGATGGAGACAATAGTATTCTTTCAAGTTTGTTCTCTTCATCTTTAGGCAGACGAATTTCACCAGCCAAAATAGCTCCGACGTACTTTCCATCTATAGCGATTGGAATAGCAAGGTCAACGATGCCGCAATGACATAAATAAATATATGATGCATTAGTGCGTACGGCTTCCAGTCCGCCTCGTGAATCACACTTAAAGCAATATTCGCGTAGCTCTGGTTGACTTCTAACAAATTGGCAAAACCTGCATGGATAACTGTGAGTTGTAATGGGCGTCCCCATAGAATCCACAGTGATAATTGCCATCTTTGTGACCAACGCAATGGAATCCTGTAGCATTTGCCACTTTCCAATGTCCAATATTTTATTAAGATTTAAATAGCTTGATTTCATGTATATTGTCACCTAAAGCGGCAAAGTATAAGATTTATAAGCAAACACAAGGTAAGCGCGGAGACTTATAAGCAAAGCTAATAATAATGCAAAAAAGTCAAATTGTCAAGTTTTCAATCAAAATAATACCATCAACAAGTACAAAAAAGTAACATTAATTTCCGATGTAAGAATTGGCTTGAATTATTATAATTTATAACACAATCAGAGTACCACAAACATATCAATTCTCGTTTTATAAGGAGTGATCACACCATGAGAAAAGCATTTATCTGTCCCACGAAATACGTTCAAGGCGAAAATGAAATTCTGAATCTTGGATATTTTGTAAACACTTTTGGAAAGTCCGCCCTTTTGATTGCACATCCTGATGATGTGGTACGTGTAAAAGATCAACTAGAAGCCACTTCAAAACGATTTAACATTAAATTTGTGGCAAGTGGCTTCCGTGGAGAATGCTCTCGTCAGGAAATAGAGCGTTTACAGAAAATCGCCAGAGAAAACATGTGTGCCTGCACGATCGGTTTGGGCGGTGGCAAGGCAATAGATACCGCCAAATGTGTTGCGGAGGGCGATGCGCTCATCATCGTGCCTACAATTGCGGCTACCGACGCGCCCACCAGTCACTCGGCCGTACTGTATACCGAAGACGGAGCCTTTGATGATTACGCCTATTTTAAACAGAGTCCGAGTGTAGTTCTCGTTGACACTACCATAATTGCCAATGCGCCGGTAAGATTTCTGGTGTCTGGAATGGGTGACGCTCTATCCACCTATTTTGAGGCGCGTGCCACTTCGCGCAGCTTTTCAAATGTAAATGCGGGCCTGCCTTGCGGAGCGCGCGAGGGATTGGCTTCGCCCGCCAAAGGAACCAATACAGCATTGGCATTGGCTGAGCTCTGCTATAAGACGTTACTCGCCGACGGCATAAAAGCAAAGGCATCCTGCGAAGGTAAGCAGGTTTCCGCCGCGCTGGAAAATATTGTGGAAGCAAACATTCTTCTTTCCGGCCTTGGATTTGAAAGCGGCGGTCTCGCAGCGGCACATGCCATACACGACGGTCTGACCCTAATGGAGGGAACGCACAAGTATTATCATGGTGAAAAGGTCGCGTTTGGAACCCTTACGCAGCTGGTGCTGGAAAACGCGCCTATAGAAGAAATACAAGAAGTATTGTGTTTCTGCCGGTCCGTTGGGCTTCCCCTATGCCTGTCTGATATCGGCATAGAAAGCATCACGCCGGAAGAACTGAAAGCGGTTGCGGAAAAGGCCTGCATTCAGGAAGAATCGGTGCATTCAATGCCGTTCCCAATTACATCGGATGCAGTTGCGGCTGCAATTGTCGTGGCTGATAAGCTGGGCAGCGCTTACAAAGCTGAAGGGCGGTAACATGAAAAAGATAATTAACGATCCCAAGCATATTGTTTCCGATATGTGTAGCGGCATCATTTTCGCTGACAATAGGTTATCGCTAAACAGCAAATATAAGCTAATCTTAAAAAAGCGAATGGATAAATCTAAGGTAACCCTTATCAGCGGAGGCGGGAGCGGGCATGAGCCAGCTCATGCTGGGTTCATTGGCAAGGGATTGTTGGATGCGGCAGTCTGCGGCGACGTATTCGCCTCTCCAACGCAGATTCAAGTATACCAGGCAATTCGGGGGACAGCCGGCGACAAGGGAACATTGCTCATCATCAAGAATTATAGCGGAGATATGATGAACTTTAAAAATGCCTTGCATATGGCTCAAGAAGACGGGTTGTCGGTGGATTACGTTAAAGTGGATGACGATGTCGCCGTAAATGATAGCCTCTATACCGTTGGACGACGTGGAGTCGCAGGCACCGTGTTTGTGCATAAAATCGTGGGAGCCGCGGCGGAACAGGGCCTAAGTTTACCTGAGGTGAAAAGAGTCGCGGAGAAAGTAATATCAAACGTTAAAAGCATAGGGATTGCTCTTACCTCTTGCACCGTGCCTGCCAAAGGAAGTCCTACTTTTGAGTTGGGCGAGATGGAAATGGAATATGGCGTAGGTATCCATGGTGAGCCGGGCATTCGCAGAGAAAAGATCGTGAGTGCCCGGGAGTTGGCTGGACGCATGTTGGTATCGCTTTGCGATGAATTAAAGTTCGAAGCGGATAAAGGCACAAGAGCAGCCATTCTTATTAATGGATTTGGCGCCACGCCACTTATGGAGTTATATGTGCTAAACAAAGAGGTCATCCGCGAACTCTATGAGAAAGGCGTCACGGTGACGCGCAGTTTCGTTGGAAACTTTATGACCAGCATTGATATGGCCGGCGCCTCTGTATCTATTTTGAGACTAGACGATGAACTGGAAGCATTCCTGAACGCACCATGCGAATCACTTGCCCTTAATATTTCGGGGGCGGAGGATGACATTGAGTATCGCGACTTTTTCACAGAAGGGCAAAAGGACGCAGAATATTGTTTTACAGTAGAAACCCCCGACTCTTTTGGAATTATTGGTGATGAATTGACACTGGAAAACATGATCTATATCGTCGACGTTATGAGTGATTCTATCATTAAAAACGAGGTGCTTTTCTGTGAAATGGATTCCTATGCGGGCGACGGTGACTTTGGCATGAGTGTTGCGAAAGGGTTTAGGCAACTTAAGCGGGAGTGGAAAACTATAATCGCGCAATCTAAGAATATTGGCAGCTTTTTAGACGCCTGTTCACTGGTGCTTATGGAGCACTGTGGGGGCGCCTCTGGACCTATTTGGGGATCGGCCTTTCGTTCGGCAGGAAAATTCGCGGGTGAGCGCACATCATTGAAAGTGGCAGATTTCGCGGCGCTTCTACAGTCAGCGGTAATGGGAATCCAATCTACCGGGAAGCGATCTTTTGGACGAGGCGCTGTTGTAGGCGATAAAACTCTGATTGATGCCCTGGCGCCATGTGCTGATGCGTGGAGAATCTGTGCCGCGAATGCTGAAGGTTTTACACAAGCGTTCAGAGCGGGCGCGTCTGCCGCTACGGAGGGCGCAGAGAAAACAAAGAATATCGTGGCGCGCATGGGAAGAGCCGGAGCTGTGGGAGAGCGCAGCTTGGGATATCCTGATGCTGGTGCATATGGGTTGGGAGTGGTTTTTACCGACATCACGGATGCGCTTCAGACAAGTATATCGTAACGTTTATGAGACGGACGGGAGCTGTGAGAGAACGCAGCTTGTGCGTCCGGAGGCCGCGCCGTACGCTTTGGATGGTGATTTTTTCATAATATTATCCAATAGTTGGGGCGAGAAGAGGGCGGGACACTTATTCTCTTAAACGGCTTATCAGCAAGAAGGAAAGAGGTAAATCTGCAAGAAATGGCAAGGTCGCACGAAAATCCGGTGTAACACAGATTCATGGGGATTCCAAATTCCGTATCTCTATCCTTATCTAAAAAGGGGAAGGTTGTCAAAAATGGAGACTATACAAAAAAATAGGTTATTAACGCTAAAGACAAGCAACGGGTGCAGAATAATTTTAGCAATATGTATTATTTTCATTTTACTCTGCGGTTTCTTTGCACATCTGATTTCAACAGATGGAGGACAGGTCAAGATCACCAGACTCACCATAGACACCCGCGGTGCGTCTGTGGATGCCGACCTCTACTATCCGGTCGGCACAGACAGTACCGATAAGCTTCCTGCGGTTGTGATAGCTCATGGAGGAGGCGTTGCCAAGGGAGTTACTCAGGGTATAGCGGAGGAATTCGCAAGAAGGGGGTATGTTGTTCTCAATCCTTCCGCATTCGGAGCCGGTATGAGTGAGCAACCAAACGTTGATGATTCCGGCTTGAATCCTGATTCATTTAGCGTTTTCAGCTCCGCAGGCGTATTGGATGCGGTTAATTATCTGCGCACGCTCGAAATTGTGGATAAAACGCGCATAGGTATAGTGGGGCACTCTCTGGGCGCGCTTCGTGCAATGGTTGCAGCCACGGCTGACTGCGGTTACTTCACATATAACGACATAATGATTAACAAACTGCACGATACATTCGGTCAGGAGTTCACCGAGGCAGAGATTTTAAAAAACGCCGCACAGCTTGCTGAAGAGCGCTTGAATAAAGATCAGTTGGCACATTATAAGACTCTTGAGAAGATCTGCTGGGAGGAATACAACACAAGGATCAAATCCATTTGTTTGCTCGGTACCGACGGAGGATTGGTGATTTCCCTTAAACCTGTGACAGTTGCGGGACATGATGTTCTGCGAAATCTGCAGACGAACTTTGGTATCATTTTGGGGAAATGGGATCATAACGTCCCCGCATTTGACAATAGAGATAGATCCCAGGAATACTGGCATACTACTGATGAAGTAGAAGCAGAAAAATGGTATGTTCTTGACACTGCTAATCATACCGGAAGCATTGTAGGCTCTTTGTTTGAAACTTCCAGTACCGAGAATCCTGATTTGAAGGCCGGCATAGATAGCCGATCAGTACGTGTTTTCAACTTCATAAATGAGACGCATTCCAAGAACTTCTTCTCAGTGCAGGCAGCGAAATATGCAGTGAAATATATTGAACAGACTCTTGGGTATAACCGCGGCGACCTAAGTGCTCAGGGCACTGTGGCGCTGGATTACAAAAACATAATATATCTGTGGCGTGAAATGCTCACTTTGGTTGCTATGCTTGCCATGATAGCTATGCTTGCCCCGATCGCAGGGCTCCTGGTAAAGACAAAGTTTTTTGCCTCCTGCGTTCCGGAAAAGCGAGTTATGGGCGGGAATACAAACAAAAGGCAATATTGGATTTTCTGTGCCGTCGCGGTAATTCTCACCTTCTTTGCAATGTATGCTACAAACAAATTGGATCCTCCCAGCCTGCCTTCATTCAGATTTTTACCACTGTTTCCGAGCTGGTGGTTGACGGTACTCTATCTTGCAATACTCGCTATAGGATCGGTCATTTTCCTTATCACCTACGCTGCATCCGACAAAAAGGTTCTTGGCCAAAGCAAGCTCGCCGTACTCAATTTCAAAATGAGGCCTGTCAACATACTCAAAACTGTGCTCGCCTCTGTGATAATGATTGCCGTGGCCTATTTTTCCCTTGTACTGCTTGAATACCTCTTTGATTTAGATTACAGATGCTGGATGGCCTCGTTCTCTGAGGTGCGCGCTGAATACTGGGGTTGGACGTGGCGCTACGCGATCTTGATGTTCCCAAGCTTTCTTGCCATTGGTGCATCGATCAACTATTCTGTTCGCGCAGATATTCCCCAGTGGAAAGATACTGCCATTACTGTAATTGTGAATTCTCTGGGAGTATGGCTGCTGTGCCTTATAAATTATATTAGCCTTGCCAGCAGCGACGTAATGATCAGCAGCTTTATTTCCTCCTATGGTTTCCTCTTGATAGTACCGGTCACTGTCTATATTACCAGAAAAATGTATCTCCTTACAAACAGCATATGGCTTGGAGCGTCTGTTAACGCGTTGCTTCTGAGTTGGTCATTGATTTCCGCTTGCGGGTTGCATCCCAACGTGTTCTATGGACAAACCTGGATTTCGAATTTCTTAGGCAGGTAAATTCATGAGCGATTTGCCAAAGCGGACATGATAAGCCGAGAGTCGGGAACATCTTCGATCCGAAGCAATGCAAAGAATGAAATTGCCATATATCGGAGATGTTCCCGAAGTGTGTCGTGGGTGGCCCCATAGCGGGAAATACACCAACCGCCAGTAGTGTCACAGACGTAAATACCCTCTTCTTAGGCTGCCGGCAAAGATAATAATATATGATTATCCCTTTGGGTCCGGGGAGTGAAAGGCCGGATATGGGACGGAAGCGGTGGTAAGCTGGAGACAGGCGCTTTTACTTTGGTCAACTCTTTGACTGCTTAGCGCGCGCCGTTGCTACCTCGCTTTGCTGATTCAAAGGGATAAATCATAAAAATAAAAGAGGGAGGCAGAAAATAGGGAAGAAACAAATGAGAGGATAGTCAATGCAAAGATAGACGCAATAACTAACGATACACCACAGATTATTGCTAAATACTAGTTTGAAATCCGTGGGGCGGAACTCAACGGATAACTCTACTGCCCAGTCGGAACCTGCTCGCTGGATAAAACCACTTTTTGCGACATAGCGCAAATAATAAATAATTGATTGGGGGGTTCTAAGATGGGAAAAAAAGCTCGCAAAAGTAGCGCAAAATCATGGCTTTTGTTACTGATTGCATTAGGTGTTTTCATTGTCGGTATTGGTATTGCTGCAATCATTGACAGGCATGGCGGGTCAACGCAAGTGCAAGATGTCTATTACACAAGTAGCCTTGACGGATCATTACTACATGGAAGATTGTTTATACCCCAAAATGCCACTAGCGAAACGCCAGCGCCGGCTGTGTTGTTCATGCATGGTAATGATGGCGACTGCGAGAAATACTCGGCAATTCCCAATGAACTTGCACGCCGGGGATACGTCGTATTCAATGCTGATATGAGGGGGCAAGGAAAATCACTTGGAAGCACAGCCTTCACCGGCGCATTCGATTCGTTAGGCACAGACGAAGCCGCCGAATATCTACGCAATCTATCTTTTGTAGATAAGGATAACATTATGGCTGGCGGCCACTCAATGGGTGGCATTGGAGCGATTCGTTCCGCGCATAATCACTTGGAATGGTACAAGGGGCTCGTGCTAATGGGTGTTACTGCGGCTGATTGTGGCGTCAAGTCTGACAATACGAATCTTGGCCCAAAAGCATCCGATAAAAGCGCAGGACCACAGGCTGCAGAAGATGAAAAAGTTCTGCCTTTCGCAAATGATGAAAATAATATTAATATTTTAATTGTTACCGGACGTGACGATGGTGACGCCTTTAATCACTCTGGGGTAGCATATTTTTGCGGCCTGGAAAGCACGGCGGAATTTGAATCTGGAAAGGTATATGGCTCTTACGCGGAGAATAACGCGCGCATGAATTACCAGACGCCTGTCATTCACAATTTAGAGTATCTTAATAAGGGCGTTATATCAGTCTGCGTTGACTTCGTTCAGAATTCGATGAAAGCACCCAGTGAAATCGCTCCGGATAGCCAGATTTGGCTATGGCGATATTTCGGAACCAGTATTGCTTTGTTTGCATTAATTGCTATGTTGCTACCTTTAGGAAGTATCCTGCTTGCAACTCCTTTCTTCTCGACAATTTGCATCCAAATGCCGGAATATAAGGGCACAAAGGGGAAACGCTGGTGGATCTTTGCGATCGTCACTGCGTTAGTAGGACCCGCACTCTATTTCTTCGGAACCAGTAATAATATTACTGCGTGGTTGAAATCTGAGTTTTGGAATATCCAGCGTGCAAACTCTACACTTAGCTGGACATTAATAGTTGCCGGGGTAACGATTATTATTTTAGTGGTCTGCTGGGTACTAACCAAAAAGGCAGACCGTTTGACGCTTGCAAGCGCCGGCTTAGCTTATGAAAAGGGAAAGAACATTGTTAGCATTGCAAAAACGCTCTTACTTGCATTTGTAATGGTCTTTACGATTTATGCGCTGCTAGCAGTGCAGTATCGTTGGACGCTTGTGGATGTACGTGTTTGGAATACTAGTTTTCGTGAGCTTAACATTGTACGTATTTTACGTGTCCTGAGGTATTTTATTCCATTTGCACTGTCTTATATCGTTATGCAGGTTAACCTGTTTGGCACGCTCCGGCCTGCATCGGGCAATCTGAGCATAGCTAAGGAAGTGATGATTAACGTCGCAATACTGTCACCATGGTACCTGATTTGGGGAATCTGGCTTGGCCCTGCCGGGCTCAAAGCCAGTGCTGGGCTACCATCCTTCGCTGGCTCAATGTATGCTTTTTTCTGGGCGGTACCCTTCATTATGGCTATTGTTGCAGCAGTTTCCACCTTCTTCAACAGAAAGACAGGTCGTGTGTATCTAGGTGCACTGATCTCTGCACTCCTTGTCAGCTGGACATTGCTTGGCGGTTTTTCCAGAATGGTTTGATAATCATATTCTTCCCTCTGTTGATCAGGGTAACCTTTCTAAAAAAAACTGCATCTTATCAAACGGCGCAGGATTTTTTGTGGCTTATATTCTGATCTAGCAGACGCACTGCGTTTGACACCCCCTCTAGCCCCCGGGCATAGTTGGGATTAACCAACCACTATGTCCAATCGATTACTCATCGCAATGGTCAATATCAAGTAATACTTGGAGGGCTTTCAATGAACGTGATAAAAAAAATCCGCGAAAGAAAAGTCAATCTTATAGCGCTGTCGGTTTTGCTGATAATCGTGATGATTCTAGGCGCTTTCCTTGGAAACAAAGTCGCAACGTCCCATGGCACCGTTACTTTAAGCGAGGTATCGTTCTATGGAAGCAAGGACAACGTTGTCAGCGCGTTCTTGTTCCAGCCCATCAGCGCTACACCCCAAAATAAGGTGCCGGCGGTGATGCTTGCGTATGGAGGTACCGGGCTGAAGGACTTTATGGTGAACATCGCCATTGAGTTGGGTCGCCGCGGATTCGTGGCGTTAGCGGTGGACACTACCGGATGCGGGTTCACAGAGGACACTTCCAGCAATGTCGCGCTCGATGCGCTTTCTTATTTGCGCGGCTTAGGATATGTGGACACAGACAATATAGGCTTGGTATCACAGTCCATGGGGCGCAATTTTATACAGGCAGCCATAGACGCCGAGCCGGACTGGTACAAATCATGCATGTTTTTAGGCATTACCCCGAGTGGCGGGCCTGATTATGTGGCTGGGCTGAAGAATGCCGGGGTAGTGTACGGAATCGCAGAGGAAAGCAGTGAGCTGGATGCCGAATCATGGACTGACGATCCGTGGTGGAGCGAGTCGCTGCTCAACGGAACGGGGCATGAGGGCGCCCCTCAAGCGAGCGTTGTTTATGGCGATATTTCGGAGGGAACCGGGCGAATAGTATATCGTCCAAACATTGACCATGCCCAAACAACCGAATCCACCCAGAGCGCAAGCGCCGTCAATGAATGGATGACCCTTACCCTGGGCTCAAACAGCGCCTTGGCGCATGATAACACCGTAATGCAGTGGAAGCAGTTCTGGGTATCGATCAGTTTCTTGGCGATGATTGCTTTCATATTCACGGCGGCAACCGGTTTTGCTAAGTCAGAATACTTCACGGATGTTATCGCCCCACTCCCGGAATACAAGGGCTTCAAAGGCAGAGGATTCTGGATATGCGCCGGAATCACGACACTGCTGGGGCCGCTGCTTTACGTTGGAAGTTGGACCAAATGGCCGTTGGTTAGAGGACTCAATTCAAGGCTGCCGTTCGAGTTTGCAAACCATTATGCGACTTGGTTCCTTGTCCTCGCGGCTGTAACCACGGCTCTGCTGATTATTAATTACTTCATTTTGCGTAAAGATGGCTTTACATTCAAAGACACAGGCCTTGTGGGCAGTCCGAAAAAGATAATCAAGAGCCTGGTTGGCGCCGCTTTCATATTCCTTGTGATATATACCGTGGCAGTCCTGTGCTACGGGAAGTACAAAATGCCGATAACGCTTTCTGGTATACCCATTCCGATCATGTTCAGGCCGCTGGACAGCCTTAGGATGCACTACTTTCTTAATTATTTTGCAGTGTATCTACCGTTCTATTTAACGATTGGCGTCTTATTTGCCGGCTTCATGAGACCCGGGAAAGGGAGTATCCGCTTAGGCAAAGAGATGCTCATCAACTCGGCGATACTATCCGTAGGTTCCATCTTATTTCTGTTATTGTTCTATGTCCCGTTGTACGCCGGACATGGGACGAATCAGGCGCTCATTCAATGGGGCAGCATAATGGGATCTTTTGCTCCCGGCTTCACCGGTATAATAATGATATACCTAATACCTGTGCCGATATTCAATACATTAACCGCTTGCACCCTTACTTATTTCAACAGAAAAACCGGTAACGTCTGGCTCGGTGCGATTATAATGGCGCTTTTATTCACATGGATGCAAGTTTCTACAATGAATTTTGGCGGGGCAATAGCATTCTAGCGGTTGTAGTATATGCTTTCGGCCTGATTCTGACTGCGAAATCAGGCCGAAAACTATGCATTACGCCGTCCACGGCGTCGTTGAAACATCAAGTCTAGAATTGGGAGGAAGAAACCAGATGACAAAAAAAGATTCATTCCATAACTCGGCTGCGTGCCGTTGGCTTTTGATATTTATTGCGTTGATACTACTATTCAGCTTCTGCGCAAAATTAATCGAATCTGAAGGAGCGAGCATAAAAATTGAGCGTGTTATTATCGATTCACGCGGTGCCGCAATCAATGCGAATCTGTACTATCCTTCGTTTACTACAGATAAGGATAAGTTGCCTGCCGTTTTGGTTGCCCACGGCGGCGGTGTGAATAGTGGCGTTATAAAAGGAATAGCGGGAGAGCTTGCACGTCGTGGTTTTGTTGTTCTGAATGTTGATGCTTATGGGGCTGGGTTAAGTGAACAGCCAGCATATGATGATGGCGGTCAGGGGATAGATAGTTTTAATAACCAGATTACTCCAAATGGCATGTTGGATTGCCTCACCTTTATCCGCACACTGAAATTTGTTGACCAGAACCGTATCGGTATGGCCGGACATTCCATGGGGTCGCGTCGTGCTCAGAATACCGCAAATGTAGATTGTGGATACTATACGTTTAATGACATAATGATCAATGTACTCGCCGATACCTTCATGCAAACTTTTACCCAAAACGAAATTAGCCAAAGTGCTGATATGCTTGCAGCGGCACGCCTTAACCAAGATCAATTGGCATACTATAAAAAATTAGAAGCCCTGAATCGTGAACTTTTCGACTCCAGACTGAAGTCCATTTGCCTTATCGGCAGCGATGCCGGCATTGCAAGTCCCTTGAAAGTAGTCAAAGTTGCCGGATATGATGTGCAAAGAAATTGTCAGGTAAACATTGGGATCATTAGCGGAACACATGACTTAAGCTATAGGGACTATTATACCAGAGATACCACCAAAGAATCTTGGCATGCAGAAAATATAGCCCTGGAGACATGGTACTCCATTGACGACATTAATAATACAGGCAATCCGCTAGGGGCCTTTCAGGAAGTTTCTGTAGCAACAGATCAGGACTTAAAGGCTGCAATTGAGAGCAGAACGCTCCGTATTTGTATGTTAAATCCAGAAACCCATTCCCAGAATTTCTTTTCTGTACCCACCGCATCGGACACTGTAAAATTTTTCGAACAGACACTCAGTTACAATCGAGGCGAGCTTACATCAACAAATACTACAGCACTTAATAGTAATAACACAGTCTTTATGTGGCGAGAAATGTTTAATTTTCTCGCGATGCTCTCTATGATCGGCATGATCACGGCGCTCGCTGCTCTGCTATTGAAGACCCCATTTTTCTCTGTCTGCGTTGCAACCTTCAACGGTAGAGGCAATAGCGAGATTAATAAAAAGTCGTACTGGCTGTTTGCTGCCATCACGGTTGCACTGACATTCCTCGCCATGTACATTACGAATACCTTTACCCCGTTCATGTTCCCCTTATGGAGAGGCCTGCCGCTATTCGGATCCTTTTGGCTCACGGTAGCCCTAATCGCTGTGCTTTCGGCCGGCTCGATCATTCTGCTTATTTGTTATTCGTTTATTAGCAAAAAGAAGTTTGGGGACACAGGGCTTAAGTCGCTCAATATTAGGCTCACATTCACAAGTTTTCTAAAATCCTTAGTGTTGGCTATCATATTGCTTGCAGCGGGATATTTGTCACTGATTCTGATAGAATATTTATTCAACCAAGATTATAGATTGTGGATGGCTGCATTCACTGAACTTAGAGCAGAGCACTGGGCGCTTGTATGGCGTTATACGTTATTGACGCTTCCGTTCTTCCTGCTCATAGGTGCCAGCACCAATTATACTATACGAAGAGATATTCCAGAATGGAAAGATACTCTTATTACCGTGATCGTTGGGTCCTTGGGAATTTGGCTGTGCTGTCTGATTAACCAGGTATTGGCATTCAGCGGAGTTCTGGAGGACGCTCTGTTCAGCAGTTTCATATCTACATATGGTATGTTGGTTATTGTTCCTATCACGGTATATATTTCCCGTAAAATGTTCAAGCTGACAAACAGCATCTGGCTCGGTGCACTATTGAACGCTCTACTTATCAGCTGGACACTGATATCTTCTGCCGGAATGAGTTGTGACCTATTTTACGGGCAGACTTTGCTAAGCAACCTGCTCGGCATGTGATTTGTCCTTACCAGATGCAGCCCTTGGAATGGCCGAGGGCTGCATCTGTAAGACAGCATAGTTGCACAAATTAGACACTGGTTGACCTTCCGGATAACGTTATGCTGTTATGCCACATCTAGTACTGTAGCTATAAACCCTAATTGTCTGGCCGCATCTCAAGCTGTCCCCGGTACGTTTGCCAATCTGACTATCAAACAATGTCTTTGTTACTCTGGCAGCTATCGGTACGATTGCAATGATTTCCAGCCTGCAGTTATGATATGCCTCCAGATTATTAATAAACACAAGCAAGGAGTAGAAAAATGGAAAAGGTTTCGAAAATCAACGGCAAATTGACCCTTCGAACCAAAGAGGGCTGCGCCCGTCTCTTAGTAATCTTCCTTGTGGGAATCGTTGCGTTCAGTTTCTTCGGGAAGCTTATACAGAGTGACTTTGGTACTGTAAGAGTACAGCACGTCCTGATCGATGTCCGTGGAGCGGTATTAGATGGCCAACTCTACTACCCGAATGGGACAAGCTCCAAAGACAAGCTTCCGGCTGTCGTCATTGCTCACGGAGGAGGCATGAACTATGGCGCGATGAGGGGCTCCGCTACCGAAATAGCGCGGCGCGGATTTGTTGTGCTGAGCTTGAGCGCGTATGGCTCTTCTCTCAGCCCGATGCCCCCTTATGATGAGACTGGCAATGGTGTTGAAGAATTCAATCTGCGTGGTGATAAAGGCGCCTCTGCCGGATTGTTTGACGCAGTGGACTATGTGCGGTCCATGGCGTGCGTCGATCCTACAAGAGTGGGGCTGCTCGGCCAGTCAATGGGGGCCAATCGCGCAGGCGCAGCCGCTGTTATAGATTGCGGCTATCTTTCATTTAACGACATTATGATCAACGTGCTTTATGATACTTTCAATCAAAAATTTACCGAAGAGGAGATCACTCAGGATGCCGAGCAACTGGCGTTAGCCCGGCTTAACAATGATGAGCTTATGCTCTACAATTCTTTACGCGATACGAATTGGGAACACTTTAATACCAGACTTAAAGCCGTGATGGTTGTTGGGCTTAACTGGCTGCCACCGTTATCTCCCTCGGCGGAGGTTGAAGTAGCGGGCTATGCAGTGACAAGAAATGTGCAGACTAACGTTGGATATGGAACTGGGACAATTGATGTATGGCGCACGATTAATACCGACGATGTGATAAAATCCACATGGTATTCGCCACAGGATATCACCTACGGTTCCTGGTATTCAATTGATGATGTCAACAAAAGCAATAAGGTCCTCGGTGACTTTTCAAGACTCTCTATCGTCGATAGCGACGACATGCGGACTGCGATACAAAACAAAACCGCAAGAGTGTTATGCGAACCTGTGAAAAATGTAACACATACTGGAATATGTTTATCCGCAGGCCTTTACAGCCAGCAGGCAAAGTTTTTTGAACAAACTCTCGGCTACAATCGCGGTAATCTAGGTGATCCGGGAACCCATCCTCTTGATACAAGCAACACATTTGGACTCTGGCGGGAGATATGTAACGGCCTTGCGATGTTATCCATGTTCGGCATGGTCATCGCGTTAGCGTGCCTGCTTCTCAAAACCAAGGCATTCAGCACCTGTGTCGTTGAGATGCCTGAAGGCGCAACCAGGCCGCCGGTCAACAAGAAGAGATATTGGATAATGGGCGCCCTTACCGTAGTCGTCACATTCGCGGCAATCTTTTACACGAATAAGGGGCTGAATGGATTTTGGCTCGCGGAAAAGTTCCTGAGTCCAATCTTCCCGTTTGGCCAAGGTACGCTTCTAGCGTTTGCGTTCCTTCTCTTTATTGCGGTTGGAACACTTCTGGTTATGGCCATCAACGTATATATCAATAAGAAGGAGAACGGGAATACTGGCCTGAAAGCGCTTAACATCGGCATCAAGTTCAAAACCATCATGAAGACCATCGGCCTTGCATTGATAGTACTGACCGCCGCGTATGCCGCCCTGAGCTTTATCAATTATTTCTTCGGGCAGGACTTCCGTTACTTCACCACATATTTCTCCTACGTAAAGCCGGACTATTGGTTCAGACTAATACCAACCATGCTTGTCTTCTTTGTCATATACCTCCTGATTGGCGTCAGCGTGAACTATACGGTACGCGAAGACATTTCGGGGTGGAGAGATACGCTGAACACCGTCGTCCTGTATTCTTTGGGAATTTGGTTGCTATGCCTTATTAATGAACTGCTGGCAATACACGCTGGGGCGGTGAATCCGCTTACATCCCCTATTACACTCCTGGCAAATTTCATGAACACATATCACTTTAACGTGATCGTGCCTCTGGTTGCCTGCATAAGCCGCATAATGTATAAGCAAACGAACAGTATTTGGCTAGGCGCAGCAGTTGCCGCACTCTTGGTCGCGTGGGCAGCGACTGGTTCCGGCGCGAATGATATGTACATTTCGCAAAACTGGCTCAGCAATTTCTTGGGATAACAGGAAAGGAACGCACGAGCCTATCGATCTGACGGCCGGGCGGTACATAGTACCGCCCAGCCCCTAAATGTTTTTTGTGGTCAGCCACGGGCACTTCCTTGTGAGAAATATTATTGAGAGAGGGAGCAGAAAATGGAACAAACAAAGAAGAAGCACTTTACCCTGGAGACAAAAGCGGGGTGCAGAAGGTTACTGACTCTACTTCTAGCAATCATTGTTACTTGCAGTCTTGCGGCGCAAATGATGTCAACACAGGGCGGCACAATAAAGGTTGAGCAGATGGCCATTGATTCGCGCGGTGCAACACTTTCAGGAGAGCTATATTATCCCGCGGGGACAAATGACAAGGATCGTCTTCCTGCAATTCTATTGACTCACGGTGCAGGCGTGACCAGGGGTAATTATAGAGGTACCTCCGAAGAGCTTGCGCGCCGTGGTTTTGTAGTATTGAGCGTGAACGGCTATGGTACCGGTTATAGCGAAATGCCCGCATATGATGAGCGTGGAATGGGCGTGGATACGTATGATACATGGACCACGCCAAGCGGCATATTGGATGCCCTTAACTATATGCGTACTTTCAATTTTATTGACCAGACCCGTATTGGCATCATGGGGCATTCTCAGGGATCAAGACGGGCGGAGTACGCTACGCTGCTTGATTGCGGGTATCTGACTTACAATGATATTATGATTAATGTTCTGCACGACACCTATGGCGAGGATTTTACTGAGGCAGAGATTAACATGAATGCTGACGAACTGGCGGCGGCGCGGCTCAATAAAGATCAGCTTGAATACTATCGCATTTTAGCCAAAGAGAAGCGCGAGTGGTTTGATACCAGAGTCCGTTCGCTATGTTTGGTGGGAAGCAGTGCAAACAACAGCAGCCCAATGCAGACTGCCATCGTGGCAGGCCATGAAGTTAAGAGAAACTGCCAAATGAACATGGCCCTGATCAATGGCATCTATGACTCTACGGCCTATGTTTCCGCGGAAACTACGATTGAATCGTTCCATATCAACGAAAATGTAAATACCGATACTTGGTATGTGTTGGATGACGCAAACGCTTCCAGCAGCACCGTTGGCGAATTCTACGGTTCCGTTTTGGATAACAAAGCGTTGCAGGCCGCTTTGAAAGAACACACAACGAGGCTTGTGTCTTTCAACGTCGAGACGCATAGCAAGAACTTCTTTTCCAAGCAGACCACGCAGGATATTATAAAGTATTTTGAGCAAACGCTAAATTACAACGGCGGTGAATTGGGCGCAGCGGGTTCCAAACCGATTGATGCAAGCAATATTATTTTCATCTGGCGAGAAATCCTTAATTTTATTGCGATGATTGCCATGATTGCACTGCTCATTCCCGCGGCGGGGTTGCTGCTAAAAACCAAGTTTTTTGCAATGTGCGAGGGCAAGAATGAAAGCAATCCGACAGTGTACAGCAAAAAGCGGTATTGGCTGGTCAACGTTTGTGCCGTTATGTTTGGCTTCGTAGCGATTTATTGTATCAACAAAATCTTTGCCCCTGGCCTACCTAACACCGGCATGTTCCCGCTGTTCCCAAGCTGGTGGCTTGCTCCAATTTTTCTAACAATACTCGCTGTGTTTTGCCTTGTCGAGCTTATTGTCATTCGTTTTGCAGATAAAAAGAAGTATGGCCGCTCTTTTTTCGAAGGGCTGAACATCAAGCTTAATTTCACAAATGCGCTCAAGTCACTGCTTATGGCGCTGATTCTGTTCGTTTTAGCATATATGACGCTGGCGGTCATAAAATATGTCTTCAATCAGGATTACAGATTGTGGATGTTCTCCTTTGAAGAATTGAAGGTCGAACAATGGGCAGACCTGATTAAGTATTCGATATTGGCGCTTCCGCAATTACTGATTATTGGCGCTGCAGTGAACTATGCTCCTCGCAGGGATATGCCGGAATGGCTTGACGATCTGCTCACTGTGGTCTTTAATTCTCTTGGAGTTTGGCTTTGCTGCATTATCAATACTGCCATTATTTACAGCGGCGGCAAACAGATATGCAATTGGACGTCCACTTACGGTTATTTGCTGGCAGTACCTATAATTCTTTTCCTGACACGTATGCTGTATAAGAAAACAAAGAGCATTTGGGTGGGTGCGGCTGTTAGCGCACTGATACTGGCTTGGCAGTTGGCGACGACTGTGGGATATAATATCTATACTGCCCAAACGTTTATTACCAACTTCTTTAATATGTAAGTAATTTACTCCATTTCCTTGGGGTTCTCAACCGGTGGCGCCTATGCGTTGCGTTCTCGCTGCGGGTAGTAATTCCAGCCGCCGGTAGCTTTCCCGCCGAAATATGCCGCACAGTTTAAAGACGGCGGGACCGAGATCAAAGCCATTCTGTGATGTCTGGCTGCATTTACATATAGCGGATGAAGTCTTACCCAGATTAATCGCCATAAGGCCGTGCAAATATATAGGAGACATCCTGCATTTGGCCACAAATCGTGCACGATAACGCGCTTTTATGTAACTTGTCGTTACCTACTCTTTAAGCAACCGCCTTACCCGCACGGGAAGGTGGTTGCCTTTTAGCATTGTACCTTTGATTTACCTCATCGCGTGTTCTGCAATTATTGATATAATTTTCAGTACAATTCTCAGTTATCCAAGCAGATTTTGCAGACATTGCTGCTTGGTGCAGTCCGAAACAGGATATTGTTTTGCATTTATAGCATCTTTTTAAGCAGAAATACAGGGAGCAAAACGAATATACAAAAGGGGACAAAATTTATGCAATGGATAACAGGCGCTTTGTTAGCAGGAAACAGCGAATTGTTAGCAGAAAAGGAAAGCGGCTTTCCATCCGTCAAGACCGAAAAGCCGCTAACCTAAAGGGGCTTGGAGCTGATGAGCAGATTCGAACTGCCTGCCTCCTCATTACCAAGGCAGAAGCCAATTGCTTGGTAACGCGCGGAATGACTGGAAGCGCCCTGAAATGCGACTTTCGCATGGCCGTATGTGCCGGAGTGTAAATAAGCGCACGGGGTGCTTCGTAATAGGCGGTTCGTTAGCAGGTTTTGAAGCAAAGTAGATAGCTGTGGAATTTAAGCAAGGGACGGAATTGGACGATCTTCATGATGGTTAAAGTCCCGTCTGACAAGGTATGAAGCAAGTACTGCGTTGGTTCGGAATTGCGGTATGTAGGACTCTTAAAAAATCCAACCAATCTCAAAAAAAAACCTATTGGTTATTATCGTAAAATGATACAAAATATATGGGGAGGATTATCTATTTCTAAATAGAGAAACGGCATGTCGATTATATAAGAAAGGAAGATCGGATGTTCAAGATCTTTCTTGTCGAGGATGAAGTTGTGGTGCGTGAAGGCATACGCAATAACATTCGCTGGGAGCAGCACGGCTTTGAGTATGCCGGCGATGCTTCGGATGGCGAGCTTGCGTTGCCCATGATTCGTCAAATTCAGCCAGACCTTTTAATTACAGATATTAAAATGCCGTTCATGGATGGGCTGGCATTAATCGAGTTGGTACGAAAAGAGCTGCCCAGGACAAAAATTGTCATCATCAGCGGATACGATGATTTCTCCTATGCGCAGCAGGCAATTCGTATGGGTGTAGACCAATATTTGCTCAAGCCGATTTTAAAGGGAAAGATGGTAGAGGTTCTGATTGCGCTGCATAAAAAAATGGAAGAAGAGCGGCAGCAACAGGAATATATCGAAAAATTTCAGCGGGAGGCGCAAGAGTATGAAATGTTTTCCCGCAGGCGGTTCTTCGAGAAAATCGTGACCGGCGGCTTAAGCGTACTGGAAATCTCCGAAACCGCGAAATCATTGGAAATCGATATCAATGCCCTATATTACAATATTGTACTTTTCTCGCTGAACAATGCCGAATACGACGGCAGCGCGCCCGAAAGCTATACGAATACGCTTGCGGCGGTACAGGACAAAGTGACGCAACATATCATCAGCCATCGAGATCTGTTATTGTTCCGCTGGAATGTTATGACATATGCTGTTTTAATAAAGGGCGGGAAGGACGATATCGCGCAGCGAACTCTTGATTGCGTTGCAAATATCAGCGGCCGCTGCGCTACGGCGGGACGTGAAGTGGACTGGTATATCGCCTGCGGTACGCCCGTATCACGTCTTAGTGCAATTCCTGCATGCTTTACGGAGGCGAGCCGTATTTTGTCGTACCGTTATCTGTGCCCAAAGGAGCATATACTGTCCGAAGCGGGCATCCGGCTTTCTCGTAAAGACAGTTCATGGGCGGATAAAGGAGATAAGGAGGTTTGCCAGGAGCGTTTCAGAAACTTTTTCAGCAGCGGAACGTTGGAAGAGATCGACCCTTTTATTAGCCGGATGCTGCAAAACGCGCACGAAGAAGCCGTTCCTCTGACCATGTTCTGTCGGTATCTGACGATGACGGCTTACTTCGCGGCAGCGGAGTATCTGGACTCGATTGGCTGTCGGGCAGATATTTTTTGGAATATTGAGCTTCGGCCGAAGGACAACATTTCAACGCCCGAGGAAGCCCGACAATATATACGCCAGGTTATGAAACAGGCGATTGAGTCGCGCGACAGCGAAAACAAAAAGCAGCAGCGCGACTTGCTGATCAAAGCAATTGATTTCATTAATGAGCATTATTCGGAGGAGTCGATCTCACTCGATACGGTGGCCAAAAAAGTGAACATTAGTCCAAATTATTTTTCGGCGATGTTCAGTCAGGAAGTGGGGCAAACCTTTGTGGAATACCTGACTGGCAGGCGAATTGCCGAAGCGAAGCGTATGCTCCGCCAAACCGACAAGCGTTCGAGCGAAATTGCGTTTTCCGTGGGATATAAGGACCCGCATTATTTCAGCTTTGTGTTTAAAAAGGTGTCTGGTTGCACGCCCAGCGAATACCGCAGAGGAGGAAAGCAGTGACCGGAACAATCCGTTTGGGTAAAAGCAACGGTAAAATCAGCATGCAGAGCAAACTGTGGAAGATGATACTGATCGTCACCATACCGTTGATGCTGGTCATCGTTGTGGTCGCATCTATTGGCACCGGGTATGCGTTGCAGTATAATGCGATCTTAAACAACGTCACGACAGCTTCCGACTTCAACCGTGATTTCAAAAAAGATGTCGACCTTAAAATGTACTATTATGTGATCGATAGTCAGTATTCGGAAGGCCTGCCGCTTGAGGAAGTGCAATCCGCAGAGACAATCGCGAGTAAATTAATTGAAACGACTACGGAGAAAAACAGTCTTCGCGCCGTGGGCAGCGTGCTGAATTTATGCCACAATCTGAAGGATAAGATGCAGCAAATTGCGGATACGCAAAAATATGATTCCCGTATGGATCAGCTTAACAACAACATTTACGTTACAACGGAATTGATCCAGGAGTACATGTACACCTATCTTTATTATGAGGCGGTGCATCTGGACGTTCTGCAGACGACCATGATTACGAATATGGTTACGCTGATGGTCGCAATCGTCGTTCTGGCGCTGGCGCTGTTGTCCTTCCTTCTGAGCTATTCAAGAAAGCTCAGCCGCAGGATTGTAGATCCGATAGAGCGCATTTGCGAGCGACTGGAGGCGATAGGCAAGGGCAGTCTGCTCGTATGCGAACCCATTCAGGCCGATGTGGAAGAAGTGCAGCTTCTTTCTGATGGCATTGAGAGCATGGTTGGGCGGTTGAAGCAGCAAATTGATAAGAATGCGGAGCAGGAAAAACAGCGCCGCCGTACCATGCTCGCGCTGTTGCAGGCGCAGATGAACCCGCATTTTCTCTACAACACGTTGGATACGATTATCTGGTTGATTGAGTCCGGAGAAATTAACGAAGCGGTCACGATGATCAGCAGCCTGTCCAATTACTTCCGCTTTTCTTTAAGCCGGGGGCAGAATGTGATCACGCTGGAGGAAGAGCAGCAGCATATACGAAGCTATCTGGAAATTCAGCAGATGCGCTACCGGGATATGATGGAATATGAGATTGACATTCCGGATGAACTCAAATGCTACATACTTCCCAAGCTTACGCTGCAGCCGCTGGTGGAAAACGCACTGTATCACGGTATAAAAATCAGCCGCCGCAAAGGGTTTATCCACGTAACCGGCCGGGCCCAGGGAAGTTATTTGATCCTTGAGGTGACGGACGACGGATTCGGCATGCAGAAGGAACGGCTGGACGCGGTGCGGGCATCGTTGGTGACTGACAGCAGAGAGGGGTTTGGGCTCAGGACAGTGCACCAGAGGATACAAATATTGTTTGGCAAGGAATACGGTTTGACGATTGACGGCGCACCGGATGCCGGCACAAAAGTTATTGTGACGATGCCTATGAAAAAGAACGATGGGGAGATGAAAGCATGATAAAACGAATGCTTTTTATCGCATTGTGCCTGTCGCTGTCGCTCTCCGGCTGCACAAATACGACATCGCTGACAGCGAAAACTTCCGAAGAAGACATCGGGAATCTCATTTTGGTCGGTTTTTCACAAGTCGGTGCCGAATCCGAGTGGCGGGTGGCCAACACCGAGAGTATGAAGGCCGCGTTGAGCGAAGAAAACGGATACGAACTTATTTTTGACGATGCACGCAACGAGCAGGAAAACCAGCTCAGGGCGGTACGTACATTTATCCAGCAAGGCGTGGATTATATTGTTATTGCGCCAGGACTTGAAGCGGGATGGGATTCAATATTGCAGGAGGCGAAGGAGGCAGGCATTCCCGTTATTTTGATTGACCGTGATATCGAGGTGGAGGACCGGAGTTTGTATGCGGCGTACATCGGCTCCGATTTCCGCAAGGAGGGCGAAACCGCCGTTCGGTGGCTTGAGGGGCTTTTAGAAAAACAGCAGAAAACGGAAGAGCCTGTGCGTATTGTTCATATTCAGGGGACGATCGGTTCCTCCGCACAGATTGGCCGTACTACCGCGCTCGAACAGGGCGCGCTGCGTCATTCCAATTGGCAGATTGTTGCGCAGGAGCCCGGCGATTTTACGCGGGCCAAGGCGTATGAGGTCATGGGCAGCATCCTTGAAAAAACAACGGATGTCGACATTGTCTACTGTGAAAATGACGGAGAGGCGCTTGGCGCGATAGATGCAATGGAAGAAGCCGGCCTCAAATGCAACGCCGATGGCGGCGTGATCGTGATTTCGTTCGACGCGACAAGGCTGGGGCTTACCCGCTGCTTGGAAGGGAAAATCGCCCTGAATGTGGAATGCAATCCGCTTCAGGGACCCTATGTTGCAGATATCATATGGCAGATGGAGCGCGGCGAGCCGGTTGAGCAGGAAAAGTACATCAATGAAACATGGTTCGACTGCTTCACCATCACGCAGGAAATGATTGACGCCAGAGAATATTGAAGATCAAGGGCTCCGTGCTGTGCGGAGCCTTTATATATATGTAGCATTGATCCGGTTCGACATTTTTCGGCAGTCGTTTTTTTACGGTATGCGGTAGGAAAATTTTTACCACCGCAGTCTTCCAAATATGTGTGAACTTACGGCGGTTTGTAATCTAACCGAGATGGTTGAGATTTTTATGCGGTTCTTCCAGAGTTATTGGTATGCGTTTTTTTATATGCTATAAGAGAAATGAAGCGGATGCATCAGCGAATGCAGACCTTCAATAATATTTTGGAGGAAACAGTACCATGAAAAAGCTTATTGCTGTTCTTATTGCGGTAATGCTGGTATTCGGGATGGTTGCGTGCGCGGCGCAAACGCCGGCGGCGGCCAATAACCCGCCGGCGGCAACCGAGGCTGCACCGCCTGCCGAAACGAAGGCGCCCGACGTTGCTGCGCCGGGCGATAAATTGATCAAGGTTGGCATTGTCAACAATCCACCGGCCGAGTCCGGTTATCGCGCGGCGAATGTGGCAGACTTTGAAAAAGTATTCACAGAAGCGAACGGGTACGCAGTCTCGACATTCTACAGCCTGAAGAATGATGAGCAGTTGAATGCAGCAGGACAGTTTATCACCGACGGCGTAGACTATCTTCTGATCTCAGCCGCCGCTACGGATGGTTGGGATGCTGTTCTTGCCAGCGCTCAGGAAGCCGGCATCAAAGTATTCCTGTTTGACCGTATGCTAAACGCCAACGAAAGCCTGTATGAGGCTGCTGTTGTTTCGGATATGGCACAGGAAGGCGTCACGGCTGTGGAGTGGTTGAAGGCGCAGAAGCTTGATTCGTATCAGGTCATCCACATTCAGGGCGCAATGGGCAGCGATGCGCAGATTGGCCGCACAGCCGCGTTAGATGCTGAATTTGCAGCCGGTACCATGACAAAGGTTGTACAGCAGACCGCTACATGGGATGAAGCCGAGGCAAAGAAAATTGTAGAAGCAGTCATCAATTCCGGTGACAAATTCAACGTGATCTACGCCGAAAATGATGGTATGGCAAAGGGAGCCGTTGCAGCGCTGGATGAAGCCGGTATCACCCATGGTGTTGGTAAGGATGTCATTATCATGGGCTTCGACTGCAACAAATGGGCGCTTAGGGAACTGCTTGCAGGAAATTGGAACTATGACGGCCAGTGCAGCCCCTTCCAGGCTTCTGTAATTGATGAGATGATAAAGAAACTTGAAGCCGGCGGGACGATTACGGAAAAGAAGGTTATTTCCCAAGAGCGTGGTTTTGATGCAACGACCATTACGCAGGCGGACATTGATACATACGGTTTGGGCGAATAACCGATAAGGCTTCGTCAAATAGCAGGAACTTATCAAACATCGCGGTGTGGAGTATATGGATGGTTTCCGCATACTCCACACTGCTATCTTAAAAAGCTTTCCCAACTATTAAAGGATGGTTAACCTATGCAAGACGTCGTTTTATCTATGCGGGCAATCTGTAAAGCATTTCCAGGCGTGCGCGCTTTGCAAAATGTGGATTTCACACTTTGTAAAGGCGAAGTTCACGCCCTGATGGGTGAGAACGGAGCCGGCAAGTCCACCTTGATCAAAGTTCTAACAGGCGTATACCCGAAAGATTCAGGCCAAATCCATATAGCGGGCAGCAGCAAAGAAATAACGGTAAAATCGCCTCAAGAGGCTCAGAATTTAGGCATTAGCACTGTTTATCAGGAGATAACCCTCTGCCCCAATCTTACAGTTGCCGAAAACATGTTTATAGGGCGGGGCAACTACCGTTTTGTAAATTGGCGCTCAATAGAAAAAAAGACGACAGAGATACTTGAAAAATTGAATATCCCGGCGAGAGCCACACAGCAACTTGCAACTTGCTCACTGGCTGTACAGCAGATGGTAGCCATTGCCCGATCCGTGGATATGGACTGCAAAGTACTCATCCTAGACGAGCCGACCTCCTCGCTGGACGAACACGAGGTCAAAAAGCTTTTCGCTCTTATGCGCGAACTGAAGTCCCGCGGCGTAGGCATTATTTTCATAACACATTTTCTTGAACAGGTATATGAGATATGCGACAGGATAACCGTTTTACGCAACGGCGAACTTGTAGGAGAATACGAAATAAAGGATCTGCCGCGCATACAGCTCATTTCAAAGATGATGGGTAAAGATCTTGACGATATTTCAGCGTTGCAAAGCCAAAAGCCATTACAAGAAGTCAAAGAGGATGCCGTCCCCGTTTTCGAGGCATGTGGGTTGTGCAGTGCGGCGGGCATAAATGCGTTCGACTTCAAAATTCACAACGGAGAGGTAAACGGGTTTACCGGACTTCTTGGCTCTGGTCGAAGCGAAAGTGTACGCGCGATCTTCGGCGCTGATAAAATTACCGGCGGCCGGGTGAAGGTAAACGGAAGAAACGTTAAAATATCCAAGCCCAAGGACGCGATGCGGTATGGCATTGGCTATCTACCCGAAGACAGAAAACAGGACGGTATTGTTGAGGATCTGTCCGTGCGTGCAAATATGATCCTTGCATTACAGGTCATGAAAGGATTTTTTCAGCCGTTTTCCAAAATGGAAGCGGAAGCCTTTGCGGAAAAGTACATCAGATTATTAGGGATAAAAACCGCTTCGACGGATACGCCTATAAAATCGCTTTCGGGCGGCAATCAGCAAAAGGTAATACTTGCACGCTGGCTGCTCACAAATCCAAAGTATCTTATTTTGGATGAACCGACGCGCGGCATTGACGTCGGTACAAAGGTTGAAATACAGAAGCTTGTACTTAAGCTTGCCGAGGAAGGCGTCAGCGTCACGTTTATTTCATCCGAAATAGAGGAGATGCTTCGCACCTGCTCGCGGCTCATCGTGATGCGGGATCGCAAAATAGTGGGCGAATTGGGGGGAGAGGACATGACGCAAGCAAAAGTCATGCATACGATAGCGGGGGAGGCAGTTCAAAATGGCTAAGGCATTCAAGAAATTTGCAAGGTCACAGTTGGCTATCCCGCTGTTTGCGCTTCTTTTATTGGTCGTTTTCAATTTAATCAGAGATGTTGGATTCTTCTCTTTGACTATTACTACAAACAACAATGGAAATATCGTTCTTTCAGGGAATATCATCAGTATCTTAAACGGCGCATCCGAACTTGCTATTTTGGCAATTGGTATGACGCTGGTAACGGCATCGTCAAAAGGACAGGATATTAGTGTCGGGGCATCGGCGGCAATAGCGGGCAGTGTGTTTGTTCGTGTCCTTCGAGAGAATCAAATTACAATGCCGGTTATTCTTGCCGCCTTTTTGGCAAGCTGTATTGTTGCGATTATTTTCGGCACATTCAACGGTACACTGGTTGCCGTATTCAGGATCCAGCCGATGATTGCGTCCTTAATACTGTTTTCTGCCGGACGCTCTATCGCATATTGGATAAACGGCGGAGCGACGCCTACTGTTGAAAGCCCATTGTTGAGCTATATTGGAAGCTTTATTCCAGGCATCCCCATACCCACGCCCATAATAATTGTAATACTATTTGGGGCTTTGGTTTCTCTTCTCTTAAGGTTCACCAATCTCGGATTATACACACAAGCGGTTGGCATTAACGAGAAATCCGCCCGCCTAAACGGAATCAACGCTGTTTTTATAAAGCTATTATCATTTATGGTATTGGGCGTTTGCGCTGCTATTTCGGGGTCTATTGCCGTCAGCAGAATAGGGCTTATCAACCATGAAACCATTCTATTGGACATCGAAATGGACGCTATTTTGGCAGTCGCCATCGGAGGCAATGCTCTAAACGGCGGAAAATTCAGCTTGACCGGTTCCGTGATAGGGGCATTCGTCATTCAGGCGTTGACGATTACGCTTTATGCCATGAAAGTTCCTTCGACGGCGATAAAAGCTTATAAGGCACTGGTCATTATAGCCATTGTCGTAATTGGTTCGCCGATTGTAAGGGAATATGCTCTTTGGTTGCGTGATAAGTTGTTTAAGAAGCCGACGAAAGCTAAGCAAGACAACGAAAACGGAGAATTCGCATTATGACCGATAATAGAGGGCTATTTGCCGGGATACCGGAGAAAAAATGCAGGGAGCCTATTTCCAACACCAATTTGCTCTTGACCATAACGGTTTGTATTTTCATTGGCATGTATGCACTTGCCATGCTTATTTGGGGTGGCGGTTTCCTGAATCCGCAGCAGTTCCTTGATATTTTTAACAACAATGCGTTTTTGATTGTGATTTCCTGCGGGATGACGATCGTCATGATAGCAGGCGGCATAGATATTTCTGTGGGAGGCATAACGGCGCTGGTGACCATGGCCTGTGTTGTGTATCTGGACGACCATAGCGGCAGCGTAATCGGCTCGGTGGGTTTTGCTTTGGGTATCGGGATAGCATTCGGGCTGATTCAGGGGGTGTTGATATCATATTTGGAGATACAGCCCTTTATTATCACTTTAGCGGGCATGTTCTTTGCAAAAGGCATGACAACCATAGTGAGTGCTGTTCCGCGCACGGCGATACACGAGGCATTTATCGCACTTAAGCAATTTCGCATCGTTATTCCGGGCATCGGTTCCTATGGAAAAACCGGTAATTTTATTCCTGCCAGAATTGAACTCGGTGTAATAGTAGCGATAACAATAGTGCTTGCTATATTTGTAATTCTGAAATGGACGCGATTCGGACGCAACCTCTATGCGGTGGGGGGTAACGGCCAGAGCGCGTTGATGCTGGGCATCAATGTAAAACGCACAAAATTCTATGCCTATTTGCTGTGTGGATTGTTATCCGGAATCGGCGGTTATGTCTATCTGTTGCATACAGGGGCAGGAAACGCTTCCAACGCTACCGCTGCAGAAATGCAAGCGATTGCATCCGCCATTATCGGCGGGACATTATTAACCGGCGGCGTTGGAAATGTAATCGGCACGCTTTTCGGGCTGCTTTCTTTAAAGACGATCAACAATATTGTGATTGCTTCAGGACTTAGGGAGCCATATTGGCAGAGCATTACCACCGGACTTATGCTGTGCTTGTTTATTTTGCTTCAGAGCTTGATTCTTGCGCTTCGTGAGAAGGGCGGTCTTCAGCAACTGCTGCCCGAATGGATGAAGGTCAAAAGCAAAAAAAATGCAGAGGGGTTATCAACATAGCTTTCATTGATCCGTCATACACGTTTTTATGATCTGAACTTGGGGTAAAAGGAATTGCACATGGGACAAATTGTGCAGGACACGAAACGCTCGGACATTGAAACGGGCAATACGGCGCTCGGCATTGGGCTGTAAAATTTTAGCAAGGGATGAGCTCGATGAAACGACCTCGCTGGAGACATGGTAGTAATAAATTATTCTGGCTAAGCCATTTATCTGAAGCATAGATAAGTGGCTTCTTTTCTCTGTTGCAATCTCAATATTGGTTGAGCGCAGCGGCATAATGAGAACATCATGATTGGGAAGGACTTGAATATGAGATGGCGCTATCTCCCATCTCATTCTTTATCTTGCCGACTTCTTGACACACAGCCAGCCCATATTGACACCACCTTGATTTTTATTTTGCTATACTTCAACCGTGAGCAGGGGAGCCTGCCGCAAAATGCAAAACGGGGTGGGTTTATGGACTGGATCGGAACGGTGATCTGGGGGCTCGTTATCCTTCTTACGGTGCTGTGCGTCATCCAATGGTGGGTAAACATACGCCGCCGCTGAAGGCAGGCAGGCCGCAGTGGATAGCCTTACAAAGTGTGCGGAGAATAAACGCATGGTTCTTACTTGGAAGCGGCAGGTCTTCGGGTTTGCGGCTGTTATAAGAGGAGAGTGGAAATATGGGCATTGTCTTGATCCTATCGGGCGTCATTTGCATCGCCCTGCTTGGATACCTGTTCTATGTTTTATTTTGGGGTGAAAAACTGTGAGCATGAGTATCGTACAGGACTTACTCTACATTGCTATTTTGGTCGGCTTGTCTATTCCGTTGGGGACTTATATATTTCGGGTACTCACGGGCCAACGGGTATTCCTGACCCGCTTATTGTACCCTGTGGAAACAGGGATTTACAGGCTGATGGGCGTCAAGAAAGACGAGGAGATGGGGGCAAAGAAATATACCCTTTCAGTCCTGCTGTTCAGCCTGAGCGGCCTTATCTTCCTGTGGATGCTGCAGATGCTCCAGGGTGTCCTGCCGTTCAACCCGGAAAACATGCCGGCCACAAGCTGGCATTTGGCGTTCAATACTTCCGCCAGCTTTGTCTCTAACACCAACTGGCAGGCGTATTCAGGGGAAGGCACGTTATCTTACCTGACGCAGTTTCTGGGGCTGACCGTACAGAACTTCGTATCCGCTGCAACGGGCATCGCCGTGCTGTTTGCGCTGGTGCGGGGATTTGTATTAAAGCAGAAAAGTACGCTGGGAAGCTTTTGGGTGGATCTTGTCAGAACGACGCTTTATATTTTACTTCCGCTGTCCTTTGTGGTGGCGCTCATTCTGGTTTCGCAGGGCGTTGTGCAGACATTTGGGCATTACCGTGAGGTCGCTACCTTGGAGAGCGGGCTAACACAGGTATTGCCGCTTGGGCCAGCGGCAAGCCAGATTGCCATCAAGCAGCTGGGCACAAACGGCGGCGGATTCTTTGGCATGAATTCGGCATATCCGTTTGAGAACGCCACGCCGCTCTCAAACCTGGTACAGTCGCTCTCCATCCTGCTCCTTCCTGCCGCGCTCTGCGTCTCCTTTGGCAAAGCGGTGCGTGACGCGAAGCAGGGGCGTTCCATCTATGCGGCCATGCTGATTTTGTTCATCCTGTGCCTAATAGGCGTGACGGCCAGCGAGCAGTATCTTGCCCCGGCCTATGCGGGCGTAACGGCCGCTGGAAATATGGAAGGCAAGGAAGTTATGCATGGCGTGGGGGCATCCTCCCTTTGGGCCACGGCCACCACCGCCGCGTCCAACGGCTCCGTCAACGCCATGCATGACAGTTTCACGCCGTTTGGCGGCATGATTCCCATGTTTTTGATGCAGCTTGGGGAAATCGTGTTTGGCGGTGCAGGCAGCGGGCTATACGGCATGCTTGCGTTCGTATTGCTTACCGTATTCATTGCCGGGCTCATGGTAGGCCGTACGCCGGAATACCTGTGTAAAAAGGTAGAAGCGTTTGACATGAAGATGGTCTGCCTGATTGTCCTGGTACCTCCGCTTCTCACCCTGATCGGGACGTCCCTTGCCGTTATGAACCCGGATGCGCCGGGTTGGCTGGGAAATTCCGGCGCGCATGGATTTTCGGAAATTCTGTATGCCTGGTCATCTATGGCGAACAACAATGGCAGCGCGTTTAACGGATTTACCGCCAACACGGTATTTTCAAATGTTGTGGGCGGCGTCATTATGCTTGTTTCGCGCTTTGTTCCGTTGGGCGCGGCCATATTCCTGGCCGGAAATATGGCGAAGAAAAAGACGGTTGCGGTCAGCGAGGGAACGCTTTCTACCAGCAACGGCATGTTCGTGGGGCTGCTGATCGCCATCATTCTGATCGTTGCAGCGCTGAGCTTTGTGCCTGCGCTTGCATTGGGGCCCATTGCGGATTACTTTACAACACGTTAGCCGAGGGGTATAGAATGAACACAAAGACCCAAAAGAAAGGCATCTTCGCCGATGCGCTGCGCCAGTCCTTTGTAAAGCTTGCGCCCAAAGTACAGGTGAGAAATCCTGTCATGTTTATCGTATACATTGGCGCCATTATGACGACCGCGCTCTATTTCCTTTCCTTTGCGGGAATACGGGATGAGAGCGCGGGGTACACGTTCGCCATTGCGCTGATTTTGTGGTTCACCGTGCTGTTTGCGAACTTTGCCGAGGCCATTGCGGAGGGACGCGGCCGCGCGCAGGCGGACAGCCTTCGCAGCGCAAGAAAAGACGTGAAGGCGAAAAAATTGAAATCCGCCTCGGATACAGGTGATTATGTGGAGGTACTGTCCAATTCCCTCAAAAAAGGGGATATCGTATACGTCGTAGCCGGGGAGCAGATCCCCATGGACGGCGAGGTGATCGAGGGCGCGGCCTCGGTTGACGAAAGCGCCATCACGGGCGAATCCGCTCCCGTTATCCGTGAATCGGGCGGAGACCGCAGTGCCGTCACAGGCGGCACAACGCTTGTATCCGATTGGCTGGTAATACGGGTCACCGCTGAGGCGGGCGAAAGCTTCTTAGATAAAATGATCGCCATGGTCGAAGGCGCATCCAGAAAAAAGACGCCCAACGAGGTTGCGTTGCAGATTCTTCTGGTTACGCTGACGATCATATTCCTGCTGGTAAGCGCAACACTGCTGCCGTTCTCGGCTTTTGCAAGCAGCCAGGCGGGGGCGGGGGCCCCGATCTCTGTTACAAACGTCATTGTGCTGCTCGTCTGTCTGGCGCCCACCACCATAGGCGCGTTGCTTTCCTCCATCGGCATCGCCGGCATGAGCCGCCTCAACCAGGCGAACGTACTTGCCATGAGCGGGCGCGCCATTGAAGCCGCGGGGGACGTAGATGTGCTATTGCTGGACAAAACCGGGACGATTACCCTGGGCAACCGGCAGGCGAGCGAGTTTCTACCGGTAAAAGGAGTGACGGAGCAGGAATTGGCCGATGCGGCACAGCTTTCCTCCATTGCGGATGAGACTGCCGAAGGGCGGAGCATTGTGGTGCTGGCCAAAGAAAAATTCGGCATCCGCGGCAGGGATATGTCCAAGCTGCAGGCGACGTTCCTCGAATTCAGCGCAAAAACAAGGATGAGCGGCATCGACTATCAGAGCAACGAGATCCGCAAGGGAGCTGCCGAAGCGATCAAGGAATATGTCGTGCAAAAGGGCGGGCGGTATCCGGAAGAATGCGAGAAAATCGTAAAGCGCGTTGCCGGGATGGGCGGAACGCCGCTGGTGGTGGCGCAAAACGGGCGGGTGCTCGGCGTGATCTATCTTAAGGATATTGTCAAAAACGGCGTTAAGGAGCGGTTTGAGGACCTAAGGAAGATGGGCATCAAAACCATTATGATCACCGGCGATAACCCGATGACCGCCGCCGCAATCGCTGCGGAAGCCGGGGTGGACGATTTCTTAGCCGAAGCCACGCCCGAAGCAAAGCTGACCCTCATTCGGGATTATCAAGTAAAGGGGCATCTTGTGGCCATGACAGGGGACGGCACCAACGACGCCCCGGCGCTCGCGCAGGCCGACGTCGCCGTCGCCATGAATACGGGAACGCAGGCCGCAAAGGAAGCGGGGAACATGGTGGATCTGGACTCCAACCCCACCAAGCTTATCGATATCGTGCGCATCGGCAAGCAACTGTTGATGACCCGCGGATCGCTTACGACATTCAGCGTGGCGAACGACGTGGCAAAGTATTTTGCCATCATCCCGGTGCTGTTTTTCACCATCTATCCGGAGCTGGGTACACTGAATTTTATGGGGCTGACCAGCGCCACAACCGCGATGCTTTCGGCCATCATCTACAACGCGCTCATTATCATCGCGCTGATTCCTCTGGCGCTCAAAGGCGTCAAATACCGCGAACTGCCGGCAGGGAATTTGTTAAAGCGCAATCTGCTCATTTATGGCCTGGGCGGGCTTGCGGCGCCGTTTGCAGCGATTAAGGCCATAGACGTCGTGTTGGCTGCCTGCGGCATTGTATAAGGAGAACATACCATGAGAAGGTTTGTAAGCGTATTAAAGCCCGCGCTCCTCTGCTTTGCGGTTTTGACGCTGCTGTGCGGCGTCGTTTATACGGCGGCGGTCACGGGAGCGGCACGGCTGTTGTTTCCCAATCAGGCAAACGGCAGCGTCATTACCGTTACATTAAAGGACGGTTCTAAAAAGGAGTATGGTTCCAGGCTGATCGCCCAGGAATTTACCAAGCCGGAATACTTGATCGGGCGGCCTTTGGGCACGACCAACCTTTCCGCCACAAGCGAAGAGCAGAAAGCGCTTGTGCAGGAACGTATCGATTGGTGGCACGCGTTTGATCCCGGCAATACGGCGGAAATCCCATTGGATCTTGTGACGGCCTCGGGCAGCGGGGTGGACCCGCACATCACGCCGGAAGCCGCGGAGTACCAGGTAAAGCGGATCGCAGCCGCCAGGGGAATAGAAGAGGAAGCCGTGAGAAGCGCTATCCGACAGTATACGAAGGGGAGATTCCTGGGCGTATTCGGGGAAAGAGCCGTCAACGTGCTGGAGGTAAATCTGGCGCTGGACGGTCTGCTTTAATTTAAAAGCTGCGCGTACCGTAGTATAATCTTTCATAGGGGTGGTGGTTGGATGGAAGATCAGGAAAGACGTCCCGATCCAGACATTATTTTAGAGCAGCTGCGCAACGAGAAGGAAGCCGGACAGGGCAAGCTGAAAATTTACTTTGGCTATGCGGCGGGCGTAGGGAAAACCTACGCCATGCTCGACGACGCGCGGGAACAGTATGGAAACGGCGTGGATATATTGGTTGGCTATGTGGAGCCCCACACAAGACCGGAAACCATGAAACTTTTGGAAGGGCTTCCGGCCTTGCCGCCCCGTACGATAGAATACCGGAATATCGAATTGAAGGAATTCGACCTCGATGCGGCTTTGCGGCGCAGGCCAACGCTGATATTGGTGGATGAGCTTGCCCACTCGAACGCCGAAGGTGTGCGCAACCGCAAGCGCTACCAGGACATTGAAGAACTTTTAAACGCGGGAATCGACGTATATACCACCGTCAACGTCCAGCATATCGAAAGCCTCAACAACATCATTGAAGACATTACAAAGGTAAGCGTGCGGGAGACCATACCCGATTTTATATTTGACCGCGCGGATACCGTCAAGCTGATCGATATTGATCCTGAGGAATTGCTGCGCCGCTTTGAGGAGGGTAAAATCTACCGGCCCGAACGCGCGCAGACGGCGATGCACAACTTCTTTACCAAGGAGAATTTACGGCTCCTGCGCGAAATCGCCGTACGCAAGGTGGCGGACAGAATAAGCAACGAAAACCACGAGCGGCGTCTGTCTGATAAAATGGCAAACGTCAAGTTGCTCGTATGCATCGGCGTATCCCCCTCCTCGGCACGGTGCATCCGCTGGACGGCGCGGGCGGCGGAAGCGTTTCACGCCCCATGGGCCGCCGTATATGTGGAGACTATCGAAAGCGAATATCTCACCAACGAGCAGAAAAAGAACATCCGCGCCAATATGGAATTGGCTGAACGGATGGGGGCGGAAATTGTTACGTTATCCGGCCATGATATTGCGGTTGTCGTGGCCGAATACGCCAAGCTTTCCGGCATTACCAACATCGTGGTCGGCAAAAGCCGGAACAAAAAGACGCTCAAGAGCCTGTTTGACATGGATTTCGAGGATAAGCTGATTTCCCTTCTGCCCAGTATCGAGGTGCATATTATCCCCGGGCAAAACGCGCGGCGCACCTACAAAAAGCCAAAGAAGTTCGAGTGGCCGCACCATTTCAGCCTGACATGGAAGGATGCCCTAAAAACGGTTGGATTTCTAATTGCAGCCACGTTTCTTTCGTTTGGGCTGAGGTATTTTGGCATTGGCGATCAGAATGGGATTATGGTCTATATCCTTTCGGTGCTGCTGATATCGAGAACGACGGAAGGGTATCTCTCCAGCATCATCGCCTCGGTGTTGAGCGTACTGTTCTTCAACTTCTTTTTTACCGCCCCGTATTATACATTCAACGCCATACAGCCGGGGTACCCGGTGACGTTTCTGATCATGCTGCTTGCGGCTTTGATTACAAGCACCCTGACCGTAAAGATCAGGACGCAGGCCAGGCTTGCCGTGCAGCGGGAACGCCGTACGGACGTGCTGTATGAAATCAATAAAAAACTCCTTGCCACGCGCGGCCTTGACAACATTGTGGAACTGGTCAATGAATACATCGTGAATCTTTTTGGCCGCTCCGTCATCCTGTACACAGTTGACCCCGAACAGGGCGCAAACGGCGACTTCCGGCAAGCGCAGGGGGAAGGGGACGCTTCCTTTTTACAGTCCGCGGATGAGCAGGCGGTGGCCCATTGGGTGTTTGTGAACCAAAAGCGCGCCGGTGCGGGGACGGATACGCTCATGGGCGCGGGGGGCTTTTATATGCCGGTGATTTCCTCACGGCGGGTGCTCGCCGTAATCGGGATTTCCTGCCTGAAAGGGAATTTGGATCATGGCGGTCGCCTGTTCCTGCGGATGATCGCCTCCCAGCTTGCCATGGCGCTTGAGCGGCAGCGGCTTTCCGACCAGCAGCGTGAAATATTGGTCGAGGCGGAAAAAGAAAAAATGCGCAGCAACCTGCTGCGGGCCATATCCCATGATCTTCGCACGCCCCTCGCCGGTATTTTGGGCGCCAGCGCCACCATACGGGAAAACGCCAAAAGCCTGGACGAGGCTACTTTTGATAAGCTCATTGCAAGCATACAGGAGGAATCTCAGTGGCTGATCCATATTGTGGAGAACCTGCTTTCCGTCACACGCATCAACGAGGGCGGCTCCAAAGTTACAAAAACGCCGGAAGCCGCGGAGGAAGTGGTGGCGGAGGCCGTTGGTCGGGTGAAAAAGCGGTTTTTAAACCGCACCATCTCCGTCCATGTTCCGGATGAGCTTTTAGAAGTGCCCATGGACGCTACTCTGATTGCGCAGGTTCTTATCAACCTGTTGGAAAACGCCGTACAGCATTCCCCGGAGGACTCGGAGGTAGTCGTAGAATTAAAAAGAAAAGAAGACGCCGCGGTATTCGAGGTGCTGGATAGCGGCACGGGCATCCCCCAAGAGGACTTGCCGTACTTGTTTGAGAGCTATGTGCCGCATGGAAGCAAGCCGTCCGATGCTTCGCGTGGGATGGGGATCGGGCTTTCTATTTGCATGTCCATCATCAAGGCGCACAACGGTAAAATGGAGGCGAAGAACAGAAAAGAAGGCGGCGCGGTATTCCGCTTTGCGCTGCCGCTGGAAGGGAGTACACCCGTATGAATGCCAAGCCGCTGATTTTAGTTGTGGAAGATGACGAGACCATCGCAAGCTTTATTTCGGCTAATCTGACCGCCAACCATTACAGCGTGGTCAAGACGTCGAAAGGGAGGGAAGCGCTGGAACTGGCGGCCTCCCATGTGCCCGATCTTATTCTTTTAGACCTGGGCTTGCCGGACATGGACGGCATAGAGGTGCTAAAAAGCGTACGCAAATGGTCGCGCGTGCCAATCGTCATCGTTTCCGCGCGCGGATACGAGCGGGAAAAAGTGCAGGCGCTGGATCTTGATGCGGACGACTATATTGTGAAGCCGTTTGGAACGTCGGAGCTGCTTGCAAGGATACGTACGGCGCTTCGGCACAGCGTAAGGACGGCGGAGGGAAATTCGGCAACGAGCCATGCCGTGAAAATCGGTGAGTTGGAGATCAATTATGACAAGCGCCTTGTCACGCTTGCGGGCCAGAGCGTCCATCTTACGCCCATCGAATATAAAATACTTGTCCTGCTTTCCCAAAACGCAGGCAAGGTGCTGACCCATGACTTTATTATCCGGGAGATTTGGGGGCCTTACGCCAACGAAAGCCATACGTTGCGTGTCAATATGGCCAATATCCGCAGAAAGGTGGAAAAAAATCCGGGCGAACCCAAATATATTCTGACCGAGATGGGCGTCGGCTACCGGATGGTAGAAGAAATGCCGCACTCCTAGATCCCGCACTCCTAGACCAAACCAGTTATAATGTAGAGGTATTCCAGAACTCAATATGCAGGTTGGGCAGCTATTGAGGAAGATATGACGGTGCTCACAATATGCTGAGCAAGACGGATGCAAAGGGCCTCACGAGCTATACCTATGACGTACTTAACCGGCTACTCACGGTAACTGAACCGAGCGGGCAGGTCACAGCCTATACCTTTG
>JAEWCL010000003.1 GCA_023390655.1 Bacillota bacterium | reverse complement strand
AAAACATCAACACCGGGGAAATGGAAAACGAACTCATGCTCTCAATCCTAAGTGGACTGGCCGAAAACGAGTCGGTGTCCATTGCCGAAAACAACAAATGGTCGGTCAGGCGCCGTTTCCAAAACGGAACCTACAAAATATCTTGCCCACCCTACGGATATGACTCTTTGGATGGAAAGCTTGTGATAAACGAAGCCGAAGCGGATATAGTCCGTTTCATCTTTGCTGAAATCCTATCCGGCAAGGGGTGCGGTAAGGTTGCAAAGGAACTGAACCTTCGCGGCCTTAAGGGCAAGCTGGGCGGTCAGTGGAAGTCGTCAACGATCCGGGGGATGGCTTATAACGAAAAATACATCGGTGATGCTCTGTTTCAGAAAACCTACACCGATGAGCACTTTAACCACCGCCGCAACAACGGCGAAAAGGAACAGTACCTTATCCAGAACCACCACGAGCCGATTGTCAGCCGCGAGGACTTTGAAGCGGCGCAGGCTGTCATCGCCCAGCGCGCCAGAGAAAAGGGCATCGAAAAACGCGACGGCAAGAACCAGAACCGCTACCCCTTTTCGGGAAAAATCATCTGCGGCAACTGTGGCGGCACCTTCAAGCACCGTATCCATGCCAGCGGAAAACACAGAATCGCGTGGTGCTGTACCACACATCTCGCGGATATTGCTGAGTGCCCGGTGAAATTCATCCCAGACTCCGCTTTAGAGGTCGCGTTTGTCACGATGATGAATAAGCTCATTTTCGGGCATCAGACGGTACTCAGACCCCTGCTTGTCAGCCTGCGCGGGATAAATTCCGACTCCAGCCTGAAAAGTATTGGGGAGCTTGATAAAAAACTCGAGGATAACACTGAACAGCGAAAGGTGCTGGTGGGGCTTCTCACCAAAGGCTACCTGGAGCCTGCCGTTTACAATAAGGGGAACAACGAGCTTCTGCAGGAAGCCGAGCTGATACAGAGGCAAAAGGAGTCACTCCTCCGATTTATGAACAGCGACAGCCGAAGCCTGAGTGAAGTTAGTGCGATTTTGCAGTACGCCACCAAGGCAACACTGCTGAAGGGCTTTGACGGGGAACTGTTTACCCGCTTCGTAGAGCGGATTCATGTGTATTCCCGAACCGAAATCGGGTTTGAGCTTAAATGCGGCATTACACTCAAGGAAAGGCTGGTGATTTGAATGGAGCACACACCCTATGGTTATCGGATAGAAAACGGTCAGGCTGTGCTGGATGAAAAAGCCGCCGAGCAGGTAAGGACGATCTTTCGTTCCTATCTTACCGGCGATGCCTTGGCAACCGCCGCTCAGAAAGCCGGCATCAAAGCATTTCATGCCGGAATCGCCAGAATGCTTCATAACACTCGCTACCTCGGCGATGCGTATTACCCGGCAATTATTGACCCGGACACCTTTGCGGCTGTCGAAACGGAGCGCGTCCGGCGGGCTGAAAAGCTCGGCCGTGTCTGGGAACCGAAAGAAGAAAAAGAGGTCGTCTTTCCCACCGCCTTTCGCCTGTGCGAAGGGACGGAGCGGTTCGACGACCCATTTATGCAGGCAGAATACGCCTACAGCTTAATAGAAGCGGAGGTGCTTGAAGATGGAATCTAAGATGAGTATTACTGTGCTCCCGGCGCGAAAAAATGCCGGTTCGGCGAACAAGGATGATGAGAACCCAAAATTGCGGGTTGCGGCCTACTGCCGTGTGTCCACAGACAGCGATGAGCAAGCAACCAGCTATGATGCTCAGATTGAGCATTATACCAATTACATCAACGGCCACCCAGACTGGGTACTGGCGGGCATTTATGCGGATGACGGTATTTCTGGCACCAATACGAAAAAGCGTGAGGAATTCAACGCATGATTGACGAGTGTATGGCGGGCAGTATCGACATGATTATCACGAAATCCATCAGCCGATTCGCCCGTAACACGCTGGACTGTCTGAAATACATTCGCCAGCTGAAGGAAAAGAACATTCCCGTTTACTTTGAAAAGGAAAACATAAACACCATGGATTCCAAGGGCGAGGTCATGCTCACAATTATGGCGTCCCTTGCCCAGCAGGAGAGCCAGTCTTTGAGCCAGAACGTGAAGCTGGGTTTGCAGTACCGCTACCAGCAGGGGGAAATTCAGGTCAACTGTAATTGGTTCCTCGGCTATGCCAAGGACGAAAACAAGCACCTGGTGGTTGTGCCGGAGGAAGCCGAAATCGTCAAGCGCATCTACCGGGAATACCTTGAAGGTGCCAGTATGCTGAAGATCGCCCGTGGGCTGGGGAGGCGGACGGCGTTCTGAACGGCGCGGGTCGGGAAAAGTGGCATACCAGCAACATCAGCACAATTCTGCGGAATGAAAAATACATCGGAGACGCCCTCCTGCAGAAAACCTACACGGTAGACTTCCTCACAAAACAGCGAATCAAGAATAACGGCCTTGTGCCGCAGTATTATGTGGAAAACAGCCACGAAGCCATTATCCCGCGTGAAATTTTTATGCAGGTGCAGGAAGAACTGGTGCGCCGGCGTTTAATCCATAAAAGCCCCAACGGTAAGAACCGGGTCTTCAGCAGCAGCCACTGCCTGTCGAACATCGTTTTCTGCGGTTGCTGCGGAGAGTTTTACCGCAGGATTCAGGTACAACCGTGGCAAGAAGTCCATCGTCTGGCGGTGCATCAGCCGACTTGAAAATACCGGGTTGTTCTGCGATGCCCGAACCGTGTCGGAAAGCCAGATTGAGCAAGTGCTGGTTGCCGCAATCAATCAGACATGGTGTGACAAGGACACCTTCCTCGCCACCCTGCAAAGAAACATCGAAACCGTTCTGGAGTCAGAAAAAGGCCAGCCGCTTACCGACATCGACAAGCGGCTGGCAGAGCTGCAGGAGGAACTTTTGAAGCGGACCGGCGCCCGAGCCGACTACGAGGACGTCGCCGAGGAGATTTACCGCCTGCGCGAGGATAAGCAGAAGCTTCAGCTGGAAAGCGCTGGGCGCGACGAGCATAAGAAGCGCATTGCCGACACGGATGCTTTCCTGCGGGAGCAGCCCACCGCCCTGACCGAATACGTCGAGCCGCTTGTCCGGCGACTGATTGAAAAAGTCACTGTCTACGAGGACAAATTTACCGTGGAATTTAAGTCCTGTGTGACGGTCGATGTGGATGAATAAGGGCAAAAACAAGCAAGGCACTCTACGAATATTAACGTAGGGTGCCTCGTTTAATGTAAGAATAATGCGCATAGGCCTTAAGAAATTATAACCGATTTATTAATCCATTGACTAATAGAATAGTCCTCATTGCATCGGCATCTACTTTTGATAGTCGACCTACATGAGCACTGTTTTTTCGCAGGTTGTTCACAGATTTCAAATCATTTAAATATGAATTATAGGGGGCAATTGATTGGTTTTCAATTACGCCAATGATTGATCCTAGCATTTTAACGGTAGGGGATAATATTCCGGCCAGCAAAATTCTAAGTCTCTTCTCTACAACTTTGGCATATTCGACTATAATTGGAGCAAAGTCAATGAAACTATTCTGATGTATATCATATAAAATATTAGCTGTAATAAGAAACTCCATAGAATCCGCGTCTAAATGCGGGTAAAGTGATACAACTTGCGTTTTCATTTCAGAATAAAGAGCAGAATGATTGATAATAGACTTTTTCATTTCATCCAGCACTAAATTCATCTGGGTTTCAAACGCAGACCAATTATCTGGCAGGTTGAGATCGATTTGCTGAGAGTTCCCCTGCAATTGCATTAAAGTCGAAGCCCATTGTTTAAAATAATTTTTTTGTGTTTTTGTTTGGTTGTTTGCTGCTTCAACTTCTTTTTTTACATCTTCATATGCTGAGGAGAAGTCCTCCAATGTGGGTATTATACTATCCCATACATCCCAATTTTCATTATCACCTAAAAGCTCTTTTCCCAACACTAAAAAGGCTTTAGCTTTTTTGTAGCTTTTGAGCTGAACATGGGATTGGATAAGCCCCTTAAATGCTTCTAACTTAATTCCATCAATAGCGGAATCTGATGCAATCGAATACAGATCACTTCCGTTTTCGTCAATAAACGTTAAGGCATTAGTATTAGCATCTTGGGATGAAAGGCATAATAAATAAGTTTTTATTGCATCTTCATAATTTTGATTTCTTTTATATATATCCGCTAATGATAACAGTGAACAATCATCTTCAACCAGAAAAAGTGCTTTTTTACACCATTCAGCGGCCTCATCATAACGACCTAAGTGCTTTAGGAGTTCTGCATAATTGTGATAGTTTAAGTTGCTTGGCTTTTCTTTAATCAACTCTTCGCCAAGCTTTATAGCTTCTGGCCAATTTTTATCTTTAATAAGTGCAGGAAGCAAATTGCTTTTTAATCCATCCTCCAAATCCTTTTTTCTGCAAAGCTCCAATCCCTTTTTTAAGTACATGATTGCATCTTTTACACGATTTAACGGAGGAGTTATACATATTAATCCTAGGCTACAATAGGTTTCTGAATTTGGCCACACATCAATACATTTTTTGGCAACTTCATATGCCGTTATAACATCATTTCCTATCCCCATATAATATAGTACTGCGATACCGCATAATGCGGGGTCATTACCATATATCTGAAACAAGGTATTTGTTAACTTATTCAATCCATCTTTAGCTTCTTGAGAGTATACATTAACGTTAGCCTCATTAATTACTTGTTGATAAAACATCAATATTTGCTCTTCTGCTTTTTTGACTATTGAAGGATCAATAGTCTGCAAAGTCAGACCAGCTAAGCCAAAATCTTTATTAAAGATATTAATTTCATACAGTATAAGCAGTGCCTGTTGATTGTCTGGCTTCAATTTCAATGCCTTATCGCAGAATTTTTTCGTAGCATCAAGAAATTGGACATCCTTGGTTTTATATAATAAAAGTAAATTTGCCCTTGCAATATTGGTACTAGCACCTGTGGAAAAAACATATTCTTCTGATGCCTCAAGTATTGTATTGCCAAGATTTATTACCCTTTGACAGTTATCAATTGTAGGTTGACTAAGTAATTCCATTTGATTATTATACAAGGCTTCATAATAAGAGGCATTGAGACAACAATTTTTATATTTTTTTCCGCTTCCACACGGACATGGGTCATTTCTTCCAACTTTCATTATGAGCCTCCTTGTACTAATTAATTACTGTATTCATGCCATTTTATTTCTGCGGCATCTTGCCTTGTTCCCACGCACACACAAAAATCCCAAAAACATCTATCCTGTACTCTCACCAAGCCTAAAAATGACATAACATCTATTCTGTCCTCTCGTGAAAGCCCGCTATCAATCCTGTTCTCTCGCGAACGGAATATGACCCGATAGACTGATTTCCATGAACAAGCAAAATCATGATTTGAGTGTACAGTTTAAAAACCTCATAATCACAGAGATGGCTTATTTACTGGGGTTTCTGTACATTCAGTCTTTTACCCTTGACATCAATACTACCGTCTCAACGTGCGCCGTCTGGGGGAACAGATCAAATGGCGCAACGGCCTCTATTCTATAGCCGCCCTCCGCCAATATCTTGCAATCCCGCGCCAACGTCGCCGGGTTGCAGGAAACGTATACGACGCGCCCTACCCCGCTTTTGATGACCGCCTGCAGGAATGCGGGTTCCGCGCCTTTTCTTGGCGGATCCAACACAAGTGCGTCCACTGCTACGCCATCTTCCACCAGCTTGGGCAGCGCCTCCTCCGCGGGGGCGCAAAGAAAGCTGACGTTTTCAATGCCGTTCTTCGCAGCGTTGCGCGTTGCGTCCTCCACGGCCTCGGGCACGTTTTCAATGCCGATGACCTCTTGTGCGTGTTTTGCGAGCAGCAGCGTGATGGTGCCGATGCCGCAGTAGGCGTCCACCACGCGCTCGGTTCCTTTGAGCGCAAGCAGTTCCAGCGCTTTTTCATACAGCTTCTGTGTCTGCACCGGGTTGACCTGCAAAAACGATGCGGGGCTGATGGAAAACGAAAGTCCCAGGAGCGTTTCCGTAATATACTTGTCTCCCCACATCAGGCGGTAATCGGAGCCCAGTATGACGTTTGTCTGCTCTTTTTGAATATTGAGATAGACGCTCTTTAAGCCCTCCACACGGTCACGCAGGGTCTCTATGAGCATTTGTTTTTCAGGGACGGAAGCGGAGGTCGCAACAACCGTCACCATCACCTCGCCACCAATGGAAGTACGTGTGACCACATGCCTGAGGAAGCCCTTGCCCGTTTTCTCATCATACGCCGGGATGCCGTGTTCGTTTGCCCAGTCGCGCACGGCAAGCATCGCCAAAAGCCCGACTTCCTGCTGAATGAGACAATCCTCCGTCGGCACCAGCCGATGGCTGCGCGGTGCGAAAAAGCCCGCCTGTACACGGCCATCCATCATGGCGACGGGGAAGCTGCCCTTATTGCGGTACTGCCACGGCTCATCCATGCCGACAACGGGCGCAACCGCAACATCTTTAAGGCCGCCAAGGCGGGTGAGCGCATCCTCCACCACCTTGCGCTTGTAGGCAAGCTGCGAAGGGTACGCGAGATGCTGCAGCGTACATCCGCCGCATTTCTCAAATATGGCGCAGGGCGGCTTTACACGCTCCTGCGCCGGGGTCAGGACATCCATCAACTTTCCCACACCGTAACCGGAATTCGCCTTGATGATGTGCGCCGCTACGCGCTCACCCGGCAATGCGCCGGGTACGAATACCGCGTACCCGGCCACCCGGCCGATGCCTTCCCCTTCCGCGCCCAACGCGTTGATTTCTAAGATAATATCGTCGTTGCGCTCGACCGGCGGACGTTTCTGCTGCATAGAATGCTCCTCGACGTTTCTTAAAATTTGGTCAGAATATCGTTCATTTCATAAAGCTTGGAGTCGAAGCGGTCCACTTTTTCCACCGCTTCCTGCAAGGGAACCTCTATGAGTTTATTGTCCCGGATACCCACCGCAAGACCGCCGCGGCCTTCGCTGAGCAAATCTACGGCGCGCACACCAAGACGGGTCGCCAAAATCCGGTCAAACGCGGAAGGGTCGCCGCCGCGCTGGATGTAGCTTAGCACCACGGCCTTAATTTCCACATCCGAATGCTCGCGCACATAGTTTGCAAAATCCTCCGCATGGCCCGCACCCTCCGCGATAATGACCATACTGGTAAGCCTGCCCCTGAGCTTGTTGTCCATCAGCCGCCTTGTGGCGTCCTCCCAGGAATATTCCCGCTCGGGCAGCATCGTAATATCCGCAGGGCCGGCAATGCCCGCCCACAGGGCGATATCGCCGCAGTTGCGGCCCATGACCTCCACCACGCCCACGCGGTCATGCGCGCGCATGGTATCGCGGATTTTGCCGATTTCGTGGATGACATTGTTGACCGCGGTATCAAAGCCGATGGTAAAATCGGTATAACCCATATCGTTGTCGATGGTACCCGGGAGGCCGATGGTAGGAACGCCCGCTTTTGAGAGCGCCAGCGCGCCCTGATAGCTTCCATCGCCGCCAATGACGACTACGCCGTCAATATTGTACGCTTTTAAAACCTTGATGGCCTGCGCCTGGCCTTCGGGCGTTTTAAACTGCTCGCTTCTTGCGGTGCGGAGAATGGTGCCGCCTTTTTCAAGAATATTGTGTACATCGTCATACTGGAGCTGCTGGAGCCTTCCCTCCATCAACCCCTGATAGCCATGATAAATACCCATCACGATCATGCCGCGGTCCAGCCCCGCCTTTAATACGGCGCGGATAGCCGCGTTCATGCCCGGAGTATCTCCCCCGCTCGTCAAAACGCCAATCCGTTTCATGTCCCCATCCCTTTCTCAGCCATTCTTCTATTTTTAAACTATTAAGAATACAGGCGCTGCCCGTTTCTTTGTTCCCTTTGCTCCGGCGCCTTTACCGCAATTTTCACGTTCTGCGCGCCAAGGAATGCGCGCACAGCCACAAGAAAGCTCTCCGTCAGGTTGACGGCATATTCCTTAGGCAGGCGTTTGCCGCAATTGCCTTGCTCACACAGCACAACCGGCACATTGCCGAGGTAACGGGAAAGAAGCGCCACAGTCTCTGTATACAGCTCCTTTGTGAGTTCATCATACCGTAGATACAGCGTCGGCATTACTTCTTCAAGCGCCGTCATCTCATCTACAAGGATACTGTTCTTCTGATTTTCCCGCATGTTCAGCTTGCCCGTGATCATAACGGCACGGGCGGGATAAAACAGGTGCGCATATTGCGTGAGCGTGCGGGGAAACAGCACAAGCTCTACCGTACCTGTCACTCCTTCAAGCACCGCATATCCCATCAGGCTGTTGCCCGCGCGGGTAGGCTTGCGCTCCACCTGCGTCAGAAGCCCGCCGGTCCGCACGCGGTCATTGTCGCGCGGGGCCTGGGACCCATCCGCCTCCTGCAAATCAAGGACGCTATATTCCATGGCGGAAAGTACGCCTTCATAATCATCAAGCGGATGGCCGCTGATGTAGACGCCGATCGCCTCGCGCTCTTTTTCCAATATGGTCTGGTGGGAAAGCTCCTGAATATCCGGCAATTGGATGGAGACGCCCTCAAACGCGGGCGCGGCCCCGCCAAGGTCAAAGAGCGAAATCTGCCCCTGATCGCGCATTTTCTTTGTTTGGGCAGCGCTTTCAAGCGCCCGCTCATATACGGCAAGGAGCTGTGCGCGCCTGACCTTCATGCCGTCAAACCCGCCCGCGTAAATGAGCCCTTCTAGCGCACGCTTATTTAAGCCCTCCGAGCGGTCCACAAAATCAAAGAAATCCCGGAACGCGCCTGCGCGCTCACGCTCACGCACCATCTGCTGCATGGCGCTCTCGCCAACGTTGCGCACCGCGCAAAGCCCAAAACGGATGGCCCCGTTTTCAACAGAAAACCGCGCGCGGCTTCTGTTGACGTCCGGCGGCAGGACTTTGATGCCCATCCTGCGGGCACTGTAGACGTATTTTGCCACATCGTCCGCGCTTCCCAAGTAGCTGTTTAGAAGTGCCGCCATAAACTCCGCCTTGCAGTAGAGCTTTAAGTAGGCGGTGCGGTAAGCGACCACGGCGTAGCACGCCGCGTGGGATTTATTGAATGCGTAGGACGCAAAGTCCATCATTTCATCGAATATCTTGTTGGCGGCCTCGGCGGGCACGCCGTTTTTCACAGCGCCTGTGATGCCCTCTTCCGCATTGCCGTAGATGAAGTTTGCGCGCTCCTTCGCCATGACGTCATGCTTCTTCTTGCTCATGGCGCGGCGCACAAGATCGCTTCTGCCTAACGAGTATCCGCCGAGGTCCCGCACGATCTGCATGACCTGTTCCTGATACACCATGCAGCCGTAGGTATTCTGCAAGATCGGCCGCAACTTGTCCGTCACATAGGTCACCGGCACGGTGCCGTGCTTTGCGCCCACATAGCGCGGAATTTGCGCCATGGGGCCGGGGCGGAACAGGGAGATACCCGCGATGATGTCCTCAAAGCTGTCGGGCTTGAGCTGCATCAGAAACTGGCGCATGCCCGCGCTTTCCAGCTGGAACACGCCGTCCGTATCGCCGCTTGCAATCATCGCGTAGACCTTGGGATCGTCATAATCCATGCCGTCAAGCTCGGGCGGTTCCTTGCCGTTCTGGCGGAGAAAATCGAGCGTATCGCGGATGACGGTGAGCGTCCGAAGACCCAGGAAGTCCATCTTTAAGAGGCCTAGCTCTTCCAGCGTGCCCATGGGGAACTGGGTGGTGACGGATTCATCGTTCTTCTGGAGCGGCACCACTTTCATAACAGGGCTTCTTGAAATCACCACGCCCGCCGCATGCGTGGACGCATGGCGGGGCTGGCCCTCCAGCCGTCTAGAAAGATCGATGAGATTCTTGACCTCCGCCTCGTTGTCATACGCCGCGCGCAACTCCGGCGACATCGTGAGTGCACGGTCAAGCGTCATATTGAGTTCATAGGGCACCATTTTTGCGACCTTGTCCACATCCCCATACGGCATGTGGAGTGCGCGGCCAACGTCCCGCACAGCAGCCCGCGCTGCCATCGTTCCAAACGTGATGATCTGTGCTACGTGATCAGCACCGTACTTCCCCACCACGTAATCGATGACCTCCTGCCTTCTTTCATAGCAGAAGTCCACATCGAAATCCGGCATGGAGATGCGCTCCGGATTTAAGAACCGTTCAAACAGCAGGCCGTATTTCAATGGATCCACGTCCGTAATATTGAGGCAGTACGCAGCAAGGCTTCCCGCGCCGCTGCCGCGGCCCGGGCCTACGATGATGCCGTTGCGTTTTGCAAAATCGATAAAATCCCAGACGATCAAAAAATAATCCACAAAGCCCATGCGCTCGATCACGTCAAGCTCGTATTCCAACCGCTCGCGCTCAAATTCGCCCGCGCCGGGCATTTTTTTCTGTAAGCCGTCGTCGCACAGCTTCCTTAAAAACGCCGCGTTTTCCATGCCGTCCGGCGCGGCAAAGCCGGGCAGGTGTTTTTCCCCGAATGCGATTTCGAGCGCGCACTTATCCGCGATCTCCTGCGTGGTTGTAAACGCTTCCGGGTATTGTCCCAATACGGCGCGCATCTCCTGCTCGCTCTTCAAATAAAACTCGTCCGCGTGCATGCGCATGCGGTTGGGCTCATCTACAAACGTATTGGTCTGTACGCACAGCAGCACGTCCTGCACCTGCGCGTCCTCTTTGTTGACATAATGGACGTCGTTGGTGGCAACGATCTTCACGCCGATTTCACCGGCAAGCTTTACTAAGCCCGGTAAAACCTCTTTTTGCTCCGGGATGCCGTGATCCTGGATTTCAATATAAAAGTCCCCGCCGAACATGCCTTTTAAGCGCTCGGCCAGTTCCTTTGCGCCGTTGTAATTCCCCTGCAGGAGCCGCTGCGGGATATCGCCTGCAAGGCAGGCGGAAAGGCAAATCAGCCCTTCTGCATGCTGCGATAAGAGATCATAATCGATACGGGGTTTGTAATAAAAGCCGTTCAAGAACGCTTCAGACGACAGGCGCATGAGGTTTTGATAGCCTGTCTGATTTTTTGCAAGCAAAATCAGATGCGCGTACTCCCTGTCCTTTGATCCGTCCCGGTCCATCAGGGAGCGGGGGGCAACATATGCCTCCATGCCGATAATCGGCTTGACGCCCTCTTTTTTACACGCCTTATAAAAATCGATGACGCCGTACATCACGCCGTGGTCTGTGATGGCAAGTGTATCCATGCCGTGTTTTTTGGCGCATGCGACAAGCTCCCCGATGCGCGCTGCGCCATCGAGGAGGCTATATTGCGTATGTACATGCAGATGGGTAAAGGCCACCGTTTTAAACCTTATCCTTTTATCCTTTGCGGGTGAGCTCCACCATGGCGCTCATGGCGACGTCTTCGTCCGGCCCATTGACAAACAGATGGATGGTATCGCCCTGGCCTACGCCTAAGGACAATACGCCCATGATGGATTTTGCGTTGACCTTCTTGTTGCCCTTTTCAATGAGCATCTGGGAAGTAAAGCCGCTTGCAACCTGCACAAACTGGGCCGCAGGGCGCGCGCGCAAGCCTTCCGAATTCTGAATGGTCAGCACCTTATGTATCATCCACGACGCCTCCTTTTTAATATCAATACCCGCCAGGGGTAACGTTAACGCAGATTTTCCGAAATTTGCAGCAGCCGCTGCAGGCGGTGGTTCATGCCGGATTTTCCAATGCCCGCAAGATCCGCAAGTTCCTGCAGGCTTGCGTCCGGATGGTGCAGGCGCAATTCCGCCGTTTCCCGCAACGCGGGCGTCAGCCGTTTCTGGCTCTTGTGGCGAAGTATCCGCTCTATTGCCGCAAGCTGCTCTCCCGCCGCATTAACGGTTTTGCCGATATTGGCGGTCTCACAGTTGCTCATCCGGTTGATATAATTGCGCAGTTCCTTTTCCGCGCGCGTGTCCTCAAAGGACAATGTTGCGGTGGAAGCGCCAAGCAACGCAAGAAACGCGGCGATGCGGTCACCCTCTTTTAAGTATACCACAGTTCGTTCCTTGCGGCGAACCGTTTTTGCCTCCACCTTCAGGTCTGCCATCAGCGTGCAGAGCGCCTGTGCGAACGTTTCGCTGCGGCAGACGATCTCCAGATGATACGCGCGTTTCGGGTTGGAGCAGGAGCCCGCGCCCATGAATGCGCCGCGCAAAAACGCTTTCCTTGACTCCTCCGAGGTAAGTTTCTCTATGGGAAGCTCCTGTATCAGCTCAACGCCCGCATCCGTCCTTTTGAAAAGGCCGGCGTCCGTCAACAGCGCCTCGCAGCCCTCGCCGTGTAATGTCACCACGGTCAGCGTCAGGCGGCGCTCCGTATCCCTCAGGGACAGTGTCGCGTCCACTTCATAAAGCGAAGTCGCGAATGCCGCAATCTGCCGCCCGACATCGTGCGTTTCCGTCACATATTCAATGCCAAGAGACCGCCCCAGCTTTAATGTGCCCGCAGCATGGGTCAGTCCATACAGCTGCGCGCGCTTTGCCGCATCTGTCCGGAGCCTGATGCGTGAAAGCTCCTGCTTCACGCCTCTGGAAAAGGACATGGACTACACTCCCCCATCCTCTGATAATACCCGCCGGCGCAGCTGCCCGCATGCGCCTTCTATATCCGTCCCCATCTCCCGCCGCACGGTGGCGGAAACATGTCTTTCCGTCAGCCAGGCGGCAAACTGCATTGCCTGCTTCCTGGTAGCGCCCTTTAAATCCCGTTCCGGCACGGGGTTGAGTGGAATGATGTTGACATGGCAGTTGATGCCCTTAAGCCTATTTGCAAGCGCAGCGGCGTCCTCATTTCTCGCATTCACGCCGTCAATGAGCGCATATTCAAATATCACGCGCCTGCCGGTCTGCTCCGCGTATGCCTTTGCAGCGCCTAAAACTTCACTGATCGGGTATGCGCGGTTGATGGGCATGATGGCGCTTCTCTGCTCATCCGAATGCGCGTGCAGGGAAACGCACAGCGTCACAGGCGGCGCTTCCTGCATAAGCCGCCGCATATTGGGTACCAGCCCGCAGGTGGAAAGCGAGATATTGCGCGCACTGATCCCCAGCCCATCGGGTGAGACGGCGCGGTGCAGGAATGCGACCACGTTATCATAATTATCGAGCGGTTCGCCGCTTCCCATGAGCACAACGTTTGTAACCGCCCTGCCGCTTTGCGTCTTTGGTTCATCCCGCTCAATAGCGGTAATTTGGGAAAGCATCTCCCCCGCCGTTAAGTCGCGTACGCGCCCATCTAAAGCAGAAGCGCAAAACGCGCAATTCATCCGGCAGCCGACCTGGGTAGAAAGGCAAAGCGTGTTGCCGTGGTGGTAGCGCATTAAGACGCCCTCTACCAGGTTGCCGTCCTCAAGAGCGAACAGATATTTAACCGTTCCATCCTGGCTGGACCTGTATTTTTCGCGGATCGTTGCCCCGCCAAACGGAATGTTACGCAATTCCTCCCGAAGGGCCTTGGGCAGGTTTGTCATTTCCTCCGGGCGCATGCCGCGCATGAGCCACTCGTTCACCTGCTTTGCGCGGAACGCGGGCTGCCCCAGTTCTTTTACGAGCGTATGCAATTCCTCCGGGGTATACTCCATCAAGCATTTCATGTTCATCTACAAACGCGCCATCCGCGCGATAAAAAATCCTTCCGTATGGTGTTTATGCGGCAAAAGCTGTACCATGCCGCTTTCTGTTCCTGCAAGCGCCTCGGGCAAAACCGCCGTGAGCGGCTCTAGTGAAAATTCCGGATGCCGTGCAAGGAAGGCGTTCACCTGCGCTTCATTCTCCCGCTCGGATATGGTGCAGCTTGCGTAAATCAGCGTGCCATTCGGCTTTACGTACTGCGCGCAGGTTTCTAAAATGCTGCGCTGCGCCCTAACAAGCGCGTCAACCGCCTCGGACGTTTTCGCGTAGCGTACGTCCGGCTTACCGTGCGCCACGCCAAGGCCGGAACAGGGAACATCCAGCAGCACCACGTCAAACGCTTCCCGGTACGCTTCCACATACTGCGCCGCATCCTGCACGGTAGTTTCTGCGGGTACATATAACCGCGCTAAGGTTTTGTCCATCAATTCCTTGCGGTGCGGGTGCAGCTCCCATGCAGTGAGCGAGCTCTTCGGTTGAAGCGCGTACAGATACGCGCTTTTCCCGCCGGGCGCTGCGCATGCGTCGAGCACTTCTTGGTTGGGCGCTACGCCGCATGCGCGGCAGACGAGCATGGCGCTCTCACTCTGCACGGCATAGCTGCCGTTTAAAAACAACGGGTCCTTCGCCACATCAAAGCCCTGCTCGAGCTTAAAGCAGTTTGGATCAAGCATTCCGCGCGAATATCCAATGCCCATGTCTTGGAGCACTTCCGCAAGCTCTTCCGCCGTAAACGGGGGGTGGGCGCGCAGCGTCATGGGCTGCGGCTGCTCCTGCAGCATCAACTCCGTTTCCGCCTCGCCAAAGCGGGCAATCCATTCTTCTACCAGCCACTTGGGCCAGCTATATTGGATACTCAGGCGCGCGGCGGGCTCTTTGGGAAGCGGCGGCAGCGCGTCCTTTTCGCGCACAAGCGCGCGCAGTACGCCGTTGATATACCCTGCCATCGCGCCCTTGCCGACCTCTTTCGCAAGTTTGACGCTCTCATTGACGGCGGCGGACGAAGGTGTGCGCATAAACAGGAGTTCACACGCGCCCATGCGCAGAATACCGCGAATCACAGGCTTTTGCGTGCCCTTTGTCATGTGCGAAAGCACATAGTCAAGGTAAAGCAAATGGTCGAGCGTCTCATACACCGCGGCGGAAATCCATTTCGCGTCCGTTGTGCTTACATGCTGCTGCGCTTCTTTTAAGCGGAGGTTTGCGTACGCGCCGCGCTCCGTAATATCCATCAGCGCTTCAAGCGCGGTTCTTCGTATACTCATACGAGCATCTGCCCCGCAAGGGGCTTGCCGCGCAGGTACGTTTTTGCTTCCATGCGCTTTCCTCCCGCCGCCTGCAGCTCCAATATCTCCAAAACGCCGTCAGCACAGTTCACAAACAGCCCGCGCTTTTCATCCCCATACAATATGCCGGGGTTACCCTGCGGTTCTCCTGCCGCCGGCCGTGTCCGCCATATCTTGAGCGTGTCCATCCCGCCTGCTATATATGCGTATGCGCCCGGCCATGGGTTTACGCCGCGCACACGGTCATGAACGTACTTATATGGCTGACCGAATGCAAGCTTACCGTCCTCTTTTTTGAGCATGCCGCATTTGGTAGCCTTCGCCTCATTCTGCGGGGTGCGCCTGAGCGTGCCGTTTTGAAGCATTTCTATGGTTTCTTTGAGCGTCTCCGCCCCCAGTTCCGCCATGCGCACATAGAGTTCGCCCGCTGTTTCATCGGGCAATATAGGAAGCTCTTTTGTAAGGAGAATGTCCCCGGTATCTAAGCCAACATCCGTCATCATGGTGGTAATGCCCGTTATCGGCTCGCCGTTAATGACCGCCCACTGGATGGGCGCAGCCCCACGGTATTTGGGCAACAGCGAACCGTGCACATTGATGCAGCCATGTTTGGGAATGCTCAAATTTTCCGCGCTCAAAATCTGCCCGAACGCCGCCGTCACCATGAGGTCCGGCGCGAATGCGGTTAACGCTTCAAGCCCGTTCTCCTCCCGGATACGCCTGGGCTGATGTACGGGAATGCCATATTCCAGCGCCAGCGCCTTGACCGGCGGCGGGGTGAGCACCGCGTGCCTGCCCTGCGGCTTGTCCGGCTGGGTGAATACGCAAAGCGTATGCCCCGCGTCAATGAGCATCCGCAGCGACGGAAGCGCAAATTCCGGCGTCCCCAAAAAGGCGATCCGCATCAGTCGTTTTCCTCCAAAGCTCCGGACGCGTCAGCCTCCGGTTCCTCCTCGCAGTCTTCCTCGCTATACCCTTCGGGCGGTTCTGTGACAAGGTCAAGGTATACCTTGCCGTCAAGATGATCCGTCTCGTGCAGGATGGCGCGCGCAAACAGGCCCGTTGCATCGTACTCCACCCATTCTCCGTTGCGGTTCTGGGCGCGGGCGATCACATGATCCGGCCGCACCACATAGCCGGACTTTCCCGGAAAGGACAGGCAGCCTTCCATGCAGCCCTGCTCGCCTTCGGTAAAAACGATCTCAGGATTAATCATTTCTACGGGGCCGTCCCCGCAGTCGATCACAACCACGCGGCGCAGGATGCCCACCTGCGAGGCGGCAAGGCCCACGCCCGCGGCCTCATACATCGTTTCAAGCATGTCGTCCAACAGCGCGTGGATGCGCTTATCAATTTTGTCTACCGGCCTGCAGACCTTATATAATGCGGGGTCCTTTTCCATTAGTATCTTTCTCAATGCCATCTGTGTTTCTCCCCTTTTTCTCTTCAACCCGCGTCTATTCTGCCGCGTTTCTACAGCAACGCCGCACAAACGGTATCATTTCATTATAATACGTTTCGGGGCTTCAGGAACAGCCTTTCTCCATATGCGCTCCGAATTTCACAAAAACGCCCCATTGGGCACTCAAAACAGATCTCCCGGATTGATTTCCAGCGAGGCAAACCGTTCCCCCCTGTGCAGGGACGTAAATTCGTAGATCGCCTTCAATGCCGCCGCCGTATGCTGTGTGCGCAGCAGTTTCACTAAAATCGCGAAGCGGTAGACGCCCTGCTTTTTATAGATGGGTGCGGGCGCGGCGCTTAAAAACAGGAGTTCCTCTTCGTGTCCTTCAAGCGCTTTTTTCACGGCTTCCTCCAACCCCTTGGCGTAACGGACGCCGTCCTGCTGCAGCACATCCTCCTCAAGGCCTGTAAACAGCGCGCGCACAAACAACGCAAACGGCGGGAACAACGCTGCCCTGCGCTGCGCGAGCTCGTATGCAAAGAAGCCCTTGTAATCGTGCGTGCGCGCAAACGCAATGCTCGGATGCCCGGGCGAATACGTCTGGATGATCACCCGTCCCGGGGAAAGATCGCGTCCCGCGCGCCCCGCCACCTGCGTCAACAGCTGAAATGTGCGCTCCGCGCTGCGGTAGTCCGGAAGATACAGCGAAGAATCCGCCGCCACCACGCCCACAAGCGTTACATTCGGAAAATCCAGCCCTTTTGCCACCATCTGCGTGCCGATCAATACCTGCGCTTCTCCGCGAGCAAAGGCGGAAAGCAGGGTTTCATGTGCATCCTTGGTACGCGTGCTGTCAAGATCCATGCGCAATGCTTTGACATGAGGAAAATGCTCTCTTAGCTGTTCTTCCACCTGCTGCGTGCCCACGCCAAAGTATTTGATGAACGGCTGCCCGCAGCTGGGGCATATATTGGGCACCGCTTCCGTGTGCCCGCAATAATGGCATTTGACGCATTCTTCCGTACGGTGGTAGGTCATGGAAATATCGCAGTCGCTGCACTCGAACACATGCCCGCAGGCGCGGCAGGAAACAAATGTGGAATACCCGCGCCGGTTGATGAACAGGATCGCCTGTTTGCCTGCACGCAGGCAGCTTTCAAGCGCCCCATAGAGGGCGTTGCTGAAGATGCCCGTGTTGCCGCGCAAAAATTCCTGCCGCATATCCACGATTTTGATTTCCGGCATGGGACGCTTTTGCACGCGCTCGGTCAATTCAATGAGCGTGTAAGCGCCCGTCTTTGCGCGGTAGTAGCTCTGGATGGAGGGCGTAGCGCTACCTAAGATCAGTGGCGCTTTTGCCATGGCCGCGCGCTTTCTCGCAACCTCCACCGCCTGATAGCGCGGGGAAAGCTCGCTTTGATAGGTCGGCTCGTGTTCCTCGTCCACAATTAAAAGGCCCAGGTTTTCAAACGGCGCAAACACGGCGCTTCGCGCGCCGACCGCCACCTGCACCATGCCAAGGCGGATGCGCCTCCATTCGTCAAAGCGCTCGCCCGCGGAAAGCTTGCTGTGCAGCACCGCCACATTGTCCCCAAACCGCGCGCGGAACAGCCCCATTGTCTGCGGGGTAAGCGCGATTTCCGGCACAAGCAGTATCGCCTGTTTCTCTGCCTCAATACATCGGCTGATGCAGCGCATGTACACTTCCGTCTTGCCGCTGCCCGTGACCCCGTGCAACAAAAATACGCCGTCGCCAGCGTCCATACCCCCGGCTACGGTGTCCACCGCTTTTTGCTGTTCCGTTGTCAGCGTAACGGGCAGAGATTCCCGGCTATGAATGGAAGGCCTGCGGAATGTCACGCAGTTTTCTTCCACCACAAGTCCTTTTTTAATGAGCGCGGCGACCGCGCCCTCGGCCCCCGGCAAAAATGCCGCAATATCCTTGACGGACATTGGCGCGCCGGTTTTCTCCAACAGCGCCAATACTTCCGACTGGCGCGGCGCTTTTGAAGTGCCGTCCTTTTTGAGAAGCGACGCGTGCGCGGCTTCCATATCCAGACCTTCCGCCAGCTGAACGACGCGGATGGTCTTTTCCCCAATCCTTCCGCCGCGCAGCTGCGCGGGGATCATCAATCTGAGCGCATCCACCAACACGCAATGGTAATTTTGCTGCATCCATCTCGCAAGCGCAAGCTGCTCCATCGTAAAGATCGGATAAGGCTCCAGGATGCGCAGTACCGGCTTGATGCGCCCGGCCATTTCTTCGGGCGCTTCCTCCATAAGGCCTAAGACAAATCCCTCCAGCGGTTTGTTGCCCCGCCCAAACGGAACAAGCACATGCTGGCCCGGGTTTAGATGCATATCTTCGGGGACAGCATACGTAAAAAGGCGGTCCACCTCTGAATGCGCGATATCTACGATTACCTGCGCATACATGTGACCACCTCCCAACTGGCTGATGGGGCTTTCCGGTATTGTCAAACCCTCCGCTTTATACTGTTCATGCCATGTTTCAAAGACTATTGCCCGTTTTCACGTTCCTGCAGTTTTAAGAGCAGCGCGTCAAGCAGCCAATCCGCAAGCGCGGATTTTTGCATCAGCCCGCTTTCCCGCTTGATGCCTGACGCATCATAGAGCGTGATCGCGTTCGTGTCCACCGCAAAACCTGCATCCTGCCTTCCAACATCATTTGCCGCAATCAAGTCCAGCTTCTTTCTTGAAAGCTTGTCCTTTGCGTTATGCTCCACACTTTGCGTTTCCGCCGCAAAGCCCATCACGATCTGCCCGCGTTTTTGCCCGCTGATGCGGGCAAGAATATCGGTAGTAGGCACAAGGGTAAGTGTCATTCCTTCGCCGTGCTTTTTAATTTTCTGTTGCGCAACGTCGGGAACGGTAAAGTCCGCAGGCGCCGCCGCCATCACGAGCGCGTCGCAATGGGGAAATGCCTCCTCCACCGCAGCGCAAAGCTGCGCACTGGAGGTAACATCCACTCGGTTCACGTTCGCCGGCGTTTTCAGGGAGACCGGCCCTGCTATTAGCGTCACATCTGCTCCGCGCTTTGCAGCAGCCTCTGCGATGGCAAAGCCCATCTTGCCGCTGCTGCGGTTGGATAAAAAGCGCACAGGGTCGATCGCCTCACGCGTGGGCCCCGCCGTCACGAGGATGCTCTTTCCGCTTAAGTCCTGCTTTTTTTGCAGCATCACAAGAACCGCATCAACAATCTCCTCCACCGGCGCAAGCTTGCCGCGCCCGACGTCCCCACAGGCAAGTAAGCCCTCAGCAGGTTCAATAAACGCGCAGCCCCGCTCTCGCAGCAGCTCCATGTTTTTTAGGGTTGCCGGATGCAGCAGCATATTCGTATTCATTGCGGGCGCAATGAGCATGGGGGCCGTGGTGGCGAGATACGTGGTCAAGAGAAGATCGTCCGCCACCCCGTTTGCGGCCTTGCCGATAAAGTTTGCGGTTGCGGGGGCAACCAAAAACACATCCGCCAGCTTTGCAAGCGCAATGTGCTCCACCTCATACGGTGCTTCACGCGTAAACTGATCCGTATATACGGGCGCGCGCGAAAGGGTCTCGAGTGTGAGCGGCGTGATAAAGTGTGCGCCGCCTTCCGTCAGGATGACGCGCACATCGATCTCCTTTTTTGTGAGCATGCTCACGATTTCCGCAGCCTTGTACGCCGCAATGGAGCCGGTAACCCCCAGCACCACGGTGGGTTTCTTTTTCATTACCGCAGCGTGTATTCCTCCGGATACTCAATCGTGATGCGGTCAAGATACAAATCCTCCACCGCCGCAGTCACCGGGTTCTTATCGCCCAGCTTTTCGGGGTCATTAAGGAGCTGGCGCGCGCGCCGGGCGACCGACATCACCAGCATATAGCGGCAGCCGACCTTGTCTACGAGTTCATTCACAGCGGGTTTGTTCATCATACAGGGTCACATCCTTCCAATAACAAGCTGATCAAATCATTACTGCGTGAAACGCGGCTCTTTTCCGCGTGGATGATGGCTTCCATGCCATTTACGGAATCCTCCACCGTGCAGTTGATCACAACATAATCATAATAGGAAATGCATTGCATCTCCGAGTAAGCGACATCGGTACGGCGCTTTACGGCTTCCGGACTCTCCGTGCCGCGGCTTATTAGCCTGTGCTTCAATTCTTCCATGGATGGCGGCGCTAAAAACACCAGCACCGCCTCGGGACATACTTCTTTGACACGCAATCCGCCTTTGACGTCAATTTCCAGGATCACATCGCGCCCGGCGTCCAACTGCTCCTGCACATACTTCTTGGGCGTACCATAGGAATCGGTGCCAAATACGCGCACATACTCCAAGAATTCCCCGTCGCGCACCATGCGCGAAAATTCCTCATCGGATCTGTAGAAATACTCCCTGCCTTCCTTCTCCCCCGGCCGCATCGCGCGGGTCGTGACTGATATCGAAAGCGTCATGTTCGGGCTGCTCTCCAAAAGCTTGCGGCACACCGTGCCCTTGCCCACGCCCGATGGCCCCGAAAGAACCACGAGCAACCCCTGACGTCCATCCCTCATACTGTGTTATCCTCCTAGAAGCCGCCGCATTGGGCGGCGTATCATTCCCCAATATCGGCGGTATCCTTGGTATCGAGCCTGTGCGCCACGGTCTCCGGCTGCACGGCGGAAAGTACGACGTGCCCGCTGTCCATCATGATGACGGCGCGGGTACGCCGCCCGTAGGTTGCATCAATGAGCCGGCCGCGCTCACGCGCTTCCTGCACGATACGCTTGATGGGCGCCGAATCCGGGCTGACGATTGCAAGCAGCCGGTTGGCGGAAACAATATTGCCAAATCCTATGTTGATCAGCTTGATAGCCATGCCTGTCCTCCAGCGGATTATTCTATGTTTTGTACCTGTTCGCGGATTTTTTCGATTTCACCTTTGCCGCTGATGACGGCATTGGTCAACTGGGCGTCGTTTGCCTTTGAGCCGATGGTGTTAAATTCCCGGTTCATTTCCTGTACGATAAAGTCCAGCTTCCTGCCCGAGGGTTCGTCGGACGAAAGCGCCGCACGCATCTGCGCGACATGGCTTTTGAGCCGGACAATCTCTTCATCGATGCTGGCACGGTCGGCAAACAGGGCGATCTCCGTTGCAAGCCGCGCACGGTCCACCTCGACTGCACCCAGCAGCGTAGCGATGCGCTCGTCAAGCTTTGCCCTGTATTCCTGCACCACGATGGGCGCGCGCGCTTCAACCTGCCCTGCAAGCTGCAGCACGGTTTCCACCCGCTGTGTAAGATCCTTTTGCAGGCGCTCCCCTTCCACGCGGCGCATGGCCCTTAATTCCTGCACGGCAAGTGCGGTGGCTTCCTTTGCAAGGGCCGCAACTGCCTCACGATCCTCCTCCGCCTCCTGGATGTTCGTCACATCCGGCAGCCGAAGGACGTTTGAGAGCGTCAGATCATCCGCAAGGCCAAGATGCGCCGCCGCCTGCCGGGAGGCCGAAAGATAAACGCCAAGCAGCGTTTCATCCACCGTTACCGTCCGCGCATCCTCGCGCTGGTTGCTGTACCCAACATACACATCCACATGCCCGCGGCTGAGCGCACCTGAAAGCTCGGTACGGAATACGTCCTCTAAAAATCCAAGGTGCCGGGGAAGGCGCATGCCGATGTCCAGATACCGATGGTTGACGGATTTTAATTCCACAGTCATTTCCCGTCCGTCACGGGCGACCTTGCCACGCCCGTAGCCTGTCATGCTGCTGATCAAGCGTGTTTCCCCCTTTTTGCATACTGAAACAATTATAGCACAGTGAAAAGAGCTTTGTCGAAGGTTTACCCTGTGACAGAAAAATAACTTAATGCGGATTTTATCCGGCCCCGATGCAACCTTTATACGCCGTGCTGCCGGCCAACGAGTGTGAGGAACGCTTCTTCATCTAAAATCGGGATATTAAGCTCCTGCGCTTTTGTGAGCTTGCTGCCCGCGTTTTCACCGGCGAGCACATAGTCCGTCTTTTTGCTTACACTGCCCGCCGCCTTGCCGCCCAAGCGTTCGATGAGCTGTTCCGCTTCCCTCCGGCCCATTGTAGGCAGTGTGCCGGTAACGACCAGCGTCTTGCCTGCGATGGGGCTTACCTGCTGCTGTTCTTCCGGCGCGGGCGAGACGCCATGCGTCAGCAGCGCATCGATCTGTGCGGCAATGGAAGCATCCCGGAAGAATGCCACGATGCTGCCCGCAACAATTCCGCCGATATCGGCTACGCACAGCAGTTCCTCTTCCGTAGCAGCACGTACGCGGTCAAGCGTCATAAAATGGCGCGCAAGCTCCCGGGCGGTCTTGCTGCCGACATTGGGGATGCCAAGCGCGTACAAAAACGCGCCAAGCGTACACTGTTTGCTCTTTTCGATGGCGTCGAGTAAGTTCTGCGCCTTTTTTTCGCCAAAGCGCTCCAGCGGCAAAAGCTGTGCTAATGTCAGCTCATAGAGCTGCGGGATGGCGGAAAACCCAAACTCATCCACAAACTGCTCCGCCGTCTTGCCGGAAAATGTCTCAATATCCATGGCGTCACGGCTCGCGTAATGCTTGAGCCTTCCTACAATCTGCGGGCGGCAGGACAGCGAGTTGGTGCAGTAGATGTGCGCGCCCCGCTGCTCCACATGTGCGCCGCAGGCTGGACATCGCTCCGGCTTTTCCGCTTGTGCATGCGGTACATCGTCCGGTACGCTGCCTAAAATTTCAGGGATCACGTCGTTGCTGCGGCGCAGAAATACCGTTGAACCGATGCCTACGCGTTTGCGCCGGATATCGTCAAAGTTGTTGAGCGTCGCGCGCTTGATGGTGGCACCCGCAAGATCGACGGGCGTTAAATGCGCAAGCGGCGTGAGCTTGCCTGTACGGCCGACTTCCCATGTGATCGCCTCGACGGTGGTCGTCACCTCTTCCGCCGCAAACTTAAAGGCAATGGCCCAACGCGGGAATTTATCCGTATGGCCCAACGCTTCGCGTATAGCGAATGGACGCACCTTTATGACCATGCCGTCAATCTGAAAGTCGAGCGTACCGCGCGTACCCTCCACTTCACGGATATGCGGGAGCAAGTCTTCCATGCGATCCGCCTGAATAAAATAATCGTCCACCGGAAGGCTGTTTTCTATCAAAAAGCCGCGCATCTCCTCCTGCGTGGAAAGCGCCTTTCCTCCTATAAATCCCACATTGTAACAGGCGCAGCTCAATTTGCGCTGCCTTGTCGTCTCCGGATCCAGATTCCTTAATGCGCCCGCGGCGGCATTGCGCGCGTTTTTTAGCGGTTCGTCTAGCATGCGGTTGAGTTCTTCGAGCACGGAAAGCCGCATAAAGCCTTCCCCTTGCACCTCCATGCGCCCGGAAAACGGAATGGTTTTGGGCACGTCCGCAATGGTTTTGACCTGCTCCAAAATGCCCTCTCCCACCACGCCGTTGCCGCGGGTAGAAGCCTGAATAAGCTTGCCGTTTTCATAGGTCAAATTCAATGTGAGCCCATCAAACTTGTATTCGAGCGCATAGCTGACTTCCGGCAGCGCCTCTCCGGTACGCACGCTGTATTCCCTGCACAGCCGTCTTACGCGGGCATCCCAGTCGAGGAGCTCCGCTTCCGTGCGCACCTTATCAAGGCTCCACAGCCTTGCGATGTGCCGGTGCGGCAAAAAGCCGCGGCTGACGGAACCGCCCACGCGCTGCGTGGGCGAGCCGGGCACGATAGCGCCGGACTCCGCTTCGAGCGCAACAAGCTCGTCATAAAGCGCGTCATATTCCGCATCGCTGATTTTGGGCGCATCCTCGTCATAATAGGCTGCGGCGTGCGCAATCAGCTGCGCGGTCAATTCCTGTTGCCGTTCGCTTGCAGGCATAACTCCCTCACTATTCCTCAACTTGTATGGGCGCAAACGCGGCGGCAAACTTCTTCACGTCCCCGCCGAAGTCTATGGTGATGACCTGGGCGCTGCCCTCGCCTTCTATCCTTAATACCGTGCCTGCACCAAACTTTGCGTGGCGCACGCGCTGGTGCTGTGTATAGCTCTTGGATACGGCGCCGCTGCTGGGCTTGGCAATATGCGAAATATCCGGCTTGGGCTTTACGCCAAAGCCGCCGTATGTGTTCTCATACGGGCGCTCAGGCTGCTGCCTGCGCGCAGGTGCTGCCTTTGGCACGGGCCTTCCGCCGTTCTCCTGCTCCACAAGCTCCTCCGGGATTTCTTCCAGGAAGCGGGAGGGCGGGTTTATGGAAAGTTCACCATACAGGTTGCGCTGGTAGGCGTGGATGAGGTGCAATTCCTCCATCGCCCTCGTGATGCCCACATAACACAGCCTGCGCTCCTCCTCAAGCTTCGCGGGATCCTGCCGCGACCTTCTGCTTGGGAAGATGTATTCCTCCATACCGGGGAGGAATACCACAGGGAATTCCAATCCCTTGGCGCTGTGCATGGTCATCATGGCCACCTGGCCGTCCTGCTCTTCCATATTGTCAATATCCGAAATCAGCGCGACATTTTCTAAATACGCGCCCAATGCATCGGTTTCGCCGTCATCCGGAAGGCCGTCTGAAAACTCCTTTAACGCGCCCAGCAGTTCGTTGATGTTCTCCCTGCGGGTTTCATAGTTTTCCTTCTTATCCTCCCGTAAATAGGCGTCATACTCAATCTTTTCCAAAATCCGCTGTACAAATTCATACAGCGGCAATGTATGCCGAAGTACGAGCAGTTCCGTCATGGCTTGCGCAAACGCCTGTACCTTGGGACGCACGCGCTGGGAAAGCAGTTCCCCCTGCATGGCGGCTAAAAACATGGGGATCTCCGCGGTGGAAGCCGCCCCTTCAAGCTCCGCGATGGCGGCAGCGCCGATCCCGCGCCGGGGCACGTTGATGATGCGCAGCAGCGCCACATCGTCCGCAGGGTTGTACAGCAGCCTGAGGTAGGAAAGCAAATCCTTGATCTCCGCGCGGTCATAGAACTTCAGGCCCCCATATACCCGGTAGGGGATACCGTAGTTTGCCATGGCGGTTTCAATGATGCGGCTCTGCGCGTTGGTGCGGTACAATACCGCAAACTCGTCATACCGCCTGCCGGTCTTTGCCGCAGCAAGAATATGGCTGCAGACATAGTCCGCCTCCATCCGCTCGTCCGCCGCCTGAAAAACGCGGATCTGCGCGCCGCCCGCGCGGTTCGTCCAGAGCTTCTTTCGCTTCCTAGACTGATTGTTGCTGATCACGCTGTTGGCGGCGTCGAGTATTACGGAGGTGGAACGGTAGTTCTGCTCCAATCGGATGACATTCGCGCCGGGAAAGTCCTTTTCAAATTCGAGGATATTGCGGATATCCGCACCGCGCCAGCCGTAGATGCTCTGATCGTCGTCGCCGACCACGCAAACATTTCGATGCTGCGCGCACAGCAGGCGGATCAGGCGGTACTGCGCCATGTTGGTATCCTGATATTCGTCCACCAATACATATTGGAAGCGCTGCTGGTAACGCGCCAAAACATCCCTGTTTTTATCAAACAGCTCCAGCGTCTTTAACAGGAGATCGTCAAAGTCCATGGCGTTGTTCGCCTTGAGCTTCTTTTCATAGAGCTTGTACACCTTTTGATAGACGTCGCCAAAGGCGTCGTCCTTTAAATAGGCTTCCACATCCGTCGTCTGGTTTTTTGCCTGGCTGATGCGCTCACGCAGTAGGCGCTTGGGAAATTTATCATCATCGAGCGCAAGCTTTTTGATGATTTCCGTATAGACGGTCAACTGATCCGCGTCGTCATAAATGACAAAGCTCTTTTCATAGCCGATATGCTCCGCCTCGCGCCGTAAAATGCGCGCACAGAAGCTGTGAAATGTCATCACCCACAGATCGGACGCCGTGTCCTCCACCAGCGATTCGGTACGTTCACGCATTTCGCGCGCCGCCTTGTTGGTGAACGTGAGCGCCAATATATTCCACGGCCTTACCCCGCAATCCGCAATCAGGTGCGCAATGCGGCTGGTGAGTACGCGCGTCTTGCCGGAGCCTGCGCCCGCAAGCACCAAAAGCGGGCCTTCCACGCACTCCACAGCCTGCCGCTGTTCCCTGTTCAGTTTTGAAAGATCCAAAAATTCCCCCTCCAATCACTCCTTATATTATATCATGTACGGAAGAAAGCTTGTAGACGTAAAAGCCACACTATGCGCCGCACATGCAAAAAACGCCCGTTTTCCGGGCAATATCTCGATCTATTTCATATATAGCCGCTATGGCTGCAAAACAACAAGCAAAAAGGGGGCGACCGCCCCCTTACTATCACGCACCCGTATTTTCTTTAAATGCAAATAACCCTTTTCTTAATTCAAAGGGTTATCCGACCCGTCTTCCTTCGCTGAAGCGCGCCGTGATACAGCGCCCTTCCGAAAGGTAGATAATGCGCTCCATCCGCTGCGCCAAGGAAAGCTCCCGCTGCGGAAACGCGCAGTCCGTGAGCACCAGCGCGTGCAGCATATCTCCCTTCTGGAAGCCGGGGCCCGCGCCAAAGTATTCCTGCCCGGCGGAGGTAATCAGATAAAACGCCTCCGCAACCGTCAGGAACGCTTCTTTCTTGCCGGTATCGAGCCAATTCCGCTTGGAGGTGCGGATGGCCTCCGTCGCAACATCCATCATGGATAGGCGCGCGCCGCCCGCAATATCGGAGCCGAGCGTCACATGCAGGCCTTCCTCCAGCATGCGGCGGATGGGTGCAATGCCGCTTGCAATATTGATATTGGAATCCGGGCAATGCGCAACCCAGACTCCATTCTTGCGCATCGCTTCGCGCTCACGTTCATCGGAATACACGCAGTGGGCCATGACGGTTTTCTCGCCAAAGAGGCCGAAACGATCGTAACTTTCCCAATACTGCCCGCAATCCGGGCAAAGGGATTTGACCCATGCGACTTCATCCAGGTTTTCGGAAAGATGGGACTGTACATACAGCCCGCGCTCTTTTGCGATTGTTCCCAGGCCCCGCATCAGTTCATCCGTGCAGGAGGGCGTAAAGCGCGGCGTGAGCATGGGGCGGATGTGTTTGTATCGCCCTTCGCATTCCTCGATCCAGCGTGCGGTCTCCCGCAGGGACTCCTCCGTGCCCTCCCTTAGGATATTGGGGCTGTTGCGGTCCATATTGACCTTGCCCACATAGCCGGTGACGCCTGCGCGCTCGAGTTCTTCCATCAATACATGCGTGCTTTCACGGTGGATGGAAGAGAACATGCAGACCCGGGTCGTCCCCACGCGGATGAGTTCTTCTGCAAGCTTTCTATAGATTCCCCTTGCGTAATTCGTATCCTGAAATGCCGCTTCGGTCGGAAACGTATAAGTATTGAGCCATTCCAGGAGCTGCAAGTCCATCCCCATGCCGAGCATCGCAAACTGCGGGGCATGCAGGTGCATATCCACAAACGCGGGAATCATCATCTGGTCGCCGAAATCCTCGACGGATACTCCTGAAAACCGCTCCGGCAGGGTTTCATAAACGCCCTCGATGCGGCCGTCTTCCGTGACAAGGTAGCCGTTTTCCACAAAGGAAAGCTCACCCAGAGTAGGCGCATGCACGATATGGCCCTTATATATCGCCGTCTGCATACGGGTCCCTCCTTACTTTATTGCTATATCCGCTTCTTTTCCGAAGCGAAATGTCCGTTACTTCCGGTAGCCCCGGCACAGCGAACGGGAGACATATTTGCCAAGACCCGTTTTGACGACTGTGCCGCCCTTTACCGCCCACGCGCCGTTCACCAGCACATCCCGCGCCTGGCCGTGCACATGGAAACCTTCATAGGGGGAATTGTCGCAGTTGTGCGCGAGCATCTTATAGGAAATCGTCTCCTCATGCCTGGGGTCCCAGATTACAAGGTCAGCGTCAGCACCCTGTGCCACCATGCCCTTATTGGGATACATGCCAAAGAGCTTTGCCGCGTTTGCGGAAAGTTCCGCTGCCATCTGCTCAAGCGTCAGCTTGCCGGGGAGCACGCCATAGGTATAATAGAGCGCCGCCCTGTTTTGTACGCCCGCGCCGCCGTTGGGGATTTTCGTAAAATCGTCTTTCCCCAGGGCTTTTTGTTCCATGGTGAAGGAGCAGTGGTCGGTGCCGACGGTGTCGATTTCGTTTCCCGCAAGCCCGTCAAAGAGCATCTCTTGGTCATTCTTTGTGCGCAGCGGCGGACTCATCACGTATTTTGCGGCGTCAGGCGCGCCATAACAGGAACTGTCCAGCACAAGATATTGCGGACAGGTCTCCAAATAGACCTCCTGCCCGCGCGCCCGTGCGCGGCGCGCTTCCTCCAAGCCTTCTCCGGTGGAAAGATGCACGACATACGCTTTTGCGTCCGCCATTTCCGCAAGGCGCAGGTAGCGTCCGACAGCTTCCGCTTCCACTTCAGCAGGGCGGGAAAGCGGGTGCGCTGCAGGGCTTAAGTTCCCCGCCGCCTTCTGCTCCGCAATTTTCGCGTTGAGTACATGGTAGTTTTCACAATGCATGCTGATGAGCGCGCCGATGTCCCGCCCGCGCTGCATGGCAAGATAAATCTCGCCATCGTTGACGCGCAGGGCCGGATAGACCATGTACATTTTATAAGAGGTCACGCCGGCCGTTGTCATCTCATCCATTTCGCGCGAAATGGCCTCGTTCCACTCCGCAAGCGCCATATGGAAGCCGTAGTTGCACGAGCTGCCCTTGGCCTTTTCGTGCCATTCCTCTAAGGCCGCTTTGAGCGTACCGCCGCGCACAGGGGTCGCAAAATCGAGGATCGTTGTGGTGCCGCCAAGTACCGCGGCTTTTGTGCCGGTCACAAAATTATCCGCAGTGACGGTCACCCCAAGGTCAAGATCAAAATGCGTGTGCGGATCGATAAACCCCGGGAACACATAGCAGCCCGAAGCATCCACCACCTCTGCCCCGGATGCGTCAAGACCTTTTCCCACGGCAACAATTTTGCCGTCCTCCACCAGAACATCCGCTTCCTGCCGCCCTGTGGCGTTAACTACCAATCCGTTTTTAATAATGCTGCACAACTGAACCGCCCCTTTCTCAATAAAAAAAGCAATAAAAACAAAAACGAGCGCCCCTTCGCAACACCTACAAATGCGCCGACAACAGCGCTGTTGCGAATGAGCCCTCATAGCGGGACACAAGGCTGCCCCGTAGAAACGTTTGCGCCATACATGGCAAACCTATACGAGAGGCTGAAAAAAAATTTAGGCGTACATTGAAATCTTCTGCCACAGGAACATTCCTGCTTCGAAATCAGTATAACAGTTCATCCAGCGGTTTTCAAGGAGCCGATGGCAGTTTCTCGCCAAAAAGACGAAAGATCGCTCTCTTTTTACATGCTGCGGTCATTTTCGCACGCCAGCTTACCCCCTTGAACAAACCGTAAAGCATGCTATACTACAACAAAAAGCAGGTGAACCGATGCATCTACACAAATTGCAGTCCACTATTGCGCAGGCGATTGAGGGAAAAGCGGCATTTGTTATTAAAAATGCACGCATCGTCAATGTGTTCACACTGGAGATCATACACGGGGATATCGCGCTCTCGGGCGAACGGATTCTTGGCGTTGGCGGCAGCTATACGGCAGACCAGGAATACGACGCGCAGGGCGCTTTTGTTTGCCCCGGCTTTATCGACGCGCACGTCCACATCGAAAGCTCCATGTCCACCCCCGTCAGCTTCGCGCGCACCGTACTCCCCCACGGCACAACGGCCATCATTGCAGACCCGCATGAAATTGCAAACGTTGCAGGCAGCGCGGGGCTAAACTACATGCTCGAACAGTTTGAAAACCTGCCGCTTTCCATCTTTATGATGCTGCCCTCCTGTGTGCCCTGCCTGCCGTTTGAGCACAATGGCGCGGTTCTCTCCGCAAAGGAGCTTGCGCCGTTTGCCACGCATGAACGCGTATTGGGCCTTGGCGAGGTAATGGATTATTCTTCCGTCGCCGCAGGCGAAACGGGCATGCTTGAAAAGCTGCTGCTGTTCTCCGGCCGTCCCATTGACGGCCACGCCCCGCTTGTCAAAGGCCGCGCGCTTGACGCATACCGGATTGCCGGGCCTTCCAGCGACCATGAATGCTCCAATTATGATGAGGTGCTGGAGAAGCTTCGCACCGGCATGCATATCCAGCTGCGCATGGGCTCTGCGGCGCATGGCATTGAAACCATACTCCGCCGCATTGCATATGAGGAATTGCCTACCGACAATATGTCCTTCTGTACGGACGACAAGCACTTGGAGGATATCCGCCGGGACGGCCATATCAGCTATATCCTGCGCAGGGCCGTTGCCTGCGGCATCAACCCGCTTCTTGCGGTGCGCATGGCCACATGGAACGCTGCGCGCCATTACAGCCTAAGTGGGTATGGCGCCATTGCGCCGGGCTACCGTGCGGACCTTGTATTCCTTCCCGATCTTGAAAGTTTCCGGCCGCTTGCGGTGATGACAGGCGGCGTGATGTACAAGGATGCGCCGCTCCCCGTTCCCCCACCACCCGCCGCCGTATTAAACAGCGTCCACCTGAAGCCGAGAACATCCGACGCTTTGGATCTTCGCGTAACGGGCGATATGCCGGTGGTTGAGCTCATTCCCGGCCAGCTTGTCACAAATCTTACCATGCGCGACGTTCCGCAGGAAAACGGGCTGTTCCAAAGCGGATGGGGCTTGAATAAGCTTGCCGTCTTCGAACGCCACCATGCGACGGGAAGCATTGGCCTTGGCATCCTCAGCGGCCTAGGCGTAACCGACGGCGCGCTCGCCTCCACCGTTGCGCACGACTCCCACAACCTGATCGTGGTTGGCGATAACGACCGCGACATGCACATCGCCATCGACGCGCTTGAAAAAAGCGGGGGCGGCTATGTGGTAGTGCGCGGGGGCAAGGTGCGCGCGCTGCTTCCGCTGCCGATCGCGGGCCTGATGACGGAAGCGCCGCTGGAGGAGATTCTTGAAACGCAGCGCAGGCTCCTGCACGAAGCGGCATTGTTGGGCGTACAAAACGCTTCCGACCCGTTCATTACACTTTCCTTCCTTGCACTGCCCGTAATTCCCGAAGGCAGACTGACCGATATGGGCGTGTTCCGGGTCTCCACGCAGAGGTTCGTGTAGATAAAAAGCCGTCTCTGGGAAAAGCAGAAATTGCATCAACCATAATAAAAAATTGCATGCAAACCGAAAAAAGTATGATATACTCATACGTAACCCTCCATTCGCCGGCCTCCAAAGGTCGGCGATGCGTCTATGCGGCGCGGTCGGCCCGCGCTTTTTTTCCGGCAATGCGGCCTGAAGCGGACGTTTTGGTGTTTATGCAGCCCATACCACAACTTCCTGCAGTGACGCGACAGGCGGGAACCCGATAAACGCAACGTTGCGCATCGCGCGGCGCGCGAATAATTTATGTGTAGGAGTATGCATGCGTTATACCGATTTCTCTCTGGATCAACTAAAAGCAGAGCAGCAAAAAGCGCAGGCCGCTTTTGAAGCGGCAAAGGCTAAGGGCCTGAAGCTTGATATGTCGCGCGGGAAACCGGGCAGCGACCAGTTGGACCTCTCCATGGAGCTGTTGACGAACCTCGTTACGCCGGAAGATTGCATGGAGAATGGCCTTGATGTGCGCAATTACGGCCTTCTGGACGGACTCCCCTCCTGCAAGCGCCTGTTTGCCGGGCTGCTGGGCGTAAAGGAAGAGCAGGTGTTCGTCGGCGGCAACGCCAGCCTGCAGTTGATGTACGACACCATTGCAAAAGCGTATACACATGGGCTTCTCCACAGTGAAAAGCCGTGGAGCCAGCTTGAGAAAGTCAAATTTCTTTGCCCCGTTCCCGGTTATGACCGGCACTTTGGCATCTCCGAAAGCTTTCAAATGGAGATGATCTCCATCCCCATGACGCCGGAAGGCCCGGATATGGACGCCGTGGAAGAGGCCGTCAAAGACCCTGCCGTCCGCGGCATGTGGTGCGTGCCCAAGTATTCTAATCCCGAGGGCATTATTTATTCGGACGCTGTGATCGCGCGCATCGCGGCCTTACAACCCGCCGCGCCTGATTTTCTTCTGATGTGGGATAACGCGTACTGCGTGCATGAGTTTGACGGGCCGTTTATTCCGTTTGCGGAGATTCTTTCCCTGTGTGCGCAGGCAGGCAACCCGGATATGGTGTTTGAGTTTGCCTCCACCTCCAAGATCACGTTGCCGGGCGCGGGCGTCGCCTGCATGGCGGCAAGCAAAGCAAACCTTGACCATGTCAAGAAGATCGCCAATTACCAGACGATCGGCTTTGATAAGGTCAACCAGCTGCGCCATGTAAAATTCCTCAAAAACAAGGAACATGTGCTTGCGCTCATGCAGAAGCATGCCGCCATCCTCAAGCCCAAGTTTGCAGCCGTGCTGGACGCTTTAGATAAAGAAATTGCCCCGCTTGACATCGCAAGCTGGAACAGGCCCACAGGCGGGTACTTCATCAGCCTCGATGCGCTCCCGGGCTGCGCCAAGCGTACGCTTGCACTGTGTAAGGAAGCGGGCGTTGTGATGACCAGCGCCGGTGCCACGCACCCCTACGGCAAGGATCCGAAGGACTGTAACATCCGCATTGCGCCCACCCTGCCGCCGGTCTCCGAGCTTCTTGACGCGATTGCCGTATTCTGCATCAGCCTCAAACTGGCGACGCTGGAAAAACTGATCGCGGAAAAGGCTTCCTGAAGAACGCGCAAATAATCGGCAAGGACTTGGCACTATGTGTCTGAGTATCAAAGAAGTTGTCCCGCTTGCAATGCAAGCGGGATTTGTTTTTAACTGCATTTTTTGATAATTGCAATGTTCTATATATCCGCCATTTGCTGAATCACTAGCTATTGACAAGCAATTCCATACGGTATAATATCTTTATTGACCAACATTATATTTTATAGTCAATTAAAGTGGTGAAATAAATGCCAAAAATCATATCAGAGGCGGAACGCGAACAGGTGCGGGAGGCGATCTATCAAAATACGATCGCGCTGATCCGGCATAAGGGCATCAAAGGAGTGACGGTGGATGACATCACGGCGGCGGTAGGCATCAGCAAAGGGGCGTTTTATGCATACTACCCGTCAAAGGAAGCGGGCCTGTATGAGGCGCTCAAACGCAGCGAGAAAGAATTATTTGCGCGCATGGAAGCGATCATGTCGCAGGAATTACGCGACAAAGAGCGGATTGAAAAATTTTTGCGAGAAGTATTCCTTGCACCGGACAGCGTGATCCTGTACCTTTCCCCTACCGATCTTGAAGCGCTGCTGCGTAAGCTGCCGCCCGAATACCGCGCAAGGGAAAATAAAAAATCCGCCGATTATTTCGAGCGCAGCCTAAAGCTGCTCAAGGTAGGTAAAAACAAAATGGAAGCAGTGGCGCTGCTGACGGACTGTCTTGGGTTGGTGGCCGCCAACACCATGTTCAGCGAAAGAGGAAAGCAGCAAGCATTGGATGTGCTGATAGACGCTATTTCCAGCTATCTTTCCGAGGAGGTGCCACATGAAAACCGTAGTGATATATGAAGCGGGCGGTGTCCACATTCCAGACAGCACATTCGTGCTGGATTTAAACGCGCGTGAGATCAGGGATTGTACCGGCTGCTGGTCTTGCTGGAAGAAAACGCCGGGTCGCTGCGCATTTCATGATTTAGATGATTTCTATGCGGCGTTTTTACAAGCCGACAGGGTGGTGCTATTTGCCGGCGTGTCCTGCGATTTTGTCAGCGGACGGATGAAGACGTTGTTTGACAGGATGATTCCGCACTATTTGCCCTACACCAGCTATAAAACCGGGGAGTCGATGCATGTCCCGCGTTATGACCGCTACCCCGATATAGAGGTATACTACCAGGACACTTTTAGCAGCCATGAAGCGCGGCAATTATATGAGGAATATCTGGCCCGGGTGTTCTACCAATTCCACGTTAAAAGAACCCTTATCAAACCGGCGGATGCATACGTGCAAGGCGGGATAGCGATATGAATACATTGATCATAAACGGATCGCCCAGGGAAAAAAGCGGAAATACGGAGGTGTTTATCCGGCAGTTCATTTTGGGCGCGGGGCAGGAGTATCCGGTGCGGTATGCCGCGAATGAACTGGAAAATAGCCTTGCCGAAAGCGCCGCTCAAGTGGAAACGCTGCTGATTTTCATGCCGCTGTACGTCCACGCCATGCCGGGTATCGTAATGAAACTGTTTGAACAGATGAAGCCGGCCACAACGGGGCAAAAAATTGGCTTTGTGGTTCAGGCTGGATTTATCGAAGGAGCGCAGGCCCGGTTTTTGGTGCGCTACCTGAATGCTTTTGCCAATCGCCTGGGTTATGAAAACCTCGGGGTGGTCACCAGGGGAGATGCCGCTGGGATCACCATGATGCCGGCATTCATGACAAAAAAACTATTTCAGCGCCTGCAAGCGCTGGGCGCCCATTATTCACAGTTCGGGCAGTTTCACAAAGAAACCGCCGCGCTGTTGACGGGCATGTACGAAATTCCACACCGCAAGGCAAAGTTATATGAGTTTTTTAACCGCACCGGTATCAACCACTTCTTTTGGCACAAATTCTGGCGCGACAACGGGATATTTGCGCAGGGATTGGATCGGCCGTTTATTTCCGGCGTTTAGTAAGATGCGAGGAATCTAAGGCGCGGTTATGCCGCGCCCTTGTTCTTCACATTGCATTTTCCAAACTCATTAAATATTTATGCAGCGTATCCACGTGCATGGGGTAGAGCTGCCCCGGTTCCTTGAGCATGGCATTCAGTTTGCTTATGGAGACCCATTGATAATTTTTCGCCTCGTCGGAATATGGGAGCAAATTCCCTTCCACATGGCAAAGGAAAACGAACACCATGATGGGGTATTTCCCCTCCAGATTCTGCGCGCAGGAAAACGGCATGAAATTGATGACCCGGTACTCGTTCGCCTCATAGATTGGCGACCTCTCCTCGCCCAGGATTTTCGTGACCGTGAGACCGGTTTCTTCTTTGATTTCCCTTCTAAGCGCGTCAAATAGACTTTCAAACGCGCGGATTTTGCCCGCCGGGATTTCCAAAAGCCCGCTTTCCGACGGCGCATCGGATTTACACCTTGCTTGCATCAGGATATGGGATTCTCCGAAACGCTCCGCTATGACGATACCTCCTACGCCGGGGATAGAAAACACCTCAGCCGGAGCCGTTTGTGTTTGGGCTTCCAGCCCATCCGCACGGAGCGCGTACCATTCTTCTTTTAAAATGCCAAAGCTGACCGAATCATAGTAGTTTCCTTCCACAATCCGCGCTTTTTTGTAAACCGCCTCCTGCTTCAGTCCTAATTTCTTCGCAAGCTGCATCATGCCAAGGTTGCCGGACCAGGTGGTAAGTCCAAGGCGTACAAGTTCCGGCTTTTGTACAAACAGCTCGTCAATCCACATCGTCAAAGCTTCTTTGCCAATCCCCTTGCTCCAGAGTGCCTCGTTGAAAATGACGATGCCGGCTTCCATCCACAACGTTTCCTGAGACTTCCAGTACCAGTTGACCTCGCCGATAATCTCGTCGGTTTCGCTTTCCGCTATCATCTTTTTGTTGGGGAACGCATGCTCCTCGTCTTTTGCAAAGGACAGGCGCAATTCTTCTACATAACGCGCTAGCTCCCGTTCATCCCGTTTTGTATAATATGGGCCGTTGTATTTGTGGAATTCACGCGAGGGGTGGCTCCAGTACAGATAGGCGTCCAAATCCTTTTCTTTTAAATCCCGCAGGTAAATCTTCAAAGTGCGCCTCCATACAGTCATTATGATCCATTATATCACAGCACAGTTTCATTATAAAAATTATTGTTATAAATATAACGGATTCATATTGACATAAAATTAACATAGTGCTATGCTTGCCTTGTCAGATAATTAACGATTATATCCGACATATTTCCGCAAGCATAAGGGTAGCCGCATTTCCTAGTGCGGCACCCAGGCTATAAATTTAAATTTGAAGAAGGAGCATGGAGTTATGGAAAAGCTCAAAGAGCAAAAGGATCAGAGGCCGGACATCGGCGGCATGATCGACGCGCTGGTGGAAAAGGCAGAAGGCGCTTTGGAAGCGTACATGCAGCTTGACCAGGAGCAGATTGACGCCATTGTGCATTCTATGACGCTCGCGGGCCTTGACAACCACCTTACCTTAGCAAAACTCGCCTATGAGGAAACCGGCCGCGGCGTGGTGGAAGACAAGGTCATCAAAAACATGTTCGCAACCGAATACATCTACCACAGCATCAAGAACGAAAAGACCGTGGGCGTTGTTGCAGAAAACGAGCTGGAAGGCTATGTAGAGGTCGCGGAGCCCGTGGGCGTCATCGCGGGCGTGACGCCCGTGACCAACCCCACCTCCACCACACTCTTTAAGTGCCTGATTTCCGCAAAGACCCGCAACCCCATCATATTCGCATTCCATCCTTCCGCACAGAGCTGTTCGAGCGAGGCCGCGCGCATCGTGCGCGACGCCGCCATCAAGGCTGGCGCGCCCAAAGATTGCATTCAGTGGGTGGAAACCCCCTCCATTGAAGCCACCAACGCGCTGATGAACCACCCCGGCGTGGCGCTGATCCTCGCAACCGGCGGCGCGGGCATGGTACGTTCGGCCTACAGCGCAGGCAAGCCCGCGCTTGGCGTAGGCCCCGGCAATGTTCCCTGCTACATCAATAAGAACGTGGATGTGGAGCGCGCCTGCAACGACCTCATCCTCTCCAAGACCTTTGACAATGGCATGATCTGCGCTTCTGAGCAGGCAGTGATCGTGGACCGCGAGATTGCGGAGCAGTTTGAAGCCACCATGAAGAAATATTCCTGCTACTTCCTCACCGAGGAGGAAACGGATAAGGTTACAAAATACGTCATCAACGTGGAAAAGCTGGCGGTCAATCCCGCCGTCGTCGGCAAGCCCGCGGCCTGGATCGCGGAGCAGGCAGGCGTAAAAGTGCCCGCCGACACCAAAATACTGCTGGCGAAACTCCCCCATCCTTCCCGCGAATTCCCGCTTTCTCTTGAGAAGCTCTCCCCTGTGCTTGCATACTTTGTTGTAGAGGACGACAAGCAGGGCTTTGCCTACGCGCAAAAGATGCTCGAACTTGGCGGCCTGGGCCACTCCGCCGTCATCCATTCCAATGATGAAGCGCTCTGCACGGCCTATGGCGAAGCCATGAAGGTTGGCCGCGTGATTGCAAACGCGCCCTCCTCGCACGGTGCGATCGGCGATTTGTATAACACCAACACGCCGTCGCTCACGCTTGGATGCGGTTCGTTCGGACGCAACTCCACGACCTCCAACGTGTCTTCCGTCAACCTGATCAACAAAAAACGCATCGCGCAGAGGAAAGTGAATATGCAGTGGTTTAAAATTCCCCCCAAGATTTACTTTGAGGAGAACTCCGTGCAATATCTGGAGCACATGCCAAACATCAGCCGTGCGTTCATCGTGACCGACCCCATGATGGTGCAGCTTGGCTATGTGGATAAGGTGCTCTACTACCTGCGCAAACGTCAGATTTACTGCCACAGCGAAATTTTCTCCGAAGTGGAGCCCGATCCTTCCGTGGATACCATCATGCGCGGCGTCAAGGCTATGAACGTATTCCAGCCGGACGTCATCATCGCCCTTGGCGGTGGCTCCGCAATCGACGCGGCAAAAGGCATGTGGCTGTTCTATGAGTATCCGGACACCTCCTTTGACGGCCTCAGGCTCCGGTTCCTCGATATCCGCAAGCGCGCCTTCCATTACCCCAACCTGGGCAAAAAGACGCAGATGGTGGCCATCCCCACCACCTCCGGCACGGGTTCTGAAGTGACCTCCTTCTCCGTCATTACGGATAAGGCGAACGGCAACGTCAAATATCCGCTGGCGGATTACGAATTGACGCCAGACGTTGCGATCATCGACCCGCAGTTTGTACGCACGCTGCCCAAATCCATCGTCGCCGATACCGGCATGGACGTATTGACGCACGCGATCGAGGCGTATGTCTCCATACTCGCTTCCGATTATACGAACGGCCTTGCCATCAAGGCAATAGAGCTGGTGTTTAAATACCTCTACCGCTCCTATAGCGATCCTGCCGATAGTGTAGCGCGTGAAAAGATGCACAACGCCTCCTGCATCGCGGGCATGGCGTTCACCAACGCGTTCTTAGGGATCAACCATTCGCTCGCACACAAGCTGGGCGGCGAGTTCCACATCCCGCACGGCCGCGCAAACGCGGTGCTGCTGCCGCATGTCATCGCCTACAACGCGCAGAAACCCACCAAGTTTGCCGCGTTCCCCAAGTACGGCAAGTTTGTTGCGGACTACCGCTATGCGCAGATCGCACGGTACTTAGGCTTCCCGGGTGCCACCGAGGCGGAGCAAATCCAGAGCCTCATCAATGAAATCAAACACCTGATGAAGCTGATGAACATGCCGCTCTCCATCAAGGCCTGCGGCATTGACGAGGCAATGTTCTTCTCCAAGGCACCGGCGCTTGCGGAGCGCGCATTTGAAGACCAGTGCACCACCGCAAACCCCCGCTATCCGCTGATTGGCGAGCTTGCGGACATCTACAAAAAAGCCTATTACGGAGAATAACTCCATGCACCCGCAGAGAGGGGATGGCAATTTGCCATCCCCTCTCTGTTTATTCTCTATTTGAATGCATTATAGAAACAATTTTAAGATCACCAGTAAAATAACCCCCGGCACCCCAAATATGCCGGTAACCAGGGCGTTAACCACGTTGAGCGGCAGGGTAAAACCGAACAGTGCCCCGCCAATCAGGTTGATGACGGTCAGCACAATAAAGCCGATAATGCTGCTGATAATCAGCTTGCCGATCCATTTGAGCGGCACAACCAATACCATCGCCAGTACATAAAGCACAACAAGCCCGGCTGCAAATGCCAGCAGTATTCCTACGATATCCATACCCTCACTCCATCGTTATGCCTTCAAAATGCCTTCGTTGGAAGCATATGCGCGGGCCGGGCAGGCTATGCCGTATGTCCCGCTATCCGCCGATATGCCTGCCGGCATTTCGCAGCAGAAAAATATAGCGCTTCTTTGCCGCTTCCATGTCGTAAACGGCATAATCCACCAGTTCCGGATCGGAAACGCTTTCAAAGTAGGCCGTAGCCTTCTTCCATTCCTCCAGTGCCTTCTGCACCTGCCGGAGCTGCTCCGTCTCCTCACGCTGCACCAACTGCACCTGCCGGCGCGGTGGGTCAAACGCGGGCTCCATCCCCGCTTCCTCTTCCACATGGAACAGCCAGTCCTGCAAGCGCTGCATCATCTTTTTCTTCCCCGGCACGGGAGCGCGTGCGGGAACCGGCCCCTCCTGCGGCGCTAACGGCTGTTCTTCTTCGCCATCGTCTATATCGAGCGGATCATAGTGGTTCCACAGTTTCCTCATGGGACGCCTCCTTGTGTACATTTGTAACACAAGTATTCCCAAAAAGATAGGTGTCATAACCGGATCGCCGGAAGAATTACGGCTGCTTTTTCGCCTTCAGCGCCGCTCCAGCAGTGTGCGGATTTCTTCCGCCCATAGCGTAGCCTGCGCCTGTGCCGCATCCCGGGAAAGGGGATGCTCGCCCACCGGCATTGCAAACACGCCTTTGAGCGCGCCGCCTTTGTGTTCAATGGACGCTTTGAGGCGCTCCGCCAGCTTTTGCGGCGCTTGCAGGGCAGGATCGGCCTTTGTTACAAAAGCGAATACCGTCTTGTTTTGAAAATCCAGCTTCTTTAGTATCGTATTGATCGCTGGGGGTGTGGAGCCTGCCCAAACGGGCATCCCGAGCACGATGACATCCGTCTGCCCGACATCCGGCAGCGCCTGTAAAGCGGATCCAAGCTGAAACGCCGCCTGCATGCCGCCGACAAAGAAATCTTTTGTGGGCCGTTTTCGCTCTTCTTCCAGCAGAAAAAGCTCTGCATCAAGCGCAGCCGAAAGCGCCCGGCCTAATGCCGCCGCGCTGCCGGTATGGGAATAAGCAATAATCGCTGTATTCATTCCGTTTCCTCCTGTGAAGATACCGTTGTATCTGCAGTATGTTCAACCAACGCGCCCTGCTGTAAGTACCAGTTCACCCATGTGCCGCTTTGCTGCAAGGAGGAAGCGGTGGATGGCGTTTCCACATCCACTCCATAAGAGAGCACACCGTCCTCCACGAGCATCATGGTGCTTTCTCCGGCCCAGTTGACATAGGCACAATAGCCCGTCTTGGTTTTTAGAATGGTTCCACTGCATATGGAGCCATCTTGCTTTACCCACTCGCCAAAGAGCAAATTGCCCTTTAAACTGCCGCTGATGGTATTCGTACCATCCTCTGTATCCATGTCATTTGTAAGCGTACAGGAAAACACGCATCCGTCGACGGTCCTTGTAACGCTTCCTGTTCCTTCCATGCCTCCAAACAGAATGCCGTCCCAGGTAGATGGGTCATACGGGTTCTGCAATAGGCCCGCCTGCGCGTCAAACAGCTGCCTGAGGCGCTGGATATGGCGCGCCGCGGCAAGCGCCTCATCCACTGCCGCATTGTCCTGCTCCATCAACGCATTAAGTGCGTCATCGCACGGCGTATATACTTCATAAAACCCGTTCAGAAAAGCCTTGAGCGGGTTGACCGGTTCCGGCACGGGCGTTGCCTGTATTTCCTCCTGCGGCTCCTCCGCGATAGCGGGCGCAGGCGTCGCCGTGGGCCCAAGTATCATGGCGCACCCGACAAGAAGTAGGGCCGCCATACCCATGCAGACAACATACGCCCAATTGCGAAATTCGCGCAGGCTATGTTTTGCCCTTCTTTTGTTACACATAAGCGGTCAACGGACCTGGCCGTTCCCCCGTACAATGTATTTGACGCTGGTCAGTTCATCGAGCCCCATCGGCCCCCGGGCATGCAGCTTCTGTGTGCTGATGCCGATCTCCGCGCCAAAGCCAAATTCCTCACCGTCTGTAAAGCGGGTGGAGGCGTTGACATAGACGGCAGCTGCGTCCACTTCATTTAAAAACCGCTCCGCACCCGCATAATCGTTTGTGACGATGCACTCGCTGTGCCGCGTGCCGTACCGGTTGATATGCGCAATCGCCTCGTCAAGCGTATCCACCACTTTTATAGCGAGAATATAATCGTCATATTCCGTTGCCCAGTCCTCTTCCGTGGCTTCCTTGATGCCTGACAAGAGCGCGCAGGCGCGCGGGCAGCCGCGCAATTCCACATTGTGCGCAAGCATCGGCGCAACGATATTGGAAAGGTGCCGTTCTGCCATTTCCCTTTGCACAAGCAGCGTTTCCATGGAGTTGCACACGGCGGGACGCGATACCTTTGCGTTAAACGCAATGCTGCGCGCCAGCTCCACATCCGCCGTATTGTCAACATACGTGTGGCAGTTGCCCAAGCCCGTTTCAATGACGGGCACCGTCGCATGTTCTACCACCGAACGGATGAGCGCAGCGCCTCCACGCGGAATGAGGACGTCGAGATATCCGTTGAGGCGCATCATCTCTGCCGCTGTTTCCCTGGAAGTATCCCGCACAAGCTGGATGCAACCTTCCGGCATGCCCGCGGCATACGCCGCGCGCGCGATAACGTCTATTACTGCGGAATTGGAATGGATGGCCTCCGATCCCCCGCGCAGCAGGACTGCATTGCCGGACTTTACGCAAAGACCCACGGCGTCGGACGTGACGTTGGGCCGCGCCTCATAGATGATACCGATCACGCCGAGCGGGACGCGCCGTTTGCCGATCGCAAGGCCGTTGGGCCGCTTTATAACATGATCCTCCCTGCCGATGGGATCGGGAAGCGCCGCGACTTTCTTTAAGCCGTTCGCCATTCCGAGAATCCGCTTTTCGTCCAGACGCAGCCGGTCCAGCATCGCTTCGGGCTTCCCTGCAGCACGCGCTGCTTTCATATCCAGTTCGTTTTGTTCCAATACAAACGCTGTATTTGCAATGAGCGCCTCCGCCATAGCGTTGAGCGCCGCATCCCGTACGGGTGCGGACAGCGTCAGCATGGCATAGGAAGCTTTTTTTACAGCGGCGGCTTGTTCCTGTAGCGTCATAGAATTGCCTCCTCAGGCACGCGGGGCTTTCCCCGACTTGCCGTTTTTTCCAGTATACCCCCTCTTTGGAAGCCGTGCAATCGAATCTGGCGGTTTTTCGCATGCAAAAAAAGCGGCATCTGCTTTGCAAATACCGCTCTCTGCTTGGTTGTTTTTCTCTTTAAGGCTCTATTCCTTCGAGATAGGAGTTGATCTCCTGGAGGTTATCAAATACCAGCCCCTCTTCCAGCTTAGACAGTTCGTCTTCCGGCAGGTGGGAGATATCGTAGGTCAGCGTCGTGATGTTCTCCTTTTCCAGATCCGCTTCGTCGGTCTGAGAAATGGAAAGCCTGCCGTCATCATCCAGGAACAGCACCACATGCTTGGGGCAGTAGCGTTCGAGCTCACGCTCGATCACGGCACGCTTGTTCGTCAGTTCCACCACGTTTGCATCGGGGTATTTTTCCTCAATCTGCGCTTTATTGAGGCCGACGAGCGGGCCGCCCGTCTCCTGACGCTGCTCCGTATGGCCGCCGCACAACAGGAACGTGTATTTTGTAATCACCAGCGTATCCGGCAAAATGCTTTGCTCACCGATGCTACCCACCTGCTCCGCGGGCGGCGTCGGCTCCGGCAGCGTACTTTGCTGCAAATCCCTGATGGTAAAGCCGCCCCATACACCAAACGCGAGTACGAGCACCATATAAAGAAGCATCCTGCCGTTTTGTTTCCACCATTGCATGAAACCCACCTCCTACAAAGGGCATTCGGTTCTCCATTATGTATGCCCAAGCTCTGTGCAGTTGATACCCGTTTGGGTATAATGGCCGTAAAATGGCTATGATACAGGGGTTACGCGTGCGCTTCCAGCCTTCGGACGAATGCGTATGGATGATACCACTCCACTTTGCTTCTGTGGTATAATAGCCATAAAACAGCAAATAGACGGATTGGAGCGTGAATCGTATGGCCAAGCAGCCGTATTTGAATGAACTCTCGGAGGAAAAACCCCTTTGGCGCGACCGTAAGCGCATTTTGGGCATGCCGCTGAGCTTTACCGTATATGAGGTGGACAACGACCGCTTTACCACGCGCAAGGGATTGTTCCGCACGGAAACCAACGAGATCCTGCTGTATCGTATTCTGGATATCAAGCTTGTGCGCACGTTCGGGCAGAAGATATTCGGCGTAGGGAGCATTACGCTCTACAGCGCCGACCAGACGCATGCAACCATTGAAATCAAGAACATCGCAAAGCCGGAGGCTGTACGCAAGTTCTTAAGCCGGATTATTGAGCGCGAGCGGAATGAAAAAGGCCTCACCGGCCGTGAAATCTACGGCGCGGCGGGCTTGATGAAGGATGGAGACGGAATTCCCAACCACACGTTTGTGGATGTGGACGGGGACGGAATTCCGGATTGATGCGCTATGTGGTTTGACGTTCTCGCGTTTTTTTACCTGTGTGTGTTTCTTGCCACAGGCCAGTTGATTGCACGCGCCCTATTTGCAGCGGAACGGCCCCTGTACCGTTGGTGGATGGGGGGCGTTTTCTCGTTGCTGCTGCTCTTATGGCTGCCCGCGCTATTCTCATTTTTATTGGGGTTCGGCCTTTTGGCGCAGCTCCTGGCGCTGTTTGTGTGCTTCGTGATCGGCGCTGCGGCATTGCTTCTATCAAGAACAAAACAGGTTGCTGCGGCCTCATGGAAAGAGTTCCGCCCCGTTCTTATGACGCTGCTGCCGCTTTTCCTGCTGGGTGTCTACCTGTTCCTGACGCACACCATACGCCCGGTCGATGGGGCGCTGCATGTGGGGCAGTCTACATTTGGCGATCTTCCTCTGCACCTGGGGCTAGTGACAAGCATTGCGGAGCAGGGCGCGTTCCCGCCGCAGTATTCCATATTCCCCGGCGCCGCTGTGGGCTATCCATTTTTGTGCGACAGTGTGAGCGCAACGTTTTATGCGCTGGGCGCGTCCCTGCGCGTCTCCATGCTGCTGCCCGCGCTTCTCGCCTACGCGCTTGTTTTAGTTGGCGTCTACTGCTTCTTTTTGCAGTGGCAGAAAAAAACGCGTACCGCTGTATTTTCAACGCTTCTCTTCTTCCTTGGCGGCGGCTTTGGCTTCACTTACTTTCTTGATCTTTGGAAGACGAACCCGGACGCCTTCACCCGTATATTCACCGGCTTTTACAATACGCCGACCAATCTGCCGGAGATTGGCCTGAGGTGGGTCAACCCCCTTGCGGATATGCTCGTCCCCCAGCGCGCCACGCTCTTTGGCTGGGCGCTGCTGTTCCCTGCCCTGTTCCTTCTACGCCGCGCGGCGTTTGAGCGCGAAGCGAAGCTGTTTGTTCCGCTGGGCGTTATCGCGGGCTGCATGCCGCTTGTGCATACCCACTCGTTTTTAGCGCTGGGGATGGTCAGCGTTGTATATGTGCTCTACGCTCTCATTGCAGGGCAGGAAAAGGCGGTCCTCATCGGTTGGGTCAGATACGCGCTGATTGCAGCGGCCCTCGCGCTGCCGCAGCTTGTTTTGTTCACCTTCCGGCAGTCCGGGGACTTTTTGCAGCCCCACTTCAACTGGGGAAATGAGACGGATTCCTTCCTGTGGTTTTATATCAAGAATCTCGGTCTCATTTTCCTGCTGCTGCCTGTCGCGTTCTTTCGCCTTCCCAAAGCGGAAAAGGTGTTCTATGGCGGAGCGTTATTGATCTGGTTCTTTTCAGAATTCCTGCTCTTTCAGCCAAACCCGTATGACAACAACAAGCTGCTGTTTGTCTGGTTTGCGTTTACCTGCGGCATCATAGGGCCGCTAATTATCGACCTCTTTGACAAGCTGCGCGAGATGCCAGGCAGGCGGTATGTTGCGGCACTCACGCTGTGCGCGCTGTTCCTTTCCGGAATGCTCACGCTTATACGCGAAACCATCAGCGATTTTGAGCAGTTCAGCGCCGACGAGGTCGCCGCGGCGGATTTTGTAAAAGAGGATACTGCGCCGGATGCGCTGTTTTTGACCGCCACCAATCACAACAACGCCATATCCTCCCTCACCGGTCGTAACATCCTGTGCGGGACAGGCTCCTATCTCTATTATCATGGCCTGGACTATGAAATGCGGGAGCAGCAGGTGCGCATGCTGTATGAACAGCCGGCGCTTTATTTTGAAGAGCTGCAGGAGACTTACGGCATCGATTATGTGTTCATCGGCGATTCTGAGCATTATACTTATTCTGTCGATGAAGCGTTCTTTTGGCAGTTCCCGGTGGTATATGAAAATGATGCGGTACGGATTTATGATGTAAGAACGTAAATTGTCAAAGCATATAAAAAGGAGCGATCCATTCGCCGCCCCTTTTATTTGAAGGTTATTACTGCTTTTCATCCAACCCCAGCAGAAACCGGTACAGCGGTTTCAACAGGCGGTAGCCTTCCCGGACTTCCTTTACCAGCTCCGGCCTCATGGTGTTCTTCAGTTCCGTCGAGGAGAAACAGAAGGACATGCTGCGTTTGTTGAGCCAGAGACGGATCGCCTCGGGCGCGTCCTGAAAGCGCGGCCGCTTGAATTCTTCCCCCTGCCAGTGAAACCTCTCCGTAAAGGCGGGGTTGTTGACGATCTCCAGGAATTTCTGCGGCTGGGCGAGCATGCGCTTTCGGGCGTCGGCCATGAACTGCGGCAGCGGATAATACATGCCCATGCCGTATCCATACGCCGTGCGTTCAAATTCCGCATAAAGCACAAAGCTTTCTCCCGTGGCTGCGCCCGGGTATTTGAACGACAGGAACGCGTGATCCCGGTACGGGGATTTATCCTTCGTGTAGCGGGTATCCCTGCGGATACGGGATACGACAGAGGAAGGGCGCACGTTAAAATTGGCGTCTACCTCCAAAGCAGTTTCTCCCAGTGCGTCGGCCAGTGCCAGCATGGGTTCCTTGACGCTTTTTTCATAGCGCTTGCGGTTCTCTTCAAAAAAGGAATGCTCGTTTTGAAAGGCGATTTCCCAGAAAAAGCGGTACGCGTCTTCTGTCAGCCCCTGAAATGTATGCACGGTATTTTTCATATGAATTCTCTCTCTTTTTGACGCAACAGGCGGAGGAAGCAAAGCCTCCTCCGCACAGATATTCCTGTACTCCTCATAAAAGCGGCGCAACCACTTTTATAGCGCGTTACCTGTCGTCCGTATTGCGCACCCGGTGCACCCGGTTGCGGATTTCCGGCGAGGCATGCGGCGCTTTCTGTTCCGGTTCAGGCTCCACGTGGCGCACCTGCTGCGGTACATGCGGCTGCACAGGCACACGCCGTTCCTGCTGCGCCACATGCGGCTCCACAGGTGTGCGGGGCTGCGGGGGCGAGTAGCTCTGACGCTGTGCGCGCTCTACCGGGATGGCGCGCGTATCGGAAGAAAAGTCCACAGGTTCTTCGCTGTACGGCTGCGCGGAGCGTCCGCGGAAGCTGTTTTCCTGCGGCGGATACGCCTGGGACTGCGCTTCGCGCTCCGCTGCGCTGACACGCGCCTGCGCTGCGGTACGCGCGCGGTGTTCCTCCGGCTCCTGTTCATGTAAGCCGGGGGCGGTGCTGCGCCTGCGCTCATATGCGCCGCGCGCACGGGGAAGATCATCCTGTTCTTCCTCTTCCAGGACCGCGTTGCGTTTGCGTTCATAAATTGAAAGCGCAAGCAGCGCGATACCGGCAACCGCCATGAGTGCCGCAAGCACGATCAATACCGTTACAAGCGTCTTATTCATGCCGCCGGTCTTTGCGGGTTCCTCTTCCTGCGTGGGACTCGCTGCAGGCGTGGGAGACGCCAACGCAACATAATCCGCCTTGAGCTTTGCTTCATACGTGTGCTGCGCGCCGGAAGGGTCTGATGCGGTCAGCACAAACTCCAGTTCGCGCGGGGCGCTGATGAGCAATTCCTTTTCAACGATGGTCTCGCCCAAGGGCAATATATCCCAGGGTTCGATGTTGCCCAGCTCTTTTTCGGAGATCAGCGCATTGACCATATCCACATTGGAGTTGTTTTGGATGGTAAACCGCACCTTCATGCGTCCGCTATCCGTAAGCGGCTGCAAAACGGTGGCCGCAAGCGTGAGCGAAACATGGCTGGGGTCTACATACGGCCATACTTCGTAGTTGGTGGTTTTGTTTTCATACGGCTGGCCGGAGGCATCCGTACCTGTTACCACAAAGGAAACATTCCGGAGCTCCGAAGTGGAAACAGGGTATGTAAATGTCTTTTCCTTGCCGGCCTCAAGCGTAAACGCCTCTTGGCTGACAGCGTTGCCGAGCTCATCCTTGATAGCGAGCTTGCTGATCGTCTGGTTGCCCTTATTGGTCAATACAAGCGTAAACACCACGCCCTCGGGAGACGGTTCGCTCTTGGTGACGGCAAGATCAAGCTGCACATTCACCACCGCAATGGTCAGCGGATCGATAGAAATCGCCTTGCCCTCCCCTTCGAGCTGATAGGTAATGGAAGGCTGGCTGACGGCGTCCTGCGCGCCAAGCGTCAATTCATAGGTTACGGTCTTGGAAGCGCCCGCGGCAAGCGTAAGGTTGCTTGCAACAGCAGCGCTGCCCGCAACAGGGTCCTTGACGGTGACGCCCGTCATATCCGCAGGGCCGGGGTTGGTAAGCGTATAGCTTAGCGTAATCTTATCGCCGGATTTTCCGGAAGCCTTGCTTGCCGTACGCGTCGCCGTCATTTCTGCGGCGGGCGCACTGCCAAGCGTAATAGAAACATCCTTCGATTTCGGAGCGCCGTTCTCTGTCCAGCTAAGCGTATAGACAATCGTCTGCCCCAGCATATCCTCCCTTACGTCAATGCCGCTGATGGTAAAGTTCAGCTTGCCGTTGGGCGGCACCACCTGGCTGGACAGCTGGCTGCTGCCATTTAGCCCATTGCCGGAAATATTGATATCGCGCATTTCGTAAGCGGAATCGTTCACCACGGAAAATCTCGCAATGATCGTGCCCGCGGAGGTAATCTGCGCAGGCTCCGTTGTCGCCTGCACAGTGGCCGCAAGCGCGTTTGACGCAAGCAGCAACAGCAATATGAATACGCTCAGTGCGGAAACAACTTTTTTCATGGAATAACGGTATCTCCTTTACGGTCTATAGGAGTAGCAATACGTACCTTTAATACGATACTACCATAAAAATACGATTATTATACCCGTGTGACCCAGCCGTGGGTATCCGCAATCTCGCCAAGCTGTATGCCGGTAAGCGTATCATACAGCTTCTGCGTTACGCTGCCGATCTGCCCGCCGTTGACAACAATGCTCTTGCTCTTATAGTGAAGCTCTCCAACCGGGGAAACTACAGCCGCAGTGCCGGTGCCGAAGGCTTCCTTGAGCTCGCCGCTCTCCCCGGCTTCTATCAGTTCGGAAATGGAGATTTTGCGTTCCTCCACCTTCATGCCCATCTCTTCTACAAGCGTGAGTATGGATTTCCTTGTGATGCCGTCGAGTATACTGCCTCCCACAGGAGCGGTGCAGATGGTATCGCCAATGAGGAACATCATATTCATGGCGCCCACTTCTTCCACATACTTGCGCTCCACCCCGTCCAGCCAGAGCACTTGGTTGAACCCGCGCGCGGCAGCTTCCTCCGATGCCTTGATGCTTGCAGCATAGTTGCCGCCGGTTTTTGCATTGCCGGTGCCGCCTTTGACGGCCCTGACATAGTTATCTTCCACATAGATGCGGATGGGCGCAAGGCCTGAAGCATAATATGCGCCTGACGGCGAGCAGATGATATAGTAAAGGAACCGCGCCGCCCTGTGTACGCCAAGCGCCGCGCCATCGGCAATCAGCGTGGGACGCAGGTAAAGCGTCGCACCGGGGGCATGGGGCACCCAATCGCGTTCCAAATCAACCAGCGCCGCCATGGCCTGATAGTTGTCTTCCACATCGATCTCAGGCATACACATCCTCTGTGCGCCCTTGTTCAGACGGCGGGCGTTGTCCCGCGCGCGGAACAGAAGGATTTCGTCCTTCTTGGAGCGGTAGGCCTTGAGCCCCTCGAAGATCTCCTGCCCGTAGTGCAGCACAGGGCTTGCAGGATCGAGCTGCAGACTCTGGTAGGGCTGTATGCGCGCGTCGTGCCACCCCTTGCCCTCATCGTACTCCATCATAAACATATGGTCCGAAAAGAGCTTGCCAAACCCAAGCTTTGTTTCATCCTGCGGCTTCTCTTTAAGCGCCGTTGCCCTGCTGATGGTGATCTCCATACCTGCATTCCTCCGCTGCTATAAAATTTACTCCCGCCCGGCCGGGAAAATTGAATCTAACGCCTACGCTACCGGAAACGCGCCATAGGCAATGCCGGTTTCCTTTGGATGCACGCGGCCGTCCGTCTTCTCCACAAGCGTTTTGATAAACGCCTCTACGTCCGCTTCCGGCACGGCGAGATCCGCTTCCACATCCTCCATATAGCGCACCTCCTTGAGGGTTCCATCCCGGCGCAGCAACGGCTCAATGACCGCAAAACGCGCGTAATCGGTCTTTACTAGGAGCGTTACGCAGGGGCGCATCTCCACAATACCCGCTTCTTCCATGCTCATGGACGCGGCCTTGGAATACGCCCGCACCAAGCCACCGGCGCCCAGCAGCACACCTCCAAAATACCGGGTGACCACGCACAGGACGTCCACAAGCCCCTTTTGGCGGATAGCCTCCATCATGGGCAAGCCCGCCGTACCCGACGGTTCCCCGTCATCGCTAAAGCGCGCCGTGGAACCATCCGTACCGATGCAATAGGCAAAGCAGTTGTGCGACGCATCCCAATGCTGCTTGCGAAGCTGTGCAAGCAGGTTGAGCGCCTGCTCTTCCACCGTTACCGGAAAACACCGGCCAATAAAGCGGGATTTTTGAATGATCAGTTCAATCTCCGCTTCTTTTTGCACCGTGCGGTATGCGCGCATCAGGCAAGGCGGATACGGCAGAAGCCCTTCTTGCCCTTGCGCAGGATCACGCCTTCGCCTGCAAGGCTCTCCGATGCGAATGTGAGATACACATCCTCCACCTTATCGTCGCCAACAAACACCGCGCCGCTTTCGATGAGCCTGCGGGCGTCGCTCTTGGATTTTGCAAGGTTGCCTTTTACAAGAAGGTCCGTCACCCGGAGGCCGGTTTCCTCTACTTCCGCCGCGGAAAGCGCCACTGTGGGCATGTGGGAAAGATCGCCGCCGCCGGAGAACAGCGCTTCCGCCGCGTCCATGGCCTTTTGCGCCTCCTCTTCCCCATGCACCTGACGGGTCAGTTCAAACGCCAGCACGCGCTTTGCCTCATTAATGGCGCTATCCTTGAGCGCGCCGAGGCGACGCACTTCCTCCATGGGAAGGAACGTTAAGAGCGCCAGGCAGCGTTCGACATCCGCATCGTCCACATTGCGCCAGTACTGGTAAAAATCAAATACGGAGCACTTTTCCTTATCGAGCCACAGCGCACCTTTTTCGGTCTTGCCCATCTTGCGGCCGTCGCTCGTGGTCAAAAGCGAGCAGGTCAACGCATAAGCGGGCTTTTGGTCCTTGCGGCGGATCAGATCCGCGCCGGCAAGGATATTGCTCCACTGATCGTCTCCGCCCATCTGGAGCACGCAGTTTTCCGTCCGGTTGAGCACGAGGAAATCGTAGCTCTGCATGAGCATATAGCCCATTTCAAAGTATGTCAGCCCCTGCTCCATACGGTTTTTATAGCAATCCGCCGCCAGCATGCGGTTCACGGAGAACAGCACGCCGATATCGCGCATAAACTCAAGGTAATTTAAGGGGAGCAGCCAATCCGCGTTGTTCCTGACGATGGCCTTGCCTTCGCCAAAGTCCAGAAGGCGGGACATCTGCGCCTGGAATTTGCGGGCGTTCTCCTGGATTTCTTCCTGCGTCATCATACGGCGCATATCCGTCTTGCCGGAAGGATCGCCGATCATGGTGGTGCCGCCGCCCAACAGCGCAATGGGCCTGTGCCCTGCGCGCTGCATGTGCGCCATCGCCATCAGCGCCACGTAATGCCCCACATGGAGGCTATCCGCAGTCGGATCAAAGCCTATATAAAACGTAATGCTTTCTTTGCCCAGCAGTTCCCGAAGCTCTTCGGGGTGCGATGCCTGCTTGATAAAGCCGCGTTCTTCCAGTACGTCGTATGCGTTTCTCATGATACCTGTCCTGTCCTCCCAATCGCGCCGTTTTCAGCGCCTTTTTGCCCGCAAAGGCCGCTGCCTTTTTAGGGCCGTTTTGCTAAAATAGAATATCAGATGCCAGATTATTTTGCAACGAACGCGGCCCCCGGAAGCTCCCGCGCCACGATATCGTCGAGTATGGCCGCAGCTTCCAATATAATAGCGCGGCACTTGATTTCATCCGTGCGGTACTGTTCCTTGAGCGGGATACAGTCAATCTCGCCCATCTTTTCCCGATAGCGTTCGATCAGCTCCGTGGTGAACAGCTTGATCTTATCGCTTTCGTGCGCGCGCTCCTTTGTAAACAGCGCGCCAAGCGCCATCATTGCGCCCGTGAGCGCGCCGCAGACGTCGCCCACCGCCATACCGCCGCCAAAGGCGGCCGCAAGCTTATACGCTTCCGGATCAAGCTGCAGCCCGTAAGCGCGGTCCGCGCCAATAAGCATATGCTCCGCGCAGTTCCAATCCTCTTTATAGAGGAACTCGTTCGCAAGATATTCCCGCAGCATCACGCCTTCTCCTCCAATACGGACGTACAGAAGGGGCAGCGGGTTGCATCCGTGGCAATTTCGCTCCTGCAATACGGACACTTGCGCGCCGCTTCTGCCGGCACGGGCGCAGGCTCCGCCTTTTTCCTGTTCAGTTTGTTGATGAGCTTTATGAACAGGAAGATGCTCAGCGCAATCAGCAGAAAGTCGATGACGTTGGTGATGAACGCGCCATAATTGAACGTGGCTGCGCCGTCATCCTGAGCCAGTTTTAACGTATCATAATGTTTACCATTCATCGCGATAAATCTATTGGTGAAATCCAGGCTGCCTGTAATCAGGCTGAGCACCGGCATAAACAGGTCGTTCACAACGCTGGTGACGATTTTTCCAAACGCGCCGCCGATCATCACGCCGACTGCGAGATCAATAACATTCCCCTTGAACGCAAACTCTTTGAATTCCTTCCACATATGCAGCAATGCCCCCTTCATGAGTACCAATATAGCACATTTCATAGGGCAAAACAACGAAGGATATGGCACGGAAATGCTAACAATTCCTGAATTTTGCAGGGAAAGCCGATATTAAAAAAGCGGCCAAAGGCCGCTTTTTGATCATTATTCCGACCGGATGGCCGAAAGCGCCGAAAGCTTCATCGCCCGGATGGCGGGATACATGCCGCTGATGAGCGCCACCACGATGGAGAAGAGTACCGCCCCCAGCGAGAGGTAGATGGGAATGACGCTCTTCATCCCTACGGACTGCATGACGTACTGGTTTAAAAGCGCCGAAAGCCCGTAGCTGATGCCAAGGCCAATGAGCCCGCCAATCAGGCCGATATATGCGGCCTCCGTTAAAAACAGTTCCGCAATGTTGCGCATGCGGCACCCGAGCACCTTGATAATGCCGATTTCCTTGGTGCGCTCGTAGATGCTCATCATCATCGTGTTCATAATACCAATCGCCGCGACCAGTAGGGAAACGCCGCCGATGGCGCCCAGGAGCATCTGGAGCTGTGCTGCGCTTTCTTGCGCCGCTTTCAGCGCGTCCTGCAGACTGGATGCGCCATAGCCCATGTCCTGAATCTGCTTCTGGATTTCAATAACATCCTCGATCTTTTCGCACTTGACCCAAACCTGGCTGTACTTCTTGGTATCAACGCGCATAAAATCCTTGTTTTCCTTGGCAAGCTTGCGCACTGCCGCAATGTCCATGAGAGAATAGTAGGCGTAATTGTTGCCTTCCTCCGCCATGCGGCCCACGACCTTGATATCGTAGATTTTGCCCCTGGTCACGCCTTCCCCACCGCCGGAATCGGGATATACGTTGCCGTAGTCAAACGTGAGCTGGAAACGGGAGCGTTCCAGATTGATCTTTGAGTTCCCTTTCGGGTCCATCGCCTGCTTGCCGGTCTTGGGATTATAAAAATTCTGCAAGGTCCAGGAACCGAATACGATCTCATATTTGGAGCCCGTGTTCGTGTTTGGCATGCGGCCTTCTTCCAAAGTAAAGCCGAACTCCTCCGCAACCTTCAGGTCCACACCCATGATGGAAACATCCGTCATGTACTGCCCGCTTTTTACGGCGCCCCAGGTTTCAAGCATGGGCATCACGGCCACAACGCCCGGCAGCTTCTTAAAGGACTGCACGCTCTTGTCATCCAACACCACTTCCTGGGAGCTGCCAAACCTGCCATCGGCACTTTCCACCATGCGGTAGCTGTTGACCTGTATGGTGGTAAGGCTGCCCGCGCGCTCGTAATTTTCACGGAAGGATTCGTTGATGCCAATGCCAAGCGAAACCATCACAACAATGGACGCCACGCCGATCACCATGCCCAGCACCGTCAGGAACGCGCGCAGCTTACGCCGCCACAGGTTCATGAAGGCCATGCCCAGCAAGTCAAGCGTTTTCATACTTCCTCCAAATGCTTCCTGCGGCGTTTACGGCGGAGTATCACGATGACTGCCGCCGTACCGATGAGCGCCACGGCCGCGATCGCTATGATGAGCCCTGTGGGAAAGCTGTTTTGCGGCGGCATCTCCATTCCGGGCTGGAACACGCCTTCCCCCTCGCCCATTCCCTCTTCAGGATTGAAGCTGCCCATGACGTTAAATGTAAGGGGCTTTTCTTCACGGATTTGCTGGCCGTAAACATCCTCATAGGTAATGATGACCTTTGCGTCCATCTGCCCTTCCACGGACGGAATGACATTGAAATCCGCACGCATGGTATTGCCGGAGGTGATATTGCCGCCATAGAAGGATTCTTCCAGTTTAATGCCTTCGCCCTCCACATCCACCATGCAGTTATAGATGGTGGACTTGCCCATATTGTAAAGGCTGAAGGAAACGGGGGTGGACTGCTCCAGCATGGCGTCCCCGTATACCATAGGCTCGTCAATGCGCACGCGCATGCGCTGGGAAATCGGCATGGTGATGGTTTCGGTGGCCTCATACGCTTTTAACGTCTTGGCGCTTTCATAATTGAACTTTGCCACAAGCGAGTAGGCTTTTGCCTCCGCGTCGGGCGCGGACTGGAAAACCAGTGTCTTTTCCACGGTCTCCCCGGAGCCGATCTTGTTGATATAAACGGTGTTGCTGCCGTTATCGGCAGGCAGGATGATGCCGCCCTCGTTGGAGAGGTTCAATTGGATGTTCTTGACGGCTTCCTCGCTGGAGGTGTTGAGTATGGAAAGTTTGAGGGAGAATTTTTCCCCCGCAAACAGGCGGCCGCTTTCCAAATCATCCGGGTTTAGCGGGGTAATGCTGTACCCTTCAAGGATGATCTTGGGGGTGGTAACAATCAGGTTGCCGTCGCCATCCGTTTTATCCGGCGTATATCCCTTGACCACTGTGACAAACACGGAAAACGTGGTTGTCTCAAACGCCTGCCGCGTATTGTTAAAATAGACCGCATTAAACTTGACTTCTTTTACACCGCTGGTTACATCCTTTGCAAGTGTAAAATCATACACCACCTCACGAATGTCTCCGGCGCGCATCTCTGCAACTGAAACAGTATAGTCTACCGCTCCAATCGTGAACGGGAAATTATCGCGATTTGCGGACATCTGAGGCGTTACCAGAATATTAGAAATACGAGAATACGAGCGATTGTAGATTGGCAGCCGAACCTGCACCTTATCGCCGATATCGCCTTTTGGCGCAGCAATCACCTTGCCGTCCGCACCAACGGAAGCAAGCATCAATGCCGTTGTGGTGTCGGCAGGAGTTTCCGGTTCGGGTGTTGCCGTGGGGGCTTGACGAGTCACTAAAAAGAATTCTTCCACGGTGTAGCTGGTGTCGTCACCGTCCACCTTATAATTTACAATTATATTTAATGGAAATGTACCAGCACTGGAACCCGATATTGGCACTACCACCGCATACTGTTTTGACATTCCCGCAGTAATAATCTTCGGATTTGGCTTAGGGATTTCGCCTACACCAAGTTCACTACTGCCTGCAACACCACTAACTCCTTCAATGTTAATACTACTGGTTGCATTATTATTACTTATTGTAAAAAGAATGTTGACACGTCCATTCTCAATTGTGAATGAAGAGCCAGCATCGGTATATGTCATTTCCACATTAGGAGACGCCGCCAATGCTACGGTTGGCAACAAGCTCAGTAGTACCGTCATGCATAAAATCAAAGCCGCCGTTCTTTTTCCCCACATACCCTGTCCTCCTGTATATCCGTCACGTAATTTGAGTTCAATGTGCTTTGGTTTCGATATCTGTGATTTTTCCGTCCAGTATATGCACGGCTTTGTCCGTAAAAGCGGCCATGTTCGCGTCATGCGTTACCATGATCAGCGTTTTTCCCCGCTCGCGGGCAATGTCCGTAATCAGATGCATGACCTCGTCGGAGGTCTTGGAATCGAGGTTGCCCGTCGGCTCGTCCGCGAACACGATCTCCGGATCGCTTACCAGCGCCCGCGCAATGCCGACGCGCTGCTGCTGCCCGCCGCTCATCTGCGTGGGCTTATGGTTCATATGCGTACCCAAGCCCACCGCCTTTAACATATCCCGAGCAATCTTATCCCGCTTGGCTTTGTTTACCCCGCGGAACGACAGCGGCAGCGACACGTTCTCAAGCGCCGTGTAGTAAGGCATGAGATTAAAGGACTGAAAAATAAACCCGACTTTTTTCTGCCGGAATACGATCAACTCGCTTTGTGTCATGCGCTCGATATGCATGCGGGCGATGATGATTTCCCCGCTTGTGGGCTGCTCCAGCCCCGCAAGAAGATTCAACAATGTGGATTTTCCCGAGCCGGAACGGCCTACGATGCAGCAGATATCGCCGCTGTTGAGCGTAAGATCCACGCCGTTGAGCGCTTTGATGGGGGACGTCCCCACATGGTATGTTTTTATTACGTTTCTTAGTTCAATTAAATGCCCGGCGTTTTGCTCCATGATCCCCCCATAGGCTTCCTGCCCTGCTGTAATGATCCATCTAAACTATAATAACGTCTCAGGGACGCAAATGGTTTCATATGAACGTCATATTTTTGTAACCTTCTGTATTATACCGCCGCCCAATGTGGCGCATCAAACAATAATTTGTAAACATTTCCTTAAGACCATATTGACTTCCGTCTATATAGACAGTATTCTATATTTATAATCGTCAAAAAAATATCATTTCAATTTGATCGCTGAGGAAGGAAGACACGCATGGTAACGATGGTCATTGACGGGCGTTCCGTCACAGTGCATGAGCACGCTACAGTTCTTGAAGCGGCGCGCCGCGAAGGCATCCGTATCCCAACGCTGTGCAACCTGAAAGGGCTCAACAACATCGGCGCATGCCGTATGTGCCTGGTAGAGGAGGTCAAAACCGGCAAGCTTCAGGCCGCATGCGTATACCCTGTTTCAGAGGGGCTTGAAATCCGCACTTCCTCGCCCAAGGTGCTTTCCGCCCGCCGCGCCGTGCTGGAGCTGATTTTATCCGACCATGACCGCTCCTGCCTGACCTGCAAACGCAACACCACCTGCGAGCTGCAATCGCTTGCGGATGAGCTTGGGATTACAGATATCCCGTTTGACGGCGCGCGCATCGAGAAAACCATCGATACGCTCTCCCCCTCCGTCATCCGTGACAACAACAAATGCATCCTCTGCCGCCGCTGTATCGCGGCCTGCGAAAAGACGCAGGGCGTCTATGCGATCGGCCTGCAGAACCGCGGCTTCCAAACAGAGATCGGCTCCATATTCAACAAGAGCCTCAACGACATCGCCTGCATCAACTGCGGGCAGTGCATCATCGCCTGCCCCACCGGCGCGCTCACGGAAAAGGACGCCACCCAGCCCGTTTGGGACGCTTTGAGCGATCCAAAGAAGTACGTCATCTTCCAGCCCGCGCCCGCCGTGCGCGTTGGCATCGGCGAGATGTTCGGCATGCCCATGGGCACGCGCTGTACCGGCAAACTTGCCGCCGCCATGCGCCGCCTCGGGGCCAACAAGGTGTTCGACGTGCAGTTTGCTGCGGACCTGACCATTATGGAAGAAGGGACGGAGCTTTTAGGCCGTATAAAGGACGGCGGCACCCTGCCCATGATCACCTCCTGCAGCCCCGGCTGGGTAAAATACTGCGAACACTTCTACCCCGAGTTTTTAGGGAACCTCTCCACCTGCAAGAGCCCGAACCAGATGCAGGGCGCGATCACCAAGACCTACTTTGCCGAGCAGAACGGCCTTGACCCGAAGGACATCTATGTGGCTTCCGTCATGCCCTGCACGGCAAAAAAATTCGAGATCAACCGCCCGGAAATGGGCCGGGACGGCTACCGGGATGTGGACGCCAACATCACCACGCGCGAGCTTGCCGCCATGATCAAGCTTGCGGGCATTGATTTTATAAACCTGCCGGATGAAGAATTTGACGATATCCTGGGCGATTCCACCGGCGCCGCCACCATATTCGGCGTGACGGGCGGCGTGATGGAAGCGGCCCTGCGTACGGTCGCCGACATCCTTGCGGGCGAAGACCTGCAGGGTATTGAATATTCCGATGTGCGGGGCCTTGCCGGTATCAAGGAAGCGACGATCTCCATCGGCGGGATAGAAGTCAATGTCGCTGTCGCCCACGGCACGGCAAACGCCGGCAAGCTTCTTGACGCTGTCAAGAGCGGCGAAAAGAACTACCACTTCATTGAAATCATGGGCTGTCCCGGCGGCTGCGTGAGCGGCGGCGGGCAGCCGATTGTGGACGCGCGCACACGCTATGATATTGACCCGCGCGTGGAGCGCACCCGGGCCACCTACGCCGAAGATGCACAAATGACCTACCGCAAGAGCCACCAGAGCCCCGCCATACAGAAGATTTATGCGGATTATCTGGGCTCACCGGGCGGGCACAAATCGCACGAGCTGTTGCACACGCACTATGTCGCACGGGATCGGTACCTGAACACCACAAAATAACGATCAGGCGGCAGAAGAGCCGGGAGAATTCCCGGCTCTTCTTTTATACTACGGCACCGCCTCCACCTCTGGCCCGTTCGCACGGGAAGGGTCTTTGCGGAAGACGATCCTTTGGAAATATGCCCAAACCCGCACACCGAGCAGGCGCAGCAGCAGGAAATAGAGCCCTATGCAGACAGGAATGCTTACAAGCATCGCGCCAATCGCCGTCATGCCGTGCTGCAACCCCCAGAAGAATAGAATTCTGACGCTTGCGTACAGAATAATGGCGCAGGCGGCGGGCACAATGCCCCCATGGAACAGGCGCGGGCGCGTATGCGTCGCCCTGCGGATCAGTACAAACCCCACCACCACGCGCAGCAGGTCTCCTGAGAGCATGCCGATGATATACCCATACACATGCAGGCTTGGCATTGCCGTCAACACCCATACCAGCGCAAGCTGCAGCGCTTCGCCTATGGCGGCAAGGATCAGCACCTGCTTTTGCTTGCCAAGCCCATTCAATATGCTTGTTGTAATGCTCAAATAGTAGATGGTAATTGCCTGCAGGCTCAGCGCATCCGCAAGGGCAGGCGGTACCGTCTGCCCATAGAGCAGCGCACACAGCATGGGTGTATAGGGCAGGAGCACGGCTGTCGCAGGCAGGCCGAGAAGCCCCGCCGCTTCGATACCCTTGTTAACCTTGCGGATGAGATCCGGATGGTCCCTGCGGGAAATGCTTGACGCAATGCTTGGCATCAGCAGCGTACTCAGCGCGCCCACAAGCGCTGAGGGCAGCATCAGCACCGGCACCACCATGCCGGAAATCAATCCCAGCGCGCTTACCGCTTCCACCCTGGTGTAGCCTGAAAGCATCAGCCGCGATGGAAAGATCACCACCGAAATCGACGCAAATACATTGGAAAGCATGGAGGTCAACGCGGACGGAACGGCGATTTTCAAAAAGCTGCGCCGTATGCCTTGCCTTGCCTTCTTTTTGGTGTGGACGCCGCGAAATTTTGCAAAATAGGAAATGCCTAAAAAGAGCACGCTGTAGAGCTCGCTCAGCGTCATGACCATGATGATCAAAAACGCGGTATATCCATGATCCCCGTTCACATAGCGGGAAAGCAACAGCGCCGCAAGCACAATGCGGAACGTCTGCTCACCAAGTTCCGATATGGCAGTGAAGCGCACCGTGCGCGCACCATTGAAGGCTGCCTTCAAAATATTTTCCACACCCGTGAGCAGGATGCATAGCAAAATCATCCACAGCGCGTTTGCGGTGCGCGCATCTCCAAGGATGTTCGCCGCGATCTGCTCCCGAAGCAGAAGGATCGGCGCCGCCATCACGCAAAGCAGCGCCAGAAAGCACATTACCGCAAAGCGTACCAGCCGCTTGATGCCCAAAATATCCTGCTGCGCCGCAAGAGATGCCGTAACATGCGTGACGCCAACGCAAAGCCCGGCAACGCACACGGACATCACGATGGAATACACCTGTATGGTCAGCGTATAGACGCCCATCCCCTCCGGCCCTGCCAGCCGTCCCAGCAGCACACGGTATGCAAAGCCCAAAAGCAGCAGCGCGCTGTTTGAGAGGGCAAGCAGCGCCGCCTGATAGAAAAATGTCTTTTTGTTGAGCAATGTCCGCCCCTCCTCCTGCAGCCGTCCGGAACGACCGGGCGACTATTCATGTATATGGAGCGGGTGGGTTCATCATACAAGGATGTGCAAGAAACCTGTCATTTTTAAAAGTTCATCCGCAGGACCCGGCGTTTTCCCCTGCGAATCGGCATAAAAAAACCGGCTTCCCGCTTTGAAAACCGGTTTGTTTATGATGCCCAGTTGATTCATATGCATGTTGCCGCACGGGTTGCATGCGGGCGGCAATTGGGGTCTCCACACGAAATTGATCCGTATTTTCATCTCCCGCAAAGCCAGTTCATGCATCCTATTATGAAAGCATATATTCTGTGCGTATTTCTGTTGTTTAAGCGGAATGATTGGTATATATGCGCCGTGTATCTGTAACATTTGGAATTGAGGCTTAATATTATATAGTAACTACAAAGGAGAGGAGGAAGAGTTTATGTGTAATGGTTGCTGCTGTAACTCCTGTTATGACAACTATCAGGAACCTTATTATTATGATCAGGCGCAGCTGCAGGAGCAGAATCAGGCACAGCTGCAGGCCCAGTTGCAGGCGCAGCTACAGGGCCAGGATCAGGATCAGCATCTGAGAACAATATTGCGGGATATCGGCAATGGGAACAACAACACCAATATTACGATTGACAATGTCAGTGTCGCCGTTGCCATCCTCGTAGCGGTAGGCGGTTTGCTGGGCGCGGTCGATGGCGCTACGCTGCGCACCTATATTGACCAAATGCTGTCTGCAAGGTGATTGCATTTCTTAGCCCGCCTGACGGCGGGTTTGGCATATTAAAAAAGTGGCTGTTGCAGCCACTTTTTTTTGAGAATGATGGAAGTATCCGGCGTATAAAAGCTCTTAGAATTCCGATTTCAGGCTGCGGGTAAACAAGCGTTCCAGCGCGTCCCGCACATCCACCCCTTCATACAGGGCGGCATATACCGCCTGGCAGATGGGCAGTTCCACCTGATAGCATTCGCTCAAAGTCATCAGCGCGCGCACGGTATGCACGCCTTCTGCAAGCTCCTCCATCTTTTCCCCTTTTACAAATGCCTCGCCATAGCTGCGGTTGTGGCTGTAAGCGGAAAACACCGTGGCGCCGTAATCGCCAAGATGGCATAGGCCGTAGGCGGAAAGCTCGCTCCCTCCCATTGCCTGAATGAGACGGCCGACCTCTCTCGTCCCTCTCGACGCCAGCGCGCCCTTAAGTGTGGAAAGGCCCAGTCCATCCAATATGCCCGCCGCAATGCCGATGACGTTCTTTGCAGCGGCGCCAATTTCATTGCCGATCAGGTCGCGCCCGTAATAAAAACGGATCAGGTCGCTGGAGAACGCGTCCACCAGCATCTTTGTCACCGCCTCTTCCCCGCTGTCAATCACCATGCAGTTGGGGGTACCACTGCAAAATTCCTGCACATGCCCGGGCCCAAGCCACACCGCCGCATGGCAGGTAGGGTGCATATATTCGGCTGCAATCTGAGTCAGCCGCTTGCCCGAGCCAATCTCAACGCCCTTCATACAGAGCACAAAGGTCTTGTTTGTAAGTGCCATTGCGTGCAGCTCTTCCATAAGCGAGCGTAGGCTTTGCGCGCTGATGGAGATCACAATCGTCTCAGGCGCTGCGGCATCTGCGAGTGAGGTTGTAAGCCTGACGCGCTCGTCAAATGTCACCAAGCCGTTGGTACGTGTACGCACAAGCTGTTCCATATGGGGAGACTGCGCCCGCCCATACAGCGCCACCTCATGTCCGATCCTATCCAGATACCATGCAATAAACGAGCCCCATCTTCCGCAACCAATCACGCCAATCCGCACGATAATCCTCTTTCCTGTTCCTTTGAAGTTTTGCGTTTGCCGTTACCAGTATAGCAGATTTTGAAAGCGGCGGCAGTATACAACGTGGAACGCCGTAGCGCCTCTTTACCTCCCCACTACAATCCGCCGCCACAGATAGCGCATCAGTCCAAGCTCCCTGCGCAGCCGCGCTTCCAATGCGGCGCTCAACGCACAGATGCTTTCCACATCCGCTTCCAAGGGCTCCATCAGTCCAAACCGCATGCGCATCACGGGGCCGCAGACCGTAGCCATATCGGTTGCCCCAAGGCATCGGTCCGCCCGGGCGGCGAATGTCGCAATCGTGTCCCCCGCTTCCTGCCGGATCCCCCAGAACGCCAGCTGGCGTACAATCCTCGTATAGCATGCATCCAGTCGTTGCCCCCTGTCCGTATGCTGCCGCTGCATGCGCTTATAATACCGTTTCCCATCGGTCAACAGCAATACTACGCGCACACCCATCCATATGGCAGCCGCCAGAACAAGGGACAGCACGCTGATGAGCGTGATCTTCACGCCGGGCGATATTCCATGTTCTCCTGCCGCATCAACCTGCGCCTGTGTCTGTGCGGGGCCGCTCTCCTCCTGTTGCGCGCCGGTATTTTTGCTGGGGCGCTGTGGCTTGATATCGTCATACTCCAAATCCTCTACGATGGTCGGCTCAAAGAAATTCCAGCCGGTAGCGTCAAAATCCACCCAGCCAATTCCCGCAAAGTAAATCTGCGTCCATGCGTGCGCGGTGGCGTTGGTGGCGACGTACGAAAAAGAGGAGGTAAGTTCCGGGTCCTGCTTGAGCGCAAAGCCGGTGACATAGCGCGCGGGCAGTCCCGCGCAGCGGGCAAGTACCGTCAATGCGCTTGCATAGTATACGCAATAGCCTTTTTTCGTTTCCAGAAAGTACGCTACAAAATCCCTGTCCTCCGGCGGGGTTCCCGGGGTGAGCGTATAGATGCAGGTTTCGTTGAGCCAGCGTTCAATCGCAATCGCCTTTTCATACGGCGTTGTAAGCCCCTGCGTAATGCGCTGCGCCGCCTCATAAACGGAAGCCGGCAGGGCTTCCGGCAATTGCAGATAATAGGCGTTGATCCCCTCCATGCTTTTGTCCCGCGCAGCGGATGCGACCGCCTCCAATGCCAGCATGTTTTGATCAAAGTCCTTTGCACCGCGGTTAAACGCCACCGTTTCAAGCGTATAGTGGAGCGACCACTGTACCTTTTTTGTGATCAGCTCCGCCTGACGGTTGTAATACGTCTGGTGCGCGTCAAAATCGGAACGTTTGACGGATTGGAGCATACCGGCATAGAATACGGTATTGCCGTGCGCGTCATAGGAAATGTTCAAGGATAGCGGAGAGGTGACCTTATAGTACAAGTCCTTTGCCTTTTTGCCGCCATAGGGCTTATCCACGCCGAACACCTCGCGGCGTTTTCCCTGAAAGAACGCGCCCATGTACCGGTATCCGCCCATGCCCCCCGCATCGGTCCAGCTCGATCCGTCATAGGTATCAAATACAGCGCCCGTCAGGCGCATGGGCATCGAGGTTCTGACCCTCATGACCACCGTATTGTCCAGCGTAATATCGCCGCCAAGGCGGTCCCCCAACGGAGAGAACCCGGATTTTCCGATATCAAAGGTGCGCATGGCGGAATAGTTTTCATCCCGTCCATCCAGCACATCCCCCAAATCCTCTACAAACCGCACCAGCGCTTCCGACTGCAGCTGCCCATCCTTTTCCGGCGAAAAGGCGAACGCGCACAGCAGGATGGCCGGAAGTACGGCGATCGCAAACACCTCCAAAAGTGCGCCTGGAATCCGGTCGCCTTCGGCTAGCTTCCGGTTGATCTGCCTTCCCGTTGTTTTTGCCATGCCGATCAAAAGGACACACAGCAGCAGCACCAGAACCGGAATCAGCGCCAAGGATTTTTCCAGGTGCAGCCAGACCAGCATGAAAAGCGCTATAGGCGGCAATACGGCAAATACAAACAGCCTTTTAAAATACAAATAGCAAATCTCGGCAATGGGCAGCCCCGCGAGAATCCGCAGCAGCGTCATACCGCCTTCCACCGCATACCGGGCGTCCCGGGGATAAGAAGAAAGGCACCAGCGCACAAACCCATCGAGATAGGCAAACAGCTGCTCCGCCACATTAAACAGCAGCGCGCCGCAAACCACAATCACCGCCACGCCAAAAAGAACCGCGGGGATGACCCACCATCGGTAAGAAAGCAGCAAAACCAGCGCAATATCTACAGCCATCAACAGCAGTTGCGCGGCAATGCCCGTATCCAGATTGAGGTAAGGAAAGCAGGCAGCGCTGATTGCCGCACCCAGAAGCATGCAGCAAAACAGGTCTGCAATATGATCAAATTTCCTGATACGGATTTCTTTCATGCTCTTTTCCATCAATCCATGCTATGAAGGTGTTCCGCCGCATTGCCCCCGGGCGGGACATGCAGCGTGTGTATGCGTCCGCTTGTACGTGTGCCGCCGATAAGCACCAATGTCACCGAATAAAATTCCCGTGAGATGCGTTCGAGCGCCTCCGTTACGGTCGGAGTCGCCTCCCTTGTGAATACGAACAGCGCGCGCGGGGATTGCGCAATGTCCCCTGCCTTTTGTATGGCGTTTAGCAGCGCGTCTTGCCCGAAGGGCACCATGGCCAGCTGATGCTGCAATTTTTCAATTTCCGAAATACGATCATACACCGCCGGAGGACCAAGCACACCGCTATACAGCACCTGCACCACGCGGTTGCGCCTGAGATTATGGGCGGCAACGCTCACGGCACATTCACATACGGTGTCCGCATAGATGAGAAGCGTCTCCCCGGTCAATCCATGCGCCGCGGTATCGACCAGCAGCAGCGCGTGCTCGCGTTCCGGATGCTCATACTGTTTGACATATAAGCTCCCCTGCTGTGCGGATTTTTTCCAATGCACATGTTTGAGCGCATCGCCTTCGCGCATGAGCCTCAGGCTGGATACGCTGTCCCCCTGTTCGGCCTGCCTGAGATATGCGTTGCGGAACAGTTTCGCATCCACCATGTCCGAAGAAACGGCGCCCTGTGTTTGTGCCCTGGGCAGGACGATCATTTCCTGCATCCGGTAATAGGGCCGCCGCCGCATATCGATCTTAAGCGTGGTCAGCCCGAAGATATCCGTTATTTTCACCTTGGTCATGCCCACCGGAAATTTGCCGCGGTAAGGCGTTGTGACAGGGATATGGAATTCCCTGCCGGAATGCGGCGCAAGGCCGAACACGAGATTGATGTTCTCCCGCATGGAAACCACATCCACATGCACCTCAATCAGGGAAAGCGGCACCGGGCGCTCATTCTTGATATCGATATGCAGGACGGTCTCTTCGCCTTTGACGCAAACCTTCTTACATAGCTCCTGCTTGTAGGTAATGACATAGATCGTCCACAGGTTGATCAGCGCCACGAGGAGCACCGTAAACAACTGCACGGAAAACACAAGAAAATAAATGCGCAGGCCGGAATAGAGCCCCGCAAGATAGCACGCAGCCATGATGGAATAATAGATCCACCTTGTGCGCTTCATGACACGCCCGGAACCCGTATGGTACGCAGGATGGTATATAGCAACGATGCGGGCGTCTCCATCTTCTGATTTTGCTGAAAATTGATGAGCAGCCTGTGGTAAAGCACCGACTCCGCCATAGCTTGCACATCGTCAGGCATTGTATAACTGCGTCCGTTAAGCATGGCGTTTGCCATTGCCGCATGCATCAGAGCGAGCGACCCGCGCGGGCTTACGCCAAGCGAGATTTTATCATGCTTACGCGTCGCCTCCGCAATGGATACGATGTATTCCATCACAGGCTTAGCACAGGTAATCTCACTGTGCTTTTTGCGCAACAGCAGAATATCCTCCGCTGTGGCGACAGGCTCCAATGCTTCAAGCGGGTTTGCAGTTTTGTTGCGCAGAAGGATGGCAAGCTCCTCATCCCGCTGCGGGTATCCAACAGAAATTTTGAGCAGGAACCGGTCCAGCTGCGCTTCCGGCAGCGGATAAGTGCCCACATGCTCCACAGGGTTCTGCGTAGCAAGCACCATGAACGGCTGCGGTACAGGATAGCTCACGCCGTCAATCGTCACCTGCCCCTCCTGCATGACTTCAAGGAGGCTGGACTGCGTCTTGGGGCTTGCGCGGTTGATTTCATCCGCAAGCACAATCTGCGCCATTACCCCGCCAAAGTTGACTTCGCGCTCGCCCGTCTTTAAATTGAAGCTTGTAAACCCGGTTACGTCGGAAGGAAGCACATCCGGCGTGAACTGGATGCGCCGAAAGTCGCAGGCAAGCGTACGCGCAAGGGCGGATACAAGCGTCGTTTTACCAAGCCCCGGCACATCTTCAATCAGGATATGCCCGCCGCAGATCAGGCCGATGAGTACCATATCCACGACTTTTTCCTTGCCGACAATGACCCGCCCAATATTTCCTTTGATTTTTTGCAGCAGCTCCAGGATTTCGGTTTCACCGCTCATGCAGTTTTACCCTCTCATATATGCTTTTTTTCAGTTGTGCGAAGGAGTGGAACGGTTTGTATACGATATATCATATCTCCAACCTGTAATTATTGGCAAGAGGGGACATGAACAAAAAGGAGCTCCTGGATGAACGAAGGGGCAGAAGCACGGCAGGAAGCTTTCATGCATACACCCGGCCATACCACGATTCGAAAATCCCCGCTCCTTTGTGGAAAGCGGTATAAAAACCCCGCTTGGCTATGTTACAATAAAAAGCATATTGGGCGGCGTCAACGTTCGCGGGGGGCGGCACGTCCATATGAAGTACAGAATCATCAGCAAGGATTTTAAAGCGTATGCGCATACTTGTTTTTTCGGATTCTCATACCGATGTTTCCACGATGGCGGACGTTGTGCGCCGTATGCAGCCGGACAGGATATTGCACCTTGGCGATCATTATTCCGACGCCGAAGCGCTGATGGTGCTTTATCCTGAAATACCCTTTCATGCCGTAATGGGCAATACGGATTTTACCGGCAATGACGTTTACGAACAGTCTCTTATTCTGGAAGGGAACCATCTGTTTCTGACACATGGACATTTTTATGGCGTCAAAACAGGGCTTTCTTCCCTCATGGCCAAAGGGGCATCACTCGCGGCCGATCTTGTATTGTTCGGACATACCCATATCCCTTACCTTGATTGGAACAACGATATGTATGTGATGAATCCCGGCAGCATCAACCGCCGTGGCCGCCGCTTTTCCTCCGCGGCCCCCGCCCCGACGTTCGGGCTGATTACGCTTGAAGACGGCAACATGCGCTGCGATGTAAAGGAAGTATAAACGCTTAGAAAAAATCACTCCGCCGGGAGTGCTTTTGTTATAGCAGAAGGGGCAGGGAAAGATATCCTATCCATTCTTCCGTTGACGGTATAAGGCCTTTGATTTGTAGCCCGCCATCAGAATATCGGCCAGCTCCAGAAGCCTTTTTTCACGCGTCGCTTCGCTTTGGGCGCTGTAAACCTGCCTTGCCCAATTTTTTGGTAGCCGTAAGGCAATGCGTCGTAAATGGCAAGGAGTTCGGGCGGGACACAAGCATCTCACGAAGAGCCGCTATTTTTTCAATACATCATCCACATGGGCGCTGACCCTGCTTTTTCGGCCGGCTTTCTTTTCAAAACGCTTTAACCCTACAATGGTGAACACGGCATTGAAAGAAACCATCTTCGTAAATTTGAGCGCTGTGTCCTTCACCAAACCATCTTCCTCATTCACATCCAGATGCGGGAAGATGCTGTCACGGTCAATATATTGGGGATACACGCCGTTGCCTTTTAGGATAGGCAAGGTAGAGATATCCGCCTTCATTCAGCAGCCCGCACTGATCTGTTTCAAGAATCGCCTGCTTCATTTCATCCAGACCAAAAACAAACGCGATTACAAGATCGTAGCGGCCCGAAGGAATCGTGTCATAACGTAAGCCTTCAAGCTCGGCTGTATCCTCCGGCTTGTTTTGCACAAGAATGTTTGAGAACTTCTCCAGCATCAATTTTTTCGCAAGTGCGGCATCCCCTAGCATCTCACATTTTTACGTTTGAATCCGAGCCGCCCCTTTTCCGCCGCCTTTTGGATTTCATCAGCGGCCACAGGGACGCTGCACTTCACTTTGCCCCTGAACACCTCCACCGTGCCGATGGCTTTTGCAGCACAGAACGCTTTTTCATGCAGCGGCAGATAGGAAATGCCGACCGTCTGGACGAAATTGTTCATGGCGTATCTGGCGCGGTCAGGGCAATTGTGAATTGTCCTCTCCACCGTATCGAGCATTGCGCTCAGCTTTTCCTGATCGAACGTCTCATCCTTGCGGTTACCGATGAGCCAGCAATAACAGCTGTATCCGGCAGATATGAACAGCTCTTCACCGGTAGCAATCCACCTGTCGGAAACGGCCTGCGCAATATCCGTTTCCGCAAGTGTTACCGCCACAATGAAATCTGAGATCATATAGAAATAAGCGCTTTCCATCCATCGGTCAAAATCCGCTTCGGTCATCGCTTTGGGGTCCGCGATCATACCGGCGAGATACATGGCGTCATAATTACCGGTAGCATAAAGCGCGTCCGCAAGCGCCTGATCCTTCTTGATTTGTTTGACGATTGGTTTCATTGCGCCGGTTGCGACCCCAAAGAGGGGCTCGCGCGCACCCTGCTGCATATATAGTTTCTTGGTTCGCTCCGTACCCAATACTGCAAGCTCCTTCAAAGCCGTTTGTGCGTCCATAAAAGTCCCCTTTCGGTCTATGGGTCTTCAATACATTTTCCCAAATACAAGCCGCAGCCATGCATGTGGACAATATTGGTATTTTATCATAAACAGCTGAAGAAGTCGCTTAACAGCAGGCGGCATCTTTCATAAACGTTATTGGCGTCACAGCAATTGGAACGCGATTCACCCGTTTTTTTGTAAATCACGCCCTCCCGGGTTGTATAGGCAATTCTACAAATTTTCCGCAGGTGCTAATAAAACAATTCTCGCATTGATAGTTTTCGATTTGATACACTATCATCAGATAAGGAAAATTGTATTTGCACAGAATGCAAAATTTACTGTGGGAAGTGTTCTGAAAATGAGTAAATTCTATAAGGAGAAAACATGGTAAAAGTCGCATTTATCTGTGTCCACAACTCTTGCCGCAGCCAAATTGCCGAGGCGCTAGGCAACCATTTTGCCGGTGATGTTTTTGAAAGTTGTTCGGCGGGAACGGAGACCAAGACACAAATCAACCAAGATGCCGTACGGCTGATGAAGCGGCTTTACGGCATCGACATGAAGGCAACACAATATAGCAAACTCCTGTCCGACATTCCGCCTGTAGACATCGTGGTCACGATGGGCTGTAACGTCGTGTGTCCATATCTGCCCTGCAAACATAGAGAGGATTGGGGCCTAGATGATCCGACAGGAAAAAGCGATGAAGCGTTTATCACAGTCATACGCAAGATAGAGAGCAACGTCAGGTTGCTTGCAAACCGAACCAAATTTAATAACTTGCAAGGATAAGGAATGCATGCCGTTTTGCTTGCTTTGTAATACTCCCCTCAAGAAACGCAACAAAAGAAATGAACCCGACTCAGCCAAAGACGCACAGGTTCCCCTGGCGGTTCTTTGGTTTTTGGCTAAACATACCCGTCCGTAGCTTTTCCTCTACCTCACCACCTTAATCTGTGTTATAATCCATGCATGAAAGCATCTGACAGAATGAAACTCAATGGCTATGCAGCTTCCGGCTGTGTCCTTCGTAATGGTGAAGCGTATATCCTGAACCCGTGGGCGTTTCCATCCGAAGAAGAATACGAGGCGCTTGTCCAAGCAATGAAGCCCGATTACGTTTTCTCCATCACCGAGGCCGGTGTCGTGGCCGTGCCTAATATGGATAGTTTGTAGTAAAAATCCATTCACACAGCTGTGAGTTGCATATATCCCAGAGTGAACACAGCGGAGCACTTTGGTAGCGAGTGTTCTCATTATCAAAAATCCATCGTCCCCCGCACCACGGGGCAACGTCGGCGGTGAGGGCAGCACGCTTTAAAGGGGCGTTTTCAGTTCGTAGTTCATCATAGACAGCATTGAACAATCCAGATAGCGCGGATGTCGCTCCAGTGGTGCATTTTTTATATTTGCCGCAAAGTTCATGCAATTCCAAAGCCGCATCTTTTGCTCGGTTATTGCTTTTCCGATTTTCTCCAGCACACCTGTGCAACACACCTATTGGCCAAGGGATGTCGCCAAATGATGTGGCTGCCTGGCATGCTTCCGCAAAAATGGCCTTAGACTTATGGACATGCACAAGAACGTCCGCAGCTAAATGCGCGACGGCGGCGGCGCTTCTGAAATAATCCCACTTTTCGAAATTGGTACGCGATTGGCACGCAGGCGAAAAAACAGCCTCAAAAATAGCGCAAACACCAATGCACACAGGTAAAACGGGTATAAGAGAGACTGATTGCCTCGTTTTTGTCACCGTTTCAACATTTTCTCTAAAGAGCCGATGTTAAGCAAATTCACACTTTCAAATTTTCCCTTATAGAATGTGCCCCAGTTATTGAACACACAGGGCAGTTTCTTTGCCTTTTCCAGCGTATCGACGATGATAAAATCTATCGGAACGCCGTATGTATTACAATACTGCTTTATCTTTTCTACATACCCCGGGATAAAAGGACATTGCATATCGTAATAGACCGTCAGACTGTTGCTGTCAATGCTTAGTTTTTTTGCGTTTTCCGCAAACTTTGGCGTTGTTCCGTCAAAAGAAAGCGCCAGCAATTCATACCCGTTATCGGTGGTATCAACTGCCTCAAGGCCATATTTCTTCGCAAAATTCTGGCTGGAGAGCCACGCCTTTTGCTTTTTCGCGCCCAGCATACAAACGCCGGATTTGCCGTTTGCTTTGGCGTCTGCCAAGCAATATTCCATCAGCGCTTTTCCGTAGCCGCTCCCTTTGGGACCGCCGGAAACCCAGAGACAATAGATATAAACATAATTGTCGCCAACCACAGGAACCCAAGCCGACTCAAGAGGCGCGTACTCAATGAAAACTGTGTCTTTTGCATTTAGCTTGCGAAAAACATGACCCTCCTTTAACCGTTCGGAAAGCCATTCGCGCTTTGCTTCAATCCCCGGATGAGATTTCTTGCTGCGGATGATACAGCATAGATGCTCATCAGCGAGATTTTCCGTTGTCAAACTTATAAAATCACTCATCATGTACCCCCTCTGTTTACTCCGGCTTTTACCCCATAGACCCATTCTACCACACAGATAAAAGAAGTCGAACCATACCGGCTCGACTTCTTTCCCTGTCTTTCGACAGCGTCCTTATGGCGGAGAGAGAGGGATTCGAACCCTCGGTACCTTTATAGGGTACACACGATTTCCAGTCGTGCGCCTTAGACCAGCTCAGCCATCTCTCCACTGGGTTGCTCTCACGCGCTTTCCTATCTTACAACAAAAATTACGAAAATGCAAGTATGGAATTTTGCCTGTCCATCCCCCGTCCTTTCGCCATTTTTGCATGGACACGCCCATATTCGCGGTATTTCTCATCAAAATTTCGGCGTCTTTTAAAAAAGCTGATCTGTTTTTCCAATGTTTCAGTTAAAAACATCCTTCTTCATTTGCCGCTGGATTTTGCGGTACACCACAAGCTGACCATCCTGGTCACATGTGGCTAAAAAGATATCTTCAAGCTGCGCATTCTGGATGTTCAGCTGCTTATTGAGCCATTCTCCATTCTTGCCCGCAAACATCAGGTTCTCCTGCATGATGTTCCCGTCTATCACCACGTTGATGGCCGGCTTTTCGGCAGGCGGAGTCAGGTTCATATCCTTGGGCGTTGCGGGCCGGTATTGCGATAGAGGCAGGAAGCTGATTTTCCCATTGGGTTCGAGAATCGCAGTTTGCAGGTTTGCAATATTAAAATATCCCTGTGTTCTGCAGAGCATCAGAAACTCATTGATATCCAGCCTCGCTTTTTTCAGATTGCCTTCATAGAGCTTTCCATCCTCAAAAAGGACCAGCGATTTCCCCGTCAGGAACCGGCGCAGCACAATGGACTTATAATTTGCATAGGAAATCAGGATGGATAACGCCGCATAGATGATCATCGCCGTCAGGGGCTCCTGAAATTCCTCCAGATTGGTGGCCATTTCCGCAGCAATAGAGCCAATGGTAATGCCGATGATATAATCAAACATGCTTAATTGGGACATCTGCTTATTGCCCATAAGCTTGGTCAGTACGAACAACATCAGTACCGAACCGATGGAGGTAGCTACAATCAAAAGCAAGTTCTGTAACATATTCCACTCCGAAAAATGCGCTTTTATTTATTTGATAGGCTGTCCGGTTTGTATCAGGATATGCCTCTTTGGGACACATGCTCAATGGGACGCAATTATGCGCTATCGTCCTTATTCTTTCGCTTTCATACGGCAGCATCTTCCAGGAATCGTTTCATTTATCCATACTATTATTATATAAATAATAAGAAATTAGGTGGGACAAGCAGTTTTCTATAAGTTGCTGTCCCTGATATAGAATATAGGGAGGATCCTGCAATGTTGTTTGAAGATATTTTTGAAACGAAATATGAAAAAGAGCGCCGGTGTCCCGGCGCTCTTTTCACGCGTTTCTTACTGCCCGATCTCCTGGAGTATTTGTCTATATACCGCCTGGAAAGGCAGCCCCGTTTCCTTTGCAATGTGGGCGACGTCCTCATACTCCGGCTTGCAGCGGCAGACGCCATACCCTTCCGCCTGCTTGATGCGCACCTTTCCAAAAGAGGTTTCCTGTTCCGCCATCGTACGCGTCAGCGTATACCGCCCGCAAATTACCGTCCGCACGCCGAGCGTCGTAGTGTGCGTGAACAGCAGCCGGGCAAACTGCTCCGCCTGCCCTTCCCGGCAAATGCAGACCACCACAAAGCCAGGGCGGTTCTTCTTCATATATACCGGTTCCACATAGACCTCCAAGGCGCCCGCTTCGAGCACCGTCTGCGTGGCGAAGCCGACGGCCTCCGGCGTCATATCGTCAATGTTACAGCGAAGCTCCAGGATGCGCTCCATTTGACCCACTTCCTGATGCCGTTCCCCTAAGAATGCACGCACGCAATTCGCCGCCGCGAACTCCTTTTTCCCCATCCCGTAGCCGATCTGCTGAATTACCATCTGCGGCATATCGCCAAAGCGGCCGACAAAATGCTTTAGAAGCGCCGCCCCCGTGGGCGTACAAAGCTCTCCCAGCGTACCGTCCGAATAAGCAGGAATGCCGCGCAGCAGATACGCCGTGGCGGGCGCGGGCACCGGCAGCACCCCGTGCGCGGTCTTTACCTGCCCCGTACCCGTATGGATGGGAGAAGCGAGGATTTCATCCGGTTTGATCAGATGGAACAGCAGGCATGCGCCAACGATATCTGCCACCGCGTCAAGCGCGCCCACCTCATGGAAATGCACCAACTCCACTTCCGCGCCATGTACATGCGCCTCCGCTTCCGCAAGGAGCGTGTAGACTGCAATGGCATCCGCTTTGACGGACTCCGGCAAAGGAAGCGCCGCGATCTTTGCCCGAATGCCGCTCAAAGCCTGATGCTCGTAATGATGAACGCGCTGCGCTTCCTGCGGCTCATGGCTGTGAGCATGCTCGTGACCATGTGGATGCCCGTGGCTATGCGCATGCTCATGGTCGTATGCATGCGTATGCGCATCTTCCTCTTCGCCGTGGATGGTGACAACCGCCCGCGAACCTGCGATGCCGCATTTTTGTTCCGGCACAATCTTGAAAGAAACGCCCGGCAGGGAAAGCGCGTTCATGGTACTTAGAAACTGTTCCTTCTGCCCGCAAACCTCATAGAGCGCGGCACAGAGCATATCGCCCGCAGCGCCCATGCGGCATTCGAGATATACTACACGCATGCTAGAGCCCTCTTGTCATGTTGATTTTGTGCGCAAGGAAGCCTGCGCCAAAGCCGTTATCGATATTGACCACGCTCACGCCGCTTGCGCAGGAATTGAGCATACACAACAGCGCCGAAATGCCGCCAAAATTTGCGCCATATCCCACGCTTGTCGGCACGGCAATCACAGGGCATTCCACCAGGCCTCCCACCACACTCGCCAAAGCGCCCTCCATACCCGCTACCGCCACAACGGCACGCGCACCTGCAAGTGTATCAAGGTGCGCAAGCAGGCGGTGCAGCCCCGCGACACCCGCATCGTATACGCGGATGACATGGCTGCCCAGCGTCTCCGCCGTCAGCGCCGCTTCTTCGGCGACCGGCATATCGCTGGTACCTGCGGAAACCACCACAACCGCGCCTTTTCGTTCCTTGTCCGCATCCGGATTGACGACACCAAGCTTTGCCGCCGCATGATATGCAAAAGGATGTCTTTTTTCGATCTGCTCCGCCGCTTCGGGGGCCAGCCGTGTCACCAGGATATTCACAGCTCCCCGTGCGCGCATAGCGTCCACAATCCCAAGGATCTGCTCCACAGTCTTTCCCTGTCCGTAAATGACCTCTTGTTGCCCCTGGCGCAGCGCCCGGTGATGATCGACCTTGGCGTAGCCGAGCTCTTCAAACGGCTCCATTTTGAGCACTTTTGCCGCCTGCTCTGGTGCGGTCTCTCCATGCTGTACGGCGTAGAGCAAATCGATGAGTTCCCGTTGATCCATAGCGTTCTCCTATATCCTATAAGGAATGGCCTCCAGGCCGCAGGCGTCCATCTGCGCCGCATCATACAACAGTGCTTCCGGAGACCCGGCTGTCAGCACCGTGCCCTGCTGCAGCACCACGATTTCCTCGCAGAGTTCCGCCGCCAGCGGAAGGTCATGTGTGGCAATGAGCTTTGTCTGGGGCAGCGTCTTCAAATGTGTAATCAGGTTCCGCCGTGCGCGCGGGTCCAAGAATGCAGAAGGTTCGTCCAACAACAGCACATCCGGCTGCATGGCAAGCACCGTGGCGATTGCAGCCATGCGCTTTTCCCCGCCGGAAAGCCGCAGCGGCGAACGGTCTCTTAAATGTGTAATATGGCACTGTTCCAGAGCGGCGTTTACCAGACGTTCCACTTCCGCTTCACCCTTACCAAAGCTGCGCGGGCCAAACGCCACATCCTCATAGATACTCGGCATAAACAGCTGATCGTCCGGGTTTTGAAACACCATGCCGACACGCGGACGGATTTCCTGCAGGGTATCGTTTTGAAGCGTGATACCCGCAATCTCCACCGTCCCTGCCGTGGGCAGCATCACGCCGCAGAGCGTGAGCAGCAGCGTAGACTTACCTGCGCCGTTTGCTCCCACAATGCCGGTACAGCGGCCTTTTAATACGGACAGCGTCAGGTCCTTCAGGGCCAATGTGTGATCCGGGTAGGAAACGAAAATATGCCTGACGTCAATCAATGCAACAACCCGCCTATCATGTCATAAAAGCGTACGGTATCATACAGCCGCAACAGGATGCTGCCGCCTAAGATGCCGCAGAAAAACAGCAAGTCCTGTATCCTTACAGGCTCCTTTGCCATCTGCCTCCCCGCAAGGGAATAGCCGCGGCATTGCATGGCGTGATACACGCGCTCCGCCCGGTCCATGCTCCTGACCAGGAGGCTTCCGATAAAGCTGCCCATGTGCTTGAATTCCACGCCCTTCTGCTGCGCGCTGCGCAGCAGGTATGCGGTGCGCAGCCCGCTTGCCTCCCCAAAGAGCGTCCCGAGGTAGCGGTATGTCATTTCAAATACCGTTATAAAAATGCGCGGCACATGCAGCGCGCGCAGCGCATCCGTCAGCCGGCGCATCGGCGTCGCGGCCACTAAAATCAGCGCAGCCATAACGCAAAGATACGTTTTGATCAGAATGGATGCAAAGGAAACCGCGCCAAAGCTGATGGCAACGCCGCCAACCACTGCCGCCGTTCCTCTGTCAAACAGCAGGTTGGATATGCCCGCAAAAAGTGCAAACGGCAGCGCGAACGCCGCGCGCTTATGGAGCATGGCATAGGGGATTTCCGCTGAAGCCCTCATAATAGCGGGATAGAATATGAACGGAATGAGCCTTCCGATTTCATAGCGCCCAAACGACAGCACCGCGACCAGAAACGCGAGCGTTGCAACTACTTTCACCACAGGATGCAGCCTGTGCACCCAGGTCTTTCTGCCCGCAAGCTGCTCCAACGAATAGAGCTGCTGCACTTTCGCGCTGAAATTTGCCGTAGGGAACCTCTTTTCCGTCCAAGCTGTAAACTTAAAATGCGTCCTGCGGGCGCATTTTAAAGTCTTTCAAAGCCGTTACAATGTTTCATTCATGCTGCCGGTACGGTATCCCAGAAGATCCAGGGTCACATACGCAAAGCCGATCTTCTTGAGCGCCGCATGGAGGGTTTCCCTTACGGACGCCTGCAGCATGCGGTCCATTTCCTTCGGCCCCACCTCGATGCGGGCGAGGTTGTTATGGATGCGCACACGCACCTGCCGAAAGCCCATATCCAGCAAAAGCTGCTCGGCTTTATCTACCATGCCCAGTTTTTCTTCCGTAATCGGCTCACCATACACAAAGCGGGAAGAAAGACAGGCAAAGGACTGCTTTTCCCATGTGGGCAGGCCCATCTCTTTAGAGAGCGCACGGATATCGGCTTTATTGAGTCCCGCATGGCGCAGCGGGCTCTTTACTCCAAGCTCCCGCACCGCCTGCAACCCCGGCCTGTAATCCCCCATATCGTCCATATTGGAGCCTTCGAGCACATATAAAACATTGTGCTGTTGCGCAATGGCATTGAGCTTCGCAAAAAGTTCTGTCTTACATAAATAACACCGGTTGACCGGATTGTTGGAAAACCCTTCGATGTCAAGCTCTTCTGAATCACAGATGACATGCGGGATATTGTGAAGCTTTGTGAATGCGATGGCTTCTTTCAATTCCCGTTCCGGAAAGGAGCAGGAGCGCGCCGTAACCGCCATTACCTGCCCCGGCAGGGTATCATTTGCAACCTTTAATAGAAATGTGGAATCCACACCGCCTGAAAATGCTACCGCGACGCTCCCAAGTTCCTCTAAATATGCTTTCAGCGCCTGCAGTTTCTGATGCTCGTTCAATGCTTGTCTCCTGTCTTCATCGGATCGCCGATATATGCTATAGGTTTCATTGCTTTAAATTGTAGGTATATTCCGTCCGCCTGTCAAGGCGACGGCGGCAGAGATAAAAGCAAGGCCGCCTCATTAGGCGGCCTTGCAATTCTGTTTTAAGCAGACAATCCTTACATGCTCTCGAGCACGCCGGTCTCTGCGTTGAACGCATCGATGAGCGCATCGATCTCTGCGGCCTGCTTGTGGATGCCACCCCAGTAATTGTCGTAATCGTACCACTGGGCGTTAAGCTCTTCCACCGACCTGCCCTGCTGCTCCACCCAAGTGTAGTACTTGAGATTGTGCACGCGCTTCTTTGTGGCATAGGTGAGCTCTTCCATGGTATCCGTACGGATGCCGTGCATGTGCTCATAATAGTCCCCAGCGGCCATCGTGGGGGTGTAAGCGCCGTCTTTTTCCGCAAGCTCAGCCACGCGGGAGCCGTACATTTCAGCGGAGTCGGTGCCAACGGTAAAGAGCAGATCGTCTTCGGTCAGCTCATAGTACTTCGCCATCTTGATGCAGCAAAGTACGTTTGCAATACCGGAAATACCCAGCAGGGACAGCCTTTCAACAAACGCCGGATCCAGGCCGAGCTCGTTAATGAGGTACTCACGGCCGACGGGTTCGCTGAACATACGCATCAGGTTCTGGCTGTCTTCATCGTCAATGGCAATGACCATGTCCGTATTCTTGACGTTGTGGACCCAAGGCACGTGCTTGTCGCCAATGCCTTCGATGCGGTGACCGCCAAAGCCGTTGTTGAGCAGCGTCGGGCACTGCAGCGCTTCGCCGACGGCGAGCTTCGCATGGGGATACTGTTCCTTGATGTAATCGCCGCTCGCCATGGTGCCCGCGGAGCCGGAAGTAAACGCCATACCTGCAAGGCGGCTTTTTTCCCCCTTCAACTGCAGGAACGCATCTTCAATGGCCTTACCGGTAACGGTGTAGTGCCACAGATGGTTGCCCATCTCTTCAAACTGGTTGAAGATAATGACGTCTTCACGAGTGTTCTTAAGTTCCCAAGTCTTGTCAAAAATTTCCTTAACGTTGCTTTCGCAGCCGGGGGTGGCGATGACTTCGCCCGCGATCTTAGAAAGCCATTCAAAGCGCTCGCGGCTCATTTCCGCAGGCAGGATCGCCACGGAATCGCACGAGAGGAGCTTGGAGTTATAGGCGCCGCCGCGGCAGTAGTTGCCGGTAGAGGGCCAAACCGCTTTGTGATAGGTGGGGTCAAACTGGCCGGTCACAAGACGCGGAGCCAGGCAGCCGAACGATGCGCCGACCTTATGGCAGCCGGTGGGGAACCATTTGCCGGTCAGCACCACGATGCGCGCCTTTACGCCACTCAAAGCGGAGGGGATTTCAAGATAGTTGACGTCGCCATATTCGCCGCCGCTCATCTTGGGCTCGTTGCGCCAGGTGATGCGGAACAGGTTAACAGGGCTGATATCCCAAAGCCCGGTATTCTTGAGCTGCTTTTTGATCTTTTCGGGGACAAACTTGGGATCACGCAATTGTTTGAGCGTAGGAATGACAATTTTGTTTTCGCGCGCTCTCTGAATGGTGCGCTCGAGATTCGCCCGATTCACCGTTAAATCAATCATATTGCTCTCCTTACTTCTTTTTGTATACTGTTAAACATTCCGCCGGATTTGGCGTACGTGCTTTGTTATCCTCAGTGTAGCCCATAGCGGACTGTTTGTAAATGCTTCCTGCGCATTTTCCTAAAAAATATTTTTATAGCCTAAAAAATTATGTGGTATATGGAAATCATAAAGGCACGCCGGTCCTGTCTACAAGCGCGTTTTATATCTGTGTTCAATTGTATTTCATATGGCTGAAAATTGCCGTCTGTTGACGAATTTTAAGATTTTCCGGCCCTATTCCCCGGGAAGCCTGCATACGTCCACAAATGTACCGCCGGTAATCTCACAGAGCCTGTCCGGCGTAATGACAACGCAGGAAGACGGGCTGCCTGCGGCGGGGTATACGACGGGAAACCGGCGCAGCGATTCATCCATGTACACCGGCAACGGCGCTTTGAGCGCAAACGGACAGACACCGCCCACAGCGTGGCCGGTAAACGTAAGCGCATCCTCTGCCGAGAGCATCTTTGCTTTAAAACCGAACTGCCCGCGGAATTTGCGGTTGTCAATGCGCGCATCGCCTGCGGCAAGCACAAGCATTGCGCCTTCTGGCGTTTCAAAAGAAAGGGTTTTTGCGATCAGCTGCGGATTGACATCCAATGCCTGTGCCGCCAGCTCTACCGTGGCGCTTGATACGGGAAACTCACGGATTTCCTCCGGGATGCCCTGCGCCTCAAACCAGGCGCGTACTTCAAAGATACCCATTGTTTGCCTCAAACTTATATTACAGGACGCCGGTGCGCAGAAGCTCTTCCTCCACCATCATGGCGATTTCCTGTTCGGTTCTCATTTTTCCTTCATGCATGCACGGGATGATATGAATATTATCCAGAATCTTTGCGTACTCCATATACTTCTGGCGCGCGCGGGTCTGGATGCCGGTTTGCTTTTCGTAAACGTCCTTCTCATTGCCGACGTATTCGCGGTAGCCTTTGCGGAGCACATTCTCCCCCGCTTCTTCCTCATTCATGTCAAGATATACATGTACATCCGCGATAGGGATGCAGAAATGGTTATATTCCAATTCCAGAACAAAGTCCAGGAGATCCGGCTTGTCGAGATCACAATCGCGTATGCTCTGGTATACGGCGTTGGAAAGCACATAACGGTTGATGAGCAGCACGTCCACTTCGCCGTCCCGGTAATTCTGGAACGCCTCAAAGCGGTCGAGCGCAAACCAGAGCGCCATGCTCTTGCCGTCCACATCGCACGCGGCGACGCCCTGCGCGCCGGTCAGATAGTTACCCACCTCGCGCCCAAAAAATGTGCCGTACATAGGGAACGACATGGTATCCACCAGCATCCCCCGCTTTTTGAGCGCGCGCTCAAGATGATGCATCTGCACGGTTTTTCCGCTGCCATCGATGCCTTCAAACGCAATCACCACAGTGCGACCCATTTCCGACCTCCCACATGTTAAAACGCCAAGTACGCTTAAAATCACGTTATTATAACACACTCGCCAGTTATAAGGCAAGGACGCCGCCCTGTTTTCACGCGCATACCGGGAATGCCCGCTTGAATTCCAGCTTCCGTTTGCACGCCCCAAGGTTGTTGCCCTCCCCTGCCTATGGTATACTGGAGAAGGTTTATAAGCATTCCTTTTTTACCGATCAAGGAGAATTAGTATGCCCAAGCGGGAAAAAAGATATAAGATCAGACGCAAGCGCACCAGCCTGAAAGCGACAAACGCCGGGCCCATTCTGGCGCTTTCCGCTACCATTGCCGCGATTCTTGGCGCAATCATGCTGGTTGTGTTTGTCGGCCTCCCCGCGCTGCTGCCCAAGCTTGGCATTGACTATCGCCCGCCCTGGCAGCCTACGCCCACCCCTCGCCCCACCGCCCGTCCCACGCCCACCCCGCATCCGGCGGCGGTCACCGACCCTGTAGAACTCCAGCACGAAGTCGTGCTTTCAGGTTATTCCGGGTACAACTGGTTCGGGGACCCTTATGCGTGGAACAAGACGCTTCTCTTTACGGCGGGGCATCTGGTCGGCAGCGATGTGCGCATGGATCTGCTGTTCCAATATGATATGGCGTCGGGCGAAGCGCAGAAAATGGATGTTCCCTTAGCGAATGACGATTATGTATATCCCCGGATGAACGACGGGTGGCTTGTGTATCTCGATGCCAAGGCGTCCGACGGCGGCGGCGTCATCCGCGCAAAAAAGCTTGCAACCGGGGAACTGTACGAGGTCAAGCAGGTGTATGCGGACCAGCCGGTTTTACAGCTGGACGGTAACACTTTGGCCTGGACCGAGCGCACCGGAAGCCGTATGGACAAGCTGTTTGTATGCGACCTCAACACAATGGAAAATACCGCTATCCGCTTGTTCAGCTCAAGCGCCTACGGGCAATCCGCCGTATCCATGAAGAACGGGCAGATTATCTTTGCGGACCTTGATACGAGTTCGCCCGAGGCCGCAACGGAAGAAAGCCCGACGAGCGCGATCTACAGCCTGACGCTTTCGGACGACAGCATCAGTACCTATGTGCCCGGCACTTATGTGCACGACCCCATGACGAACGGCAAGCAGTGGGTCTGGCGCAACGGCAGCCACGGTCCGGGGGATGATCTCTATATGGCGCAGAACAACGCCGCGGCAAAGCTCATCGCCGAAGATATCGTGGAGTACGGCGTATCCGAGCACTTTGCCGCGTACAGTAAAAATGAGGCGATCTATGTCTATTTCTTTGATGTCGGCAAATCCATACAGATTACGCCGGATATTGAGCGGGAACGCACGCAGCTGCTGGGCGTTTCCAACGGCGTTGTGATCTGGATGGACGTCACCTCCCGCGAACGGGACGTGATGAAGTACGCGGTCATTCAATAGGCTTTTGTGCCCGGATGCGGGTTATTTGGGAGGTAACGGATGGCAAAGAACACGCGTCCCCTCTTCTTCTGCGGGGAATGCGGCTATGAAAGCGCAAAGTGGCTTGGAAAATGCCCGGGCTGCGGCAGCTGGAATACGCTCGTGGAGACAAGCGCGGTACAGGTAAAGGCCGCCGCCATCGGCGCACACGCGCTTCCGCTTTCGGATATCGATACGGAGGATGCAAAAAGAAGCTCTACCGGCATGCAGGAGCTGGACCGGGTGCTTGGCGGCGGCATTGCCCGCGGCATGGCGGTGTTGCTCGGCGGTGACCCCGGCATCGGCAAATCCACGCTGCTGCTGCAGGCCGCAGGCAGCCTGGCGCAATCTGAAAAGGTGCTCTATGTCTCCGGCGAAGAATCGCCCGCACAGATCAAGCTCAGGGCACAGCGCCTGAATATCCCCGGGAATGTGCTGCTGCTCGCTGAAACCGATCTTGGTGTGATCGAAGCGCAGATCCGGCACCTGCGCCCGGCTTTTGTGATTGTGGACTCCATACAGACCATGTCCTGCCCGGATTTACCGGGCGCTGTCGGCAGCATCAGCCAGGTGCGCGAAGCCACCGCCGTGTTGACGCGTCTGGCGAAGCAGACGGGCGCTGCGGTGCTCATCGTCGGCCATGTGACCAAGGACGGCGCAATCGCAGGCCCAAGGGTGCTTGAACATATGGTGGATACCGTGCTTTACTTTGAAGGGGAGCGCCATGCGGATTTGCGGCTGCTGCGCGCGGTCAAAAACCGCTTTGGCTCCACCAACGAGGTGGGCGTATTTGAAATGTGCGACGACGGCATGCATCAGGTGGAGGACCCTTCCCGCCTGTTTCTTTCCGGCGCGCATCTGCCCGGCTGCACCGTCACCTGCGCCATGGAGGGGACACGCCCGATGCTTGCGGAGGTGCAGGCGCTGTTGGCGCAGACCGCCTACGGCACCGCACGGCGCACCAGTACCGGAATTGATACCGGCAGGCTTTCGCTGCTGCTCGCTGTACTTGAAAACAAAGCGCGGCTGCGTCTTTCCGATAAGGACGTATACTTAAATGTCGTGGGCGGGTTAAAGCTGATGGAACGCGCGGTGGATCTTGGCGTTGCACTGTGCATCGCCTCCTGTTACAAGGAAACGCCTTTAAAACCCTCTACAGCCGCCATTGGCGAGCTTGGGCTAACAGGCGAGGTACGCGCCGTATCCCACATGGAAAAGCGTATGCGCGAATGTGTACGGCTTGGCTTTACGAACCTGATCGTTCCCCGCTCGGACGCGATGCCGTCTGTCCCGGGGGCTACGCTGGTTCCGGTGCGGAACATTGCGGAGGCCGTTGCGCTTCTGTAGGGCAAACTTGATCGTATTATCCGAATAATTTGGGGAGGATGCTTTGCGCCAGCACCGTTTCTACAACCATATTTTTCGTTCTCTTCTTTGTGCCGCGCTCCTGTTTATGATGGCGTTTGTTTCCGGCTGCGGCCTGCTTACAAAAACGCCTATCGTAAAAAGCGCGCCCGATGACCGTCCCGCCGCCATTCCCCCACAGGCTTCGTCGGATACTGTCGAGATCGGTCAAAGCGGTATTCCCGATCTTGACAGCAAATATTTTTTGAAGCAGCTTTCAGAGGAAGATCAGCGCATCTGCGCACAAATGTACGCAGGAATCTCCAGTTTCAAACAGGAAATCAGATTTTCCACGCCCATTTCCGAGAAAAAACTGAAAACGTTAATGTGGCTTTTAAGCTACGATTGCCCGGAGCTGTTCCAGATCAACGGAGAATATTCCTACTTTGTACAGGAAAACAAGCCGGATCTGGCGCTCTCCATACAGCCAACCTATATTTTTACCAAGGAAGCCTATACCGACGCTAAGAAGAAGCTGCAGGATATCATAGACCTTTTGCAGGAGGAAGCCGCGGGCCTCAGCGGCGGCTTTGAAAAGCAACTCCTTTTTTACCAGAGCATCATCACGCGCTGCACCTACCGTGAAGACGGCGTATATGACGGCACCGCCTACGGCGCGCTGGTCCTGGGGTACGCCCGCTGTGAGGGGTACAGCAAGGCGCTTACCCTGCTTTTGCGTGAAGCGGGCATTGAATGCCTCACGCTCACAGGGGAAGCGTGGTCCGCAGACGACAGCCAGACTAGGGCCCCGCAAAAGCACGCATGGAATGTGGCCTGTATTGATGGCGCGTATTATCAGATGGATGTTACCTGGGACGATTCGGACGGCATGCTTCCGGAAAGCTCCTGCTATGCTTACCTGAACCTGACAGATGAAGAAATCTACCAAAGCCGTACGCTTGATACACTCTACGATGCGCTGGACCTGCCCGTATGCAACGACAATGCAAGCAACTATTATGTAAAGACCGGCGCTTATATTCCGGACGGAGCGGATATCGAGGAAGCGCTGCACCTGGCGCTGAACGAAGCCTGCGAAAAAGGTGACACTTCTGTTTCCATCCGGCTTGCGACAGATGCGCAGCTTCAGGAACTGACTTCCCATCTGGAAAAGTGGATGACGGCCTGGTACAGGAACAATCACTTCTCCGGCTCGTATAACTGCACGACATTTTCTGTAAGCAACGTGTTTTACCTGCTGGATCTCGTATATCAGGGATAATAAAGAAACACTGCCCGCAACAGCGGGCAGTGTTTTTGCGCATTTCTATCATCAATCAGCGGTGTGCGCCGAAGTGGAACAACGCTACCGTACCTGGGCCGGAGTGCGCGCCGATAATTGGCCCGATGTAATTGATCACAAAGCTCTTGACGCCAAAGCGCTCTTCCACCAGGGTTTTCACATACGCTGCATCCTCGGGGCTGTCCGCATGGCCGATGAATACGCATTCGTTTCCTTCGGGCACAAAGGTCTTCTCCATATTTTCCACGAGCGTTTTCAGAGAGCGCCTGCGGCCCTGTACCTTGACGAGCGGCACAAGCGCGCCCGCATTGTCCACCTGCAGCACGGGCTTGATGTTGAGCGCGGTGCCCACAAATGCGGATGCCGCGGAAACACGGCCGCTGCGCATCAAATATTTGAGATCTTCCACGGTAAACCAGTGGCAAATCTTCAGCTTGTTTTCTTCCGCCCATTTTGCAAGCGCATCCATCCCCATACCGGCCTGCTGCTTCTTCGCGGCATGGTAGACCAAAAGCCCCATGCCAAGAGAGGCGCACAGCGTATCCACCACGATCAGGCGGCGCTCCGAATATTTCTCCTGCAAATCCTCCATCGCCTGATTTGCGGCCAGGCGGGAAGTCAGCGCGGAGGTCAGCGCGAAATAAATCACGTCATACCCGGCTTGAAATTCCTTTTCAAAGTACTCCGCAAACGTAAACGCGTTGATGAGGGATGTCGACGCCACAGCCCCTTCGCGCATTTGGTTATAGAAATCTACGGGGTCCAGTTCCTTTCCCGTAGGCTCCACCATATATATTTTTTCCTGCATGCGGCAGTCCATGGCAATAACAGCAATGTCGTATTCTTCAATCAGCGATTGCGGAAGGTCTACGGTAGCCTCTGTCATGATGCGGTATTTGCTCATAATTTACACGCTCCATCCGATGTGATGTCTAAATTATACCTTATAAAGCATGCACCCGGAAAGGGGCGCAGACAAAAAAGCTGCAATTCTCCATCGTTTTCGTCTGATAAAAGCCCTTCCGGGGAGGCGTTACAATAATTCGCCATGGCTACATTACAGTTGCAACCGGTGCAAAAGCCGCTTTCAAGAGCGCGGCTTTTAGCCTGCTGCAGCAATTTCTTCAATACGGGCGCGCTGACGCGCCTCCTCCTCCACATTTACAAGGAAGATCAAGTAATCATATGCCCTGATCCGCGTATCGCCTTTGGGAATGATATCCTTTCCCTCACGGCGTATGGCAATCAGCAGGCAATTTGCGGGAAGTCCCAAGTCCCGCACACATTTCTCCGCTGCGGCGGCCCCCTCATGCACAACGGTTTCCAGCGTAATCTTTTTGCCACCGCTGTCCTCGCAGTCCTTTGTTCCCTGCTCCTGCACAAGGGTATGGAGCAGCGCATCATAAATAGGCACGCTTTTGATCAAATCAGCAACCGTACTCGCAAGAATTGCAACCAGCGCCAGTGGCAGCAGGTCCACAAACGACCCCGTCATTTCCAATAAAAGTATGATTCCTGTAAACGGAGCGCGCACGATTGCCGCAAAATAGCCGGCCATCGCCAGGATCACAACATTCTCAAAGAGCGCCGCGTCAATGGACCAATAGTTGACCGCAACGTTTGCAATCACAGCCCCAATGGTACCGCCGATAATCAGCAGAGGGAAAAATATGCCGCCCGGCGCACCCGCACCGAAGCTGAACATGGAGAATGCGAATTTTACCAACAGCACCAGCAGCAGAAAAGATATGCCTGTGGAAAGCTCGAGCTTCTCCACCACTGCATGGCCTCCGCCAAGCACCACGGGAAACAGCAGCCCGGCAACGCCCGCAAGCAGGAATGGAACGATCATGCGGACGCGCACATCTCCGCGGGCAATCTTTTTATAAAGCGCCTGGGTTTTCAACAGCACCCAGTTATAAGCCGCACCCGCCCCCCCCAGCAGAACACCAACCAGGCAGACGAGCCAATAACTGCGCAGAGGAATGCCGCTTTGAATGGTAAAGGAAAATACGGGTGCCGCGCCGAACACAATCCTGGAGACGCAGTCCGCAACGATTGCGGAAACCATTGTGGAAAGCAGGATCAAGGGGGAAATATATTTGAAAATTTCCTCCATTGCGAACATCACGCCCGCAAGAGGGGCATTAAATGCTGCGGCAAGACCCGCGCTGGCACCGCTGGCAATCAGAATCTTGCGTTCCGCCCTTGTCTTTGCAAGCTTATCTCCCACGCCTTGGGCTAAGGACGCGCCAAGCTGAATGGAAGGTCCCTCCCGTCCCAAGGACAGCCCTGCAAGTATGGAGAGCGTTCCTCCCAGGAATTTTGCAAGGAATGTGCTAAACCATCCGGTTTCCATATAGCCTGTCATAATACCCTTTACCTGCGGGATGCCGCTGCCGCTGATAGCGCGGTATTTTGAAACGAGCAGCCCTACGCCGTAACCCAGGGCGCCCAGCCCAAGAAACAATGCCGGAATCCATCCCGTATGACTCCTTATATACGCATATACGGCAAAGGATATCTCCTCCGCAGACGTCAGCGCAAGCCTGTACAGTACAACAGCAACTCCAACAAGAACACCAATTAGCGCGCCTTTCCATACGACAGATATCTTTTGACCTTCCTCGTCAAACAGCGCACGATATCTGTTTTCCGGTTTACCCATGAATAAAAATGCCTCTTTTCCGTTTTACATACAGCGATTATTATACTACAAATTTTGCGGAGGTAAAGAACAAAGGCAATGTTTCAAACGGCAGATTACATTTCCCGCACCCGATTGGAGAGGCGGCTTCTTTTTACGAATACAAGATAGAATACAGCAAAGGAAGCCGCCGTTATCAGCCAGGAAACGGGATATCCCCACAGGATGACCATCAGGGTGGGGGTTGTAGGAACTACAAACAGCGTCCATACGATACGCACCCCGCAGGTGCTCAGCATCGTTACAAGCATGGGCCGGACCGTATCTCCCATCCCGCGGATTGCACCGGACAAAACCGCGCCAAAGACATAGAAAAGATAAAGCGGGGAAAGAAGGCGCATCACCGGCGTACTGATTGCAAGTATGCTGCTGTCTGCCTTTGCTAAAAACAGCATCCCGAAAGGCTCGCACCACTGGTAAAGCGCGGCGCTCATCAAAAGCGTCAGCAACAGTGTAATCCCCATGCCGATGCGTACCCCCTGCCGGATTCTTTCATGCTGCCCAGCGCCATAGTTCTGCGCGGCAAATGTGGAAATGGCAGCGGCAAGGGAATCGATCGTCAGCCAAACCATAAAGTCCATTTTTCCGCAAAGCGCCCAGGCGGTAACGCTGTCCGTTCCAAGTGCGTTGATGTTTGCCTGCATCATCATATTGGCAAACGGAAACAGAACGGATTGTACCGCCACAGGAACGCCCAGAAGCAGGATTGCCTTCAATACGGCCTTGTGCAGCCGGACCGCTTTGAAATCCACCCTGCAAGCATGGTTCGTCCTGTTAAGGGCACGCAGGACCAGCGCGGCGCTCAACATCTGAGACAATACCGTACCCAGCGCGGAACCTGCGACATGCCATTTAAACACGCCTACAAAAAGAAGATCCAGCATAACGTTGGAGGCATTGGAAACAAACAAAATATAAAACGGCGTTTTGGAATCCCCCACCGCGCGCAAAATACCCGCGCCGATGTTATAGGTCATGGAAAGCGCCAGGCCGCTCAAATAGATGCTTGCATACGAGAGCGCGTAGGGATAGATGTCCGAAGGCACATGAATCCAGTTTAAGGAATACGGCGCCAGCATGACCCCCACTGCGGAAAGGATCAGGCCGCCCACAAAGGAAAACGCAAGCGACGTATGAACGGCCTTTAAAGACCGTCATTGTCCTTCGCGCCAAAGTATTGAGAAATCAAAATGGCGGCACCCCCGGAAAGTCCTATAAAGAAATTCACCGGCAGCTTTGTCAGGCTGTAAATGGAATCGATCGCGGCAAGGCCGGTTTTCCCGATCAGCTTTCCAATGATGATAGCGTCCGCAACCGTGTAAAGCTGCTGCAGCATGCTTCCTGCAAGCATCGGAAGAAAAAACAACAGCAGCTTTTTAAAAATACTTCCCTGGGTCAGGTCGTGTCTGTCCGTTTTCATATATCCCCCATTGTTCATCCTCCGCCGGGACTTGCCTTGGATTTGGGCAACAGCCGTTTATCCGGCGCGTTGACTGGAATATAGCACATATGTTAACATCAATAAAGCGAAATAAATCGATCAATATTATTCGTTTCCTTGATAACAGGGAGGGTTCTATGAATACGGAACAGCTGGCTACGTTCCTTTCCTTGGCAGAAACAGGAAGCTTCTCCCAAACCGCAAAAGACCTCATTGTGGCACAATCCACCATCAGCAACCGCATCCGGGAACTGGAACGGGAGGTTGGGCAGCCGCTCTTTCTCCGTAGCCACAGCCGCACGGAATTGACGCAGGCTGGAAAGGCGCTTTTCGGGTATGCGGAAGAAATGGTCAATATGGAACGAAAGGCGATTGAGGAGGCGAACCAGGCCGCAAAATTCACAGGCAGGCTGACTTTGGGCAGCGTGTATGCCTATTACGATACAGAGCTGTATCAATTGATGGAAGCGTTCTTGCCGCAGCACCCGGAAGTTTCCCTCCGTGTCGTATTCGGCCACTCCGGGCGCATCCTTTCGGAGTGCAAAAAAGGCCGGATTGATATTGGCTTCTCCCACCATCCATACTACAACCCGGAGTATTGCTGCGAGCTCATTGCGGAGGATGCCGTCATATTGGTCACCGGCGCCAAAAACCGGGAGCATTGCAACGGACTCCCCATATCAGCTATGAAGACTCTGCCGTTTATTTCTTCAAACTTTCTCTATGGGTCCACACATAACTGGCTCTTTTCAAGGCACCAACAGTTTCAGCTTGAAATTGATATTGCGGCAAACGTCATCCGTTTTTTAAAGCAGGGAAGCTGGTATACGTTGCTTGCGCGCAAGCTGGTAGAGGCGCAGATTGCAAGCGGGGAGCTTTTAGAAATACCAATTCTTGACGGCAGCATTCCGCCCGTTCAGTATTACAGGATTTATAAAAAGGCGGGCATCACCGCAGCTTTGCAGGCATGGCTCGATACCGTAAAATAAGTTCTGTCCCTTTCGAATCTTTACAAATGCCATCTTCCTCACGTTCACAATCCTTACGGGCAATTCTCCGGGATACTTCCAATACCCGCCTCATAGATTGAAAGGGAAAGGGGTGTAACGGATGGATTGGAAGCAGCGTCTGCAAAGCCTGTGGGTGGACCGTGTCATCTGGATTCGGCACTATATCGGCAGCCTGATGCTGGGGTTAAGAGATTTTAACCATGTTGCCTTGCGCACCTTCCGGAACAGTACGGATTTAACGGCCCTGTATACTCATTTTTATGGTGCGGAAGAAGCCGGAAAAATAGAGGCGCTTTTAAATCAAAACATTCTGATTCTCTCAGAAATCGCGTCAACCAAGCGGATGGGCGGGGATATTGCGCCTCTTGAAAAACGGTGGGCGGATAATACGGAACATCTGATCGCCTCCCTGGCCGAAGCAAATCCGCATATCGATCAAACCGCTTTGCGGGAAGCCTCCCATGAGAAATTCCGGATGGAGCTAAGATTGATCGATTATTTGCTCAAAGAGGATTTTGGGCCGAGCATCGCAATTTATGACGACCTGCATGAAAACGCCCTGAAGATTACAAACATTATCATCAGCGCTATCGAGAATCAATTCGGAGATAGCCAGAACGCATAATAAAAAAACGCGCCTCTTTTGAGTGATCAAAAGAGGCGCGTTCTCGTCAGGATTATATACCGGAAATTCGGCTGATCTTACTTCGCGTCGACCTTCGCCATGTGGGTGATGAGGTCGAGGACCTTGTTGGAATAACCCCATTCGTTGTCATACCAGGCCACGAGCTTGACGAAGTTGCCATTGAGGCTGATGCCCGCGTCCGCATCGAAGATAGAAGTGCGGGAATCGGTGATGAAGTCGGAAGAAACAACTGCATCCTCGGTGTAGCCGATGATGCCCTTCCATTCCGGGCTTTCGGAAGCGGCCTTCATGGTCGCCTTGATTTCATCATAGGAAGCGGCCTTCTCCAGGCGGCAGGTGAGGTCCACAACGGAAACATCCGCGGTGGGTACACGGAACGCCATACCGGTCAGCTTGCCATTGAGCGCGGGGATAACCTTGCCAACAGCCTTTGCAGCGCCGGTGGAGCTGGGGATGATGTTGAATGCCGCACCGCGGCCGCCGCGCCAATCCTTGGCGGAAGGACCGTCAACGGTCTTCTGGGTGGCGGTGGTGGCGTGAACGGTCGTCATGAGGCCTTCCACGATGCCGAACTTATCATTGATGACCTTGGCAAGAGGCGCCAGGCAGTTGGTGGTGCACGAAGCGTTGGAAACGACCTTCATGTCGCTGGTGTACTTGTCCTGGTTGACGCCCATGACAAACATCGGCGCATCCGCAGAGGGAGCGGAGATGACAACCTTCTTTGCGCCGCCGGCAAAGTGTGCGGAAGCCTTTTCGGTGGTGGTGAACACACCGGTGGACTCCACGATATACTCTGCGCCACACTCGGACCAGGGGATGGTGGCGGGGTCTTTTGAAGCATAAACCGCGATTTCTTTGCCGTTGACAACGAGCTTGCCGTCCTTGGCGCAGGCTTCACCCTTGAAGTTGCCATGCACGGTGTCATACTTGAGCATGTACACCATATAATCTACATCGATGAAAGGGTCGTTAATACCTACAACCTGAACGTCGGGATTCGCAACAGAAGCGCGGAATACAAGACGGCCGATGCGGCCGAACCCGTTGATGCCAACTTTAACTGCCATTTGAACATTCTCCTTTATATCATACTTATTTAGGCCAAAATGGTCCAAGGTTAACCGATGGATTGCTTGAGCAAAAACCTCTGCTTATACTATCGCATTTTTTTATGCGATGCAAGGCATTTTTGTGACAATTTCGTGATATCACGCAATTGTCTGAGGCTTTTTTCACACTCCGGCGTTACGCTTCCGCGAGCAATTCCTTCGGGTTTAACGGCATCAGTTCGGGAAGTACAAACAAGCCGTCCTTGCGGATGAGCACATCGTCAAAATACATCTCTCCCCCGCCGTAGGCGGCGGTCTGGATGCAGACGAGGTCCCAGTGCAGCGCCGATTTATTGCCGTTGGGCGCTTCATCATAGCAGTTGCCCGGCGTGAAGTGGAAACTGCCCGTAATCTTTTCATCAAAGAGCGTATCCTTCATAGGCGTTGTGATATACGGGTTGACGCCGATTGCAAACTCGCCCACATAACGCGCGCCTTCGTCCATATCAAACACCTTTGTGATGCGCTCGGTATCGTTTGCGCCGCAGGCGACGATCTTGCCGTTTTCAAACGTAAGCTTGATATCCGTAAACGTAAAGCCGTCGTGCACGGAAGGCGTGTTGTAGGAAAGCACGCCGTTGATGCTGTCTTTCACGGGCGCGGTATAGATTTCGCCATCCGGGATGTTCATATGCCCCGCACAGATAATGGCGGGAATACCCTTGATGGAGAAGGTAAGATCGGTGCCCGGCCCTTTGATATGCACCTTATCCGTCCGCTCCATCAGCGCTTTCAGCGGCTGCATCGCGCGTTCCATGCGGGAGTAATCGAGGTTGCAGACGTTGAAGTAATATTCCTCAAACGCCTCTGTGCTCATATCGGCCATTTGCGCCACGCTCGGGTGCGGATAGCGCAATACGACCCACTTGGTCTTGGGAACACGGATATGGCCGTGTACAGGCCGCCAGTAAATGCGCTGGTAGCGCGCAAGCTGCTCCTGCGGCACATCGGAAAGCTCGGACGCGTTGGGGCCGCCGCGCACACCGATGAATGCCTGCATTTGGCTCATAAGCTGACCGTCAAGCTCCGCGCGCAGCTTCAATTGCTCGTCGGTGCAATGCATCAGAAGCGCACGGTCAATGCTCTTATCGCCCAGCCAAACAAAGGGAACGCCGCCTGCGGCGTACGCTTCCTCCACCAACAGCTGCGTAAGCGGATCATTTCCACCAATGGACTCTATCAAAACTTTTTCACCCGGCTGCAAGTTGCAGGAAAACCTGACAAGATTGCGCGCCAGGGTACGTACTCTGGGATCGATCATAGGTACCCCCTCTTTTTCTTCTATTTTTACTATAAAGCATTTCCCGCCGGGTAAACCCGTACGTTCCATTCTTTATCCTTTGCTGCGCCTGCCCTTGTTATCCGGGTAAGCCTGCCTGTTCGCTGCCCTTGTACGGGTCCCGGGCGCATTCTTGCCCGAATCCGCGCCAGACGCATTGAGTACGCCTACAACAATCGCACAGGAAAAGCCGATACCAACGCCCTCTATGACTTGGGATACCGTCTCCGGAAGAGCCAGCGCACCCACGAGCACCGTCACCAAAATCGCCACAGCGAATCCCGCCAGTACAATGAATAACACAATTTTTATCCTGGAATTGAGCTTAAAGTGAGATTTTATTTTCGCCGGAAGATTCCAAAACCGGAACAGCAGCAAAAATACAATGAATCCCGCCAAAAGTCCACCCAGCAGATACGAAGTAAACAGTTCCCCCATCTAGCGCTTCCCCTCATCTGAAAATCCGATTTTTTCTTTGAGAATATACAACGGCCTGCCCTTCATTTCGTCATACATCCGGCTCATATAGGCGCCCTGTATGCCAAGTGCGCAGAGCATGACGCCCTGCACCATAAGAATGCCGTCAAGGCCCCACAGCCATGGCGCTACGCCTATGGTCGCCGCAAGTACAATCAGTGCGATCAGGCCCAATCCCGAAAGCGCGAGCAACCCTACGCCAAACCATCCGGGGAGAGTAAGCGGGCGGGAAGAAAATCCCGTAATACCGTCAAACGCGAGCTTGAGCATCTTCTTTAAGGTATATTTGGTCGTGCCCGCCTGACGCTCCGCCCGTACAAATTCCAGCGGTACCGCCTCATATCCCATCCACGCGGACATGCCGCGCAAAAACCGGTTGTGTTCGCGCATCTCTAAAAACCGATCGGCCACACAGCGGTCCAGCAGCCTGAAATCCCCGCTGTCCAAAGGGATTGGGTACGCGCTCATGGCAGTCAGCAGCCGGTAGTATAGATATGCCGTCAGGCGCTTAAACAGGGTTTCTCCCTTGCGCTTACTGCGCTTGCCGTATACGATTTCGGCCCCCTGCTCCCAAAGCTCCACCATTTTCGCGATCAGCTCCGGCGGGTCCTGCAGGTCTACGTCAATGACCACAAGCGCCGCACCCATTGCCGCATCCATGCCAGCGGTTACCGCAAGCTGGTGGCCAAAGTTCCTGGAAAATGAGAGCACACGCACATGCGCATCCTTTGTGGCGAGTTCCCTTAAAATGTTAAGCGAGGCGTCCTTGCTGCCATCGTCGACAAAGATCAACTCATAAGGGCAGCCTATACCCACCATCGCCTGCATGAGCCGGTCATAGGAAATGGGCAGCACTTCCTGCTCGTTAAATACGGGAATAACAACAGATATCAGCTTGTCCCTCATGTTGATCCTCTCTGGCAAATCTGCGCCATTGCATGGGTTCTTCGGTTCTATTTCTCATTATATCCCCTTTATGGAATAGAAACAATCAATCCCGCTATGATTTTGTCTTATGCACGTAAAGCGCCTGATTTGACAAAAAACAATTGCAATATGCCCCTGTTGGGGTATAATACAAACAAAGGAGCGTGAATAGATATGGCTTTGGTTACCAGTACAGAAATGTTCAAAAAAGCTTATCAGGGTGGTTATGCAATCGGCGCGTTCAACGTGAACAACATGGAAATCGTCCAGGGTATCACGGAAGCGGCAAAAGAAGCAAATTCTCCGTTGATCCTTCAGGTTTCCTCCGGTGCGCGCAAATATGCCAACCACACCTATTTGATGAAGTTGGTCGAAGCGGCTATCATCGAAACCGATCTTCCCATTTGCCTCCATTTGGACCACGGCGATACGTTTGAGCTGTGCAAGAGCTGCATCGACGGCGGGTTTACTTCCGTCATGATCGACGGTTCTCACCACTCCTATGAAGACAACGTTGCGCTGACCAAAAAGGTTGTCGAATACGCGCATGATCGCGGCGTTGTGGTAGAGGGCGAGCTTGGCCGTCTGGCCGGCATTGAAGACGCTGTCAACGTCAGCGCGGAAGATGCCTCCTATACCCGTCCTGAGGAAGTGGAAGATTTCGTTGCCCGCACGGGTGTTGACTCTCTTGCTATCGCCATCGGGACAAGCCATGGCGCTTTCAAGTTCAAGCCCGGCACCAAGCCCCAGCTTCGCTTTGACATCCTCGAGAAGATCCAAGAGCGCCTGCCCGGCTTCCCCATCGTGCTCCACGGCGCATCCTCTGTTGTTCCTTCGTTTGTGAAGATGATCAATGAAAATGGCGGCAACATGCCCGACGCCATCGGCATCCCCGAAGAGATGCTGCGCCAGGCCGCAAGCATGTCCGTTTGCAAAATCAATATCGACAGCGACCTGCGTCTTGCCATGACCGGTACCATCCGCAAATACTTTGCGGAGCATCCGGATCACTTTGACCCGCGCCAGTATCTCAAGCCCGCGCGCGACGCCATCCGTGAAATGGTCAAGCACAAAATCGTGAATGTTCTCGGCAGCAACGGAAGAGCCTGATCGGAAACATCCAAGCGGACGAGGAACTTTTCCCCGTCCGTTTTTTGTTCCTTGATACAAGAATTGATTTTTCTATTTTCCCGCTGCAGGATTGCAGGGATTCCATGCATCCTGTAGAATAAAACAATATAGCGCGCATCAACCGCAAAGGCGCGCCGGAAGGAGTTGACCTGTATGCGTATTTCCATATCCGGAAAAAACATTGAGGTATCTGAGTACTTAAAGGATCTTATCAACAAAAAGGTCGGCAAGCTGGAACGCTACTTCCCCAAGGACACCGAAGTGCAGGTGACGATGGCTGTTGAACGCAACCGCCACATTGTGGAAGTAACCATCCCCTATGAAAGCGTCATTATCCGCGGTGAAGAGGTCACGGGCGATATGTACGCTTCCATCGACAGCGTGCTCGATAAGCTCGAAAAGCAGATCCTCAAGCATCGCACAAAGCTCGAAAAGAACCTCAAGGCCGGCGCATTCAAATACGACACCCCGCTTTATGCGGAGAATTACGAAGACGCCGAAGAGGAAGGCCCCCGCATCGTACGCGTCAAGCGCTTCTCCCTCAAGCCCATGAATGAGGAAGAGGCAATGCTCCAGATGTCGCTCCTTGGCCACTCGTTCTACGTATTCAAGAACGCGGAAACCGGAGACATCAATGTGCTCTATGCGCGCAGAGACGGCAATTACGGCCTGATCGAGCCGGATCGTTAAGCCGCTGTTTTCTATTTGTTTTAATGTGCGGACGGGATTTCCCGTCCGCTTTTTACATGTCCAAAAAAAGACTTTCACATGCTGTTTTTATTTTCTCAGGTATCGCCGCCTGCGGTGTGTCCCCGGCGGGACGGCGGAAGGCGCGGCCCTCTAAAGCGCCGATACTTAAACCCCGGATTTAGCGGCAAACAAAAACGGGCCGTTTCCCCGCCCGCTTTTGTTTGGACAAAAACAGGCTGCCGGAAACGGCAGCCTGTTTTCTGTTACGTGATTATGTCAGGAAATTACTCCTTGACGTTGTAGCCAGCTTCCTTGAGCAGCTGCTTTGCGGTAGCAAGGTCAGTTGCATAGTCGCCGGTGCCGAAGAGCGGACCACCGTTCTTGGAGATGAAGTCGGTACCGTCGGCATCAGGCACGCCAGCGGGAACAAACTCAAACGCGGGAACGGCTTCGTTCTGCGCAACTTCGATGATGTAGTCGCGGTCAACTGCGAGCGCGAGCGCCAGACGGACCTTGGGATCCTTCAGGAAATCGCTGTCGCCTTCGAGGTTGATGACGATGAAGTAGGTGCCAAGGATCGGCTTCACGTTGAAGAAACCGGCATCCTTCATGCGCTGGGTCTCTTCCGGCGGGAAGGTTTCAGCGATGTCCATTTCGCCGGATTCGAACGCGGCGAGCGCAGCGGCGTCATCGTCCGTCAGCTTCATGATAACCTTCGGGCAGGGCATGCTGGCGGCGTTCCAGTAGTTGGGATTCTTCTCGATAACGATCTCGTTCTGGAGCTCGAACTTCGTGAGAACATACGGCCCATTGGAGATGTAGGTTGCAGGCTTGTTGGCCCATGCTTCGTTCTTGACAACGTCCGCACGCACGGGATAGTAGGTCGGGAACGCGGTCAACTGCGTGAAGTAGCCGCAGGGAGCCTCGAGGGTAACTTCGAGGGTCTTGTCGTCAACAGCCTTGACGCCCAAGGTATCCGGGGTGGCGTTGCCTTCGTAGATCGCCTGGGCATTCTTTACGTAGTTATAGATCTGGTAAGCATACTCGCACTCGGTCAGGGGATCCACAGCGCGGCTCCAGCCGGTTACGAAATCCTGCGCGGTGACGGGCTTGCCATCGGACCACTTCGCATCGCGGAGCTTGAAGGTCCAGGTGAGGCCGTCTTCGGAGGTGGTCCAGCTTTCCGCCATGCCGGGAACGATAACGCCATTCTTATCCTTCGTGGTCAGACCTTCGAAGGTGTGCTGGATGACGTCAGCGCCGTCGGTGGCGTTGTTCTTCTGAGGGTCAAGGGACTTCGGGGTTGCACCCAGATGGTAGACGATATCGCCTTCCGCCTTGGAAGCCCACATAAAGAGCATGTGGCCGATGAGGATGTCATGGACATAATCCTTGACCTTGCCGTTGTCGAGCCATACGTTGGTGTAGTGATACAGCGGGATGATGGGCAGATCCGTCATGATGATCTTTTCCGCTTCGTGCATGGCAGCCATGCGCTCTGCGGGATCGGCAGACTTCAACGCAGTTGCGATCAACGCATCATATTCGGGGCTCTTATACTTGGCGTCGTTCTGGCCGCTGCTGGAAATCCACATATCCAGGAAGGTCATGGGGTCAACATAGTCGCCCAGCCAGCCGTGGCGTGCAATCTGGAAGTTACCTTCGGTACGGTTGGTCTGGAAGACCGCCCATTCCTGGCTCTCAACCGTGATGTCCAGGCCGAGCTCATCTTTCCAAATACCCTGCAGCGCTTCCGCGATTACCTGGTGACCGGAGCTGGTGTTATACAGGTAATCCAGGGTGGGCAGATCCTTGAGCTCCACGGGAGCTTCGGTCTCTGCCGGTGCCGGCGCATCCGTCGCGGGGGCCTCGGTTGACGGAGCAGGCGCGGTCGGGGTGCACGCGGTGAGGGCGCCAAGCACCATCAGAGCGGCGAGGAGAACGGACAAGAGTTTCTTCATTCTTTGTTCCTCCTGTTTTAATATATTTTATATTATACAAACACAATCGCGTTTGTACAATACAAATAACGGTTATGCATGGATTTGTTCCACAAAATGGCACGCAACAAAGTGATCCGGTTCAATTTCGCGCATTTCAGGCACATTGCTTTCGCAAAGCGGCTTTGCATACGCGCAACGGGACTTGAACGGGCACCCGGCAGGCGGATTGATTGGAGTGGGAACGTTGCCTTCCAGGATAATGCGCTGCCGCTTCTGCGCCACGTCGGGATCCGGAATGGGGATTGCCGAAAGAAGCGCGATCGTATAGGGATGCAGTGGCTTTTTATAAAGCTCGCGGCTGGACGCAACCTCCATCAGATGCCCAAGGTACATGACGCCAACACGGTTGGAGATATGCTGTACCATAGAAAGATCATGCGCGATAAACAGGTACGTCAATCCCTTTTCCCTCTGTAGGTCCTCCAAAAGATTGACGACCTGCGCCTGGATGGAAACATCCAGCGCGGAAATCGGCTCATCACAGACAATCAGCTCCGGTTCAAGCGCCAGCGCGCGGGCAATGCCGACACGCTGCCTCTGTCCACCGGAAAACTCATGGGGATAACGGTTTGCATGCTCGCGGGTGAGGCCGACGCTCTCCAGCAAATCGTAGATGCGCTTCTGCCGTTCTTCACCTTTGCAGATCTTATGGATATCCAGCGGTTCGCCGACAATATCGCCTACCGTCATGCGCGGGTTGAGCGAAGCGTACGGGTCTTGGAAAATGATCTGCATGCGGCGGCGGTAGGGCTTCAACGCACGCTCGCTCATGGAAGCGATGTCCACACCGTCGAATAAAATCTGACCCGCGGTCGGATTGTAAAGGCGGATCAGGGTACGTCCAACCGTTGTTTTTCCGCAGCCGCTCTCGCCTACCAGGCCGAAGGTTTCCCCCTTCATAATGGAGAACGAAACATCGTCAACGGCCTTTAAGGTTCCTGCTGCAACCCTGAAGTGTTTTTTTAGGTTCTTTATCTCAATCAATGGCGTGCTCATAGCTCTGCCCTCCTGGCCGCCTGTGCGGCGTCATGCTGTTCCTTTGCTTCGGGATGAAGCAGCCAGCAGGAAGCATTGTGCCCGGGATTCACTTCATAACTGGGCGGCTGAACCTCACGGCAAATCCGCATCGCATGCGGACACCGCGCTGCAAACGCGCAGCCGACCGGCGGTTTTAGTAGATCGGGCGGCTGCCCGTCAATGGGCTTTAGGCGCTCCTTCGTATCTTCCGTGATTTTCGGCACGGACTTTAACAACCCCCATGTGTAGGGATGCTGCGCGTTATAGAAAATATCGCGCGTGGTGCCTTCCTCCACAACCAGCCCCGCATACATCACCTTGATATCGTCGCACAAATCGGCAACCACGCCAAGGTCATGCGTAATGAGAATGATGGTGCTGTTGATCTTGTGCCTGAGGTCTTTCATCAGCTCAAGAATCTGCGCCTGAATGGTCACGTCCAGCGCCGTTGTGGGTTCATCCGCAATAAAGAGCGCGGGATTGCACGCAAGCGCCATAGCGATCATCGCACGCTGGCGCATGCCGCCTGAAAACTCGTGCGGATACTGCTTGAGACGCTCCTCGGGGCTGGGGATGCCGACAAGCTCCAGCAGCTCAATCGCCCGCTCCGTTGCCTGCTTCTTGCTGATCTTCCGGTGTTCCAGAATCATTTCATTGATCTGGTTCCCGATGGTATATACAGGATTCAAGGACGTCATGGGGTCCTGGAAAATCATTGAGATCCGCTCGCCCCTGATCTTACGCATCTGCCTGTCGCTTAACTTGACAAGGTCCTTCTCCTCAAAGAGGATCTCGCCGCCAACAATTTTTCCAGGCTTGGGGACAAGTCCCATCATGGAAAGCGACATGACGCTCTTGCCGCAGCCGCTCTCGCCGACGATGCCGAGCGCCTCACCGGGGCGGAGCTTGAGCGATACGCCGCGCACCGCCTGCACTTCCCCTACATGGGTAAAGAAGGAGGTCTTTAAGTTTTTGACATCAAGAATATATTCACTCATACTGCCACCTACTTTCTCATCCTGGGATCGAGCGCGTCTCTGAGGCCATCGCCCAGAATGTTAAAGGCCAGCACCGTAATACAGATCGCGCCTGCCGGGTAGAACAGCAGATACGGGAAACTCTGCAGCGCCTTGTACGCATCGCTCGCCAAAGACCCCCAGCTCGCCATAGGCGCGCTTACGCCGATGCCGATGAAGCTCAGGAAGGACTCCGTAAAAATCGCGTTCGGGATGGACATCATCGTCATAACGATGATCTGGCCAATCGCGTTTGGCGTCAGGTGCCTGAGGATAATACGCATCGTGCCGGCACCCTGCGCCTTGGCGGCAAGAACAAACTCCTGGTTTTTGATGGCCAGGACCTGTCCGCGCACCATGCGTGCCGTGCCCACCCAGTAAACGGAACCGAGCACGATATAAATCAGGATCAATTCCGGCCCCAAGGCTTTGAACAGGCCGAAAAATTTACTTGTCTGGAACAGATTCTTGATCGGCTGCTCCAGCACCACCTGCAGCATAATGACATACAGCAGCAGCGGCACCGCGTACAGGATATCCACAATACGCATCATGATGTTATCGGCCTTGCCGCCAAGATAGCCGGAAAGACCGCCGTATAGAACGCCTATCGTCAGGTTGATCAAACTTGCAACCAACCCGATGGAAAGCGAGATACGCGCGCCGTAGAGCGTACGCACATACAGGTCTCGTCCGAGTTTGTCCGTACCGAACCAATGCTCCGAGGACGGGAACTGGTTGCGGTCGCTTCTTACCTGCTGGTCATACGTATAAGGCGACAGCATCGGCCCGAAGATCGCCAGCAGCACAATGAGCACCAGCACAACGCCTGCGATCATAGCGGGCATGTTCTTTTTAAACCTGCGCCATGCATCCTGCCAGTAGGTTAAGCTGGGGCGCATAAACACTTCTTCGTTTTTCTGCACTTCAGAAAGAGGGGCAAACATTTCTTTTGAATATTCCATATTAAGCTGCCCCTCCTTTCGCGTTTTGGAGCTTGATGCGCGGGTCCACAAATCCATAGACAATATCCACCACAAAATTCATCACAATCAGTATGGCGGCGTAGAAGATGGTGGTACCCATGATCATCGTGTAGTCACGGTTGCCGATGCTGGTGACAAAGAAGCCGCCTACACCGGGGATAGTGAACATCTTTTCAATGACAAAGCTGCCGGTCAGAAGCGCCGCTACCATAGGTCCCATATACGTAATAACGGGCAGAATGGCGTTTTTAAACGCGTGCTTCATGATTACCTTGAATTCTGAAATGCCCTTGGCGCGCGCCGTACGGATGTAATCCTGCTGCACGACGTCAAGCATGCTTGAACGCATCAGACGGGTAATAAAGGAAAGCTGATACCCCGTAAGCGCAAGCACGGGCAATATCATCGTAACAAACGTATCCAACGAGCCTGAGATAACCGGTAGTATCCCGAGCTTGAGTGAAAATATATAGATCAGCAGTATCGCCATTACAAAACTGGGGATAGTCACGCCCAGCGTGGCGATGAACATGGCGGTATAATCCTGCCATTTTCCCTGCTTAAGTGCCGAATAAACTCCCATCGGGATTGCAAGTATCAATGTCAACCCAATCGATGCCATCCCCAACTTTGCCGTAATGGGAAAGCCGCCAAAAATAAGCTCATTGACAGATCTGTTGACCTGCTTGAAGGACGGGCCAAAATCGCCTCTTAATACCAAATCCTCCAAATAATCCAGGTACTGCTTCCATACCGGGTCGTCCAAATGATACTTTTTGTTTAACGCTTGTAATATTGCTTCAGGCAGTGGCTTCTCTCTTGTGAAGGGACCGCCGGGAATTGCATGCATGAGGAAGAATGTGATTGTAACGATACACAGTATCGTCAGCAACATGGCTACAACGCGCTGAAAAACATATTTTCCCATGTTAGACCACCCTCCTTTCCATAAAATTTGTGATACAGAACAATAGAAGTATGCCCTGCCGACTTGCAACATTGCATACATACATACAAAGAAATATACATGAAAAATTCAAAAACAACAATAGCCTATTTTTTTTGCGACCCCGATTTGGCGTTAAATATTCAGGGAGATTACACATTTTTTAGCATCTTTACAGCAAACACCCAAAGAGATGTTCGCAAATTCCATGGAGAATGTCCGTATTACGGCATATTCTCCAAAATTCATCCGAACAAAATTTTGCATAAATTACCTGACGGAAATGTAATGTATTATTCTGTAAAATATAATATATTATTTCCGAATTGCGTTTCCTTTCCTTAATTAATGGAAGCGACTTTCTCTGCTTCCTCTCATTCACTCTCAGAATTTCATAGAATCTTTCGGGAAATATGTATTTACTTTTTGAAAAAGGCATGATATAAATAAAGCATCTGTGTAGAAGAAAGGTGGTGAAAGGATGTGACAAGCGCCATGGTGGTATGCCGTAATGCGTTCTATTTGTTAGACCGTATCCACAGCGATTCATTTAACAATGCGCTTCCCAGGGTGGAGTCTGCCCTTTTGGACGCAAATTGCCGTCGCTTCACAATCCTTTCACGGAACAAAATGCCTGTATAGGCTTTTATGTGCCTTGGAAGCCCTGTGCGCCGCGGCTGCACAGGGCTTTTTTATATGCAAAAAGGAGACCTTATGATTGCAAAATATCTCAAAACGGCGCAAATATCGCTGCGCGCCCAAACAAACGGCGGCATCTTGTATCTGCTGCCAAAGATCCTGATCCGGCTTATTTACCTGCTGCCGCTGATGCTGGTTTGGCGTGTGCTGCTTGAGAGCGGCGCACAGGCTGATATGAGCCTTCATCAAATGCTCAGTTATACCTATTTAAATACACTTCTCACGGACCTGCTGGTGGTACGCAGCCAGTTTTCCGGCTGGACATATGAGGGCGAGCTTGTTTCCCTCTTCAACCGGCCAATGCCGCTCTTCGGGCAAATCATTGCGCAGACGGTTGGCGAGTGGATTCCCATGCTTCTCGCGTTTTCTCTCCCGATGGCGCTGTGTTCCCCTTTGTTCGGCGTCTCCCTCCGTCCCGCGACACCCTGGTTTTTTGTAAGCCTGCTGCTTTGTGTTTCGCTGGGCTTTGCCATCGATTTTGTGTTTGCATGCTTTACCATACGCCTCAAAGGCATGGCCTGGCTTGTGTACATGGTGCGCATGTCCATCATTGCGCTGTTTTCGGGGGCAGTTATTCCATTCCAGATCATGCCGTTCGGCCTTGGCAACATATTTGCCCTGCAGCCGTTTGGAAGCCTGGGCGGGGCTTCGCTTTCTCTGTTTGTGGGGCTTGCGGAGCCAATCCCGATCCTTTTGCTGCAGCTTATATGGAACATTGTCCTTTGGCCGACGGCCTACTTCTTCTTCAAAAAAACCCAGGAAAAGATGGTGAGTTACGGTGGGTGAACAACCTGTAAACATTACATTAAAACGCATTTTTGCGCTATTCGGCATCGCCGCAAAAATGGACCTTGCATGGCTGCTGCGGGATAAGCTGTTTGCTACGCTTACCATCCTTGCGGATATCATCTCCACGATCGCTTCCGTATCCGGCGTGATGCTTTTGGCCTGGCGCTTTGGCGGGATCGGCGGCATCAGCGAATGGGATGTGCTGTTCATGCTCTCCTACAACGTCATATTGGGCGGTATCTACATCACATTCTTTGCTTCCAACAACGGGCACATTTCCCGCCTCATCGGGCGCGGACAGTTTGAGCACCTGTTTATCCAGCCGCTGCCGCTGCCCACGCAGCTTCTGACTATGGGTTTCATGCCCTTTACGGGCAGCAGTGCTATCTATGTAGGCGCGGGCCTGATGTGGTGGGCGCTTTCCCATATCGGGATGGCATTTCCCTGGTGGTGGGGATTTGCACTTATCGGCAGCCTGCTTATTTCCCTGTTTGTGATGCTTGGCACCTCCTACCTGTTTGCTACCGCTGCATTTTACGCGCCGGTGCAGGCGGAAGAAATCTCCCATGAGGTGATGGACCTGTTCTTTGTCATCGGCACGTTCCCGCTTTCCGGCATGCCGCGCGGGCTGCAGGTGCTGCTCGTCACCATCGTGCCCATCGGCCTCAACGCCTGGTTCCCGGCCCTTGCATTGCTCAACAAGGCGCCGCTTGGGCTTCCCGGCATACTCACGCTCATCGTATGCGGCATCCTTTGGGCTATTACTGCAACTGTGTTTAAGAAAGGACTGAATTTCTATGTCAAAAAAGGCATCAATCGATACAGCGCACGCGGACATCGCCGTTGAGGTACAGGGCGTTACCAAGATATTCACCCAGTGGCAGCGGGAAAACGCGGGCAAGGGGCTTTTAAAGAACCTGCTGCGTCCTGAAAAACACATCATTACCGCGCTCAACGATGTTTCCTTTCAGGTCAAACGGGGAGAGTTCATTGCCTACGCAGGGCCGAACGGCGCGGGAAAGAGCACGACCATGAAGCTCCTTTCCGGCATGCTTCTCCCCAACTGCGGCGATCTTCATGTGCTTGGCCTTTCCCCCAACCGGGACCGTATCCGCCTGATGCAGCGCATGGGCATCCTGTTCGGCAACCGTACGGAACTCTGGTGGGATCATCCATTGTCCCAAAGCTTTGAATGGAAGAAAGTCGTCTGGGACATTCCGGACGATGTCTATGAAAAGAACCTGAAGCTTGCCGTCGACCTTCTCGACATCGGCAGCTTGCTCAAGACCTATGCACGCGAACTGAGCCTGGGCCAGCGGATGCGCGGGGACCTTGCCATGATGCTGCTGCATGGGCCGGAGGTGATCCTTCTTGACGAACCGACGCTCGGGCTTGACGTTGTGGCAAAACGCCAGATGATCGAATTCTTGAAGCGCATCAACCGCGAGGAGGGCGTTACAATCGTCGTTACCAGCCACGATATGGACGATCTCGAAGAGATGGCGCAGCGCATCCTGATGATTTCCGGCGGCAATATCGCCTACGACGGCGGCTTTGACGGCCTCCGGGACATTACGGGGAACCTTACCCGCATCGTCATCGCCATGGAAAACGGCAAAGCGCCCCACCTCTCCCCCGCCACGCTGATTTCCTCGGAAAACGGCGTTTACGAGTTTGAGGTGGATCTGTTAAAGACGCCCATCCAGGTATTTTTGCAGCAGCTTTCCCAGATGGAACGCGTCAAGAACATTGAAATCAAACGTACGCCCATCGAGCAGGTGATCGCAGAGCTGTTCAAAGCGTGGAAAGCAAATGCATAACGAACGCCAAAGGGGAAGCCGGTGCCCGGCTTCCCCTTTTCTATACTCTTAAATCACAGTCAGCTTCCCAATATCCGCTCCCAGTCCAGCTGTTCATCCGCAAGCGAGCTTGCCGTAAAATCCGCAAGCGGGTGAAAGCGCGCCGGGCCCACGCCCAATGTGCGCATGCCCCCGGCATGCCCCGCCGTAATACCTGCGTCTGCATCCTCCACAACGACGCAGCAGTCAGGCTCCATACCCAATTTCTTTGCTGCAACCAGGAATACCTCCGGGTCCGGCTTGCTCTTTGTGGTATCATGCCCGCTCACCACCGCATCGCACAGCGGCAGCAGCCCCGTTTTTTCCAGGATAAACGGTGCATTTTTGCTTGCCGAACCTACGCCTGTCAATATGCCCCTTTCCTTGAGGAACCGGAGCGTTTCTTTTGCGTTCTCCAGCACACAGCTTTCATCGAGCGTCTGGAGCATTTCCACATAATAAGCGTTCTTTTTTTCCGCCAGCCGGAGTTTCTCCTCCTGTGTATAGCTGCGGCCCGCTTTTTCCAGCATGATTTCCAGCGACTCCATGCGGCTTACGCCGCGTTGTCGGACGTTGTCCGCATGCGTAAAAGTTGTGATGGAAAGCTCATTGGCAAGGCGTTCCCACGCGCGAAAGTGCAGCGCATCGGTAGAAACCAGCACGCCGTCTAAATCGAACAATACGGCCTTGATCATCTCGTTCACTCTCCCTCCTGCGCGTCTGCGCACAAAATCTTCCATCCATCGTGTGTCACATGCGCCATATGGCACACTCCTTGATGTACAAAGCGGAACCGGAGCCGCTTCCAGTGCGCGGGCAGGCAGGGCGAGAGCGTCATTTCCCCTTCTTCGAGCGAAAGCCCCGCAAACCCCTGTACGAGCGTCTTCCATGCCCCGCCCGCAGCGGCCGGGTGCATGCCGCCGATGTAGACGAGCCCGGCCCACTGTTTGCCGCCGCCCCGGATATCGGCCAAAGCGCTTTTTAAGAAAAACGGATACGCAATGTCCGCGCGCGAAAACCTGCACGCCAAAAGCGCATACATACAGGCGCTGAGTGTTGAGCCGTGTTCCGTGCGCGGCTCATAATAGTCCCAGTTGCGGCGCAACGTTTCCGTATCATATTCCTGATGAAACAGCTCCAGCATGACGACGGCATCCGCCTGCTTGATCACCTGCGTATCGGAAGCGACGCCGCTTGCCCCACCCCAGTATTCCCGCGGGTCCTTGAGACGGCCGCGCACCACGTCTACGCTTGCATCCTCTAGATTGAAGTACCCGTCAAACTGCTCCACGATGCCGTCTCCATTCGGCTGCGGCACATAAAGGTGTCCGGCCGCCTCCGCAAACTGTGCAAGCAGGGCGTCAACGTCCATTTCCCGGATCAATTCGACATAAGCCGCCGCGTCATAGTCTTTGAGTATGCGTGTCACTTTTTGTGCGCTTTCCAGTGTAAAGCGTGCCATCCGGTTGGTATAGGCGTTGTTGTTGACGCGTTCATGATATTCGTCCGGCCCGATGACGTCGTGCAGCTCATACCGTCCCGTATTGAGCGGTACCACCATGCGGGAACAATAAAATTCCGCACAGGCAAGCGCCATTTTTGCGCCGCCCTCGGCAAGTACGGAGTAATCCTCTGTTACCTCCATATAGTGCATGAGCGCCCACACCACGGCGGAAGAGATGTGGATTTGTTTGTCCTTAAAGTACGTGCGCACGGGCCGCCCGGTAAATACGTCCGTCACATTATAGTCCGAGCACGCGTCAAAACCGCCCTCCTGGCTTTCCCACGCGTAGAACGCACCCTTATATCCATAGGAGGCCGCCTTTTTGAGCGCGCCGGGCAGCGTTTCTATCCGGTAGCAGATGAGCGAACGCGCGATCTCGGGCTGCGTGTAAAGAAAATAGTCGAGCAGAAACATCTCGCTGTCCCAAAACACCGCGCCCTTGTACGTCTGCCCGGAAAGCCCGCGCGCGGGGATGGAGAGCGCCGCATGGTGCCTTGGCGCGATGGCATTGAGCTGATAAATGGAAAAATTGACGGCGCGCTCCGCATCCCCGTCCCCTTCTATCTCCACCTCGCTCACACGCCACACGGCTTCCCACGCTTCGCTGCTTTCCTCCAGCAAGCGATCGTAATCTTCCGGCGCAAGGCCTTCAAGCGCCGCGCGCACGTTTTGGAAAGGCTCGACCTCGTCCTTTGAGGTAAACACGGCACAAAGAGAGGTAAGCGTTACCGCATCCCCCGCCTTGCAGGGGAGCACAATGCCCGCACGCAACTGCAGCGCGCCCGGCTCCATGCGTTCTGCGTTGATGGAAAGGAAGCTCTTCCGCCCAACGCACACGGTATCCAGTCCGTTCTGCACAGACACCTTGCAAAGCAGCGTGTTTTGATGCGCTTCTATTGCAATGCCGCCGTAGTGCGGGCCGTGGATGTCCCAAACATCGCCGTCGATATCAGCGCAAAGCGCCAGCACCGCATCCTGATCCACGCTTACTGTGTAGCGCATCGCACACAGGTGTATGTCTTTCAGGCTTGCGAACCGTTCGCTTTTCAGAGCAACCGTTTTGCTCCCCTGTGTCCATACGGTACGCCTGTGCATGACGCCATGCCGGAAGTTTAGTGACTGTTCGTGTTTTTGCGGCGGACATTGCGGCAGCGCAAGCAACACGCCATCAAGGGACAGCCGGGTAAAGAACGGATGGGGCGCGTTGAGCGGTTCCCGCCATCCGTTGCCCACCTGATCGTAAATACCAGCCAGATTGACGGCGGCAAGCTCACTTTTTGTATGCTCGTCAAGCGTGCCGCGCACGCCAATATAACCGTTCCCAATCAGGAAGCGGTTGCCGTGATCCGCAATTTTTTCAGGCGCGCAGCTGTTGGTTTGGAGCGTAAACCGCATTGCCATCCTCCCATTCGCCCAAGAGCGGGATTGTTACACCGTATCTATTAACGAGATGCGTTCTTCCGTATATCTCAATTTCTACAGGCGCATCTGAACGAAGCGTGGCTTGCTGTTTTGTAACGGAAACCCTTATGGTCACCCCCCGGTACGGCAAAGAGAACGCGTACCCTTCCCAAGTCGGCGGGATGGTAGGCGAAAGCCGCAGGCGTTCCCCATCATACATCAGCCCGCCAAAGCCATAGACGACATTGAGCCAGCTCCCCGCAATGGAGGTGATATGCAACCCCTCATCCGTGTTGCGGTTGTAATTATCCAAATCCAGCCTTGCCGCAAAGCGGAACATGGCGTAGGCCTGTTCCATCAGCCCGATTTCCGCCGCCAGTATGGAATGGACTGACGGGGAAAGGCTGCTCTCATGAATGCAGCGCGGCTCATAATAGGCATAATTTGCTGCAAGCTGTTCTTTTGAAAACGCATGCCGGTACAGCAGCAGGAACATCAGCACATCCGGCTGCTTGAGCATATCGTTGCGGTAGATGCGCTCATACGACCAATGGCTGTAGAGCGGGAACTCCTCCACCGGGATGGCGTTCACATCCACATGCGGCAGGCGGAAATACCCTTCGTGCTGCTCAAAGAGCTTTGTTTCCTCCATATACAGGATGCGCATGTGCTGCGCCATATTCCGCCAATCTTCCTGCTCCAATACGGTAAACGCCGTTTTTTGTGCAAGCGACCGGTAGGCTTCCGGTACGGTTCTTTGCATTTCTTCGAGCACTTCAAGCGTATAGAGGAATGTCTTTTGTGCCATAAAGTTGGTGTATGTGTTGTTATGCACCATCATCTGGAACTCATCCGGCCCCATCACGCCATAGAATCCATATTCTCCACCGCTCCAGTCCCCGCGGGAAGCGAGCATACGGCTGATTTCAACGAGCATTTCCGCGCCCTTTTCATAGAGGAACGCCCGATCCCCCGTCAGGGAAACATAGCACCACAGCCCGTACATGACGCCTGTGGACGCCTGCAGCTGCAGGCTTGCGTGCTGCCAGAGATCGCAACACTCCGTGCCGCTGATGGTGGCGACGGGATAGAACGCGCCGCTGCAGTCTAACGCACGCGCCCGCTCCTTTGCCTGCGGCAGCGTATCATAGCGGAACTGCAGGATGTTTTTTGCAGCTGCCGGATTGTTATACATGTAAAACGGCAGGCAAAACACCTCCGTATCCCAGAAGGTATTGCCGTTGTAGGATTCGCCCGTCAGGCCTTTCGCGCCGATGATGGAACTGTGGTCCGCAGTGTGCAGCGTCTGGTGCAGCTGGAAGATGCAATAGCGGATGCCCTGCTGGCTTTCATCGTCCCCATCGATTTTAATATCGGATACCTCCCACTGCCGCGCCCACCACGCCATATGCTCCTCTTTAAGCGCGCCGTAGGAACGGGCTGCAATGCCTTCCTCCGCTTCCCGGCAGAGGCTAGAAAAGGCCGTTTTCTGCGCTTCCTCTTTTACGCACAGTACGCGCGCGATACGCGTCAGAGTGCAATCCTCCCCCGCAAGCAGACATACTCCAAAGCGATCGGAAGCGATCTTTTCTTCTTCCTGCTGGGGTTGATCAAGGCGCGGCATGCCGGAAAAAGAGGCGATGGCATGCAACACCTGCTTCGTATTGCGTGTGCTGCCCGTCATCGCACAGACGGCCCCTTCTCTTTTCTCCGTAATTTCCCAATAGTTTTCTTTTGACGACTGATGCTGTCTTGAAAAATCAAGCCCAGCGGTCACCAGAAGCTCCGCTGTTCCGGACAGTGCGTGAAAACCGATCCGTTGTCCCGCCGTATCCGGCTGTTCCATGGAGAGGAAACGTTCAAATGTCAGAAGAAGGCTTGTTTCTTCGTCAACCCGCCAGAGAAATCGCCGGGTGAGCACGCCCGTTTTCAAATCCAGCATGCGTTCAAACGCTTCTATTTCTCCGGTTGCAAGGTCCAGTAAAACGCCGTTGCAGCGGATGCGCGTATACAGAACATCCACCGTGTTGACCATGAACTCGGTATAGGGAAGCATGCCGCGGTAGCCGCTCTTTGCAAGCGTCCGGCGTTCGTAAACGCCGTTGACATAGCTTCCCTGCAGGCTCAAGCCGGAATACCCTTCCTCAAAATAGCCGCGCACGCCCATGTACTCGTTACCCAAGGAAAATATGGACTCCGATACCTGCGCGTAAGCCGGATCAAATCCCTGCTCGCGCACCTCCCATGGATGCACCAGAAAATATCTGTCTGCGATTTTTGCCATAGATTATCCTTTGATTCCCCCAGCGGCAATGCCCTGGGTGATTTGTTTTTGAAAGATTGCGAATATGATGGTGGGCGGTATGATGGAGAATACGATCGCCCGCAGGATATCGACATCCGTCGATCGGATGGCGGTGCGGAACGCAAAGAGCCGCACCATGACGGTCTCCTTATCCGTCCCCGCAAGCACAAGATACGGCAGTAGGAAATCCGACCACGCGGCGGTGACAGCGAATATGGACACCACGATGATGATGGGCCTCGATAACGGCAGTATGATGCTCCAGAAAATCCGGAAGTCCGAGCATCCGTCAAGCTGGCCTGCCTCAAGATATTCCTTGGGCAGTTTTTCAAAAAACTGCTTGAACAATACCACCCAGAAGGCGTTTGCGCCCATAGAGAGCCACAGCGGCAAAAAGCTCTGGCTTAACCCAAGGCGGTTGATATTGACATAGAGCGCCACAATGCCCGTGGTCGGCGGGATCAAAAGGCTCCACATCACAAGCGCAAACACCAGCTTATGCCCACGCGGGCGGAGTACACCCAGCACATACGCGAGCGTACCGTTAAAGAACACCGCGCATACCACACTGCCCACAACGGAAATGAGCGAATTGACGTAGTATTTTCCAAACTTCAGATCGTCCCATGTTTTCAAATACCGCTCAAAGTCAAACAACTTGGGGAGAATGCTCGCCTCCCGGCGCAGCTCCTTCACATCCTTAAACCCGGAGAGCCCTACCCAGATGGCCGGGAACAGGGAGATCAATACCATCAGGATACACAAAATGAAGATCACGACGCAGGCGATGCGTGTCCCGCGGGCATGTAAATCATAAAAGCGGATAGCCCCTTCCTGCTTCTGCCGGTACCGTTCAAAAAACATAGCCGCTGCCCTCCTATTCGTCCACTTTCCGCGTGATGCGGAAGTAGGCGATTGTCAAAAAGCCTAACATGATGCAGATGAGCACAGAAAGCGACGCCGCCATGGGATAGTTGTAATCCTCAAACGCGTACTTATAGACAAGCTGCATAATGGAAATGCTGGCGTTGTTGGGGCCGCCGTTCGTCATGACGAGCGGCTCATAGAGAATTTGGAACACCGCAATGATCTGTAAAATGAGGAGCGTCTTTCCAAGGCTCAATATGCTTGGCAGCGTGATCCTGGTAAAACGCTGCCACGGCTTTGCGCCGTCTATGGTGGCGGCCTCATACAGCTCCGGGTTGATGTTGCTCATACCCGCCATATAGATAAGCGCCGTGGAGCCCGCAGCCTTCCAGGACATGGTGAGTACAATGAGCGGAATAGTCCAGTGCGGATTGGTCAGCCACGGCAGCGGATCGATGCCGATCTTTCCTAATAAAATATTCAATACGCCGTTTTCGCCGGGGCGGAAAAAGAACCCCCACAGCATGACGGCGGAAATGCCCGGAATAATGTTGGGGAAATACACGCCTACGCGGAAGAAGGCTTTGAAATGCATCGCCTCCGTCACAAGGGATGCGATGATGATTGGAATCCAGAACCCAAGCACAAGCGACCAGAAGATGTACAAAAACGTATTGCGCAGCGCAGGCCAGAAATTGGGATGCGTGAACACGCGCAGATAATTTTCCAGCCCCACAAAGCGTTCCAAACGTATGCCCTTTGCCTCAAACAGGGACAGGCGCACGCTTTCCAAAAGCGGCGTCCACACAAAGAAGGCAAACAGGATGAGCGCGGGCAGCATGATGCACCATGCGCTGATGTTCTTTCTTGCCCGGTTGCCAAGCTGCGGCAGCGGTAATTCTTCTTGTTTTTTCAAAGAAAGGACACCTCTTCCCATACGGAATAAAAAGCGGGGGCCTTTCAGGCGCGCCGAAGGCCCCCGTGCTCTTTGAGCAGAACGGCTTACTTGTTTACGCCGTTATCGAGTATGGTCTGGTAGTTTGCGTCCGCAGTCTTCATGAGCGCCGTAACATCGGCCTTCTTATCCGTCACAACCGCCTGGAGCACCTTCGTCAGCTCAGAATACATATCCTGGGTGGAGCCTTCCTCTTCCATATGGAGGTTGCCGCTCGTCTTGGTGATGTTGAAATAATCGTTGAAGAGCGCTTTGTTGATGTTGCTGTATTCATCGATGATCTTGTTTTCCACATCGAGTAGCTCCTGCTTTGTCCAGCAGGGGAAGCGCGGGATGACGGGGATGCCGTTTGCAACACGGTATTCTGCATCCGCCTTCATGCCGGCGATGGCGTCCTCGGACGCGACGGGCGCTTTGCCCATGATTTCAAGATAATCCAGCGCCGCATTGACCTCTGCATCCGTTGCGTTGGCAGCGAACATATAGGGCGTGCCGCCGGAGAGGGAGAACTGGCCGCCCGGGCCTGCGGGCATAGGAACGAGCGCAAGTTTGTCTACCGCAAGGCCATTGGTGTAGGTAGGCTGGGCCACAGCGTCGTTTGCGCCGATGTACATGGCGGCGGCGCCGGTGCCAAGCTCGGAGAAGCCGGTGCCCCAATCTTCATTGGTGGGATCTGCCGTAAGTACATTATACTCCCATCTGAGGCTCTTGACATATTCCATAGCGGCAATTGCTTCGGGCGTATCAAGATTCGCTACGAACTTGCCGTTTGCGTCCACCGTGCAAAGATCCGCGCCAAATGCCCAGGCGATATTGCTAAAGTGCCAGCCGCCCGCGCCGTCCTTCGCCAGCAGGCACAGGCCCGCGGAACCGGTCTTATCCTTAATGGTCTTGCTCGTTGTCGCAAGCTCTTCCCATGTCTTCGGGTACTGGATGGTGCCGTCCGCATTGACAAGGCCAGCTTCTTCAAAGAGCTCCACATTGCACATGAGGCCAAGCGCGTAACCGTCGCGGGGGATGCCGTATACACGGCCGTTCGCGTCGCTCATCAGGGCGCGGATGGAGGGGTTGATGGCGTCAAGCCAGCCACGCGCGGCCAGGATATCCGTAATGTCCTTTACAAAGCCGCCTTTGATCAGTTTCTGGGGTTCCGTGTACCAGGATTCAAATATCGTGGGCAGGCTGCCGGATTCCGCCAAAGACACGAAGGTATCCGTTGCGTACTTGTAATAGGCGGGCACTACTTCCACATTCGTATGCGTCGCATTGAAGGTTTCCACATAGCCTTCGTGGAGTTTGATTTCATCCGTCATGGTATCCTCAGGCCAGATGCCAAGCTTGAGCGTGACCTTTTCCGCAGCGGGGGTTTCTTCCGCAGCGGGCGCGGAAGGAGCGGCGGGCGCAGGGGCGGCGGTATCCGCCGGGGTGGCGACAGGAGCGGGCGCGCATGCGCCAAGCATGCCAACCGCCAGCAGCAATGCAAGCATTGCAACGAGAGACCGGTTCTTCATATTCCTGATTCCTCCTTTTTATTTGGGTGCCAATGAAACAGCGCTTGATTTTGGTTAGGTTTAACGTCAAACTTACGATGCGTCTTGAATGCCTTTGAGGTCCTTTTTTGTTTGCTTTGGTGAAAAGGAGTCTTTTGTTTTAGAAACCGGATTTGTGCGAAAATGCCGCAGCAATGCGGCGGAACAGTCAAGGTTTATCGTTCAACTAGATCATAGCAAAGAAATGTATGCATGTAAAGAGGGTGTAAGGAATTTTTATTGTATCTTTTTGACACTTTGGCGCTCCACGAGGCGCACGGGTAAGATCACGTTGCGTTCGGGAAGCGGCTTAAGCTCCAATAGCTTCATCATGTGGTCCGCCGCAATCGCACCCTTCCGGTTGGCGTCCTGATGGACGCTTGTGAGCATGGGCATCGTCATGCGGCACCAATTGATATCGTCAAAGCCGACAATGGAAAAATCATCGGGCACGCGCTTGCCGCTCTGCTGGATGCCGGACATAATGCCCGCCGCCATGATGTCCGCCGTTGCAAACAGCGCCGTAATATCGGAGCGCTTTGCGATGAGCTCCCCAAGCTGCATGGTACCGCGGGTGGAAAACTCCCGCTCAAACACCAGTTCGGCATCGAACGGCAAGCCGTATGCTTCAAGCGCCTTTTGATAGCCGCCCAGGCGCTTATCCACTACCCCACCCTTTCTTATGGGCGGCCCCGCAAAGGCAATGCGGCGGTGTCCGTTTTGAATAAGATACTCCGTTGCAAGAAACGCGCCTTCAACATCCTGCAGGCCAACATTCGCCATGCGGCTGTAATCGCTTAAATAGCTGTCGATGAGCATCACGGGCTTACCCGCCTGGAGCAGCGTTTCATAAAGATCATCCTCTTCAAATAAACCCGTCATGAAGAAACCGTCCACATTCCAGTTGCGCAAAAATGCCAGCAAATCTTCCGAGTTGCCGACCGTGCGCAGCATGAGATAATAGCCGCTTTCCCGCAGCGTCTGTTCGATTGCGCCGATGAAGGTATTATGGAACGGGTCTTCCATAAAGTTGCCGCTCTTTTTCGGGTCCAGATGGTTGATGAGCGCCACCACTCTTGAGGTACGCGAAACCAGCGCGCGCGCCGACATATTGGGCACATAACCGCGCTCCCGTATGATGCGGTTGATATGATCTGTCGTTTCCTTGGAGACTCTTTTTGTGCGGCCCAAGATCACATTGGATACCGTTGTGCTGCTCACACCGGCCTCGCGGGCAATATCATCAATGGTGACCATGCGCCATCCCCCGTCCCAATTCTATGATTGATCGTCCAACCTTACTGTTATAGTAGCATTTTCCCGCCTGTTTGTATAGAGCGTGATCGCTGCCCATCTGTTCCATAAAAAATGCGTTTTCGCCCCCTTGCAATCCGCATCAAAATGGTGTATAGTATTTTTCGCGGTCAAGTTATGGGGCACTGGCACAGCTGGTAGAGCGATCGATACCTTGTGTATACCCCAGACAAGACGCGAAATGTAACTTTTAACTGAACTGTAATAATATGGGGCACTGGCACAGCTGGTAGCGCGCTGCGTTCGCAATGCAGAGGTCAGGGGTTCGAATCCCCTGTGCTCCACCATGAACAACGGTAGATCTCTGTACAATCATGTCCAGTGTCTACCGTTTTCGTTTGTAATTGGGGACGTTATCTGCCATAGCAGCGTTAGATGCCGCAGATTGACTGATTATGTCACTTCAAACTGTACAGAATTGGCTCCGCAACTTTTATCGCTGACTTCTTTTATGTGCGAGAACTAGAGTACTAAACCTTATTATAGTTTCTGACCTATCCCTCAAATTGTGTAAGATCATTACAGTAAATCATTGTCTTGTTATACCCCTTTGACTTATAATGAATTGAGGCTCGTTTCGACAAAATTTACGGCGTCTCCTACCCCACATAAGGCGATAAGCCCGTCCTACCCTGTATTAGGCAAATAATTGGAGTACTCACTATGCTACTTTTAAAAGTAGTTGCAGATATGTACAATAATTTCATCTTTTTGACAGGGGATGCAGGAAAAATGAAATATTCTCTTGAGCAATTATTTAAAAAGAAAAAACCCATCTATTCACTAGGTGCTCCAATTTCTGGCGCTAAACGTTTAAGTGGTATACGGACTCATCAAATGTATCGAAATGAATTTATGAGAGACCGTGACCGAATTCTTTATTCAAAAGCTTTTCGTAGATTGGCTGGTAAAACTCAAGTATATTTATCCGGTGTAGATGACCATAAAAGAACGCGTCTAACGCACACATTAGAAGTCTCTCAAATCGCACGCTCGATTTCTTCAGCTTTGCGCCTAGATTCCGATTTAACAGAGGCAATAGCGTTAGGACATGATTTAGGTCATACCCCCTATGGTCATGTTGGAGAGCGCACCTTGCATGAGATAATGACGCCTCACTTGAATCATGAACTTGGTAATTTTTGCCCGCTTAATAATGAAAGCAGCGATATTGCAAATCGATACAATGCATATTTAGGTTTTAAGCACAATCTTCAAAGCCTAAAAAATGCGATGGTGCTCGAAAAAAACTACGGTGATTACGGTCTAGACCTAACAAACTTCACCCTTTTCGGAATCCAACGCGAATCCATCCGCTTGCAAAGACTGCGCTCAAAAAGCAAATTGTACGACAGGTGAATATCGCATGGTCCAGGATCGCCCGTTCAGCGAATTTGCCCGTAAGGTGGACAAGAGAACAAAAGAGCAGATGGATACCTACCATCTGAGAAAACAGGTTGTGGAGCATCCATTCGGAACAATTAAACGAGTCTTTGGGTTCTCATACTTCCTGACCAGGGGAACGGAAAATGTGAGGACGGAATCGCTATTGCACTTTCTGGTGTACAACATGAAACGAGCAATCAATATGGTGGGAATGCAGGGATTGCGGGCAGCGTTGTTACAGGGGTAATCCCCTTAGTTTTTCCCTGCTGCGGGGTAAAGTTAATTTGTCGGTACAAAAACCCGTTTTCAAAGCGGCGTTTTTCACACAGTCTGGTTTAAACTGAAAAGTCTGCAAGCTTCGCACTAACCATATCCTGGCACAGCTAATGTCAGAGAGTTTTAAGTATAACAGAAATGGACGAGGAAATCCTCGCCCGTTTTGAATAATAGTCACTATTGCGTAAATTCTGACCTCAACGTTATTAGTTTTCACGAAAATACAAAGGGCCATTTTCCCCTAAATTATTGTTGCGCAATAGTTCGGGCCCTGGCATTTTTCCATCTTGCCGATAAGCCCTCTGCCAGAACTTCAGGACCTGTTCCCTACACAGGTCCTGATAAACTTGTATCTGCTCCAGCGTCTGTTTCTGCTCGTTTCCACGCAAGAAATCATATACATGCTTATCGCTCAAACCGGCCCTATGCCCGTCCTCGCAGGAGGCGCCGTAGTATATTCTTTCGATCCCCGCCCACAACGCCGCCGCAACGCACATTGGACAGCTTTGTGAGGTGGTAAAAAGCACGCAGCCCTTTGGAAATTGCGGGCCGAGTATTTTCGCCGCGCGCCGTATGGCCACCACCTCCCCATGGGCGGTGGGATCCTGGTCGACTCCCACGCGATTGTACCCGGATGCGATCACCACACCGTCCTTCACAACGGCAGCCCCAAACGGGCCGCCAATGCCGTGCTCTACAGCATGGCGCGCCTCATCGATGCACAACTGCATAATTTCAAGATCCGTCATGGCAGAAGCACCTCGCGGTAGACGTCCATGTTTTCGATCAGCAGCGGCAGCCCGCCGGCAGCGTAAACCACGCGCATGGCTTCCGCCACCTGTTCACGCGTGGCACCCGCTTCGATCGCCTCTTTTGCACAGGCAACGGATCCTGCGGGATGGTTTTGCAGCGCGTCCGCCACCAGGGAAAGCAGCAGCCGGTATTTTAATTCCAACGCGCCGCTTTTGGAATGATTGATCTCCTGCATGGCCCACAGCGCGTCATATAAGCGCGCGTCCGCCCGGAATACCGGCAGGAGGTAAGGAGGAACGCCCGTTTCCTTTACCCATGCGAGCGTATCCGGGACATCGCCTTCCTCAAGATACTCAAGGATCAGAGGGTCGGCGTACCCGTTTTCCCGAAGGAGCGCGCCATACTTTCGATATGGGAGAATTCCCTGCCCCGCGGGTACAAAAACAGATTTTCCGTTCACGATGCGGGTATCCTTGGCGTGCGCCAGAACAAAATCGCCTCCCGCCAATCGGAACAGGTCCTCCAGTTCCCGCTCCAGAGAACCGGCGTTCTGCGTCGTTATGATATTGGCAGGGTCCATAACAATCTTGAGGTTTTCCGCCGCAGCCTCATCCAGAACGCGCCTGAGGCGCTCGCCGCCATTGACCACAGCGGCAAAATGCGGTTCTACCCCCACCGTCACTCCATATTGCCGGGCATGGGACGCCAAGTCGCGGTACAGGTTCACCACCTCCTCCCATGTTTCGTCCGTATGGTTGTTGGGATGATCCGTCCAGTTATGGTCAGGATGCGTGCTGCCAACCTCCGTAACAACCAGAGGAGCGCCCAGTTCCGGCGCAAGCTCGATCCAGCGCTTCGCATTGCGGAGCGCCCGTTCGCGCCTGCTCTTTTCCGGGTGGACAAAGCCGTGTCCCCCCGCGATGCCTACTACCGTAAGCCCGTTGCTTTTATAGGCACTGCGTATGGCTGCGATATCCTCTTCGGAAAACTCATCCGCCTCACGGAACTTCCCCTCAAAAAAAGGGACAAATTGAACGTACCGGAACCCGGCTCTGCGGATGCGCTCGGCCGCCTCTTCTATTTTATAGTTTCCGTATACGGAAGAAAAAACGCCATATTCCATATAATTCACCTACCTGATCGTATACCCGCCGTCCACCAGCAGGTTTTGGCCCACCACATAATCGGACGCCCTGGAAAGGAGAAACAGCGCGGGTCCCACGATATCCTCCGGCTGTGCGACCCGCCCCAGCGGAATGGACTGGCTGATGCTCTTTCTGGCCTCCGCGTTGCTTAAAAATCCGGCCGTCAGCGCCGTATCTACCGTGCCGGGGCTAATGGCGTTGACATATACCCCGTCCGCAATCCACTCGGCGGCCAGCGCCTTGGTCAGGTGGATCACGCCCGCCTTGGCGGCCGCATAGCTTGATCCCCTGTCGCCCGTGACGATGATGCCGGACATGGAAGCCAAATTAACGATCTTGCCTTTCTTTTGCGGCAGCATGATTTTTGCTGCCTGCTGATTGCTCCAGAACACATTGCTTAAAAAGCCGTCAAGTACCGTGTGCCAATCCTCCTCCGTGATATCCACTGCGTGCGCCATCAGATTGAGCCCAATTGCATTGACCGCAAGCGTAATGTTGGGCAGAAGCCCGTTCACCCTTTCATACAGTGAAACCACATCCACCTTGTTCCGGATCTCGGCCTGTATGCTGTAGACCGTGCCGCCAATAGCACGTATAGCGCTTTCCGCCCGCGCCAGGTTTTCGGAAGAAACGTCTGCAATGACCACCTCCGCGCCGGACTCCGCAATCCCTTTGGCGATAGCGCCGCCAATCCCTCCCGCGCCCACCACGACGGCGCGTTCTCCGTTCAAACGAAACAAGCTCATAATTGCCTCCAAGTCATTTTTAGTAAGAAGTGTCCCCGGCATCTACAAGAATGGACTGCCCGCGGATGATATTGGCAGAGGGGCTGGAAAGGAATGCGACCACCCGGCCAACCTCTTCCGACCGTACCAGCCGGCCAAGCTGGGCAGGCCCCCACGTCGCCCGGCACGTCTCCATATTAAACGCCCGGTTTGATGTCGTAATTGCCTCCCGCATACAGTATTCCAACATGCGCGTATCCACCGCGCCGGGACACACCGCGTTGACATTGATCTCATAGGGCGAAAGCTCCTGTGAAAGGGTGTGCGTCAGGTTGACCACCGCAGCCTTGGTAGCGCTATATTCCACATAGCGTGCATATGGCCGCTTTGCGGCGTTGGACGCAACGTTGACGATGTTGCCCGGCCGTCCCATCCCCACAAGCCGTTTGGCGAATATCCGGGAGACCCGGAGTACGCCGTGCAGATTGACATCCACCGTTGTCCGGTATTCATCCTCCGTACCCTCCAAAAAGGGGTGGGCAATGCAGACGCCCGCGTTGTTTACCAGGATGTCCGCATACCCGAACTGCGCTTCCGCCCACTCAAACGCCGCGCGGACGCTCTCCTCTCGGGTGACATCCAGCTTGCGGGCAAGAACCCGCCCGTCCTCCCCGGCCCACGCCTGAAGATTTCGTAAAGCTCCATCCAAAGCGTCTTCTTCCAGATCGCCCAAAACCACGCGCGCCCCTTTTTCCAAGAGCGCCTTTGCAACGCCTTGCCCAATGCCGCCCGCGCCTCCAGTCACAAGTGCGGTTCTTCCATACAATTGATCAAGGCTCATATGGGCTCTCCTTTACGGGGGACGCCGCAAGGTTATCAAGATCCGGCCGCTCGTCTCCCACAATGAAGCGCCCGGCTTTTACAATCTTTGTAACCTCGGCCACGCGCGTGCCCAGCCCGCGCACCTTTTCCAGACCCAAAGGATCATCCAGCTGCGCAGGGAGCTTGTCCCTGGACCATACGCACGCGCCGCAGTAGCCGCCGGAAGGGCCGCTGACCGCAAGCATTTCGTTGAGCAGGAAAAAGTTGTTGATCATCTGGACGGTGGTTTCCTGCCCGCCATGACGCGTGCCGCCCACCGCGATGGAGCCTCCGACCTTGTTGCGGTGCACGCCCTTGAATACCCGCCATAGCGGCCGGAACCTTCCCATAAAAATACCCAGAAGAGGCGTGACGTTCATTTCATACACAGGCGAAGCAATGATATAGCCGTCCGCTTTCAAAAAGCGGGGAATGAGTTCGTCCATATCGTCGTGAAAGGGCGCGCAGTAATGCTCGTATTTTTTGCCCGCGTCCAGCTTCAGGCATTGCTCGCACTGGATACAGTGATTGATGTTTGTTTTGTGCAGCGGAAGAAAATCCACCTCAATTCCCGGCACCTTTGCGGCCTCCTCCAAGGCGAGCTGCGTAAGATAATCCGTTGTTCCCTTACGCGGACTCCCGCTGATGCCCAATATCCGCACCGGTTGGTCATGCGTGTAGTCAAGCGTTGCGCTCATTGAAAAAAACCTCCTTATCGGCAGTTCCCATAATGGTTCTTGACGGGAAATAGCGTTCCGGCAGAACGTCATAAGCGGCGCGTTTTGCAAAAGCCACCCGCCGTGAAAGCTCCGCCACATCGTCCGCAATGGCGTCAACAGCCTCTATGAATACCAGGTTACACCCCAATTGCGAGACGGAGCGCAACTGGTCTGCAGGGCCTAATAGGCTCTGCGGATCGCTCCCTGTTACAGGCAGGTTGCCGCGCAGTACAGAGTGGCTGATGATAAATTCCTGCGCCTGGGTCTGGCCGCCATAGCATGCGGCGCCATAGGCGATGGCAGCCTCCGGCTTCGTATATTTCGCAAACGCAAACGGCGCTCCCTGCGTCAAATGCTTGTGCCGGACAGAACTGAAGCCGACCTCGCTCAGCCGGTCCACCGCGCGCCGTACAATGGCGGGCGCGCCCAAGCGGTTGGCCGAGATTACCCAGATAATCCCGTCCGCCCAGAGCCATTTTTCGCGGAACTCCTGAAAATCGTCCTTGTACGTGCACTCCAGATGCTTGCCGCAATAGCTGTTGCAATGATGACAGCCCTCAATTTTTTTACCGGCAAAATCAAATACGCGGACTTTAGCATTTGCGGCAATGCCTGAAATACGGTTCTCTACTCGTTTTGTAATCTCAGCGCCAATTCCCGGGTCCTCAACGCCCGCGTTGAGGATTAGCAGATTGGCGCTTGCAGCCAGCGGATTCCGGTGTGCTAGCTTTATCAACCTTGCGATTTCCGCCACTTCATTTCCCACCGCAAAGCTGTTGTCCAGCAGCGGCTGGGGAGGCGGTTCCTGGTCCGGCACACGTCCGGCAAGCCGGGATACCGGCAGGCAATGTACACAAGCGAGCAGTTCTATAGCATGTTGGGCGCCCAGTTCCACCAGTCCCCAGGCCTCGCTGCCCTGCATTATCACCCCCGCGACTTTTTGGTACCCTGCATTCGCAATTTCAGGGCGAAGCGCCTCCACCAGCCGGTCAAGCGCGGAATACGCAAGGCCCGGACCCGCCGCGGTATACACCGGCATGGCCAATATGACCGCATCCGCCCAGCGCCACTTTTCGATCAGCTCCGCAAACCCGTCCCGCTCGGTTCCGCTGAGATCCTCCCTGAACTGATTGCCAGAAAAGTAAAAGGTCTGCACCTCCAGATTTTTCTGCTGCTGCGCGCCTTGCAGCGCTCGATCCAGAAGAATGGCGGAGTTGCTTTTTTTACGCGGGCTGCCGCAAATAAGCAGCAGGTTGACCGTAATGCTTTCCCAATCCGATTTTTTCATTTTTCTTGACCTCCATGAACGTTTACTGTCCCCACATCCGGCAGCAATTCCTTCATCTGCGTCTGGACGATCTCTTCCGTGATTTGCGCTGCGGTCAAAACATACCCTTCGCAGAGCCTCTTTTGCTCGGCCGAAAACCATTCCACGCTTTTTGTCAACGCACGGCAGCAGATGGAGCGGTTCTTTGTCCTGAACTTTTCATGCAACTCGTGTACTGCAAGAAACGCCATACGGTTGGATTCGTATGCTTTTTTGCGTCCGGCGATCAGGCCGAATATCATCGTGCAGCCCGTTACTCCGCCGCAGGCGCACCCAGATTCCCCCATGCCCGCGCCAAACCCGGAAGCAATGCGGTAACAGTGCTCCGGCAGGCCCAGGTTGTATTTCTCGTTGAAGCCTTTTAAAACCGCCTCGCTGCAGGAGAGCCCGTTTTTAAAGTAATGCAGCGAGAGCTCGGCCGCAGTTTGTTCGTTGCTCCATGCCTGCGGGCTGTTTTGGTCGACATCAAAGTCTTCATACAGCCATGTACTCAAATACCGCTCGCCCGAATCCGGAAAAACCGTTACGATCGTCTTCCCCTTGTTCTCCGGGCGCTCAGCCACCTGCAGCGCCGCCCAAAGCGCGGCTCCGGAAGAGATGCCTACCAAAAGCCCTTTCTTTTTTGCGATCTCGCGCGCGGCGTCACCCGCATCGTCATCGCGTACGCGGATGATTTCATCAATGAGTTCTGTATCCAGCACCTCCGGAACAAACCCCGCGCCGATTCCCTGGATACGGTGCAAGGCGGCCCCTTTGCCCGAAAGCACGGAGGATTGGAACGGCTCAACGGCAATTACCCTGGCGTCTGGGTTTTTCTGCTTGATCACCTCGCCCACGCCGGTCAGCGTGCCGCCCGTTCCTACACCGGCTACAAAAATATCAATTTTCCCATCAAGATCGTCCCAAATCTCCTGCGCCGTAGTTGTCTTATGGATTTCTGGATTTGCTTTATTTTGAAACTGCTGTGGGATAAAGGCTCCCGGGATTTCCTGTGCCAGTTTAATGGCCTTTTTGACCGCGCCCTCCATCGCATCATAGGCTGCCGTGAGCACCACCTCCGCTCCAAGCGCATGCAGCAGCTTCCTGCGCTCTACGCTCATGGTCTCAGGCATTGTCAAAATCAGCCGGTAGCCGCGGCTTGCCGCCACAAAAGCAAGACCCACGCCGGTATTCCCGCTCGTCGGCTCAATGATGGTAGCGCCGGGATGCAATATTCCATCCCGCTCGGCTGCGTCGATCATAGCCAAAGCCACACGGTCCTTTACGCTGGAAAGGGGGTTGAACATCTCCAGCTTGGCAACGATCCTTGCCGGAGAGTTCCTGAAATTTGTAATATCCAGCAGCGGCGTATTCCCCACCAAATCTGTGAGTTCATTTGCGACTCTCATATACTTGCCTCCCAAGTTGCGTGGACGCTACGCGCCGCCGCAAGGGAGCGCGCCGTCCACTATTGCGTTTTGCTGTCACCACCAGCGCCAATATCGTCATGGTGTAAGGCAGCATCAAAAGAAATTCATAAGGGATATTGAGATCAAACACCTGCAGGCGCAATTGCAGCGAATCCGCCAGAGCAAACAGGAGCGCCCCAAAAAGGGTCCCATAGGGATTCGCCCGGCTGAACGTGCAAAGCGCCAACGCAATAAATCCCTTGTTCATGGTGATGTTCTCCACAAACATGCCGAGGTTTAGGCTCAGATACGCGCCCGCCAGACCGCCGGTCGCTCCGCCAATCAGAAAGCAGCGCAGTTTTGTTCTGTACGTGTTGATACCCATGGTTTGGGCCGCCAATGCGTTGCCGCCGGTCGCCCGTAGCTGCAAACCGAATTTGGTGCGAAACAGCACATAGGCAATAAGCGGTACGCATAAAAGGGCAATGTAGACCACCGCGTTTTGTGAAAACAGGATGGGGCCGACCCACGGAATACCGGAAAGCACGGGAATGGGAGCCTCCATTAGGTGGATGCTCTGCTTGGGCACGCTGTTGTTGTTGATAAAGAACGCGGATAAAAAACCCGTGAGCCCGGAGGACAGCAGGTTGAACACAATAGCGACCAGCACGCCGTTTAAATGGACCCGCGCTATGAGCACATAGATAAACAGCGCGGAAAGCGCGCCCACTGTCGCGCCCGCTAGGAACCCCAGCAACAGCGAACCCGAAGCCAGCGTAGCCGCAAAAGCGGAAAGGGCGCTTACGGCCATGATCCCCTCGATGCCCATATTGAACTGCCCGGAGCGCTCCACAAAGACTTCGCCCTCCGCCGCAATCAGCAACGGAACGGAAAGCGCGATCATAGAGGACAGCAAACCGGAAATCAGATCACCCATTCTGTACCTCCTCCGCCCGCAAAGCGCGCGCTCTTTGTCTTTTCTCGCGGTTGTTTCTATAGGCAACATAGAAGTTTTCGGTGCAGAGCACAAACAGCACCGTGACTGCCTGTATGATATTTGCAAGCTCCATGGGAACATGCTGCGTGATCTGGATCACCAGGCCGCCAACCTGCAGCGCGGAGTACAGGACCGATACGGCCATAATCATAAGCGGATTCCCGCCTGCAATCATGGCGACTGTCAGCCCGACAAACCCATAGCCGTTGGAAATAGAGCCCGTCAGGCGGTATTGCATGCCCGCCACCTCGTTCGCGCCCGCAAGCCCAGCTATCCCGCCGGCAATCAGGAATGTCAAAAACACAACTCCTGGCGCGGATATGCCCGAATAGGTGGCTGTTCTAGGGCTTGCTCCCACAACCGTGATGCGGTATCCGAACGCGGTGTACCGAACGAGCGCAAAAAGTGCAATCAACAGCAAGATAGCGACAACCAGGCCCAAGTGGATCTTGGTATCCCCAACGAGCGAGGGAAGCTGTGCGTTTTGCGGAATCAAAACGGCTTGGCTGTTAAAGTCATTCGGATCCTTAAGGGGCGACCTTACCAGAAACGCAAGCAGATAGGCGGCAATCTGGTTCATCATGATGGTAACGACAATCTCGTTGATACCGAGACCCGCCCTTAACAGCCCCGGAAGCGATGCCCACAACGCGCCGGACACAAAACCGCCCAGCAGCGTAAACAGTATAGCCGGCACGGGGGAAAGCCCTTGCGTCTGCATAGCGGCGAGCTGCGCCCCCAAAGCGCCCATCATCATCTGCCCTTCCGCGCCGATGTTGAAAATTCCGGCTTTCTGGGCGAAACTGATGCCCGCCGCGATGACGATCATGGGGATCGCCGCGCCGATCGTCTGCGAAATGCCGTTTATGCTGCCAAAAGCTCGCGAGAATATGGAGCCGTATGTCTTGACCGGATCGATCTGAAACAGCAGAAGCATCACGCCGCAGAACAGAAACGAAAGCGCCAGCCCGATAAAAGGCAGCAGGCCGCGCCGGACTTGGACCAATGTTGCCGAACCGTTCATATCCCCGTCCCTCCTTCCATCTGTTCGTTCCCGCCCGCCATCAGAAGCCCGATATGCGCGATATCCACTTGCAGACCGTTTTCCAGAATGTCCACAATCTGTCCACGACTGATCACGGCGATCCGGTCGCTTAAAGCCAGCACCTCGTCCAGCTCGGTGGAAATGAGCAGGATGCTGATGCCTTTTTCACGTGCATCCAAAAGCATGTTCTGCACATACTCCACCGCGCCTATATCAAGGCCGCGGGTAGGCTGCACGCAGATCAGAAATTTGGGCGCGTTTTCAAGTTCACGGGCCAAAATAACCTTTTGCAAATTGCCGCCGGAAAGCGCGCCTGCTTTTACGCCACCGTCCGGCGCCTTGATCTGGTATCGTGAAATCAGCCCAGACGCTGTCTTTTTGATTTCCCTCCAACGCAGGATGCCATTTTTACAGAAGGGATGCTTGTTATAGCTCTTCAAGACAAGATTTTGCTGGATAGAAAGGATGGATGCACAGCCGTAATCGCTACGCTCTCCAGGGATAAAAGAAACCCCGGCATCCGAAAGTGCGCGTGCGTGAAAGCGTTTGACCGGCACGCCCTCTATTCTATATATGCCCTGATCCGGCTTGTGCACGCCCGCCAGGACCTCCGCAAGCTCCATCTGCCCATTGCCATCCACCCCTGCGATGCCCAGTATTTCTCCCTTATGGATGGAGAAGGTAACGTCGTCAAGTTTTTTCACGCCGGAGTGGCCCCTGAGTTCCAGATGCTCTACGCGTATGGCTTCCCCATCCGGACGAGCCGCTTTCTCTCTGAGATGAAATAGAATCTTGCGTCCTACCATTTTCTGCGCGAGTTCGAACTTATTGGTTTCTACAGTGCAGAGCGTTTCAACGCTTCTCCCCGCGCGCAAAACGGTGACCTCATTGCTGTGGCGGAGTACCTCTTCAAGCTTATGGGTGATGAGAATAACTGTTTTCCCCATCAGCGCCAGATCGCCTAAGATTTTGAACAAATACTCGGCTTCCTGCGGCGTCAGCACGGACGTAGGCTCGTCCAGGATAATGATCTCTGCGCCCTGATAAAGAGTTTTGGCAATCTCGACCTTCTGTCGTTCCCCCAGGGAAAGCTCATACACCGGCCGGTTGAGTTTTGTTTGCAAGTCAAAATACTTTAAATAGTTCCCATCCTCCTGTAACAGGGTCTTCAGGCTCGCCGTCCGGTCCTTTTCCAGTAGGCCGATCAGAATGTTCTCCCCAACGGTAAGCTGTGGAATTAGCATGAACTCCTGATGGATCATGCCAATGCCATGGCAAATGGCGTCGAGCGGGGTTTCAATCGCCACAGGAACCCCTTTTACATAAATTTCGCCGCTATCCATTTTGACCAGCCCGAAAAGGATGTTCATCAGTGTCGTTTTCCCGGATCCGTTTTCACCCAGCAAGGCGTGTATGTCGCCCTTTTTTACGTTCAGGTCGATGTGATCATTGGCCAGAACGGGTCCGAACGCCTTTGTTATCTGTTTTAATTGAATCACGTAATCTGACATAACCCATGCTTCTTTCTGCCTATTCGGAACCATGAGAGGGAGCCCCCGCGGGATGCTTAAAGGACCTCCCCCTCTTATCCTTATACCGTGGGGATCTCGCCGCTTTCGAGCTTCGCTCGGATCTCCTGTACCTTGGCGGCAACTTCATCGGAAATGGTGCCGTGGTAATCCGCAAAATAGACCGCGCCTTCCTTGATGCCCTGAAAATATATCGTGTTCTTGAAGGAACCGTTCTTCACATCGTCCAATATGGTGCTAAAGGTAATCCCGACGTTCCAGATAACGCTGGTAATGACCTGCTTCGGCGCGAGGGAGTTCAGATCCGTACCGTAGCCGACAACGGGAATTCCCTTTTCCTTTGCCGCGGCGATGATGCCAAGTCCGATCGCATCGCCACTTGCATAGATGAAGCTGACGCCGGATTCGATCTGGGCCAGTCCCGTTTGCTTGGCCTTTTCCACATCGCTCCAAGAGCCGACATACGAGTTGATAAGTTCTACGCCGGGCTTGATATACTGCGCCCCCGCGATAAAGTTCGCGGTGTTGGGGCTGAGCGTGGGGGATTCAAACCCTTCCACCGTGCCGACCTTATCGGTTGTGGACAGCAGCCCGGCAAGCGCGCCCACAAGGAAGGAGGCTGCCCGCTGATCCGCATTGAATGTCGTTACATTGGCGGGCAAGGCAAGCCCTTCCGTCTGATCGGTATCCGCAAAATAAATATTGGGATACTTCTCCGCTACTTTAATAATGTTTGCTGTATATTCGCTGCCGAACGCAAAAATCACGTCATAGCCTTCCTCAGCAAAGCTCACGAGGGTTGCCTCCACTTTGTCGTTGCTGATGTTTTCTACATAAGCTGTCTCCATGTCCGTCCTGTTCTGCTTCGCCCATTCTAGACCGTTATAAGCGCCGGCATTCCAGCTTGCATCGCTGATAGAGCCCGGCAAAATCAGTGCAACCTTTAACACCTCCTGAGCGGGAGTGTCTTGTGGCGCAGCTGCCTGCGCAGGGGTCTCTGTTACAGCAGGACCAGTGGTTGAAGCGGGCTCCGTTGCTGCAGGCGCGCTTGTTCCGGCGCAGCCGGAAAAGCTGGCTGCAACAAATGCTAATGCCAATACAAAACCGATAATCTGCCGATATACTTTCATGGTTCCTATCCTCTCTTCATTCGTAAAATTTGTAGTCAAAACTTTCAGTACGCAATATAAGGAAAATGCGATCTGTTGCCCATCCCGCAGACAACATCGCCCGAGCGCTCCTGATTTTGGTCTTGCATTCATTCCGACATTGTCCTCCTTCTGTTTGGTTTTATGACAATAATGGAAGTCGCCCAAAACAATGGGCTTCTTCCATTACTCCTCTACAGGCTATTCGGTTTTTCATTGGAATAGCTTCGATTTGTATTTCTGCTAATCCTATCGGATTAGTATGAAAATGCTTGTATATATACTAACCACTACAAATCATATTGTCAACACTTATTTCCAAAACTGTTTTGCCTTTAGGTTGGTCGTCTTTTGGTATTAAACGGCCTTGACATCGGTGCTGTTTATACAATTTAATCATTTCAGTACTTGATTTTGCTTAGCAGGTTTGTCGAGTAATTGAACTGCTGATTATTTATATAATGGGTATCTATTGATTTGCTTTTTATGGTATATAATAGAAACAATAAAAAATTAATGAAATCAGAGGCTATAGTAATAACCTCCTCCCCACAAGGCGAATAACAGGAAGTTCAATCAACGGTAATTGCAATTATGGGAAATTCATAACTACTTCATATGACTTTCGACGTTAACGACAATGGATATGTTTTGCCAATACGCATGAAAGCACCAGTGAGGTTCGCGGCGTTCCTCAAGATGTGCAAATAGGAAAAGGAGGATATACGAATGAAACGCATACTTCCCATTATGCTGGCGTTGCTACTTTTACTTCCTGCCCTGCCCGTAATGGCCACGCCCTATACGCCTGCCGAATTGGAGGAGATTCGCCAAGCGGTGGAGGCGGCGCTGAGCGGGCTGTTTGACGTTACCGCCGTCGTGCGCGGCAACTATGTCATTGTCGATACCTCGGATGAAGAGTTTGAAGCTGTGGCGGACTATATTGACAAGACCCCGGCATTGCAGGGCCTGCCGCTCGGAACATCGACAGACGCGTTTGCCCAGAGGACCCCGCGTCTCGGCGATATTGTGGTTGACGTTGCCAAAACCGATGATTTGGAAGCGCTGCGCCAAACTGTGGAAGACGCGCTCGCCGGAAAATTCTCCGTTACGGTGAGCATAAAAAACGAACAGGTCGTCGCCCTGTTCGCTTCCGCACAGGAATATTACGACGCGGTGGAATATGTGGAGGGGCAGCAAAATCTGAGGGACTTACCCATCATACTGACCATACCGAGCGGAAAAGAACTCTATAATCCCTCAGTCAACGAGTGGATCGTTATCGACCCGCCCAAGACCGGCGGCGCGCCCGCCGCCTTCCTAGGCGCTGCGCTTATATCCCTTGCTTCGTGTGCGGCGGTCATTCTAAATGGTAGACGCCGATAAATCAATATGCGAAAAAGTGCCCCCTGAAAGCAGATATTTTCGTTCTTATCATAGCCATAGCGTTGCTGTGCGGCTGTGTGAGAACAGGGTTACGGATTAATTATTTAACGCTTTACATTAGATACGAATTGAACTGCTTAAACATATGATTGTGTTTATATGGGATCTGCCCATCTCTTATCGATGGTATAATAGCAATAATGGAAATTTGGTTCCTGACCACTTATATAAAAATATTGGGAGTGTTGTAATGGAAAGTTTGCAAAGAATAGCAGTACTTATCGATTCTGACAATACGCAAATTGGCAAGTTGGAAAATGTAATGCGTGAAATATCCACATATGCACAGTTGCTGTCAGTATGCTGCATTAAAATTTTTCAGAGTCATCCACTATTATAGTGCAACCCCAGATCCTTGAAACGCCGTTTCATCCCCGTTACCGCCTGCTTCTTGATACCTCTATTATACCAGTTCCTCCCTCTTCTTGACTTTTCGGACACTCTGACCACTTACATACGGCCAAACCGTAATGATTTGGCCGTATTGTCTGCCCAAAAGTGTAGGATAATTCATTTGACATTATTATAATGGTCTACATTACGTAACAAGTCACTGCTATCGGGCTCCTCGAATTATTCCTTCTGATTCTAAAGAGACAGCCATTCTTATTGGAAGCTATTTCCACTATATTCACAACATACTCAATCATCATATATCATACCCTTATATTTACTAGTGGTTATACTATAGATCATGGTAGCCTGGTGCTGACCTGTGACGCAGCAAAAAGGCTTTCGGTATACGCGAAAGCCCTTCTTACTTAAATCAACTTACCTTACGGCACGCTATATCCCATTTGCCTCTAAAAAGTCTTTGAGCAGGTTCATGCAGACCGTCTTGCGGTATTCTGCCGACACCCTGCCGCGGATGGGTTTGATTTCCTGCTCGTAGCGATTTAGGTATTCCTCTTTGAGCATTTTCGCTTCCGCTATGGTTCTCCCCAGGAGCATCGCATCGATTTGAGGCTGCACTAGCGTGACGTCCATCACCGCGCCAAAGGCGGCGGTGCATGCGCGGATGATGCCGCCATCTATTTGCATCACGCCAGCGAACGCCACGCGGGAGATCGCAAGCGCATTGCGCGCGCCGATCTTTTTGAAATAGTAGTTTTCAAGCCCGTGATCCGGCAAGAGTATTTCGGTAAGCAGCTCGTTTGGCTGCAGCACGGTTTTGTTGCGTCCTAAGTAAAACTCCCGTATGGGCAATGTGCGCTCTCCATCTTTGCTGCTTAGCGTTACCTCTGCGTTTGCGGCAAACAGGGCAAGCGCGCCGTCTGCCTTTGGGGAGGCATTGCAGAGGTTCCCGCCCAGCGTGCCAAGGTTGCGGATGGCCGGGGCCGCGATCTCAGAAATTGCCCGTCGCAAAAGCTCCGGCACGAGCGGGCTTTCCACTACATGCGTATAGGTACAGGCTGCGCCGATGCGCACATAACCGCCCGATACGGTGATCTGCTTCAATTCCGTGAGCTTATTCAGGAACAGGTAGCTTGCATCCTCGTCTGCATCCAGCATCAGATCCGTGCCGCCCGCATAAGGTGTTACGGTCTCTTTTGCCCGGCGTTCGAGCGCTTCTTTTAGGGTTGCGGGTACATATCCGTTTACCATAATCCGTTGCCCTCCTTTGCGGCGATTTTAATCGCTTCTACAATCGCGTTATAACCCGTGCAGCGGCAGAGGTTGCCGGAGATGCCGTCCCTGATTTCTTCTTCGGTGGGGTTGGGATTTTTATTCAGGATACATTCTGAAGCCAGCACCATGCCCGGGATACAGAATCCGCACTGCACCGCGCTGACAGAAGCATAGGCGCGGTCCAGCACCTCGAAGCGCTCCGTCTTCGCATACCCTTCGATTGTCACGACCTCGCTGCCCGCGATACTGCCCATTGCCACCATGCAGGAGTTTGCGAGCTGACCGTCTAGTATGACGGAGCACGCGCCGCATTCGCCTTCCTTACAGCCGCACTTGACGCCGGTATTAGAAAATTCCGAACGCAATACGTCCAGCAGCCTTTCGCTCGCTTTTGCCTCGGAGACGACTTCCTGCCCATTCAACGTAAACCGAATCATATGCGCTTCCCTCCCTGTAAGGCGTTCATGGTATCTTCAATAGAAAACGGAATATGGGATAGATTCTCTCCCAGCGCGCACTCCACAGCTTCCAAGTACGCGGGCGCAGCGCCTACAAGAGGCAGCTCGCCGGCACCTTTTGCGCCATACGGCCCGTGCGTATAGGGGTTATTCACCATTTCCACCACCAGCTTGGGGACATCCACCGCGGTGGGGATGATATAATCGCTGAAACTGTTGTTGCGGATGCGGCCAGTATTGTCGTATGCCATCTGCTCCATGGAGGCGTAGCCCAGGCCCTGCAGGTATCCACCTTCCATCTGTCCCTTGATGATGTTGAGGTCAATGGGAACGCCCACATCGTAAAGGCCGTACGCCCCGAGCATTTTTGTGGTGGCGGTCAGCGTATCTACTTCCACTTCCACGACATTCGCGGCCCACGAATAGGTGGGATAAGCGTCGCCGTGGAATGTGGCAAGATCGAACGGAATGACAAAGTTCGGCTCCACAAAGCGTTCCTCCACCCATTGTTCCTCGCCCGGCTTCCACTCTTTTTTCAGCTTTTCCGCCGCCCGGCGCAACAGCTCGCCTACCGTCATCAGCGAACGGCTGGCGACCGTGGGGCCGGAATCCGGCACGCGATCCGTATCCGGGTTTTCGATGATTACATCGTCAAGCGGAATGCCCAGCGCCTCCGCGACGACCTTGGAGAATGTGGTCTTGAGTCCTTGGCCGATATCCGAGTTGCTGGCGAGTATCTCCACCTTATCATCCGCCGTTTTATGAAGCTTTGTCACGGCCTTGATATGGTCCCGTTCCCCGCTGCCGGTAAACCCGCAGCCATGGAAAAAGAGCGAAAGGCCGATGCCGCGGCGGAAACGCCCCGTCTGGTTTTGATACTCCCTGCGCTTGTTCCGGTAATCGGTCAGTTCATCCAGACGCCCGATCATTTCCGGCAGGGGCACGGGGAAATGATATTTGCCGGAGGTGGAGGTCGCATCCCCCTGCTTGACCATATGCGCTTCCTTAAACGCAAGCGAGTCTAGCCCCAAATCCTTTGCGATATGATCCATCATCATTTCCACCGCAAAGAACGTCTGCGGCGCGCCAAACCCGCGGTAAGCGCCGCAGGGCACGGTGTTGGTCTTCATCGCCTTGCCCTCTACACGAAGGTGTTCAACGTTATATACGCCGCTGGAACAAATCAGCCCGCGCTGCAATACCACCGGAGAAAGCGTGGTGTATGCGCCGCTGTTGAAGAGCACCTCGATATCCATAGCCGTCACGCGCCCGTCCTTAACGGATACGCGGTAGGTGCAGACGGAAGGATGCCGCTTGGAGGTAAACGCCATATCCTCCCTGCGGTCAAAGATCACCTTGACAGGTTTACCTGCCTTCTTTGCGGCCACCGCCGCCTGGCAGCCGAGTATGGAGGGGAAATCTTCCTTGCCGCCAAAGCCGCCGCCCGTCACATCCTGGATCACCTGCACGTTTTCCCTTTCGTAATCCATGGCGAGCGCCACAGCACCGTGCACATAGTACGGACACTGGATAGACCCGCGCACGGATATCCGCTCCCCATGCGGCCAGGCGATGATGCCCTGCGGCTCCAGATACGCCTGCTCCTGATAGCCGGTTTTGAATGTTTCCTCATAGACGCGGTCCGCTTCCGCAAACGCGTTGTCCACGTCCCCTTTGCCGTAATTGTAATGGAAGAACGCCGTATCCGATGTGAGGATGTCCAGCACCGGCTGCTGTTCCTCATACTCCACCACGATGGCATGTAGGATGCGCTCCACCTCTTTTTCGTCCGGCCCCACCACCATCAGGATCGGGTCACCGATGTATTCCACCTGGCCTTCCGCGAACACCGGCGTATCGTTCTGTACGATCGCTACACGGTTCACACCGGGCACATCGCGGTAATCCACCGTCAGGTACCCTTCGGGCAACGGTGGAACGGAGATGGAAACGATCTTCGCTTTCGCCTTGGCGGAGTGCAGCAGCCTTCCTGTGAGCATGCCCTCTATTTTGTGGTCGTCCACATAGAGCGCGCTGCCGTTCATCTTTGGCGCATGGTCCTTCTTTTTTACGGAGTTGCTGATATTGCTCATAACCTACCTCCTATACAACCTGTTCTTCCGGGGCAACGCCGGAACGTCTATTCTCCAGATATCGTTTTAGCCGCTCATAATCCTCTGTGGTGTCCGCATCCAAGGTGCAGCCGGTATCCGCTACTTCCACCATAGCGCAGGAAAGCTGCTCCCACACACCGCGAAGACCAAAATCCCCCGTATATGCAAGTATATTGGGAATGCCTGTGCTTGCGATCAGCGGCGGATGCTTGCGCCTGCCGTCAATGGATGGGAAAACAACTGAGGCATTCGTGCGTTCTATCTCCCTGCGAAGCGCCGCATAGGTCGCCTGCACGACCGCCGGCATATCTCCCGGAAGGAGATAGAATGCATCGCAGGACGGCAGGACGGTGAGCCCTTTTTTTATGGAAGTAAGCATGTCTGTTGTGGCATAGTCCCTGTTATAAGCAAGGCTGACGCTGCCCGTTTGCACATATGGCTGCAGTGCTGCTTCCACTTTGGCCGCGTGGTACCCCAGCACCACAACAACATGGGAAACACCTGCGCGCAGCATGCCTTCCACGCACAAGGCAATCAAAGGTGTTTCATTGATTGGCAGCAGCGGTTTGAAGCCGCCCATGCGGCTGGACAAACCGGCTGCCAGAATCAATCCGCCCGTGTTCATTTTGGCTCTCCCGTTTTTTTAGCGGGCTTATAATACGTTTCCTTCAATGGCAGGGATGCCCTAAACTTGCCATCCAGCCGGTAATACGCATGCGAGCAGGCGGGAGAGGTGGGGATCAGGCACAATTCGCCAACACCTTTTGCGCCATGTGCATAGGGCAGCTTTTCACCGGGCGCTTGCACCAGTTTCACCTCGATGGGCGGGGCATCCGGCGCGCGCATGAGGCCCAGCGTCCCCATCTTCACCTGCGGATATCCGTCCTTGACGGGGTAATCCTCCGTGAGCGCAAAGCCGAGGCCCATGATGATACCGCCTTCGATCTGCCCTTCCACGGACTGGAGGTTGACGGGCGTACCCACATCGTAGGCGGCGACAACCTTTTCAACCTTCCCCTTTTCATCCAGCACCACGACCTGTGCGCCGTAGCTGTAGCTGACATGGCTCACAGGGTTCTTCTTTTGTGTGCCCATAGGGTCGGTGATGGGTACATACTCGCCGTAGAACTCTTCCCCTTCAAGGTCGGTAAGTGTGCGTCCGTCTTTGAGTGCCGCAGCCAGCTGTGCACCAGCGCGGCGCGCAGCCTCACCCGTCACCACCGTCTGGCGGCTGGCCGTACTGGTGCCGCTGTCCGGCGTGCGGATGGTATCCGGCCGCTCATGATACACAAGCGCAGGGGAAAGACCGGTTTCCTCGCAAACCATCTGGGTACACACGGTGGCGATCCCTTGGCCCATACAGGCTGCGCTGGTGCGGATATGGACGATGCCGTTTTCAATGCTCAATAGGCAGCGCCCGGTATCCCTGATGCCGATGCCCTTGCCGCTGTTTTTAAAGCCGCAGGCGATTCCTGAATAGGGGTGTCTTTCATAGACCTCTCTTACTGCCTCCAGGCATTCTGCCATGGCGCAGTTTTCGTCCGCCAGCTGGCCGTTGGGCAATTCCTGGCCGGGGCGGATGGCATTTTTATAGCGGATCTCCCAAGGGGAAATCCCCACCATCTCAGCAAGCAGGTTCAGGTTGTTTTCGGTAGCGAAGCAGCTTTGGGTTACACCAAATCCCCGGTAAGCCCCGGCCACTACGTTGTTGGTATATACGCTCATGCCCAGAATATCGACGTTCTGATAGTTATAGGGCCCCGCAGCATGGGTGCAGGCGCGCTGCAGTACCGGCCCGCCAAGGCTTGCGTAGGCGCCGGTATCCGCAATCAATATCGCTTTCATGGCGGTAAGGTTGCCGTTTTCGTCGCACGCAGTGGTAAATTCCATATCCATGGGGTGGCGCTTGGTGTGGTACAGAAGGCTTTCCTGCCTGCTGAACTTTACCTTTACCGGCGCTTTTACACACCAGGCCATAAGAGCGGCGTGATGCTGCACGCTCATGTCCTCTTTCCCGCCAAAGCCGCCGCCCACCAGCTTACTTTGGCAATGCACCTTTTCCTCCGGTATTTTGAGCATCGCGGCGATCTCATGCTTTTCATCATAGACGCTTTGCGCGCCGCTATAGAGCAGAATGCCGTCTTCCCCCTCGGGCATGGCGATAGCGCACTCCGGTTCCATGAAGGCATGGTCGTTAAAAGGCGTATAATATTTGCGGGTCACGACGTATTTGGAGCTTTTGATCGCGGCGTCGGCGTCGCCCCGGCGCAGGATTTCCTTGCGCATGATGTTGCCGCCCGCATGGATGAGGGGTGCGTCGGCCCGCAATGCATCGGTAGGGGAATTGACCGGCGTCAGTTCGGTATAATCCACCTCAATGATCGCAAGCACTTCATCGAGCGCTTCCTGTGTTTTTGTACACACCAGGGCGATGGCGTCGCCGATATACCGGGTCGTATCGCCTTCTGCAATCATCACGTCCCAGTCAGGTAATACATGGCCGGTTTTGTTGTAGGGAACGTCCTTCGCCGTGAGTATTTTGACGCATGCGGGATGCTGTTCGGCGTTGCTGACATCAATTTTATTTACACATGCCCGGGGGTATTTGGAGCGCAATGCCTTGGCATACAGCATGCCCGGCAGTACGATATCGTCCACGAATTCCCCGGTGCCCAACACCTTTTCCTTTGCGTCCGGTCGTTTAAAACGCCGGTTGATGCCCGTGCTTTGTTCCGGCGCGGGAATGGGCAGGTTTTCCCGGAAGAATTTGGCCGCCAACAGGATCGCGTCCTCAATCTTCACATACCCCGTGCAGCGGCAGAGGTTACCCCGTATCGCCTGCTTGACTTCCTCACGGGTCGGGTTGAGGGTTGCATCCAGCAAGCTCTTTGCGGAAATGACCATGCCGGGGATGCAGAAGCCGCACTGTACCGCGCCCGCTTCCGAAAAACAGTGCACGTACACCTCACGTTCACGCTCACTTAGCCCTTCCACCGTAACGATCTGCTTGCCGACGAATTTCGAGAGTTTCTGCGTACATGCCTTGGTTTTTTTGCCGTCCACCAAGATGGTGCAAGTACCACACACGCCTTCGCTGCATCCATCCTTGACGGAGGTCAGGCGCAAATCCTCCCGCAGAAACGTCAGCAGGCGCTTATCCTGTTGTGCCGTGATTTCTTTTCCGTTGATGTGGAGTGTAAACATAGAAGCCCTCCCCGTTATCAATCACCGAACCGTAACATCCAGATATGTCTCGTTACGATGATTATAAAAAGAAGGGCCGTTTGTTATCAAATTCTTTGTCAAAAGAACTTGGTTTTACGCTGCTGTTATAAGAGCTTTCCTTCCCGGAATAACCGTTCAAACTCCTTTTGCGCATAGCCGCGCACGTTTTGCTCAAATTGCTCGTAGGCGGACAGGAACGCTTTCCCCTGCTCGGTCAGACGTGTGCGCCCGCCCCGGCTTCCGCCGTGCCTGCGGTGAACAACAGGGTACCCAAGCTCCTGCTCAAGGGCGTTGATCATTTCCCACGCCTTGCCGTAGGAGAGCGCCATATGATCGCAAGCGCTGCGTACGGACTGCGTATCCTCTATCAAAATAAGAAGGAGCTTCGTCCTGGCGTTGAAGAACAGCGCCTCCCGCTCAATGCTCAAACGTACCAGCGGATGGAGAATGGAGCGGTTGTGTTCGTCCAGATGTTCGTTGAGCCTGTCCAGATCATAGACGTTATGAAGAATGCCTGCGTCTTCCACAGCAATCCATTTTCGTTTGTTTTCCAATGCAGCAAGTGCACCACGAAGCCCCATGGGGCCGTCGTAGGCGAGCACATCCGGAATGACCTCCTTATGGAGCAATACCGGGTGCCCTGCCTTCCCGAGATAGGACGGCGTTATGATGCTACCCTCCGCATCCATCAGCTTTTTAAGCGTATCCGGTGAAAACATGGGCACGTTGACGGGCGTTACCACCACGCGATCGCATTTGTTTGAAAGATAAGAGAGTCCGATTTTGATGGATTCGAACAGCTGCGGTTTTTCATAGTTTTCATTGCGCAGGAATATCACGCCGGCGTCCGCAAGCTGGCGTTCGATCTCCTCCGCCGCATATCCGGTAATAATGACCACAGGAGACACGCCCGCCTGTTGGAACGTCAGCACCACCCGCCGCACAGCGGTGATGGAGCCGAGCTTTAAAAGCGGATACGCGTCCCTTTTACTGGCCGCGGCGATAATTCCGCCGGTAATGGGTTGTTGCATATTGCCACCTGATCTTGCAAAACAGCGCATTAAAAAAACAATAGGCTATTATTGATGATAGCATACTACATCCGTTCAAACTTTTTCAACCCTCAGGCACAAGCTTCCCAAAATCTAAAATGACAGTCCGTCGACTGACACGCGCAAACATGCGTTCTGCGCGGAACAGCTAAGCAAGCAGGCCGAAGGCCCTTACCAACTGCCCTACGCAAATTTGGCAGACTTGTTCCCTGCCCTATTCGGCTCGAACGCCGGGATAAGGCAGTACCCTTCATAAAGTGGCCGCTTGAACATAGATTTCTCGCTTGCTGATTCACTCCTGGCATTGATTACATGCCCTTTACCGTCATATCGGGCAAAGCCCATTTCATGGGCAGCACTTTGTGGCCCTGCGTGGTCACCGGCGCGATGTTCGTGGGGAAGATTTCGCCGGTTTAACTAGATGCTCCGGCCTGTCAATATTCCGTTGCACTTCTCGCATGATCGACATCATCTCATCTTCTTCTATCTCGATGTAATACCTACCGATATTCCGATATCGGAATATTGGCCGTTATCCCGAAGATTAAGTTATTCCGATGCTATAGGAGAAATCGCATAGAATGGGAATTTACGTCCTATTTTAATAAAACACTTTAATTTTTATGGTTTTGTAATCTTGCATCTGCCCGCACGGGTCAGGCTCTTACGAAGCAACTCGAAATATGCGAAACGGTATTCGGATTTTTCATCCACCTGTGCCAAGGGATTTACAATATAATACGTATGTGCTTGTTGCAAAAATCACAAACGGCATCCGGCACACTACAAAAGGGGGTATCGTTATGTACAATCTCAAGAAACCATTACGGCTGCTGGCGGGTCTATGCGCGTTTATGCTGCTGGCGGGTTGCCAGCCTGTAAGCGCGCCGGCCGCTCAGACGCCGGAGACCGCTGCGGAGGGCGTTTATACGCCTGGCACGTATACGGCAAGCGCCCAGGGATACGGTGGACCGATTGAAGTTTCTGTAGAAGTCGACGCCAGCGCAATTCTGAACGTTACCGTTTTGGCAAACAAAGAGACGGAGAGTGTAGGCTCCAAGGCTATAGATTCGCTGCCCGGCGAAATCGTAAAAGCGCAAAGTACCGCCGTGGATGAGGTTTCCGGTGCGACGCTCAGCTCAAAGGCAATCATTCAGGCAGTGGATTCAGCGCTTTCACAGGCGAAGGGGGAAGCCCCCGATACGGGCAATGTCACGTTTAAACCCGGCACATATACAACCTCTGTGTACGGGAACAACGATTATATGGATGTGGAAATGACGTTTGATGAAACAAGCATCGTCTCCGTCAATGTCACCAAACATTCCGAAACCAAGTTTTTGGGCGAAGCCGCAATCCCCTTGCTTTGCAAGGATATCGTTGCTTACCAGACGCTCAATGTGGACGCCGTCTCGGGCGCTACGGTTACCAGCAACGCGCTTAAAAGTGCCGCGGCGGACTGCGTAACTCAGGCAGGAGCAGACCCTGCCGCCTTACAGGCGCAAGTACCGCCTAAGGGAAAGAAGAGTACGCAGGTGACAGAGCAAACCGCGGACGTCATCATAGTTGGCGCGGGCGGGGCGGGTCTGAGCGCCGCAGTAACAGCCGCACAGGCGGGCGCCAGCGTAATCGTTCTGGAGAAGATGCCGGTCGTTGGCGGTAACACCGTACGCTGCGCCAGCGCGTACAACACCGCCGACCCGGATATGCAGGAGGCCCTGCCGATGACGGATACGCTTAAGGCGGCTGTGGAAAAGGCGATATCGGAAGAGCCCGTGAACGATGATCATGCAAAGCTGATTGCCGACGTAAAGGCGGCGTATGAAGCATATCAGGCTTCCAGATCAGAGACGCTGTTTGACTGCCCGGAATGGCATGCACTGCAGACCTACAATGGCGGGGACAAAGTAGGGTTTATACCGCTTATCTGCAAGTATACGAAAAATACGCTTGATACACTTCATTGGCTTGTGGAGCTGGGTGCGCATCTTAGCGACAAAGTCAGCCAGGGTGCAGGGGCGCTCTGGCAGCGCACCCACCAGATTGCCGCACCTGCGGGTACAGGCATTATAGAACCGCTGTATAACAAAGCAATGGAGCTTAACGTAACCATTATAACCAACATGAAGGCTGACCGCTTGAATGTGGAGAATGGAAGAGTGACAAGCGTTACGGCGTATGATCAATTTGGCAGCGAATACCGGTTCAGCGCCAGCAAAGGCGTTGTGCTGGCAACAGGCGGATTCAGCAACAACAAAGAGATGCGCGCGGAGTATAACCCGGCGCTGACTCCGGATATGGTATCCACCAACCAGCCCGGCGCCACAGGGGACGGTATCCTGATGGCAACGGCGATCGGGGCGGGCACGACCGGCATGGAATACATACAGGTGTACCCCCTTGCAACCCCTGGCTCTGGCGCTTTGCAGGGACGGGCACGTAAAATGTCCGGGCTGGACGACGTGATCGTTGTAAACAAGGAAGGGAAACGCTTCATCAACGAGGACGCAAGGCGTGATGAGTTTGTTGCGGCCATTAAGCAGCAGCGGGACGCGCTGGTATACGATATCAATGATTCCACTATCGTGGAAGAGTATAACTCCTTTGATGAAAATGTGGAAACGCTCGTTTCACTGGGCAGGATATATAAAGCCGATTCGCTGGCGGGCCTGGAGGAACAGCTTGGCATGCCGGCGGGAAGCCTGGAGCAAACGGTCGCCGAATATAATCAGATGGTGGCGGATCAAAGTGATCCTGTGTTTGGCCGCAAACTGTTTGACAAGGCCATAGAGGAGGGTCCCTTCTATGCGACGCCGCGTGCGCCCTCTATTCACCATACGATGGGCGGCATCACCATTGATACCGACGCCCGCGTTCTAAACGAGAATGGGGCCGTTATCCCCGGCCTTTTTGCTGCCGGCGAAGTAACGGGGGGCATCCACGGTTCCAACCGTTTGGGCGGTAACGCCACTGCCGACGCATTGACATTTGGACGGATCGCCGGCCAAAGCGTCGTTACGGATTGAATACCGGCATAACTGGTTCCGGGGCTTTTGCGGCTTGCCCGCAAAGGCCCCTTTTTGACAGACCGTTTATAACATGCTACTCTTATGTGAAAAAACAAACAATTTCCGGAGCCCTAATGGATACGAAACATTTGGAAACGTTTTTGATGCTGGCAAAAGAAAAAAGCTACAGCAGTGCGTCATTACAACTCAATTATGCGCCTTCCACGCTCGTGGGACATATGAAGACATTGGAGGAGGAACTCCACGTCAAGCTGGTAGAGCGTCGCGGCAACAGCATTTGCCTTACAGCAGACGGGCAGCGATTTCTCAGTTATGCAGAAAAAATGTTGTCTCTTTATGCGCAGGCTTGCGGTGAAATCGAGCACGATTTGCCCGTACAAGGGCTGCTGCGTGTGGGCGCGGCAGAATCCATTGGCCAATACAGCATGACAAACGTGTTTAAGGAATATGCGACGGCACAACCTTCCGTTGAGTTATCCATACAAATCTCCGATTGCACATTTTTCCCGGCAAGGCTGAAAAACGGCGAAATGGATATCGCATACTTATATACGATGGATGCCGCACAGATCCCCGGCTTGACTGCCGTTCCTCTGTTTATGGAGGAACTTGTTCTTGTTGCCCACCCGCATCATCCGCTCTCCGGCCGGGCAGTGATTACTCCTGCGGATCTCGCGAATGCAATGCTGATGTTGACATACCCAAACTGCTGTTATGCAAAGGCACTCAAACAACTCCTTGCCGTACACGGTGTCTCTCCGGCTGCGCAGCAGCATATGGGTAGCGTTTCCATGATCCGCAATCTCGCGAAACAAAACTTTGGCGTCACGCTTTTACCCCGCTGCGTGGTATCTGCAGATATTTCAGCCGGAAAGCTGCAGCGACTGAAATGGACCGAGGACCCGCTTTTTATACAGGCAAATCTGGTATATTCCAAAGGACAGCGGCTTTCCGCGGCTGCCCGAAAGCTGGTTGATCTTTCCGTCTGTTTCGCGCAGGGAGATAAGACGCACGCCCGGCTGCATATGACGTACAAAGGCAGATAGTCATAATGCCCTTTCTTGCACATAAACAGGTCCAGCATTATAGACGCTTCTTCCGAGGGCAAGGGCCATACTTTACCGCGGAATTTCTTTATCGGTGCAGCCATGTATTTATACTTTTGATTCTCGGTTGCGTGTGCGGCTTTCAGCGGCGCTCTGTTTCTTAGTGTATGAATAGTCCACGCTATAAAAATAATTTACATTTCAAATTCCTGTTTGTCTGTTTCTAAGTCCAAAACCCTTGTAAATCCCCGCAATTTCAGCGTTTTCATGACCTTAACTTTGCGCTTTTCCCTTGTTTTTTCCCTTGCCGGAAGAAATAAGGGAAAGTTCTTTTATACTCCGTTCACCACCTTATCAAGCGACCTTGCAGAAGTCCGCTTGCTTTCCCTTGAGGCATGGGCGTAGATATTCATTGTCGTCTCAACGCTTGAGTGCCCGAGAAGCTCTTGCATCTCTTTCGGTTCGGCCCCGCCGGAGAGAAGATTGCTGGTATAGGTGTGGCGTAACCGGTGAAAATGAAAACCGTCCATTGCTGACATAGCGGCATAAGGAACAAAGCGTGTCTACGCTGACAACATGCTCGATGGCGCAAGCATCGGCCGCCGCGATTTCTTTATCCATCGTCAGGACATCCGCCAGGAAGTCCCGGATAACCGTACACTTGTCGAGCATCTGGACGGCAAGCCGTTTGCCCGCCGGAGTGAGATAAACCTGCCGCCGCTACGCACAAGGCGCTCCTTTTCCAGTTTGCTCATGGCAAGGCTGGCGCTGGCCTTGGATACGCCCGTTTTGTTTGCAATATCCACGACTCGCGCGCTTCCGTCGCAGCTTGCGGAGGAAAGCTCAAATACGGCTTTGATATAGTGAGCCTGTGATGCGGTAGGGGTATTCATGCTGCTGTTCCTCCTTTACAGCGTGATGATCACTATTTTAATCCTTTTCTTGCTCCAGCAGGGCGTTAAGCCATAGCCCAGTCATATGTACCGCCCCGTGGAATCCGACAAAGGGCGGTTCATACGGACTCAAACGCCACTTTGTATCGGGGTTGGAGATTTGGAGTTCCATATCGCAGCCGGCCCATTCCAATACCTCGCCGCTTGCCATCAGCAAGCCTTTTTTCTGAAATTGTATGGCCCACGTCCATTGATCTTCGGTAAAATAAGGGACGTTCTCGCTTGTCATTTCGGGGCAGTCGCACCAGCAGACGCCTTTATTCAACGACAGCTCGTTTGCGGCAAAATCAACAACACCTTTTACCATATCCGCATGACCGCCGACAGAAAGCGTCGCCTCGTCGGGATGCGAGCGAATGGCATGACTGAAAACCCTCATGGACGGAAGAAGCTGTCTTTGGGCTTTTTCTGTTTCATGTTGTATAAAATGCATATTGAGCGGCAGACCTGACGCTTTTGAAAGCTCTTTAAGCCATCGAACAGTCCCTTCAATGCCATAGGGTCTGCCCGCATAATATGGCGTCCCGAAACGACTTTTTAGATGCCCCGCGGCAGGCTTTCCTTCCCTCCGGATAACGAGATTGATATGCGCGCCGCCCATATGCTCTATCTGTGCAACGGATGTATCGGAGGTCAGTACGCACAGCGGCTTCATTCCAAAAGCTCCCTCCATTATGCGGATGATCTCGCCTGCATCTGCATGAAATCGGAACATATCGGCGCAAGAGCCGATGATATTGAACGTGGGGACAGGCGTTTTTTCTATATCCTTCGGCAATGCTTGAGCAAGGAGTAAAAGCGTTTCCTGCACGCCGCGGTATCCATAAATATCAAAACCGCCGTATCCAAAGGGGAGTAGGCGTACATCCGGATAGTCAGACTGTAATTCTTTGCATATTGCGGGCAAATCGGTTCCGATTATGGCCGGGACTGCGGAGGGCAGGAAAAAAACAACCTTCGGCCGGTCGCACCGTATAATTTCGGCTACGGCCCTCTCGAGCCGCCCGGTATCTCCCATAGAAATATCCGTCTCGTCAATATGCGTTGAATACAGCCCGCAACCCTCCCATACGCTTGCCTGGTTCAAAAAGACACGGCCGTAAAGCATGTGACCCATGCAGCCGTATTCAATCAGAGCGGCATCACGGACAGAGGCAAGCGTGCGCAGTATACCCATTCTTCCAGATGAAGGCGGTTTGAATTTATACAGCCCCATGTTCTCCCCCTCCCTTTCGTTCATATGCATTTTTCAGTGTACCGAGCATTCTGTCGAGCAGCAATGCCGTGCGTTCATAACCGATTTGCCCATACAGCTCATACAGATATGGGACGCAGGGGACCTTGCCCGTTCCCTCGGGAATCTCCCCAAAGGATAAATCGGGTTCAAGACGTTCCAGCACCGATGCGTCAGCCTGCTCGTTCACCATGTGGCAAAGCCAGGGGTTTTGTCCCCTTTCAAGCAATTCCTTTGCCCAGCCGCGGTCGTCGGGATAAAACTCCTCCAGATGCAGCAGAATAGGCTCCATCTGGAATTTTGCCAGATATAATGCAAGAGGCAGGGGCATCAGAATATTGCGGTGCGTGGTGATATACCGAACACCGCGGAATGCTTCATTAACCCGATCTTGCAGTAAAAGAGCCCTTTCCCGTTGCTTTTCAAACTCGCCGTTCCATGCGATTTCAAGGGTTTCCGCCACGGCCCGGTATAGACCGTCGATTGCAGACACCTCATAGCCTTCATGAAGGCTGATGAAAGGTACGCCAACCCTTTTCTGCATAATTTCCGCCATAGGATTCATATAGGGAGAGAGAATCAGGTTCAGCCTTGCGTCCGGGGCACAGATAAAATCATCAATGTCTGATTTTGGCGCGAGAAACCGAAGCCGAAAGCCCTTTTGAATAAGCGCCGTCAGCAGCTCGGGCATGGGAATATGATCTTCCTCCGGGCTGCGGCCAAGTATGTTGACAACAGCCGGCCGAGTTTGCCGCGGTTCCATCATTTCTCCAAAAGCAGAGAGGGTTTTCCAAAAGCCAGAAGGGTAGCTGTTGCATTTGAAATGCCCTAACTGCACATAATTCAGCCGTGCTTTTATCTGAGGCTGTATCTCATGGGCAATTCCTTCAATATCCTCTCCGATTACCTCCGGCACGCAGGTTGAAACCAGCATGATAGCCCGCGCACCCGATACATCCATTTCACGGATGGCATCTATAAGTCCTTTTCGGCATCCGAACACCACTTCATGGGCATCCAGCACATACATCCAGTGCAGAGCCGTTTTTTCGCCTTTGGGCTTTACAAGGACGTTGCGGCTGTAATTGGCGCATTCCGATGTGCCGACCACAAGGGTGGACATACCCCGGATATTGGAGCTGAGTGCTAAAACCGTATGCAGGGGACAGTGGTTGCCCGGGAAAGCAGCCGGAGTCAGAAATTTTACACCGGCATTTGTTTTCACCGCCGATAACCTTTTTAAGTGTTGCAGTTCCTTCACGGTTCTTCGCCTCCTTCCAGCAGCAGTTTGGCAAGCGCCCTGTAATGCCCCCCCATATCGGAATCCGGGAAAGCCTCCACCACGGTTTTGCCCTCGGCTTCGGCCAGCTGTACCAGCGGATGCCGCGGCAGGCGGTAAATGACGCTTGTTTCAATTTCCGCCGCCGCTTTATCCACCAGTTCGTTTTCATCCGCGATATTTTTGCCGTTGAGGATCAGTCCCCTCAGGGAAGCGTAGCCACGCTTGCCGAAGCTCTTGACCGCGCTGGCGATGTTGGCGGCGGCGTAGAGGGACATCATTTCCCCTGAGGTCACGATACACACCTCGTCGGCGTACCCGCCCCGGATAGGCATGGCGAAGCCCCCGCAGACCACGTCGCCCAGAACGTCATAGAGAACCACATCCGGCTTGTACATTGCATAAGCGTCCAGCTCCTCCAGCTTTTCAAAGGCCGTGATGATGCCCCGCCCCGCGCAGCCCACGCCGGGCACCGGCCCGCCCGATTCCACGCACAGCACGCCCGTCGCGCTTTTCACCACCAAATCATCCAGTTCCGCGTCGCCCTTTTCCCGCAGGGTATCGAGCACAGTGGGGATATTTTTGCCGCCCGTCAGGTTGCGGGTGGAGTCTGCCTTCGGGTCGCAGCCAATCTGCATGACGACGAGCCCCATCGCCGCCATTGCCGCCGATACGTTGGACACGGTGGTGGATTTCCCGATGCCGCCCTTGCCATAAATCGCTATCTTCTTCATCGGCAGGCACTCTCGCATTCATCGCATTCATTTCGCGTTTCCGGTATAAGATCGTAGGATATGCAGGTGGGGCGGCTTGTGCGCGGCTCCTTGACGATCTCGGCGTCGATATGGAAGGTTTCCTTCAGCACCTCGGGAGTCATGACTTCTTCCGGCGTGCCGTGCTTGATGATGTCCCCGCAGCGGGTGGCGATCATATAGTCGGAAAAACGTGCGGCGAGGTTGAGATCGTGCAGCACCATGACGATGGTGCAGCCTTGCTCTCGGTTAAGTCGGTAGAGCAACTCCAACACCTCAAGCTGATAAGCAAGGTCTAAGTAAGTAGTCGGCTCGTCCAGCAAAATGAGGTCGGTTTGCTGAGCCAGCGCCATCGCGATCCAGACCCGTTGCCGTTGGCCGCCCGAGAGGTTGTCCACAGCCGTGGTTTCAAGCTCTGTCAGCTTTGTGACTTCCAGCGCCCACCGGATGATTTCCTTATCGTCAGGCTTGAGTTTCCCGAAGCCCCTCTGATGCGGGAAACGCCCATAGGCCACAAGCTCGCCCACGGTCAGCCCGGCAGGAGCTTGCGGGGATTGAGGCAATACCGCCATCTTCTGCGCCACTTCCTTTGTGCCCAAACGCCTGATGTCGTCGCCGTTTAAGTACACCATACCCCTTTTCGGCTTCAAAATGCGGCCCACGGCCTTGAGTACCGTGGACTTGCCACAGCCGTTCGGTCCGATAATGGCCGTGATCTTCCCTTGCGAGATTTGCATATTCAAATCGCCTATCACGATATTTTCGTCGTAGGCAACAGCTAAATTTTCCGTTGTAATGCTGTTCATCAGATTTCCCTTCTTTACTGCTGTTTGCTCTTTGTCAAGAGATAAATAAAATACGGCGCGCCGATAATCGAGGTCATAATACCGGTAGGTATTGAGGAGGGCTGAATCAGTATTCGCCCTAACGTATCCGCTACACAAACCAAAACAGCTCCTGTCAGCGCACATACAGGCAGTAAAATCCGATGTTTCGGGCCTACCAGCCGCCGCGCCAAATGAGGGGCGATCAGCCCCACAAAGCTGATGTTGCCGCCCACGCCCACACAGCACGCGGCCAGCATAACCGATATGGCAAATAAGTTGCGCCGTTCCCTTTCCACGGACATACCCAAAGCAATGGCCACTTCGTCTCCCAAATTCAGGACATCAAGCGACTTCGCCTTGAATAGAACATAGGGTATCAGCGCGCACAGCCAAGGCAAAAGCGCCAGAACATACTGCCAATTCGCTCCCCAGATTTGCCCCGCCTGCCAGCCCGCAACAATGCTGAACTTCATATCGTCCAAGCTGACAATCAACACTGTCGTTAAAGCGGAGATGCCTGCCTGAACCGCTATCCCTGTCAGCACCAATCGGTCGCTCGAAATTCCCTCCTGCTTTTTATAAGCAAGAAAATACACGGCAACTGCTGCTGCGGCCGCACCGATCAGCGCCAAAAACGGGAGTGTAAAGACCGACAAAAAATTGGTTATGCCCAACAACAGGGCATATAGTATGGCCATAAGCCCCGCACCGGCGTTGATGCCCAAAAGCCCCGGCTCAGCCAGCGGATTTCGGGAGATTCCCTGTATGATACAACCTGACAGGGAAAGGCCCGCTCCAATCAGCACAGAAATGACAATACGCGGCAAACGGTATTGAAACAATATAAGTTCTTGATTCTCTGTTCCCTTGCCTATTATTGTATTGAGCGCATCTAATATCGAAAGTTTGGAATAGCCTATGTTCATACTGATAAAAAAGATGGATATAAGCAAAAGCGCACCGCCGATAACGATCCACATATTTCGCAGTGCAATTTTTCTCTTATAATTTTTTACCGCTTCCTGTGTCATCATGTCGTTCTCCTTCTTTGCCTGCGGGCAAGATACAGGAAGAACGGCACGCCAATGATTGCAATAAGCGCACCAATCGGAATTTCCACGGGCGGATTCATTGTGCGGGCTGCGAGGTCGGCCGTAACCATCAGTAAACTGCCCAACACCGCTGAGGTCGGTACGATTAAACGATAATCGGCTCCGACAGCAAAACGGACGATATGAGGAATGATTAATCCCATAAAGCCGACCGCGCCCACAACAGACACGGAAATGCCAGCAAGCATTACGACGATTACAGAACAGAGAGCGTTGACCAATTTTATATTTGCCCCCAACCCTTTTGCCACTTCTTCACCGAGGCTTACAAGCGAAATTCGCCTGGATACGGCGATGGCGCATACCAACGCCCCCAATATGAAAGGAGTCATGATGGCTACTTGATCCCAGTTCGACGCGGAAACGCCTCCGACCGTCCAAAACATAATATCCTGTGTAACATCGAAGCACAGTGCAATGCCTTGGCTGAGCGCAGTCAACAGCGCACTGACCGCCGCCCCCGCCAGGATCAGGCGCATGGGCGTAACGCCGCCGCGCCGCAAGGAAGCCACGCCCATAACCATTGCCGCACCCGACGCTGCCCCCACAAAGCAAACCAAAATTGTTTGAAGATAGGAAAGCGATGGGAAAAATGCAAAGCTGACGGCCAGCGCAAAACCGGCTCCGGCATTTAATCCCATCAGCCCCGAATCTGCAAGCGGATTGCGGGTAACTCCCTGCATTACCGCGCCGGCCACAGCCAGCGCCGCCCCGACCAGCGCGCTGGCAATCACGCGGGGTAGACGAATATCATGGATAATGAGATGGTGCTTGTTTTGCGAATTGAATTTGAACAACGCGTCAAAAACCGTCGGCATGGAAATATCGGACGCGCCGCGGGTGACAGAGAATGCCGCAAGCGCAATCAATATCCCCGATCCCGCAACGATGAGTATAAACGCCGTCCATGAGTGCTTTCGTTTTACTTTTTGATGTGTGTCTTGCCTTTGTTTCATGTAAAAATGCTCCTCGATAGTATTCCATGCTTCCGACATACAGACCGGTCGTGGTGAGGAAGGCATCTGAAAATCCAGCGCTGTCAAACGGAAAGGGGGCAGATAAAAGACATATCCGCCCCCACACATATATGAGTTAAGACACTCAACTTACTACTCGGTATATAACTGAGTCAGCTTTTCGGCGGCAAGGCGCATGGTCAGCGGGCCGAAGGTGTTCATTTCTTCATCAAAATAATAAACCCGCCCATCTTTTACCGCATCAAGGGAATTCCATACGGAAGATGATTTCATGCTTTCCACAAAAGCTACGGAAGACTTGTAGTTATGTTGAAATACAATGTAATAGGGGTCCATATCAGCCACTGCTTCAAGCGATATGGTTTCAGCAGAAAATCCGTCCGGTTTTGTGATTTTGAAGGTGTTATAATAAGCCGCGCCGCCAAGGGCAATGAAACCTTTCCCGTCTGTACGGAAAAACGCTAATGTTCTTTCGGAATGTTTTTCAAGGGTTTTATTTGCGTCGGCTATCTCTCCTTCAATATCCGCTACGATTCCATCCACCTCGTCTTCCTTTCCGAAAATCTGTGCACAGAAAGCTAATTGATCCTGCCAGGTTGCGGTATAATCAATGTAGATAACAGGAGCCGCCGCTACCAATTGGTCATGTATCGCGTCAACACCTCTGTGCCCGGCAAAAGTGATAATAACATCGGGATTTGATTCAAGAACCGCTTCGAGATTAATTTCAAGGGCGCTGCCCAAATCCATCATGTCAAGGCCGTCGACATAAGGACTGTACAATTCAGATTGACTGAGATCGGCAACCTCCCCCAACAGGTTCGCCCGAGCCGTCGCCGTGGGCTTTATACCAAGCGCGAGAAGAAATTCCAAAGGATATGTATGCAGCATAGTGACCCGTTCCGGTTTGGCCTCCAAAACCACTTCATACCCTGCGGCGTCTTTAATTGTTCTTGGCCATGCGCTTTCTTTGTTTTGGGATGGCTCCGGTGTGCTGGTGTTGGAAACAGGTGGCCTACTTGTGTTGGTCTCATTCGCAGGCGTTCCAGCACATCCTGCAAAAAGTCCCGTTAAAAGTGCAGCTGACAAAAATAGCCCCATCAGTCTTTTCATTTTCATTCCTCCAATGCGATTGTGGTTAGAGCAGACTAACTCATTCCTGAACATTAGTATACCTATACCCAATCTATATTGGAATTGCATATTTCCTGAAATTCACATGGACGATTTCCTGTTACAAATTCTGCATCGCCTGCTGTCTGAAGCCTGTGGGAGAGATGTTATAATGATGCCTGAACTGTCGGCTGAAATACAGCGCATCTTTATAACCCACGCTTTTTGCAATTTCTTTGATGCTGAACTCTGTAGATTCAAGCAATTTCCTTGCCTGCTCCAGACGGCAGGAAATCAAATAATCAATTGGGCTAATGCCCGTATGCCGCTTAAACACGTCGGAAAAATACTTGCCGCACATGCTGTATCTGCCGCTTAATTCACACAAGGTATGCGGTTCCATATAATGCTGATCCACATAGCTTTTCGCATCCTCCACAACGCTATGGGCGTCAGTCTGCCTAATGCTCTGCGCGCTGGAAAACATCTCGGAGAGAACAGAATACACCAGCATTTTCATTTGTAGCGTTGTCTGTACGTCTGGCTTTTCCCATAATGCCGCCAGTTGTCGCAGTGTGGAGAAAAGCCGGGGGTTGATACCGACTTCTAACTCATAAGGGCAGTGCATATAACCCGCATTCGCCCCATCGTATTGATAATAAAGCGCAAAAAACTCAAATGAAACCTCATCTTTATTTTGGGCTGTCAGCCACTTTCCGGGGCAACCATGAATCACCTTTCCAGGTTGGAGTTCATAACTGTTCTCACTCATATTTAGTTGGGCCTTCCCCCGAAGCGGAAAAAGAAAAGCGGATAGATAGGTATGATACCCTTCCACATTCTGACCCGGCTGGGTGTGTAAACAACGCACCGGCCCCAAACTAAACGACAACCGCGCGTATTCCTCCATTACTTCGTTCAAATTGATACTCATATGTATCGCTCCATTCATGGCATATATTCGAAGACATCTCCCATGTCATCCAAAAGGAGGCAGGCAAGTTAGTCTCGCCTAACCAATATAGTACCATGTTTCGCTATGATTTACAAGGATAATGCGCATCTATTCACAAGCACACGGGACGGTGCATTTGCGCTTGAATATTTGCTGAGAAATGATTAGCAGAGTATAGGCTATTCATCATTTCAAACAAAAGTGGCAAGCAGGGCAAGTGTACACACACTTGCACATTTTGAGGATTTTCCCTTACGGTCAAATCTCAAAATTGCTGTTGGGGTAGCCACCCCAAACCTGGCCTTTGTTGCGTCATTTCGCTGTCGCTCATTCCTTATTTGACTTCGGGCCAAGTTCGAGGTGTTGACAAAGTCCGTCATTTATGAAGAAAATACGGAGAATTCGGTGAAATGGGTAAAAAAAACAGCGCCTTGGGTATTATCCCAGGCACCTTACCATGCGCTTTAGGTTTAAGGCGGTCGCCGACAAGAGGCAGTGGTCTTCTGCTGCCTCTATTCCTCGCCTGAACAGGCGTCTTAAATTGTGCATCCATTTCTGGGCCGCAAAACTGCCCTCGCACCAGATCTGCCGCAGGTTCAGAATACGCTCGTGAGCGGGAGTGCCATCCTTATCCCGCTGCCGTTTTACAGCTTCCTCGAAAATGTTCTTACGGATACTCCGGCTTCGGTGGCTGTCGCTTACACATCTGCTGAGCATCGGACAAATCCGGCAGTCCTTCCTGTCGGCCCGGTAGATGCGGCAGATGTTGTAGTTCTCCCGTTCAAGGCTCCGCAGCGTCAGTTCCTTACCCGCTGGACAAACAAAGCAGTCCTTTTCCTGCTTATACCGAAAATCTTCGCGCTTGAACTCCACCTTGTAGGTCGCACCGCCCGTCTCCCTGGGCGTGTGCAGCCGGATGCCCATATCCTCCATGGCCCGGTAAATCAGGCTGGTGCCATACGCGCTGTCCGCACCAGCTGTTTGAATATTCAGGCCCAGATGTTCCCGCATATATTCAATGCGTCCCAGATACGGCTCCGAATCGTTCGCATTTCCCGGCGTCACCGCCACATCTACCACGATTCCATGAGCGGCATCCAAGCTTTGATGGCTTAGATAGTGCATCCCTTCCGGTTTTCTCGGCCGACGCAGCATTCCTGCATCCGGGTCGTGGCGCTGACCGTCTTTTCAGTCTTTGCTCCTTCCTTTTTCACACGCCCTGCACGCTGCGGCTTGATGGCGCCGGATGCTTCCAACCGCTCACGTTCCAGAGCTTCATACCGGTCCAGCCGCTCCATGTAGTCGCTTGTTTCCCGCTCTGCCAACACCTTCCTATTCGCCTTGAATGACGTACTCGCCTTCACGTGGGTGGAATCGGTCAAAATGACCTTCCCGTCTACCAACCCTTTTTCCATGCACAGCCGCAGAATATGCTCGAACAGGCGGCGGAACAGGTTTTCTCCTTGAAACCGTCTGCGCCGGTTTTGTGAAATGGTGGAGTGGTCAGGTACCCGGTCGCCCAGATCCAGTCCCAGAAACCACTGGTAGGCCATATTCACCTGTATCTCCTGCTCAATGCGCCGTTCCGATTCGATGCCGTATAGATACCCCACCAGCAGGTATTTTACCAGCACCACCGGATCAATGCCCGGTCTGCCGTTGTCCGGGCAGTACAGGTTCCGTACCTCGTCGTATATGAAGCTGAAATCCACGGCCGCTTCCAACTTCCGCAGAAAGTGCTCCTGGCACCAGATCCTCAAGGGTGACACAGTGCATTTTTATCTGTACTCCTGCCCGTTCTGTCAGCATCCCCAAACACTTCCTACCGTTACTTTTCTCCCCCTATTATACCATTTTTTTCACTCCCTTTTGGGGACTTTGTCAACACCTCGAATTCGGCCCGAAGTAAGAATGGGACGGGAAGTTCCATATACGCCCTGTCCGCTACTGAAACCGGACTGTCATTTGCGGCTTTCCCGCCGCAAATTCCCGCCCGCTTTCCTGCCGCTTCAAACGCCCTTGCCCTCCCTGGCGGCAACGGCATTTTCGCGGCAACGCTGACAGAGCGTATAACACACTACACTTTGCTCCGCAAAGTCGTGTGCCAAGGGGCAAGCCCCTTTGGAATCCCCGACAACAAAACAGGCTGCATATTCCCTCTGCGGGAACATGCAGCCCTTTTGTTGTCAGCAGCCCGTTTCACGGTCTGCGTGTAGTTCCTTGTAAACTGACCTAACCTCCTTGCATAATAACAGATGGGGATACGATCAATCCTCATTTTTATATTGACTTATATAAATCCATTCGGATTGTTTTACGTAAAATATCGGCAAACGCAATGAAAGGAAAATTACGTTCCTAATCTTTTTATTGCTAAGTAGATAGCGTGGATGAAAAGCCAATTTTCGTTGCCATAGCCCTTATCTACTTGGCTACCTCATGGGGAAGTACTCGGCATTGTTTTCATGTTGCTGACTTGCTCTAAGGTATAACTGCCAAGATACTCACCGGTACAAGCGTCGATATAGTAATAATCCCCGGCCCTAATCGACCAAAAGAGTTTTGTCGATTCAGGAATAAGCTCAGGATCGTAAAAGCCGTTAATGCCATCGGCCAGTGAGCCAAGCCGCGAAGTTTGGAGGGTCATCAAAGTGGCTTCCTCAGCTCCGTTTTGGATCGCGATTTCATATGCTTCGGGGCTGTCGATATTCCAGTCAGTCAGATCAGAAGCTGTGAGAAACGCGTCACTGTATAATTTTTCCGGCAATCCGGGTATAGGGGTCGCGCCGCCTTCCGTACGATAGGAGAGATATCTGACTTCCCACACCGCTTTCTCTTCATCCGAATATAAGCCGACAATCCAGCGATAGGCCTTTCCTTCATGTATTATCCGATATTTCGGCGCATAGCCGGCTCCTGTGATATAAACGGGGACAACGTCATTGCCAAGCTTTTCCGCGACCGGTTTTATGATATCCCAAAACTCTTTAGCAGTCAGACTGTCTCCCGCAGGTGCTATTTGTGGAGGACAACCTGTAAGCATGGAAACGAAAAATATGGTGATAACCGCTAATAAAATTATGCGTTTTACTTGCATCAACTAGCCTCCGTTTCTTGGGCTAAAGCTGTCAAGCGTAGTTTGTTTTTCCAATTTGCAGCATATGTAATTTTGACATTAATATTTATGTAGGCATAAGTCAACCATAACATTGTACTATTAACTAAAATAATTCATAACAATATAAATTTTACAATCATTCCACGGTGCCCAAACGGGACATTTTAACCGAACCAAAGAATATTGGACACTGGCACAGCTGGTAGCGCGCTGCGTTCGCAATGCAGAGGTCAGGGGTTCGAATCCCCTGTGCTCCACCAAAGAACACCAAATCCGAACACGCCATATTTCATTTTTGTGAAAGGCATGTTCGGATGTGTTTTTTTTCGGGATATATAAAGGATTGAGGGGCTCGAACCCGCAAATAGCTTGTTTCATAAAGATTTTTGTCTGTGTGTCTGTAGATAAAAGTCCTATGATTGTGACCTTTACGGCAATTTTCTATTTGTTCAAACAACTGAAATTTACGACTGTCGTGTTTTAAGTGGGTTTGCAAATGGGTTTTTGGTTAGTGTATTTAATTGGCAGCTTAAAGTTTCAAATCCTGCATCCCACCAAAGGAGGCCACAGCCGGATTTGCTATATTTATTTTTATGAAGCGCATGTTCGGATGTATCTTTTGGGGATGGTTGAGAATGACAACTCGATAATGCTAGACAGCAAACAATCACCAGCCATAAATAGTCCTATCTTAACCTCAGGAAATAACTTCCTTGATAATTATTTATGACATTCTCATGGAAATCAAATATAAATGTTATATTATCATCAAAAAGCTCCATGTATCTTAAGGTAATGAGTTCTTTTAAAAATTTCTGTTTAATGATCTCTGAAACTTTATCACTTTCATTTTGGGCTTTATCGTAATCAGTTTCATAAAAGACATATACTTCAACCGCAAAATTAAGCATCGGGACAAAGTGCACAGAAAAGACATGTGCATCATTCTCTTTTGACCAGTCCATTAGTATGGTCTTTGCCTTCTCCAATATTGTCCATTGTCTATCTTCTTTTTTCATTGATAACATTTACCTCTAATTCGAAATTTACTATTTAAATGCTCTCCACACAGATCCTTCTTGTATAAAGCTATATCCCATGCCTTTAAGCAAATTTACTTCATTTGCATAATATCCGGTAGCCTGAGTAGGATCATGTGAAAGAATTAACGTTTTATTGGCATTAGCTTGTTGCTGAATAAATGTTTCATTAATACTCCATATGTTTTTTTCTCCTACCTTGGTGACAACATCGTCCCAGTTGTCAATTTGGAAATATGGGGCTCCTCGCTCTTGCGCTACCTTAACATAAGATACACCGCCCTCAGAATATTTGCCAAGTACTACTTCTTTTGAGTTTGCGTTTATTGTTGCTTGCTTAGTAATGTTAGAGTAAGTCGCATTCTTTTCTACAGTATAAATTGTATATGCACTATAGGCCATAACTGCCACAGAAGTAACTCCAAAAGCTGCTCTGTTGACTTCATTGTACCAATTATCCATTTCTTGAACTGTTAACTTGGATAAATCAGCACCTTTTCCTTGCTTGCCATCCATAGCGACCACAAGCCAACCAGCATTATTTACACTGTATCCATCCCCAATTCTATTAATTGTATCAGTTCCCCAATACCAAAGCAGGAACATCTGTTGAGCCTTATAGAAACCTTCAGCACTAGGGTCATAGTGACGCCATATTCCACTCTTTGCAATCTCTGCCAGAGTAGTGTTTGGCTGTATTACAAAGACGTTCTGTGAGGTAGGTACTGCAGAATTTGACCCGGAAGACGAATTGTTTGACCCAGTATTCCTTTTGGATGCTCCAGAGTTTCCGTTTGAAATAGTAAAGCCCCTCTCTTCATCATACTGGTAACCGCCATATAAGATGCAGTTATCTGCGGTACCCGTCTTTTCTAGGATATTACCAAATGCATCATAATAGTAGGTTGCCACGAGGTTGCCGTTGCTGTCAAGCAGTGCCGTTACATCCGCATGGCCATTGTACATGTAGGTAAGCGCGTCGGCACCAGCCTTACGCATAATCAGGTTGGTTCCGTATACGTTCCATGCAGTCTGGTTCCCCTGTCCATCCTGTTCCAGCACAATACGGCTTGCCTCGTAGAGGTACAGCGTAATTATACCAGTTCCTCCCTCTTCTTGACTTTTCGGACACTCTGCCAAGACACAAAAAGTCCGATAAAATCGGACTTTCTATGTTTTGCCGGTGTTACTCTTTCCCCACTTTTTGAAAACCAGAAACTCTCTGTTTGCCAGACTTTCCGGCATGCTTACGTCGCTATATAACCATGATGTGCGAAGCGCTCATATCCATAGACCCCCCCTATGCCAAAGCCATTCGGATTAAAGTTTAAGCAGAAAACAGCCGTTTATCTAAATGATAAGCGGCTGTAAATAGAGAAGGGATCAACCATTTTCTTCACCCAGATAAACAGCGCGATGTCGGGAACTATCTGGCCGCTTGTATCCGGTTCAAGCTCCGCCACGTCAATCCGCGATAGTCCGTCGCTTCTTGCCATACCTATGGTATGTTCCCGTGGCTTGGCGCGTCATTATGCCCTACGTTCCATCGAAGACCTCTTATTGGACTGCTAAAGAGTTTGTGATATAATCCCGTCATTCGAATCACTTCTTCGCGGGTACCGTATTCTACGGCATGACCTTTGGTGAATAAAAACGATACCCCCACTTAAAGCTTCCAGCATCCCGCACGATTTTGCTCTTCCCACAGCCGGGCATACAAACCGCCCTGACGCAGCAGTTCGTCATGGGCACCCTGCTCCTTTATCTTTCCTTTTTCCAGCACGAGAATCTGGTCGGCGTTGCAGATGGATTGCAGCCGGTGCGCGATTACGATCACAGTTTTTTCAGCTATCAGCGCATTGATGGCCTGCTGGACCAGCACCTCATTTTCCGGATCAAGGGATGCCGTAGCCTCGTCCAGCAGCACAATGGGCGCATTCTTCAGGAGTGCCCGCGCAATGGAAATGCGCTGCTTTTCACCGCCGGAAAGTGTCGAGCCGCCCTCTCCGATCATGGTCTGGTACCCATTGGGCAGAGCGGTAATGAAGTCATGGCATGCCGCAGATTTGGCGGCCTGTATGATTTCATCCAGAGTGGCATCCGGCTTTCCCATCCGGATGTTGCTCTCAACAGTATCGTGAAACAGGTATACGTCTTGAAAAACCATACTGATATAAGAAAGCAGTTCATTCGACTTCATATTCTTAAGCGGCACTCCTCCCAATGTAACTGTTCCGCTGCTTGTATCCCAGAATCGTGCCGCCAACCGTGCCACCGTAGATTTTCCCGAACCGGAGGGACCCACCAACGCGGTTACACTTTTTTCCGGCAAGCGAAGAGAGATGTTATGCAGCACCTCCTGACTACCGTAAGAGAAAGAAACATTATTAAATTCAATATTCATATCTTTGGGCGTATGACTTTTCACCGGCTCAGGAAGGGGCTGTTCGTTCTTTAAGTCGTCAATGCGGGCGGCGGAACGGTTGGTGCGGGAAAAATCCGCAATAAAGCCGAACAGGATCCTCACCGGCTCATAGATATTCAAAGCCAGCAGAAGAAATACAATGTAGTAAAAAGGGGACAATTCGCCCTTTGTCAGCAGCCAGCCGCCGGCAAGCATCACCACACCAATCCCGCAGCTTAGCACAAAACGTCCGATCATGCCAATGGGCGCCGCCGCCATCTCCATTCCCACTGAATGCCTATGCTGCCTGGAAAAGGAGCTTTTCAGCGTTTCAAATTGCTCGCCCGCCATATTGAAGGCCTTGAGCGTTTGGATGCCGCCTACATATTCCAGGATACCCGATGCGGCATCCTGTTGCGCCGTCAGCAGCTCGCTGCTGACGCGGCCCATTTTATAATAGCTTACAACGGCCAAGGGCAGTGCCAGCGGGATGGCCAGCACAACCGCAAGCATCATTCGCCAGTCAAAGGCAGACAGCACAAAAATAGCCAGCGCCAGGCGAACCAGAATCACGGAAATCTGCGGAATTAGGCCCGAGGCCAGGTTTTCCACCTCCGTATAGTCGCGCAGCAGCACCGTGGACAGGTCGCCCGCATCCCGCCTTCCGAAAAAGCCCATGGACAACCTCCGCAAATGTTCCCCCATGGAAACCCGGGCGTTTTTCGTTGTGCCGGCAAAGCCTACGCAGACGTCGATGTATGTCTTGCGCCGCACAAAGTAATAAACGATCAGCTGGATAAACAGCACGCCGCATAACATCCAAAGCCTGTTGAATGGCAGGGGCGCCCCCGGCTCCGCCAACGGCATCAGTAGAAGATATATGGCCATCATCATAACGGCATAAGGAATACTGACAACAAAGCTGTCCAAAAAGCTCCACAATGTCAGCCGGATGTACTTTTTTGTTTCACCAAAGGTGATGGTCTGAAACCATTTCTTGAAGCCTTTCATGCCAATGACGCCTCCTTTCGGATTGTCCAGCGATCCCGCCGCTCGTTGGCGGCTATCATGTTGCCGTATTGAGGACAGGTATTTAAAAGCGCATGATGGGTCCCCGCACCAATCAGTTCGCCGTTTTCCAGAACAAGAATCTGGTTTGCGTTTTCCACTGTTTTCAATCTGTGGGCGATAATCAAAACCGTTTTGTTTTGAGAAAGGCGTGCAAAGGCCTGCTGGATCTTTGCCTCGTTTTCCGCATCAGCATAAGCGGTGGCTTCGTCGAGAATGACGATCGGCGTATTTTTCAGAAAAACCCTGGCAATGGCAACGCGCTGCTTCTCACCGCCGGAAAGATAGGCATCCTTCTCGCCAATCACCGTATCATAGCCATTGGGGAGCGAAAGAATGACCTCGTGAATGCCCGCGTTTGTTGCCGCATCCTCCACCGCCCTGCGGGAAGCTTCCCGATTACCCATCCGAATATTGTTTTCCACCGTATCGTGGAACAGGAAGGAATCCTGAAACACGTAGGACACCAACTGCATCAGGCGGTGCGGCGGAATTTTCCGGATATTTACGCCGCCGATTTCAATACCGCCCTCCTGCGGTTCATAAAAGCGCAGCAGCAGCTGGGCCAGTGTGGATTTTCCGCCGCCCGACGGTCCTACGATACCGGTTACAGAACCCTGCGGCGCATGGAAGGAGACATTTTTAACCGCTCGAATGTCGTTGTCATTGTAGGAAAAAGAGACGCCGCCAAACGTGATATCGTAAGATGATGGAAGTTCCGAGTCTTCTGTGGAAAGCTCCGGCTGTTTCAAAATTCGGTCGATCCGGCTGACGCCTTCTGTGATGCGCTTTGAATGTATCACCATTTGCATCATGTTTTCCATGGGTTCCTTCAGCCCTCCGCCGACCAGCAAAAACAACAGAGCCAGCGGCAGAAAATCCACGTAAGAGGAAGCGGTAGGTATCAGCAGAAGAATTGCCGGCAGCAGGAACAGAAGCTGCGCTCCAAAGAACGCATAATATGCACCTATACCGGGCGCGAAGTGATATGCCGTGCGTTCCACAGTACCGACATAGGCCGAAACATCCTGTTCATAGCGCTGAAAGGCGCTCAGCGTACGGTTGAACACTTTAATGACTGGCATTCCGTGAATATATTCCACGATAGTGCCCTCCATCTTTTCCTTGGTATCATGCATATCGATCTGGGTCTGTGCTCCCTTTGGATTTTTTAGTCCCGCGGAAAGCAGGAATATGGAGATAAAGATGGGAATCAGTGTGACCAACGCCAGCCGCCAGTCCATCAAAAAAAGATAGAGCAGGGTAAAGACCGGGGTGGCGACAGCGGCGGCGATATCTGCGATATGATGCGCAATAAACACCTCGATTTGTTCTACGTCATCCGATACGACTTTTTTGATTGCGCCCTGGGTGGTGCCTGTAAAATAGCCGGAAGGGATACGGGCAAGCTTTTCCATAAGCTTCAGGCGAAGCCCGTAAATGATATCGTATGCCGCGCCGTGAGACAGTACGGAGGATACAAACCCGCAGACACCGTATACCAAGGCAGCGGCAAATGTATAGCCCGCCATCCGGTATAGTTTTACCGTATCCATCGCTCCGGCCGCCGTATAGTGCACCAACAGCTCTCTGATCACCTCATAAATGGTAAAGAAGGGGATCAGGCGGGCTGCTGAAGAAAACACAGACAACATACAGGCGGCAATAAGCTTGTTCTTTTTGGATCCGGCCAGCTCCAGCAGCCGGGGGACGCCGGTTTTTTCCTTTGAGTTCCCTTTTTCTTTGTTCATGAAATTGCTCCTCTCCAAAACAAATCATAAGTTAGTTACATCTAACCAGTGGTAAAATAAAAAGGATTCAAAACGAAAACAGACCGGTGTTTTACGTTCCGGAATCCCCCTGCTTTTAGAGATTTTCATCAAATATGCAGGAAAACAGGAGATGATACATGTGTTCCAATGTCCTCTGTAAGGCATCGACATGCAGTAAGCTTTGGTTGAACATAGCAATGGCCATGATTTTTATGAGATTGGCAACCAGATGAAAATCAATATCCTGCCGAACATTTTCAACATGCTCAAACAGGCCGTTCATAACTACGCTCTCCTCCGCAGGGTTTAACCCGTATTCAGGTGGCAGGGCCTCGCAGAGCGTTGCATGATCATCGGCTGTCAGGTATTGATAAATACTGTCCTGGCTAAAAATTATTCTCTTCAAAAACGCTTTTGCTTCCGAAACGGTCATCTTGTCGCGTCCGTCCAATATATCCATAAAAGTCTGTTTCGCTTGGTCGCGCTGGTATTTTATAATTTCGTAGATGAACGCTTCCTTGGATGGGAAAAAATTATAAAATGTGCTTTTCCCTAGCCCCACCGACTTTGTCACCTTTTCCACGGATGCATGCGTCATACCATGCTGCTTAATAAGCGCAAACCCTGCATCAAGCATTTTGATTCGGGCCTCTTCTCTTTCCTGTAGCGCAAATATCTTTGGAGACATGGAAAATCCCCCCTCAAAAATCCTAGAAATATTTAAGCGACCATTATTTTATAATGGTCGCTTAAATAGTATGCTACTTTTTTGTTCCTGTCAAGAAACACTTTAATCCTTCAATTGGAAAGTAGGCTTGGACGGTTTTTATGGGACGCCCGGCGGGGGATGATGGCACGGCGCTGAACCAATTGGCTGATCGCCTTTTGCATTTCAGCTTCATTTTCCGGGGGCGGGGAAGAGGGGAACTTCCACAGCCGCTTTTTTCAGGGAGCGATACTCTATCGCAACCATAACGATGGCAAGAATCAGCACGGCGGCGTCCGTGACCGGGTTTGCAAGCCACGCGCCCTTAATCCCCCACATGCGTGGCAGCAGGAACGCCAGCGGCACAAACAGTACAATTTGCCTGAGCAACGTAAGCACTGCGGCCTTGGTGCCTTTGCCCAGCGCCTGGAATAGCGTGAGCGACATAATCATCACACCCAATGTCGGGAAAATGGTGAAGAACAGGCGGAAGTTATCTATGCCCTGTGCAACAATTGCGGCGTCCTTGATGAACAGCGAGAGGAGCCCCGCGGGAAACAGCTGAATGGGAATCCAAAATACGAGCGCCAACACTGTGGCTCCGACAAAGAAGATGTTGGCGGTTTTCATTACCCTGTCATACTTCTTCGCGCCGTAATTGGTTCCCACAATTGGTTGGAGTCCCTGCGACATCCCCCACATGGGGATAAACGCAAAGCCGACAACCCGGAGCGCCGCGCCGAACAGGATAATATCTGAGTCGCCGCCGTGCTGTGAGGCCACTTTATAGAGAACTGTCTGCTGCACCATCGACATCACCTGCATGAGCATGGCGGAAACACCCACCCCAAGAATTTGGGGCAGCAGCTTCGGCGCAAGCTGAATCCCATGGAAACGAACGGTATCGCTTTTCTTAATAAAATAGTGAAGGGTCAAAATGACCTGAATGAGTTGAGCGACGATGTTGGCAAACGCCGCTCCCTCAAGACCGTGCTCGCCCCATGTGAGGATGAAAACAGGGGATAAAATCATATCGATGACAGCCCCCACACCCATCAGCACCATGGCGCGCTTCATCATCCCTTGGGCACGCAGAATCATGTTGGCACTTTGGGCGAAGTTGATGAGCGCACTGCCGCAGAACACCACCCTCATGTAACGGACCGCAAGCTCTAATATTTCGCCTGTCGCGCCGCTGATGCTAAGAAGCCGGCGGGCAAATACCGTTCCCGCCAAGGTGGAGAGAACGGATAATATCAGGATGGAAACCAAAAGATTACCCATAATCTGATTGATGGTTGCCGTGTCATTTTTGCCGATGGCTCTCGACAGCACGGAAGACGACCCGACGCCGATCAGCGTTGCTATCCCGCTGTTGATCAGGGTAAACGGATATACAACCGAAATCGCGCCCATCGCCGCAGGGCTGATCAACTGTCCCACATAGACTGCATCCACCATGTTGTACATCCCGATGACCAGCATCCCCACAATGGCCGGGATGCTCAGCCTCAGCATGAGCTTAAAGGGGCTTTGTGTAAGCAGCTCCGTTCTGTTGTCTTTCTTTGCGTTTTCCATGGTTACTTTCTCCTTACTGCAAATAGGCTTGCTATTTTTCCTCCTGCATCATGCGCCTTGCCAACTCCAGCCCCAGTTGTTGGGTGTATTGGACAGAAATTGAAATTCGAAGCGAATGTCGTCGCCGGGTCGTTCGCTTACAAACAGGTGCAGAAAGTCATCGTCACACAACTCCTGAATCAACGGAATATAGTCTGACTTGGTCCCGAAAAAGACATTGCCGATTCGAACCGCGCCGTTGGGATGCACAAAGTTTTTAGGCTTTGGGTCAATGCTGAAATAAGTCATCATAGAGGGAATGCCCAGTTCGTCCGGAAACAGGCACCGGCAGCGCAGTGCTCTGCCCTTGGTATCCTTGCGGACAGAGTTAAGCTCAAAAAACTTCTGGTGATGCTTTTTCAACACTGCCTTTTCCTGTTCCAGATCGGAAGCATAGTTTTCCAAGTGCATTCCGCAGCAGCCGGAGGGATAATTGTCCCAGAAGTCCATCCGGTCGGCCATCTTGCGGTTGCCAAGCAACCGCAGCATCCTTTTGGCAATGCCCGGCATCCCTGTTGACCCCAAAAGCTCCAGATAAGGGCCCTGAGAAAAGTAAATAACCGCATTATAAGGGTTCCTTGCCCTTCCATATTCCACCGCAAAGCCTTGTTTGCGAAACCCCTCAACCGCCTCATGCAAATCCTTTACTTTGTATATGATGTGGCTTACCTTCATGTATTTCCTCCTGACTTCCTGCGATAACAGAAGTTGCAGCAGTCGTCTCCCGCTGCCAGGGTTTTCGTGCGGACCACCTCCGCACCAAGGGGTTTTCTTTTGTGCTGCCAATGGAAGGTGTGCGGTCAAGAATTTCCCTGTAACGCCTTTTGCTTCTCTTCTCTAACGCAGGAATATCCATATCGGGACAATGCTTCTTCAAAAAAGGGAAGAATATCCGCGAAAAGAGGTGCCAGAGAAATCTTGCCGTAAAATCGTAGGGGATAACAGCATGTTTCATTGCCTCATCTCAACTCTCTCCATATACCAGGAGGCAAAGCTCCCTGCCGACCGCGGCCGGAGATCACCTTCATGCGCCTTTCCGGCTCCAGCCCCGGCTGTTTTCCCTAGCGGTCACAAACTGCTTGTAGATGCCGCCTTTTCTCATCAGCTCATCATGCGTTCCCTGCTGGGCAATACCGCCGTCCGCGATGACCAGAATCTGATCGGCGTGACGGATGGTGTTCAGACGGTGGGCGATGACGAGCAGGGTTTTACCCTTGCACAGCTCACTTATGGCCTGCTGGATGTAGATCTCGTTGTCCGCGTCCACGCTGGCAGTTGCCTCATCCAGAATCACGATGGGGGCGTCCTTTAAAATGCAGCGGGCAATGGAGATACGCTGCTGCTCGCCGCCGGAGAGACTGGCCCCGCCTTCGCCCACCACAGTGTCAAAACCATCCGGCAGCGCCATGATAAGGTCATAGCAACGCGCCTTTTTCGCCGCATTTACCACTTCCTCACGACTGGCAGAGGGCCTGCCCATGCTGATGTTGTTATAAATGGTGTCCTGGAACAGATAGACCCGCTGAAATACCATGCTGATGTGATCCATGAGTTCACTGAGAGGAACGGTTTGGACATTCTGTCCCCGCACCAGAATCTGCCCGGATTTCACATCCCAGAAGCGGGCGAGAAGGCTGGCAATGGTGGATTTGCCTCCGCCGGAAGGGCCGACCAGAGCGACCATTTGGTTTGCGGGTAACTCAAACGAGATATTTTTAAGCACGTCCTTTTCACCGTACGCGAAGCCGACGTTCTCAAACCGCACCTCGGGAGCACCGCTTTTTTCGGGGATTGTGTTTTTACCCGTATCATCGAGTTCTTGTTCGGCAAAAACCGCTTCGATACGGTCCATGCAGCTATTCATGACGGTGAGCCGCGCGCCCTGACCGTATAGTGCCCTAATAGGGCCAAACAGATCGAATACAAAAAGCATGATGCCCACCAGATAAGTCACGTCCAGCATCCCCTTCCCATGTAGGAATACGGTCAGGCCGATGACCAGGGCAGTGCCAAGGCCATAAATCAAATTCAGCCCCCGCTGCCAGGGCGTGTGATTTTCTTCAAACCGAATGCTCTTACGACAGGAATCCTCAAAACTGTCGGCGAGGGTCTTTGACTTCTCGCCCAGCAGGTTATAGGTCTTGATGATGCCGATGCCCTCGGTGAAGTCCAGCACCGCCTCGGTGAGATTTTCAAGATGGGCTTGACGGATGTGAGAATCTGCAACTGCCTCTTTGGTGAGTCCGCGCCCCAGCAATAAAATCAATAGAAATACGACTAGCCCTGCAAGACCAATCCATACATTGAAAAAGAAGAGAAATGCAATCAAGATGACTTGAGCAAAAATCCAACTCATCATGTCGGCCAGAACAGTCATGCAGTTTTCTTCAATAAACACCATATCGGTAGAGAGTACCGAACTGATCCTGCCGATATTGCCCTCGGTGAAGTATCCCATGGGCATTTTGCGCAGATGGGCGCCAAGCTCCATCCGCTTGTCGGCGAAGAGCAGGAAACCCGCCGCCGACTGCAGCCGGTCGGCGATATGATGGAACAGCATTTGCAGGAGCAGTAAAGCAACCAAAATGATACCAATCTGCAGGCAGAGTTCCGCAGTTGCGGTGCCGTGATAAAAGGCGGAAAGGGTAAAAAACGCAATCCCTATGGGCGCGTTTTTGAGTATGCCACTCAAAAACGAGAATACAAAGGCCCAGGCAATCCTATTCTTGTATTTTCCTGAAGCGATAAAAATACGGCTCATTAAGGCGGTCATATGGTTTCCCCTCCCTTTGCGGTGCTGACCTTCCACCTGGCGCTGCCCTCGGCAGCCTGCCAGAGCGTTTGATAGGCCGGGCAAGCTTCAAGTAACTGCTCATGGGTTCCCGCGGCGGCTACGTTGCCATTGTCAAGCACCAAGATCTGATCCGCATCAATGATTGAATGCAGCCGGTGGGCGATGACAATCACCGTCTTGTCCCGAATCACCTCGGCGATGGCCTCGTTCATCTTTTCCTCATTCTCTGGGTCCATAAAGGCTGTTGCCTCGTCAAGCACCACGATGGGCGCGTTTTTCAGAATGGCCCGGGCCAGTGAGATACGCTGGCGCTCACCGCCTGAAAGCTGCTTTCCACCGTCTCCGGCCAAGGTGTGGATGCCCTGTTCCAGACGGGTGAGGAATTCTCCGCACTGGGCCTTTTCGGCAGCGGACAGCACCTCCGCATCAGTGGCGTCCGGCTTGCCCAACCGGATGTTCTCCAGCAGGCTCATGTTGAACAGAAACTGTTCCTGCGCCACATAAGAGATTTGGTCGTTGAGGGCTTCCAGGCTCATGTCCCGGATGTCCTGCCCGCCGATTTTGACCGTGCCGCTACTCACATCGTAAAAATGCACCAGGAGCTTTGCCAGCGTACTCTTGCCGCTGCCCGACTCACCCACAAGGGCCGTCAGGCTTCCTTCGGGAATATCCAGCGTTATACCGTGGAGTACCTCGGTCTCCTTGTAGGCAAAGCGCACATTCTCAAAGCGCACCCCATGATTCTTGCCGGCAAATGGTTTATTCGTCTGCGCAAGGGGCGCTTCCGCCATCATCTGCTCCAGATTGTTCACGACAAACTCAATCCGTGCAACACTAGGAAAAAACCCCATCATCTTCAAAAGCGGCGCACCGATGCCGAAGGACATGCAGAGGGCCAGCGCCAGATTCGGCAAGGTGGAATAGCCCTGCAGGACGAAATATGCGCCCACCGGCAGGACAAAGAGGGCCACACAGGGCATAAGGCAGATATAGATCGCCATCCACGGCCAGCAAACCTTGTACCATGCCAAGGTGAAGTCCCGGTAGCTTTTAATGTCGTGCTCATAGCGGTGATAGGATTCGCCGTCCCGGTTAAACACCTTTACCACCTCCATACCGTTGATGTACTCGACAATGGTGCGGTTCATCGTGTGGGCTGCGGCGTAATACTGTTCCATCCTGCCGGTACCGGTCTTGTACATGGCCATCATTGCAAGGGCCCCCAAAGGCAGGGAGGCCAGAGCCAGGAGCGCCATTTTCCAGTCGGCCAGAAACATGCCGAGAAAGACCAGCGCCGGGATGGCGATATTGGCAATCCCCTCCGGAATGGCATGAGCCAGAGGCAGCTCGATGGTCTCGATGTCGTCGATAAACATTTTTTTGATGGACCCCACGCCTTTTTCCTGAATCACGCCCAGAGGCAGCGCCTCCAGTTTGCTTTGCAGGGAGACGCGCAGATTCTTCAGCGTGTGATAGGCCGCGTTATGGGATAGGGAAAGCCCCCAGAGGTAGAACACCGCATACAGTACCGTGCAAAGGGCGATGGCAGCTACGCGCCAGATAAAATACTCTGCCATGACCGGTTCGCGCAGGAGCAGTGGATGGATGATTTGGTAAATAAACCAAAATGGAAGCACCTGCGTGACCATGCCGGTCAGCATGGCTGCGATGGCCTTGTAGGTGGTACCCCGGTGCTCACCAGTATACCCGAGTATCCTTTTAAACAAAATGAACCTCCTCCTTTATGAATGCAGGTTAGATCAGGCTAACCTACGGGTGAATAAAAATCCCTTTGATAAGGGATTGCTGCTTATTGATTAGTTGCAACTAACTCGTAAATAAAATTTCCTTTTACGGAAAAGGAATTTTATTTGATCGAATCGAACCCCAGGACGTGACACCAGTTAAACAGCCTGCACATTAGTTCGCAATGGGCTTCGATTTGCTCCAAAGTATAGCCGTGGAGGAACGGTTCATAGACTGTCGTCCAGAAGGCCGAGAGCAGAATATGCATTTCCACAATGGAGATATCCGCCCTGGTCAGGCCCCGCTTTTTGGCCTCCAGAAAGTAATCGTAGGTCTTGGCTGTCATCATTTCCACTAAATCGTGCTGGAAATTGGCGTAACGTGTTCCCGCCGCACCCGAAATCAGCAGCACAAACCCGTCGTGATACCGGCAGAGAAAGCGAAACCACTCCAGCATGCTGGGCCCCATCTCCCAGGCCGTGATCAAGAGCTCATCGGGGAGCGTGGAGGCCGGGACAGAGCTGCGCTGTGCCAGAAAATCATCCAGCGCCGCCACCGTATCCTCCACCACGGCGTGAAATAGATCCTCTTTTCCCTTGTGCCGCTTGTATAAAGCGCCGGTGGTCACCCCGGCGTCCTCGCAGATCGCTTTGAGGGAAGCCTTTTCAAATCCGTGGGTCAGAAACTCCTTTTTTGCACTTTCCAGGATGCGCGGGTCAATGGAACGATCTGGTATAGACATTTACGTCGTTCACCCCCCCAATAAACCGATAACTTAATTATCAATAATATAGTTATCAGTTTAGTGGGCAAGGTAGAATTTGTCAAGTATTCTATTCCCGGTTACTTCAGCTTGATCGCCGCGACGTCCACACGGTTTGAGATATCATTAAAGGTGTAGGCTGCAATGACATTCTCGTTATACACGGCATATTCATTCGCATAATCAATGGGTATGATTACGGAACTCTTGTTTGCGCAGTCAATGGCTTCGGCATAAATTCTTTCAATGGCCGAGGCATCGTCGGTGGCATAAATACCGGAAATCAGAGCCTTCGCTTCGTCTGTATCCATTGTTGCAAGAGCCTTGGCCACCTGCGGGTCGGTTGAGTAGATGCCGCTGGGGTCGGTATAGTCAAGGGAGGGGTACATGTTGGATACAAAGGTATAGGGGTCATATGGCACCCAGTAGCTGATATAGCAGGTCATTTCATAATTTCCATCCGTGAAAATATCCTGCATATAGGTCATCAGATCGATGGGGTTCGTGGTGATCTCGATACCGAGCCTTTGCATATAGCTTTGGACGGCAAGAATGGTCTTGTCGTATTCGCCGGTGGAGGGATAGGTGATTTTAAACGAAAGCTTCTGTCCTTTCATCTCACGGTATCCGTCGCCGTCGGAATCGAGATAGCCCGCCGCATCGAGCATGGACTTAGCGGCATCCGGGTCATACGAGGGCGTGACCGCACTCACACTGCCGCAATAAGGAAGCCTGTTGGACAAAACGGAGGTTGCGACAGTTTTCAGCCCGCTATGAAGACTCTCAACAATGGCCTCCTTATCAATGCCCATCTGGATAGCCGTACGGATGTCCAAATCATCAAAGGGGGCTATTTCGCTGTTCAGCGCGATGAATTCGGTGGCGCAGGGCATGTCGGAGAAAGCGCCGCTAAAACCATCCCGAGAGGATAGCTCCATGTAGGAGGCCGCATCAAGCGTGGCTGACCCCATGATAAAATCCACCTCGCCCGCCTGCATGGCGGCAACTTTGGAGTCGGGGATGATCTTTACGGTAAAGGAATCCGCATCCGGCTTCTCACCCCAGTAATGAGGATTGCGCACAAAGATATACTCCGTTGCGGTCTCATTGACGCTTTCAAACATATATGGGCCTGTACCCGCCGAGTTATTCATGAGATAATCCGTGTTGAGCGAACCGTCTTCATGAAAGGCGGCGGCGGACATAATACCGCGCGGGTGAACCATTGTAAGGTCTTTCAGCACACCAAAATAACGCTTGCTCAGGTGGAAAGATACCGTGAACTCGGAATCTGCCGTAATCTCTGTGGTGTATACATCGAGCAATCCGTAATTGGGGCTGCCTCCGAGGTACGGGCGCATATTATCGTAATAGAGTTTGACAGACGCGGCATTAAATGCTGTGCCGTCTGAAAATTTTACGTCGTTGCGCAGATGAAAGGTGTAGGTAAGGCCGTCATCGGAAACCTTCCAGTCCGTTGCGAGAGATGGAACGAATTCTCCATCCTTTTGCTCAACCAAGGTGTCATACCAGTTTGTTACGTAAAAGGTGCATTCATAGGACATTGCCGAAGCGGCAAAGCCCGCCGCAAAATTGGCATTCTGTGCAATGGTGAGAGTCTTTTTGCCGGCTGCATCCGCAGGGGGATTGCCTGCCGTGTCTGCGGCATTGCTCCCGCAGCCCGCAAGCAGGGCAAGGCAGATTAGCGCAGATAATATTAAGGATAGTGCTTTCTTCATGGTCATTCTCCTTTGATTTGAATGGTATGTAAAGCTTGTCTTTTTGACAGCAAAGCTTTCACGAGTTCATTTGCATACGGCGATTTGAAATCAGGGAACGCCTTTGGCGATTCTACCGTTTCTATGATTTGACCGTCTTTCATCACATGGATGACGTCGGCCATATACATCGCCGTATCGAGGTCGTGGGTAATGATGAGATAGCTGATTTTCAGTTTCTGCTTCAGCTCCCGCAAGAGGTCAAGTATCTGCTTTCTCAGCGTCACATCAAGCCCGCTGAAGGATTCGTCAAACAGGATGTATTTCGGCCGGGCCGCCAGCGCGCGGGCGATGCATATGCGCTTTTGCTGGCCGCCGGACATCTCGCCCGGGCGCTTTCGCATGAAATCCCCTGATAGATTTACCATGTCGAGAAGCTCTCTCTTGCGGGATTCACGCACATCCGCGGGCATAGCGCAGAGCAGTTTCAGCGGCTCATCTAAAATAGCCGATACTGTCTGGCGGGGATCGAGAGAACTCTCGGCATCCTGCATGACAAGCTGTACAACGCCGCGCAGGGGGCGAAGCGCATCTCTTCTGCGGCTGGAAACCAGCGTTTCATCCAAATACACAGTGCCGGATGTAGGATTTTCAATGTAGGACAGCATCCTGGCAAGCGTGCTTTTTCCGCTGCCGGATTCTCCAACGAGAACGCAGACGCACTCCTCTGCGATTTCGATGGAAACATTCGATACCGCTTCAAAGACGCGCTTTTCTTTCGTCCCGGATATCCTGAACTTTTTTGTAACATCAATTGCTTTTAGCATGAGATTCCCTCCGCCGACTCAAAAAGGATACTCGCTTCTACAAGCCGCTTTGTGTATTCATGCTGCGGCATACAGAACACGGCATGAATATCGCCACGCTCCACAATTTCGCCGTCCTTCATAACGGCCACAGTGTCGCACAGTTTTGCGGCAACTCCGAAATCGTGGGTGATGACGATGAGCGCCATACCCTGCTCGTTCAGCTTTTCCATCTCCTTGATAATCAGGCATTCCGAGGCCGCATCTACGGCGGTCGTAATTTCATCGGCAATAAGAAGCGCCGGGTTTTGAAGCAGCGTCTGTGCGATCATAACCCTTTGCAGCATCCCGCCGGAAAGTTCATCCGGGTAGCTGTGCAGGATCTTTTCCGCGTCCGGCAAATTGACCGATGCAAGGGCGCTGACGAGTCTTTGACGAAACTCTGCTTTTTCCCGTGCACCGTGCAACGTAAAACCCATGGCAAGCTGCTTTTCCAGCCTTGGGCTGGGTGCAAAGGCGGCCATGGGATTTTGTGCGATCATGCCGACCTGTGCGCCGCGATAGCCATGAAGCCGTTCCGTCCCCGGTGTCAGTATTTCCTGTCCGCGCCATCGGACGCTGCCTGTACAGGCAAAGATTCGGGGATTCAGCAGCCGCATAATGCATCTGCTGGTCATGGTTTTGCCGCTTCCGGATTCCCCCACAAGGCCAAGGGTCTCCCCCTCGTCTACGGTAAAGCTGATGGAGTTAACCAGCGTTTTCTCTGGGAATCTTGACTTGATGGTCAGGTTCTCAACCTCAAGCATCGCCATTTTCACACCTCCTTTGGCTGGCAGATATCCCGCAGCGCCTCTCCGAAGAGATTGAAACCGGCTGCGGCGAACAGGATGCACATACCGGGGTAGATGAGAAGCTCTGCATGGCTGAAAATTAATTGCTTTGCATTTACGAACATCGCACCCCATTCCGCCGTGCCTGTGTCAAGCCCCATTCCAAGGAATGCGTAGCTTGAAATCATGATGATGATCCCCGCCAGACTTGTGCTGAAATAGACAATCAGATGGGGTAGAATGTTGGGAATGACGTGCAGAAAAAGGATGCGCGCCTCCCCACAGCCGGACATCCGGCATGTTGTGATATAGGGCTTGTTCTTTTCAGACAGCACAAATGTCCGTATAATTCTTGCCGACCAGACCCACATGGCGATGACGATGGAAAGCACGATGCTCGTATGGTTGGATTCAAACGTTCCTACCAAGGTTGCCGCAATCAGGAAGGGCGGGAACGCCATGAAAATATTGGAGACAATATCGAATATCTTATCTGGTATACCGCCGGCATAGGCGCACACAGCAGCGATTACAGTGCTGACAATCGCCAGAAACAGTAGTGACGGCAGGGCAAGGGCCATTGATGCCCTGGAGCCGTGGATGAGGCGCGATAGGATGCAGCGCCCCATTTCGTCTGTACCGAGCGGGTATTGCGTGCTGGGCTTGTCGTAGAGATTTATAATATTCATCTCGTTCGGGTCGTGGGGTGCAAGCATAGGTGCGAAAAGCGCCGCGAACAGCACAAGGGCAATCATCAAAAGGCCGATTAGCGCCTGCGGCTTGTGAAGGATTTTACGAAGCATTCTCGGCCTCCCTTCCTTCCATGCGGGGATTCAGTGCGGCATTCATTAAGTCGGCAATGAAATTCACAATTACAAAAATAGCGGCAACAAAGAGGACGCAGGCATTCACCGTGATGATATCGCGGGCGTTCAACGCTGTAACGAGCATCGAGCCTACGCCAGGGATCGAAAACACGGATTCCACCATGGCGCTGCCCGCAATAGTAAAACCGAAGTTCTGTGCAAACATGGTGACGATCGGCGGCAGAGCATGCCGGGCGACAAGCGCTGCAATCCTTCGTTCCGGCACACCGCGGGCCCTGGCATAGGAGACAAAGTCGCAGCTATAGCCGCCAAGAAGCGATGAGCGGAACACGCGAATACTCCCCGCCGCAGTGGGAATGGCAAGTGCAAGCGCGGGCAGAATAAAGTCCTTCAGTGTCCCCGCACTGACTACGCTGAAAATGGGAATGTTCACAGCGAAAGCCGTCAGCAGCAGGAAACCCGCCCAGTAGTTCGGCAGAGACATCCCGATGATGCCAAAAAGATAGATCATCTTGTCAGATAGTCCGCCTTTCCTGCTCGCGGACAACACACCAAGGGGGACGGTAATCGCGGCGGAAAACAAGAGCGCCAGTGAGGTGAGCAGAAAGGTCGGCTTTGCGCAGGAAAGAAGCTCCTTTATAATAGGCCGTCCCGTGTTGTAGGAATTGCCGAAGTCGCCATGAAGCGCATTCCAAACCCATCGTGCATATTGCTGCACGATGGGTTGATCCATACCAAGCTCGTGGCGCACCGCCGTAATCTGTTCCGGCGAGGGGCGGGTATATCGGCGTACAGCGAGCGCATGGGCGGCATCTGTCGGGGAAAGGCTGCTGAACACAAAAGCCAGGATTGTCACGCCGAACAGGACAATAAGAAGTATTGACACACGTTTTAGGATTCTCCCGGTCATGCTTTGCCTCCGGCAGCGACCGTCTTGGTCAGGCCCGGCGAAGCAAACTGCCAGCTTTCGGCCTGCTGTCTTTCCATCACAAAGCGGGAATAGATACCCGCCTGGGCCATCAACTCATCATGCTGCCCCTGCTGGACAATCCGGCCTCCGTCAAGCACGACGATCTTGTCCGCGTTTTTGACGGTTTTCATTCGGTGGGCAATCATGATGACGGTCTTGTTGCGGGTAAGCGACGAGATAGCGTCTGCCAGCAGATTTTCATTTTCGGGGTCCACATTTGCGGTGGCCTCATCCAGAATAATGATGGGTGCGTTCTTCAAAATAGCGCGGGCGATGGAAATGCGCTGCTTTTCTCCGCCCGACACCGTTGCGCCGCCTTCTCCCAGCACAGTATCGTAGCCCTCCGGCAACGCGGCGATAAAATCATGGCAGCAGGCCTGTTTGGCCGCTTCAGCCACCTCACTGCGCGCAGCATCGGGTTTGCCGAATTTAATGTTGTTTTCAATGGTGTCGTTGAACAGATAAACGTTCTGGAACACCATACTGAAATTCTTCAGCAGGCTGTCGAGCGAATATTCCCGCACATCGTGCCCGCCAAGCATGATACTGCCGGAATCCACATCCCAGAAGCGGGCCATGAGATTGCAGAGCGTGGTCTTTCCACTGCCGGACGCGCCTACGACTGCCGTTGTGGTGTTTTGCGGTATCGTCAGAGACACATCTTTTATAATTTGCGTGTCGCCGTAGCCGAAGCAGACATCTTTAAGCTTGATCTCAAAGCTGCTCGGGCTTAACTCCGCTCCGTCAACATCCATAGAGGGGCTTTTGCTCACAGCCTCTACACGGTCTATAGAAGCAATGATAAAAGGCATCATCACGAACATCTTGCCGGCGGACAGCAACAAACTGAACATCATGTAGGCACTTATAACGATCATCAGGCTGACCGAGAGCGCAAGTTGCCCTGACAAAAACAAGGCGATTGTAACAAATACTACGGCCACGGCCGTAATGTGCAAAACCGCACTTTCCGCCGCGGTATATGGTATTGCCAAGCGCTCGACTTTCAAATTCTCGCGCTCGGTTTCGTTGATGGTCCGTTCTAAATTACTGCTTGCGTCCTTCATTAAGTGAAAGGACTTGACAACGCCCATTCCCTGTATATACTCCAGCACTGCATCTACCAGCTTTGCCTGGGCGGCAAGACGTATAGGGGATGCTGTCTCTGATTTTTTCAAAAGAGCACCGTTTAGCAAAATGAAAATCAGTGTGCCAAGTAAGATGATGATACCCACCCACAGATTGAACACACACATGCAAAGCGCGAGTACGATTGTGTGAATCACACCGTTGAGCGTTCTGACAATGACGGCGAGGGCCATTGCCTGCAAATCATCCATAGTCGTGGTTGCAACAGCCGTGATATTACCAAGGCTGTGCCCGCCGAAAAAGCCCATGGGCATATATTTTAGGCGTTCGCCAATCTCAATGCGTTTGTCCTCGCAGGTCCGATAGCTGGCAATGCCTTCTTTCGTATGGATCGACTGCCTGCATGCAATCGACCCAATGAGCCTTGCCAGCATGGTTCCGAAAGCCGCAAATGCCCAAATCGGGCGTGGGGAATCGGACAGCACCGATGCAAGCATCATCATGATGGCCGGGAACTGGAGCGACATCAATATGCTGTTTAATATCTCAAGTATAATCGCCTTTTTCCATTCCCCCTTATAACGGGCGGAAAAGGCAAAAAACTTTTTGTAGGCTTGTATCATCTTAATTAGGCCTCCTTTGTTCCGATGTGTGCGTTCCACATCGAGCGGTAGTGCTCACAGCTTTTAAGAAGCTCGTCATGGCGTTCTGCGGCTAAAATGCCGCCCTGATCCACAACGACGATCTGTTCAAAATTTGTTATTGTTGACAGCCGATGAGCAATCACGATAAGCGTCTTGCCCTTTGTCAAGTTGCCGATGGCCTTTTGGATGACGGCTTCGTTTTCGGGGTCGGTGTAGGAAGTCGCTTCGTCCAGTATGACGATTGGCGCATCTTTCATCATGGCGCGAGCTATGGTGATCCGCTGCCGCTCTCCGCCCGAAAGCCCTCCGCCCGCACCGCCGCAGATCGTCTTGTATCCGTTTGGCAGCGACATGATGAACGCGTGGCAGCCTGAGGCTTTTGCAGCCTCCTCAACCTGCTTGTCCGTCGCCCCCGGACGGCCCACGCGAATGTTGTTGAGAACGGTGTCGTTAAACAGATAGTTATCCTGTGAGACATAGGAAACGATGTCTGCGTGCTGTTCCATTGGGATTTTACGGATGTCGACACCGCCGATTTGTACGCTGCCGGAGGTTACATCCCATAGCGAAGCAATCAGCCTCGCAATTGTGGACTTGCCGCTGCCGGACGCGCCTACCAGTGCAGTCTTCTCACCTTCTTTGATTTCCAGGCTGACATCGTGCAAGACTTCCTTTTCGCCGTATCCAAAGCATACGTTTTTAAGGGAAATATTAAAGTGTTCGATTTTCACCGGACGCTCCGGACGACGCATTTCCTCTGCATCGAGAATTGCGCCGAACTCGTTCATCATCGTTCCGATCTTTGCCACGTCATCCGTCAGAAAGACCGCCGCCGCCAAAGGTTCAATGATGCCAAGAGAGAGCATGACGCAAATGATTAACTCCGAAATGGGCAGACTGCCACCAGCGTGGCATAGAATTCCAACCGGAAGAACAAATAGAAGCACGGCAGGCATCAGGCACATCATGACTGCGCTGTAACTTTGTGTCGATTTCGCCCAGTCTAGAATGGTGTCTGTGTTGCGGCGCACAGCATCGGAAAACTTTTTATAAGAGCCTTCCGATTGGTTGAATGTCTTGATCACTTCGATGCCGTTGATGTATTCCACAGTCGTCGCGCTCATGTGTTTTCCGGCAGCCACAACTTCGCCGTATCGCTTGGGATAGGTGTGCATCATCATCAGATAGCAGAGTATGGCGAGAGCGAACACAGCCAGTGCTGACAAGGCCATGCGCCAGTCGAGAACAAACAGATATGCGACGATAACCAACGGGACAAGAAGATCGGCTGACAATTCCGGAATCATGTGTGCCAGAGGTATTTCAAGCTGCTCAACTCGCTCCACAACGCTATTTTTCAGTTTCCCGGAGGGGCTTTGCAGTACAAAACCCATCGGCAGGCGTGCAAACTTTGCACAGACGGCGCGCCGTACCTCGCTAAGCACAGCAAAGGTTGCCTCATGGGAGGTGCTCGTAGAAAGCGATGCTGTTACGGATTTTATAATATAACTTGCAGCGGCTACCCCGCACCACAGCGCATAAAAACCGATGTCTCGGTTTCCGTCAATGAGCGCCACAATCACGTTCGCAGCGATAAAGTATGGGACAACGCCGCAGACAACACCTGTAACCGCAAGGAGGACTGATTTTATAAACCCTCTTTTGTGGGGCGCGGCAAAACGCATCAGCCGTGCGAATGGTGGGATGGATTTCATGTTCTCTTTTCCCATTGGTTTCGTCTCCTTTTGGTTAGATAAGACTAACCAATAATCTTTTATATACGCAAGCGTCGGTGCCGTCAGCGCAGCAGATGCTTGCGTATTTTCCGGTTTATATTTCGGTCAAAGGGATCTATGCTTGTCTGTCAAAAAACACCCGCCCAGCCAGTTCTAAAAAAATTCTGCAGCAACGCAAGGTGCCGGTAAGCTTGCTCGCGCGTCATATCCTGCTTGACAGTCTCCATAACCCCTGCAAAAAAGGCTGTAGAAATTGTATACAGCAGCGTCGGCGTCATGCGTCCGGCAGTAAAGGCATCGCTTCCTATCGCCTCGATATACCTAGTCGTACTTTGCACATTAATTTGCGAAAAAGCATCGATTATTTCCGAGCGCATGGCTTCCACAGGCATAATCATCAGAAGTCTGAAAACAGCGATATTGTCATAAATGAAATCGATCATCCCGCGTTGGCCAGTCGCTGCCATTGCCTGCATTGTTGCTTTCTGCGCGTCGACCTGCTGTGAAAAAAACGAATTAAGACCCGACACATACATGGCCTTCAATTCATCTGCTACCGGAGCAATGATCGCGCGCAACAGACCGAGCTTATCACCAAAGCGGGTGTAAATCGTGCTGGTGCTGACACCAGCACTGCCTGCAATATCTCGCAAGGAGGCATCATTAAAGCCCTTTGACAGGAATTCCTTTTCCGCACATTCCAGCAGTTTTTCTGAAATGCCTTCCGTCTGACGCTTCACGTGGTTCACCTTCTGCAAACAATATCATTATTAGAAATAACGGAGTTATTATAACGTCGTTTTAATTAAGATGTCAAGATACAATCGTGTTCCTTACATAGCTCTCGCGTTTCTTAGTCACTGGATTTTAGCAAAAAAGGTAAGCTTATAAACGAGTTGTAAGCTGTAATATACTGGCGCGACCAATACCTTGGGCATGGGGCACAGGAAAAATTTAGGCTTTCTTCCGAAATCAGCGTGAAAAAAAGACCGATTTCCCCTTTGCTTCTGTACTCTTTTTACCGGCGCAGCGCCCAACCATTGCAGAGTGTCGGCAATATGCAGAAGTTATTTTGATTTGCCTGTCCAGAGCAGCCTTAAGTTCCCACATTTTATCAAGAGGAGAATATCGCATTTTTCAGTGCCGTTACCAACGGCACGGCGGTTTTGCCGTGAGTTTTGTTCATCAAGTATAAGGAAACCACGCTCTCTTAAGCCTGTCTACTGCGTCCAAAATTTCACTGATTTTAAGTGTAGCAAAGCCGATCAGCAATGTGTTGTCATCTCTGTTTAAAGATACGGAATAATATCGTGACAACCCATAGACCTTTACCCCTTGTAACCGCGCAGCGTCAATCAATTCCTGTTCACGCATGCCGTTGTTGACGCGCAGAGTACAGTGAAGCCCTGCCGATGTGCCGTGTATTTCGGCTCCGGGCATCGCGTCATGGATAGTAGCGACAAGTGTCTCGCGTTTTCGCCGGTACAGGTTCCGGACGCGGTTTAGGTGACGTTCAAAGTGCCCTTCATCAATAAAAAGCTGCAGCACTTTCTGCTCAATCGTCGGCACCGGGCAGATGTAAAAACTAAGCTTTTCCTTGTAGCGCCTGATAAGCGCCTCCGGCAGTACCATATAACTGATCCGCAGAGCGGGAGAGAGGGATTTTGAAAATGCGCCGATATAGATCACCTTATACTGGTGGTCAAGCCCCTGCAGCGAGGGGATTGGCTTACCCGAGTAGCGGAATTCGCTATCGTAATCATCTTCAACAATGAAACGGTCTGGTTTCGCATATGCCCAATTAAGCATCTGAATCCTTCGGGCAACGGGCATAATACTGCCTGTGGGGAACTGGTGTGACGGGGTGATACAGGCGACATTTGCCCCGCTTCTTTCAAGCGCCTCAGGCAGCATACCATTTTTGTCGAGAGGAACAGCAGTTACACAGGCTCTGTTGGAATGAAAAATCATAGAAAGCTTTTCATATCCCGGGTTTTCTATTGCATATACAGCAGCGTCGTCAAACAGTTGGACAAGCAGCTGCAGCAGAAACTCTGTGCCTGAGCTGGTTATGATCTGCTCGGGTGTGCAGTTAACACCACGTGATTGGTGCAGATAGCGCGCAATGCTGGCGCGCAGTGCCAAGAGGCCTTGCGGATGTCCGGTCTGCATCAGAGCTCTGTCGGTTTCGTTTATCACATCGCGTGTCAGCCTGCGCCAGATTGCAAACGGAAAGCACTCAAAATCGACGCCCTGATGGGAAAAATCATATGTATAAGAAATCGTCTGATTTTGGCCGCCGGATATAACAGACCTTGTTGCGTCCAGTGTCAGAATGCCGTCAAGCGCGGCAACATAGTAGCCGCTTTTGGGCCTGACCTTCAGGTAGCCTTCATCGACGAGCTGGTTGTACGCCGCCTGAACCGTATTTTGACTGCATTGCAAGGAAACTGCCAACCTGCGTTTGGATGGCAGCTTTTCATTCTGTACGAAATGTCCCCCTATAATTTCACGTTTGATATGTATATACAGCTGTTCAAACAACGGCGTTGCGCCTTCCTTATCAAGCCGCAGCGTTAATTCGCCCATGATGTTTCTCCAATCTGATACCATAAACTAAATACAAACTGAAGCTTTTTTATGTATCCAGTTTTGTTTCTATAATAAGGCGTACGGGTTACAAATACAAGAGCAATGGAGGGATACCAGTATGAACAACCGCTATGAACTCAATAAAAACCTGGCACAGATGCTCAAGGGCGGCGTTATTATGGACGTAACAACGCCTGAGCAGGCAAAGATTGCAGAGGACGCGGGCGCTTGTGCCGTAATGGCGCTTGAACGTATTCCTGCCGACATACGCGCGGCGGGTGGCGTTTCAAGAATGAGCGACCCGAAAATGGTCCGGGGCATCCAGAAGGCAGTCACAATACCGGTTATGGCAAAGGTCCGTATCGGCCATTTTGTTGAGGCACAAATCCTTGAAGCCATTGAGATTGACTATATTGATGAGAGTGAAGTGCTTTCCCCCGCGGACGATACATTTCACATTGACAAAACGAAGTTTAGCGTTCCGTTTGTGTGCGGCGCGAAGGATTTAGGCGAGGCCTTGCGGCGGATCGCCGAAGGTGCTTCGATGATCCGCACGAAAGGAGAACCCGGTACGGGCAACGCCGTACAGGCCGTTCGCCATATACGCCTTATGAATCAACAGATTCGGCACATCCAAAACATGCGGGATGATGAGCTGTTCCAAGCGGCAAAGGAACTTCAGGTCCCATATGAGCTCGTCCGCAGCGTTCATGCGCATGGCCGCCTGCCAGTCGTCAATTTTGCAGCCGGCGGCGTCGCTACCCCGGCGGATGCGGCGCTTATGATGCAACTCGGGGCTGAGGGCGTCTTTGTCGGGTCAGGCATATTCAAATCAGGCGATCCAGAAAAGCGCGCCCACGCGATTGTCAGGGCTGTTACGAACTATAATGACCCCAAGATACTGGCTGAACTGTCCGAGGATCTCGGCGAAGCGATGGTTGGTATCAATGAGCGGGAGATTAAGCTCCTGATGGCGGAGCGCGGCTTATGAGAATCGGTGTTCTGGCGCTTCAGGGCGGCTTTGCCGAGCACACCGCCGCCCTTGAAAAGCTTGGTGTTGACAGCTTCGAAATCCGTAAGAACGCTGACCTGGATGACAATATCGACGGACTGATCCTTCCCGGCGGGGAGAGTACCGTAATCGGCCGGCTCCTTCGTGAGACGGGCCTCTTTAAGCCGCTCAAAGGACTGATTGCCGCTGGTCTTCCCGTTTTCGGGACATGTGCCGGTATGATCCTGCTGGCCGAGAAAATAGACAACGAGCCTACTGCTTACTTTAAAAGCATCGATATCGTGGTCAAAAGGAACGCTTACGGGCGGCAGCTTGGCAGCTTTACCACAAAGGAGACGTTTTCCGGCATCGGGGAAATCCCCATGACCTTTATACGCGCGCCGTATATCGCCTCTTGCGGGGACGGCGTTCGCAATCTCGCGGCGGTAGACGGCATTCAGATTGCTGCAGAAAGCAAAAATGTCCTGGTAACAGCCTTCCATCCCGAGCTGACGGACGACTTGAGCGTTCATCAGTATTTTTTGAATAAAGTTTCATCCCGTTTCGCCTGCACCTGAAAAAAAAGGCCCGGCCCATAAGAAAAGCACGCTGTCCGGTGCAGCAATGCTTTGTACGGGCAACGCGCATATTTCATTCAGGCTCATGGTCGCATAATGGCTTTCTGCAGTCCTGCCGCTTCCTTCCTGCTCCAAGCTACATAGCGCCATGGTGGATCAGCGTAATTGATTCCGTATTTTTGATATTTCATCGCTTACCTCCGTTTACCTCGTGAGAAATGGAATACTCATATGGGTGCCTCCTTCAAAAGAAACGCCCTATGTGGAGCATGGGACACAGCGCCTTCCTATCGGCCAATTCATTATTCAACGCTCAGACTCTTCTTCACCGGAATAGGAAATGTCCGCCTGAACCTCGGTGCTCCAGTCTGGAACGGCTGTGTAGTTTACATGTCCCCGCATCACCTCAGCCAGCATCTCAGTCCGCTTGCGGAGGGCGAGGCGAAGAGCATCGCATCGAGCCTGGTCGATGAAGGGAGATCCATTAATACAGGATTAGCTAAAGAACTACCGGCATAAATAGCAGGTAGTCTTTTATGTTTTGGAGAATCCAGCTCAGTGTTGAATCCGACATGCTCCACCAAAGAACACCGACACGTCATATTTACTTTAGTGAAAGGCATGTTCGGATGTATTTTGTCACTCCCCCTCGGGATGTGCGATTCCTCTGGGGGAATTGGGCTTAGAAATAGCTCTTTCTATGACTGACTGATTTTAAACTTCTTAACGTTTGGGCCAATAAGTATTAGGGCCGGAGGCGAGGCGTAAAAGTATCTCCATCCTCCGGCGCAGAGGCAGCTGACCGGTCAGTTTGTATCCGCGCACAGGGGGCCGGCAAGTTCCTGCACGAAGAATAGTTTGCCGGGAAGCGTGGGGATAAAGCTGGAAGTAACGCAAGTCTCCGGTCCGTAGCGCAACGTCATCCAGAGTGACATTCCCTGCCACTGCATGCCGCGCGAGAATATGCCATCCGCTCCGCCAATAATATAGTCGGACTGGAATATGATGCCCGGGCCAACAGTATTGGCATAACAGGGAATCAGCGCATAATTGCTGCGGAAGCTGGTGAGCGCGTTTTGCTCGATGGTCAGCGGATGCAGGCGCGCACCGATGCGGTAGGTGGCCGCCATCCACTCCTCCTGCGTCGCATATTCAAGAGCAAAATGCGGCTCCCAGAACGCGATATGGCATGCACGCCCTATGCCGAATATCAATATCTGCCTGGCGCCCCTTTGCTTCAGTTCCGCAATCTTTTGCGCATATTGCGGCAGTTCTTCGGCGGTGGCAAAATGGCGCTGGCTTTCCGGTACGGTCAGCAATCCGAGGGGACCGTAAAACGCTTTGAGCATTGCATTCTGGAATGCCGCGGGGTCGGAGGACGGCAGCGTATTACCCTGCGCATCCGACCATTCGTCCATATTAAAGCCATGCACATGCGCACAGTCGATATTCCATTCCTTCAGAAAAAACACCGTCCATCGATACATGCCCATGGGGCCTACCGGCAATATCAGGATCAGCTCGCGCCCCTCTTCCTTGGCAATTCTGATTTGCATGGCGATCTCATGCCCCAGAAGCACTTCAAAGTCCGAAACGGTTTTGCAGGATATGGGATTGAAGCCCTTGTTCCAGAACGGTTGCGGTTCGAGTATACTTTCAGGCGGATTGGAGCAACAATTTCTGATGCGCTCAATATCCCATCCCGGGGGGAACAGCGTTTCAAAATAAGATCCCTTCAGCGTAGTCGTCATGTCCATTTTGATTTTACCTCCTGTATTGATATGTATATAAATTAGATCATCCGCCTGCCGGACGGCCGATAGGAATGTTCCTATAATATTCAGTCATATATCGCCAACATGAAAATATATACGTGCGCAAGTTCGCTCTCTTGAAGGGTGAAATAGCAAATGCCGGTTAATAATGCTCATTATAGACGCGCTATTGCCAAATGTAAAGGCGTATTATTTTATCTCTGAAAGAAATGTTGGAGAAAATCAAATTTAATAGTTGATTTTTTTGCATGATTAAAATAATATGATTATATCGATCAGCGTTCATCTTGTGCTTAAGTACATTCTGTATGATTTTCAAGTTTCCAATACACAGGCACTCTATATTCAATAGAACTTCTACGGGCATGATCTTCACACACGGGCAGGTATGGCAAATGAAACAGCTTTTGGGCAGAAAACATTTCGATACCATGTTACTTGAAAGCGAAACGCCGCAGCCGAAAAACAGGCAGGTGCTCGTACGCGTCACGGCCTGCGGTATTTGCGGGACGGATATCGAACTATTAAGGAGCAGCGCGGATTATACGCCGCTCGGCCATGAGATTGCAGGCGTAGTGGAAGCCGTAGGCAGGGCCGTTTCTTCCATAAAAGTGGGCCAGCGCGTTGTTGTGGAAGATATCAGCATGTGCGGCAGATGTACCGCCTGCAAGTGCGGAAAGCCGGAACTGTGCAAAGACGGATATACGCTTGGCGGCCAGTCAGGCATCGCAGACTATCTCCTTGTTCATGAGGCCATGCTCAATCCCTTTGACGGAATCGACGATATCTCCGCCTGCATGGCCGAACCGCTGGCGGTAGCCATCGGCGCGGTAAAGCAGGCCAATCTTCCCGATTATGGATCGCTGCTGGTATTTGGCGCAGGCGCGATCGGCATGTTTTGTGCGGCAGAGGCCAAGCGCCGCGGCGCAAAACAGGTCGTTATGGTAGCAGGAAGCCCGCGCAATCCCGAACACCGGCTGGTCCCTTCTCAGGCAATGGGCGCCTGCGACCTATATTACGCGAAAGAGGGCGGATATTTGCAGCGCCTGCTGGACCATCACGGCCCATTTGATTCCGCCATCGTGGCGGCTCCCCCGCCCCTGGCGGCGGACGCGCTCAAAGCCCTGCGGTATGGGGGAAGAGTCGTTCCGGTAGGGGTCTCCTTCCGGGGCAACGGCAAGGTGGAACTTGATATATGCGAGCTGATATTCAATAAAAAATCGATCGTCCCCTTCATTGCCGAGCCGGCGCAGAACTTCCCGCTGGCACTTTCCTTGATTCAAAGCAAGGCAATCAACGTCAACAGTGTGATTACCCATAAGCTTACGATGGACGCGCATGCGCAATTGCATGATCTCTATCAAAAAGATACAACCGTTATAAAGGCTGTAATAGCGAAAGAGGAACTATGATTAAACGAAGCAACCTCCCCGCCGGTGAACGGGACAAAAACATCGCGGCCGTACTGGACTGCCTTGCAACGCAGGAGGAAACCTCCCTGCAGGATATCGTGGCGAGAACGGGCGTAAGCACCGCCACCGCCAGCCGGGTCATCAACAGCCTGGTGAACAAGGGGCTTGCGATTACAACCGGAAAAGAGATCACGGAAAGCGGCAGGCGGCCGAACATTTTCCGTTTGAACGGCGCTTATGGATACATGGTGTTCTTCCATATGCGTTCCGACCGGATTTCTGGCGCAATTGCGGGCATCGACGGCCATATCCTCGCGGATATGGACCTACCCATTTCGTGGGATCTTCCGTTTTTGAAGCTGGTGCTCAGCTTCGGCAAAATATATGAAGAACTGGTCGCCATGGCGGGCGTCAAGCGTAGCGCCGTGCTGGTGGCCCTGGTATCTTTGCCGGGCATTATCGACGCGCAAACAAACACCGTGCGGCGCACGCCCAACATCTGCACATTTAAAGACGAAAATGTACAGGCGTACATTGAGGAGGTGCTGCAGGTTCATGTCATATTGGTAAACGACGCGCGGCTTTGTACCGTCGGCGAGCACCACTCCTACTACCCCGCAATACGCAACATGGTGTACATATATATCAGCGATGCCTACGGTATCGGCGCCGGAATCATTATGGATGGGGAGCTTTATGAAGGCAGCCGGGGGGCTGCAGGCGAAATCGGCGAATCCTTCTTCGATCTCTTCAATTTTATTGACAGCGACGTCTCCCAAATGGGTACCACGGAGCGCTATGCAAGCCTTCAGGCCATTTATAGAAGGATAGGGACACTCCTCCAGTCCGGCAGAGCGACAATACTAAAGCAGCTGATGGAACGCACCAACACCGGCACCCTCTCGCTGGATCTCATTGAGCAGGCAATCACGCTGGGTGACCAGGACGTAAATGATATATATGATGCGGCCGTACGGATCTGGTCCATTGCATTTATCAACCTGTTCGCGCTGCTGGACCCGGAACTTCTTGTGGTCGGGGGTGAAATTACGCAGGAGTGTTCGGTTACGCTTGAAAAACTGCGCAGGCATATCGCGCGGGGATTGTACTACGAACCCGACATCCGTCTAGGCATGCTGGGCGAGAAGGCAAGCCGGAACGGCGGGATATATATGCTCCAGCAATATGTGCTGGAAAATATTCTTGTATATGATGCAATCAAATAGCCTTACAACTTGAATTTGAGGGAGGTGTTCAGGAATGGGAGCAGATACGGCATTGCTCGAAATGCGGGGCATTACCAAGGCCTTTCCGGGCGTTCTTGCGCTGAATCATGTAAACCTGCAAATCAACCGCGGCAAAGTGCTTGCGTTGGTCGGCGAAAACGGCGCCGGAAAATCCACATTGATGAAGATCCTTTCAGGCGTACACACGATGGATGCCGGAGAAATCTTCTGGGAAGGGCAAAAGGTGGAAATCAAGGACCCCCTTTCTTCGCAGTTGATGGGCATCAGTATTATCTATCAGGAATTGAACCTGCTCAACAACATGAGCATTGCAGAAAACATATTCATCGGCCGTGAAATCAAAGGAAAACTGTTCATCGACAAAGCGAAACTGCATGAGGAAGCACAAAAACTTCTGGACGAGGTTGGCCTGAAGCTGGATACGCACACCAGGGTGGGGAAGCTCTCCACCGCGCAAAAGCAGATGATCGAAGTCGCAAAAGCGCTCTCCTTTAACGCCAAGCTGATCATCATGGACGAACCCACTTCATCGCTTACCGATACGGAAACCCGTACGCTGTTTCAGATCATCCGCAAGCTCCGCGACAAAAACGTGGCGGTCGTGTTCATCAGCCACCGTATGGATGAAATATTCGAAATCACCGACGAAATCGCCGTCATGCGCGACGGGGAATCGGTCGGCCGGTTTGTCACAAGCAAAACCGACGCCACACAGATTATCAACAGCATGGTAGGGCGCGAGCTCAAGGACATCTTCGCAAAGCTGCCCGCCGAGATATCGGATGCCGTGCTGGAGGTCAGGAATCTTTCCACCCCCGATTTCTTGCACGACATCAGCTTCCATATCAAGCGCGGCGAGATATTGGGCTTTGCGGGTCTTGTCGGCGCGGGACGCAGCGAAGTCATGCGCGCCATCTTCGGCATCGACAAAAGAGCGTCCGGCGAAATCTTCATCAAGGGCAATAAGGTGGATATCCGCAACACGGTGGATGCGCTGCGCTTGGGCATGGGTTTTGTGCCGGAGGACCGGAAGGAACAGGGGCTGATATTGGGCATGACCATCAAAAAGAACATCTCCCTCCCCTCCCTTTCCAACATTGCCGACGGCTGGTTCATCAACAGAAGGAAGGAAAAGGATCTCGCTTTAGAGTACATCAATGCGCTCCAAATCAAGACGCCTTCTGACGAGCAGAAAATCATGAATCTATCCGGCGGGAACCAGCAGAAGGTCGTCATCGCCAAATGGATGGCGATTGGTCCCGATGTTTTGATACTGGATGAGCCCACAAGGGGCATCGACGTCGGCGCAAAAAAGGAGATCCATATGCTCATGTCGCAGCTTGCGCAAAAAGGCATGGCAATCATCATGATCTCCTCGGAGCTGCCGGAAATCCTGGGTATGGCGGACAGAATCATCGTCATGCACAAGGGAACCATCAAAGGCGAGCTTTCCAGCGCAGACGCAAGCCAGCAGGCCATCATGCAGATGGCCGTATCCTAAAACACAGAAAGGTGCGTGAACAGTCATGTCTGCTAAAAGCAAGTCCCCCGAAGACGCATTCCGCGGCAATCGCATTATAAAATCTTCCTCGTTCAGCATTGCGATTATCCTGCTTGTGCTGTGCGCCGTAATGGCGGCCGCAAGCCCGGCATTCCTGCAGATATCCAACATTCTTTCCGTGGCAAGATCATTCGCCTCCATCGCTATTGCCGGCATCGGCGTAAGCATGATTATCATCACCGGCGGCATCGACCTTTCCGTGGGCTCCGTATTCGGCCTTGCGGGCGTTATTTCGGCGTTTGGCATAACCCTGTTTGGGCTGCCGACGTTTGCCGCGATCCTGTTGGGCCTGGCGGCATCCGCCTTCATCGGCGCCATGAACGGGCTAATGGTGGTCTATCTCAACCTCCCGCCATTTATTGCGACGCTGGGAACCATGTCCATATCACGGGGCCTGTGCTATATCCTGACACAGGGCTATCCCGTCACGGGCCTGAACGAGCAGTTCCTGTTCCTGGGACAAGGCTATATCGCAAACATTCCCGTACCGGTATGGTTCATGGTTGTCGTCGCCGTCATCAGCGCCGTATTTTTAAACAAGACCACCACCGGCCGCCGCATCTTTGCATTGGGCGGAAACGAAGAGGCCACAAGAATATCCGGCATCAACACGAAGCGGCTCAAGGTACTTGTATACACGCTCGGCTCCATATTGGGCGGCTTTGCGGGAATCATTACAGCCTCCAAGCTGGGCGTGGGCCAGCCCACCGCAGGCAACGGCTTTGAAATGGATGCGATTGCCGCGGTCGTCATCGGCGGCGCATCATTAAGCGGCGGCGAAGGTACCGTATTGGGGACCGTAATCGGCGCCGCCATTATGGGCGTGCTTCGAAACGCCCTCGTACTTCTCGCCGTTGACGCCTATTGGCAGACCTTCATCATCGGGTTCGTTATCATATTTGCAGTAAGCGCCGACCAGTACAGAAAGCACCGAAAGAAGTAAGCGTCCCCTTCAAAAACAGGATTACGGATAGACCTTGGAAGCAAAGCGCCCTGCATCAATGCATATCGCAAACAACTAAGGCGGCCAACCGCTTTGGAATAAACAGAAGGAGAACGATACAATGAAAAAACTGGTTGTATTCATTCTGGCTATCCTGATGGTACTCAGCGCAGTGGCATGCTCCGGCCCGGGAACATCCACACCCTCCACCGTGGAGAGCACGCCGGCGGCAGCACAAGACAACCAATCATCCAATCCTCCTGCTGCCACGAAAGAAGACAAGGACATCGTCATTGCCGTGATTCCTCAGCAGCTGGGCAACGTTGTATTCCTGCCGGCCAAGGAAGGCATGGAGGCCGCCGGTAAAGAACTCGGTATCAAGGTGGAGTGGCAGGCCCCCGTCCGAGCAGAGGCCGAGCTTCAGAACGAAGTGGTCAACGGCCTGATCGAACGCAAGGTGGATGGCATTGCAATCTCCTGCACCACGCCCGATGCGCTCAAGGACGTGCTTGGCCGCGCGATTTCACAGGGCATCGCCGTTTCCTGCTATGATGCAGATTCCCCGGAAAGCGGCCGTGCATTCTATGCCGGCACGGAGAACTACAAAGCAGGCTACCGCTGCGGAGAAATCATGGTGGAACTCTTCAAGGACAGCGGCCTCGAAAAGGTACGTATCGCACAGCTTGAAGGCATCCCCGGCGCATTTGATATCGAGGCGCGCAAGCAAGGGTTCGCAGATGCGATTGCCGGCACCAACCTTGAGGTGATCTATTCCGGCGCCTGCGACGACGACGTGGATAAGGCCATCGAGCTTGTGGAAGCCTATACCCGCGCAAATAAGGACAGCATCGACGCTTGGTTCATGTCCGGCGGCTGGCCCTATGTCGTGCAGCCCGAAGCCATGCCCGAAACAAACGCATGGAAGCTCGCGGACCCCATGCACAAGATCGTTACAGTAGACGTTTTCCCCACCTCCCGCGCGTTCTTTGACAAGGGGCTCATCGATGCCGCAATCGGCCAGAACTTCTATCAGATGGGCTATCTTTCCGTCGTCAACCTGTATAAACTGATCAAGGGACAGCCCATCGACAGCGTGGATGATCCGCAATTCGGCAAGTTCATCAATACCGGCGTGCAGGAAGTAACGCCTGAAAACTATAAGGATGAAATACCGGTGGCATAAGGCTTTTCTAGCAATATTGTTCTATAAGCCAAGACGGGGCTGCCGCACTATACCTTCAATCAATGTATAGTGCGGCAATCCCGTTTTTTTGTTGTTTGGCTTTCCTCCAATCCATTCCCTGCTTTATGCCTTGCAATGGGCTTGCACGAAGGACCGCATGCCGCAGTCATTCTAATAAGCATATGCGTATTTCCCGATCCTGAAAGCAAGAAGTGCTAAATCTCTTGAGCATGATCAAGGGGTATAGCATTTGAATTAATATGCAATACATTAGAAAAAGACGCTATTAAGGTTTATACAGATAATATGGAAAATTAGCACAGTTGGTAAACAATCGATACCTTATAAGATTGAAGATAAATAAATTCCAATTGATTGTTTCATCGGCAAGGGGATTTACGGTATCTCCACAAATCTTTTTTCCATCATTTTTACAAATGTGCCCAAAATTTTGAACAGGTTTATTGGACTGTTGAAAATTTCGGGTATTTCCTTTTGCCACAAGCCTTCATAAGAGTGTGTGTGGCATTTTGCGTATTGAAAGCATATCCGATTCCGCTTGGTGAAAGTCGAGCCAAAATAAAAAATACTGAATTTGAACCCTACGTACAAATTAGTTGTTGCTTCGTAATTTTTATCAGGATGTCTTCTCTGCTCATTAGAAATCCGACATTATCACCTACTGGATTTGACCAAGGACATCATAAACATGATACGCTCGTCATCCTATGATTTTCAATGGGCAGGGACGAAAAGCAACTGATTTTAAACGAGTCCGACCAACTGTGATGTGCAGTTGTAATTCTCTGCGCATTATATCCCAATATAGGTTGTATTCACATTCATGGTTGACAATGCGATAATGGGTGGTATGATTATATCATAGTAAATATATATGTTAATAGTATAAACGAAGACCCTGCAATTGACCGCAGATAATTGAATAATCAGAGCCCGGGGAAGTGCGAGGAGGATATGCTATGTCGGCCAAGTTCTATAAACTGACGCAAGCGGGAAAGCCGGATATTCCCGGCATTGTTTCGCTGCGCATGCGTATGCTTGCGGAATGCGGCGTTCATGAGGAAAACCTGATTGACGGCGCTAGGGAGCTGTTTATCGAGTGGTATTCCAAGGAATACGGCCGCGGCACGATGACGCACTTTATCGCGTGGGCGGACAATGGTTCTCCCGCAGCTGTCGCCGGCGCGCTGATAAAGGACGATTACCCCAACAAATGCTTTAAGCCGGGGTATTACGGGTGCATTATGGATGTATATACCGTTCCCGATCACCGGAACGCCGGCTTGGCGACCAAGCTGCTTATTAAGATTCAGAACTGGCTGCTCAACAAAGGAGCGTATGAGGCACGACTGGCGGCCCTGGATCAAAGAGGCAGCTGGTTTTTCGAAAAGCTGGGATATCGCAGCACGCGCGAAGTAAGCATTGATCTCATTAAGCAGGCAAATTACCACGAATTCCTGTTCGACAGCGCGAAGCTATGAGCATTACGCGTTATCCGGATTTCTTCAACGATGTTTTGGGGCCTGTTATGCAGCCCGGCTCCAGTTCCCACACGGCGGCACCGTGCAGATTGGGGCTGCTTGCGCGGAATCTACTTTACGCCAAGCCTGCCGAAATACAGTTCATAATGGACCCGGACGGATCGTTTGCGGGAATGTTCGGCCTTATGAACGAGGGGAACGGCATGCTTGCCGGCGTTATGAATATAAAACCCGATGACGCGCGGCTGTTTCGCGCGCCGGAAATCGCCCGGCAAAGGGACATCCGCTATAGATTTTTGTTTGAACCGGTTGTAGAAAGCAGGCATGCCAACGCCGTCAAAATACGTCTGACAGCACGCGACGGCCATATGGCGGAGCTAACGGGCGAATCTACCGGCGGCGGTATGGTGCATGTAAGTAATATCGACGGCTTCCGCGTTGATCTATACGGCGACTGTTACGCGCTGCTGGTGTTTTCCTCGCTGACCTGCGCGGAAAAGCATGAGCTCAAAAGTACCGTGTCCGGATTGCTTGCGGAGGAAGAAACGCAAAAAACCGGAGGAGAGAGGCTTTACCTGCTGCTATGCTCCGAAAGGCCCGTTCGCGCCGCGGACATTCTGCAGGGCAGACATTTTTCCATACTTGCGCCGGTGCTTCCGGTCGTAGCTAAGGTGTCGCGGCAACCGCAGCTGTTTGCGAGTATTTCCCAATGGAATCAAATTGCACGGCAGCGGGGCATCGGCATGAGCGAGACCGCAATACTCTATGAAATGAATTTTTCACAGCTCAGCCGCAGGCAGATCATCGTGCGTATGAAGCGAATCATGAGACTGCTTATCGCGCAGGTAGAGGCCGCTTACCAACCGGATGCCGAAGCAGGCACACCGCCCTTTTCCCGCAACGACTGCGCCGAGTGGACGGAGTATCAACAGCGCGAGGCTGCCTTGAGCGGCGATCCCATCGCAGAAATCATACGGCGCGTGCAGGGCGTCAGTGCGAAAATTCCGGGCACGCCCATTGTCCCGGGGCCCATGGGTACCGGCGGCGGGTATTTGTTTTCCGCATTATACAGTGTAGCCAAGCAACGCGGCTTTCGCGAAAAAGATGTGCTGCGGGGCCTTTTTATCGCAGCAGGCGTGGGGGCGCTGGCATATACGCACACGCAGCCCACGGGCGAGGTGGTCGGCTGCGCGGGAGAGTGCGGCGTATGCTGCGCAATGGGAGCGGCAGCCATCGTGGAGATGGCAGGTGGCAGCGGGGAGCAGATTGGCCATGCAGCGTCGCTCGCGTTGCAGGCGTTTATCGGGCTGCCGTGTGACCCTGTGCCGGGCGGGCGCGAGGCGCCCTGCTTCAGCAGGGTGCTGGCCGCTGCAGTCATGGCTGTAGTATATGCAGATATCGCGCTGAGCGGCGCGACGACCGATCTGACATATGAAGATATGCTGCACGCGATCGACCGGGTTGGAAAAAGCATGCCCCCGGAGCTGCTCTGTACCTCAAAAGGAGGGTGCTGCGATACGCCCTCCGGGCGGGCCTGCATGGCGCGCTTTTGGGAATGGAGCGGCGCAGGACATGAAGACCGCCCAAACATACCGGGCGCGTATAAGTGAAACCGTCAGATATGGTACGTAAAATCCGGCGTGATCTGCGATAAAAACTGCCGTGTGCGCAACTGCTGCGGGTTGCTGAAAAACTCCCGTGAAGGCGCGCGTTCTATAATTTTTCCATCGTCCATGAATACGACTTCGGTGCCGACTTCCCGAGCAAACCCCAGCTCATGGGTAACCACCACCATCGTGATTCCTTCCCGCGCGATCTCTTTCATCACGGCGAGCACCTCCTGCACAAGCTCCGGGTCTAGCGCGCTGGTGGGCTCGTCGAGCAAAATGGCCTTGGGATTCATGGCCAGCGCCCTTGCGATGGCGACACGCTGCTGTTGGCCGCCCGAAAGCTGGGCGGGGTAAGCGCTTGCGCGCTCCCCCAGCCCCACTTTATCAAGATACTGGCGGGCCAGCGCCCTTGCCTGCCGGGGTGGTTGTTTTTTGACCACGATCAGCCCTTCCGCTACATTTTCCAGCGCAGTCTTATGTGCAAACAGGTTGTAGCTTTGGAACACCATCGCCGTGTTTTTGCGCAGTTCCAGTATGTCCTTCTTATGCACCGTAGAATAGTCCACGTTTAGCCCGTTGAGCCGCAGCTTGCCTTTCTGCGGCCGTTCCAGGAGGTTGACGCAGCGCAGCAGCGTGGATTTCCCGGAGCCGCTGGGCCCGAGCACGACCGTTACGCTTCCTTGTGGAACGTAGAGATCTATGCCGCGGAGGACCTCCTGCCGCCCGAAGGATTTATACAGGTTGTGTATTTCAATCATGCCCAATTCTCCGTTCATGCCTGCTCAGGTGCCGCTCGCTCCTTTGCAGCAATTGTTCAAAGAGGATACAAATCAACCAATACAAGATTGCCGCCACGATGTATGCTTCAAAAAAGTTGGAGGTGCGCGCGGCGGTTATTTTTGCCTGCCCTATGATTTCCGGCACCGACGCCGCGAACGCAAGAGAGGTATCCTTGAGCAGCGAGATGAACGTGTTGCCCAAATTCGGTATCGCAACAACCGCGGCCTGCGGGATGGTAATGCGCCGCAGCGTCTGCGCACTGCTCATGCCCAGCGACTGTGCCGCCTCGATCTGACCGCGTCCTACAGAAAGCAGCGCAGACCGCATGGATTCCGAAAGATACGCGCCCACGTTGAGGGAGAAGGAAACGTACATGAACGCAATCGCCGGTATCCGCGAGATATCCATGTTCCAGCCGTATTTTACGTTCAGGTAGCGCAGCAGCAGCGGTATACCGTAATAGGACAGGAATATCTGCGCCAGCAGGGGTGTGCCGCGCGTAAACGAAACGTACACACCTGCAAGCTGGCGCAATACCGGCACCCTGTAAAGCTTGATGAGTGCCACCGCAAAGCCGATCAGTATGCCGAAAAGAAACGCGACGAGGGCGATCGACAGCGAGACGGGAATCCCCTGCGCCACCTTTGGAATGCAGCGTAGCATATACTCCCAATCAAGAAGCCTTGTATGTTCCATGCCGTTCACCCTTTCCGCCGCGCTATTTTATTTGGAGTAATCCGTACCGAACCATTCTGTGGAGAGTTTGCTCAGCGAGCCGTTCTCCTTGAGCTTGGTCAGCGCGGCGTCCAACTTAGCAAGCAGCGCCTCTCCCGCTGCGTCCTTCTTCAATATAAAGTGGGTGGGCTGCTCCGCGATACGCTCGCCCACGGGCTCCACCGCCAGGCCCTGCGCCTCGGCCTTGGCCTTGGCCATAATGGGATCGTTGAGCGTGGCGTCGATGCGGCCGTTGACGATATCCTGCAATACTGTAGTGACATCCTCTTCGTAATATACGATTTCTAAAATGTCGCCGTTGACTTCGTTCCAGTCCTCAAGCAGGCGCGTATAAGAATCTCCCACCGTGGTGCCTATCTTTTTGCCCTGCAAGTCCTCAAGCTTCTGGATGTCCGTGCGGCCCGCCTTGACGATGAGCTGGCTTACGCACAGATGATACGTATTTTTAGAGAGCAGGTATTTCGCCTCGCGGTCAGGGTTGCTGACGATCTGGTTGGCCAGCACCTGGAATTTATCTGCGTCCAAGCCGGGGAAAAGCGTGTCCCAGGGACCCGCCACGAATTCGAATTTCAGGCTGGGGTCGGTCTTTTCCACAAGGCGGAGCACCTCAAGGTCATAGCCCGTCAGTTCGCCGTCCGCATCCGCATAGGAAAACGGCTCGTAGGTGCCCATGGTCCCCACCTTGATGGTCTGCTGCGCGGCGCTATTCGCACAGGCTGTAAATACAAGCAGTAGAGAGAGTGCAAGAAGCAGCGCGGTGATAAGCCTTTTCATGGTATTTGGTATCCTTTCTGACTGTCTATGATTTTTTTTCGTGGCTCAGCGTGTGAGCAGGCCGGCATCCAATACATACTGGCTGCCCGTTACAAAACGGGCCCTGTCGCTTGCGAGGAATAATACGGAATCCGCTACATCCTTCGGTTCAATCCAAGGCACGGGTAACAGGTTGCCTGCGGAACGTTCGGCGATTTCCTCCGCCGTGGAGCCTTCCAGAAATGCCAGGCCGTCGTTCATCGGCGTATTCACGCCGGTGGGATGTATGGTGACGACGCGGATGCTGCGCGGTGCAAGCTCTATCGCAAGTGATTTTGCAAGACCCACCAGCCCCCATTTGGAAGCGGCGTAATGGGAAAGCCGGTTCATGCCCCTAAGCCCTGCAATGGAGGAATTGAATAGTATGACACCGCTTTTTTGCGCGATCATATGTGGGATGACGAATTTGGAAACCAGCCATCCGCCTTTAAGGTTGATGTCCAGCATGGCATCCCATTCCTGCTCGGAAAGCGCATGCGCAAGCCCGTACGCACAGATACCCGCGTTGCTGAATAAAACATCGATGCCACCGAACTGAGCAACACCGCCCGAGACCGCCTGCTCCACATCCGTGGCGTTACGCACGTCGCCTACGAATATCGCAGCATTTGCGCCCAAAGCGCGCACATCCGCCGCCAACTGGTTAAGCTCGCCTGAAGAGCTGTCGTTATATGCTGGATAGCTGATTTTATTGCCCAGGTCAAACCCGATGATGTTTGCGCCTTCTTTAGCAAAGGCTAGTGCGACCGCACGCCCCTGTCCCTTTGCAGCGCCGGTAATAAAGACTGTTTTTCCAGAGAACTCGCCCATTGTTATTGCCTCCTCGCGTAACTTTCGAGATACGGGTCCAGGTCTACCTGAAGCGCCGTGTTGATGAGATTGGTTGCAATCATCAATGCCGCAAACGCGGTCAGTATCACAATCTGCTCATCGGTAAAACGCAACTGCAATTGCTGAAACAAGTTATCGCTTACATGTACGGGCGCTTTGACACAGCTTTTCCCAAACTCTACAAGCAGCGCCTCCTGCTCGCCCAATTGAAGATTATCCGGGTCCTCGCCCGCGTCAATGAGAATTTTCCGGAAGAACGTGGAGCAGATCAGGCAATCGTTCTCCGTGGAAATCGCATGGCAGAATACGTTGACGCCGCGCTCGCCGATAAACGCCTGAGCCGCATCCCGCAGGGGATACCATTCCATCAGCGCGTGGAATGCGGTTAGCGAATGCAGTAGCGTTTTTTTCATATTGGTGATATGTCCATTCCTGTTGATCTGGCTGTCAAATTGCTCCCGTACAGGAGCGGAGGCTTCTTCATAACGTACAGGCTCTATCCGTGTCATATCCATCCTTCTTTTTGTTTCATAGTTTATTGGGGCAGGGCCGATTTTGCAGCAATTGGTGCTGCCGGAAGAAAAGGCAATCCCAACAGGACGTAGCACCCGGCTTACCTAAAATGCTCAACCGTGAGAGAACGTTTCCTCCGCCTTGAGTTCCCCGTACAGCAGTTTTGCAATATCATTGTCCCTGCCGGGCACGCCGCAGGCGTCCGCCCGGCAGTGCTTGCAATGCCGGAATACCGTAATATAGAGTTCCGCAGCCTCGCGCGCGGTGTTCAGCGTCACGCAGTCCGGTGGTGGAACATGTGCGAACGCGCCCTGCGGGATGATGGGGATGATGTTGTACATCAGCGCTCCAAGCCCCGCCACCGTCCGCGCGATTTCCGCGATATGTGCGTCGTTTACACCTGGTATGAGCACGGTGTTGACCTTTACCACCATGCCAAGCTCCGCCGCAGCTTGAATGCCCTGCTTTTGCGCCGCAATCAGCCGCTCCGCCGCGTCCCTCCCGGTATAGGTCACGCCATCCAGCGTGATGCAGGCGCAGATTTCCTTTAAAATATCCGGGTCCACCGCATTGACGGTCACCGTCACGGTTTTGACGCCCACTTCTAATAGCCGCGCAGCATGGCGCTCCAGCAGCAGGCCGTTGGTGCTTAGGCACATCAGAAGCTCAGGGTGCCTTTCGTGCGCGAGCGCGAACGTTTCTATGGCGTGCGGCGTTGCCAGCGTATCCCCCGGCCCCGCGATGCCCACCACCGTAAGCTCCGGGCAGAGCGCAATTGCTTTTTCCAAAATATCCGCCGCTTTTTCAGGAGAAACGATCCCCTGTGCAACGCCCGGCCGGTTCTCCGAACGGTTAAAAGATCTCACGCAGAATTTACACCGGATATTGCAATCCGGGCTGACGGGCAGGTGAATCCTGCCGTTCTTATAATGCGCCTCCGTGCTGAAACAGGGGTGCTGTTTTACGATCTCTTTCAGTCTTTCTCCTGTGCAAGCCGGGTTAATACTCATAGGACTCCCCTCATGCCTCAATTTGACATTGCCGCTGTTACAAATAAAACTCAGGCGTGCGCGGCTGGCTCACCAGGTGCAGTTTTTCCAGAATGTAAGAGCGCAGAGCAAAGAATGCGGAATCGTTGCGGGTGCGGGGACGCGGCAGATTTGCCTGCACGATTTCCTCGATTTTGCCGGGCCGCGGCGTCATGACTACAATCCGGTCGCTTAAATACACAGCCTCATCCACGTCGTGCGTAACAAGGAGCGTTGTCGTTTCGCTTTCTTTGTGCAGTTCAAGCAGTTTTTCCTGAATGTCGGCGCGCGTGAAACTGTCAAGCGCCCCCATAGGCTCGTCGAGCAGCAGCAATTCCGGTTTGTTGATCAGCGCTCGCGCGATCGCTACGCGCTGCGCCATGCCTCCGCTGATTTGATGTGGAAATGACTTTTCAAAACCATTTAGGCCGATCAAATCAATATAGTGTGCGACGTCGGCCTTTTTATTTCGGTTTGCGCCGCGCATTTCCAGCCCGAACGCTATGTTTTTTTCCACCGTCAGCCACGGGAACAACCCGCCCTGCTGAACGACATATCCGCGGTTCGGGCTTGTTGCGTGAATTTTTTTCCCGTTAAGCAGCAGTTTGCCTGCCTGCGGTTCATCAAGCCCTGCGATCAGCCGCAGCAACGTTGTTTTTCCGCATCCGCTCGAGCCGATAAACGTAATGAACTCACCCCGCTTCACCGAAAGGTTGATGTCGAACAACGCTTCCACGATATTTTCTTTGTCGTCGGAGTAAACACGGTTCACACCTACGATTTCAAGCACCGTATCAGCCATTTTGCTTCACCAAACCTTTCTGCCAGCGCAGCACACGCCTTTGTATCAGCGAGACCCCTTGAAGTATGATGGAAAACAATATTGCCATGATGATAATCGCGGCGAATACTTTGTAATATAGGGACCAGACCCTTGAGAGGTTGATATAGTAGCCCAGACCGCCGGGCTGCCCCATCATTTCCGCCATGACGAGAGTCGTAAACATAAAGCCGTTCGCCGTGCCGATTCCGGTGAAAATCTGCGGCATCGCGTGCGGGATTGCCACCCGGAACACAAGCTGCGCGGTGTCGGCCCCAAGTGTTTTTGCCACCTCAAAATGTACTTTTGCGGTTGACTGCACCCCCTGCGCCGTGAGCGAAGCGATGGGAAACCAGGCGCAAAGCACCATAAGTAGTGCTGCCGCTATAAACGGCGTCGGCGCAAGCGTCAGGGCGAACGGCATCCAGGCCACTGCGGGTATGACGCCAGTGAGCTTCAATACGGGATGTACCCAGTAGTACACCTTTGGAAACCACCCGATGAGTATCCCTGTCCCCACACCGAACAGCACGCCACCTACGAAGCCGACAAGGAACAGCCGCAACGAATACAGCGTGTTCTCCAATATAAAAGCGGGCTCCAGCAGAAACGCCTCGAGAATCTGCGCCGGCCCGGGAAAAAACGGCTGCGGGAGCAGCAGATATTTTGTACCGAGTATGTCCCATGCAGCAAGGGCGAGACCGAGCGCAAAGCGGAACGGAGCGCGACTGATGAATTTTGCCCGCCTGTCTTCATTAAGGAACGCATACGCGGCCATGCCGGCAAAAATCAGAATAACCCCCAAGGCCACGAGCCTATATAACAGGTTGAAGTCAAGGGTTAGGTTCCCAAGTTCGTACGGAATGGTTTTCACTTTTTCCGCGGCCTGCGGTACGGCTACATTTGCGATGACCGCCGCCGCAAATCCTGCAACCGTGAGCACGGTAAACAGTAAGAACCGCAATCCGGATATTTTGGGTTTTGTGTTTGTCACGGCTATACCCCATCCATTCTGTGGGGGCTGTCGCATTAAGCATTTTCAATGCATAATGCAAGGATGTTTCGCCTACGGCGAAACCCCGGGGTTCTAAAAAGGCATCACTGGCGCCTTTTTTGCCCCTTTAGGGCACCGAACCCGCCGTCGCGCATGCACCCGAATTTTTATGCATCATATACACTTAGCGCGACAGCCCCGTATTTATTATCATTACTGTCCGAGCGCTAAGTCCGCCTCGTAGTACGCGAGGTTAACGAATTGAGCGGGTTGGGTGTTCAGATAACCGACATCGTAGAGTTGTTGTGCGAAATACTCCACGTCCCCGCCCACATCGTAAGCCGATGTGGCATGATCGCCAAGGTGCGGAAGCTGATAGTGTTTGACAAGCTCGATTGCGAGCTCCTTCTGATCGTCAATGGCGGAATACTTGCCGTCAATAATCAGCTGTACGGCTTCTTCCGGGTTCTGTGCTATCCAGTCCAGCGCGGCACGGTATGCGCGCAGAAGCGCCGCAACCTGCTCGGGCTTCTCCTGGATCCACTTGTTGGAAGCATAGAGGAAGCAGCAATAATGGTCGGCAAAGAGCGGGTCGGTCGCAAGGTCAAAGATCACGCGATAGTCGCCGGTTTGTTCCTGAACCGAGCCAAACGGATCCCAAAGGGCGGCTACATCGATATCGCCGCTGCGGAGGGCTTCAACTTCAAGGTTGCCTTCTTCAAACGGCAGGAACGTTACTTCCTTCTTGGCCTGGTCGGCCGAAATGCCCGCTTTTTCAAGCCAGACGGCAGCGACCTGGTGCGGCGTGCCGCCGATTTCATCTACGCCGATGATCTTGCCTTTGAGGTCATTCACGGTTTGGATCGGGGAATCTTTGAGCACGAGGAACTTAATGCAGCCCTTATGCAGGCCTTCAACGACGCTCACGTTCACGCCGTTTTCAATAGACTGGAAGAACTGGAAATCTCCGTTGACAACAGGGATGGTTCCGTTATTCAGGCCGATTTTACGGGTTTCGGTATCCGCAGAGATCAACTCCACATCAAAGCCCTCGGCGGCAAAGAAGCCTTTTTCATACGCGATGTACACCGGTATGCCGCAAAGTGCGCCGTTCTTTCCGGGGATTTGGACTTTGCCGTATTTGTAATCCGTGACGGTTTTGGGGTCAACGGGCGACGGATACGACACTTTCTTGGCCGTTTGGGAATCTCCGGATGGCGCCGCAGGCGCCGGGGTAGCCTCGGCGGGCGCGGGTTCTGCCGCCTGTGTAGCCGCAGGCGCCGGCTCCGCCGGAGCAGCCGCGGGCGCGCAGCCCGCGAGTGCCGCAAGCAGAAGAAGGAAGGAGAGCAACAATGCAATGGGCCGGAATTTTCTTTGTTTCATCTTTCTTTACCTCACAATTTTTTTCGTGCCGGGGAAGTGGTGACGGTCAAGACTTTTTGCCGCGTCAACATCGGCGATGGACGAACGAGCTGGCGTGATACGGCGCTTTTGTCCGCATACCCTATTCCCCAAACGCTGCGTGGAACGCCTGCTCAAGGTCCGCAATCAGATCGTTCACGTCCTCAAGCCCCACGGAGATGCGGATGGCCTCGGGCGCGATGCCCGCGCGCTTTTGTTCCTCCGGCGTCAGCTCGCCGTGCGTCGTCCTGGGGGAATTGATAATCAGGGTGCGCGCGTCCCCCACGTTTGCATGGAAGGAAAGCAGCTTGACGGAATTAAGGAAGCGGACGCTCTGCTCCGGCGTCCCCTTGAACCCAAATGTAAAAATGGAACCCGCGCCCTTGGGGAAGTACTTTTCCGCAAGCGCTTTATAAGGGTTGCCCACGGCAAAAGGATGCTGCACCCACGAGACATACTCATGCCGCTCTAAATGCCGGATCAGTCTCTCGCTGTTTGCCCTTTGTTTTTCCAGGCGTTCCGAAAGCGTTTCAAGGCCGATTGTGGCAAGATACGCGTCAAACGGGGAAAGCGCAGCACCCACATAGTTGAGATAGGTCGCACGGATGCGGATGGTAAACGGCGTTTCGGGGAAGCGCTCCAAAAAACTCCGCTCCGTGCCGTCCGGATCTCGCAGGGTGTAGTGCGGTTCAGTAAACTGCGGAAATTTGCCGTTGCCAAAGTTGAACTTGCCGCTTTCCAGCACCAAGCCCGCAATGATGTTCCCATGCCCATTCAGATGCTTGGTCGCGGAATAGATGACGATATCCGCGCCATGTTCGAACGGGCGAAAGAGGTAGGGCGTCGCAAACGTGTTGTCGATTACAAGCGGGATATCATGACTGTGCGCAACTTCGGCAATCGCCTCCACATCCAGCAGTGTTGCGTTGGGGTTTGAAATGCTCTCAATGAATATGGCGCGGGTGTCGGGGCCGATGGCGCGCGCATAGGACTGCGGGTCCTCGGGATCATCCGGATAATCGATGCCGATGCCGAATGCAGGGTATATCTTTTTGAAGCTGTCCGCCGTGCCGCCATACAGGCGCGGGGTGGCCAATATCCGACCGCCGTTTTCGGCCAGGTTGAATATGGTGAAAGAAACCGCCGCCATGCCCGAAGCAAGCGCGATCGCGCCAGCAGCGCCGTCGAGCTGAGCCACCCGCTGTTCGAGCACTGCAACCGTAGGATTGGCAACGCGGGTGTAAAGATAGCCCTGCTCAGACAGGGAAAAGAGCCTGAGCGCCCGGTCCACATCCCCCAGCTCGTAAGCGGCCGTCTGGTAGATGGGAACGCTGACCGCGTTGTTGTGTTCGGCAGGATTGTATCCGCCCCTGACCTTGATGGTATCAAAACCGAATGACTGCGCCATATGCTACCCCTTTTCTGTCTTTTAGCTAAAATAAAACCTTTTCATGGGCCTTGCCCCTGGTTTGGAGGCGGAGCCTCCAATGACTCCGGAAAAGAAAAAGCCTGCGCTTCAGGCGCAGGCTACAGGGTACACTTGACCCCTATAGATCCGCCCGAATGGATGCGCGAAAACAAGCGCACATGGAACAACACATTTGCGTACAGGCCATAGCGCTACAACAGGTATTCTTTGTTTTCATGGTATCCCTCCCATTTATCATATTAATCCTATATGTATTTAGAATTTGGCAAAGTATGCGCAAACGTCCACGATACTTTTGCTCTCTTTAGAGCCCAAGCAGATTCTTGCTGAAATACCGATCCCCGCGGTCCGGCAAAATCACGGCAATATTGCCGGAAACGCCGGTTCCGATAAGGGCGCGTACCGCCGCGATAGCGGCACCGGAAGAAGAACCGGCAAATATTCCTTCCCTTGCCGCAAGCAAGCGTACCTCCCGCAAAGCTGCTTCATCCGTTACCTTGATGACCTGATCGACCAGTTTCATATCCATGGTGTCCGGCATGAATGTGTTGCCGATACCTTCAATGGCATAGCAGCCCGGTTCGCCACCGCCCATGGTTGAGCCGTACGGATCGGCCAGCACGCCCTGTACATTGGAAATGTGTTCTTTCAGGTAGCGCAATATACCCGTAAACGTACCGCCGCTGCCCGCGCCCGCCACCACATAATCGATTTTTCCCGCAAGCTGATTATACAGCTCAGGGCCGGTGGTCCTGTAATGTGCTTGCGGGTTGACTGCGTTGGTAAACTGCCCCAGCGTGACGGATCCTTCGATTTCCGCAAGAAGCGATTGCGCCTTTGCGATTGCGCCTTCAATGCCGTCCTTAAGTGGGGTATGGACGATTTGTGCGCCATATGCGCGCATGATCGCCTGCTTTTCCACCGAAAATTTCTCCGGCACTACAAATATCACGCGGTAGCCCTTTCCCAAGGCGGCCAAGGAGATGCCGATGCCCGCGTTTCCCGCGGTCGGTTCCACGATCGTACCGCCGGGTTTTAGCCTGCCGCTTTTCTCCGCGTCTTCGAGCAGGGCGACGCCCATGCGATCCTTCACGCTGCCGCCGGGGTTCCAAAGCTCCAGCTTCGCAAATACGTCTGCCCGTGGCGCAAAATCCATCCGGTTGAGCTTTAGTAACGGCGTATTGCCTATAAGTTCGCGGGCGTCATTGATATAACCCATATTCCCTCCGTCACATTCGCGCGGCGGCGATTGCCCTGTCCAAATCCGCCACAATATCTTCCTTGCGCTCCAAGCCCACCGAAAGGCGCGCGAGATTGTCTACAATGCCGACTTTCTCCCTTATTTCCTTTGGGATCGCCGCATGCGTCATGCTGGCGGGATGGGTCAGGAGCGACTCCACGCCGCCCAGGCTTTCGCCCAACGCGATCAGTTTTACAGACCGGAAGAACGTTGGAACATCGTACCCGTGCTTGAGTACAAAGGAGATCATCGCGCCGGGGCCGTCGGCCTGTTTTGCGTTTACCTCATTATCCGGATAATACACACGCTCCACAGCCGGGTGGCGTCTTAGGTACTCCACCACGTAGCGGGCGTTTTCCACATGCCGGTCCATACGGATGCCCAGCGTCTTGATGCTGCGTACCAAGAGCCAAGAGTCATGCGGCGGCAATACGCCGCCCGTCGCATTCTGGATATAATGGAGGCGTTCCGCAAGCTCCGGTGTGTTCACCACGGCCAGACCCGCAATCAGATCGCTGTGGCCGCCCAGGTACTTGGTGGCGCTATGAAGCACGATATCCGCGCCAAGCGAAATGGGGCGCTGCAGGTAGGGGGTTAAAAACGTATTGTCCACAATAGTCAAGGCGTTATGTGCTTTCGCGATTTTCGCGACCGCCGCAAGGTCGGTCACTTCCAAAAGCGGGTTGGTGGGGCTTTCCGCGATCACGCCCTTTACTTCGGACGTAAAAGCCGCTTCCACCGCCGCAAGGTCCCTGAAATCCACAATCTCATACGAAAGCCCGAACGGGCGGAATATGCGGTCAAGCACCCGGAACGTGCCGCCATATACGTTGCTGGAAAGTAGCAGCTTATCCCCGGACCGGAACAGGAACAATACCGCAGTTGTCGCCGACATGCCGGACGCGAACGCGAACCCGGCCACCCCGCCTTCGAGCTCCGCAATCAGCGCTTCAAGCGCGTCCCGCGTTGGATTGGCGGTACGGGAATATTCATATTTACTGGTCAGCTCTCCCAAAGCTTTTTGACGATAAGTAGAAGTCTGGTAAATGGGCACGCTGACAGCGCCTGTTGCCGCGTCACCGTCTATTCCTCCGTGTATGAGCGCAGTGTCCCACAAAAAGCCCATGATCTGTCCTCCATTCTTGCATATAAAAAGGCTGCATGCGCTTTCTTGCATGCAGCCTATCTTAATTCAGGCACATGTTCAGTCAAGCACAAAAAGAGGGTCCCTGTAGCTGCGGGAACAACAAAAACAGATGCAGGCGCTGCACCCGGAAAATACGATGGCGTTTACACAGCCTTTTAAGCACTTCATATTTTGCCCCTTAATCACATATGAATAATATGAATTAGTATATGCATCCGGAATACGAACTGTCAATACTTTCTTGCAGAAAAAATAAAAAGTATTTTTCGTTGACAAACCGGGGGGACACGCATATACTACACAGCAAATCATATTTATCATATGGGATAAAAGTATTTATATTGGGGAGGGCAAAGCGATGATACGCAAGATGGTAAAAACAGCATGCTGCCGTTGTAGCTGTATGGCTGTACTCTGCCGCCCTATCCATTCCTGTTGACGCAAATCGTATCCGTTATGGAAGGCCGGATACCTTTTGCAAGAGGTACCCGGCTTTTTTGTAATATCTTTATAAAACCGGAGAAATGCAATGACGAAAAAATTGAAGCAGCTTGCCATTTACGGCAAGGGCGGGATTGGCAAATCCACCACCACCTCCAACATTACGGCCGCTTTGGCGGAAATGGGCTACAGGGTCATGCAGTTTGGCTGCGACCCGAAGGCCGACTCTACCAATACCCTGCGCGGCGGCTCGTATATCCCCACGGTGCTTGATCTTTTGCGCGAGCGCGGCAGTTTTGACGTGCATGAAGCGATATTTCAAGGATTCCGGGGCCTATATTGCGTAGAAGCAGGCGGCCCCGCGCCCGGTGTAGGCTGCGCCGGGCGCGGCATCACCACGGCGGTCTCCCTGTTCAAACAGCAGCGCATATTTGAAGAGCTGGATCTTGACTATGTGATCTACGACGTATTGGGCGACGTTGTCTGCGGCGGGTTCGCCGTGCCCATCCGCGAAGGCATCGCGGAGCATGTGTTTACGGTTTCCTCTTCGGATTTCATGTCGATTTACGCCGCGAACAACCTCTTTAAGGGCATACAGAAATATTCCAAGACCGGCGGGGCATTATTGGGAGGCGTTATCGCCAACTCCATCAACAATCCCTTCCAAAGAAAGATACTCGACGATTTTGTGGAGCGCACAAAATCGCAGGTAATGCAGTACATCCCGCGCTCGCTTACGGTAACGCAGAGCGAGTTGAAGGGCAGGACCACGATCGAAGCGCAGCCGAATTCCGCGCAGGCGGAAATTTACCGGGAGCTTGCAAGAAAGATCGACGCACACACGCAATCCGCCGTCCCCTCCCCGCTCGAACCGCAAGAGCTTCGGGATTGGGCGGATCAATGGGCGGATCTTCTGGTGCGCATCGAAGCGGGCGAAGTGCCCGCGGACGCTTCGGGCATCTAGCCTTTACCCATATTACGGAAAGGAGAGTTTTCTATGGGCGCTGTCAACCTGCATGCGGCGGAAGTACAGATACGCGAACTTCGTTTGGGTTCCATCACGGGGTTTGAGGGCCCAGCCTCTGAGCTAGTGCGCTGTGCGCACGCAGGAGGGCTAAAGGATCAGGCGCGTTCGTTTTCCCAATGCATGGGCTGCAGTTCCGGCAACGCCATCTGCCAGCTCTGCATGGTCCAGGACGCCGCGGTGGTCAATCACGCGCCGGTGGGCTGCGCGGGCGATTTTTCCGGGTTCAATTTTGTGTACCGCGTGGGCCAGATGGAGCGGGACCTTCCGCCCGTAAACGGCCGGTTCTTTAACACCAACATCGAGGAAAAGGATACCATATTCGGCGCCACAGGCAAGCTTGCGGATACCATACGCCTTGCGCACGGACGCGTACATCCCAACGCGATATTCGTCACCACCTCCTGCGCCTCAGGCATCATTGGAGACGATGTGGAAAATGTGGTGAATGAAATGAGTGAAGAACTCGGCATTCCCGTTGTCGCCTGCTTTTGCGAAGGCTTTAAGTCTAAAATCTGGACGACGGGATTTGACAGCGCCTACCACGCCATTGCAAGGCGCATCGTCAGGCCCGCGCAAAAGAAAACCAGCCGCGTGAACATCATCAACTTCTGGGGCAGCAAGATATTTGACGATTTGTTAAACCGCCTGGGCTATGAGGCAGACTATATCGTGCCGTTTTCCACGGTGAAGCAATTGGAGCATATTTCCGAGGCTACGGCCACCATACAGATTTGCCCGACGCTCGGAACCTACCTTGGCGCGGCATTGGAGCAGGTGCACGGCGTTCCGGAAATCAAATCTCCGCCCGCTTACGGCATCGTGGGGACGGACAATTGGCTCCGCGAGCTTGGAGAGGTGCTCGGCCGGCGCGACGAGGTGGAAAAAATCATAGAGGAGGAACATGCGCACGTGCTGCCGAAGCTCGAAGAATACCGCAAACAACTCTCCGGCAAGACAGCGTACCTCACGGCGGGCGCGGCACATGGGCACGCGCTCATCGCACTGTTAAGCGAGCTTGGCATAGAAGTCAAGGGAGCCGCAATCTTCCACCACGATCCGCTCTACGACAACGGCGACCCGAAAAGCGACGCGCTTGCCCACACGGTGCGTACCTATGGGGACGTAAAGAGCTACAACGTGTGCAACAAGCAGGCGTATGAGCTTGTGAATATCCTCTCCCGCGTGAAGCCAGACCTGATGATCGCCCGGCACGGCGGCATGACCATATGGGGCGCAAAGCTCGGCATCCCCACGCTTTTGATTGGCGACGAGCAGTTCGGCTTTGGTTACCAGGGCGTGCTCAATTATGCCGAACGCATATTGGAGACGCTCGACAACTGCGAGTTCGTTACCAACCTTGCCCGCCACAGCTCCACCCCCTATACCAAGTGGTGGATGGAGCAGGACCCGTACACCTTCCTGGGGGGCAACGCCTATGTCACAAAGTATTGAGCAGCCGCGCTTTTCCTGCGCGCTCGGCGCGCAGCAGTCCGTCGTCGCCATCCGCCGCGGCGCGCCCATCGTCCACGCCGGGCCGGGGTGCAGCTATAAAATCCAGGGCTTCTTAGGCCAGGGCGAAGGATATGCGGGCGGCAGCACCATCCCCTGCACCAATTTCAGCGAAAACGAAGTGGTATACGGCGGAGAGGACCGGCTGCGCACGATAATACAAGGTGCGCTCAAGGTGATTGACGCCGATCTTTACGTGGTGCTCACCGGCTGTACGTCTGATATCGTGGGCGACGACGTGGGCATGGTGGTATCGGATTTTGTGGAGAATGGCGCGCCCATAGTCTATGTGGAGACGGGCGGTTTTAAAAGCAACAATTACGTATGCCATGAGAATGTGGTTAACGCCATCATCGATCAATACAGCGATAAGTTCGCCCGGCCAAATGCGGTGGATCCAGATTTGGTGAACGTGTTTTCGAGCGTGCCCTACCAGGACCCGTACTGGGAGGGCAACCTGGAGGAGCTAAAGCGCGTGCTCGAAGGCGTCGGCCTGAAAGTCAACATCTTGTTCGGACAGCATTCGGAAGGTGTACGCGAATGGCAGGCTATTCCGGAGGCCGCGCTGAACATCGTGGCCAATGCGTGGGTGGGTCTGGGCATCGCCAAGCACTTGGAGGAAAAGTATGCGACGCCCTATGTGCATTTTCCCTACCTGCCCATAGGCGGCATTGAAACCAGTTCCTTTTTGCGGCAGGTAGCCGAAAAGCTCGGGCTGAACGCAGAGAAGGTGGATCGCTTTATTGAAAAAGAAGAGGCCCGGTTTTACGCGCACCTCGAGCGTACGGCTGACTTTTTGCTGGAATTCCGCTACGGACTGCCTAGAAGGTTCCACACGTTGCTGGACGCCGGGTATACTTTAGGGCTATCGAAATTCTTAGTCAACGAACTTGGCGTATTGCCCGGCCAGCTGTTTATTACGGACGGCACGCCCGAGGCGCATCAAGAGAGCGTACGCGAGGTGCTGCGCAGCGTATCCGACAGGCGCAGCGCGAAAGTAACATTCAGCGCGGACGGCGGTTGGATTCAGGAGCAAATCCGGGCCGGGGAAAACAAGCACCGGGCGCTGATCTTGGGCAGCGGCTGGGAACGCGACCTTGCGACGGAATTGAAGGCCGATCTTCTGATTTTAAGTGTGCCAGTCACCTACCGCCTGATATTAAGCCGTGGCTATACCGGCTATAATGGCGGATTGCGGTTGATTGAGGATATCTACGATCACGCGCTCGACACTTACCGATAAGGAGGACGCGATATGCCCCGCCTTGCGTTTGCCAGCAGCACCGGCTTGATGGTGGATGAACATTTCGGCCGCTGCGGGCGGTATGTGATCGTGGATATGGAGGAAAGCATATGGCGCACGGTGGAAACGCGTCTGCTGCCGCCGCCCAACGCGGCGGGGCATGCCAAGAGCGCGTTTGAACGCGCGGCGGACCTGCTGTCCGACTGTGACGCGGTGTTTGCCGCCAAAATCGGCCCATATGCGGCGGAAATTCTAATCGGCCGTGGTATGAGAGTATTTGAAGCGCCGTATGCGCTTGAAGCAGTGATTGCAAATGCCGTGAAGACAATCGAATGGTAACGTTGCGCTGACCCGCAATGCAGCAAAAAGAGCTTTTGGTATACGCGAAAGCTCTTTTTTACTTAAATCAAATTTATATTCCGTTTGCCTCTAGAAAGTCTCTGATCAGGTTCGTGCAGGCCCTCTTAAAGTATTCGGCGGAAACTCTGCCGCGGATGGGCTTGATCTCCTTGCTCGTAGCGGGCGAAGTATTCCTCTTGGGCGTTTTCGCTTCCACTATGGTTTTTCATAGGAGCATCGCGTCGATTTCAGACCGCACCAGTGTTACGTCCATCACCGCGCCAAAGACGGCGGTGCATGCGCGGATGGTGCCGCCATCTATTTACATGACGCCCGCGAGCGCCACGCGGGCGATCGTAAGCGCATTGCACGCGCCGATCTTCTTCACTTTACACATCCCCAAACGAGATACCGGGGACTTTTAACCAAACTTGAATAATATGTAAGATTGGTGCAGCTGGTAGCGCGCTGCGTTCGCAATGCAGAGGTCAGGGACACAAAAGTCCGAGTATATCGAGCCTTTTGCTTTTCGATGATTTCAAGCTATCTGTTCCCACTTCCGAATACGATCCGTGAGGCCAGGGCAAAGGAGAAGGTCACCGCAGAGCTGCAACTCCACAGTGACCAAGGGTTTCAATACACTTCTCCCGCGTACTTTACCCTGACTCAAACGTACGGCATTACGCCCTCCATGTCAAGACGCGGCAATTGCTACGACAACGCAATGGCTGAAAACTTCTTCAGCATTCTTAAAACGGAATGTATTCGCCTCCACAAACCCAAAACAATCAGTGAGGCGCGGGCACTGATCCACAACTACATCCACTTTTACAACCACGAGCGTATCCAGCTTAAGACTAAGCTGACGCCGCTTGAAAACGGCGTCAGCTCAAGTAACTCTTCGATATCCTGCGGCAAGTCTCTTTCTTTGTGTCTACTCAACAGGGTTCAGTCCAAAGGTAGGTGGTCTATTTCAATAGGAATAACGGCATGGTCAACCACTGCCGGTCAAATCAAGCCTAGAAACCATATGGACAAGCTGCTCAACTATATTACATTCTGGACAGCGGCTGGCGGAAGTGAAAAAAGCAGCACCAAATAAAGCCAAGCACGGGCAGGTGATTGAAGAATGGCGTGGAGGGACGGCCCCTTATGGTTGCGATGTGAAATACCAATTATTCATCGGCAAAGCGATAACCAACCCCAATTTCTGTCAATATAAACCTGGGCTTTGCCATGTTTTTTTCTATTTTGCGGCGCAGGTTGGCCATAAAAACCCGTACGGTTTTTGTATCGCCCGTTTCCTCATAACCCCATATTTCCTTAACGATATAGTTATGCGTCAAAACCCTTCCCTTATTCGCGATCAGCAAAAGCAACAGCTTGTATTCCATGGGTGTCAGATGCATTTCGTTCCCGTCAACAAGCACTCTGCGTTTTTCATAATCCACGCTCAAATACTCACAGCAAAATCCGGAGGAAGATACAGGCGTTAGTTTCTGATGCAACTTCCGCTTGATTACGCGGATCCTCGCCAGCAATTCGCCCATGTGGAACGGCTTTGTGACGTAATCGTCCGCGCCCAAATCCAATGCCGCTACCTTTTCCCTTTCCTCCCCTCTTGCCGAAACCACAAGCACCGGCGTCTGGGAAAGGCTGCGGATTTCCTTGATCACCTCCAGCCCATCCTTATCCGGTAACCCAAGGTCCAATAAAATCACATCCGGATGATTGGATGAAAACAAGAACAGTCCTTCATCAGCGCCTTGGGCAATCATGACTTTATAACCCTCCTTTTTCAGGGAGACCGCTATAAAGTTCGAGATATGCTTATCGTCCTCGATTACCAGTATACTCAAATCATTGATCATCCCAGCCCTCCTCCAACGGAAGAGAAAACGCAAAGCACGCGCCTCCCTCCGGACGGTTTTTCGCCCATATCCTTCCTCCATGCGCCTCGACAACGGCTTTACATATGGTTAGCCCCAACCCAATTCCGCGTTTGCCGTCAGCGACGGAATTTTTTGAGGTGACAAATCCGTCAAACAACCGGTCCATCATTTCCTCTTCGATCCCATGTCCGTTATCGCTGACCTCGAAGACCGCCTCGTCCTCCTGCGCATATACCGTAAGCCTAATGCTGTTTTCGGGTAACGTATGCCTGACTGCATTATCCAGCAGATTCACAAGCACTTGGACGATCAGCTTTCCGTCCATCGGGATCGTAATCACCTCATCGGGCAGCAAAACTTCCACTTTTCTGTTCTGTAAAACGCGGGACATGTGGGAAAGCGCTTCGTTTACGACATCGTCTACAACCTCGTAATCCTTATACAAGACGAGTTGGTCCTCCCCTATGCGCGTCATATTCAATATGTTTTCCACAAGATTTGTGAGCCAGGTCATTTCTTCGCTGATATCAGCCGCAAGTTTTTTCTGCTCCTCAGGTAATAGCCGCTCAAACTCATCTGCAAGCAGCGAACTCGAGCCGGTAAGCGCGGTGAGTGGTGTGCGCAAATCATGCGCTACGGAACGCAGCAGCGCGCTACGCAAACGCTCCCGTTCCATGGCGATACGGATTTCTTCCCGTTCATGATAACTGTACTCCCTGTCCAACGCGATGCCTAGCTGTGCCGCCACCGTTTTTATAACCAGGTCCTGCTGAAACGTCAGGGGATTCCTCCCGCAATATACAATCATCGAGCCCATTTGTTTGATAACGCCCTGAATTGGGACCATAACGCTTTCCATATCCGTTTTCTCATATTGCACATTGAAATATTCTTGATCGTCTCCTTGCAAAATAACGCGGCTTGCAAAACCGGTATTATCAAAAATATATTTGATGCCCCTGAGAATGATATTGCGTTTGCCTGTAACATGCAGGAATCCCTCCGCTACTTCATAAAGCAGCCGGGCGGTCAGCTCGTTGCGGTGGGAAAGGCTCATCTGTCTTTGAAGCCTGGAGGTCACAGTGCCTGATACGATCGCGGTGACAAGAAAGAACGCCAGCAACATGATATCCACCGCATTATAAATAAAGAAGGTGTAGCGAGGCTCCGTAAAGAAAAAATTGAACAGTATCACGCTGGCTGCCGATGCGGCAAATCCATAGATGTATCCGCTGGTCATTACGGTCACAAGAAGTACCCCGAGCAAAAACACCATAATGACGCTTTCATTGCCAACGCCCAGCCTGACCATCAGGAGTGCACACAGAAGGGACAGCGCCAGAACGAAAATCAGCTTCATAGTAGAACGAAATAGTTCTCTGCGCACCGGTTTCAATTCCATAGCCTTTTTACCCCCCTCCGCAGAATGATACCCGCTATTTCAGGTCAAGCAGGCGGGAACTATCCTTGGTGTTGCCGGCAATGATCAAATGCTCCCCCTGCCTGAAAACATGTTCGGCGTTCGTGACAGGTATAATCTTCTCGTCCAGCTTGATTGCGAAGATGTTGATGTTGTATTTGGAGCGGACATTGATTTGCCGGATGCTTTTTCCGATCCAGCTTTCCGGCACCGCGATTTCATAGATCGAAAAATCCTGTGTCAATTCAACATAGTCGAATACATTGCGGGCGCTGTATTTCCTCGCAGCCCGCAGTGCCACGTCCCGCTCGGGGTGAATGACCTCATCCGCCCCGTTGCGCAGCAGGAATTTTTCATGGATGGCCCGGTCCGTCTTTGACACTACATGCTTTGCTCCCATATCTTTCAGGAGGGAGGTAATCTCCAGCGACGCCTGAAAACTGTCGCCGATGCAGACAAAGCATATGTCAAAATTCCCAACGCCCAGGGAACGCAGCAGCTTTTCATCCGTGCAGTCCCCAATCTGGGCCCGCGTGACGACGGGAAGCAGTTCATTGATGCGGTCCTCCCGCCTGTCGACAATCATGACCTCATTGCCAAACTCAGACAGCCTTGTGGCCAAATGCTTCCCAAACCGGCCCATGCCGATCACCAACATCGTTCTCATAGCTTCCCCTTATCCAATAATAATCTTTTCTTCGGGATTTCTAAAGTTTGTTTTTTTGCTGATGCGCTCCATTATTGCCGTTGCCAGCGTCAAACTGCCTACTCGCCCGCAGTACATCAGCAATATCATGATGATGCGCGAGAACGTATTCAACTCACGCGTGATACCTGTGGACAGGCCTACTGTGCCGATTGCCGACAGCGTTTCAAACGCCGCATCCTTTATGGACAATCCCTGCGCGGTAATGACCAGGAACACGCCCACGATGGACAGCGCGATATAAATCGTCGTGCTGCAATACGCCCGTTTCAAAATACCGCTCTCAAGCCTTCTGTGGAAAACGTTGATGTCGTCCGTATTCCTGATGTAGGAGATCGTCGCCAGCAAGATGACCGCTATCGTCGTGGTCTTGATGCCGCCCCCGGTGGAGCCGGGGGATGCGCCGATGAGCATGAGCAGCATCGTCAAAGTCGTACCGCCCTCTGTCAGCGCGGACATATCCACCGTGTTGAAGCCGGCGGTCCTTGGCGTGACTGACTGGAACAGGGAGGCCAGCACTTTTCCACCCGGCGCCATACCGGCGAGCGTATTGTCCCTCTCCAGGATATAGAATAACACCGCGCCAACAACAATCAAAAGAAATGTCGCCAGCAGCACGATCTTCGTGTGGAGCTGATACCGGGCGTACCGCCATCTATGCTCCGCCACATCGTTCCAGACAACAAAGCCAAGCCCGCCGAGTACGATCAGCGCCATCACAACAAGGTTGACCAGCGCATCGCTTTGATAAGGGATCAGGGAAATGTAAGGCGAAATCCTCCCCATCAGGTCAAACCCCGCGTTGCAAAATGCCGATATGGAGTGAAATATCGCATAATAAATACCGGTCCCTAATCCCATCTGCGGGCAGAAGCGTATGGCAAGCAGCAGCGCCCCGAGCCCCTCAAACGCCGCGGTGCCGATCAGCACGCGCCGAACGAGGCGCACAACACCGCCGATCTGGAACGCGTTGACGCTCTCCATCAGGAGGCCCCTCTCCGCCAGGCCGATCTTGCGGCGAATCATCATAAAAAAGAATGTGGCCACGGTCATAAAGCCCAATCCGCCGATTTGGATCAGGCACAGAATTACGATCTGCCCAAACAGCGTAAACTGCGTATACGTATCGTAAACCACCAACCCCGTCACGCAGGTAGCAGAGGTCGCGGTAAACAACGCGTCCGTAAACACAAGCGGGTTGCCGTCCCTGCTCGCGATCGGCAATGAAAGCAGCAGCGCTCCCACCAATATGGTAGCGGCGAATCCTAGCGCGATGATCTGTATTGAATTGATTTTTACTTTCCCTAGTACCATCATACAGCTGTTCTCACCCTCTCAGGCAAGCAACGATCCGGTTGGGTGACATGTCATTTTGAAATATGACGGTTATGCCCATTTGCCTGAATATACGCTCATAGATCATATCATTACATTTTGCCATCATGCGGATACTCCCATTCTTCCTCTTGGCCAGCATGCAAATAAGGAGGTTTTGCTCATCCTCCTTTGAAAACGCGCCGACCCAACGGTATGTGACTTCGTCCCTTATCTCAAGCTCGTCCGTGCAGTCATAGGTGATCGCTGCATCCTCAAGCGCCGCACCTATCGCGCCGATCATATTCTTCTCTCCGTAGAGCAATATCTCCCGTTCCGGAACAGCCACCCTTTTATGTTCTTCCAAAAAGCCCCCCCGTCCCATGAACCCATCCACGCGACCCATCAACATGTATCCATATAGCATCACGCCTACAGAAAGAATGATCAGCAGGGCAATCATACTGGCACCCCCAATGCATACCAGTATAACGCGCCGGATATAAATGCAGCGCAAACATGAGCCCGATTCTCATTAATTTTGTATAAATGCCTTTACGGGACAAACGAAAAAATGTATCTATGATGCCCGTCCGGCCAAGCATTGCCTAACGCTGTACTTGCGGCTATAATGGTGCAATAAATAAGCGCTTCGGCGGGGGTAATACTAGGGCAATGAAAATTGTAATCGTAGGCGATGGCAAGGTAGGATTTACGCTTACCAAGCTGCTTTCCGAGGAAGGCCACGATCTTGTTATTATTGACAGCAACTCGGCCGTACTGCGGGAATCGCAAGAAGTGTTGGATGTTGCCGTTGTTACCGGCAACGGTGCCTGTGTGGAGGTACAGCGCAACGCGGATGTACCGCACAGCGATGTGCTCATTGCCGCAACCTCCAGCGATGAAATCAATCTGCTTTGCTGCATGGTGGCGCGTAAACTTGGATGCAGGAGCACCATTGCGCGCGTCAGAAACCCTGCATATGACGCACAGCTTCGTCTATTAAAGGAAGAATTGGGGCTTTCGTTAAGCATTAATCCCGAGAGGGCCGCCGCGAGAGAGATCTTCAGGATTTTGCAACTCCCGTCATTCCTCAAGCGCGATTCGTTCGCCAAGGGCCGCGTGGAGCTTGTGGAGCTGAGGCTTAAGCATGACAATGCGCTTATAAACAAGAAACTTTCGGAATTGAGCGGCCTTGGCCGCCTCAACGCGCTCATCTGCGCAGTAGACCGCGACGGCGAGATTACGATCCCTTCTGGCAGCTTTGAACTGCGCGAAGGCGATAAGATCACGATCGCGGCGGATACGGCCGGGCTTGCAAATTTGCTGCGCCAACTTCACGTGGGCGTCCAGAAGGCGCAAAGCGTTATGATCGTAGGAGGCAGCCGTATTGCGGAATACCTTGCCGCCATGCTTTTGCGGGCGCATGTACATGTAACGATCATCGAAAAACACCGTACCCGGTGCGAAATGCTCGCAGAGGCGCTTCCCGAGGCGCTTATCATATATGGCGATGGATCGCAACAGGAATTGCTGCTATCCGAAGGCATCCGGCAAACGGATGCCTTGGTGACGCTCACCGGCATAGATGAAGAAAATCTCATCATCTCCATGTTCGGCAACTATATCGGCGTTCCCAAGACCATCACCAAGATCAACCGCACGGAATACAGTGAGGTATTTGCGGACAAAGGCATCGATACCATTGTCAGCCCCAAACTGCTCACCGCGGATGAAATCGTAAGCTATGTGCGCGCCATGAGCAATACGGCCGGCGGTTCGGTGGTAACCCTGTACCGCATTGCAGGCGGCAAAGCGGAAGCGGTGGAGTTTTTCCTAAAAAACGACGCGCCGTATTTGAACGTCCCCCTGTCCCAGCTTGCGCTCAAGCCGAATATCCTGATCGCCAGCATCATCCGCGCCCGAAAGGTCATACTGCCCAAGGGCAGCGACAGCATGCAAAAGGGAGATACGGTGGTCGTCATCACGCCTGCCGAGCGGGCGATTTCCGACTTGAAGGATATCTTCGCCGAAGGCGCTCCCGATACATCCGGCCATCCGGCCATACTGCCGTAACGGGGATTGCCCAAGAAAGGCCGCTGCTATGAATAAACGCGCCATTTCCATATATATCGGCTACCTCCTTTTTGTTGAGGGGGTATTTATGCTGCCTGCGCTTGTTATCGCAGCGTATTACAAGGAGCTTCCTTCGGTAAAGGGGTTTGCGATCACCACCGTCATACTGCTCATATTGGCTGTATTGCTGATCCGGCAAAAGCGCTCGGACGCGGGCGTCTATGCGCGTGAAGGATTTGTGACCGTTTCCCTTGGCTGGATCCTGATTTCTCTCTTTGGCGCGCTGCCGTTTTATATCAGCGGCGCGATCCCAAGTTTCTTGGATTGCTGGTTTGAAACGGTCTCAGGCTTCACCACGACGGGCGCAAGTATCCTCACAAATGTGGAGGCTTTACCCATGGGCCTGCTGTACTGGCGCAGTTTTACGCACTGGCTCGGCGGCATGGGCGTATTGGTGTTCATGCTGGCAGTGGCGCCGCTTGCCCGAGGCAGCGGTGAGACCTTCCATTTGTTGCGCGCCGAAAGCCCGGGCCCGTCTGTTGATAAGCTTGCACCCACCATGCGGCATACAACACGCATCCTCTATTCCATTTATATTGTGCTCACGCTGCTCCAGATCGTATTGCTTCTTTTAGGCGGCATGCCGCTCTTTGACAGCGTTGTACATACCTTCGGCACCGCAGGCACCGGCGGCTTCAGCATCAAAAACGCGAGCATCGGCGCATATGACAGCGCTTACCTGCAGGCCGTTATCGGCGTGTTCATGGCGCTTTTCGGCATAAACTTTTCCGTATACTATTTGATGCTCCTCCGGCAGTTCCGGGCGGCCTTTCGCAACGAGGAGCTTCGCTTTTATATCGGCATCATGCTGGTCACCACGGCTGTGATTGCCGTTGACATCCTTCCGCAGTACGCCGGATTGGGTACGGGGAAGGCTGTGTTGGACAGCTTTTTCCAAGTTTCCTCCATCATGACCACAACCGGTTATGCAACGGTCAACTTTGATCAATGGCCGCAGCTTTCCCGGTATCTGCTTATGCTGCTTATGATCATCGGCGCATCGGCCGGCTCTACAGGCGGCGGCGTTAAAGTGTCCCGCCTGATTATCCTGTGGAAGGCGGCAAAAAGCCAAATGCAAACGATGCTGCGCCCACGTGCCATACGGCCCGTACGTATGGACGGAAAGCCCTTACAGGAAAATGTGGTGCGCGGGACATATGCGTTTACGGCCGTTTATGCAGCGATCTGTTTTGTATCCATTCTGGTGCTCGCGCTGGACAACCGCAGCATGGATACCACAATTACCGCCGTACTTTCCTGCATCAACAATATTGGCCCCGGGCTTGGCATGGTAGGTCCGGCAGGTAACTTCTCTTTCTTCTCGCCGCTTTCCAAAATTGTACTTTCGTTTGACATGCTGTTGGGAAGGCTCGAAATATTCCCCATGCTGCTGCTGTTTATGCCCTCGGTATGGCGCAGGATATAGTCGTCGTATTGACACGCACTACAGCAATCCCTCCAGATAGTTCGCAGCATTCTCCACCCCGTTTTCACTTTGCATGGATTCCTTGATCCGGCGCGCTGTCAAAATGACCTCCTGCTCTTCCATCCGGGAGAACGCGGAGGCCAGGCTTTGCTGTGTCAACTTGTCTTCCCTTAGCGGCGGCAGCGCGTAACCAAGCCTTGCGAGGCGGCTTGCCCAAAACGGCTGATCCACAGAAAATGGAATGATCAACTGCGGCACGCCGGAACGCAGGGCTTCGGCGACGGTGCCTGCGCCGCCGTGGTGCACGATTCCCTTCGCTCTTGAAAACAGAAGATGGTGCGGGGCTTCTTCCAGCGCCAGGATACCGCCGGAATTCTCAAAAGCCAGCCCGCTCACGCCAGTTAGAACAATCGCCCTGTCCCCGGACTGCCTGAGCGCGCCCAGCAACTTCTCTTTGAACGCTTCCGGCTGCCGCAGCGGCATGCTGCTGAAGGTGATCACGACGGGCGCTTTACCGGATGCGAGAAAACGCTCGGCTTCCGGTGAGAGGGAGTGTGTGTTTGTGTCCAGATAGAAGAATCCCGGAAGAAAAACTTTGCCGTTCCAACTGGATACCTCGTCAAAGAGCGCGGGGCTGACCGGGTATACGATGGGAATATCCGTGCCGCCGTTTTGATAGACGAAAACGCCGGCCTTGCGTTTTTGCAGCCCCAATGTCCTCGTCCTGAAATCATTGATCTCCGCCATGCTTGCAAGGTCTGCCTTCGCCGTCAGCCGATAGCTGAGCCTATTCAGGAACGCCCCAAGGCTGCCCGCGGGCAAGATGGCCGGGTTCGGAAACTCCGAAACGGGAAAAATGGTGGGAACCGGCGGCATATGCACCGCTACACACCCCAGCACCTGCACCATATCGACGGCAGCCATCACCTTGGGATGATAGACAATGATATCCGCCCCCTGCGCACAGTGCCAGAAATCGTCCAGGCTCTTTCTGAATGCCGGATTAAACACCTCTTTTGTATATCGCATGGCGCGGCCAAAATGTTTGACGCCGCCATGAAACAGGGCGCTGCCCTCCGGCGTTTTCAGCATTGCCATCAGGTCCAGCTCTGTTCTGCAAAATTCCACGCCATGCCCTTCGATCAACTGACGGAAGCTCTCTCCTGTGCAGATGACAGCGCCGTGTCCGCGGCGCATGAGCGCCTGCGCCAAAGCCAAGTACGGCTGCACGTCCCCGCGTGTTCCGAGCGTCATGAAGCAGATACGCACAGTGGGTCCTCCTTCCATCCTAAATCAGCAAATCTTTCCTGCGGTATCTAAGCCAGGCCGCCAGCGTGCAGCCCAATATGACGGCAACTCCGGCGATCCATTCCTCAGGCAGGATTCCCTTTGTCATCAGCTTTTGGGTCTTGATCCAGTCCATCGGCGAAAACCAGCTGAGGAACTCCAAGTGTTTAATGACAGCCGACATAACGCCGAGGATAAAGGTCCCAAAGACAATGGCGATCGTAACGCCCGCCACGCCTTTGCTGCTTTTGATAAGCGTGGACAGCAGGAAGCCGACAGCAGAGAAGATCAGCCCGACGAAGAAGATGGCAGAATAGAAAATAACGGCCTCCGTCACCGCCGCGCCAAAGGTAAAATCGCTGACGGAGAGATAGCCGATTACCGTCACCACGGTGTAGACTGCGGCCATGCCCAGGAATACGCCAAGATGCGCCAGCAGCTTTTGAAAGAAAATCTCACTGCGGGAAACCGGCTTGGCAAGCAGGTATTCTATGGTGCCGTCCGTTTCTTCCTTAATGAAAAGCGCGACTGCCTGCTGCGTAACGAGCACCATGATCGCCAGCGTGATAAATTGGAGAACATAGCCAAAGAAATTGGTGATCACGGTAAAATCCGGAATCTCCGCAAGCCCCAGCGCGGCCAATACCGAGAGGTCAATTCCTTCCAGTTTTGCGTTCGCCAACGCCTGCATGGACTCCGATTGCATGGACGGGAAGAACTCCAGCATCGCATAGATCGCGCAACTGACGGACAGCGCCCCGATAAGCGCGCTTCTGCGGAGGTTGCGCAGCTCCAAAGAAAAAATGTTCATTGATGTTCCTCCTGTCCGTAGAGGCTCCAAAAGTGCTCTTCCATGCTCTCATTTTCCACGGTAAAATCCTCGGGAGCGATTTGTGTGAGCGCGCTCAAAAGTGCGCCGCTACCTAACCCGGAGCGAAAAATACGCTTGCCGCCGGTTTCTTTTAGCAGCTCTAACCCCACGGGAATATCGCTTGTTCCGCCCGAAATGGTCAGAATTTTCCGCGGCTCAGAGGGCTTTGTCAAATCTATGACCGCGAGTATAGTCCCAGCCTTGATAAACGCGACACGCTGGCAGTATTCCTGCACCTCGGCAAGATTGTGGCTGGAGAGCAATACGGAAGCGCCGTTTGCGGTCTGCCGTTTTAATTCCTCAAACAGTTTCCTTTGCATCACCGGATCCAGCCCGTTTGTAGGCTCGTCAAGGATAATGACCCGCGGCTTTGACATCAGGGCGCAAATGATGGATACTTTTTTCTTGTTGCCGCTGGAAAGCTCATGAAACCGCTTGCCCGCTTCCACCTCAAAGAGTTCGCACAGACGCCCCTTCTCAAGCGCACAACCGCCATCATAAAAGGCGGCGTTGCGCTCAAACAGCTCTTTTACCCGCATGTTTGCGTAAAGGCGGACGTCGCTCGGAACATAACCTGTAAAAGCCTTGATCTTTTTCGTATCCTTTACAGCATCCAGCCCGCATATGGACGCCGAGCCTCCGTCGGCGAAAACGAACCCCATGAGCGCCTTGATGGTGGTGGTCTTCCCCGCGCCGTTGGGGCCTACAAAACCAAAAATTTCGCCCTCGTTGACGGAAAACGTAACATTTCTTGTTCCAACATGCTTGCCGTAATTCTTTTTCAGATGCTCGATTTTGATCGCCGCCATCATGTCGCCTCCCTTGCTTTCTTAATCCGGCCTCATGTCAGATATTTTTCCTGATAAAGCGCCTTTTTCAGCAGCTCCATATATTCCGCAAGCTCGCCGCACATTGTATCGGCATCCTTCTTGCCCAGGGCGGAGCGAAGATACCCCTCGCTGATCCACGTAATAGCGTTGACCGCCGTCACCCTGTCGATCTCCGGCTTAAACCGGGTCCAATCCACCTTTGCAAACACAACGGATATCCCCTGTTTCACGCTTTTCGCCGCAAGCGCTTTCAAGTCCTCCGCCACTTCAGGCGCCGCTTCCTCTATGGTGGAGGACAAAAAGTCAAACATGCCGGGATGCTTCGCAAAAGCCTCCATCTTGATCGCGCTCACGGCGCGGATGCACGCAAAAAAATCATCCGATCCCTCCGGCGGCTGGCTGACAATTTCATCGATCGCATGGCGGTATAAAAACAGGTATAGCTCTTTTTTTGTCCCGAAATATTGAAACAGCGACGCCTTTGACACCCCTGCCGCTTCCGCAACATCGGCGATGGAGGCCTTCCTGTAGCCGCTTCTTCCAAAGCAGGCATAAGCGGCGTTGAGAATCAGGCGTTGTTTGTCCTGCGGTATTTTTTCGAAGAGTTTCAAGTGGGTCACGCTCCAGCACAAAATAACCGATCCGGTTATTTGCAGTATAGCAGCAATAACCGAATCGGTCAATCATTCTTATTCATTCTTTGCGCTACTCGGAAACCGCGCCCTGCCGTTCTTTGTAGTGGTGCGTCTGTTCAAGCACCATATCCTTTACTTTCATCAGGCGGATCTGTGTGCTGCGCTCGTTTTCGTCAAGTTTCATGGAAATGTATTTGATGCTCTCGCGCATCTGGGGGATCATGACATATTCGAGCGCATTGACGCGCCGCCGGGTCTTTTCAATTTCAGCCGCCATTAGCTCGCAGCCCCGTTCAATTTCGGCCAGAAGAACCATATCCGGAAGGATGTCGGAAAGGCTTTTTACGGCGTCGTCCAGATCTCCGGAGGTAAAGCTCAGGCCATAGGAGTAGATGCCGCTCTGATCCGCGCTCCTGAATTTATAGGTAAACTTCGGTATCTCCACGCTCATCACATTGCGTTCCCCGGCCTCAAGCAGAATTTCCTGCCCGGGCACGAGCAGCGCGGTATCGAGCGCCGCGTCCTGCATGGCGGCCCGCGCCAGCGCGAAATTCCCCGCCGCCGCGTGAACGCCCGCCTCCACCTTTTCGCGCAACGCCATATTTTTGCGCACCAGCTCCAGAAACTGCCGCATCAGCTCATCCCGCTTGTCCTTGAGCAGCTTATGCCCCCTGATAGCGGTGGCAAGCTTGCGTTTGAGCCGGGTAAGCTCCATCCGGGTAGGATTTACCTGCCGCTTCGCCATGCATCCTCCCCCTAACCCTCGTAATACATGTCGAGATACTCATCCTTGATGCGCTTGAGCTCCGCGCGCGGAAGGATGCTAAGAAGCTTCCAGCCGATTGCAAGCGTCTGTTCGATATCGCGGTTCGCTTGGTACCCCTGGTTGACGTACTCCTTTTCAAATTCATCCGCAAACCTCGCGTACAGCAGATCGATGTCCGTGAGGGCGGCCTCGCCCAATATCGTCATGAGCTCCTTCGCGTTCTTTCCCCTGGAGTAGGCGGCAAAAAGCTGGTTCATCGTATTGGCGTGGTCAGCCCGGGTCTTGCCGTGCCCGATGCCCTTATCCTTGAGGCGGGAAAGGCTCGGCAGCACGTCGATGGGCGGCTGCACGTTCCTGCGGTACAAATCGCGCGCGAGTATGATCTGCCCCTCGGTGATATATCCCGTCAAGTCCGGGATGGGATGGGTTTTATCATCCTCCGGCATGCTCAGGATCGGAATCAGCGTGATGGAGCCCGCCTTGCCCTTGAGGCGCCCCGCGCGTTCGTAAAGGCTCGCAAGGTCCGTATACATATACCCAGGATACCCGCGGCGGCCCGGGACCTCCTTGCGGGCGGCCGAGACCTCGCGCAGCGCGTCCGCATAGTTGGTGATATCCGTCATAATCACCAGCACATGCATGCCCTTGTCAAACGCCAGATATTCCGCCGCCGTAAGGCCCATGCGTGGGGTGGCGATACGTTCGACGGCAGGGTCGTTCGCAAGATTGACAAACATGACGGTACGGTCGATCGCCCCGGATTCCTTAAAGGAGTTCACAAAGAAATTGGATTCCTCAAAGGTGATGCCCATGGCGACGAATACCACGGCAAAGGGTTCGCTCGTGCCAAGCACCCTGGCCTGGCGGGCGATCTGCGCCGCAAGCTGCGCGTGAGGCAGTCCCGACGCCGAAAAGATCGGCAGTTTTTGCCCGCGCACCAGGGTATTGAGGCCGTCGATGGCCGACAGCCCTGTCTGGATAAATTCCTGCGGGTAGTTGCGCGAGGCCGGGTTCATGGGCAGGCCGTTGATATCGCGCCTGAATTCCGGCAGGATTTCAGGCCCGCCATCAATGGGCCGTCCCAGCCCGTCGAACACGCGGGAGAGCATATCCTCCGAAACGCCCAGCTCCATGCTGCGCCCGAGAAACCGCACCTTGCTGTCCTGCAGGTTGATGCCCGCGGAGCTCTCGAACAGCTGTACCAGCGCGTTGCTGCCGTCGATCTCCAGCACCTTGCAGCGGCGGCGCTCCCCGCTTGAGAGTTCAATCTCCCCCAGCTCGTCGTAAGTGACCTCTGAAACGCCACGCACCATCATCAGCGGCCCGGCAACTTCCTGTATCGTCCGATATTCCCTGGGCATTACGCGTTTTCCTCCTTCAGCTTCGCGATCAGGCCGTCGATTTCCACATGCAGCTGATGTGCGATGCTCTCGTATTCCGTCTCCACACGGTCGCCCGGCGTATACTTAAAGCGCCCGATTGCCTCGCGCGCGGGCAGTTTTACGAGCGCGCTGATGGAAACGCCCTGTTCAAGCGCTTTCCGGCAGCAATCATAGTATAAGAGAATCAGCTCCAGTATCGTGTATTGCTTCAGGAGCGGCGAATAGGTATCCACCTCATGGAAGGCGTCCTGATGCAAAAAGTCCTCACGGATGCTGCGCGCGGCTTCCAGCTTCAGCCGGTCCGACGGGGAAAGCGCGTCCATGCCGACCAGCTGCACGATTTCCTCCAATTCGCTCTCTTCCTGCAGGAGCAGCATGATGCGCCCGCGCCTGTCCGTCCAGTCCTCCCTGACGTTTGCGTTGAGCCAGCCGCCGACGTCGTCCGCGTAGAGCGAATAGCTCGTGAGCCAATTGATAGCCGGGAAATGGCGGGAGTACGCGAGCTGCGCGTCAAGGCTCCAAAACACCTTCACGATGCGCAGCGTCGCCTGGCTGACGGGCTCGGAAATATCTCCGCCGGCGGGGGAAACCGCCCCGATAACGCTCAATGCGCCCTCGCGCGGCTCACTGCCCAGCGTGACGACGCGCCCGGCGCGTTCATAAAACTGCGCAAGTCTGCTGCCAAGATAGGCGGGGTACCCTTCCTCTCCCGGCATCTCCTCCAGGCGTCCGCTCATTTCACGCAGGGCCTCTGCCCAGCGGGAGGTGGAGTCCGCCATCAGCGCCACGGAATATCCCATATCCCGGAAATACTCGGCAATCGTGATGCCGGTATAGATGGACGCCTCGCGCGCCGCTACCGGCATGTCGGAGGTGTTGGCGATGAGCACCGTGCGCTCCATCAGGCTCTTGCCCGTCTTGGGGTCCTTCAGCTCGGGAAATTCGTTGAGCACGTCGGTCATCTCATTGCCGCGCTCGCCGCAGCCGATGTATACGATGATATCGGCGTCGGCCCATTTGGCAAGCTGATGCTGCACCACCGTCTTCCCGGAACCGAAGGGGCCAGGTACTGCCGCGGTGCCGCCCTTCGCGAGGGGGAAGAGCATATCGATCACCCGCTGGCCTGTAACGAGCGGCTCGCCGGGGCTCAGTTTCCGTCCGTAGGGGCGGCCGCGGCGCACCGGCCATCTCTGCATCAGGGTCAGGGGAATTTCCTCTCCCTGCGCCGATACCAGCACGGCAACGTCCTGTTCTATCGTATACTCGCCCTCTGCGATCGTTTTTACGGTGCCGCCTTTGCCCGGAGGCACCATGACCTTATGCAGAACGATATCGGTTTCCTGCACGGTCCCAAGCACATCGCCCGCGCTTACCTGATCGCCCGGCTGCACGCATGGCGTAAAGTGCCAGTTCTTCTCGCGGGATAAGCTTGGCACCTCCACCCCACGGATCAGGCGGTCGCCGGATAAATCGCGGATCACGTCAAGGGGACGCTGGATGCCGTCATAAATGCTTGCGATCAGCCCCGGCCCAAGCTCCACGCTCATGGGCACGCCTGTGGATTCCACAGGCTCCCCGGGCCCGAGTCCGCTGGTTTCCTCATATACCTGAATGGACGCGCGGTCGCCGTGCATCTCTATGATTTCGCCGATCAGGCGGCTTTTCGCCACCCTTACCATGTCAAACATATTGGCGTCGCGCATGCCCTCGGCAATCACCAACGGTCCGGCCACTTTCAATATCGTACCCTTGCTGCTCATATCAGTGCGTCACCATTCCTTCATAAGAGTCAGAGCTTTCCGCCTGTTACTGGTTGTTGAAAAGGATATCGGAGCCCACGGCCTGCTCCACGAATTTCCGCACGCGCGCAACGCCAAGCCCCGTATTGCCGGTTATACCGGGTATCGGAATGACGGCGGGCAGGGAGCTTGTGGCGCCGTCCGCCGCTTTGGGCAGATGCGCATAGAGCGCCTCGGTTACGTATACGATGGCGTATCCGCTTTCAAACAGCGCTTTGAGCCGTCTTCCCGCATGCACGGGGTCTGTTTCCGGATATATGTCCATGCCGATGGAGGCAAAGCCGTAGATGCTGTCCCTGTCGCCCATTATCGCTATTTTATACATATAACAGTCTCCATCTCTTCCGCACAATCGCATCGTCAAGCCGGTTGATCTTAGCCGTAAGGATCAGCCGCACCATCGCGATTTCCATCTCGCGCGCCAGAAGATACGCCGCCAGCGGCTCGATGGTAAAATACTGGTACCGCTGCGGACGGATGCGTTCCATAAGCCGGTTGTCGCACCAGCACTCAAACGCCGAAAGCGACTCCCGCAGCGCGTCCTCCGCATCCGCATACGCCGTATCGGAGAGATACGCATAGATTTCCTCCAGAGAGTTTGCCGCAGCATCGATGAGCGCACCCGTATTTAAGGTTCCGGCAGACGCTATGGCGCGTTCAAGAAACGCCCTGTCCTTTGCCATCCTGCAGGCGCGCACCGCCGCCTTGATGTTGGCGGTATCCACCCTAAGTTCCGCATAGAAGCGCAGCAGCTCGCTGCCCGCTCTTTTTCCTTCCGCATCGACGGCCATCAGCGCGGCGCAGTCGAGAATCATCTCGCAGGCCTGTCCGTTTGCCGTATGAATCAGGACATCGTACGCGCTGCGTCCCGCCTCGGCCATATCCGGCGGAAGCTCGTTAAAATCATGCCGCTGGGCCGCCTGCAAGATTGTCTGTACATCAACGGTGGCCGGCTGCTGAAAATACCGGTTGGCATTCTCACGGTCCTGCCCCGCATATACCAGCTTAATTGCCGCCTTCAGGTTATGGAAATCATGCGCACGGTAAAAAGCCCGAAACGGCGTCAAATCCCCGGCGAGTTCGTGAACCAGCGCCCATGTTTTCTCCTCTTCGCAGGCAAGCAGGGCGTCGGGATCGTTTTGCGGGATACCGGGAACGCCCCAGCCCTTGTCCGCCAGCAGGCGGTAGCATTCGGATGCGCTTTGCGCCAAAAGCAGCCGCTCCATATCCTGCCCGTCCAGCAGGCGCTGCTCCTCTGTATGTATGCGCGTCACCGCATAGATATATTCCTGTTGCAATCGACCGCCTCCTTTTGGGCCGCAGCCATTTCCTATGAAAACAGAATGCCGCGCACCTTGTCGGTCAGTTCCTCCCGCCGGGCATCAAATACCGCCCTGAAAGAACAGTTGTGTTCGATATCTCCGTATTTAAGAATAAAGCCGCCGTCAATCGGCCGGGTTTCCCGCGAGAGGGAAAGCGCAGCGCCCTTTGGCAGCGCCTGCCCAAGCCGCCGTACAAAATCCCCCGGACAACGCGACAAATCCCTGCCGGAAAGCAGAAGTTCGCCCTCCATCGGTTCCGCACAGGCGGACGCCATCTGTATCAGCAGGCTGAAATAGTCTTCTTCGGGCAGGACATACAGCTCCTTGAGCGCTTCTTCCATCGTATGCGCAAGCAGTTCCTGCTTCGCCTCAAGCAACCGTCTGCGGCGCTGCAGCTCCACTGCGGAAGCGGCCGCGCGCTCGATACCGGCCGCCTGCTGCCTCGCGGATGTCTCAATCTCAGCGCACAACGCATCGCTCTTGGCTTTTTCTTCGGACAATATGCGCGCCGCCTCAGCCTGCGCCTGATCAATCACCGCTTTTGCCTCGGCCTGCGCCTCTTCCATGATCGCGGCTACGATTTTTTCAAGACCGGTCATCGGCCACATCCCCCTATATGGTGAGATTCGCTACATTCATAACGGCCAATAGGCTGATCAGCAGCGCCAGTATCGCGTAGGTTTCGACCATCGCCGGGAAAATCATCGCTTTACCGAACTGCTCGGGCCGCTTGGAAACAAGATTGATGCTGGCGATGGACGCCTTGGCCTGCTGTAAAGCGGAAAACCAGCCTACAATCGCCATAGGGAGGCAGGCCGCAAAGAAGCAGAGACCCTTCATCAGGCTCATTTCGGAGGAGCCCCCGAGAATTCCCGTATTGAGCATGGTAACAAACGCGATCAGCAGCCCATAGATACCCTGCGTACCGGGCAAAAGCTGCAAAACCAGAACCTTGCTGAATTTTACCGGATCATCGGTGACAACAGCCGCAGCGGCCTGCCCCGCGATACCGACACCTTTTGCAGAACCAATGCCGGGCAAAAGCGCGGCCAGCGCCATTCCCAATACCGCAAAGACGATTCCCATTTCAGACATTACAGTCTTCCTCCTGAATCAGATAGTATTTGGTATGTATCCCATAGGGTAAGAACTTTCGGCTGCCACCCTCATAGAACTTTCCAAAGAACTCCACATACTCAAGCCTGTTGGAGTGCACATAGGCCCCTAATACGTTGATGCCGAAGTTCATTGCGTGCCCAACGAGAAACACCAGTACAAAGATGATAAAACCGGAGACTCCCGCGCCGGACATTGTTCCGAGCGAATTGATGACCGAAGCGATGACGCCCGTGGCCAACCCCAACGCGAGTAGACGCGAATAGGAAAGGATGTCTCCCAGCCAGCCTGCCAGCACATTGTAGAGTGCATACAAGCCCTTGAGAATTCGCTTGAACCAGCTTTTGCTCTCCCTGCCGCCCGTGAGCACCACGCCCAGCATGCAGGCCGCCGTGATCCAAAGGCAAACACTGGACGCGGTTGCATTTAGAGATAGCTGAAACCCTGCCATATTGAAGAACATCTCGCTGTTCATCAACAGCGCAAGCAGGCTCAATAAAATCGCAACCGGAAATACGGCGTCATATACAATATCGATATACTGCCTGTTTTTCGCCTGGTTGCAGGCCTTCATGGCGTAAGCGGCAAGCAGGTGTACAATACCTATCCCAAGGCAGAACACGAGCAGCTTCATAGGGCTGTCCAATGGCGCAAACCAAACCGGCGGAATCCCTGTTTCGCGTCCGAGGAACGTCCGGGTAAAGACATTGACAACATCCCCGAAATAGCTGGAGAACAGAACGCCCCAGAAGATGGTTGAGATACCACACCAGAAGAAAAGACGAAGATTCTTTTTCATGCTTTGCGCCATATCCCGAAACAACAGCAGGCACGCGCCGCATACGCCGGCCATGATCAGGCCGTAGCCCGCATCCGAAAACATGAGTCCGAACATGATATAATAGAAGATGCTCATAATGGGCGTAGGGTCCAGCTCTCCCTTGCCGGGCATGCTGTAGCTTTCCAACACGGATTCGACAGGCTCTGAAAACCGCGCGTTTTGCAGCATGACCGGAGCGTTTTCATCGTCCGCCGCCGATGCAAGCTCCACAGCGCAGTCAAACCGGTCGGTAATCGCCTGCCGCAGTTGCTCAGAGTCCTTTTCCGGAATATATCCCTTCAGGACAAAGGCATGCCTGGAGTGCAGAAGATGCTCAATCACGCCGTACTTTTCTTCGCGCATCTTCATATGATCCTCTAAGAAAAGGAACTCCTCCCGCATGTCCTCCGCATAACTCTTGATCTCAAGCTCCGTCCGCGCAATCAAACCCTGCGTTTCCTGCTTTTGTTTGAAAATACGCTCTTTTTTTATTTTGGGCATATAGCGGCTCGGATTGGAGGGCGCGGTGAATCCGATTGCCCGCAAGGCTTCCTCCGCCTTTTTGGAATCCTGCTTGAGAACCACCATATAAAAACAGGTCTGTTCCTTGGAGGTGTGTATGATTTCCACATGAAATGCGTCGAGCTCCGGAGAAGCCCCGCTTAACCGCGCCGTCAGGCTGTCGAGCGTGCTTTCCCCTCCAACGGAGCCGATAAACACGGCCGTTTTTTTTGTTCCCTGAAATACCTGCGATATGGGCAACCGCATCCACGGGAGCAGCGACTCTTCAAGCGCATCCAGCCTCAGCAGCTCCGCCTTTGCCTCCTGGATGCTGCGCTCCAAAGAAACGATACGCTGCGCGGTGTTCAATACATCGTTTCTTCTCGCACAGAAATCGTCGCTTTCCTTTACGGAAGCGCGCTTGGGTCCCCTGAGCATATCGGTTATGGAGCGCTTTGCCGGGCAGTACCGGTCAATGATTTCGCTGCAGGCCCTCGCCGCCTCAGACGCCTTTTTGAGCGTAGCGCAAACGGACGATGTATCCATCTTCGTGAACACCTCATCTGACGCCGCAGTGTCGGAAACCTCGATGCAGCCCTGCCGCTGCAAAAATTCAAGAATCTTCTTCCGGTCTTCCTTTACTGCACAAATGCAGATTTTATTCATTTGCAGCACTGCCATGGGCGATCATTTCTCCTTCAAGGCATTGAAACTCCATCTGCTAAACGAGCGAATGAATAACCGCCGCGACCGCCTGTTCCTGCCTGTTTGCGGCTTCCTGGCGTAAACCACGCAATTCCGCCTCCAATGCGGTCTCCGCCCTATGTGAAGCGCGAAGGCCCTTTTCCCTGGATGCCAAAACCACAGCCTCTGCCGCCGCTTTTGCAGCAGCTTCGGCAAGCGTCCCCTCAGAAGCCGCCTTAGCATATGCTTCGGCCTTTATGCGCTCGCTTTCCTGCGCCGCCTGCAGCAGGATTTTTTCTGCTGCAAGCTCTGCCTCCCGAATGATGTCGATTGCGTTGTCAGCCATATATTACCTCAGCCTCACTATGGATATTATTGCCCCGCCGGGAATCCGCCTGCGCAGCAGCCAGCATGCCTAAGGCACGATATAAAAATAGGGAAGAAGTTCTAACGAAGCTTCCACCCTAGCTGCAGATCTTGAAAGCAAAAGCTGCTCGAACAGCATCCGCCCAACCGGAACCTGACAATATACATTTTTTACAGCCTACTATATTTTCGGTTAAAAGTCAAGGCAACCTGCCCTGCCAAGTAAAGAAGGCGGTTTTTATTGCCTCGGTTCCACACGTTCGGATTACCGCGTCTCTGTGACGCAAAATACTACGTATTAGAGGGTGCCTTTACGCCCAGCTTGTCTTCGCGAAAAGCATGCGCAAGCGCAAGCGGCACCTCCGCTTCGGCCTCGGCCTGATCTATCTGCAGTTGTGCAGCGATGTTGCGGCCCACGTCTACATCAGAAATGTCGATAGAAAGTATCTCGAACGCAGTTCCTGCGTCGGGCCCTTTGTTAAGCACCGTTTGAGAGATGTTATCCGGGTTCTCAAGTACGTCCTTATGACTCACGGACCTCTGGCGCTGGAGATGCAAGGAGGCGCCAAGCGCGCAAAGGTCTTGCTGATTTTGTTTAAGGGGCGTAAAACACAAAGCCCATCTCAAACGAGGTGGCTTTCTGCTATAAAAATCAGGCAAGAGATTGTGGGCATATTAGCTCCTATCAAGCCCGGTATGTCGACGAAATACAGCATATCCATCACGCAGGACTTCATATCAGATTCCTATATTCCATCCTGCCGTCTACCACGGCATTGATTGTTACCATCTTGGCTTCGTCATTGACCTTATAGAATACAAGCTGCTTTTCAACAATTAGTACTCGGTAGCCCTGCTTTTTCAGAATGGAGTAACGCGGCACCGTTCCCGAATAAGGAAAGTCAGCAAGCCGCACGATGATTTCCTCCAGCCTGCCAAGGTAGTCCAGCGCAAGATCAACGTCTCCTGAATCATTGGCGATATATTGAATCAGACTGTATAGATGGTCGTTCGCCTTATCGGTTCGCTGTATCCGGTATTTCATCCATCCTTCCTCGCAAGAAGTTGTTTGCGGATTCCGTCAAAGGTCTCCTGCATAGGTGCAACGCGGCCGGCAGTCACATCCTCGTCAGAATCGGCAAGCGTGCGTAGAAGTTCCAGCTCCGCGTTCATCTGTCGGTAATCTTGCAGATTCAATACCGCCGTGTCGCCCCGGCCGTTTACCGTAATCACAACCGGCTGCCTGGTTTCTCTGCACACTTTGGAGATTTCACTATAGTGATTCCGCAAATCTGCAGACGGGCGTATCATTTCTTCCATAGGCCAATCCTCCCTTAATAGTCAGACTATATCATAATATGCCTATATAATCAACAAAGCATACCAGGTTAACATGCTAAGGTAGGATCTGCCCAGCCGTGATGAACGGCCATGGCATGGAGGGCGTGCGCAGTCTTCTTTGGGCGGGCGGCCAGTCCTTACCTGCTTTTAAACCTAGATATATAATACGAGTCCCATCTGAGGTTTGATTCTATTCATTTAACCTCACTTTTTGCCTTGTTGAAAGAGGATTAGAGTTCGAATCCCCTGCATATCACATGGGCATCGAAATACCTTTTTGCCTACAAGTGGAACACGCTACCACACACCCGTCCTCATCATCAACCAACCTTACTTTGCAAATGATTTGAAATGCAGTTCATTGTTGCATTATTCTTTAAAGAGAGTATAGTTAGACCAAATTAGACGAATTTGTTATGAAGGAAGCATAGAAGAATGGGCGACGCTTCAAAATTTGCAAATATAATGGAATACGTCATCTTTAATGTAGCTTTATTTCTATTGATAGTATCTGAATTGTTATTACCGGCTATTCTCTAAAGGCGAATAAAAGTCAAAAGCGCTCAGACAAGGGAACTATTGCTCTTATATTTCTGGCGTTTTATGGCAGCATATTATTATCAGTTCTATTTAGAACCCGCCAAATAACTAGGGATATTAGCGAATGGCTACTTCCCCATGCCTTTTATTATATAGGCATCGCAATGATTATTCTTGGCATAATCATCCGATAGATTGCAATTCTAACACTTAAACATGCATTCACACTTTCGGTGCAAACATCTCAAGAACAGCACTTAATACAAAGTGGGTTATATAGCATTGTTAGAAACCCAGCATATACAGGTAGTATTTTAAGCTTGCTTGGCGTTGCGTTTCACCATATCTTAGGGATAGCTTGTGTTCTAATTCTCTGTTGGGTATGTTACGGAATTAGGATCAAGGTAGAAGAAGCTGCTCTCGAAAGCAAGTTTCAGCAGGAATTTGAAAATTATTGTTTACAGACGAGATACCGGCTTTTTCCCGGAATCTTTTAACTGCGGATCTACTTGGCTACAGCGCAAGAATTTTTATTTATAAGCAACCTATGTTTGGGATATTGTCCGAATAATGAATGAAGCCACAGGACGCCCCTGTAGCTTCTTTCGCGGTCGGTTGTACGTTTGTTTTGTATCCAATAACAATTATAGCCAAGTCTGATCTTTATAGAGTAAGGGAAAATATGGTATACTATTGGTGTCATTCAGCCAATGATATCAGCAGGCTCCGTTACGATTGATCAGCGTGCGGGGCCTGCTGTTTTTAAAAGCAACGCCCCTCCGGTTTATGCGGCGATGCATATGAGAATGCCTACCCCGCAGGCATAAGGACATAGTATTATAGACGATGAGGTTGTGTGGTATGCGGAGAAAGAAAAACCCAACAAAGAGTAGTCGACATCGACCATGTGAATGCTTTATGCCGATACTCTTTCATTGAACTAATTACCGATCTAGCGCTCTTCGTATCGCCCGCGAATGCGCCACTTGTTGATAAGAACCTCTTCCTTTGCAAATCTCTTTTCAGCGTAAAAGTTTTGTTCGCTTTCGGTAAACAGCTGCCGATTTGCCCTTTTGCTTGCTTTCAATACACACAAGATATATACGAATGAAGAATTCCTACTCCCGCCGAGCAGAGCTCCTGTTTTATCTATTTCTTTCACTGTAATCAATTTGGTATGCTTTTTCCTTGATGTTTAACCCCGAGTAGCAGCTATGCAAACTCGTATTATGCCTATAATGTTCCCAATCTTTTCATTTAGTTGCCAGAACAATAATTTAAGGTTCCGTTATTAAAAGAGCTTCCGAATTGTTCGGCGTAGAACATATCTCAGCAAAATATGGCACGCCGCAACACGACAGCGCACCACATTCGCATATTGGAAAGATTACAAATTTACGACATTGATGGGCCTGCCGTCCGCATAAGCCTTCAGGTTGTTTACCGCAATGTCCATCAGACGCGCGCGGCTTGCCTGGGGCGCCCATGCAATATGTGGCGTCAGGAAGCAGTTCTTTGCGCCAAGCAGGGGATTGTCCGCCCGGATAGGCTCGGTTGAAACAACGTCCGCCCCTGCAGCATATACCTTACCGTTGTTCAGGGCTTCGGCCAAATCGCTCTCGACCACCAGCGGCCCACGCGAAGTGTTAATGAGGATGACGCCATCTTTCATCTTCGCAATGGTTTCGCGGTTGATAAGCCCCTGCGTTGAAGGCGTCAGCGGGCAATGCAACGAGATCACGTCGCTTTCCTTCAAAAGCTCGTCCAGCGTCACATATTGCCCGTATTGTTTTGCCTCTTCGCTTTGGTATTCGTCATAGGCAAGCACCTTCATGCCAAGGGCTGTGGCAATGCGCGCCGTATTCTGGCCGATGCGTCCAAAGCCGATAATGCCCATGGTTTTCCCGGCAAGCTCAATAAGCGGATAATTCCAAAAGCACCAATCCTGATTGTTGGTCCAGTCCCCGTCGTATACCGCCTGGCTGTGAGCGCCCACGTGATGGCAGATTTCTAAGAGCAGTGCAAACACGAACTGCGCCACTGCCGTGGTCCCGTAAGTGGGGATGTTCGTCACCACAACGCCCTTTTCTTTTGCTGCCGCAGTATCCACCACGTTATAGCCGGTGGCCAGCACGCCGATATATTTGACGCTCGGGCACGCATTGAGAGTATCCCTGCTGATGGGCGTTTTATTGATGATAACGGCGTCGGCGTCACCAATTCGGGTCACGATATCGCCCGGTGCCGTCCGGTCATAAACGTGCAATTCCCCCAAGGCTTCAAACCCGGCCCAGCTCAGATCGCCGGGGTTTTCGGTATAACCGTCCAGAATGACAATTTTCATATTACAACCTCCTCTGTTCAATTACTGTACGGATTTAAGTGGATCGCTAGTCCTCCAGCAACGCCCACGCGCGCTTCACCACCCGTTTTGTGTTAGCCAGTATGATGTCCCCGTCCTGGTCGGGCCGTGGTGTGACCTCCATGGAAAATACCAATGGATCGTCTGCGTTAAAGAACCCTTCGCTTTTCAATACCCGGAAATACTCCAAAAGCTCTTGCGTATCGTTGGCGCTGTCGGGATAGCCAAAGCAGGGATGCAAATCCCCATAGGCGTCGCAGCCCTTCTTTACCACGGCATTTCCAAAATGCAGGTGCGTAATGTAAGGCCGGAGTACCTGAATGACAAATTTGCTGGTTTCATAGGTGGTGGGAAAATGCGAAAGGTCTACCAACAAGCCAAAATTGCTGCATGTGGTGCGCATATCGGCCGCAAAGCGCGCGGCCAACGGGGCCGGGCCGATAAGGGAGGCTTTGTCCATATCGTAATCGAACACTTCAAGCTCCACCATCATGCCTTTGGTTTTCGCATAAGCGCATATTGCACGCGTGGTCTTCAACAGCTGCGCATAATTTTGTTCCTTGGTTTCTTCGCTCCATTTTCCGGACAAAAAGGCGATACCCTTTGCCCCCAGGTATTCCGCCTCGTCCACCGCATCAATCAACGTGGCTTCGGCGGCCTCGCGGCCCGCTTCGTCGATATCGTTGGGGTTGAGCTTGGGGCCTAAGAGCCTGGGCTGCGCGCCATAGCACACCTTCATGTGGCTCTGTTCAAGGATTTTCTTCGCCGCTGCCCGAACGCCGTCATCTTGGATCCGCCCTACTTCTATTGCATCAAAAAAATCGTCCGTGGCAATGGTTTTGAGCGAATCCAGAATGTCATACTTGGCGGGAGGATGACTCATCCATTGAATGGTGCCGACCTTGAAATACTTATGAATAGACTCTCTCATTGCTATCCCTCCTATCGCATTTTAGATTTTCATCCATCAATCGTTTTCCGAGATATCCATGACCACTTTCATCTGCTGGGAAGCATTTTCTACGCTCTTGGCAAAGCCGTCCACAACGTCTCGCAGGGCAAAGCGGCTTGTAATGATCCCTTCGGCGTTTATGCTGCCGTCTTTGAGGAATGCGATGGCATCCGCAAAATCCTGCCGCACGTACATCATATGGCCGATCAGATTGACTTCCCGGCGCTGCAGCAAGGGAACTTCGAGCTGCATGGGGTCCTTGTAGTTGCCTGTTATGATGATATCGGAACTGGGGCGCGCCGCTGCGAGGCAGCTTGAGAAGCTGGATGCGGTAGCGGCCGCGTCAATGATGATATCCGCCTTTTTAGGTCCGAACGCCTGCAATATGGCGTCCGGCAGCGGTACCGCCTTGGTGTTTACCGCCTTTTCGATGCCGTAGCGCCTGGCCAAGTCCAGCCTTGCGTCCATTATATCTGTGATGAGCACATCGCCCGCGCCAAGTGCCCGGGCAGATTGCGCAATCAAATTGCCTATGGTCCCCGCGCCGATCACCGCGATGTTGGCGTTTTTGTAATTGCCGCGTTTCACGGCCCCCACTCCCACAGCCAGCGGTTCCACCAGTGCAATCAGGTCCAGGTCCATGTCGGGCGGGCAAAGATGCAGGTATTGTGCGTCCACCGCTACAAATTCTGCAGCAAATCCGTCCATATGCACGCCCATCACCCTCAGGCTCTCGCACACGTTGAAACGCCCCATGGCGCAGGGCTGGCACGTGCCGCAGAACACCTGTGGCTCCACCGTGACCTTATCCCCTACCGAATATCCCTGTACCCTCGCCCCCACTTGCTGGACAATGGCACTGACTTCATGCCCCGGTACGACCGGATAGGTCATATATTTGTGGCGGCCATGGTACATCTGAACATCCGACCCGCATACCCCTACGCGCGCCACCCGGAGCAACACCTGCTCCGGGGCAATCTGCGGCACGGGAACGTCCCGCAGTTCAAAGGTATAGGGTGCGGTCAAAACAGCTTGCTTCATACTTGTCTCACTTTCCATTGAGCGCCGACTCCACCGATTTGACGATGGCGGAGGCATCCAGGCAATACCGCTGCAGCAGGTCGCCATAAGGGCCGCATTCGGTGTGACGGTCGTTTGTCCCGATAAATCTCTGGGGCACGCTGCTTCCAGCGCTGCTGAGCACTTCCGCTACCGCCCCGCCAAGGCCGCCTATCACGCTGTGCTCTTCGGCGGTCACGACCAGCCCGGTCTTTGCTGCACAATCGAGTATCAGTTCCCGGTCAATGGGCTTTATAGAGAACATATCCACCACCCGGACTTCCACTCCCCTAAGGGAAAGCTCTTCGGCGGCCCGGAGCGCCTGCCCCACCATCACGCCGCAGGCTATGATGGAAGCGTCGTTTCCTTCGCGCAGCACCATGCCCCTGCCGGGCGCAAACGCGGTACCGGGAGCGTAAACATCGGCGGTGGCGTCCCGGGAAAGGCGGATGTACATGGGCCCCTCGGTTTCTATGGCATGCTTCGTCAGCCATTCGGTCTGCGCTTCATCCGCCGCCACAAACACCTGGAAGCCCGGCAGCGTGCGCATGATCGCGATATCCTCCAAAGAATGGTGGCTGGGCCCGTCATAGGAATCGGATATGCCGCCATAGGCGCCCATGAATTTCATGTTTAGGCCGGAATAGGAGCCGAAAGCCCGCGCGCCTATCAGCCCGATAGACGCCAGGAACACCGCGAAGGTATTGATAAACGGGATTTTTCCGGTTGCGGCAAGGCCCGCCGCCACGCCCACCATATTTGCTTCCGCTATGCCCATATTGAAAAACCGGTCCGGGCATTCCTTGCCGAATATAGAGGATTTTGTGGAAGACGCGACATCGGCGTCCAACACCACCACATCAGCATTGTCTTTTCCGTACTTGAGAAGGCTCTCGCCGTATGCGTCCCGAATTGTTTTAGCCATGCTGCACTCCTCCCAGCTCCGCCATTGCTGCGGCATATTCCTCGTTGCTAATGGGCTTGCCATGCCAAATGTTTTTGCCTTCCATAAAGGAAATGCCCTTGCCCTTTACGGTTTTCGCCAGTATGACCGTTGGTTTTCCCTTTACCTGCTTTGCCTGGTCGATGCTTTGTGCCAGGTCCGCCACGTCGTGGCCGTCGCAATGCAGCACCGCAAAGCCGAATGCCGCGAATTTTGCCGCTAGATCGCCCATGGGCATAATATCCTCGCATGTGCCGTCGAGCTGCACGCCGTTGTGATCCACAATCACCACCAGGTTGTCAAGAGAGAATTTGGCTGCGCTCATGGCTGCCTCCCACACGGTGCCCTCGTTGAGTTCACCATCACCCATCACTGCGTATACAGTGGAAGGACTGCCCGAAAGCCGCGTACCCAGCGCCATGCCTACCGACGCCGACAGCCCGATGCCAAGCGGTCCTGTGGAAAGCTCCACCCCCGGCGTCTCCGCGGAGCAGGGGTGGCCCTGCAGGCGGGAATCGATCTGGCGCAGCGTGCGCATTTCCTCAACCGGGAAGAAGCCCTTCTCCGCCAGCACGCGGTACAGCATGGGGGCCGCGTGGCCCTTGGTCAATACGATGCGGTCCCGCGCTTCCCAGCAGGGGTTCGACGGATCGACCGAAGCCTTTTCAAAATACAGAACCGTTAGAATTTCGCATACCGATAGCGACCCTCCCGGATGTCCGGTTTGGATACGGTACAAAAGCTCCACCAAATCCGTGCGGAATTTCTTGCACAAGGCGTTCAATTGCTCAATTTTATCAGGTGACAAGCTCATATTGTCATCCTCCCTTCTTCTCTCTATCCCTTTGCCCCGGCGCCTTCAGGTATCAGGAAAAATTTACAGCCTTCCTTGCTTTCGAACCGGCGGAACGCTTCCTCCCATTGGGAAATGGGCAAACACACATCCGCCAGGGGTTCCAGGATTACCTTCTTTTCTTCCATCAGCTTTAGCGCGCGCCTCCAGCTATGATTGCGGGAGCCAAGCGAGCCGGAAAAATGCAGTTCCTTATAGCAAACTTTTTCAATATCGAACGGGATTACCTTCCCCGGCAAGCCGATCTGGGTAAACCAGCCCCTCTTTTTAATGAGCCGCAGCGCCATATCGATGCCGGGTGCGGCACCGGAGCATTCCAGCACCACATCCGCGCCATATCCTTGGGACAGACCCATGATCACTTCCTCAAGGTTCTGCCGCTCCAGATTGACCACATGGTCCGCCCCAAGCTGCTTAGCCAATTCAAGACGGGCCGCATCCCGTTCCATGCCGCTGACCACCACTTTTGCGCCGTGGGCGCGGGCCACCTGCATGGCCATGAGCCCAATCGCCCCAGGGCCGGATACCAGTACCAGGTCCCCCGGTACAATGCGGCACAGATCATAAACGGCGTGGCATACGCAGGCCAAAGGCTCCGTCATGGCCGCGGCGGTATCGGATACCGAATCTGGTATTTTATGCACCCGTCCGGCAGGCACCACGGTATAATCGGTAAATACGCCGTTATACCAATAGCCGAGGGTCTTGCGACTTACGCAAAGGTTATAATATCCCTCGCGGCAGAAATCGCATATGCCGCAATAGTCGTAGGCTGTTTCCGATACGACGCGATCGCCCGGGGCAAAGCCCGTAACGCCCTCTCCCACTTCGGCTACCACGCCTGAAAACTCGTGTCCCGTCGTTACGGGAGGCCGTACCGGAATGGCGATATCGCTGTGGTAGATATGCAGGTCCGAGCCGCATATGCCCGCCATGTGCACCTGAATCTTGATTTGACCGGGACCTGCCGAGGGTTCGGGAACATCCCGGATCTCCATATTCCCAGGGCCGGCGTCGTACTTTACCAATGCTTTCATGTTATTCCTCCCGCATTAATTACAATTCCTGCCCGAAGCCATCTTCCCAAGATATGCCTGTACCACGCGGGGATCGTTTTTAAGTTCGGCTGATGGCCCCTCTAAAAATACCTTTCCGCTGTCGATGATATAGGCATAGTCGGAGATTTCAAACGCCAGGCGCGCGTTCTGTTCCACCAGCAGTACAGGAATACCCAGTTTGTTGATTTGGACGATCTTTTCAAAAAGCTCGGCCACCACCAGGGGCGCAAGGCCCATGGAAGGTTCATCCAGCATCAGAATCTTGGGATGCGCCATAATACCGCGGCCGATGGCGAGCATCTGCTGCTCTCCACCCGAAAGGCTCCACCCCAGCTGCTCCTTCCGCTTCTTCAGGTGCGGAAACAGCGTATAAACTTCCTCAAGCTCCTTATCATAAGGCTTGCGGCCAAAGAAGCCGTGCCAGTTGATAGTGCCGGTTTCCAGGTTGTCATGCACCGTCAGGCCCGGGAAAATATGGCGCCCCTCCGGAACATGGATGATCCCCTGCCGGGCGATGTGGTTGGCATTTTTATCGATCAGCTCCCCGCAGTGCTCCGCCTGGATGGAGCCGGTGCGCCGGATCACGCCCGATATGGCTTTTAACAGCGTTGTTTTGCCCGCGCCGTTGGAGCCTATGAGGCAAGTGATGCTTCCCGATTTCACGCGCATGTTGATCCCTTTGAGGGCTTCAATCGGGCCGTAATAGGCGTGCAGGTTTTTGATCTCAAGCATGCTCCAAATTCCTCCCCAAGTACGCTTCTATCACCGCGTCGTTGCTGGACACGCATTCGGGATCGCCGTTACAGATCACTTTCCCAAAGTTGATGACCACAATGTTTTCGCAGATATTCATGATCATATCCATGGAATGCTCGATCAGAAGCACGCCTATACCCTTGTCCCTGGCCGCATGGTTCAAAAGCGCCATCACGTCGTCGATCTCCTTGTTGTTCAGGCCCGCCGCGGGTTCATCCACCAGCATGATTTTCGGGTGGGACAGCATGCTGCGCACGATTTCGAGCTGCTTGCGCTGGCCGTAGGCCAATGCATTGATGTCGTCCTCCAGATCAAAGGTAAAGTCCAGATAGCGCATTGCGTCCTTGAGCTCTTCTTCAAAATTGGCGCCCTTTTTCCCGAAATAGCTTTTGAGGTACCCCATCTGGTTGTTAAGGTCGGTTCCCAGCAAAAGATTGTCGCGGATGTTGGAGCGCTGTAAAAACCTGGGCGTCTGGAACGTGCGCCCAATACCCATGCGGGCACGCGCATGGGAGGGGTAGGCGGTGATATCCTGTTCATCAAAAAATATGCTCCCGGAGTCCGGCGTGTAGATGCCGCTGATGAGATTCATAAGCGTGCTTTTGCCCGCCCCGTTGGGGCCGATCAGTCCGTGGATCTGTGCCGGCATGACCTGGAAGGTAATCTCGTCGGCGGCTATGACGCCGCCAAAGCGCTTGCATACTTTGTCCAGCCTCAATATCGGATTCATACGCTTCCCTCCTTTTTGTCGGCGGGCAAGGCGGAAACCGCCAGTTTCTTTGCCGTTTTGCGTCTGAGCGCTTTGAGCAGTTTTGTGGCGAGCCCCGCGAGGCCGTCAGGCATAAACACCATAAGCAGTATCACACCCACGCCATAGATGAGCTGCAGGTAGCTCTGCATAAAGCGCAGCCACTCCGGCAGCATGGTGACCAGCAGCGAGCCGACGAATATGCCCACCGTGTTATTCACGCCGCCCAACATTGCCATAATGATATAGGAAGTCGCCCGTTCGAAGTTGAACATGTCCGAAGACACAAACTGACTGTGCATTGCGTACAAGGAGCCAGCAAGGGCTGCCAATACGCCTGCAATGGTAAAGGCAATCACCTTCGTCACATACACGTTGATGCCAAGTGTCTGCGCCGCGATCTCGTTGTCGCGTATGGCGGAGAGCGAGCGGCCCAGTTGGCTGCGGCGGATGCGTTCCACCACCAGCGCTACCACGACCACAAAGCCTATGAGTATGAAAAACCATTGGTTGTAATTCTGCGGCGACCAGCCGAACAGCCGCAGCGTGGATATGCCGGATATGCCGTCCGGCCCGCCGAACAGGGGCTTATAGCTCAGGTAAAACGACCATGCCACCTGCACCAGTCCGATGGTTGCAAACGTGAAATAGGTCCCACGCAATCTGAGCAGTATCATTCCTGCCAGGAAAGCCACAGCGCCGCCTATCAAAAGCGATATCAAAAGCGCTGCCATGGGTTCCATCCAGAACCCCATGCGCCCGGAGCATAAATTTGCGGTGGTATACGCGCCAAGCCCCATAAAGGCTACCGCAGCAAATGTAAGCTGGCCGCCCAGGCCAAGCATCACGGAAAGCCCATAAGCGGCAATCGCATATATCAGTGCAAGGTTCAAAACCATCATGGAATATCCTTCGTTGCTCAGTGGCGCAATGATGCAAAAAGCGATGCCGGCGCACAGCAGAATCAAAGCACTCGGTTTTACCGTAAACATTCTTTTTTTCATATGGAGTCACCTCACGCCTTATCCGCAATCTTTTCGCCAAACAGCCCCTGGGGCCGCACAAGCAAAAAGGCGATGAGCACCAGAAACACCACGGCGTCCTTGTACTGGGAAAATTGGATGGTACTGTAGGACTCCACCAAGCCGATGATAATAGACCCTAGAATAGCCCCCTTAATGTTGCCGAATCCGCCGATGACCACCCCCGCGAACGCACGTAATTGCAGCGATCCTAGAGTATTGCTTACCATAAAGATAGGTGAGATCATATAACCGCCGACCGAAGCGAGGATCACCACGATGATATAGGTCGCGAGCGTGGTGATGATTGTGGGGATGCCCAAAAGCTCTGCCGCGTATTTATCCTGCGCAGCAGCCTGCATCATTCGGCCAGCATACAGCTTTTCAAACAGTATGAACACCAGCGCGATAAGCACAATACCCACGATAATCGTAAGCACAAATTGCCATTGCAGCGATATGGAGCCGATACGGAGCACCGCAGCTTTCCCGGTTGCGGAGTTTCGCATCAGCGGCGGCATTGAACGGGGCAGGCTGCCCCAGATGAGCGTGGCGATTTCTTTTAACACCATGGCAGCACCCATAGTGGAAATAACGGTCGCCGCCGGATAGGTCGCATTTCGAAGCGGCCAGTATACCGTAAACATAAATATTGTACCGATGAGTGCAAAAGAGACTAATGCAAAAGGAATCATCAGGTACAACGGAAGCTTCAGGTCCACGACCAACCAACAGGTTACAAAAGCGCCAAACATTAAGAGATCGCCCTGGGCAAAATTCATGACACCGATCGCGCGTATGAGCAAAATCAGGCCCATCGCCATCAGGGCGTATATCATCCCCATGGCAACGCCGTTGACGCCAAGGGAAATTATCGTGTTTACATTCATATCTCTACCTCGTCTATGATTTCCCCGAATAGTTCTATCCAGAGGAAAACGAATTTTCGTGAGGCACCTGCCGGGGAGCTTCCGAAAAAAACGGTTGCCATCCTCAGGCTGCCCGGAGCCTTTCCCCAGCTAAGACAGGCATTTGAAAGGTACACCCGGCGGTTCCACACAACGTTGATCTCCTGTTTTTCAAAGAGTTCGCAGCCAGAATCCGCCGGGGGCGCTTTCCTGTGCTTTTCCTTTAGCGGGTGGTCACGGTATCAAGCATGGTGGCTTTTCCGTCCACATTCAGCGTAAGGAACTGGCTCGAGCTGAAGCAGCGGTTCGGGGAATAGTAGTAAGTGGACATTGCGCCTTTATAGCCGTCGATTTTTTCCAGCGCGCTGTTTATGGCCGCTTTGTCCTCAGTGGTGCCCGCAAGTTCGCAAGCCTGCTTGAAGAGCATAATGGAGTCGTATGCCGTTACAGCGGGCATATCCGAGGCCGCGCCATAAGAGAGAAGATAAGCTTGCGCAAAGGTTTTCCCTTCGGGCGTTGCTACCTCGACCGTCCAATCAGCTACGGCATACCAGCCGTCCGCGGTTGCGCCCGCATTTTCACGGCATACAGCGGAAGCCCATGAAGAGGAACCCAATAAGGGAATATCAAGACCGGCCGCGTCTACCTGCTGGCAGATGATGGCGGCGGGCATCTGATGGCCGATCGCGATCAGCCCGTCAGCGTCGGAATTTTGGATCTGGGTGATGATGGGCGCGAAGTTTTTCTCGTCCACTACGAAACCAAACTGCTTTTCGGCGGGAACAACGATGCCAAGTTCCTCAAGCGAAGCAACGGTTTGAGCGCGCAGGCCTTCGCCAAAGCTTTCCGTGGAGTAGAGGATGGCGGGATTTTTCATCTTCAGATTTTCGATGGCTGCTTTCGCGAGCAACAGGCCGGATTTATCATCTGTCATGCGGGCCTGCCAAATGTACGGATTGTTTTCCTTGGGGATGTTGGCCGAGGAACCGCCGGCAAACATGGTGATCTTTTTCTCCAGCACGTTCGGCGACGCCGCGATGCAGTTCGATGAATATGTGGATCCGAAAAACGCCACTACTTCGTCATAGTTCATGATCTTGACCATGGCGTTTACCGAGGATTGCAGGTTATCCACCTCGTCTTCAAACACCAGTACCAATTCCTTGCCCAGAATGCCGCCATTGGCATTAATTTGCTGCGCCGCCAGATTGGCACCGTTTACCACATATTCGCCAACCATTTTATTTGTTCCGGTAATGGGGGCGACCACGCCGAATGTGACTTTCCCTTCCAGCGCCGCACCCGGTTCAGGCGCCGGAGTAACAGGGGCATCGGTGGCTGCAGGTTCGGGGGTGGTTTCCGAGGGGGGAGTTGTTACGCTGGACGCCGGCGGTGTGCTGGAGCATGCCGTAACAAACAGCAGTACCGCAACAAGAAGACACATGCCCAATTTTAACTTCTTCATTTTCTTCTCCTCTTTCTCGTTTTGGGGAAATGTTCTTTTTAACCGTTTTCACTCCACATGTCCTCGATCATATGAAGCGTAAACTCCGCTTTTAGATGGCGAATATACATACTACGTGGGATGTCTTCATTGAAAATAAAATACACTTTTCGAGCAAACATTGATTATGTCAGGTTTAGGGGAGTTTCATGCCAGTTTTGAGAAAACCGGTTTAAGATAATTAAGACAAATTTGATATAACATCATACGTGGGATTATTAATGGGCCAATTATAGCATGCGTCTTTCAGCATTGTCAAATTGATTTTTTGAATATCGTGATCTCCGAGATTTCTCGACTTTAAGGGCTTCCTCTATTTAAAAATGCTTGCTCCTCTGATGGAAACCTGCTATGATAAATTTACGACATACATATTATGTCATATAACGTCGGATGATTGTTCAATGGAGGCAAGACATGTTGTTTAAGACGGTGAACGAGGGACAAAAATTGCTGCCTGAGAAGGTAGCAGAACAGATCATCCATTTGATTGCCGGCAACAATCTGGTAGCGGGCCAGAAATTGCCGAACGAATTTGAACTGGCTCAAGACCTTCAGGTAGGCCGTAACACCGTGCGAGAGGCCGTAAAGTTGCTGGTTTCGCGCAATATTTTAGTGATCGAACATGGTCGGGGAACCTTTGTATGCGAAAATCCCGGCTTGGTGGACGACCCCCTTGGGTTAGCGTTTTTCCAGGATAAATTCAAACTCGCACAGGATTTGATGCAGATCCGCTGGATCTTGGAGCCGCAAATCGCCGCACTCGCAGCGGAAAACGCCAAGGATGAGGATATCGCCGATATAAAGCGCATCAATAAGGCAATTATGGAAAAAGCCATGGCGGAAGAGGACTATATCCCTTTGGACAAGGAATTGCACATCCGCATTGCGCAAAGTACGCAAAATCAGGTGATCCCCAATCTGATTCCCATTATCGACAGCGGCATTCAGCTTTTCAACATTCTTCCGTATAAGGTAGAGCGGCTTAAGGCGCTTGAAGTGCACAATGAAATTATAGAAGCGATCGAGCGCCATGACCCGGGTGCAGCGGATCAGGCAATGAGAAAGCATCTTGAATTTAACGTGCGCAATTTCAATAAGCTCAACGAGCAGCAATACGGTAAATTCTCATCAAGAAAAAGGTAATGGCACTGCAATAACAAGTTTAACGCTCTTCTTTGCATAAATGATCCATATGCTCGTTCTGAAATTAGAAAGGGTTTATTAATCGATGTTTGTACATGTAGGCTCATGGGCTGAAATTGAACCTTTGTAAGCGGGATCAATGCGGCCTCCAAGATGCCACGCGCCAATTTCGCCATCTCAGCCCCAGATAAGACAAAATATAACTTTACTGAACTGGAAGAATATATAGTAGAGCATGTGTCCATATACACCCCAGATGAGCCACAAAACGCAGCGCTTAACTTAAATGGATAAATATGGGTCCCCAGCGTTGCTGGTAGCGCGCTTCGTTCGCAATGCAGAGGTCAGGGGGTCGAATCTCTTGTGTTCCACCAAAATTTGAGGTAGTTATTATAGATGCCATGCGGTCTAAATCACATGGCATCGGCCTTTTGGGGGCATTTGACTCTTTCCTCTTCCTTTCAATGTAATGGCATCAGCCATTTACAACAGCCTTTTGGCCTTTAGGTTAATTTGTCGTTTTATAAGTGACGGTTGCCATTAGGGTATATCTATTACTCGACACTCTTCAACGCCTCCACCATATTGATGCGGTCGAGCGTGTGGTTCGTGAGCCAGTTCACAACAATAGCAAAGCAGAATGTGACCCCCGCCGAGATCAGGTAGCTGACAGGCTCTATGTGCACCGCGAAGTGGATGGACGGCATATTGAGCACGTTGGTAAGGAGGCCGCTTAATGCCCGGCCGACCGGCAAGCCGAGAAGGATGCCCGCCGCGGTCAAAATCAACGTTTCTTTGTTGACATACTGATGCACTTCATTGTCATAGAAGCCCAGCACTTTGATGGTGGCAAGCTCCCTTACGCGCTCGGAGATATTCGTGTTGGACAGCGTAAAGAGCACAACAAACGCGAGACCACCTGCCATGACAATGATCAAAAACATCACCGCATCCATCAGATCAAAGCCGAAATCCTCATTTAATGCGGTTGTGCTGATGGAAGAAAGCACGGAATCGTCGTCGAGCAGCGCCTTCGCATATGCGCGCTGATCGGTACTACCCGACAGATGGGCAAGCACGCTGTTGGGAACATATTCGCCAAACAGCGTTTCATACAGGCTTTGCGTCATATAGACGTTGTTGCCCAGGTAGTTCTGTACAACGCCGGATACGGCAGCTTCCCGCTGCACAAGCTCCATGTCCTGTATCAAAACGGTATCGCCTGCCTTGAGGCCGAGGATGCGCGCCGCGTTCCGCGTCAAAACAATACCGCCATCATCCGGATGAGCCAAGGCACCGTCCAGATTCTCCATGTGGATATAGCCCGCTATCGAGCCGTTGTCGGGAATTACCATCAGCTGCGCCTTTTCCGATGCTCCGCCGGCATTGGAAAGCTTCACGCTTTCGATGCGCAGGTTGATCAAATCGTCGACATTGCCATCAGAGGACAACTGCCGAATCAACGTGTCATTACCATCCTCTTCGAATACCGCCATCAGGTCGTATCGATAGATGTCTTCATACTGCTTGGGTGCAAGATCCGCAATGGAATCCTTGATCGCAAATCCACACAGAATAAGGGCAGTGCAACCCATAATGCCGCCGATAGTCATAAACAGACGCTTCTTATACCGGAACAGGTTCCGGACGGTCACTTTATTGAGGAATTTGAGCCGCTTCCAGACCGCGGGGATGCGTTCCAGAAGTACACGGGAGCCTGCGCGGGGCGCTTTCGGACGCATGAGGATTGCCGGCATCTGATCGAGCTCGCCGCGGCAGGTGAGTGCGGTCGCCCCCACAACCCCCGCCATGAACAGCAGCACGCCGCCTACGCCGTAAAGAATATCAAAACGGAGGTAATACCGGGGAAGATAGTAAAGCTCCTTTAAAACAACCGCCACGAATTTCGGCAGAAATACAAACCCCAGGATATCGCCCAAGATGCCGCCCAGCAGGCAGGCCGTAACGGCAAACAGGATATACTTGCGGTAAATGGCAGCGCTACGAAAGCCCAAGGCTTTATAGGTTCCAATGAGCCCGCGTTCTTCCTCCACCATACGGGTCATGGTGGTAAGGCTAACGAGCACGGCTACAGGCAAAAAGATAATGGGGAAAACCGTACCTATGGCTTCGATGGAAGAGAGATCGCTGTTCAGGCTCGAATAGCTCTCCAACGAGGTGCGATCCTGAACATACCACTGCGTCATATCGATATCGTCGAGTTCCGCATATGCATCCGCCAGCTTTTGGACGGCCTCTTCCTTTTTATCGGCATATTCCCGCCCTTTTTCGGCCAACTCCGCTTTGCCGTCTTCCAGTTCCACTTTCCCATCGGCAATCTCTTCCCAGGAGTCGGCTATTTCCCGCTTGGCGTCGGCTTCTTCTCTGTTCAGCTTCTTTTGGCCGTCCGCAAGCTCGTTTTTTCCGTCTTCCAGCTCAACTTTGCCGTCCTCAAGTTCCGCTTTTTTCTCCTCGATCGTCTTGCGGGCGTCTTTGAGCTGCGCTTCCCCTGCGGCCAATTCGGTCTCGCCTTCCGCCAACTTCTCTAAAGCCGCTTCCTTTTGTTCGAGATACACGGCCTGCTGGGCATCCAACGCCTGCTGGCCTCCAGTTACCTTGCCCATTCCCAGCGCGGCCTGCGTCCCTGCTGTGGGCAAGGCGGGCAATTGCGCCGCCTGTATATCCAGCTGACCGATCGCAGCTGTAAGGCCCGCCGCTTCGGCGGTTTTCGCTTCGCGCTCATCTGTGAGATCCGACACGGCTTTGTTTGCGGCATCAAGTGCCGCCTGCGCGGCATCCACAGCGGCATTCGCCGCATCCAATGCGCTTTGCGCGCTGGAGACCACGGACAACTGGGTCTCATACTCAACGGTGCCCTCCGTCAAGCCGCCGAGTTTTTCAACCTCCGTATTCAGATCGCCTTGCGCCGCATCGGCTGCGGACTGCTTCAGGGCAAGCGTGTCCCCGGCATCTGCCGCCAGCCGTGCGGCAGCTTCTATCTGCGGGCCGAGGTATTCTATTCTCTGATTCAGGGTGCTGAGCGCTGCTTGCAGTTCGTTTCTTTGCTGCGTCAGCGCCGCGCTTATGGCGCCCGCCCGCCCCTGCAGCGTATGGGCAAGAAGCGCGCTTTCATTACCGGTTCCACTTGCAATGGCGTCGTCGTCAGCGCCTTGGGCCGCAAGAGTGGCGGCGGCATTCACCAGTGCGTTCCATTCATCCGCCGGCCATGCGGCGCCAAAGGCGTTTTTCAGCTGAGCGATCCCGGTTTCCAACTGCGCGCGGCCAGCGTCCAGCTGATTCTGCGCATCACTGAGCTGCCGCTCGGCTGCGGCGAACTGTTCTGCGGCCTGCCGCTGTCCTTCCGCAAGCCGTTCTTTTCCGCGTTCGAGCTTTTGTTCATTTTCATTGAGTTCCGCTTCGCCCTCCAGTAGCTCCGCTTCGCCGTCTATGAGCTTCTTTTCTGCGTCCGCCAGCTCCTGCTTCGCGCTTTCCAATTCCGTGCGGGCATCCGCAATCTTTCTTTTTGCGTCTTTCTGCTCATCGGAAAGCGTAACCTCGCCATCTTTGAGTTCTTCTTCCGCCTCGGCGATATCATTCCATGCGTCGGCAAACTTCTCATCCGCCTCCGCGAATTTTTCATACATGGTACCTTCGGCATCCATGATCTTCGTGCGCGCCTCTGTCAAAACGGACTCATAGCGCGCCTGCTCCCGCTGCGCCTTGATGCGCTGCTCGATATTGCCGATCACGGCCTGCACCGCGGCTTCATATTCATCGGAATAGCAGATCATCCCCCGCGTTCCCGTCAGGGTGAGGTATACGGCGGTAAACACATCGTTTTTGGCTTCCTCAGAAGTGATAAAAAACGTATAGTCGCTATTTGCGGTGGAACGGATGAGGTTTGCCATACCGCTGTCGCTCTGGATATCCATCGGGTCCATCACCACACCGGTAATGGTATAGACGGTATTGAGAAACGTCGGTGCTTCCGTTTCTTCCTCCAGCTCCAGTTCCGTGTCCACATCGATATCCGTATTCGGACCGTCGCCCTCTAAGACGCTTTCCTGCTCCGAACCGGTTTCGGCATCTTCCGGATTGTCCGCGATATCCTCCGCTATCATAAGCGTACTGCCAATGGATTTGCAGCTATCCATAAGATAGCCTTGCGTGACGGCGATTTCCCCTGCTTTTGTTGGGAGCGCGCCTTCGAACAAATAGAGAGCATTCAAGCCTTTTTCACTGAGCACCGTCATATCCGCACTCTTGCGTACGCCGGCTACATCCGTATGAACGGCTTCGCTGTATGCGCCTTCGGCAGCTTCCACGCCGTCCACCCGCAGAAAAACATCCACATCCTCTTGCGTAAGCCCGAGTGTGGACAAGATGCGGATATCAAACAACCGCTGTTCATCGAAAAACTGATCTGCCGAGTAATACAGGTCAAGACAGGCCGCATACAGGCCTGTCAGCATCGCTACGCCCAGCGCCGTGATAATCAGGATGGAGAAAAAGCGCTTCCAACCTTTTTGGATGGAACGCCAGATATCTTTCTGATAGGATCTGTTCATATCGTTACCATTCGATCTCTGCGATGGGCATCGGCCACTCATTTTGTACGGTATTCACGACCTTGCCGCTTTTAAAGTGGACCACCCTGTCGGCCATGGGCGCAAGCGCAGAGTTGTGGGTGATGATAAGCACCATGATTTTCTCGCGGCGGCACATGTCCTGCAAAAGCTGTAAAATCTGCTTCCCGGTATTGTAGTCTAAAGCGCCCGTGGGCTCGTCGCACAAAAGCAGCTTCGGATTCTTCGCAATAGCGCGTGCGATGGAAACCCGCTGCTGTTCCCCGCCTGAAAGCTGCGCGGGAAAGTTGTTTTTGCGCGCCGAAAGCCCCACTTTATCCAACGTTTCAGACGCGCTCAGAAAGTCCTGGCGGATCTGCGCGGCCAACTCCACGTTTTCAAGCGCCGTCAGGTTCGGCACCAGATTATAGAATTGGAACACAAAGCCGATGTCGGTGCGCCGGTAGCCGGAGAGCTGCTTGTGGTTATGCCCGGAGATGTTTATTCCATCTACGATCACATCGCCGGAGGTGGCGGTATCCATGCCCCCCAATATGTTGAGCGCCGTGGTCTTGCCCGCGCCCGAAGCGCCCAAGATCACTGCCAATTCTCCTTTGTCGATCGTAAAGCTTGCGTCGTCAAGCGCGCGGATCGCCCCGCCCGCGCAAGGGTATTCCTTTATAACGTGATTGAATTCGATATATGCCACAAGGCTCTCCTCTTTATAACAGGTTATCTGCGGCATTTGACTTTTGCCTGCCAGGTAATTATTATATAGACACAGTGTTGTTTTCACAACCAGCAGATGCATATGAAACGACTGTTTCACAACAGGACAACCTGTAAGTGTCGATTTCCGAACAGAAGCGGCAAAACTTGTTTTTTGGGAGGAGAACCATATTGTTGAAAGAAATGAAGCTGGACAGGAAAACGCGCTATACCCGTATGGTATTGCAGGATAGCCTGATCGAATTGATGAAGGAGAAGCCGATCTCAAAAATAACGATCAAGGAGCTGTGCGAAAACGCGGATATCAACCGGACAACATTTTACGCGCATTATACCGACCAATACGACCTTCTCCGCAGGATCGAGGATGAAACCCTTTCCTGGGTAAAAGAACGGCTTTGTGAGCTTCTTGGCAAAACAGACAAGTATGAGGCCATGGAGGTTCTCGAGGGGATTTTCCAATACTTTGCCGAAAACAGAAGCCATCTCCAGGTTCTCATGAGCGAGCAGGGCGATATTGATTTCCAAAAGCAATTGTTCACGCTGATCTACCAGGAATGCGGCATCAACTTTTCAACCGAAAACATAAACACAAATGACTATTTTATATTTGTAGTGACCGGAAGCGTTGGTCTGATCCAGCACTGGCTGAAAAACGGGTTGAACAAATCAACAAAAGAGATGGCCGAAGTCATATTCAATGTAGCTTTCCAGATTGATAAGCTGCCGATCAACTATTCTTCCAACATCCCCAAACGATACACTGATCATTTTTAACTGAATCGTAGTAATATGGTAGCTGGCACGACTGATAGCGCGCTGCGTTCGAAATGTAGAGGTCAGGGGTTCGAATCCCCCCTCGAGGCCACCATCTGGACAAACCTGTTTCTATTGAAAAACAGAGACAGGTTTTCTTGTTGAGCAGGCTTTCTGAACCGACCATATTGAATGCATGTCACAATTCGGTGATCAGACATTTTAAATTACACGTGCTCCGTATCTTACCCTTGTTTATCTCCAAATAATTCAAAATCTATGAAAACACTATTGACTTGGAGTCAACTTCAAGTGATAGGCTTATTTCATAAAAAGAGATGAGGAGAGTGCAAATGGAATATATACAACTCGGCAATTCGGATCTTCATGTTTCGCGTTTGTGCGTAGGCTGCATGAGTTTCGGCGACCCCGCGAGCAACATGCATGCCTGGACGCTGAACCCGGATGAAAGCGAAGCGATCATCCGGCATGCGCTCGATCTGGGCATCAATTTCTTCGACACCGCCAATATTTATTCGGCGGGAACCAGCGAGGAGTATCTGGGTCGCGCCATCCGAAACAATATCGCCCGCGACAAGGTGGTGCTGGCCTCGAAGGTCTATTTCAACGACGGCCATCTTTCAAGAACAGCGATCCTGCGTGAAATCGACGGCACGCTCAAGCGGCTGGGAACAGATTACCTGGATCTCTACATCATTCACCGTTTCGATTACGGCACCCCTGTTGAAGAAACCATGGAGACCCTCGACAGCCTTATTAAGGTGGGCAAGGTGCGGGCGCTCGGCGCTTCCGCCATGTACGGCTATCAGTTCTATAATATGCAGCTTGCCGCCAGGGACAACGGCTGGACGTCCTTCGTCTCCATGCAAAATCACTACAATCTTCTTTACCGCGAGGACGAACGCGAGTTGATCCCGATCTGCAATCAGCAGAACGTCGCACGTACGCCATACAGTCCTCTTGCGGCAGGCAGACTTTCCCGGCTGGAATGGACTGCCGCTACCAAACGGAGCCAGACCGACAAAACAGCTGTTTCCAAATATGACGGCACACAGGAAGCCGATTATGGCATCGTACTCCGCGTCAATGAAATCGCCCTGAAATACAACGTCTCCATGACGCAGACCGCCCTTGCATGGCAATTCGCCAAGGGCGTTGCGGCACCCATCATCGGCGCAACCAAGGCCAAGTATTTGAATGATGCGATCGGCGCTCTGAATATAAAGCTGACGGATGCGGATATTTCTTATCTGGAGGAGCTGTACGCCCCGCATAAAATCGTCGGCGCAATCTGATAAAACAGGGTAAAGAGCCGTTGCATTGAGGAAGATGCGGCGGCTCTTTATTGTTTACGAACCCAAAAATAGCCTGTCAGTGCATAAATCGGATGGGAAGTATGGAAGCGAGTATACGGCTACAAACGGACGAATCAAAGCAATAGGGTTTATCTCCGCGCAGTGCCGGTATACAAAGGCATTTGGTTTCTGATTGCCTCCGCAAGCGCAGGAGAGGCCTGCTCCACGTTCCTTAAGACAGCGCGCTGGGTATCAGGCCGGGCCTCCACAAGCTCCGACGCAATATTATCCGCCAAGTTCCTTTTCTCCGTCTCAGAGAAGGATTCATACCGCTGGCCTGCTTGCGTAAAGGACGTTCTCTTACCCCGTATTGAAGCCGCCGCTGTTGCTGTTAGCGTTGCCCATCTTCTCCGTATCCGTCTATAATGGCGTAACGATATGATACTTCACCCCCAATAACTTGCACACCTTCATGTTTTTACCGCAACAAATTGCACTTTCCTGTAGCCGGGCCTCGGAGCAGGTCCGCGGCCGAGGGAAATTTATGTCCCCGGCCCAAGCGTATCGGCAAGCGTCTGTAGATAAGAGGTATGCGCGATTGCCACCACTTTGTCATCAGCCAGCAGAACGGTATCGCCGCGCGGCAACAACAGCTCCGATTCCCGCAAGATAGCGACCAGCACACATTCCACCGGCAGCCTGATGTCCCGCAGCGTTTGCCCGACCACCGCCGAGTTGGGATCGACAACCCTTTCTACCAGCGAATACTGCCCGCCATGGAGCTTCAAAAGCGTCATCATATCGCCCATGGTCATTTCTTCTGCAACAAGACGCGCCATGAGATCTGCCTGGTTGAGCGCGGCGTCCACACCCATCGTTGCGTTAAACAGCCATGCGTTTTTCGGATTGTTGACCCGCCCGACCACACGGCGCACGCCATATTCCAGCCGCGCGAGCGTCGCGATCACCAGGTTGGTTTCGTCCGCGCCGGTCACAGCAGCCACCACGTCCACGCCGCGAATCCCGGCGGCCTCCAACACCTTGGGGTCCGCGCCGTTTGCGTGGATGGCGCAGTCTTCCGGCAAATCGCGTTTTAGGATGGGTATCCTTGAGCTGCGCTGGTCGATAACTTTCACCTCATGCCCGCGCCCAATCAGCAGTGCAGCCAGATAAGCGCCGACCTGACCGCCTCCTACGATAATGACCTTCATGTTTCACATCCCCTTCCCGTTAGCAAGCCCAAACAGTCTTTTCAGCCGGCCGCTTGACGCAACAACAACGGCGATATAGAGTACATCGCCATTTTGCAAAACCGTTCCCATGGTAGGCAGAACCGTTTTATTCCCACGTGTAATCGCAGCCACATGCACTTCTCCAGGGACCATCAGTTCGCTGACCTTATGTCCCGCCATCAGCGGGGGGACCTCTATTTCCACAATATCAACATCGCCGTTTCCCACGCTGAACACGGTGTTCAGGGGCGAATAGCAAAGCAGGTCCGCCGCCCGTTTGATGCCCCATGTAGTGGAAGAAAGCGTCTGTACGCCCAGGCGCTTGTAAATCTCAGCTTTCTCCCGGTCATACAGCCGCGCGACCACTTTAGGAACATGGTAGATCTCCCGCGCAATGCGGGCGATCACCGCATTGGATTCGTCGCTGGACGTAAACGCTGCCAACGCGTCCGCCCTGTCTATCTTCGCTTTGAGCAGTACGTCGCGGTCGAATCCCACGCCCTCAACGGTTTCTCCCCGGAAGGCCGTCCCCAGCGCTTGAAATGCCGATGCGTTGGAATCAATAACCGTAACGGTATGTCCCATTTTGCTCAGGGCCTGCGCAAGGCCGGAGCCGTTGCGTCCGCAGCCTACAATGATCATTCTCATCGATCATGCATCTCCTTTTACAAGATTTTTCTGGTCATCCTTTTTTGATTCAGCTTGCGTAAAACCGCTTTGTGCAGCTCCGTTATCAGCAATACCAGAGCGGGTATCCAGATCAGGAACGCCCATTCACGCCATCCGAGCGGGGCCGTGTTGAAAAGCCCGTGCAGAAACGGCGTATAGACAAGGGCGCACAACAGTACAAGTTCTACGACAATTCCTATGAGTACCATCCTGTTGGTAAAAAAGCCTGTCTTGGAAATGGAGATGCGATCCGTCCGGCAGGCAAACACCATTCCAACCTGTGCCATGACGATCGCAGCAAAGGTCATGGTCGTCGCCGCCTGATAGGCGAGCCCGGAACCTGCAAGCAGTACGTCCGGCCATCCACGCGTCCAATTGAAGAAGAAATAAGCCGCGGTACAGAGTCCGGCCTCGATGAGCCCATACCAGAAGAAAGCGCGCACAAGCAGCTTGCGGGTGAGCAGCGGTTCCTTTTGCGAACGCGGCGGCGCATCCATGACGCCCGCCTCGGGCGCTTCTGTTCCAAGACCTATGGCGGGAACCATGTCCGTGCCTAAATCGATCGCCAGCACCTGCATAATCGTCAGCGGGAGCGGGATAGCTCCGCGTGAAAACAGGTAAAGCACCACCGGAACGGCCTCCGGTACGTTGCTGTTTAAGACGTAAACAGCAAACTTGCGGATATTATTGTAAACCGTGCGCCCTTCTTCCACCGCACCCACAATAGAGGCAAAGTTGTCGTCCGTAAGGATCATATCGGCTGCTTCCTTGGCGACATCCGTACCGGATATGCCCATTGCTACGCCGATATCCGCTTTTTTGAGCGCAGGCGAATCGTTGACGCCGTCGCCAGTTACAGCAACGATATGCTTCATTTCCTGCAGGACGCTGACCACCTGCAGCTTCTGCTCCGGTGCGACGCGCGCGAAAAGCACTTCCTCGGCGAGCGCTGCCTTGAGCTCATCCGGCTGCATCTTCGCAAGCTCGACGCCGGTAATGACGCGGGGACGCTCGCCCTTGATGATGCCGATCCGGCGGGCAATGCTCTGGGCCGTTAAGCCATAGTCGCCAGTGATCATGATGATCCGGATTCCGGCCCGGTGGCATTTCTCAACCGCCTGCGCAACCTCCGGGCGCGGCGGGTCTACCATGGCAACGAGTCCCAGGAAGGTAAGCTCCCTCTCGATCAGCTCCGGCGTATAGTCGCCAAGGCTCTCAGGCAAGTCGGCGCCGGACAGTTCGCGCATCGCCACCGCCAATACGCGCAGGCCGTTTCGCGCATACCGGTCGTTGGCGGCCATAATGCCTTCGCGCATAGCCTCGTCGAGCATCACGGTTTTTCCGTTTTCTCTGATCCGCGTGCAGAGCTCCAATACCTCCTTGGGCGCGCCCTTGACATATGCGGTCCGCCCGCCCGCGGCCTGGTGGATCGTACTCATGCGCTTGCGTCCCGAGTCAAAGGGCAGCTCGCGCAGGCGGGGCGCTTTCTGATTCAGTTGTTCCAACGTAAGGCCGCCCTTTTGGGCAAGCACCAGAAGTGCTGCTTCCGTAGGGTCGCCCAGTACGGTATAGCGCAGAGACTCCTCATTAGGCGCCACCAGTCTGGCGTTGCAGCAAAGCGCCGCAGCAGCCAGCAGATTCTGCAGTTCCCCATCCTTACCGGAAACCGGTTGCCTACCGCTTAAAATTTTCCCGCCGTTCGCGTCATACCCCACACCGGTAACGTCCAAATTCCGGCCGTCCATCCACAGATTGCTGACGGTCATTTCATTCTGCGTCAGCGTACCTGTTTTATCGGTACAAATGACCGTTGTGCAGCCCAGCGTCTCCACTGCCGAAAGCCGCTTGATGAGCGCGTTCCGTTTTGCCATGCGCTGTACGCCCATGGCCAGCGACAAGGTCACGGTCGGCAGCAGGCCTTCGGGGATAAAGGCGACGATCATACCCATCGCGAAAATGAACGCCACCGCAAGCTCCGTGCCCACCAGGAGGATGGACAGCAGGAAGAACAGTATGCCGATGCTGACCGCCAAAATGGTAACGGTCTTCGTCACCTTGGTCATTTCCTTTTGCAGGGGGCTGGGTTCTTCCTTGAGCGCCTGCGTAAGTCCGGCTATTTTCCCGAATTCGGTATCCATGCCCGTGGCATATACAACCGCTTTGCCGGTTCCTGCCGCAACGGTGGTGCCCATGAATACCCTGTTTGGTTGCTCCGCCCGCGAAAGGTCGTCCCGGAAAACCTCATCCTTCGCTTTATGTACAGGATGGGATTCGCCGGTCAGCGTGGACTGATTGACCCGCAGGTCGTTATCGTCAAGCAGGCGTGCGTCGGCCGAAATACGGTCCCCTTCGGACAGCAGGATGATGTCTCCCGGCACCAGTTCCTCGGCAAGGATGCGCTGCTCTTCGCCGTCGCGTAGCGCCCGTGTATAGTCGGGAAGCATCTTCTTCAAAGTCTCGGTGGCCTTTTCCGCCCGGAACTCCTGCCAGAAGCTGAAAACGCCGTTGATGACGTTGACCATCCAGATGGCGACGCCAAGTTCAGGAAGCTGGGCGATAAAGCCCACAATTCCGCCGCACCACAGCAGTATCGCCATCAGGTGCGTGAAGTTGGATAAGAACTTCCAGACAAGCGACTTGCCCTTCTTTTCCTGCAGCGCATTTCTTCCAAATTGCGTTAAGCGTTCTTCGGCTTCGGCCCCGGAAAGTCCGCCTTCACACGTTCCCAAGGCCGCGCAGGCCTCTGAAACAGGGAGCTTTTGTATGTTCATAACAACGTCTGTCTTGAGTGTTTGTTTGTTTAGCGTATTCATAACCTATGTATTCCACTTCCCCATTCTGATCAACTTTGCGTTTTCCACGCACGGGTTCCCTACGTCTCCTTTTACGGCCCGCCTGTCAGCTTTCGAATCGCCGGCATTTCCTGCTTGCCTGCCGAAATCAGGATCAGTACATCGCCAGCTAATATCCGTGTGTCCCCGCTGGGAACAATGCTTTTTTCCCTCCTGAGAATGCACCCGATGATCGCCTCCGGCGGCAGGTCGATTTCCCATATCTTCCTGCCCGCGATCGGTGCGGTTTGGGTGACCGGAACCTCGGCAATATTCACGCGGCCTCCTCTGAAGACGCTTCCCTGTCCAACGTCCTGCTTCACATGTTCCGTCATGGCCGGACTATCCGCGTATTCCCGAAAGCAATCCGATTCATCAAACGCGCACGTCCCCGCAGGGTGAAAACTTGCAAAACGTTCCGCGTTATGTCGTGCCGGAAGATACCCCGGATCAAGTGCACAAGCCGCACGGAAATGCTTCATCGCTGCTCCTCGGTCGCCCATTTTTTCATGCAGGACGCCCATCAGGTTATGCGGCTGAGGAGCATGCGGATATTTGCCCATAGCCGCCGCAATCCGTTCCTCGCATTCCTGATACGCTCCTTTCTCCATGCATTCCCTTGCCGCATTGCACAACACGGCCAATCCCTGCACATTTTCGGATGTATCCGCCTGCTTCACACTTATCACCTCGCAAGAAACTCGACTTACAACAATTGATGATAATGAAAATGGTGTGAGCGTAGTGTGAGGATATGTTGAACCGTGTGAGAATGCTGTGAGCATAAAAAAAGGCCATCCCGCTTAAACGATGGTGACATAGGAATACAAACGCTGATACAATAATTGCAAACTGTATCAGCATTGTTATGATTGAAAAGTGGAATAGCACACATAGAAACTGTAGTTGCACATCAAAAAAACTTCTTGTTGGGAATTTCAAAAACCCTGTAGCTTGTGCCCAAAAGGCACACTATGATGCTGCTTAAGCCGATACGCTTTCAAAATAGCAAGCAAAATTACTTTAGGGGGTATCGTGGTTAGAGTGAAAAAAGATAACGGGTTATCTGCGTGGGAAGAGAATGCAGTATTCTGGGATAATTTTATGGGCGATGAATCAAACGATTTTCATCGCGATGTGGTTTGTCCGAGTGTAGGGACCCTGCTTGCAGTTAATGCAGGTGATTTTATCTTGGACATTGCTTGTGGGAATGGAAACTATTCGAAAAGGCTGGCCGAAAAAGGCGCTAAAGTGGTCGCGTTTGATTACAGCCCTAAAATGATTGCATTAGCAAACGAGCGCCGCAAAGCTGTATTGGATAAAGTGGAATTTAATGTTTGTGATGCAACTGATTTCGAAGAGCTGATGCAGTTAAAGCGCGAACAGCCTTTTGACAAAGCCATAGCAAACATGGCTATTATGGACATATCAGACATTGATCCACTTTTTAGAGCAGTCAGCAGATTGTTGAAAAAGGGCGGCATATTTGTATGTGCAACACACCACCCATGCTTTACGTTTCCCAATGATGACTACTTTACGAACTGTATTGATAAAGGTGTGGCAGTTGAAGGGCAGCCGGTTCTTCATAACTATTATCATCGCACAATTGAGGATATATTCGGTGTGGCTTTTGCCACCGGATTTGTTGTAAACGGTTTTTATGAAGTGCCATTTGCAGAGAAGAAGACTCCAATTATTATTGTTGTAAGATTCCGCAAGGAGTAGTGTTAGCTTAAGCACCGAATAGCGCATGCTCGCTCTGCCCTAAAAACGGTGAGGAAGAATCTCACCGTTTTTTTGATTTTCTTATCTCGCCGCGTTTTAAACCGGAGCGGCCTTTTTTATGTATTTTTATTCGTCTATGAGCCGGTATCCAATCCCGATCTCAGTCAGGATATATCTTGGTTTTGCCGGGTTCTTCTCAATTTTGCGCCTGAGCCCCGCCATCAGCGTTCGAAGGGCCTGCGTATCATTGCCATAGCCGATACCCCATATTTCATTCAGAATATACTTCGTTGTGAGAACTTTCCCGATATTCTTAAAAAACAGCGCCAGCAGGTTGTATTCCATGGGCGTCACATGGGTCTCCTGCCCGTCGACATAGATCAGCCGCTTGCCAAGATCGATTTGCAGCCCCCCAACCTGCAGGATATCCTGCGCCTTGCTGCTGCCATTCTCACGATACAAATGCCTGAGAGCTACGCGAATCCGGGCCAATAGTTCAGTTGTGGAAAAAGGCTTTGTCAGGTAATCGTCAGCGCCCAGATCCAGCGCGGCGGCTTTCTCCCTGTCCTGATCGCGCGCGGAAACAACGAGGATGGGTATTTCAGACCATTCGCGCACCTTTCGGATGACATCCATACCGTCAACATCCGGCAGCCCAAGATCGAGCAGCATCAAGTCGATCTGCTCTGAAGCAAGAAGGCGTAGCGCCCCCTGGCCGGTGCTTGAGACAATATGCCGAAATCCTTCTGCATTCAGTGTGTAGCAGATGAAGTTTCGAATTTGCTTGTCATCTTCAACCACGAGGATAGATACGTTACTCGTATTCATGCCCGTCCACCTCCAACGGAAGCACAAACGTAAACGCCGCGCCCGGGCCATCCGCGCGGTTAGATGCCGTGATGCTACCACCGTGCGCCTTTACTGCCGCGTCGCATATGGCCAGCCCGAGGCCGATGCCAGGCTGCGCATCGGCATGCCTGCTCCGCGATGTATAGAACATTTCAAAGATATTCGGCAAATCAACTGACGCAATGCCTTCGCCCCTATCGCATACCGAAAATACGGCACAGTTGGCATCGGCATCTTTTGTGACCGAAACCCGGATCTCTTCCTGGGGCATAGAGTGTTTAACGGCATTGTCCAATAGATTGATCAGCACCTGTCCGATGAGTCTTGCGTCCATGGGAACGATCAGCAGTTCATCCGGGACATTGACGGCAATTTCATATTCCGGATAATGCCTTGCAACATGGCGAATCGCCGCCCCAACAACCTCTTCAGCCGCCTCCGGCTGCTTATGAAGCACCAGTTTCCCGTCCTGGAGGCGGGTCAGGCTTAAAATGTTCTCAACCAGGGAATGCAGCCAATTGGCATCCTTATGGATCGCCGCCATATGCGGATACCTCTGATCGTCCTTCGCTGTCATACCCATCACCATTTCAGCCGTTCCCATGATACCAGCAAGAGGGGTACGCAGATCGTGGGAAATTGCGCGCAGCAGATTACCGCGATACCGTTCCTGCAAGATTGTCTCATTGGATTTTTGACGCTGCTGTGTAGCGCGCAAACGGTCCATTGCGATGGCTGAACTTTCAATGATGGCGTGCAGCATGCGGGTCTGCGGCGCATTCATGGCTTTTGCCGCTTCTTTTGGAACGCGGATGATCCCAAGTATCATTTCCCTGCCTTTGACCGGCCAGTCATAGAACTCCGTTCCAACAACATAACCGGATTGCATGTCCTCAATTTGCCGTCTAAGCTCGTTTATATCGTGGATTTCCCGGCGGATCTGCCGTCCAGGAGAAATCTGCTGGATAAAGCTTCGCTCCGGGTTCCCATTCTCGTCGAAGCAAAGGCATCCGGTATTACTATTGAGCATTGCACTGATGGCGCTCGTCGCAATCCCAGCGATCTCATAGATATCGGTTGCATCCGTCAGACGGTTGGTCAGCGTATACAGCGTCTTTGTTTCGGTTTCCTTTTCACGGGCTTCCATTTCGTTTCGTTTGGCATGTGTGGTAAGCGCGCTTGTGATCAGCGCCGTTATGGTCATGATAACGAACGTAATGATATAACTCGGAGCGCTTACATAAAGCGAAAAATATGGCGCCGTAAAAAAATAATTGAACGCAAACGTTGCTATCACGGAAGCCAAAAACCCGAAAACATATCCATCCGTAAAGCGCGCCGTTAATAAAACGGCCAGCAAATAGACGATGGCGCTATCGGTTTCCGGAAGCCCCATTGCGCGGAACAAATATCCAATCGCGGAGGCAGCGCTCAACAAAACGATCATGATTCCCGCCCGGGGGATAATAACCCTGATCTTAGCCGCCCGCTTTACCGCCGGATATCCCGAAATTTCCCCACTGGCACGATGCATAGCAGTCCCAGTTTTCCTCCCTTTGTTCAGTCTATCAACGAAGCACATTTTCTTTAGACCGCATAAATAGTCAAGAAAAATCCCGTAAGGAGCTCCATCTTTTTAATATAGCGAGAACGTCACATTTGCCTTCTTTTAACGACATCTCCCCATATCATTTGCTTTTATTTAGTATAACACGGAGCACGAATCTTTTGTTGCAATCTATATTCGAGGAGCAACGATAGATGGTTCGTTGTCTCCGGTCAATCCTCCATTGGCTTTCTTTCACGTAATATTCCCCTGTTGGGTTTGACGGAGTGCTTTCTTACTAATACCACCCAGATATGAAAACTACGTAATATGTTAGCAAGCTTTCCCGGTAATTTTCTATTTCCCATATGTCACGATTGTTCCGTTATCTAAGTTGCCCGGCATGGGGAAAATCGGGCTGGCGGTTTTATGCCGAGGATGGCTTTCGTGGAACAGTGTATCCGGGGTTACGGAGTACGAGGTATGCCGTGTTTCGTCCTTCAAGGGGCCTTACGCGCTCATTGCAAAAACGGATGGCGCCGGCTTGGACGATGAAAAATCTCGTAACGGGAAAAACACTGAGTTATCAAGCACTTACAAAGGGCTAAATCACTACGATTTAGCCCTTTGCTTGTTTTGAGTATACAACAAGATATACGCAAATAAAAGTGCGCCATCGCCTCACCCACGTCCAATGCTTTGTGAAAAGAGGCGGCGCTATCTTGTTTTCACGCTTTCCTCCCCCCGCCGGGCCAATAGCGCGGCACCGTATGCGCCTGCGTATCGGCCGCCCGGCATGCATACTACAGGATGCCTCAGCTTCCGGCCCAGCGTATCCGCAAAATACGGCAGATGGCTGAGCCCGCCGGTTAAAAGAACATCCTTCTCCAGAAGCAGTTTTTGTGCAAGCTGCGCTACTTTTGCCGCAACGCTATCCACCACGCCCGCCGCGATATCCTCACGCCGCCGCCCTGCGCCGATGTAGCCAATCACCTCTGATTCAGCGAACACCGTACACAGGGAGCTGATGGGGAGCACCTCGCCCTGCCCGGCAAGCTGAAACAGCGCATCTATCTCCAGGTCCAGCCGGTTTGCCATGACTTCAATGAATTTCCCGGTTCCCGCCGAGCACTTGTCGTTCATTAGAAAATCATCAACTACGCCATTTTTTATGCGGATGGCCTTGGTATCCTGCCCACCCACGTCGATAATCACAGCGTCCGGATATGCATCCGCGCACCCGGCAGCATGACAGGTGATTTCCGTCACCTGCTTATTTGCAAAGTCCACAGCACGCCTGCCATACCCGGTGGAAACAACATAGGAATCCGCCAGGCGTACGCCTGCCGCTTCCAGCCTCTGCCGTATGGTGTGCGCGGTCTCAATGCCGCTCCAGCCGGTGGGTAGAGTAAAGCGCATCTCCCGTTCACATAAAGCAACAACCTTTGCCGCCGTAGAACCAATATCAATTCCAATAAAATTCATGCCGTTTCCTTGTTACCTTACCAGTTGCTTTGTTGATACCCTCAGCAGTATTTATCCCGCGCAGGGTCAATCTGGCGGGGAAGCAGCACAATGCGGTCGATCTGCACGCCGGATTCCGAAATACAGCGCCGCACCGCTTTGATCGCCTCCTCCTCCACAAGCAGCGACATGCCGCAGCAAGCCGATACAACGCGCGGCGCGGGGGATATTCTTGCCGCTATCCCCCGCCCACGTATATACTGATATAGCCGCATTCCTTCCATGTGGTTATGGAAGAGCACATAATAATCCGAACTCTGTTCCATTTCGCCTCAGGAAAGCATCTCAATGAACGCGCCGACGCGCGTGCGCAGCTGCTCCGCATCCGTATCCGTATAATCCGTTTCCAGGCCCAGCACCGGGATGCCCTCCGTTTTGAGCGCGCGCTCCACATCGCGGCCCTCCGTATCGTACAGGGTACAGAACTTGAGGTTCACGTCGATCACGCCGTCCACCTGATATTCATTCGCAAGCCGGATAATATCGTCGATACGGGCGGTATTGGGTGTAAAGCAGGCGCAGTTGATCTTCATATAGCGTTCGGCCAGGGCACGAAGCTGGCCGTCAAGCGTAGTCTCCGTCTCATCCACCAGATTCTCAAAGTACCGCGTTCCGGTACATGCCTCCTCGCACACCACCGCAGCGCCCGAGCTTTCCACAATGTGATGCAGCTTCCAGTTAGGGATCGCCATCGGCGTACCTGAAATCAAAATACGCTTGGTTCCCTTATCGAACACGCCATTGCCGCTTTGAATGCGCTCTTCCAGCTCATCAGCCAGCTTGTTGGCCATTTCAGCGCAGCGGGCAGGATCGTCATAGAAGGCAATCTGTGTCATCAGCAGCGCATCCTTACCGCTGATGGGAGTGGGGTCGGCCTTGCGGCACGCAAATACGCGGGCAAGCGCCTTGCGCTTATTATTGATCATTCTGATGGCTTCGCCAAGCTTTTCGGGCGTCACCTTGTTGCCGGTGAATTCTTCAACAACGCCCATAAAGGTTTTCAGTTCGTCCGCCCATTTGTCCACATCCTTCTCGCGCTTCATCTGCGGCATGTCCATCACATGGACGGGGACTTCCTCCTGCAGGATTTCCCAGGCCTTTTTCTTGCCGTCGCAGGTAGTTTCGCCTACATACATATCCGCAATGCGGAAGAACGGACATGTTTTCCCGATCCTTGCGCCTACGGACGCCTTGATGAGGGGACACATGCTCTTGGGCAGCACCCGTTCGCCATCCGCCACCCAAAACTGCGAGCCGCCGCAGAGGCCGGTGGCGATAGCGCCCGCCGCGAACACGATTTCATCCGGCACAAAGATGCAGAACGTACCGAACACCTTTCCTCCTTTTTTCTGGTGCTCAATCAGTTCAGCGGGGCGTATGCCATGGATTTCAGACACCACAAAATCATAGAACGCCATGCCCTCCGGACGGTTTTGCTGGGAAAGATAGGTGTCTCCAAACGCCACGGGCAATACGTTACATAACGCGTCGTGCGCCTCAAGGTCCATACCCAGGCCTTCCCACATCTGTCTGTAATCTGCCATACTATTCTCCTTTTATATATGATATGTAGGATTCACGCCAGAAACATGGCGGAAGAATTGTGTGTTCATTATAGCATTGATAGATATGCGTTATTCTTTTTAAAATATAATGGTACTTGTACGATTATCGATTTTTTCAATAATATGTGATACTATCAAATAAGAAGTGAGGATGCTGGAAATGGATATCAGCCTTCGGCAACTGGAAGTATTCGTGAACATCGTGGAAACCCGCAGCTTTTCCAAAGCGGCGGAGATGCTGTATTTAAGCCAGTCCACAGTAAGTTCTCATATCGCGCAGCTGGAAACAGCGCTTAAGACGCCTTTACTGGAGCGCAAGGAGAAGCGTCTCGCCGAGCCGACTGCAGCGGGTTGGCGCGTTTACAATTCCGCAAAGGAAATACTGGCACTATGCCGCGGCATGCAGGAGGAATTCAGCGCAAGTGAAAGCAGCCCGGCGTTCCTTTCCATCGCCGCGTCCACGGTTCCTTCAAGGTATTTGGTGCCGCAGCTTATAGCGGCCTATGTCGGCAAATATCCCGGAACAAGGTTTTCTGTTTTGGAGGGCGACAGTGCTTTCGCGTTAGAAAAGCTTAAGTCCGGCGAGGCCGCGCTTGCGTTTATGGGCACCCGGTATGAAACCCGCTCGTTTCAATATCACCCGCTCTGCAAAGACCGCCTTGTGCTGATTACACCCAATACCGAGGAATTCTCAGCCAAACAGAAGAATGGAGCCCTTGGGAAGGAATTGCTCTCCTACCCGATGATTATGCGTGAATCCGGATCGGGTACGCGCAATGAAATCAATAAATACCTGACGCATATCGGCGTAAATCCGGCGAGCCTGTCCGTTGTTGCCCATATGAACGACATGGAGTCCATCAAAAAGGCTGTTATCAACGGCCTGGGAATAACAATTCTTTCCGAGCGCGCGGTAGAAGACGCGATTGCAGCCGGAACGGTGTTGCGTTTTCAATTGGACGCCAAAGAGTATGATCGAACGCTTTATCTTGCCTATAAGAAAGGCAGGCATCTTAGCGCGGCGGAACGAAATTTCATCACGTTTATCAAAGAACCAGGAAATTGCCGATGAACCTTAACCACTTCAAATAGAAGCTGTAAATCTGATGCCGCATTATATGTGTATCGTAGACACTTTACAAAGGGCTAAATCACGCTTATCACCGCGGGACGCTTTTGCCTTTACTATGAATTTAATATGGAACAATGCCATGCGGTTCACCCGCATGGCATCTATAAGGAAAGCCCGGTACAGGCCTTACGACGGTACCGGGCTTTTGTTGCAGTAGCCTAGATGTCATTCTCCACGCCGATCTTTACACTCACCCCGTTGACTTCCACACCCGAATCCGCAGGGATCAGGAGATACCTGCTGCCGTCGATCACCCGCGTTTCGATGAGGTCGCTCCGCTCCGGATCGACCTTGATCACCACATCCGGCGTGCGGATTACAAACTGTTTTTTGTCGATCACGTTGGCGGGCGGAAGCTGCGCGTCCACGCCAAAGTGCGCGTCAAAGGCGGTGGCAAAGGCTTCAACATGCTCCGCGGATACGCCGCACTCCTGCAGCACCGCGCCGATTTCCCGCTGCGAGAGCAGCAATTGTTCAGGCTCCTTGTTTTCCTTGTGCCGGTCTATCATTTCGCTCAGATGCTCATGGACAGCCTGCACCACCGTGAGGCTGCACTCCTCATTGAGCGTTTCCGTCAATATCGCCTGAAAGGTCTCCTTCTGTGCCGTGGCGGGCATGGGTGGCTCTACATGGAATACCGTATCGATAAATTCCTGGTGGTTCTCCGCGGCGTTCTTCATATAGTACAGCGCGCCGTAAATGTTGGCAGCTCTGTCGTCAAAGGCCGGAAACATGAAGCCCAATGCTGGCGCAGACACCACATAGCCCTGTGAGGTGGTATGGAAGCGGTTCTCGGCCATCCGGTAACTCAGCTCCGCCGGGGTTTGTTTCACCGGGCATATGCTGCAAAGGATGTAGCTAAATTCCTCATCGGAAGCATCCCGCTGTATCTCGTCATCCTTGGCCCTGTACGGCACACTGTATACGTCGTGGGTCAGCAGAATGAGATAGTTGCTTTCCATTTTCAGGGCCTCAATGACCCGCTGATAAAATGTTTGCAGCAAATCCGAATTTTTTAATCCGGTCTGGCGGAGCATGGACAGTAGCTTGTGCTCGTCACCGTCCATCACTTGTTTGGTGCTGAATTCTATATTGACGAGATTCTTTCCGAGCGAACCGGACAAGGACTTTTTTAAAAGCGAAAGAAAGCGTTCCGACTCCTCCTGCGGCATGCTGGAAAGGAATTCTTCAAACGTCGCGACAATCTTTCTCTCCTCGTTGACATAGCAGCCATATACGTTGCCGATCATGCTTTTATCCGGTCTGAACCGGCGCCGGATCTCCCGTACTTCTTTTTCGTTCATGCTTAACCTCGCTGTTCATAATAATAAGAACACGCCGCCAAAAGCGGCGGCAGTATGCATTATATCATGCCGGAGGTGTTGTTGTCATATTGCAGCAGTGTCCATATAGCGCGTGATTGCGTTCCTCCTGTTGGCCTAAAAGGGGGGCTTTCACAATAATATCTTTGCGGCTATTTAGCAAATCAAGGGTTTTGCCCGCAATATGGTATACCCGGTGCCTGCGCTGCAATATCCTTGATCATGGGCATAGAATCTGCATAATCAAGAGGAACCCCGTAAGGAGTTCCTCTTTTTTGATTGATATGGGCGAGAGCGTATGTACCCTCGCCACATCATTTTCTGTTCATTCCGTCAGTCGCATTTCATCTCCGGATCAGGCATCACGCGCTACGGTTCTTCCATACGCTTCACATTGAGACATGGCGTCTTCATCCGGCACCCAAAGCGTTTTCATTCCGTCGAGCACGCGGAAGCCGGAGTCCGCAAGCGCTTTCGAAATCTGCCCCACAGACTCGCCGCTCCAGCCATAGCTGCCGAATGCCGCCGCACTCTTCCCCTTAAACTGAAGACCCTTTATCATCTCCAGCAGGCCGCCGATGGAATGCAATATCCCGCGGTTGATTGTGGAGGAACCGATAAGAACCGTTTTTGAGCGAAATATTTCCGTAATAATATCATTCTTATCTTCTTTTGCTGCATTCACCAGCTTCACTGTCACGCCTGCATCCCGGCTGCGGATACCCGCTGCAATCGCCTCGGCCATATGGCGCGTTGCACCCCACATGGTATCATAGACGATGCTGATCTGATTCTCCTGGTAAGAAGCCGCCCATTTTAAATATGCATGGACGATCTGCGCAGGATCTTCCTTCCATATGACCCCATGGCTTGGGCAGATCATGTCCACCGGCAGCCCGAAGCCCAGCACCTCATTGATTTTTTTGATAACCAGCGGTGAAAACGGAGTCAGGATATTCGCATAATACTTGATGGCCTCACTGTAAAGCTCGGCAGTATCCACCGTATCGTTATACAGCGATTCGGTTGCATAATGCTGGCCGAACGCATCGTTGGAAAACAGGATGTTCTCGCCCGTCAGATAGCAGAACATGCTGTCCGGCCAGTGCAGCATCGGCGCTTCCACAAAAACCAGCTTTGTGCTGCCAAGGTCCAGCGTATCACCGGTTTTTACCGTAACAAAATTCCAGTCCTGATGATAATGACCCTTGAGCGATTTCACCGCGTTGGCTGTGCAGTAGATCGGCGTATTGGGAATATGGCGCATAAGCTCGGGCAGCGCGCCGCTGTGATCGATTTCCGCATGATTTGCGACGATATAGTCGATCTTTTCCAGATCGATTTCCTTTTGCAGGTTGCTGACAAACTCCTCATCAAAAGGCTTCCAGACCGTGTCGATCAGTACGTTTTTCTGATCTCTTACGAGATAGGAGTTATAGGAGGAACCTTTCCGCGTCGAGTATTCGTCCCCGTGAAACTTCTTTAATTCCCAATCTACCTTGCCGACCCATGTCACCTTCGAAGTCAATACTTTTCCCATGGTTCATCCCCTCCATTGCTTTCTGTTTTAGTATAACACGAAGCAGGAATTTTTTCGTTGTAATCCATTATTCAAAAAAGTGTAAGTCTCTACGCCGATCGATCTGGCAATATGTCCGTTTCCCAGCGGCTTAAGGCCGGCAATTGCTGGATGAGAAAGCTAGGGGCAATTGCTTTCAGCCGAAAACAGCAGCGTCTTAAGATTGTCGTATTGGGTTTTTACGTAGGCGGCGCACGCGTTATCTTGTGCCGGATGCGGTGACGCAACAGTTAAATGATTGAACAGGTACTTGGCCTCTTTCACCTTGCCTGCTTTAAAACGCTTTTCGATCTCCTCTATCAACGACCGGCTTGCTTCATATTCGCTAACTGTCGGCATTCTACCACTCCTCGTAATACGCTTTTCAATATATATCGGTAACTCTCACCCCAAAATGAAGGAGAACTGCCGGAAGAAAGGAAACAGCCCATATCCCAAATATCACCACAATCGCGCGGCAGAGGGGTACTTGGCTAGATGAAATAGAATGCCCACCCAAAAACGCCCGCAATGAGGGTAGTATAATGGGGTTGATCTCATACCGAATGTGCAGCACAACCGCCACAACCATGATTGCCAAGGGAAGAACATCCCGATGGATGTTTTGCCAATCAAAAGATTGGCCATACCAAAGGCGGTGGAGAGCATAATCGATAATGCCGCTGCAAAAACAAGCCCGACAAAAGCGGATTTGACACTTGTTAAGGCCGCATTTCTGTTATTGTTTATCCTTTCTTCATATCCATAAAGGCCGGAACAACTATCAAAGATGGAACGCTAACTGCAAGTGTTGCAACCAAGGCCCCTGAAAACCCGCCATATACTTGCCCCACAAACGATAAGGCCCTCACCCGCCTCAATATTGAAAACTATAGCATATCCGTCAACTACGCTGTAACCCTGAAAGGGAAGGTCAAAAATCAAAGGCAGAAAGATATGATCGAATCTTTCAGAAAAGCTGAGATGCAGTATGCTACCATTTCTATAAGGGTTCGTTAATACGCGATGAACAAAAAGCATAGCCACTGCCTGAATCTAACGACCCTTCCGATTTCCCGGTTCCCTTTTTTGTGCATTTGTGCTATGTTTCTAATACGAATGATGATGCAAATTACCACCCCATTTTAATCCCCCTTTAATGCGGGACAAAGGACATCTTTATCATGCAGCCGTATGATAGGGATACCGAAATCAAACACAGTACAAAAAAGGGGAGAGAATGAAAATGGCAACGATGGAACATGTGGAAAAGCTCCGTGAAAAGGCAAACGTGAGCTATGCCGAGGCAAAAGCTGCCTTAGACGCCTGCGGCGACGACCTCTTAGAGGCGCTGCTCTATCTGGAGAGGCAAGGGAAGGTGACCCCGCCCGAACACGGCGGCTACTATTCCTCCAAGAGCGAACAGAAGGAGCAACAGGGTGATACCGCTCAAACCGTCCATTCGAGCGAGCCTGCGGGGGAATCCTTCTCAGAGCTGATGGGCCGGTTCTTTCGCTGGGTCCGCGCCCTCTTTGTAAAGGGCTGCGAGAATATGTTCGATGTGCAGCGCGGCGACAGCCAAATCATCACCATGCCTGTTATTGTGCTGGTTCTGCTGCTGATCTTTTGCTTCTGGCTTGTCATCCCCCTGCTGATCATCGGCCTCTTTCTTGGGTGCCGCTACCGCTTCCGCGGCCGGGATGTGGAAAAGACAGCTGTCAACAAGGTAATGCAGTCGGCTGAAAATGCGGCCAATACCATCAAATCCGATATCAAAGAAGCTGCGGATAAGAGCAAGGAACGCGCCGAATAGCGCGATAAAATCACAGGAGGGCCAAAACCGGTGAAAGAACGCATCCTGATTGTGGAGGACGAGGAAAAGCTTGCGCGGTTTGTGGAGCTGGAGCTTTCCTACGAGGGTTATGAGATTCAGAAGGCCACGGATGGCCGTACCGGCCTGGAACTGGCTGAGTCGGGAAACTTCGACCTTGTCCTGCTGGATGTGATGCTGCCGGGACTCAACGGACTGGAGGTGCTTCGCCGCTTGCGGCGAAGCACTTGTGTCCCTGTAATCCTGTTGACTGCGAGAGATGCGGTCATGGATAAGGTGACTGGGTTGGACAGCGGTGCCGACGATTATGTCACCAAGCCCTTTGCCATCGAAGAATTATTGGCCCGCATCCGTGTGACACTGCGCAAAAACCGCCCCGAGAAAGGCTCGAGTAAAATTGGGCGGCTGTGCCTCGACCCGGCCACGCATATCGTCCGCATGGATGATGTGGAACTGAATTTGACCAAGCGCGAGTTCGACCTGTTGCAGCTGCTCATGGAAAACAAGGGCATCGTCCTCACCCGAGATGTGTTGCTGCAGCGGGTATGGGGCTATGATTATCAGGGTGAGACCAACACGGTAGACGTGTATATCCGCTTCCTGCGGCAAAAAATAGACGAGGCCTTCAATGTAAAATACATCCACACGGTTCGCGGCGTAGGCTATGTGCTGCGGGAACAATAGATTTAGGGGGAAGCATGAAACCCAATGCGCCGCAAGTAAAGTCAAAAAAAGGGGGCGCCTCTCTTACCTGGCGGCTCACCGGCAACCAGTTTCTGCGCTCCGTTGCACACATATTCTGGCTTAACGTGCTGCTAGTGCTCCTTTTTGTGCTCAGCCTGGCTGTTTGGACCGAGTGGCAGGCGATGGAGCTCAGCCCAAAGCTAATAAAGCAGCCAGACATCGGGACGGAGCTTCTCTTTACGGACTGGGAGTATCAGTATACGCAGGGAGAACCACAAGGCCTAACCCTGCCCGATTTTTTTGAGAAGGCATTGCACAGACGCAATCCGTCTATTCCACTGGGCACTACCAGGGAACTAAGTTTTCCCGGCGGCCCAACGCTTCTCGACCGGCTGTATTCGGCCACTTATACGGTCACCATCCCCTCGTCCGAATCCAATCGGGCGCTGCTCCTCACCTATCATTGGGATCGCCCGGTACGCATCTTCTTTGTATGCTTTGTTGCGCTTCTAGTCATACAGCTAATAAGCCTCCTGCGCAGTATTTCTACGGTGAGCCGCTCGGTCAGCCGTGCGCTGCAGCCTATCTACGAGCTGACCCGGACAGCCACACGCACCATCGGTAACGAGCAGGGCCGCCAGCGGGTGGATAGCCCGTCGCTGGATGGCACGATCAAGACGCTGAACACCATCACGGAAAACCGGCTGGATACCCGCATTGTTATCGCGGATGAACAGCAGGAGCTCAAAGGGCTCGCCAACGCCATCAACGAGATGCTGGACCGGCTGGACGCCGCCTACCAATCCCAGCTGCGCTTTGTATCGGATGCGTCCCATGAGCTGCGCACACCCATCGCGGTGATCCAGGGCTATGCCAACATGCTCGACCGCTGGGGGAAGCAGGATGCACAGACCTTGCAGGAATCCATCGACGCCATCAAAGGCGAAGCGGCCAGCATGCAGGATTTGGTGGAGCAATTGCTGTTCTTAGCCCGCAGCGACAACGACTCCATCGTGCTTAAAACCGGTCTGGTGGACGTTTCCGCCCTCGCGGAGGAGGTGCTCGCGGAAACCAGGATGATCGACGAGGCGCACACCTACGACGCTTCCATCGCCCCGGCGCTCACCATATACGGCGACGCGCAGCTCATCAAGCAGGCGCTGCGCATATTCGTAGACAATGCCATCAAGTACACCCCTGCCGGGGAACGCATCCGCATTGCCGCCAAGCGGGACGGCAGCAACGTTGCGCTGTCGGTATCGGACAACGGTATCGGCATTCCCGAGCAGGATCTCCCCCATGTCTTTGACCGCTTCTTCCGGTCGGATCAGTCCCGCGCCCGCAAAACGGGCGGAACCGGGCTGGGACTGTCCATCGCCAAGTGGATCGTGGACCGCCACGGCGGCCATGTGGAATTGCTCAGCCGCAAGGAGATCGGTACGCGCATCGTCCTGGTACTGCCCTATTACAGCGAGGCGGCAGACGCATCTTAAGCATAACGAGCATAAGAGAGCGCATCACGAAAGTGATGCGCTCTCTTGCATATTATCCCAGCTAAATCACCTTCTGGAACAGAGGAAGATGATGGGCAGGGCGAGAATATTGAGCAGAAAAAAGATGCCCAAAAACGCAATCAGCCCGCCGCTGAATAAAAAGCCCAACAGAACAATCACACCCTGCACCACCCAAAATGCTACCCGAAAAACTGACGTCATCGCGAAGAACACAAGCTTAAAGACCAGCCAAACCGGCCCAATCACCAAAAACAACGCCAACGCAAGCCCGAACAATCCTATCACAACGCTCTACCGCCCTCTCTTAGATTCTGCTTGAGCATAGCAGAGCAATCCTGTATAGAAATGCAAAACAGATGAAAATTGGATTAAAAATGCCAAGGCAGCAACACGAATAATTTCGCTCCGAAAGCATCGTTGGGGCTGGGGAGTATCCGTCATGAGACCCGGCTGCGGTTCATGTCCCGTAACAAGTCTGATAAATTCTTATCAAATTCTTCTTGAAAAAGCCCAAAATAGATGGTATGATCAAATTGTCAGTCGTCATGACAATTTCAAAAAATCAGGCACAAAAGCAGAGGAGGAAGCGTTTTGCAAACGCGGAAAATCACCAACAAAAACAAGGTGGTTTTACAGGCGCTACGCTCGTTCATCGAGCAGGGCGTGGATGCGACCACCGTGGCGGGCATCGCCGAGGCGGCGGGACTTACCGAGCGCTCAGTGTACCGCTATTTCCCCACAAAGGCAGCGCTTGTTCTAGAAACCGCCCTGCTCTTTTGGGAGGAAACCGTAAAGCAGGCGGACGCCGTATACGACAGCGGCGCGTTCTCGGGCCTGAATGGCGCGGGGCAGATACGCGCCGTACTGCGCGCATATGCCGACCTTTACTTTTCAGAGCCGGAAAAGCTCATATTCGTGCACGAGGCGGAGCTTTTCCTATACAAGCATGATATGGGTGGCCTCAATAAAAACAAGCCTCCCGCCCCCTACCATGAGTTCCGTGCACCGCTTGCCAGGGCCATACGCCGCGGTATTGCGGATGGTAGCGTGCCGGACCGCAAAGATATGGAGGTCCTGTACTACAACGCCTACGACGCGCTTTTGGGGCTGATACAGAAAATGTCCATCAATGGCCCCCGCGCGGACGCGGGCGCAGACGCGGACACGGCAAAGCAACGCATCGAGCACTTTTGCGATCTTCTCACCAAGTCCTTCACGGGCTGAACGGGACCCCTGTCTCAGCGCCGCGAAACGATAAATGATTATATTTAGGAGGGACGCACCATGCCGGAACCGGAAAAGAAGCTCGCGCAGCAAGGCGGGCATCGCAACCAGAACATCCTTTTGGCCATCCTGACCCTCGCGTTCACAGCCACCTCCATGCTTGCGGCCTCGCAGCCGATCTTAGTGAACATCCCCGTAAATGTGCTGCTGCCCATCGCCATCATGGTGTTTGGCAAGCTGGTGTTCTTTGAACGCCTCAAGCTAAGTACGCTCACACTGTTACGGGTGGTCATCATCTTCGCGGTATTCAACATACTTGATCGCCAATTGTTTGTGAATATCGTACTCATCTTCTTAGCCATCAACATCCTTGAAGCCACGTTCACCGATATCGTCCGCTACAAACGGTATTTCAACGGCGTCACAGGCATTGTGCTTGCGGCTTCGGTGCTCTTTTTGCGCGGCACATGGCTTGACTTTACCGGCACACAAGGCCTAGGCTTCTTTTCGAAGTTCTTCCATCTTTACGAATTCCATGCCCCCGCCGTTATTGGCACCATCTGCTGGATCATCGCCTACACCATTTGGAATTGGGTATTTGTGACCAATGAGTTCTCCCCTGCCGTGGCGAAGCTGCATGTGGGCATACTCGCCGCCCCCATACTGGGCGTACTCATCACGGGCAATCCCGGCTACTGGCTGACCTTCCGCGCGGGCTCGCTGTCCTTTGGCGGCTGCTTCCAGATCGCGGAGAAGGAATTTGTGGAGCAGAGCCTGAAAAGCGAGAAGTTCGGCCGCTTTGTGGCCGCAACCAAGGGCAATGCCGTGCAGGTATGTTTGATGGCGCTCAACATCGCGCTCATCGCTGCCGCCTGCCTCATCAAATAGAGTTGGAGGATGTTTCATGCAAAGCTATGATGTGATCATAATCGGCGCCGGAAACGGCGGCCTTGCCGCCGCCGCAACGCTTGCGGAAAAGGGCAAGCGCGTGATCGTGTTTGAAAAGCACAACATCCCCGGCGGCTGCGGCACAAGCTTCCGCCGCGGGCGCTTCGAGTTTGAGGTGGCGCTGCATCAATTGAGCAGCATGGGCACCGTGGAAAAGCCCGGCCCCCTGCGCGAGCAGTTCCGGCGCTACGGCATTGAGGACCAGATCGACTGGGTGGAAATCAAGGAGCTGTTCCGTGTGAACTTCCCAGACGGCACGGGCGTTTCCCTGCCTGCCGACCGCAAAAAGTGTGAGGCGCATCTGATCGAACTGTTCCCCGAGGAAAAGGATGCTATTCTAGGCTATTTTGAGGCTGTATACGCCTTTTGCGCCGAGTCCGCCGCGTTTGCAGAAAAGAGCGCTGCCAGCACGAATGAGCCGGGCGCGCTCAAGAAAGCCATTATGAAGGTCGGCTTCCCCAAGCTCTATCCGCATTTGGCGAAATACGCCCTCAAGAGTACGCAGGAGGTGCTCGATGAATTCTTCAAATCCCCCAAGCTGCAGCTTGCGTTAAGCGCGTACTGGTGCTTCATGGGCATGCCGCCCGCGCGGTTCCCGTGGGCCATACTCGCCAAGTGCACCAACATTTATATGGAGGATAAGCCTTTCTATCTCAAGGGCACTTCCATGGTGATGAATCAGGCGCTTATGGAGGCCATCGGCCGCATGGGCGGACTTGTGCGGCTCAACTGCGCGGTGGAGCGCATCATGGTGGAAAACGGCAAAGCCGTGGGCGTTGTGGATGAAAACGGCATTACATACCGGGCAAAAAAGATCATCTCCAACATCTCGCCGCTTGCTACCTACGGCGCGCTGCTCAAGAAGGAGGATATCCCCGAGAGTGCGCGCGAATACCTCAAGCCCTACACGGTGGGCATTTCCGCGCTCACCTGCTTTATCGGCCTTGACTGCACACCCGAGGAGCTTGGGTTTACGACCTCATTTACGCTCAACTACGAGAGCATGAACGCCAACGAGGATTTTCAAGACGCCTACCGGTTGCTGCCCGAAAACGACCCGCTGGTGGCCACCTGCTACACGGTGGACGACCCGAGCATTTCGCCGCCGGGTACGAGCATCATCACCGCAGGCACGCTCAAATACGCCGCCGAATGGGAAAAGCTCACGCCTGAGCAGTATTACGAAATGAAATACGAGGCGGGCAGGCGCATCGTGGCGCGGTTGGAGAAGATGTACCCCGGGTTTACCGACCATATCGAGGAGATGGAGGTCGCTACCCCGCTCACGCATATGCGCTACCTCAACCATCCGGGCGGGGCCATTTACGGCTTTGAGCAGGATATCATGTCCTCGGTATTCTTCTTCCCCGCCGAAAGCAAGCTTGAAAACCTGGAGTTTGCAAGCGGCTGGGTGAACGCCTGCGGCTTTGGCCCCAACTACATGTTTGCAGACAAGGTGGCAACCCGCGTTGCCCAGGAGGTGTGAGGATATGGCAAAGACATTGAAGGAAACGCTGCTCGGCACGCTCATACACGGCGAGGAGGTTTTGGAGGATATCCGCGTCGCGCGGAAAATTTCCCCCGATAAGCTGCCGCTTGGAAAAGAGCCCGCGTCCCGCATCGCACAGCTGCACCCCGAGGCGCTCTCCCTTGTGGTCAGCGCCATTGCGGATACCGGCAAGCAGGCAAAGACCTTCCGCCTGAGCGCAAAGGGCGGCTACCTGCCTCCCTTTGAAGCAGGGCAATACATCAACCTCTTCACCGAGATCGCAGGCGTGCGTACAAGCCGCCCCTACAGCATCAGCTCCTCCCCCCGCCAGCGCGCCTATTATGAAATCACCGTGGCGCGCGCGCAAAACGGCTTCGTTTCGGACTACCTGTTGGACCATGTATCTGTGGGTGATGAATTTGAGGCAAACGGGCCCGCGGGCGTGTTCCGCTATCAGCCCGTGTTTCACAAAAAGCATTCCGTGTTCCTCGCCGGCGGCAGCGGCATCACGCCCTTTATGAGCATGCTCCGGGAAATCCTGGACGCGCGCCTCGACCGCCGCGTGACGCTGCTTTACGGCTGCCGCTGCGCGGAGTCCGCGCTGTTCCATGAGGAACTGCAAGAATACGCCGCGCGCTTTCCCAATTTTATGTACCACCTTGTCGTTTCCGACACAACGGACTGCTGGGCAGGCGAGACGGGCTTTATCGACGCTAGGCTCATCGCAAAGCTCGTGCCCGACTTAACCGAGGCCACCTACTATGTATGCGGCCCACAGGTGATGAACGATTTCTGTAAACGGGAGCTTTTGAGCCTTTCCATCCCGGAAAAGCGCATACGCCGCGAACTGTTCGGCGCGCGGCGGGATATCGAGCAGGAGGACGGCTGGCCCAGGGAGCTGAGCGGGCAGGAGGTCTTCAAGCTGACCGTCGCGGGGCGCACGATCGACGCGCGGGCAAACGAATCGTTGCTCACCGCGCTTGAGCGCGCGGGCGTGCGCATCAACGTATGCTGCCGCAGCGGCGAGTGCAGCCTGTGCCGTGTGAAGCTGGTTTCGGGCAGGGTGTACCTGGCAAAAGGCATGCTGCTGCGCATGGCGGATGAAAAATTCGGCTATGTCCACTCCTGCAAGGCCTACCCCATAAGCGATGTTGAGATTATGCTCTAAGCGGAAAAAGGAGAACTACAATGGGATTTTTCTTTCAGGGATATTCCGTCACAACGCTTTTGGCGTTTGTTGTACTGGTGGCGGCGCTGGTGCTTTTAAACGAGGTCACGCGGCGTTCAAAATGGGCGGCCATCGCCGCGTACTGCGTGTTCCCCGTAATCCTCATCGTACTCATTGCAACGAATGTTGTAAGCAGCCCGTCGAGCAAGACATGGTTCGGCGTGATCAAAACCTTCTCGGCGCTTGCGGGCGTACTTGGCTTCATGCTCATACGCTACACGAAACTCGGCAACAAAAAGTTTGCCTTCTTCTTCCCGCTGGCCATACTCGCCCTCAACATCGCGGAGGCCATCTTCCGCGATATCGAGGTGTTCATGACCTTCAAGACCATGGCCGTGGATGAGGCGGGCCTCACATTGCTTGGCGGGCCATGGAACATCCTCAACGCGCTCGCGGGCATATTTTTGCTGCTCACCCTCACAGGCTGGATGGGCATCCGCGTAGCAAACACCAAGACGCGCGACATGGTATGGCCCGACCAGCTTTGGTTCTGGATCATCGCCTACGATCTTTGGAACGCGGCCTACTGCTACAACTGCCTCTCCACCCGCTCCATGTATGCGGGCATGGCGCTTTTGATCGCGTGTACGGTGGCGGAGCTGTTTATCAAAAAGGGCGTTTGGCTGCAGCACCGCGCGCAGACGCTTGCGCTGTTCGGCATGTTTTCGCTGGCGGTGGACTATCAGGCCATGCCCGCCTTTGGCATTACCGCCACCTACAACCCTGCCGCGTGGACAGCGTTGAGCGCGCTCGCGCTCGTTGTGAACGCCGCGGTGTTTGCCTACGAGTTCTATTGCATCGTCAAATACAAGCGCAACCCGCTCAAACAGGAGATGTTTAGAGAGCTTAAGGCCTACAGGCACAATCTGGAGGCGAACGGGCTGTAACAAGGCTTTCTGACGGGGCTTGGGACTTGTTTTGCCGCTACTGCGCAATTAAACGGATATCCTTCAAAGAGGCTTGCCGGTACCGGCAAGCCCCTTTTTGATCCATATGATCCGCATTAAGCGTCTTGTCCCGAGCATACCGTTAAGCAAGTAACGTACCGATACCATCCGAAAGTCCGCTCATCACAACCCGCTGTTCGCATCCCAGCTGATGCGCAGCTCCATGGAACCGATATAAATCACGTCGTCCTGCTCCAGCTTGTGGTAGCCCACGATCATGACCCCGTTCACATAGGTCTTGTTCGTTGAGCCGAGGTCGTTGATAAACAGGCCGGAGTCGCGCCGGATAATCTCGCAATGCCTGCCGGAAAGCAGATCGTCTTCCGGGAACGCAAGCGTCGCCAAATCGGCCTTGCGTCCGATTACAACCGGGTTGCCAAGCGTTGCATGATAAACCTGCCCTTCATTGGGCCCGACCCTCGTAAAACGCAAAGAGATGGTATCCATCTGCTGCAGGGGGATGGTATCCCCAAACGGAGCGGCAGCATTTCGGTCAAGGTCTGAAAACTGCATGGTATCGTCCTGTGGTTCTGGGAACCCGGCGAGGCTATGCAGCGTTTTTTTGCGCCGTTTCCCCAAGAGGATCAAAAGCACCGCAAGTATGAGAACCAGTGCACCGCCGCCAATAGCCGCCCACAGCACGGGCAGTCCCAGAAAAGTGGGCGCAGCAGCAGGCGCAGGGGTCGCCGTTGGAACGGGCGTGGCCGTGGCGTCCGGCGTAGCAACCGGCGTGGGGGCGGGCGTGGCGCTGGGCGCGGGCGTAAGTTGCGCGGCGGTCAGCGTACCTGTCGCGATGTTATAGCCATCGGAAGCTTTGCCCGCGGTTCCCGCATTCAATTCCAGCTGCAGATACTGCTCGTTTCCGGCAAACGCAAGGCCGGTAAGATCAGCGGTCAGCACCAGGCTGCTAGAAACGGAATTTCGGATGTCCTGTGCAGCAGCTTTGGAGGTTTCTTCCTTGAGGTCGTGCACAAGGTCCATGCCTCCGGGTGAAAGGCGCGCAAAGCTGCCCAGTATCTTTGCGCTTTCCACATAGCTTCCCTGCGGGTTTTCTCCCAGCATGGCGACCGTATACACAGGAATGCGAAGCAGGGAGACTTTTTTCTCCACCTCTTCACGCGTGATGCCCTTTACGGCATAATCCTCGCCATCCGAAAGTACGATCAGGCATTTTTTCGGGTTGCTTTTGGCATCCGAAGCAAGCAGATCCAACCCTTTTGTAATGCCTAAATACAGGTTTGTGCTCTTTGTTCCGCTCGCAATGCCTTCAATTTGGGCCGCAAGCGCCGCCTTATCCGCCGTGAGCGCCTGTATCTCTACCTCGTCGCCCACGAGGAGCATGCCCGCATTGTCCTGATCTTCCATGCCGCTGATCACGGACAGCAGCGTCTGTTTGATGGCATTGCTCTTTTTTACCCCGATGGAGCCGGAAATGTCGATTAAAAACAGGTACGTCGCCCCTTCTCCGGTCTGCCCAAACGTCTCTATCCCGGCAATGGGCAGCGTTTGGTTCCCAACCTGCAGCGCAATTTCCGATGCGGTGGGAACTCTCTCTAAATTCGTGTTCCAATATAATCGCACTGTACCTTGCTGCGCAAGATAGTCTTCCGCGTGTACAGCAAGCGGCTCCGCCGCCCGGGCCGGAGACGCTATCAGAAGCAGCAGCAGGATGCTGCACCAGCAAACCGACTTTTTCATATGAATGTCCCCCATCTATGCTATGGCAACAAATACCGCAGCAGCGGAAAAGTTATCGTTTTTGCCGTTGACGCGCTTACTGAGCCTTGCGACCAGAAACGAAATCCAGTCCTCAGGCGTTTGGGCCTTAGACAGGTCCGCCTGCATTTCCGTTTCCAGCACATATTCCCATAACCCGTCCGTACACAGCAGGAAGGCGTGGAAGCCCTTTTTTAGCTCGACGCCCGCAATCTCGGGCCGTATGTCCTCCTCGTTGCCCAAAGCGCGCAGCACCTTGTTCCGGTCTTCGTGGAACCGGATGCCCGCATACGGGATCTCCCCTGAGCGGTAGGCAAGATAGGATACGCTGTGATCCGCTGTCTGGAACGCCAGGTTGCCCTCATAAAAGTGATACAGGCGCGAATCTCCGGTATACCCCCATGCCGCGTGTTTCCCCGCGAGCAACAGCGTGACGCAGGTGCTCTTCATTTTGCGAAAGTTGTCTTGCTCCCGGAGAATGCGCCTGTTTGCTTCTTCGAACATTGCCCGCAATTTTTCCGCAGTTGCAGTGGGCTCGCTTGCAAACAGCTGTATCATCGTATCCGCCGCAATCGCGGAAGCGACATCCCCTCCTCCGTGGCCGCCCAAACCGTCGGCAACAACCACAGCCGCGGCGTCTGCGAGTTGGAACAGCCGCACGCTGTCCTCGTTGTGGCTTCTTCCCCCGCGGTTCGAACAGTATGCGATCCGTACGTTCATTGCGTTCTCCTTACCAAGCCTACGAAAGAATTCTATTGAATGACAACAGCAAACGCATTGTCCTCCCCAATGGTGAAGACATCGCCGTTATGCAAGATCACGGGCTGGCCGGGAACAAGTTTCCGCCCATTCATAAATGTTCCGTAGGAAGAATTTCTGTCTATAAGCTGTACGGTATTGGAAGCCCTGTCTAGGCGCACCTCGCAGTGTATACTGCTGACGCCCGGCGCGTCATTAGGAAATACGATGCCGCAGCCATTGGGGTTCCTTCCCAGCACGACAGCTTCCCCTACAGGGAATTCAACGCCAAAGTAATGGCCTTTTGTCCCCTGAAGGCTGATCCTTCTGACGGGCGTCTGTACGGGCTGGGCCGGCTGCGCATACGGCTGCTGCGCGGGCGCATAGCCTGGGACCGCCTCGGTAACATAGGTGCCCGCGGCCTTATCGTGCACCGCCTGCCGGTTGGCGTCAAACAACGCATAGCCGAATATGACGAGTGCTGCCAGTGCCGGAAGATACCCGCCGCCCGGGATGAATAGGCCCAGCGTAGGGGAATACTTGACGAGATTTCGAATGAGGATTTTGTTGTTTGGAACAGGCTGGCCGTAGGCGTCGCCTACGCGCAAATGAAGCGCGCGCTTTCCCAATGTCGCGCGGCCTGGCGAATATTCCATGACCGAGCCATACCCGACGCAGACCGCGTATGTAAGCATGACATATACGCCCAAAGATACGTCCAGGACATAAAAAATGATCATTCCGGCTACGCCAACAATCAACGCATCGATGAGGTACGCTAGAAACCGTTTACCCAACACTTTAGTATTCATAATCATTCCCCGTGCTTCATATTTCGGATTTGTGCCGGTCTGTGGTATCGGAATGTTCCGCTGTATGCCCCCCCCGCCAGCCGAATGCTGCGGCTGTGTCAGCGCCGCCTTAAACTGCGCCGCGTTTTGGAGCCGGTTGCCTGCTTTTACCGCAAGCGCGCGCAGCAGCGCTTCGTTTGCAGCAGGCGGTACATCCTTTAAAAGGTGACCGGGCGGTACGAGCGTATCCGTCATTAACCGTTCCGTTGCCTCTGGCGGAAGCTTGCCGGTTATACAACGGTAAAATGTCGCGCCCAACGCATATACATCCGTCCATGGGCCCTGATTGCCGTTGGTTTGATACTGCTCCGCCGGCGCATACCCGCGCTTTAGTATGACGGAAAGACTTTTGCTCTTTTCCATCAGCGCCACGCGCGCCGCCCCAAAATCGAGAAGCTTCACCTGGCGGTTGGAGCAGATGTAGATGTTGTCCGGGCTGATATCGCGGTGAATGAGCCCGTCCTTATGGATTGCCGTAAGCGCGTCAAACACCGGCAGCAATAACCGAAGCGTCTCTTCAAACGGGAGAACGCCGCCTTTTTGGTTGAGGTATTGCTTGAGATCGCAGCCCTCCAAATACTCCATGACATAGTACGCGGTGTTGTTTTCCTCAAACAGCGCGGAAACCGAGATGATGTTTGCGTGGGTGCGGTACTTGTAAATGACGCGGGCTTCTTCGAGAAACTTTTTAAGTCCATACTGAAATTCCTGCGAGGTATGGTAGACGGAAACCGTCGTCGTGCCGGGATAACGGTTCGCCATGCCGGTTGGCAAAAACTCCTTGATGGCCACGCGCCGGTCTTCCTTGAGGTCGTAGCCGATATAGGTAATGCCAAAGCCCCCGTTCCCGAGCACCGCGCCAACCAAATACCTGCCGTGGAGAATGCTGCCCGCCGGAAGCGCAAACGCCGGCTCCTGTTGAAAGCCGCTTCTGGTTCCGCAGTGCCCGCATACCCCGCCGGAAAGGCCGGGCTGCATGCATTTGAGGCAAATGTGGTCAATCTCTGCAGCGTTCATATTCTCCTCTCAAGACAATCTGAATTCGTTTTGCGGCGTAGCCAAATAGAAGGAGTCGCCCGCACGCAGCGCAACAGGTTCATTTGGCTGGAGCTTTGCGCCGTTATAAAACGTACCGTAGCTTGACCCCCGGTCAGTCAGCGTCACGGCGCCATTTGAAACCCGCACTTCGCAATGTACGCCGCTGATACCCGGCGTTTGCGAAGGAAAGATGATGTTGCATTGCTTGGGGTCGCGTCCCAATACGATCGAACTTGAAAGCCGGTACACCTGGCCTGCAAATACGCCGTGCGTGCAGGCAAGCTGCTTTATTGCACTCTCCAACGGCATTTGAAAAGCAGGAGAAGAAGCGGGCGCAAACGGAGCCGCCTGCTGGACGGCTTGCGCAACGTTTTGGCCTTGCTTCTTCCGGGATAACAGTACCACCGCCACGACAACCGCCAACACAACACCGCCTATGATGAGATACTGGCTCCCGCCGGAGTAGGCAGTTCCTCCGTTCCCGCCCGAAGGCGCCCCCGATGTCCCGCCGGACGGAGCATTGCCACCCCCGGGCGCAGTCTGTACCGGTGCGCCGGAGCCTGCGGCGCTTGCATACGCGATATCGTTCTCACTCAGAAAATCCATGATATAGTCGATGTGGATGGCGTAATTGATATTTTCGTCTCCCCATGTGTTGACGCCTATAACATACCCCTCTTCGGTGATCAATGGGCCGCCGGAGTTTCCATGGTTGATGTTGACGTCAATCTGAAAACAATCCGCATCCAACCTGACGGCGTTCACCTTGCTGATAATACCGCTCGTAATGGTAATATCCTCAATTGTGGAAGGCAGCGTTTCACCCTCCTGTACCATGTTGTCGGCGACGGCGGGGAACCCCAGCGCATAAGCTTCCTGCGCAGCCTCCACATATTCGTGTGACATCAGCGGCAGCGGGGTCCTTTCTGAAATAGGCTCCACCGTCTGCAGCACGGCAAGGTCCGGCCGTTCGCTATCCGCAACGATCTCGACCTTAATGAGCGTGCCGTTCTCGGTGACATTGTCCAGGACGATAAAAACCGCTTGCAGCGCGCCCGTTTTTGGGGTAGACGCTATCACATGATGGTTGGTCACAAACAACTGCGCGGCATCGCCCGGATTACCCACCGCAAAGCCCGTACCCGTGCCAGCGGCGTTCTCAAAGAGCGCGAGCACGCGTACCACACCGTTTCTCGCGTTCCGCACGTCCGCGCTGGCAGCCTGCGCCGTAAGCGCGGGCAGGCACACCGCCAATACCGCCACCGCAGCCAGGATATGCCGTAACATCCGCTTTCGTTTCCTCATTCTGTCCTCCGCACTACAGGCATTCGAGCACGATTGCCGTAAAGTTATCCTGCTTGGGTTTGTTTTTATGAAGGATGAGCTGCCCGAGCCGCTGCGCACTTTCGTGCGGTGCAAACACCATGGCGGAGAGAATCTCTTCATCGGTGAGCGTACCAAACACGCCGTCTGTCATCAGCAGCAGCCGGTCGCCCTTTAGCAGCTGCAGCGGGCGAATGTTGCGGTCTATCTTCTCCAGCCGCCCCATACCCAGGTAGCTTGTGACGGCGCTTCGCTGCGGGTCGCTTTTTGCGGCTTCAAACGAAAGCTCGCCCATCGCGGCCTTTTCATCCAGCTCCGATCCATAGGTGTGTTCCCGGTTAAGTTGGAATATGGCGCCGCCCCGCACAAGAGATATCCGGCTGTCGCCAACGGAAAACCAGTAAAGCCGTCTGTCCTGCAGGAGCGCAGCGACCACGGTGGAGCCGCTCTTTCCCGGGCCGGCGTGCCCCAATACGGCATTGACCTCATCATTGGCCCGGCCCAGCATGGAAAGAAGCTCCGTGGCCGGATCGCCATGAAAATTGCTGCTGTTGAAGGAACCCAGCAAGGATTTTGTGGCGGTTGTGCTCACCAGAGCGCCGTTACTTAACCCGCCCATACCATCCGCAACCACCGCGAACACGCCCTTTTTGCGGCAAAGCGCCTGATTGCCGATATCCGATATTATAAAGGCATCCTGCTGGCTTTCCCTTGCGCCGATATGGTGTGCATTCCCGATACGAACCGTGCAGGAACCCTTCTCGGTATTCATCGCCCCACCGCCTTTTCCAGTAAGTGAGAGACCACGCTTTTTCAGAGACAGGGCGTATGCGGCAAACGCTGCCGCCGCTACCAGTACAATGGCAGCGGCAATCAGAAGCGGCGTCTGGGATTTGCCCAAAATGCTGGAGGGCGTGGCGCCCAGCGCCTCCCCGCCGCCCACGGCGGCAATGATGCTTACGGATGCGATCATTTTGTCCATGTGAACCTTTCCGAGCAAAGTGGTATAAATACCAACTGCGTCCTGCCGATCTCCACGGTATCATACGCCTGCAGCTCCACAGTCATGAAAATGGATTTATCGTTGTGGCGGATGATGCTCCTGCCTTCCCCGGGCGAGAGATAATATTTGTTATCGCGCGTATCGTAGCTGACCACCGCGTGCTTCTCGCGGGAGATGGTTTCATCGCCACGGATGCAGATATCGCTCTTTTCATGGCGTCCGACAAAGTTGTTGTCGGCATGGATGCGGTAATCGCGCCCTTTCTCCGCCCCGTTGGTGGTGACAAGCCAGCCGACCACGGGATCTACCCCCAGTTCTTTCTTGATGACCACCTGCGTACGCCCGTCATCCTCGTCAGGCTTGCGCGAAGGCATTCCGCCCGCACGCGTACGGTCAATATCCGCATAGTCCTGCGGCGGCATGGTCAGCCCCGCATCCAGCGGACGGGTGGCGTTGTTGAACTCGCTGTTGCAGTAGGGGCATTCCTGATGAATGGCGGAATCGTAAAAATGGCCGGCTTTCTCGCATTGTTTCATTGGCATGGTGTTTTCCTCCTAAGCATGATTTTTTATGCCTGCACGGGCGTCGCCCCGTGTATGATCCCGTTCCAATCGGAGCTGCTTTACCGGGGCTTTTGTTTGTGCGTGCCTCTGAAAAGGGCTTTGATGCGTGCACAGACAGCGCTAAATGCCGCGTAGGCCACCTGAAAAGGAGAACCATGACGCGTACTTGGAGCGGGCTGCACCTTTTTTTTGCCGCCGCCCGTACTGGAAATGGTCCTTACCGCTTTTTCCAAGCTGATTGTAGCGTTGTTGTCCCGCCCACGCACAATGCCCGCCGCAGGAGACGCGGCGCCATAGAGCGCCCAATGCAACTCCTGCACATCCCGGTACCCGCCGCAAAGCCCCTTACAGATGACGTGCTCCTTCTGCCGGGAGATGGAAACGCCCGCATCGATCAGGGATGAGATATGCTTGCTCTTTCCACATCCTGAAAGAGGCGGCGGTTCCTTCCCCGAAAGCAGCGTGTAGAGTGCCGCACACATTGCGCGGGTATCCTGCGCGAAGCGGGCATTCCCGCCGATACCCTTGAACAGCCCGGACTGGCTGCCTTCAGGCCAAGATGCACCCCAGGGGGGAAGCAGCCTGAGCGTTCCTTCGGGTGTAAGCAGCATCTGCCCTACCGATATTTCCCCATGGAAAACGCCCGCGCCATGCATCCGCGCAAGCGAGGCTACAAGCGGCTGCAGCAACGCAACGGCACCGGCGTAAGTGCCGCCGTTATGTTCCATCTGCCGCCGTAGCGTAACGCCCTGCATATCCTCGAGCACGGCGTACGCCGTCCCATTTTCAGAAAAGCACTTTTTCGGAACAACCAGGCCGGAAAGCCCTTTCAACCGCATCAGCTGCTGCGCTTTTTCAGCACTTTGCTCCAGCCCGTTTTGAAATGGCAAAGCAGCCTCTTCACTCAAAGGCACAACGCGGCTTATGCCGGGACGGATGTATTCCCTTTTTGCGCACGCTTTGGGAAAGTACTCCCGTATAGTCACGCGCTCGCAGCGTTTGAGATCATACGCGGCATACAGAATACCGGTATTGCCCCTGCCGGTCATCCGGCCCAAAAGATATCTGCCAAACAGGATGGTACGCGGCGCAAGCCCATCTGATGAGGCGGCGTACTCCCCGGGGGGACAGCCGCAATGGGGGCAGGGCAACGCGGCATCCGGCTTAGGATGCATGCAGTTCATACAGAGTTTTTCAATATCCGGCAAACTTGCCATACTTGCGCCCTCCTTTCTGTTTGATAGCTTCACCACCGTGATTGGTCAAAACATAGCTTCATATAAGACAAGCAATAAGACAACCAATAAAGGTATCCCACTACAGGCAGCGATTGCAACCAATATCCATTTGCGTTTTTTCGAGCTCAAAGGGCGTAACAAAGCCGTTGGGGTAATACTCCTTAATGGCAACACGAAGCTCCAGATTGAGGTCAAACCCGATATAGGTGATGCCAAAGCCGCCCTCACCTAAGCTCCGGCCGACAAGATACTTGCCGCTTAATATGGAACCGGGCTTTAATTGGTGCGGCGGGGCTTCGTATCCCGCAGCGTCAAGCCCGCAGCGCGGACAGGGCCCTTCCTTTTGCAGATCAGCCATACAATTTAGGCAAATATGATCCGAACCGAATTGAGTAAACATGCGCCCCCCATCGGATGTTAATTGGATCAGAACCGTTCGTTCTTTGAATGGTCAGCCGTTCACCGCGACTTTTTCGGCAAGCGCGCCCGTCCGGGTATAGGAATCCGCGTCCACCAGGCCCGCGACGAAAAGCGTGCCGTCGCTTTGCATGCCCACCGTGGTGCGCGCCCCGCCGTAAACGGCCACAATATCCCGCCAGCCGCCCGTTTGGTCCTGGCCTTCCGCATTCGCGCCGGTAAACGAGGTCGTTACTACCGTACCGTCCGCGCGAAGCCCTATGGTGTGGTGATCCCCGACCGCGATCGCCACGATATCCCGCCAGCCGGAAACCTCGCATTGGTTCTGGAGGTTGCGCCCCGCGGCAATGACCGTTCCGTCCGCGCGCAGGCCGGCCACAAACTGCCGCCCCACCGCGATATGGATGATCCCCTCGTTTTCCCATGAAAGATCGCATTGGCCGTATTCGTTGTCCCCGGCTACCAGGACGCGGCCATCCGCAATAAGCGCCGCCGTATTCCAGCCTCCCGCGGCGATCTCAATGACATTGCTCCAGCCCTGCACATTGCACTGGCCGTGCGCATTGTCGCCCGTTGCCGCCATGGTGCCGTCGGCGCGTAATCCCACCGAATGCACCCAGCCCGCTTCAATCTGCGTCACATTCCGCCAACCTGAAACGTCGCACTGCCCGTATTCATACGGCTCGGCCCCCGCGGGCTCGAGTACCTGCGTCGCAATGACGCTGCCATCTGTCCGCAAACCGACGGTATGCGCATAGCCCGCCGCAAGCTGCACGATATCCGCACCCGCGTTCAGGTCGCGCTGCCCGTACACGTCGCTGCCGACGCTGCCAAGAGAGCCGTCGGGCTTTAAAAATATCACATGCCGGTTGCCGCAAGCCGCCGTAAACCGATTTGCTTGCGCAAGCTCCGCGACGCTTAAAACGGGGGCCGCCGTCGGAGCGGACGTTGCGGCAATCTCCGGCGTGGCCGTTACAAGGGGAAGGGCCGGGGACGCTTTGGGGGAAAACATAGGCGCATCCACTTCTACCGCAGACGTGGGCGTAGGGGCGGCCGCTTCCTTTGCCGGTATGTTCGGTATTGCGATCAGTGCGGCGATCAGCGCCAGAACACTGCCGCCAGCCAGAAAAAGAGCCTTGGGCGTTATTTTGCGCGGCTTACTGTCCGGTGTTGGGGCAGGGCTGGGCTGGGGGGGATATTCCGGCTGATCCCCGCCTTGCAGCGCGGAAAACACCTGCGGGATATCCTGGTACCGGTCCCGCACCCGGACGGAGAGCCCTTTTAAGAGCACGGCTTCCTGAAACGGCGGAAGCGCCACATGGAGTGAGGAAGGGGAGAGGAGCGTATCCTCGTCCAGCCGCTCGATCGATTCGGGCGGGATCTGGCCGGTGATGCATCTGTAAATCGTGGCGCACAGCGCGTACACGTCCGTCCACGGCCCCTGCTCTCCGCGCGTCTGGTACTGCTCATACGGCGCGTAACCGGATTTGAGCGTCACGGTGCGGCTGCGGTTCTCTTCATCCACATAAGTCCGGGCCGCGCCAAAGTCAATAAGTTTGGCCCCGCGGCGGGTCAGCATGATGTTGTCGGGGCTGATGTCCCGGTGAATGACCCCCGCGCTGTGCACCAGCGCAAGCGCTTCCATGACCGGGCGAAGAAGGGAGAGCGCTTCCTGCATGGGCAGTCTGCCGCCCTTTTTGGCAAGGTACTGCTTAAGCGTTTCGCCCTCGATATACTCCATCACGATATATGCCGTGCCGTTTTCCCGGAAGAAATCCTTGACCGAGACGATGCCGGCTAGGTCATGGAACTTGGCTAAACTCCTCGCTTCCTGTATAAAGCGCTCCAGTCCTTTGCCATACTGTTCTCCCTGTGTGCCCGTAAAGGGCGTGACAGACGTGGAAACGCTTGCCTGCCGCGTGACAAACCCGTTGGGGTAATACTCCTTGATGGCGACGCAAATCTCAAGGTTCAGATCGTATCCGATGTAGGTGATGCCAAAGCCGCCTTCGCCTAAGCTCCGCCCGACAAGGTACTTGCCGTTCAATATGGATCCGGGTTTGATCTGGTGCGGCGGCGGATCGTACCCTGCGGCGTCAAATCCGCAGTGCGGGCAGGCGGCAGGGGAGGAAAGCTCCCGCACGCAATTTGGGCAGACCCGGATATCCGTACGTTCCATACCGCGCTCCTTAGCCGATGAGTTCTTTTTGAGTGCCGTCCGTGCGGACACGGTACATGGTTTTGTCGTCTCCCGAAAACTCATTTACACGGTAAAATATCCAGTCCCCCGCAACGTTGATATTCCATATGCCTTCGGCTTCCACGACCTGCTCTACCCCGGAGCCGTCGTATCTGGAACGGTAGAGGCCGGGCGTGCCGTTATAATCCTTATAGCAGTAGAAATATACATAGCCGTCCGGGGCCACATTTATGTAGCTGCTCAGCTCGTATTCATCCCACGATGAAGCGAACGTGCCATCGGTATCGTACCGCGCAAGCATACCGTTGCTGCCGTCACTGCAAAAATACATATACCCGTCTACCACATTGAGAAAGCTGCCGTCAAACTCAGGCTCGGTGAGAACCGTTGCCTTGCTCTCCCCGATTTTGAGCTTCGCGACACGGCCGCCGTTATCCAGTAAAGCAAAGTAGGCATAACCGTCCGCAATATTGAAATATCCTATGGGTTCACTAAAGAGGCGTTCGTTTTCCGAGCCGTCCGTGCGCATGCGGTACAGGCGGTTGTGGTCTGACACGTTGCGGTAGTAGACAAAGCCATCCACCACGCGCATTTGGTCGCACGCATCCGAACTGAGCGGTTCATACGCGCCGCCGTCCACACTCATGCGGTAAATGCGGTTCCCATCGCCGTCGTTGCTGAAGTAAATCATGCCGTTCGCAATATTCAGGTTCCAGCTGTTGGTATCATTGAGGGCGGTATCGCCGGAGCCATCGGCATTCATACGGTGGATATGGTAGCTGTCTCCCCGGTTGGCGTAATAGATAGATCCGTTATATTCCACCGCCAGCCCGGCGTTGATGCTGTTGCCGGGGGTATTGCCCTCTGCGCGTACGGTTTCGGGCGCTTGCGTCTCACCCGCGGCGGATGAGGCCGCCTGATAACTATCCTGCGTACCGTCTGTCTTGATACGGCAGACCACCTCGTCGTACCGGTCCAGGTAAAAGATCCAATCTCCCACAATACATGCGCGTATTGCTGCGCGGCTTGTCAATGGTGTGCGTTCGCTGCCATCCAACCGCGCTTTAGAAAGCTGTTCTTCGGTACTGTCTTCGGCGCTGATGAAATAAATCCAATCCCCCTGTACCTGGAATCCCGAATGCGCATTCTCCAATACCAACATTTTGTTTGCGCCGTCCGTATCCATCCGATAAAGATTGGGAAAATCCAGATAGTAAATATAATCACCTGCAATTTGGACAGTGTCCATGAAATTACCGCCCGCCACAGATGTGATCTGCTCGCCATCCAACGTCATTTTCATGAGGGTAATGTTGATCATGTTCGTGGTCTCTAAATAATAAATCCATCCTTCTTCTACAGCCATGATTCCAAAGCGGGATGTATCAGAATAATAGAGCACTTGCGCTTCTCCATCTATTGGCATCCGATAAATGGTTTCGCTATCTGTCTGAGACACCACATAATACATCACGTCGTCCACAACATGGAGATAATCCACTGATGCGCCTTCCTGCACGAAAAGCAGCTGTTGCATATCCGAGCCGTCGGTTTTGATGCGCATAATGCCTGTGGGGCTTTGAAAATATACCCAGCCGCCCACCACGTTGATAGATTCCACTCCGACGGAATCGGAGAGCGTTTCGCGGCCTGTTCCGTCAAGCCTTTCCTTATAAAGGCCGCCTTTTCCTTCTGTAAAGTAGATCCAATCTCCCTGCTGCGCGGCGTATCCTAAGTTGCCAATATTGATCGATGTGTTTCCCCTTGTATTCACAACTTCGGGCACGGGTGTCGCGGTTGCGGTGGGCGCGGGCGCCACTGTTTCCAAAAGTGCCTCTGCGCCAGGGCTTTTCTTGCCGATGTTGAGCGCGATGACAAGAACAAGAACGAGCGCCGCAGCGGAACCCACAGCAGGCCAGAGCCATTTGGGTATTGCATTACGCGGCTTTATTTTCACGCCGTGTTCTGCCTTAACATAGGGTTCGGGAGCGCCATTCAGCGCCCGGGCAAGCTGGGGGATATCCTGATACCGGTCCTTTTTCATGACCGCGAGGCCTTTTAAAAGCGCGGCCTCCACCTGCGGCGGCATTGAAATGCCAAAGCGGGAGGGCTCACGCAGCGGGTCTTCTCCAATGCGTTCAAGCGCCTCCGGCGGCGTTTCTCCGGTAACGCATTTGTAAATTGTGGCGCACAGCGCATAGACATCGGTCCAAGGGCCCTGTTCCCCGTGCGATTGGTACTGTTCATAGGGCGCATACCCCATTTTGAATATCACCGAGCGGCTGCGGTCTTCCGCCGATGCATATTCCCGGGCCGCGCCAAAGTCGATCAGCTTCGCCCCGCGCTCCACCAGCATGATATTGTCCGGGCTGATATCGCGGTGAATAAGCCCCGCCCCGTGTACCTGCGCAAGCGAGTCCATGACCGGCGTCAGGATTGAGAGCGTTTCCTCCACAGACAGCTTGCCGCCCCTGTTCTTAAGCGTTTGCTTCAACGTGATGCCGTCGACATATTCCATGACGATATAGGCCGTGCCGTTTTCCCGGAAATAGTCCTTTACCGAAACAATGCCGGGCAGGGAATAGAATTTTGCGAGTATCTTGGCCTCCCCCACGAACCGTTCGAGGCCTTTTTGATACTGCTCCCCTGCATCTCCCGTGAACGGCGTGACGGACCGGTTATCCCCCGTAGCCTGCCGCGTGACCATGCCCGACGGAAAATATTCCTTGATGGCGACGCGAAGCTCCAGGTTCAGATCGAACCCGATATAGGTGATCCCGAAACCACCCTCTCCCAGGACGCTGCCCACAAGGTATTTCCCGTTTACAATCGAGCGCAGCGGAAGACGATGCGGCGTGCTAAGGTATCCGGATGCGTCCCAACCGCAATGCTCACAAGGGCCCTCCTGTTTGCCGCGTGGTTTCATGCATCCGCTACAAAGCTTCTCGTAGTAGGAAAGATCCGCCATATATAGCCCTTTCCGCATGCGCGATAATCCGGCATGTTCTTACAAATATGGGTATATAAGAATCTTAGCATAGCTGCTCCGTGCTGTGTTCCTATAAATGATAGGAATACCGCGGCTGGGCTCTCTCAACATGCAGCGCCGCCGCCAGCCGGGGAATATCCTGATACCTGTCCTTTTTCCGAATTGCGAGTCCCTTTAAAAGTGCAGACTCTACCCATGGAGCTATGAAGACCCCGAAGCGGGAAGGCGGCCGAAGCGTATCTTTTTCCGCCCGGCCGACCGCCTCCGGCGGCATTTTCCCGGTAACGCATGTGTATATGGTGGCGCACAGCGCGTATACATCCGTCCACGGCCCCTGCTCCCCGCACATCTGATACTGCTCACAGGGTAGATACCTGTTCACTCTGAGAGGACCGGAGTAATCTTCCATAGACTGCGCATACTCTTCCGCCGCGCCAAAGCCCATCAGCTTTGCGCCCTGCGCCGTCAGCACAATGCTGTCCGGGCTGATATCACGGTGAACAACCCCTGCCCCGTGCATCTGCTCAAGCGCCTCCATGACCGGCGCTAAAATTGCAAGCGTTTCTTTAACCGGCAGTCTTCCACCCCGATTTTCAAGCGTCTTCTTGAGGGTGATGCCGTCGATATGTTCCATTACGATATATGCCGTTCCGTTTTCGCGAAAATAATCCTTAACCAGAACAATGCCGGGCAACGCGTAGAATTTTGCGAGGGTTTTCGCCTCCGTCACGAAACGGTCAAACCACTCGCGGCATTCTCCCTCTTTGCCCGTATACGCTGTCACGAGCCTGGCGCTTCCGGCGTGCCGCGTGACTATACGGCACGGGAAATACTCCCTGATGGCGATGCGAAGTTCCAGGTTAAGATCAAACCCCATATAGGTAATGCTGAAACCGTCTCCATCCAGTATCCGGCCAACAAGATATTTGCCACCAACAATGGAGCGGGGCGGCAGGCCCCAGGGAACATACCCGGCTTCATCCCAGCCGCAATGCTCGCAAGGACCCTCCTGTTTGCCGCGCGGCCTCATGCATCCCGCGCAAAGCGATTCATAGTAGGAAAGATCCGCCATATGTTATCCTTTCCGCGCATCAAGCGGCATTTCGGCATGTTCTTACAAATATGAGTATAAGAATCTTAGCATAGCTGCGCCGTGCTGTGTTCCTATAAATGATAGGAGTGTACTATCCGATTTTTTCCGAAATAGGCTCCGGCGCGGCTTTCGACGGCAGAAGCGCAATAAGCACATATAAAAGCAGGCCTTCGGGCAGGCTCCACACCGTATCCCGCAGATAAGGCAAAAGAAAAAGCAGTCTTAATATATCACGCGCGCCTCTAAGCAGGACCTCCTTTGACGTCCCAATCCAAGCGTTCGCAATATCAGGACTTAAGAAGCTTCTTAAAATATATACAGTCGCAAGCAAAGTCAAAATCACCCGAACGCTGCCCCAGAGCCAGGGCAGCATTTTTTGCGCAAATGTCCCCTTGCCGGACATTACAAAGGCAAGCATGATTAGTGACACACCTGCTAAGCCATCAATATATCTGCACCAGTCAACATAAATGGTGGTTGCAATCAAAAGCGCTCCAATTAACCCAAGCAACCAAGGCGTCAGTTTTCGTCCAAACGTCCCTTTGCTTGCTACGGCGGTGGCGAGCACAACCAAGAGAACTCCCTGGGATATAGTAATGAATGTCCATATTCCATTATCCATATTTGTGTCTTACCCCCTCGCTACGGTCTCAAATATGCGAAGTAAACCCAGAAGTCCAACGACCCAGGGCAACGCCTTTTGTGCAAATTGCTTGATATTCAGGGCCATGATCGGCTGCTTTGGCTTGCTGCTTAAAGACATGCCTTTGAGCGTATTGGGCAACACAGTGGCGATCACCGTCAATATTACCGCGAAAAGCATTGATAAGGGCACATCCCCCGCCTTCTCGCCATTGAATATAAACCATACCGCATATGCGATCAAAAACACCCGCAGCGCACCAAGCGCCCAAGTCAAAAGAGCAGCCCGTGCAGACGGCTTCTTCATTCCTTTCGCTACCGCAATTACAACCAGCGTCAACCCGATCCCTGTAGTGATAACGGTAAATGCCATGCCCATTTTCGGACCAAACGCAAATACAAGCAGCGCAACGGCCAGTAAGCCGGTCGCGTAGGGCTGTGCGCTCTTCAACGCAGGCCATTTGTTTGCCTTTATAATCGCAAGCACAACAAGCGGAGAGCCAATCAGCAGCGCCATCAGGCCCTCTACGCTAAAAGAATAGAACATAGATACGAGGGATAGACCAACGAACAATATCCCCGGCAGTCCCAGCGCCCATGGCAATATTTTTTGCTTTAGCAAGCTTTTCTTAGTCTCCGGCAGCGGCTCAAAGCCCGGCGCGGACTGCGGGCCCGACTGCGGCTTTGCATCCTGTTCTGCCGGACGGGGCCTATTTCCCTCTTTATGCCGCGCCTTTGGCACGGCCGCTTTTTCCGCCTCTGACCACGCCGATTTATTTTGCGGCTGCGCTTCCTCCGCGTACAGTGCTGCCATGAGCTGCGGGATATCCTGGTACCGATCCTTTTTCAGTACGGCCAGCCCTTTAACGAGCGCCTCCCGCACAGGCGCATCCACGCCGGAAGGAGGCGTAAGCGCATCCTCTACCACCCGTTCCGTCGCCTCCGGCGGGGTTTTGCCCGTGACGCATTTGTATATGGTGGCGCACAGGGCATATACATCCGTCCACGGCCCCTGCTCCCCGCGCGTCTGGTACTGTTCGTACGGCGCGTAGCCGGATTTGAGCGTTACGGTGCGGCTGCGGTTTTCTTCATCCACATAGGTACGCGCCGCGCCAAAGTCGATGAGTTTGGCGCAGCGGCAGGTCAGCATGATGTTGTCCGGGCTGATGTCCCGGTGGATAATGCCCGCGCCGTGGACGAAAGCAAGCGAATCCATGACCGGACGCAGGATGGAGAGCGCTTCGCCTATCGGCAGCCTGCCGCCCTTGCGGGCAAGGTACTGCTTGAGCGTTTCGCCCTCAATATACTCCATCACGATATATGCCGTTCCGTTTTCGCGGAAGAAATCCTTAACGGATACGATGCCGGAAAGGTCATAAAATTTTGCCAGGCTTCTTGCTTCCTGCACAAAGCGGTCAAGCCCTTTGCCGTACTGTTCTCCCTGCGTGGTAAAGGGTATTACGGATATGGTGTCGCCCACGTGCCGGGTGACGAGGCCGTTGGGATAATATTCCTTAATGGCCACGCGAAGCTCCAGATTGAGGTCAAACCCGATATACGTGATGCCGAAGCCGCCCTCGCCTAAGCTCCGTCCGACGAGGTACTTGCCGTTCAATATGGAGCCGGGTCTGAGCTGATGCGGAGGCGCTTCGTACCCAGCGGCGTCAAACCCGCAGCGCGGGCAAACGCCCGGGGAAGGCATCTCCCGCATGCAGCCCAGGCAAACAGAATCCAGGGAAGTCGGGTCAGGCATATGCGCTCCTTTCAAGTCCCAAAGCCGGAAACAGCTTATATGGTTGTAAATAACTGAATATATACGAATGCAGGTCCGGCTCAATGCCCGTGGTTTTTTAAAACACGCAAAGGCAGGCGGGCCCAACCTTTTTGAGTATAGCATGAAAAAAACCTAGTTTGTTCCTAAAAAACATAGGAATGCCTATCAATTGAATAATCTTACATGACTTTTACGGGGCAATATTGTATGATAGGTAAGGAGCCATCAATTCCCATACACAGGGGAGCGCTTATGATATTTACGGCATTGCTCTGGTTGCTCTCGCTTATTATATACCTTTCGGACAGGCACAGCAAAACCAACCGGTGGTGCGCCGTCAGCGGCCTGCTTTTTAGTTTGGGGCCGTTCAAGGAGTTTCTTTTCTTCGATGTGGTTCCCCGGTTTATGGGGCAAATCAACGCCCTTGGCGCCTATGCGCTTGCAGAGAATATTTACTGCGTCATGACAGCTGTTCTATATGATTTTGTCATGCCCTGCCTGTTTATCTTTGCCCTGTATTTTTATGAATATCATCTCGTACAGCCGCGGCGGTTCCGTATTTTTCAGTTTCTCGCGCTATCCCTGCCGCTGCCGTTGCTGCTCCTGTTCCCACCCCTGATGACAAGGGAACTGCAGCATACCAGTCTGTTCTTCTGGTACTCCATCAGCGCTTACAATCTCGTATACGGGGTGCTTTCCACGGTTCTGATGATAAAAGCCGTGGTAGATGAGAAATGGACGGCAAAGCGGCGCGAAAAGCGGCGCATCGGCCTTGTGGTGCTGCCTCCGGTATGGTTTTGGCTGATCACCATATTTGTGATCCATTCCTTACGGGTGCAGGCGTTCTTCAAGGCCTGGCAGGGAAACACATACCTGATGGGTACCATCGTGGCGTTCTATATTATTGCCGCCTTCCGGGAAGGAATGATGGGCCTCCGGCTCAGAGGCGAGCCATACAAATGGGACAATTCCAAGCAGCATATTGACAAAGGCGCCTGGTACACAAGCCATATCCTGAAAAATGAAGTGACCAAAATCGAATGGTGCATGGAAAATCTGACGGCGCAGTTAAATGGGGAGACACCGGAGGAGCTGAAAATCATCGGACGGTCCACGGAGCATTTAAAGCGCTTTGTGCACAAAACGCAGCTCTATTCCAACGATATCTTGCTTGAACGGGAACCTTACCTCGTCAAAGAGCTCGTTGAAAGCGCCATTGACCTGTGCAGGGAGTATACGGGGGCTGAAATCGATTTTGACGTTCTGTGTGGCGATGAAGCGGTCCTATGCGACAAAGACCATATCATTGAGGTGCTCAACAACCTGATCTCCAACGCAGCCGATGCGATGAACCGCCGTGGAACCATCACCTTTTCCTTTGATGAGAACGCCGCCCGGAATTATCAGGCACTGCACGTGCAGGATACCGGCTGCGGCATCCCGCGGGAGAACTTGCGGCGGTTGTTTGAACCATATTTCAGCACGAAAACATCCAACATGCATTTTGGCCTGGGGCTCGCGTATTGCTTCAACATTATGAAACAGCACAACGGTTATATCGACGTACAAAGCAAAGAAGGGGAAGGCACCGTGTTTTCACTCTATTTCCCCAAACAGAGGCGTACTGTGATGGGGGGTATTCTATGAAGGATACCATCCGGTTCATGCTGGTGGAAGACGATGAAGATTTTGTTTTTCTCGTCCGGCGTATGGCGGAACGGGAGCCTGATCTTAGCTTGGTTGGCTATGCTTCCAATAAAGAAGATGCGATCCGCCTTTGCTGCGAGCTGCAGCCGGACATCGTACTGATGGATCTGAGCCTTTCGGCCTCGGGCCTTGAAGGCATTGCGGCGTCACGCGAAATATGCCGCCGGACAGATGCCCAGGTGATCATATTGACATCCTACGAAAATCCGCAAACCGTGGTGGAGTCCTGTGTAAAAAGCATGGCGTCCGGTTATGTGTTCAAAAGCCAGTTCAATATCATAGCGGATACCGTGCGCAAAACGGTCAACGGGCATACGCCGCAGCTTTATCTGATCAATTCACTGATCCTTGCGGGGCTCTCCCCGGCCGAGCGTGCCGTATTCGACGCCATACTCGACAACGATCCCTATACGCTTTCCTCCCAGAAAACCATTGCGAACCAAAAGACCAACGTATACAAAAAACTTGGCGTAAAAAATCAGGGCGAGCTTTTGCACCTATGGACAAGACGGATGCGGTATGACGTTGGCTACATAGATCATTGAACGAATTCTTGCATAGGCCTCGTTCCTTGGCGGAAACGCTATCCACTGCCCGACCCGTTTCATCCCCTTTGCTACTTGCGGATGTGGAGATTCCCGTTCTCCCTGCGATATGCCGGTTGTTTCGCTTTCCTCTCTGATAAATACGCCGGATTATGCGCGTAAAGCGCGCGCGTTACAGCCAAACGCGAGGGCTTGCCGCCTGCTACTCGCAGACTGCAAGCCCTCAAGGCCAAAAATTCAACTTTCTTGGGCGGCCCGTTTCGGGCCGCCCATTTTTTCCTTATTTCCTGTTCGGTCGTCTCTTTGTCCGAAGCGACATCTGCGCGCTCAACAGGATCAGCACCACGGTGAAGGCCGCCATCCCTGTTTTGCCGCCCAATCCGCTGTCCCCGCCTGTTTTGGGAACGCTCATTCTGGTATTCACAAACGCCGCTATGCTCCCGGAGGCCGAAACATTGCCGGTGGCGCCGGTGGCGCTCGTATAGTAGCCGTTGTGGTTTGCTTCCCGCTCTGTTACGCGATAGGGCGTTTCAGCGGGCAGGCCCATGATTTCCACAGACTCCCCATGCGAGAGCCTGATGGACTCCCCACTTGCAATTGTGCCGGTCTTGCTGCCGGAATACGGATACCTGCCGTTTGCATCGAACGTCACAACAAAGGTAAATACCTCGCTTTTGCTGTAATCATCCCCCACCACAGTCTTCCGTATCATCAGCGCACCGGGCGTCACCGTTTTGAATGTGTTCGTAAACGCCGCTGTTTTTGTCATCCCGCCGGTGATCACTCCCGTTTCCCCGGTGCTGGTTCCGATGTATCCATCTGCAATGTAATCCGCTTCCGTCACCGTGTACACGGCACCCTTGGGCAATCCTTTGATGGTGACGCTCTGTCCATGGGCAAGGGAGATCCGTCCGCCGCTCTCTATCGTACCGCCGGAAACGCCGCTCCCGGAATAGGAATAAGTCCCCGCCGCGTTGAATGTGACCAAGAACTCGAATCTCTTTGTGGCGCTGGCGCCGTTCCCCGCAACCCGCTTGCTGATCGTCAGCCCGCCGGTCGGGCCACCGGAAGAACTGCTCTTCGTGTTCGTAAAGGCGGCGACATACGTGCCTTTGGTTTCAATCCTGCCTGTATCACCTGCTTTGGCGGTGGTATATCCCTCGCCGGAATAATCCTTTTCCGTTACCTGATAGATGGTACCCTCGCGCAGGTCGGCAATGGTGATGCTCTGCCCGCCCGCAAGCCCGATTGTAGCGCTGCCCGTTATGGTTCCGCTTGGCCCGCCGTTTGCCCCGGTGTACGTATAGGTATTGGCCGTATCGCTCAGGGTTATAGTGAATTCAAATTTCTTACCCTCTTCAGCGGCATTGCCCATAACCGTTTTGCTGATGGTGAGGGAGCCGGGTGCGTTTCTGGTATTCGTAAATACGGCCTCTGCGGTAGCATCCGCAACGATAACGCCCACATCCCCTGTTTTCGCGGTAACATACCCATCGGCGGTATAATCCTTTTCCGTCACGCTATACATCGTGTCCTTCGGTACTCCGGTGATGGTGACGCTTTCCCCGTCCTCAAGTTCGATTGTAGCGCTGCCCGTAATATTACCACTAGGCCCGCCGTTTGCCCCAATGTACGGATAGGTATTGACCATATCATCTAGGGTTATGCTAAATTCAAACTTCCTGCCCGGTTCAGTAGCGTTTCCCGCAACGGTTTTACGAATCGTCAGGCTTCCTGCCGTATTGCTCAGAAAGTTTTTTATAGCCAGCTTGTTGGAGTCCGTGCCCGTTTTCCCGTCAATGGTGGTCGTAACAACACTACCCTCGGTCTTTACGCCAACAGTGTGTGTTGCGCCTTCAAGCGTATAGCCGCCTGCGGGGGCTTTTGTTTCTCTGAGCAGATAATCGCCGTCCGGGATCACCTTCAGCATGACTTTACCATCAGCGCCGGTCATCCCTTGCCGGATGACAGTGGCGCCGTCCATTGCAAAAATCGTGAACTCCGCGCCTGGGAGCAAGGCTCCAGCCCCGTCCGTCTTTGTGATCTCGAGCCAGCCATTGCGCTGGAGTGTGGCCGAACCATCCTGAGACGTAATGAGATAGGGCTTGGCCGTCCCCCCCACATTGGAGCTGCCGGAAATCAGCTTCACGGCATTGGTGACTTGTCCCACTGCGCCGGTAACATCCGTAACATAGGTCAGCCGGTACGCCTTATTGTTTTCGGGTATGGCAAATTTCAACGTTCTAGTCGCATTGTCGTAGGAAATATTGTCACCCAATACTAGCGCAACAGAATCTCCCATCGTATAAGTGCCGTTCGCTTGAAGGATCATTTCGTTTACTGCGATGTTGCCGTCAAGCAGCAGCTTGCCGGTAGCGTCCGTGCGCAGGTCGAGGCCAATTGGCAATGTATCCTCTACCCTTCTTGGATCGGAGTGCGTTAACTCATAGGGGCGGTACTCTACCGTCCATTCCACTTCACCGTCTCCAAGCTTCTCATCCGTCTTCGTCAATATAGTGCTTGCAATAGAAACATCGCGCGCGGTGGACACACCCGGCTGCCAGTTTTCCGTTTTCAGGCCCACCGTGTTGGTCGCAGTTTTGCCGCTGTGGTTTGCGCCAAAGTAATCCTGAATGGTGGCGGCGTTTGGCTTTGCCTTGACCAGGATAACATAGGGTCTTGTCAGCAGATCAAAGGTAAAGGTTGCGGTTGTGCCGCTGAAATTCGCTGTCAGTCCGGATACGGTATCCGGCGCGGTGTCAGTGGCATTTACGGAGGTTCCGTTCTTTACACCTTCAAAAATCAGAAAGTCTTTGCCGTCAATTTTATCGAATTCCCATCCCGTGGGCAGACTGTCGGTAACAATGGCCTTACCCAGCGCCTCTCCGTCCCCGTTTTGGAGGTCCGTCCAATCAATGCCATCCGCATTGACACTCAAGCGGAAAATGACCGACTTGTCAATATAATGGAAGCTCTCGGACGCATCTAACGTCATTAAGGCATTAACGCCAGCTGCGGGGTTGTCCATCGCCTCGCGCTTAAGCATTTCCTTGCGCAGTATGCTGCTGTTATAAACCGGGTCGGCAAGCGTTTCCGTAATCTTTGTGGTGTTGCTGAACAGCATGGCGGTGTTATAAATCCGCTTGCTGTTGGTTGTATTGCTTGCAAAGAGATCCGGGTTTAGAACACGGGTCTCAAACGTGAACGCATTGACCTGCGCATTAGATAGATTCGTAAATTCCAACAATTCGGCAACCTTCTTACCACCCTGCATGATGTCATGCACGGTAGGCGCTGCAACAACTGATGGCCCTATATTTTGGAAGGTTCCGGAGATATACGCTTGGTCATAACGGACGGTAATATCGTCAACGTTGATGCCCAAAGGCCAGCCGTTGGCTGCCGCCTTATCAAATCCGCTGGCACTGCTTCCATAAACCAACAGATCATATACCTTCAGGCCTGTTAGGCTGGACTGGCTTCTTGCATCCACGGTGATGTTCCACTTCACCTTACGGGCTGCAGGGTCAGCAGTTCCGGTTTTTGTAAGGGCACTATAGCCGATATCGACCCCAATAACACCGCTTCTCAGCCCGGAATTGGTGGCAGGATCGGGAGAGCCTGTCCAACTGATGGTGGCGGCGTTTGTATACGTTTTTTTGCCTGTTGTATGGCTTTCATTTGGCACGTTGGTTACAATCGTCAGCCGAATTTTGGAGGTGATGTTACTAATCCTATATTCGTTTCCAATGGGCGTAATGCTTGTTTCTTCCACCCACGTAGAGGAAGCGCTGTCCCATTTCTCCCATATTGCTGAATGAAATGTCAGCCCATCCTTCAGGGCATCGGTAATCACAATGTTATTGAGCGCCGCGCCTTCATGATTGGCGATAATAGCCCATGTAATGGTGCGGTTTGTCGGATCATAGGTGGGATCGTTTGGTTTATCGTTTGTAGTGCCTGTCTTCTCAATCCATTTTGGGGGCGTAAATGTAACGGATTTTGTGCCGTCTTTTTTCAACACGTCCGCACCGTCCATCAACTGCGCCGTATTCGTAATGGATTGATTACCGCTGCCATAATATTTATTTTCAGGAATTTCCGTTTGGAAGGTGACAGTCTGCGGGCTTGTAGAGCCTGTTGGAAACGTACCACTGAGTATTTTTCCGGTTTCGTCATAAACAGGTGTCAGAGAGCTTGGGCTAAACGTGCCGGGGATATATTCTCCCACGGCATTTAAATTGTCCACGAATTTGTAGCCTGCCAAATCAACCGGATTGCCTGCCTTTGTGGCGCTGATATCCACGTTCCACGTGATGGTCCTATCCGCCAGGTTGGGCGTGCCCGATTTTGTCACCTCATACACAATCTCCGCAGGCGGCACATGTACAGTGTAGGTTTTTTCCAAAATCGCTACATTGACATCTTTCTCCTCGCCGTCGTCACCGGTCTTATCGTATTTTAAATTAGCGGTAAACAAACATTTTACCGTATTGAGCGAAGGATCGCTTCCATCAAATACCGTAGGATCGCCGTCGAATACCACATTGGCAAACACCTTGCTGCCCGACTCTTCCAGCGTGAGGGTCGCAACGGGAATATTCCCAAATTTCAATACCTTAGGAGTTGTATCGCTCAAAAGGCGAAACGCATCGCTCACCTCAAAACGCGCCGTATCAAGGTAATTAACAGGGTCTGTCGGCGTCGGCTGATCGCCTTGCACCGGCACGCGGAAGGAGATTTCTACCTGAATATCTTTTTCGCTGTCTATTTTATCTGAGGCTCCCAGTATCGCCCCACCCTGCTTGAGCGTTGCCACAAACTCCGTGAGCACAGTGCTTTTATCAGCCGCATATACGGTTTGCGCGGGCAGTAACACTGAAAACAGCAGCATCAGCGCCAACGCCCAGCTTGTCCATATTCGTTTTGGATTTCGTCTCATAAATAATGCCTCCTCGTGGATTGATTTAGAAAAATCCGGACAAGAGCACGCTTCCAAACGGAAGGAACTTGATTTACGGCCCATTGTCCTTTATGATAAGTCTGTTATCCAAAAAAGCAGTGAACATCGGTCTTTCACTGCTTTTTTGCAGGAATCCTATACAGGCTCAACATAAATTGTATAAGGATACCTCATCACCCGCTTGACAAACAAAGAGAATCGCTTTTCACGGCTGAACAAAAAAAGAAAATTTCGAATAATAAATTTCTTTGCCAGGAAAGCGAATAGGGAAAAAGCGGTGTATAAATAACCTGAAGTATAATGTGTCAAGCTGAGGGAACAAATGAAAATAGGCGTATTGTTGGAAGAACTTATAAATATTGCACAAATTTCCAAAACAGATTTTGCCTTAAGCATGAATATGACGCCGAGCGGCCTGAGTAAAATTCTTACAGGCAGAAGGCTGCCATTTGTAAAAGAAAAAAAATCGTTTAGCTGGCAAGCTGCAAAATATTTCTCCCAGACAATCTACAGCCGGAACTGCTATTTAAAGTTTAAGAATGTTTTCCCGGTGGTTTATGATTTCAATTCAGCGCATGAATTGGAACTCTTCCTGGCCTATGCGATGGAATATTCGCTTGACAGGGCTTTTGAGGAAGAAAACAATACGGATTTTGGTTATTCCGATGCAGAGCTGTGTTTTTTGGGAAAAAGGAATATTCTGAACATGCTATGTATCATCGCTTCCGATTATATTGTGAGCCATGACGCCAACGTCCCTTTGGACTTCTACAGCACGCTGGCGCTTTTTAACCGCCTGCAGGCCGATATTCTCCAAAGGGTGAAATTACTGGGCACAAAGCAGGCCGTCACGTTCAACCATTTTATCGATCTATCCAATATGGAGGCGGCGGCATCCGGCAAATCTGCGATTGGCTTTTTGGAAAAAATCGTGCAGGCGCAGGAATATGTAGACCTGTACCTGTGGCAGATTACAAAGCCGATCGACAGCGCTTTTCTGCTGTTAAAAGGAAGGTTCCTGCTGCTTTTCAGCACGCAGATAGACGGCACGCCCATGATGTCGTTTATCACCCATAAGGGATATGTGCCGTCCTTTTTCAATGCCCTTATGAAAAAAGATGCGAAAAAAATCAGCTTTAACAGGCAGGAAGCAATTGGGTATCTGGAGGCCAACCCTTCCTGTATCGACGAATTGATCGGGCGGCGGATCGCCGCCGCATACAATTTTATTTCTATCGGATACTTGCTTGAAAAGGAAGAGTTGGAAGCGGCGCCGGGCAGCTCAAGCATCAGGGAAAGTGTTTTGAAGCTGTTTCACAGCGTCCTTACACAAGAAACCACTTTTTATGTAACGGTCGACGCTATGATCCATTTCTTTGCTACCGGAAAGGCCATTGTCCCCCTTCTTGGCGCTGTCGATATCGCGCCGCATAACCGTATTCCGTATCTGCGCAGGTTTGATTCCCATATCGACGAAACAAGCGCCAGCAAAATCAAAATCGTCAACAGTGACCTTCCAAAGGCCGCCGTTCTCTGTGCGCAGGGGTTAAGCTTGGTTTACAGTGTTGATCACACATATCAGGTTGATAAGGTACACTATTTTGAGACCGATACAATAAACAGCATATTGCACGGCGAAATTGCGGATGATCCGTTAAAGCTGCTGGATTTCAGCCCCGATTTGTGGGACGGCTATATTAGAGAATTATCAAGCGCGGCACGCGGATTTGAAATTTAGAAAACGCCGGGGAGATTGTCCCGGCTCATCGGGCGAATTGCTGTGAAACATGAAAAGGCACCAATCGGTGCTTTTCTTATGTTCTAGTATAGGGAGGCTTCATCCGATGTCACGCTCGCCAAAGCGCCAAACGCCGAGCCGGACGCCAGGCTGAACTGCCGCGACAGGCTTCGGCTTTTGCAGAATTTCTGGTATAATACTTGAAGTGAAATCGTTCTGGAGGTAGTACGTGCAGCAGGTATTCACAAAGATACTCATCACGCTTGTTTCTGCAATCGCTTTGGCGGTCATCGGCCTTTTTGTCGCGTTCATCGTGGCTTTTTCTGGGGGAAGCCTGTTTTATTCCCCACTGGTACTGGTTTGTACCGGCGCACTGATTGTGTTTGTGATCTTAAAGGTATTTCAGTTTCTCAAGCCGAAGCTCTTCAACATCCTGTTTCTTTCATTTCTCGGGCTTTGCGTCTTGTCCGTTGGGGTGTATGAAGCCGGGCAGGCCTATCGCAACAGCTTTGTCCAGGTAAACGATCAGGGCGTTGATCTTACGCTGTATCAGCCGTTTTCCGAAAATACCAGAGCGGCAAAGCTGGAGGAAGTATCCACCCTGCAGCTGCAGAACAATCTTCCGCGTCTGGACGGGGCGACGGCGCTGTATCCCCTGTACGCCGCCTTTGCGCAAGCTGTTTATCCGACCGGGGAATATGACCTTTATGCCATGAAGGAAGGCGCCGCCGCAAGTCTCGGCGAAGTCGTATGCACCACCACTATAGACGCCTATGCAAGGCTGATCAATGGTGAAACGGACATTGTTTTTGCTGCGCGCCCATCGAAGCAGCAGCTCGAAGAGGCCAAAAGCAAAGGCCTTACGCTGCAGCTGACGCCTATTGGGAAAGAAGCGTTTGTGTTTTTTGTGAACGCCCGCAATGAAGTAAACGGCCTCACTACGGCCCAAATTCAGGATATCTATGCCGGCAATCTTACAAGCTGGAAGGAAGTAGGCGGCAAGAACGAGGCAATCCGGGCCTTTCAGCGCCCGGAAAACAGCGGCAGCCAGACGATGCTCCAAAAGCTGATGGAAGATAAACACCTGATGACGCCGCCCAAGGAAGATATCGCTTCAGGGATGGGCGATATCATTCATGAGACCGCAAGTTACCGGAACTATCGGAACGCCATCGGGTATTCGTTCCTGTTCTTTGCAACGGAGATGCTCCAGAACAATGAAATCAAGCTGCTGGAAGTGGATGGCGTAAAGCCTGAAAAGCGTACCATTGCCAGCGGGGAATATCCCCTCTCCGCCGAATTCTACGCCGTTACCGCAGGCAGCGATAATCCCAATGTCGGCCGGTTCATTGAATGGATCTTATCCCCGCAGGGACAATATCTGGTAGAAAAAACCGGGTATACCGCAATCGGCCAATAGTGCTTGCAAATAGGCGCGATGCCGTTATGGCCGGACAAAGGAGGGTTTTAGGATGCTGGACGATACGAATGTGAAGGTGGAAGTGTATCTGCCATATGAATGCATTAATCCCCTAATCTCCGCCCTGACGGAAATCGGCGCTTGTGTTGTTGGCGCTTATGACCATGTCTCCTCCTATTTCCCGGTCGAGGGCACCTGGCGGCCCTTGCCTGGAAGCCGGCCTTTTCATGGAGAAGTGGGTGTATTATGCCGTGCCAAGGAGTATAAATTGGAGTTTCGATGCAGCAGGGAACACATCAAAAGTGCTGTTGAGGCCATCAGGTGTATTCATCCTTATGAGGAGCCGGTCATCAATATCATTCCTCTGCTGTCTATATAAAACTGTTGCCCTCCAAAAGGCTTAAGCGGCCAGTAAAAAACTAAGAATATCCAAAAGAGCTGACTGTGCTTACACAATCAGCTCTTTTGCTTTTAGTTCCATTGCTTAATTATTTGAGGAACTGATCGGCGTCATGGTTGAATGCGCCAAAGTGTTTGAGCATCACAATATCCGCATTGTCGCTCAGGTTGGTGATGGTCACGCCCTTCTTCGCAGCGGCATCGGTCACATAGTACTCGTCGCAGGTCAGCTGCTCGTACCGGATGCAGGCAGGCGTCTCAATGGGCAGCCCGTCGATGGTGCCATGACCCTGCATCATAATAAAGCCATAGGACGCGCCATCCGCAATGGTCACGGTGCGGCCGGGACGCACAACAAGACGCTTTGCTGTAAACTCCGGCGAACCGTACACGATCCACTCCTCGTAGTATCCCTTTTCCGACATTGCGGCTGGGTCTTCCACAGGAATCGGCTCATGGTAATGGTTGTGCTTGAAGTCCAGATCCGTATTCGCTTCCCAGTCAAGACAATCAATGATGTAATCCAGATCCATCTTCTTGTCCTCGGGAATAAATTTCACAAGCATCTCGCGGTCCGTATAAACATCGTGGTTGATGGTCTGCAGGAACAGCGAAGTATCGCTCATGTACTGTGGTTCGTACGTCACCACAGAGCCGGGCGCGTGGAGAATGCCTGCGGGGATATCCCAGCCGGTCCCCATGCGCAGCTTGTACGCACGGGATACTTCCAGAATATGATTGTCTCCAAGGCCCCAATTCTCCAAATACCTCTTGAATTCCTGCTTGGTGATGTGCGGGTCGATGCCAAAAAAGGTATAGTCCGCATTATAGAGGAACGTATTGAGTTCATGCGGAAAATAGTATGCTTCGGGCTTGGGCGGCGCGTTCACGGCGGCCGCCTCCTTGGCCATCAGATGCACATGGTTATGGATGGGCACAGAGAAATCATAAAACTTGGCGAACGAGGTCAGACGCCCATTTTTCTCCATCGCCTCCTTGCCGATGATGGCATCGCCAAGGAGCTCGATCGCTTCCTTAAGCAAAATCTTCTCTATGCCGGTGGGGGTTTTGACCGCGATGAAGCTCATGCCTTCATACGGGCCTGTAGTGGGACCATTGTCGCACATACCGGTGGAAGCCATCCAGCGTTCGCTGACGGCACCCCAGCTTGCGCCACGGGGATAAATATCCCTGTTGTCAAGCTTAAGCCTGCGTCCGGGGGGGAGAAAGGTTCTCGTTACCCAGCTGGGCGCAAGGCGGAGGATACCGCCGTTTGCTTTTAACGCTTCCTCAAGCAACTTCTTTTTTACTTGCAGCTCCATGAAGAGCACCTCCTGTTCGTTAAATTGTCGCAGTGGTACGCCCGCGGGTACCCACAAATTTGTCAAGCGCAACGGAGCCGATAATGAGCGAACCCATTACAACCTGCTGCCAGAAGCTCGGCACGTTAAGGATGTTCAGCCCGTTGCTGATGGTCCCGATGATCAGGCCGCCGATCACAATGCCCGCAATCTTGCCCTTTCCGCCAAAGAAGCTCGCGCCGCCAATAATGCACGCGGCGATAGCGTAGGTTTCATAGCCGGAGCCTGCAAGCGGTTCTGCCGCGCCGATACGCGCCGTCATGACAAGCCCGGCAATACCGGCCATCAGGCCCGAAAGCGTGTGTACAATCAGGGTGTGCAGGCGGATATTGATGCCGGAGTAGTAGGCAGACTGCTTGTTGCCACCCAAGGCGTAAATATTCCGTCCCAGCACGGTCTTTGTTGTGAAGAACACCAAAACAATGGCCACCGCCAGCGTGATGATAACCGGGATGGGGATGCCCAATACATACCCTGCAATGCCCTTAAAGGACGTGGGAAAATTGAACAACGGCCGTCCGTTGGATATGACCAGCGTAATCCCGCGGTAAATGGATTGCGTACCCAGCGTAATTACAAACGGATGCAACCCGGTCGCGTTAATGATGCTGCCGTTGATTGCGCCGAAGATTGCCGCGCAAACAAGCCCGAGCAGCACCGCAAGCGCCACGGGCATGCCCGCGTTCATCATCATGGCGGTAAGCATGCCGGAAAGGCCTGCAATGGAGCCTACCGAAAGATCGATACCGGCGATCAGGATGGCAAAGAACTCACCATATGCCAACAACAAATACACCGTGCTCTGCAGGCCAATCTGCTTTAAATTGTCCATGGTAAGGAAGAACTTGGGGGATGCGATGGAGAGTCCGATAATAATCAGCACCAGCATGCCCAGAGTGCCGAATTTGTCCCAAACCGACTGGAAGGAAGCTTTCCCTTTTGCTTTGTTCTGCATAGTCATTCACCTCTTACATTGATGCTGTGGCCGCCAGCATGATTCGTTCTTCAGTCGCTTCCTCACTGGAGAATTCCGCGGTCTGTTCGCCCTCGCGGAACACAATGATACGATCGCAAGTACACAACAGCTCCGGAAGTTCCGATGAGACCATGATGACGCCCTTTCCGGCGTTTGCCATGTTGCGCATGATCTCGTAGATTTCGCTCTTCGCGCCCACGTCGATTCCCTTGGTGGGCTCGTCGAATATGAACAGATCGCTGTCAACGGACAGCCATTTACTGATGATTACCTTTTGCTGGTTTCCGCCCGATAGGTTCGCGGTCATCTGATTGATACCCGAACACTTCGTCCTGAGCAATTTCACCTGCTCCTGCGCGCGCGTATAATCCTCATTGTTGCGGGTCAGCCCCGTCAGGCCGCCGAACTTGGAGCGCTTGAGGTTATTGGTAACGGAAATCTCACGCCAAATTTCAAAGTTTTTGAAAAATCCGGTTTCACGCCTGTTTTCCGTCACAAACGCCATGCCGCTTTTGAGCGCGGCATAGGGCGATTTGATATTGAGCTTTTTACCCAGCAGCTCAATCTCGCCGGAGCTAATTGGCTGGATGCCGAAAATGCCCTCCATCAGTTCGCTGCGGCCCGCCCCGATAAGCCCGGCAAACCCGAGAATCTCCCCGCGGTAAAGATCAAAGCTGATGTTGCGCACGGAATTGTCCTTGCGCGTGAGGTTGCGTACGGAGAAAATTAGTTGTCCGCTTTCGTGATGGACCGACTCACAGCCGGTATATTTATTTTTCAACTCCCGGCCGACCATCATGGAAACCAAATCTTCGACCTCAACGTCCTTGACATCTCGCGTACCCACGGATTTTCCATCCTTGAGTACCGACACCCTGTCGCCTATCGCCTTAATTTCCTTAAGCTTATGGGAAATATAGATGATGCCGATACCCTCTTTTTTGAGCTGGTCGATGATTTTAAACAGATTTTCGGTTTCTTCTATGGTCAGGGATGAGGTGGGTTCGTCCATAATAATGATCTTTGCATCGGCGGCAAGCGCCTTTGCAATCTCCACCTGCTGTTTTTCGGAGATGGAGATATTCTGCACAGGCGTCGAAGGGTCCCGGTTAAGGCCGATCCGCTGGAGCAATTCCTTCGCCGTCTGATTGATCCGGGCATAATCGACCATCTTGACGCCCAGCGTCCTTTTATGCGGCAGCTTTCCCACAAAGATATTTTCCGCAATAGAAAGCTCGTTGATCACGCTCAATTCCTGATAGATGATGGATATTCTGTTTTCGGCAGATTCATGGGGTGTCAGTTTGGAGAATTCCTTTCCTCCAATCACGATGGATCCACCAGTGGGCTCGTTGACGCCGCTGAGGATTTTGACCAGTGTGGATTTGCCCGCGCCGTTTTCGCCGAGCAGCACATGCACTTCCCCGGGCAGCAGATTAAAATGAACGTCGTCAAGTGCGACAACGCCGGGAAATTTCATTGTAATATGCGACATTTCAACTAAATAATCCATAGGATCTCCTTGCTTTATGCCAACCCCACCCCGGGTACGGGTGGGGTTGGCATGATTGGACAGACGTTTGTTGGATTAAGATTACTTTGCGTTGTCCTTGGTGATCAGGTAGGAATCGATGTATTCAACGGGGATCTCGGCGGAGGCGTCAGCCTTCCAGCCATTCTTGACAGCTTCACGGAGAAGCTCGATGCAGCGGATACCGATGCCTACGGGATCCTGTGCGACGGAAGCGGTCAGTTCGCCGTTCTTGATCGATTCAACAGCGCCTGCGACGCCGTCGGTACCAACTACGATCACCTGATCCTGCTTGTTGGCGTTAACAACAGCCTGGTATACGCCAAGCGCCATGGTGTCGTTGGCGCAATAGAACGCCTTGAGGTCGGGATTGGTCTGCAGGATATTGGTTGCAACGTCCAGAGACTTTACGCGGTCCCAATCGCCCGGCTGGCTGGCCACAAGCTCAACGCCCTCGGTGGATTCGAACACTTCCTTGGCGCCTGCGGACCTGTTCTGGCTGGTGACGTTACCGCCCGTTCCTTCGATAATGGCAACCTTGCCGGTGCCAATCTTCTCAACGATGAATTCGCCCGCACGTTTGCCGACCATGAGGTTGTCCGTGGTGACCTGGCCGACCATGGCGCCGCCGTTTGCCTTGAGTTCGGTGAAATCTACGGCTTCATCAACGTCCACAATGGGAATGCCGGCCTGATTGACCATCACGATGCCGGAAATCAGGTTCACGGGAGAGAGGGGCGCTACGGCGATACCTGCATATCCCTTCTTGGCGATGTCTTCAAGCTGGGAAAGCTGACCGGCGAGATTCTCTTCGGATTCAGCGGCATACACGTCAACCGTGATACCCTGCTGGGTAGCCCATTCCTTCACGCCGGCTTCCATAATCGACCAATATTCATTGGAAACAGGCTTGAGCAGCATGGCATACTTCTCTTCAGCTGCAGGCGCGGGGGTTGCTTCACCGGCGGCCGGGGTCTGCTGTGCAGCGGGCGCCTCAGTGGACGGGGCGGGAGCTGCAGGCTGGCAGCCTGCGAGCAGGCCTAAAGCCAGAACCAGTGCCAGCGCAAGAGAGAGCATTTTCTTCATAATGATACTTCCTCCTAAGTTTATTGATTTCCGCCGCCTCGTAGACGGGGAAACATATATTCAAATTCAGTTTTGTACGGCCGCGCGGAATACTGTCGGGTCGTACGCGATCTTAAGGGCCTTCATACCGGAGAGCGCTGCACCGATAATGCCCGCCTCTTTGGGATGCTCGGAAAAAATGACGCGTAAGTTTTCTGCGGGGAACGGTTTGCGGGTATGTTTGATGATATAGCGCATCAGCTCGTCCCTGGGAAAGCCCTGCATCGAGACGACGCCGCCGCTGATAACCACACAGTCCGGATCAAAAATGTTGATTTGCGTTGCAACAGGAAGTGCGCAATCCTCTACAAATTCGTGCAGTACAGCCTCATTGCCGTGCTTTATGAATAAATCTCCAATGAACGTATCGGGAAACTGTTCCTTCTGGATCAACCGAAGCGCTTGGCCGGATGCATAGCACTCCGCACAGGCAACTTTGCCGCAGGCGCAGATTCTTTCACTCTTATGATACGGGATATGGCCGATTTCATCGGCAACTCCGTTCTTGCCGGTCAGGACAGAGCCGTTGATCATGATTGCACCGCCAAAGCCGGTGCCGATGTAGCATGCAACGATGATTTCAAGACCATTCAGGCCATGGAACATGCAGTCAAACGCCAGCAGATTGTTGACATCCCTGTTGATGACGACCGGCATGCCCAGCGCGGCCTCCATAGGGTCTACAATATTGCGGTTGTCAAGCACATGCTCCCCGCGGTCATTTAAAATATTGGGAACGGAGTGCACATGCTTTCTGTCCTTTGCGACCGTCGCCGGAAAGCCGATCGAAACGCCAAGGCAGTTGTCCCCGCCCAGTTCAGAGCGGAATGTATCCACCACCTGCACCAGCCGATCAAGGGCGTCTCCCCCTTGTGAAAGAACCGCACTCGGAAAAATGCTGGTATGCAGGCAGTTTCCCGTAAGCGTGACGCCGCCAATACGCAGATTGGTGCCCCCGATATCAATGCCTATGATAAACGGCTCGTTCGCTGGCATATCCTTCCTCCCGTGTCTTCATCCAATGGTTTCTTCAATGTGGCGCGTCATCATCGCCCAGGCCTTTTCCAGATCGTTGTCAAGGCCGAAGAGCCCGGAAGAACCCAATATGAAGATCTCGGTTCCGGCATCATAAATCTCTTTGTATGTATTGCGGTTGCAGGAGCCGTCGATTTCGATCTCGAAGGTATAGCCCTTTTCAAGTTTAAGGCGCTTTGCTTCCCGGATTTTATCCAGCGTTTCACGCACAAACCGTTGCCCGGCATAGCCCGGATCTACGGACATAAACGTGATGCGGTCCAGAAGATGGATGTAGGAAAACGTTATCTCCAATGGATCGGCAGGATTAATATACACGCCGATTTTCTTGCCGCGCTTTTTGACCAGGTCAATAAAGCGAAACATCTTGGTACGCGCCACCATGGGATCGACTTCAATGGAATCCGCACCGCAATCCAGACAAAGCTCCATCAAATCCGTATCGACGTTATCAACCATCAGATGCGCATCCATAGGAATGGAAGAAACCTTCCGGATCTGATCCATGATTTGCGGTGCAAGGCAAAAGTTCTTGACATAGTGCCAATCAATAATATCAATATGCAGAAAATTCGCTTTGTTTTCCAGTATGGCGAGCTGCTCACCCAGATGCAGCATATCCGCGCACATCAGCGAAGGAGAAATTTTAATGTTCATAGCGCCTCTCCATTGTGATCAAAATATGTTCCAGAGTCTTCGTGTTCCTTCTTTTTACTCTATAAAAACGGGTAACGTAAACGTTTACCTTATAATGCTGTAAAACTGATTCTTGATTTTTTACTTGCCTTGTTTCATTTTTACTGTTTTGCAGTCAGTCGAACGGTAAAGTGTAAAATTTTCAAGGATAACGTTTACCTAAGTCAACTTCGAATGATATTTAAACTATGAAGTGATCTTAACATATCACCTGTTAAAAGTCAAGCGCGGACTTTTGCACTCAACCGCGCCTACACTATGGGCAGCGCAGTTGATCAAGCTCCAGCAGGCGGTCCACACGTCTTTGATGCCTGCCGCCCTCGTATTCCGTCTCAATCCAGTTGTCGACGATCATTTTCGCCAGCTCCACCCCGACCACGCGCGCGCCAAACGCAAGACAGTTGGTGTCATTGTGCTGCCGGCTCAGTTTTGCGGAATAGGGTTCGCTGCAGGTGACGCAGCGTATCCCGGTGATCTTGTTGCAGGTCATACCAATGCCTACACCGGTACCGCAGATAGCGATTCCGCGGTCATACTCGCCGGAGGCAACCAAACGTGCAACCTTCTCTCCATATATGGTGTAATCCGTACGCTCGTCGGTATAAGCGCCGACATCCTCTACGGTATAACCCTTGCCGGTCAGATGGCGAATAATCTCGTTCTTTAGTTCTACTGCGACATGGTCGCACCCAATTACGATCTTCATATTCCTTCCTCCAATATCGTCATCGTACTTTCGCGTTCGATCAGTTCTATGGGTAATTTAATCCGGTTGGATCCGGTATAGGTTCCCGCAATCAGCTCAAGCATGATGTTGGCGGCCATAGTGCCCATCCGCTTCATATCCTGCCGCAATGAAGTGATGGACGGGCGGTAATAGCTCGCAAGACTGATATCGTCAAACCCGACCACCTTGACCTGCTCGGGCACCCTGATCCCGCGGCTTTTGAGCGCGCTGATGGAGCCTGCGGCCATGACGTCGTTATAGCAGAAGAGCCCGTCAAACTGCACACCGCTGTCCACAATTCTCTGCGTAAGAGCAAAACAGTCCTCGTATGTAATGTGGCAGTGGTATATTTTTCCGTCCGGATTAATCCCCAACCTCCGGAACTCCTCCTGCACGCCCCGGTGGCGTCCAATGCTCGGCGAAATCATCTTTCCTTCCAGAATGGAAATGATCTTGCGGCAGCCATGCGCATACAGGCATCGGATTGCCATTTGTGCGCCCGCATGACTTTCCGATTCAATAAAAATATACTCTTCGTTCCCTTCAAAGGACAGGGGGACGCGGTCGATATAAATCTTGGGAATGGCATCGTAAACCGCTCCCTTGTATACGCTCTCCGATCCGATAAATATGATGCCGCCGATGTTCTGCGCACGCAGCAATTCCAGATGGCGTACTTCCACCTGTGACTTTTCATTGGAATTGCAGATGAATGCGCTATAACCCGCTTCAAAAAGGGTGTTCTGGGCGGCAAGCGTAATGGTGGCGATAAACTCTTCCGTAATGTCCGGTACAATCAGGCCGATGGTCATCGCATTGTTGGTACGCAGACCCTTAGCAATCATATTGGGAACAAAATGATGGGTCTTGATCACTTCGCGGATGATCGCCTCAGTCGCGGCGGAATATTTCCCTTTGCCGTTGATGACCCTGGACACGGTCGCGATGGAATACCCCGTGATTTCCGCGATTTTTTTGATGGAGAGCTTCTTTTCCTCCATATATTCTCCTATCCTCCAAGCTGCACCTGACATCCCGCCTGCTCCAGGCTCGTTTTCATCCCCGCAAGCGCTTCCTTCTCCATGTTGGGGGTATCCCGATATTCGTATGGGAGTCCCATTAAGTCATACTTCCCTGCGCCATACTGATGAAACGGCAGCAAGTGCGCCTGCCGAACCTTAAGCGTATGAAACAGTTCCATATAACCCGCAACAGCCTCCGGCGTATTATTAAACCCCGGAATAACCGGAATGCGCACAACGACATCTTTGCCCGAAGCAAGCGCAAACGCCAGGTTTTCCAATATGCGTTCGTTCCCGACATCTGTCTTCTCCCTATGTTTGACGCTGTCAGGGTGCTTGAGGTCAAAGTAGAGAAGATCAATAAAAGGAAGCGTGTGGGAAAGCGCCTCACGCGCAGTGAATCCTGTGGTTTCTATGGTGGTATGGATCCCCGCTCCTTTTAGCGCACGTAAAAAACTTAGCAAAAACTCTGGCTGGAAAAAGGGCTCGCCGCCCGAAACGGTGACACCGCCGCCTGACTTTTCGTAAAAGGCGCGGTCTTTGAGCACTTCTTCCATCAAATCCCCAACAGTTACAAGCCTGCCTTCCATATAAAGCGCACCAGGCAGGCACACTTTTGTACATGCTTCACAGCGAGTACAGGAATTCCGATCAATTTGGATATATCCATCCTCCCTGACCGATATCGCATGTTCCGGGCATACGGCAACACAGCTGTGGCAGCGCTTGCAATTGCGCGGATTATAGAGCAGTTCCCGATGGCGGGACTTTGACTCCGGGTTGGAGCACCATCTGCAGTTGAGCGGGCATCCCTTTAAGAATACGGTGGTGCGGATGCCCGGCCCGTCGTGGATGGAGAACCGCTGGATGTTAAAGATCATCCCCTGTTGCATAACTTAAAGAACATGCTCCGTTCTCCCGATGATATCGTCCTGCGTCTCACGCGAAAGGACGTTGAAGAATGCACTGTATCCCGCCACGCGGACGATCAGGTCGCGGTGCTTTTCCGGGTTTTTCTGCGCGTCGAGCAGCATATCCCGGGATACTACATTGTATTGTACATGATATCCCTTGAGCGTGTCAAAAAATGTACGAAGCAGCAGAATCAGCTTTTGCTTGTCGCGTTCTTCTACCAGCGAGGAGGGATTGAGCTTCTGGTTGAGCAGTACACCGCCAAGCAGTTCTGGCGTGGGCAGCTTGGAGATGGATTTAAATACCGCCGTAGGTCCGTGGGTATCCGCCCCGTGCGAAGGAGAGCACCCTTCCGCAAGCGGCTCGCCCTTATAGCGGCCGTCCGGCGTTGCGCAGACGCCCGCACCCTGCGGAACGTTTGCAGATATGGATGAGGTGCCTGCATAATAGCCGCAGTTAATCGGCCCGCGTCCATACCGTGTGTTGTGGTACTTGGCAATCTCATTGATATATACCTGGTAGGAATCGGCCGTCAGATGGTCGACATAATCGATATCGTTGCCGAACTTGGGCGCCTCGTTCAACACGATGCTGTGGATGCGCTCACCCTCGGAGCCGCTGTAATTTTCCATCATGGCATCCCACAGCTGGGACGGCGTGATACGCTTTTCATCAAATACAAGCTTCTTGAGTACCGCAAGCGAATCGCCCGTGTTGGCAATGCCCACCTGCAATGGCCCAATGTTATCATAGATTGCGCCGCCTTCTTTGAGTGTAAGGCCGCGGCCGATACAATCCGCAACAAAGGCTGAGCACAATGGATCGGGCGTTTCCTCTTCAAGTGAGAAATCCGCACAGTTATCCATGATAACGCTTTCCTTTGTGAATATCTTTACAACTTCTTCCCACACCTTCCAGACCTGATCGAACGAGGCCATATCGCGCAAGTGGCCCATATCCTTGCAGATACGTTTCCCGCTGGTCACATCGACGCCGTTATTAAGCCCCGCCATAAGGATGCGCGGAAAATTCAGGAAGTTCATACCCGAAGTACGGTAGCCATACTTTCCGGGGATGGAGACCTCAATGCAGCCGATAGAGCTGTAATTATAGGCGTCCTCCTTGGAGATACCCCACTTGATAAACGAATCGATCGTGGTTTCATCGTTATTGAACGAAGGCATACCAAACCCAAGGCGTATCACCTCGATGCAGTCCTTCATGAATGCATCCGATGTGCCGCTGTGGTAACGGACAGAAAGATTGGGTTGCGGTAAACGCAGACGCGCAACTGATCTGAGCACGAGGAAGGAAAGCCTGTTTACGGCATCCTTGCCATCCGTGGTCTGGCCGCCGATGCAAACATTCTGATACAGGGGACTTCCGGCGGAGTACTTGGTATGAGAAGCGCTCCGCACCTTGTTGATGGTAAACGTCTTGAGCCAGAAGTTCTCTAAAAGCTCCGTCGCCTGTTCTTCCGTGAGCATGCCTGCTTCCATATCGGCGCGGAAAGCAGGATACATGAACTGATCGAACCTGCCAAAAGAGAGCGAATGGCCGCTGCTTTCCACCTGCAGCAGAAGATGTAAAAACCAAACGGACTGCAGCGCTTCATGGAAGGTATCCGCAGGATATGCGGGGACTTTTTTGCAGATGCGCGCAATCTCAAGCAACTCTTCGCGCCGGGCGGGATCCGCCTCCTTCTCCGCCATCTGCAAGGCAAGCTCCGAATAGCGCTCCGCAAACGCAATACAGGCATCGAGGCTGATGAGCACGGCATCATAAAAATACAGTTTTTTCAGGTCGGAAAAATTAGAAAGGTCCAGCTTCGCTTTGGCCTTTTCCGCGTCCTCGCGTACGGCAAGCATGCCGCGCGTAAGCAGCGTCTCGTAGCTAACGGCAAGGTGCGCGTCACCGGCGGTAATATTTCCTTCGCAGCGGATAACGCCAGCATCATAAAGAGTGCGGCTCATGGGCGGCATCAGCGCAAGCGCTTTTTCCTTGAGCGTCTTACCCTCCCAGAACGGAGCCATTTCGCGCAGAATACGCTTGCTCTCCCCGCTGATTAGGAACATGTCGCCATCCCGTTTTTCAAGAGCGTCCAGCTCGTCAACCACCCAGTCCATTGCATATTCCGGGAAAATCGGCGCATAGCGGTTGCCGGACGCCTGGTTGCCCACAATCAGCGTTCCTTCTTCAATGTAAATGCTCATATTGCGCAGCGTTTTATCAAACGCAAGCGCGCGCTTAAGGATGGGGCGCTTCGCGAGATTCTCCTGATATGCCTGCGTGGTGTAGACGGCACGTTCCACGCAAATGGCAGGCTGCGTATTCAGCAGCGTCTCGCGTATTTTTGCAATTCTCTTCGTTGATTCTCCAAAATATCCCATACTGACCTCCTTATCAATCACTCATGCCAGACCGAACGGTCAGCATCCCCTTGATTCAAACAACAGCGCAGCGCCGAGCACCGCGCAATCCTCTCCGATTTCAGCCGGCTTGAGATAGATTTCCTGATCCTTTGCATGGTTATAGCGGTCAAATGTGGCGCGGATTCTATCAAACAACGCGCCGCCAAACTGAACCATACCGCCGCCGAATACATAGCAGTTAAAATTCATACCGATGAACATGTTATATACATAGATCCCCAGATAATATCCGATCTGATCCAGAAGGCGGGTTGCAAGCGAATCGTTCTTGCCGTACGCCGCATTCAGATGCGCAGCACTAAGCAAATCAAGATCGCCGTCCACCAGATCATACAGCAGCGACTTTTCACCAGCTTCTATCGCAAGACGCGCATGCCGCATGATCATGGAACCAGAGGTGTAGCTCATGAAGCAGCCGCGGTTTTCACAGCCGCATTCGATCCCCTGATCCGGCGTAATCAGCATATGTCCGGATTCGCCCGCACCACCATACGCGCCACGGTAAAGCTGATTGTTGATAATAAATCCACTGCCTACGCCGGTAGAAACGGCGGTAAAAAGCATATGGTCAAACCCGCAGCCGGCACCCAGACGGTGTTCTGCCAGCGCTGCAATATTGGTATCGTTGTCTATTATGATTTCTACACCCGGATAGCGTTCGGAAAGCGCCTTTTTCGCATGGTAATTCTTAAGATTTACCATGTTAGTGGTAAATACAATGACGCCTCGCGCAAAATCCACATAGGAAGGAAATCCGGCTGCAATGCCCTTAAGATGATCCGGCGTGAGATTGTTGCAATGCAGGATGTCGTCAATTTCATGGGAAAGTATTTGCGTCATTTCGTCGGGAGTTGCATCTTTTTTGGTTGCAATTTTACGATAGTAAACGATTACCCTCTGAAAATTGAATAGACCAAATGCAATCTTCGTTCCTCCAACGTCAATGCCTAGAATATATTCTCTCATGACACGCCTCCAGAAGTGAGTAGGGTTAACGTTTACCCTTCACGTTATATTATACGCTCCACTCCGCCAACTGTCAATGCGGTCTCATTAAAGTCTCATATAAAGCCTATGCCGCCGGATGATTTTATCTCGCCGACAGCGGCCTGTTGCACCTCTTATGGGTTAATATCCTGATGCATCTGCATATATTGCAGCAGAAGCTTAAAAGGAGGCCCCAACTATGTCCATATGGCCAACCGGTACAAATCAATATTTGCTCAACCAGGTCGCACTATCCAACTCCATCCGCAGGATATGGGTCAACAATAACCAATGGATCCGCGCATTGATCTACAGCATTCTGTTTCAGTTGGGCGATCAGGACGCCATAGAGGCGCGCCTTGAACAGAATGCGGGTGATCTTGCCGCCTTGTTTGCGCAATTTTACGGCCAGGGGGTGGGCAACAGGATACGGCAAAACTATTTGATCTATATCCATGCTTTAACAGCGCTGATTGAAGCATACCGGAATAACGATTCCTCCGCCATCGCAGATCAAAGGCAGACGCTATATGAGGTGTCCGATCAGTTTGCGCAAATCCTTTCGGAAATCAACCGTTACTGGGACAGGGCTACCCTGCAGGCGGTAATTTATGAGCTTGTCAACTTCACGGAAACCCAGATCCTCCGGATTCTTGCTGGAGATTACGCGCAAAGCATCCAGGAGTATGACGAGTTTATGGACCAGGCGTACCATTTTTCGGATGACCTGACGTTCGGCATATTAAAACAATTTCAAGTATAAACCGTTTTGCGGCAAATCCCATTATGGTGAATAGACGCTTTAGCATTGCCCGGCGGTAAATGGACTCAAGTCTCATCCTCCGTTTTTTACGCCGCGTGTACCCATATATGATCCTGTATGGATATCATAGCCGCGCTTGCCGGAAAACACATCAACGCAGAGCATGCGCCTTATTCAAGGCCGATATCAGGCACGCTTGCGCTTGTCTTTTCACGCATCGTTCATTTGTGACATAGTATATATTGTATACCGCCATATATCGTGGCAATCAATTACAAGGAGTGATGATTATGAGTGGCTGTCTTTTCCCTTTACTGGCTATTGCTGCCGTTTGCTCCTGCTGCGGCAAACGTAACTGTAACTGCGGCTGTAGACGCCGTTAATAACTGCGGTCCATAAAGGCTCCGGACACGAACGCCCGGAGCCTTTTCCCTTCTACGACAGCTTATCCACATGCCCGGTTTTGGTCTTGGCTTCATACATGCGCTTATCCGCCAGAGCAATCAATTCCCCGGGCGTCAGCCGTGAACCGTGCATGGTATATATTCCAACCGAAACCGAGCTTGTAATGCGCCCATCTCCAAGTTCAACGCTGATCTGATCGCAGATTCTCTCCATGACATGGCATGCACCCTCATAGCCCGTATTGTTGAGGCATATCAGAAACTCATCCCCGCCATAGCGCGCCGCCCAATCGCTTTTAGAGCGGATGCACCCCTTTAAAACGCTGGCAACCTTTGTAATCACCTGGTCTCCCGCCGTATGCCCATAGATGTCGTTAACGCCTTTGAGATCGTCCACATCCAGGAACGCAAGCGAAAGCGGAGTATTCGACATGGAAGCTTTGACAACATCCGCCGACAGCCGTTCATCCACATAGCGCCTGTTGTAAAGGCCGGTCAATTCATCCTTCATAATCAGATCATTGATTTCTACAACAACATTTTTCATCAGCTGGCTTTCCGTATAGTTGCCGGTGCCAATCATCATCGTATCGGAAGCATTCTTAAGAAGTTCCAGCACGGCTGGATTTTCCGCATGCTCAATGGGAAGGGCCGTCACCATCATAATCGTTTCGGGCGCCTGCTCCAATTTCATAAAGCATTTGTTCTCAGAATATGCCCGTATCGAAATGCAGTTATCGCAAATCTGCTGCTCTTTCCAATATTCATGGCAAACCTGGCTGGTGACGGCGCGCTTGTTTTCCCGATATTCAATCACAAATTTCCCGACCGGATCGACAAGCCTTACAACATCGTACATCTTATAGAAAAAGGCCAGATAGCTTTCCAACTGGTCCAACGTGATCTTATCAATCATTTTATATTCCATCCGTTTTTAATGCTAACATCATTATAAGTTTCTTCCAGGGTGTTGTCAAAATGCCCAGGCGATGATTAAAAAGCGATGATTAAAAAGTATGACCTTTTTGCGATCTTCAGTTTGGAATATCGTCGTTATTACAAAAGACAAAGCCCCTAAACGCTAGGCGTTTAGGGGCTTTTTGGTAGCGGCGATCCGATTTGAACGGATGACACTCCGGGTATGAACCGAATGCTCTGGCCAACTGAGCTACGCCGCCATGCAGATGCGCACACCTTTCGGTATGCGCATCATTGGTTGCGGGGGTGGGATTTGAACCTCACGACCTTCGGGTTATGAGCCCGATGAGCTACCAGACTGCTCCACCCCGCGACGTTCCGCTTCTTAGCGGCAAGTAATAGGATACCACGGTAAGCCGCCCGCGTCAACCCCATTTTACAGAAAAGGCATATGCATTTAGAATCCGCCCAAATCGGGCGTCTTTCGGAGTTCCAACCTCGCATAAAACTGCGAGCCGCGGCTAAATGCCGCGGCTCTTATCGTTACAGCTTTGCACGCCTATTAGCGGCTGCTGGTGCTGCCGGGCATATTCTGCTCAGCGTAGGCAATCATGCGTTTGACCATTTCGCCACCGATGGAACCGGCCTCGCGGGAAGTCAAGTCGCCGTTGTAGCCCTGCTTCAACTGGACGTTGAGGGAGGACGCCACTTCGGTCTTGAAAGCATTCAGCTTAGCCTTGGCCTCGGGAATCTGCAATTGATTCGAAGAGTTGCTCGCCATTTCTGTTTCTCCTTTCCTTCGTATTTATTGCGCAGTGACCGTAAGATTACGGTCCCTGAGACAACAACGGTTATTTGTTACTTAGGCATATTCTGTTCGGCATAAGCGATCATGCGCTTTACCATTTCGCCACCGATGGAGCCGGCCTCACGGGAGGTCAGGTCACCGTTGTAGCCCTGCTTGAGCTGAACGTTGAGCGAGGATGCGACCTCGGTCTTGAACGCATTCAGCTTAGCCTTGGCTTCGGGAATCTGCAGCTGATTAGAAGAGTTGCTTGCCATAATTATTTCTCCTTTCTTTCAATATTATTAAATGCCCTGGCCGCTAACGTTAGCGGCCACACCGTCCATTTTTCAGGACGTTACTGGGGCATATTTTGTTCGGCGTACGCGATCATGCGTTTCACCATTTCACCGCCGATAGAACCCGCCTCACGAGAGGTCAGGTCACCGTTATAGCCCTGCTTCAGGTTGACGTTGAGGGAAGAAGCGACTTCCGTCTTAAACCTGTTGAGCGCTTCCTTTGCTTCAGGAACCATTACTCTGTTTCTGGCCATTAGCTTTTCCTCCTTTCATTAAGTCGTGTATTTAACATGCCCCGGCGTATGGTTTCTATGACTGGAACTTATTTGTAATTTGTCACGCGGGGCCGTATACCGCGTATGCCCCTGCATACGCCCTTTCCCATGGTCTTTTCTTTTGTTTGCACTTATCTTGTGCCAAACGAAAAAAACACATGCACGTGATTCTGTTTATGTGCATGTGTTTTTGCTGTGAATTTTGTTATTTTATTTCATTGCTTTTTTTATCAAAAATTTGGCGGAAGCAAGATGCCGATTTTCTTGCCTATGTTCATTGATCTTTCTTCAATTATTTGCGATCTCGCGCATACGCATTTCGTAAAGCTCGCGCGCACGTTTCCATAGCGGCCCCGTTTCTTCCGTTTCTCCCTGCCGCATCAGTGCATCCGCAGCGCGCTGCGCTTCAAAGAGCACGTCCATGTTCGCAGCAAGCTTGGCGGCGCTCAGTTCATCCGCACCGTGCTGCCGTGTGCCGAAAAATTCACCCGGGCCGCGCAGTTCCAAATCCTGCTGGGCAATCAAAAACCCATCGTTGGTTTTTACCATGGTTTCCAGCCGCGTTTTTGCAAGCTCGCCGCCCTCCTTATACAGCAGGAAGCAAAACGACTGGGCAGCCCCGCGGCCCACGCGCCCGCGCAGCTGATGGAGCTGTGCAAGGCCAAAGCGCTCCGCGCTTTCAATGGCCATAATAGCGGCATTGGGGACGTCCACGCCCACTTCCACAACCGTAGTGGAAACCAGGAGGTCGATCTGCCCGTTGCGGAACGCCGCAATCGTTTCCTCTTTTTTTGCGCCGGCCATCCGCCCGTGCAGCAGCGCCGCGCGCACTTCGGGAAGCAGCGCGCAAAGTTCCTTGTATACATCCTGCGCGCTTTTTGCTTCCATCTGCTCGGACGTTTCCACCAGCGGGCAGACAACATACGCCTGCCTGCCCGATTGAATCTGTCCTGCAATAAAGCGGTACATATCCTCACGCTTTTCTTCCGGCACCAGACGGGTGAGCACGGGCTTTCGGCCCGGCGGCAGCTCGTCGAGCACCGAAAGCTCCAAATCGCCATAGAGCAGCATCGCAAGCGTTCTTGGGATGGGCGTTGCGCTCATAATCAACACATCCGGCGTCTTTTGGCTTTTGTTGATGAGCTGCGCGCGCTGCCTGACGCCAAAGCGGTGCTGTTCATCCGTCACGACGAGGCCCAGTTGCGAAAACGTCAGCCCTGCCTGCAGCAGAGCATGGGTGCCTACGACGACCTTAATCTCTCCGATTTGTATTTTTTCATATGCGGCTTCGCGTTCCTTCTTTTTCATGCCCCCGCAGAGCAGGCATACGGCGTCCTGATGCTGGCTTACGAGCTGCCTGTAATGCTGCTGCGCCAGGATTTCCGTAGGCGCCATCAACGCGCTCTGGTACCCATTGCTTGCGGCGACTGCGATCGCATAGAGCGCCAGTATGGTCTTGCCGGAGCCGACATCGCCCTGTATCAGCCGGTTCATGGGCGCTGTTGTGGCCATTCCCTCCTCGATTTCCGATAAGACGCGCTGCTGTGCGCCTGTGGGGACATACGGCAGGCTCTTAATAAACGTGTCGCGGATACCTGCTGTCCGGTACGCAATGCCCTCTTTCTCCGCACGGGCGTGCTTACGCAGCGCAACCGCCATCAGGTAGTAGAGCATGTCCTCAAAGGAAAGCCTGCGGCGCGCCTGCGTCAGCGCCGCCTGATCCTTGGGGAAGTGTACTTGATACAGTGCTTCCTGAATCGGCCAAAGCCCCTGCGCCTTTAAAAAGGAGGCGGGCATCGTCTCCTGAATTTCAGAAAAAGCTGCTTCAAACGCACGCGACATCGCTTCGCGCACATGGTGCTGGGAAAGCCCCTGCACAAGCGGATACAGCGGCAGGATGCCCGGCGGTTCCTCCGTAATGGTAGGGTTCAGCAGCTTCAATCCGCGCGCTCTGTCCACGCGCCCCGAGAAGACCCGCGTCTGCCCCGCGTGCAACGCATTTTTTCGGTAAGGCTGGTTGAACCATACCACCTGCATTATCCCCGTCTCATCCTGTGCGCGCAGTGTCACAAGCTGCAAGCCTCCCGAAGGACGCAGCAGCCGCGGTTCCTGCACCACCTGCAGCCGCACGGCCGCAAATTCACCGTGTACAAGCTGTGCAACGGGCGTGAGCGTGGAAAGGTCCCTGTATTCCCTTGGCAGGAAACGCAAAAGCTCCCCTACCGTATGTACGGAGAGCTTTTGGAATGCCGCGGCCCGCGCAGCACCCACGCCTTTGAGCTTGGAGACCGGATATGAGAGCATATGCCTTCCTTCCTACAGCCGAACGTTCCGACTGATAAGCGGAATTGCTGTTGCAAAAAAAGATGGCCGCCCGCAAGAAAAAACGGGCAGCCAACGGTAAAATAGCGGAATTATTCCACAGAAAAATAATAGTAGTAAATCGGCTGGCCGCCGTTTTCCACGATAAATTCCACATCGGGATAATCGGGCTGCAAGGTGTTTACAAGCTCCATCGCTGTCGCTTCCTGCATGCTTTCGCCGTAGAATATGGTCACGATACAATCGGGCTCTCCGTTTTTCTCAAGCATTTCCCGAAGCAGCTTCAGCGACACCGCCTGAATGCTTTCATCCACGGCAACGATCGCACCGTCCATCATGCCGATCATATCGTCCTTATGGATCTCTGTTCCATTAAAGGACGTATCGCGTACGGAATAGGTAACTGCACCCGAAATCACCTTGGTGATAGCTTCCTCCATACGCTTTTTGTTTTCCTCCACGGGGAGGTCGGGATGGAACGCCATTGCTGCGGAAACGCCCTGCGGGATGGATTTGCTGTTGATGACAACCACGTTGCATTCCGAGATTTCTGCCGCCTGCTGTGCTGCGAGTATAATGTTGCTGTTGTTGGGCAGCACAAACACATTGCGCGCATTGACCTTGAATATGGTCTTCTTGATGTCATCAATGCTCGGGTTCATTGTCTGCCCGCCCTGTATGAGCGCATCCACCGCAAGGTCGGAAAACACATTGCTGATTCCTTCGCCGGAAGCCACAGCAATCATTGCATACTCTTTTTCGTTGTTCTTGCGCTGTGCATGGATGGCGCGGTTCTGCTCACGCATGTTTTCGATCTTGATTTTATCAAGCTCACCAAAGCGCAACGCAAGCTGCAGCGCCTTGCCCGGATCATTGGTGTGCACATGGGTCTTGATAAAGCCTGTGTCGAACGCCACAACAATGGAATCGCCCAGATGGGAGAGCTTTTCCCGATACCTGTCCACATCCTCTTCGGTTACTTCCTCCTTGAGGTGCACGACGAAATACTCCGTGCAGTAGCCGAAATGGATATCCTCCACATCTTCAAGTGAGAGAACGTCCTCATCAAATTGTTCGGGCGTCTTGTCGATTGCAATTTCACCGATTTCTTCGCCGGTGAGCGCCATTTTGAAGCCGCGGTAGATGGTAACAAGCCCTTTGCCGCCGGAATCGATCACGCCCGCTTCCTTGAGCACCGGCAGCAATTCCGGCGTAAGCTTCAATGCGCGTTCGCCTTCTTCAATCACCGTATCAAGGAGGTCCACTGCGTCCACGCCGCCTGCGGCTGCCGTGCGCGCAGCATCGCCGATCATGCGGGCGACCGTCAGAATGGTGCCTTCCTTTGGTTTCATGACCGCTTTGTAGGCGGCCTCCGATCCCATAACGAGCGCATCCGCAAACTGAACCGCATTCATTTCCTTTGCGCCCTTCAGGGAGCGCGCAAACCCGCGGAACAGCTGGGAAAGTATCACGCCGGAATTTCCGCGCGCGCCCTTGAGCGCGCCCAGACTGAGCGCATCCGCCACACAGGTGACTGTAGAACAATCCGCAGCGCGTATCTCCTTGATCGCGCTTTGCATGGTCATAGTCATATTGGTGCCGGTATCGCCGTCAGGTACAGGGAACACGTTGAGAGAGTCGATCAGCGCACGGTTCTTCTCCAGAAGCGCCGCACCCGCAATCAGCATATCCCTGAGTTGTTCACCGTTGATTATCTTTCCATCCAAATTTTTATCCTCCAATCGCGCGCATGACGATGCGGCGGGCGTTTTTCCGCCCGCGGAACAGCCGCGCTGCACGCTGTCCCCGCTATACGCGGATCCCCTCCACGTAGATATTTACATTCTTTACAACCAATCCCGTCATTTCCTGCACGCGGTAACGCACATTGTCGCGCGCGTTCATCGCAACAGCGGACAGCGAAACGCCATACTCCACCGTCACATACAGGTCAATGTCAACCTCACCCGGACCTGTTGCCGTCACCTTGATGCCGCGCTTGAGATTGTCCTTCTTGATCAGTTCAATAATCGAATCTGAAGCGTTTTTCGCCTTCATGCCGACAATGCCGTAGTTTTCGCCCGCAGCGTAACCCGCAATGCTGGCAACCAGATCCTCGGAAAGTATGATCCTACCCAGTTCGTTCCTGGTTTCAACAGCCATACCGTTCCCTCCTTTTCATGAAGCGTATGCGTCCGGCCCTGACCGGACAAATTCACAGAATGACCCATAGTGTGTAACTATTTTACCGCAATGCCGCCTTTCTAGCAACTATTCAATTTTTATACCCCGTTTTGCGGCATTTAAATGTGCTACAATAATATTGTTCCACCAATAAACATTGCCAAAGGATTGATGTGATATTTGGTGCAGCGCAAGAAAGAGGAGCGAAGGCGTACCCGCAGCAGTACGTCGGGCGGCGATAGCACGGCAATGCGCCAAAATAGCCGCCAAGATTCGGCTATGCTTCGTTGGGGGAGCAATATATATGGAGGAAGCAAAGCGGTATTACGTCTATATCCTGCGCTGCGGCGACGGTACGCTATACACCGGTTATGCCAGAGATCCGGAAAGGCGCACGCAAACGCACAATGCGGGCCGGGGTGCAAAATACACACGTGCGCGGCTGCCGGTAAAGCTGCTTTATACGGAATGCTTTTTCTCCCGCAGCGAGGCGCAGCAGCGGGAAGCGCAAATAAAGCAGCTTTCACGTACGCAAAAGCTGCTTTTGATTGAAGGGAATTCCACTGTCCCTGAAAGCTCAACTTAACCCTGTGCCGCTTCTTCCGGCGATGCGGATGGAGCGGGCGGCTCGGTATCCGGAAGCATGTCCGCCGTTTTTGCGGGCAGTTCTTCTGGCGCCGGCGTCGCCTTTAACAATTCAGCGCCCTTTTCCAGAAGCGCCGCCGTGTCTTCCTTGATGCCCGATTCCTGCAAAAATGCATCCGCAGACTTTGTCACACCCTCAAACGCGACCTTAATCTCTAAAAGAAGGCTGGAAGCGGGCACGTCTAATCCGTGCTCCTTTTCAAAGTAGGCGAGCCCCAGCAGCACCACCAACGCAACGATAAACAGCGTCAGTATGCCCTTTAAAAACTTTTTCAAAGCTGCTCAGCCTCCTATCCCATATGCGCCTGAAAGGTATGGCGCAATGTCTTTTTCCCGCAGTACAAACTGGGGCGTTCCCGCCTCATAGGTCGTAATTTCATATGGCCGGTACAGCAAGACAATCTTGCCTTCCTTGATATAGAACGGCTGATCCTCCCCGACGGGCGGCACCTCGCACAGGAGCGTCAGGTTTTTGTACTGCGCCTGCTCGGTTACAAGATCGGGAAGCAGCCCCTTCCATGAGGTATCCGATTTTATAAAAAAATCAGAAAGCTTGCAGCTTTTCCCCGTATGCAGATCCACGGTCAGCGGTACGAGTGTGCCGTTTGCGCCGCCATCCGTATCAATGACTTCCACAACGCAGGAAAACAGTTCCTTTGAGGTATGGGTGATATTCACGCGATATTCTGATGCCGGGGAAATCCCCTCATTGAGCAACGCCCGCGGAATTTTCACGCGCATGATGGCACCAAGCTCAACGGCATTCTGCAGGGAAAACAGATCGAGCTCCTGCTGCTCCACAGGCGCTGCGGTTGGCGCCAGTGTAAGCGCAGGCGTGGGCGTTGCCGCCACCGTGGCAGAGGAGGGGCCTTCCAGCTCTGCCTGCGGCGCTTGTCCCTCTATGGCCTCTTCGCTTTGCTGCACCTTTATCGCTTCAGGCGCAGGCGTCGCATCGGGTGCAAGCGTTTCCTGCGCAGGAATTGTCTCGGCATCCATCGCAGCCAGCGCAATGGGCGTTGGAGGCGGCATCATTGCCATCACCGTTGCCGCCGGCGCAATCTCGATGGTATCCACAGGCGCGGGCGCCGCGCAGGAGCAAAACAAGACCAAGCCAAGCGTTAGCTCAATCCCGAACCACAGCCTCAATTTACTCCTCACCACCCAGTAAAAGACGCATTCCTCATGCCCATATTGATTGGGACGCCAGAATCTGCGCTTATTCTCTTTCCCGTATAGTGTACCACGCGCCGCCGCAGGCGACTATGAATTTACTGTAAAGCCTTGTATATCATGGTTTGCGGGCTTTTTATGTCTCACAGCATATCATGGAAGGTCTGCGATGTTTCCTTCAAGCAGCAGCAGCTCTTTTTTTGCCATCGCATCTTCGATCATATCCGTAAAATCCACAAGCGCTTCGCTTTCCCGTAGCCTGTCCACCTGCGGGCGGGTGACCGGATGCGTCGGCACAAATACCGTACAGCAATCCTCATACGGCAGTATGGAGGTTTCAAACGTGCCGATCGCAATCGCGCGCTCCACAATCTCCTGCTTATCAAACCCGATGAGCGGGCGGAACACCGGCATCGTCACGGCGTCATTTGTCACGGCAAGGCTTTCCAGCGTCTGGCTTGCCACCTGGCCGATCGCCTCGCCGGTGATGAGCGCCTGCGCGCCATCCTCCACCGCGATGCGTTCCGCGATGCGCATCATGAGCCTGCGCATGAGCACGGTCGTCTGGTTGGACGGGCATTTTTCATAAATGGCCAGCTGGATGTCCGTAAACGGAACGAGATGCAGACGGATTTCGCCCGTGTAGCGGGAAAGGATGCGTGTAAGCTCCATCACCTTGTCCCGCGCGCGCTCGCTGGTATACGGATAGCTGAAAAAATGAACGGCGGAGAGTGAGACTCCGCGCTTTGCGATCATATGGCCCGCAACGGGGCTGTCGATGCCGCCGGAGATCAGGAGCGCCGCGCGCCCGTTGCAGCCCGCGGGCATACCGCCCGCACAGCGGATTTCGCGCATGTATACAAAGCACTTCTCGCGCACTTCCACACCCACCATGATTTCCGGCTTGTGCACGTCCACCTTCAGGGCAGGATAACGTTCGAGCAGCAGGCCGCCAAGCTCTCTGTTGATTTCATCCGAACGCATGGGGAAATTCTTATCCGCCCGCCGTGCATGCACCTTAAAGGTCAGGCTCGCCTGTTCTGCCAAAAGCTCGCCCATCATCTGATAAGCGGCTTGTGTAATTGCCTCCATGGATTTCTCTACGGCAAGCGCGGGGCTGACCGAGTGTACGCCAAATACATGCTTCATCCGGCGCATGGCTTCCAATATGGTTTCCTCTGTGAGGCCATAAACAAATACGCGGCTTTGCGCGCGCTCCACACGCGCATTCAGTCCGCTCAGCGCGCGGCCGATGGCCTGTACCAGCTTACGCTCAAAAAAGGGGCGGTTCTGCCCCTTTAAATGGATCTCCGCATAACGTACGAGCAATACCTGCTCCTGTGTTGACTGCATGTGTTTTTATCGCCTTTCCGTGCACGGCCTCGCTGGCCGCGCCTCTTTATCTTCTTCTGTAGCGCCGCAAAAATGCAACGACCTCATAGAGCGCCTGTGCCGTTTCATCCATTTCCTCGGGCGTATTGAACGGGCAGAGGCTAAAGCGCAGTGCGCCCTCCTGCCTGGGGCCTGTAATCCCCATGGAAGTCAGGACGCGGTTCTTGCCTTTTTTGTGTGCGGAGCACGCGGAGCCTGTGGAAACAAGGATTCCCTTTTCCTCAAGCGCATGCAGCAGCACCTCGCCGCGCACCCCCAGGAAGGAGGCGTTTAAAATATGCGGCGCGCCGTTTTCCGGCTTTGGGCCGTTGATTGCGGTATCCGGTATCTTCTGGATATGCTCCGCAAGGCGCAGCTTATTCAAGCGCATGGCGGATATCCATTCCGTCTGGTTGTTCCGGTATGCCGTAAGCGCGGCGTCCATACCAAGAATGCCGGGCGTATTTGTCGTACCGCTTCTGACGCCGCGCTCCTGCCCGCCGCCGATAAATCCGCCAAAAAACGGCGTATTCTGCCGCACGTACAGCGCGCCGACTCCCTTGGGGCCATGGAATTTGTGGGCGCTGATGGAATAAAAGTCGCAAGGCACCTTGGTAAAGGGCATTTTGCAGAACGCCTGCACGCCGTCCACATGGAACAATGCCTGCGGCGCGCGTTTGCGGATAAGCGCATACGCCTGCGCGATGTCATTGACCGCACCCGTTTCATTGTTAACCTGCATGATGGATACAAACGAAACGGCTGGATTGAGTGCCGCTTCGAGCGCATCCATGCGTACAGCGCCGGACGCATCCACATCGAGGTATACGACTCGGAAACCCTGTTTTTCCAGAAGCCGGAACACTTCAAATACCGAAGGGTGCTCCGTCTTTGTTGTGATAAGTACCCCCCGCGTGCGCCGGACAAGCTGCGTGGAGATGATTGCCATATTGTTAGATTCCGTCGCACCCGAGGTATATACGATCTCCGCCGGGATAGCGCCAAGCGCCTGCGCGAGCCGCGCGCGCGCCTCGTTTACGGCGCGTTCCACCTGGACCGCAGGGCCGTATGCGCTGGAAGGGTTAAAATACGCTTCGTCAAAACAATGCCCTGCAGCAACGGCAGCCTCCTTGAGCGGGCGTGTCGTAGCACTGTTATCGAGATAGATCATAATCTTTCACTCCGATCACAACGGCAGCGTTCTCCCTTTTCGCCGCGCGTTGCTGTGTGGCTGCTATCAAAAAACAGCTCCTGATGTATAGTATGCCGTCAGGCGGTTTTTGTTTTCAACGGAAACAAGTTTACACATTTTTAGCGCATTTATTATAGCACACTATTTTCTTCAGGCAAAGAAAGCGGGCGGTTTCTCTGAGAGTCCGGCCTTTTTTCTCGATATAACCTCCCTATACGGCCGTCTCTTGTATGCCGCGGCAATGAAATACAATATATGTTAGGATGGTATTTCATCGCGTTTACAAAACGCCGTAAAGCCGCACTCTGACGGATGATCCAAAAACTGCGCCTTCGTGTACGGAAGCATCATCAAAGCGAGCGTTGTGTCTCCGCCTGCCGCAAGCAAGTTGATGACGCTGGCCGCGAGAAAGAACCCACTGCCCGTGAGATAAGCAATCACAAATGTTCCAGCGCCCAGCACCATAAAGGGCATGAGCGCGCCAAACAGATACCCGAAAAAGCCAAGCGGCTCCTTGCAGTGGCAATACGGCGTGTAGGAAGGACGCATCACGCCAAAGCGGATGCTCCTCCAGCCGTTCTTTGAAACCACGCTCCAGGCAAGACCATGCAGCCCTTCATGCACCGGAATGGAAACAGCCAGCATCGCTAAAAACAGTAGCATGCCGGGCAGATTTGCAGTCAGGCTAAGCGTATCGCCTGCCCATTTAGAGAGATACAACACTACCGCCAGCACGGCAAACGGCCCCGCGGTCACAAACGCCATCACGTTCGCCCGAAGGACGCTGATGGTGCAGTCCTTTGCCATATAGCCTTCCATCACAAGGCGCTGGTATTGTTCCTGATACTCCTGCAGGCGCTGCTGCTTTTCATCGTATTTTTGGTGCTTCATCTCCACATTTCCCGTTCATTTTTCCAAGAGTATACCATATCTGGGCATATCCTGTCCCCGCACACGCACAACATAAAAACGGAGCTTTTTTTGCTCCGTTTTTAAATAGGTTCGATTTTTAAAAGAAATCCTTAGGCAGCTCTTCTGGCGCGGCGGCCTTGAGCGCCGTAGCGGCAAGAAATCTTCCATAGAGTTCTTCATAGCACGGGTTATAATCGGGCTGGTACTCTTCAAGCGGGCAGGAGCGCGCAATGAGTTCCCGCGCCTCACTGAGTGAACCGAGTTCCCCTAAACCTACAAACTGCATCAACGCATTGCCAAGTGCGGTCGCCTCCACAGGGCCCGCGTAAACGGGCTTTTTCGTGATGGATGCGGTCAGCTGGTTGAGCGTAGCGTTGCTTGCGCCGCCGCCTACGATATGCACCGCTGGAAGCGTCTCTCCCAAAGCATACTCCAGGGACTCCAGCACATAGCGGTACTTGCAGGCAAGGCTTTCAAACACGCAGCGCGCGGTTTCCGCCACGGTCTCGGGCGGCTTCATCCCACGGGAGGAAATATACGCCCGGATGCGCGCGGGCATGTCGGAAGGCTGGTAGAAGCACTCGTCATCCGGGTCAAACACCGGCCCGCAGGCGGGCGCTGTCGCCGCCAGCGCTGCAAGCTCCGCATAGGTATAGGGCTGCCCCTGTTCCGCCCAGCAGCGCCTGCATTCCTGGATGATCCAAAGCCCCATGACATTCTTTAAGAGGCGTATGGTGTCCATCACGCCGCCCTCGTTTGCAAGACCATGGTAAAAAGAGCGCGCGTTGATGAGCGGCACTTCGCACTCCGTGCCCACGATGGACCATGTGCCGCTGCTGATATAGGCAAAACGCTTCGTGCGCCCCGGCACCGCCGCCACGGCGGATGCCGTATCATGCCCGCCAACCGCAAACACCGGCAGCCCTTCAAGGCCACTATCCTGCCTGAGTTGGCCGATCTTTGTACCGGAAGGCACAATGGGCTGCAATAGCCCCGTCGGGAAACCCATTTTCTCAAGCAGTGGGTACGCCCATGCTTTTTTCTGCGGCGCATACGCCTGGGAAACGCTCGCCAGCGTATATTCCGTGCGCATCACACCTGTAAAGAAGTAATTGAGCGCATCGGGCAAGAACAGGACGCTTTTTGCAGTGGCAAGCACATCCGGCCTTTCAGAGCACATGTGCAGCCACTGGTAGAGCGTATTCATGCGGTTAAACTGCAACCCCGTCAGCCGGTAAAGCTCCTTTGCGGAAATCACCGTCTCCATCCGCTCAACCATGCCCAATGTGCGCGGATCGCGGTAAGTATGCGGCAGTTCTAAAAGCGCACCCGTTTTATCCAGCAGCACGTAATCGTTGCTCATGGAGTCGATGCCGACAGAGGAAGCGCCGCACACGCGGCTTCTCAGAAGCCCCTGCTGCAGCTCCTCATAAAGGTGCAGGATATCCCAATAGAGCGCGCCGTTCATGGAAACTGGTTTGTTTGTAAAGCGATGCAGCTCCTCAAGCGCAAGCCGTCCCCCGTCAAAGGACGCCAGAAACACTTTGCCGCCGGAAGCGCCGATATCGCAGGGAATGACACTGCGCGTCTTCATGGCGCGCACCCTTATAGCAGCTTGCCAAGCAGATGGCACACGGCGTCCGCTTCCACGCGCTCGACGACGCTGAATGCCTGCTCTATGCTTTTGCCCACCGCGATTGTGCCATGATACGGCAGCAGCGCGCAAAGGCCGGTCTTTTTCAACTGTTCGCGGCGGGGCTCAAAGTACTCATAAGCGCTCTCCGCAAGCTCCATGCTGTACGCCTTTGCCTGGTGGACAAGGCCGGTTTCGCCCATTTTCAGGGTAGCTTCCGTCAGTTGCGGCACAGGCTTGCACGCCGCAACAAACACCATGGTGTAGAACGGGTGCGCATGGACGGAGCCGTTGACCTCCGGGATGTTTTTCAAAATCAGCGCGTGCATGCGGCTTTCGCGCGAAACAGCGCCCGTTCCTTCGAGCACATTGCATTCAAGATCCATCAAAAGCGGCTCTTCGAGCCCAAAGCGGCAATGCTTGATTTCACTCATCATGGAAGGTGTGACAAGCATGCGGTTTTCATCCACGCGCATGGCAAGGTTGCCGCCCGCGGCGTTCGTCAGCCTGCGCTCCCAAAGATCGGTTGTCATTTCTAAAAGCTTTTTGCGTTCTGCCATGTATTGCATATCATTTATCCTACCTTTTGTACGTTAATGGTATCTACAAGCTCCAGCACGCGGGCCTTGTTTAACCCAACCGTGCGCTCACTTTCCGCCTCCGCCCCACCGCAAGCCGCGGCAAAACGCAGCGTGTCCTCCGGCGTCATGCCGCCGGACATGCCATAAATCATGCCGGACAGGTAAGCATCCCCGCAGCCGATGGTATTCTGCACGTTGACCTTCGCTGCGCCGACCCTGTAATAGTTTGCGCCGTAGCGCACAAGGCTTCCGTCTCCTCCCATAGAGACCGCGATGACGGAAATATGATATTCATTGAGGTCTTCGATCGCCGCAATCACATCCGCTTCCGTCTCGACCGGCAGCTTTGTAAGCTCCGCCAGCTCATATACATTGGGCTTGATGAGATAGGGGGAACGCTTGACGCACTCCTCCAGGCTCTTGCCGCTTGCATCGAGCAGCACCTTTGCCCGGCGCTTCCTTGCCGCCTCAAACAGCGCCGCCTGTAAAGAGGCGCCCTTGCTGTCCGTAAAGTTTGACGCATCGCCGGAAATCACCACAAACGCCACGCCGGAAAGAAGCTCTTCATACAAGGCTAAAAAACCGTCGAGCGCCTCTTTTGAAAGCTCCGGCCCTTTTGTAGAGATCAGCGTGCAGTTTTTTTCTCCGTCAATCAACGCATAATTCGTGCGCGTTTCCCCGCCCTCCGGCTTATAGAACCGGCAGGCGACGCCCACGTTTTCAAGCACATCGACCAATTCCTCGCCTGTGCGTCCCATGACGATTCCGGTTGCGATATTAGCTACGCCAAGATCGGCAAGGTTGTAGGAAATATGCGTGCCCTTGCCGCCGATGCAGCGCTCGGTCCTTGTGACGCGGTTGGTCGTGTTGAATGCGAAGGAATCCATAAACAAGAGCTGGTCCATCGCGGGGTTGAGTGTAACAGTCAGTATCATGTTGCTCCCTCAGGCGCTCATTGTTATACGCCTGTATATTGCGATGGCCGCCCGCCCCAATTGGCAAGCGGCCACCAAGTCTTTTTATAAACGGTGTACGTTTAGAAGTAAACCCGTTCCGTAAGCTCCGGGCAAACGAATACTTTGACGAGGCTCTTGTTGGTGCGGATTTCCTTGAGCGCGTCCTCAAGCTCGCTCAGCGGCACCGCCATGGAGTACATTAGCTCCGGCTTGATGATGCCGTATTCAAGCAGCGTGATGGCCTCGCCCCAGTTGTTGCCGATCCCGGCGCAGGAGCCGCTGACCTTCTTTTCGCCCAGGACAAATTCCTTGGGCTCAAGCGGTATGGTCTGGCCCTCGCCAACGATGCCGAACGCCTCGAGCTTGCCACCGCGGCGAAGCATCTTGAACGCCTGCTCATAGGTTTCCGGCGTGCCGACGGACTCGATGACAAAGTCCACGCCGATGCCGTTCGTCAGCCGCTTGACTTCCGCCACAGGATCGGGCGTTTCGTTTATGTCGATGACATAGTCGGCACCCATCTTCTTTGCGGCCTCAAGCCTTGCCTTGCCGCGGCCGATGACGATGACCGGCGCGCACGCCCTTGCCTTTGCAAGCGCACCATGCAGGATACCTAAGCCGCAGCCGATGATGGCGACGCTTGAGCCGATGGGGGCATCCATGCGCTGTGCGGCGTGGATAACGGCGGTGAGGGGTTCTACGAACGCTGCCGTGTAATCATCCATGCTGTCGGGCAGCTTGTAGCAGTTCTCCGAGGGGGCTTTCACATACTCCGCAAAGCCGCCGTCCGTGTGGATGCCAAGCTGGGTAAACGTCTCGCAAAGGAGGCCGTCGCCACGGCGGCAGAAGTAGCAGGTTCCGCAGGTAAGGCAGATATCCACCGCAACGCGGTCGCCCACCTTGAGGCCCTTGGCGTTCTTGCCGACTTTTGCGACCTCGCCCCAGAACTCATGCCCCGTGATCATGGGCAGCTTATCCGCAGCGTACTTGCCGGTATAAATGCTCCAGTCCGAGCCGCAGATGCCGCAGACCTTGACCTTGACGAGCACTTCGTCATCGCTGATCGCGGGAACGGGCACATCCACATATTCCATCTGGTAAGGGGCTTTGACGACCTGCGCCTTCATGGTTTCAGGCATGATCCGTACCTCCTTAGTCTCTGGGGTTGTTGAAGATCTTGTCGCGGCGGCCTTCATAGGGCGCTTTGATAATGAGGGGCTTAAGGTACGGCGCGACCTTTTCTACGCCGTCGCCAACGGACATCGTGACATCCTCATGCTCGTAGCTCAATACATAGTCGTAGCCGACAAGCGCCAGCTCCGTGATGACCTTCTTCCAGGGTACACTGCCCCAGCCGGGGATGCGGAAGCGGAACGCACGGTCGAGACGCTGCCAGTCGCCCTGCATCAGGATACCGCCGCGCTGAATGTTGTGCTCCACAATTTCGCCGTCCTTCGCGTGGACGTGGAAAATGCGGTCGCCCAGTTCATCGATGAAGTTTTCTACCCTGAGGCCAAGGTAAATGAGGTTTGCCGGGTCAAGGTTGAAGCCCAGGCAGGGGTGGTTATCGACAAGCTCGATAGCGCGCTTGGCGGTGTGGATATCATAGATCATGTTGTTGGGATGGGGTTCCACAGCGAACTTCACGCCGTATTCCTTGAACTTATCCAGGATGGGCAGGAAGAGTTCCCTGAATTCCTCTTCCATCTTACTCCAACCGTCGGCGCTGGGGAACGGGAAGTACCTGCCCCAGTTGGTAACGCCGGTGAAGCCGTTGACAACGGGAACTTCCAGCGCGTTTGCAGCGCGGGCGGTCTTCAGAAGATTTTCCGTACCGTATTTGATCTTTTCTTCCTTGGTGCCCTTAAAGAGCTTATCCGTATCTTCCGTGTGGGGCCCCAGGATCAACAGGGAGTCCGCATGGTTGGAAAGGCCGGAGATGGTCACGCCGTGGCTTAAGAGCATCTTCTTGAGCGCTTCCGCCTTGCCGGGCTTTAGAATATCCTCGCAGTCAAACTGCTCACAGCCGCTGTACGCGGGGATTTCCATCATTTCATAGCCGTGCTGCTCCATGATCTTGGAGACTTCTTCCAAGGACAGGTGCGCATAGTTCGCGGCAAAAAAACCAAGTTTCATAATCTTCCCTCCTGCTTCAAAAATTTAGATTGATCAGGTATGCTTTGCCTTCAACTGGCCGAATTCTTTTCTCGTCTGCACCAGTACGTCCGTATAGTGCTTGTTGTAGGTGCAGCAGCCAATCTCGCGCTGGCGGATCAGCAGCTCCAGGCAGTTATCGCACACGGTGCACCACTTGATATCCGCCTCGTTGCCTTCACGCAGCTTCTTGGGAAGGAAGGGATCTGCAAAGGACTGCCTGCCCATCGCCAGCATATCCACCTTGTTTTCGTTGATGAACTTTGCGCCGTAGTGGAACATGCTGTTGTTTTCCTGCTCCACGGCGAGGATGCCGTTTTTGCCGTTGCGGAATACGGAATAGTTGGAACCGATAATGACGGTTTCCGGTTTGACGGCCTTTTTGAATTCCTTTGCCCACGTGGTGTGCAGGAATGCAAAGTAAGGCGCCTTGCGCTCGGCCTGCGTGATGGAGGTGGTGATGGACGGGCTGCCGCCGGACTGTACAAAGTACTGCGCGCCGCGTTCTTCAAGGCCCTTCAAGAGCGCGATAGGCTCCGTCAGATCGATATTCGGGGAATCCGGGCCTTCCGTACCAAAGCCGCCGGGGAAGCCTTCCCACGCGGAAACCTTGGAGCCGATGAGGAAGTTGGGATCGTTGATTTCCTTTTGTACGCGCTCATAAAGATCATAAGCAAAGCGGCTGCGGTTTTCCCAGGAGCCGCCATACTTCCATTTGCGGTCGTTGTAGGGGCGGAGGATCTGGGAGCCCAGATAGCCGTGGCAAAGTTTCAGGTCTACGCCGTCTGCGCCTGCGTCATACGCGATACGCGCGGCCATCACGAACTGGTCCATGATGTGCTCGACGTCTTCTTCCGTCATCAGCTCGCCGCCAAAGCCGGGCAGCGGCTTTACGGTAACACGGCGGGAGAAGGCGGGGTTACTGAGCTCGCCCGAGTGTGTCAGCTGGAACACAAAGAGCGCTTCAGGGTTAATGGCCTTGAGATCGCGCACAAACTTTGCAAGGGGCTTTGCGTTCTTGGGCATGATGGAAAGCTGGTTTAACCGGCTGCGGCATTCGTCCGTTACCGTGATTGCCTCGAGCGTAATCATGCCGTTTTCGCCCTTAAATAGGTTCGCATAGCGTTCTACCGTAAGGTCGGAAGGATTGCCGTCCGCATCCGCATCCGTACATTCCATTGCCTGCACAAAAAACCGGTTGGGGCTCGTGCGGTTGCCGACGCGTATGGGCGAAAGGAGTATGTCTTTGTAATTTTCCTGCATATTCGTTCCCTCTTTCTTGATTTTTATTGCATCAAACCCAAGTGGAAAAAATGAATGTTCATGGCGTGATTTGCCGTTTTAACGTACCAATGCTGTTTGTGCATGCTTTCTCTGGGAATCCCGGCTGCCGCGCCGGGCAAATAGATCATAGAATTATGTGGTATCGGCATCTGTGTTTGCATTACAGGACAAGTGTATAATATTTTTTTGAACGTGTCAATTCTAAAATCCAAAAGTTTTTCTTTGCGGCAGTTCGTCCGGAAAATTAGCGGATTGCCTCGTCCAGCCGCCAGGCTGCTTCCTGCAGCGCCTGCTCCGCGCCGTATTTTCCCGCAACGGTACCATGCACGGCTTCCCCGATAATGGCCTCGAGAATGGCTTCAGATACGCCCTCTCCCCTGCTGTTTTTGGGCATACCGCGCCGCCGCGCCTGGTTGAACGCCTCAATGGCCTTCAAATACCACGGACAGAATGTGCCGAATTCGCTGTTTTCATAAACGGAACGGTAGGGCACCAGCCGGCCCAGCACGGCGTTTGGAACCACCATCTCCTCGGAGCTGACCCACTTCAGAAATTCTGCCGCTTCTGGTTTGAGCGCGGATTGCGGGCTGATGCCGATGGACCAGCCGCCAAGCACCGAGCAGCCGTCGGGCAGCAGGTCAAACCCTACGCGCCCCACAACCTTAGAAAGGCTGCGGTCATCAAGTATGGTGGTATGGTCGCTGTACATCACCATCATCGCGGCGTCGCCTTTTGCAAACAGCTCCACCTGCTCATCCCACCACATATCCGGTGAGCCCGGATGCGCATAGCGGAAGCTTTCCTGATAGTTTTTGAGCGCGGCGATGCACGCTGGGCTGGAGATTGCCGCCGCACCGTTTTCAAATATGCTGCCGCCCTGCGCAAAGGCGCGCGGAAGGAATTCGCACACCGCGCCCGAAGAGTTCATCGCGCCCAGCGTCGTCCCGTACATTGTTGGAGATTCCTGGTTGAATTGCCTTGTAAAGAAGCGCGCTACGCGGTTATACGCCTCCCATGTGCGCGGCACATCCAGATCCTCTTTGTACCATTCAAAATAAAGGCGCTGGAATTTCAGCTTTTCAAACAGGTCCTTCCGGTAAAACAAAAGCTGCGCCGTATGGCTGAACGGCAATGCGTGGAAGCGTTCCATATAATAGCAGTGCTCCCGCAGTACGTCGTCGGAAAACATACTTTTTAATGCCCCGTGCTCCGGCAGAAGCTCTGTGAGTTCCTGCACGTAGCCGCCAAGCATCAGCTCCTTATACCAGGCAAGATCGAATGTAAACACATCATAATTGTCCTGGGGCACACCGCGGTGGATTTCCTCAAGCATCTCGCGATAAGGCTTTAACGTAAACTCCACATCAATGCCCGTACGCTTTTTAAAATCGGAGACCAAAGACAACACGGAGGTGCTTGACGGCGCATCCTGCAGCAGCACGCGGATGCGTTTTCCCGCGCCGCATTCGGCAACCGGCGCAAATGCGGGACGCTTTTCCGCCCTGCCCCAAATGACGATGCGCCTGCCTCCCCTGTCCGCTTCTTCCTTCATGGCGTCCTCGAGCATATCAAAAGCGGCTTCTCCCATGCGCGCATAGGGTAAAAGCACCTCCCGCGCGCCGCTTAACCCACTCTTGGTCCAGTCTTCCGCTTCAAATACAATGACTTCCGGCCGTTCCTTGCAGTTGGCTTCCGTCACTTCAAGCGCACGGAACACGCCGTCCGCGAGCATGCGGCCCGAAACATAGATCACTTCCGGAGGCTCAGGCACATTCATCAGGCGGATTGCCGCGCGCATGGCGCTTTCCTTGTTGGCGTTCACCGCCTCCACATAGCTGCTCTTAATGTCCATTTTCGCCTTATGCAGGGCGTTAAAATAACTTTCCAGGCACTCCGATTCAAAGGAGAACTCCTTGGGCCCCGTGACAATGGCAATGTGGTGCTTTCCCCTTGCAACCGTCGCCTCAATGCTCTCCCGGATAGGCGCCTTGACGTCCATGCATACAAAATTGAACGCGTTGGAATTCAATGCGCGGTGGAGAAACACAAGATGCAGGCCGTTCTCGATCGCCCTTGTAAAAAACTCCGTATTCTCGGGCTGGCAGGTCATCAATATCACGCCGTCGCTGTTGTACATGAGCGCACGGTCGAGCATTTCACGTTCTACGCCCGGATCGTCCCCGGTCACCTGCAGGTAAACGGAATAGCCCTGCGCGGATGCCCGCCTTGCAATGGCGTCATATAGCTTTGCATGCGCAGGCTCGGTAATATTGGACAATACCACATCGATCCGGCCGGTATAACTCGTTTTTAAGTTGCGCGCAAGCGCGTTCGGCTTGTATCCAAGCGCCTTGACGGCATCCTCCACTTTGCGGATCTTATCGATGCTAACGCCTTTTGACCCGTTCAAAACATTGGAAACCGTACCGTGGGATACGCCCGCAAGCCGGGCAACATCTTTCATCGTTGCCATTTCTTCACGTCCTTCTTATGGGTAATCAGCGGCGAATTGAAAGCAAATTGACTTGTAAACTCTTTTTTATCCTATCATCAATCGTTTGAATTCGCAAGCCGGGCTTTCCGGTATCGTTTTATATTCTGCAAACTTACTCTTGCGCTCATACCCGGGATAAGATACAATGCATGTAATTGGAACGTATCATTCCTGTTGTTTTCCCGGTTTCCGCAAATCAATTCTCAAAATCCGTTTATGCGAGGTGTTATTCATGACCCCAACCGAAGCGGCGCGTTTGATCGACATCAGCGCGGTTCGTACGCACCATACCCTTTCCGATATTGAAGAGGTCGTCGCAATCGCTCAGGAATACCGCTTTATCAATGTGCATACACTCCCCTGCTGGACAAAGACGCTCAGCCACCTGTTGCGCAACGATCCGGATATCTTTGTAGGCGCGCCCGTAGGGTTTCCGGGAGGCGCGCACACCACAGAGGTCAAGCTGCTCGAAGCGCGCCGCCTGATTGAGGACGGCGTGCGCGAGATGGACATCGTTATGAACGTCGGCAAATTTAAAAATGGCGAATACTCCTATGTGCTCGACGAGCTGCGCGCCGTCATCGCCTTGGCGCCTAAAAACGTGCTCACCAAGGTGATCATTGAAATCAACTGCCTGACGGATAAGGAACTGGAGCACGCATGTGCGCTCGTCATGTATTCCGGCGCGGACTTTTTGAAGACGGGCACCGGTTGGGTGCCGGGGGGCGCCAATATCGAACGTATCGCGCGCATCCGGGAGTTGACGCGGGGCCGCGTCAAAATCAAGGCTGCGGGCGGCATCCGTACGCGGGAGGAATTTGACGCGCTTGTCGAAATCGGTGTGGAACGCTTTGGCATCAACACCGCCTCTGCGCTTGAAATCGTAAAGAGCTTCGCGTAATAAGGAGGAAGCCTTGGAAAAAATCATCGCATATGATCTGGGGACAGGCGGCATCAAGGCCTCCCTGTTCACAATAGAAGGCGTTTCCCTTGCGGACGCGTTTGAGCAATATGACGCCGTCTATAAAGCGGGCGGCGTGCATGAGCAAAGCCCCGCGCTTTGGTGGAACGGTATCCTCTCTTCCACCCGCCACCTGATGCAAAAGACCGCAACACCCCCTGAGGACGTCGTAGGCATCAGCATTTCCGGCCATTCGCTGGGCGTGGTGCCCGTAGACAGGGAGGGAAACCTGCTGCGCGAGTGTACGCCGCTTTGGTCCGATACGCGCGCTACAAAGCAGGCGGAAACGTTCTTTACAAAAGTCCCCTATGAACAATGGTATATGACCACCGGCAACGGGTTCCCGGCAGAATGCTACTCGGTATTTAAAATCATGTGGTACCGGGACAACGAACCTGCGCTTTACGAAAAAGCCTACAAAATTTTAGGCTCCAAGGATTACTGCAACCTGAAGCTGACGGGCCGCATGTGCACGGACCACTCCTATGCTTCGGGCAGCGGCGTATATGATTTGAAGCAGCGCTGTTATGTGGACGATCTCCTTGCAGCGGCAGGCGTCAGAAAAGAGCTGTTCCCGGAACTGTTACAATCGCACGAGGTGGTGGGCACACTCACGCGGGAAGCGGCAAAGGCGCTTGGTCTTACCACAAACGTCCGCGTTGTGGCGGGCGGTGTGGACAATTCCTGCATGGCGCTCGGCGCGAAGGGCATTAAGAATGGCCGCGCCTACCTTTCTCTTGGCTCCTCAAGCTGGATTGCCGTTGTAGGCGATCAACCGCTGCTGGACTTTACTTATAAGCCGTTTGTATTCGCGCATGTGGTGGAGGGACTCTACGCTTCCGCCACCAGTATTTTTGCAGCCGGCAGCAGCTTCCGCTGGATACGCGATACACTCTGCCCCGACCTTGTGGAGCAGGAAGCCCGCGGCGAGATTGCGGACGCCTATATCGAAATGAACAAGCTTGCCGCCCGCTCCCCCATCGGCGCAAACGGCGTGCTGTTTAACCCGAGCCTTGCAGGCGGCGCGATGATTGAGGAAACCAAGAACATTCGCGGCGGCTTTCTGGGGCTTGGTCTCTCCCATGACCGGTGCGATCTTATCCGCGCATCGCTTGAAGGCATCACCTACAATCTCTACTACGCCATGACGATCTTAGAAAAATACCAGGACAAGCTTCCCGAGCTGCTGCTGGTGGGCGGGGGCAGCAAAAGTCCCTTCTGGCGGCAGATGTTTGCGGATGTGTTTGATATGCGCATTCTAAAAACCAGCATCGACCAAAACGCAGCATCGCTTGGCGCGGCAGCGCTCGCCGCATACGGCCTTGGCTACTGGAAAAGCTATGATGTGCTCGACCGCGTGCATGAACTCCAGAGCGTGGAGCATCCCGACGCCGAGCGCACCCGCGCCTACCGCCAGCATTATGCGCTTTCCCGCTTTGGCGCGCACTTTATGGCGCTCTACGGGGACAAGCTCCAGCAATCGCTCTAACGAAGCTGCCTATCCTCTAAAAGCAAAACAGTTTCAGCCATTCAACGGCTCCCGTCCGGAAATCCGGACGGGAGCCGTTCTGCTCTTGCCCCAAACGCCCCACAAAACATCCCCGTTTTGCACGAGGAACTCCGGCAAAGCTCGGGCCTGCTCACATATTCCAATACTGTATAAAAGCATTGACATACAAAGCGATAACAAATACAATAATAAATAATAGAAAACAACACAATACAATAAAGGAGGCCTATATGAGCGCTTACTTAATCGGCGTGGATATCGGCACGCAGGGCACCAAGGCCGCTTTATTCGATGCAGACCTCCATCTGCTTGCAACCGCGTTCGAGCCTTCCCGCATCATTTCCCCCGCACCCGGTACCGCGTGGCAGGAAGCGGATGATCTTTACCGTTCCTCTGCAAACACCATCAAGCTTCTTGTGGAGCAAACAAACATCTCCCCTGCCAAGATCGCCGCAATTGGGCTGGACGGCCAGATGGCGGGCATTATGGGCGTGGGCGCGGACGGTGAAGCTTCCACCTATTATGATTCATGGCTGGACATGCGCTGCGGCAAATATATGGACCATATGCGGCAGCAAGCTGGAAAGCGGGCCATTGAAATCACCGGAGGCCCCATCACCTACACGCACGGCCCGAAAATCCTCTGGTGGAAGCATGAGCATCCGGACGCTTATCAGAAGACAGCAAAATTTGTGCTGCCTCACGCGTATATCGTCGGGAAAATGACGGGGCAAAGCGGCCATGACGCTTATTTTGACTATACGCACCTGCACTTTTCCGGCTTTGCGGATAACCTGAACAAGCAATGGTCGGATGAGCTGCTCGAAACATTCGGCGTAGAAAAAGAAAAAATGGCACGCATCGTCTCGCCGTTTGAAGTCATCGGCAAGACAACCCGCGCGTTTGCCGAGCTCAGCGGTACCATGGAGGGTATTCCCGTTGTCGCGGGCTGCGGCGATACGGCGGCAAGCACGTTCGGCTCGGGCATGTTTGAACCCGATCTTGTGCTGGACTGCGCGGGTACCGCATCCGTGATGTGCAGCGTGGTGAACGGCTTTGTGCCGGATGCGGAAAATGAGACGCTTACCATGATGCGAAGCCCGGTCGATGGGCTGTGGCTGCCGCTTGCCTATATCAACGGCGGCGGCATGTGCATCCGCTGGTTCCGGGATACGTTAAGCGGTAATCCTGCCGCCACATATGCTGAACTGGAGGCGGAAGCCACCCCCTTACCCTGCGGCAGCGAAGGGCTGCTGTTTATCCCGCATTTCTCCGGCCGGGTTCTGCCCAACAACCCGAACCTCAAGGGCAGCTTCCTGGGGCTTGATTTCAAGCATACGCGCGGGCATATGTACCGCTCCGTCATGGAAGCGGTCGCTTACGAATACCGCTATTACCTTTCCGTATTAAAGAGGCTTTACCCCGAACGGGACTTTGCGCGTATGCTTTCCATAGGCGGGGGCGCAAACTCTAGGTTATTCAATCAGGTAAAGGCCGATGTGCTCGGCATCACTGTGGAAACGTTTGAAACCGGAGAGACCGCGCTCATCGGCAGCGCCGTCATCGCAGGCATCGGCGCGGGGGTATTGAAGGATTATAAGGCTCCCATACAGGGCATTATGAAACAGCACAGCACCTACCGCGCGGACGCCGCAAAGCACACGGCGTATGGCCCCTATGCGGACGCATATCTTGCGGCGATGGAACACCTGACCGCGTTTTATAAAGGCAATCCGCTTACCGGATTTTGATACGCCCTGATCCTGCGCGTAAGCGCACACAGCAGACTTAAGGCCGTCAAAGCCGCAGGCTTTGCCAGCGCGCTATATTGAAATTCCGAAGCCCCAGGGGGGGTTCGGCGAAGGAGGAAAAGAGTATGTCCAAACAGCCGGATATTGTATTTGCGGAAGTCCGCAAACAAACCATTATTGATATCGTCAACAAGATGGGGAAGGCCACGGTGACCTACCTGTGCGACCATTTCTCCGTCTCCCCCGCTACCATACGGAACGACCTGCGCGAGCTTGAAGAGGCGGGCGCCATCAAGCGTACGCATGGGGGTGCTATCAGCAGCAGCCGCATCAATTATGAACCCAACACCTCGCAAAAAGAGGTGGAGCATGTGGCGCAAAAGCAGGCGATCGCCCGCCTGGCCACAACGTTCATCCAGCCCGGGGACGCCATTGCGCTCGACACCGGCACCACAACAATGGAGCTCGCGAAGCACCTTGGCGGCATTGACAACCTGACGGTTGTCACAAACGATATCCAGATCGCCTCTTATCTTGAGCATAACACGGACGTCTCGATCATCCTTGCCGGCGGCGCGCTCAGGCGGCACTTTCACTGCACCGTGGGACAAATGGCGATTGACAGCATCGCAAACCTGCACGTGGACAAGGCGTTCGCGGCCGCAAACGGCGTACACCCCACAAAGGGCGTCACCACCCCCAGCATGGATATGGCGGGCATCAAGACGCACATGATCGACGCCGCGGATGAAGTCTACCTGCTTGCGGACAGCAGCAAGCTTGGGAAATCTGCCTTTATTACGTTTACGACGCTGTCCAATGTAGATGTGATGATCACCGACCAGGACGCTGATCCCGCGTTTGTGGATGCCATCAAGCAGATGGGCGTCGAGGTACATCTGGCCGAAATTGATAACAAACAATAAATATCGATAATAAACGCTTGATAAGTGCGAGAATCTGATATATACTATACTTAACACAACAATCGGAGAGTTAGGGGATAGTATACATGGCAAATCAGGTGTTGGGCATTTGTTTGATCGGCGCGGGCCGCGCGGGCATGATCCATGCAAAGAACTTCCAGAACAAGGTGGAAGGCGCGCGTATGACCGCAGTTGTTGACGTGGTGGAGGAAAGCGCCAAGGAAGCGGCTGCTTCTCTTGGGATCGACACCTATTATACGGATTACCGCGACGCGTTGAAGGACCCGGCGGTGGATGCCGTGGTCGTCGTCTCTCCCACAAACCTGCACAAGCAGATCGTCATCGATTGCGCAAACGCTAAGAAACACGTGTTCTGCGAAAAGCCGATGGCAATGAACACAAGCGAATGCGATGAAATGGTAAAAGCCTGCGATGCAAACGGCGTAAAGCTGCAGATCGGCTTTATGCGCCGCTTTGATGAAAGCTTCCAGGAAGCCAAGCGCCTTATTGCAGAAGGCGCCATCGGCGACCTCGTCCTCATCCGCTCCAATACGCGCGGGCCGAGCAAGCCCCGCCCGTGGATGTATGACTTAAAGAAATCCAACGGCATTTTGGCGGAAATCAATTCCCATGATATTGACAGCATCCGCTGGTTCGCGGAGAGTGAGATCGATACCCTCTACGCCATCGGCGGTAACTACCGGAATCCCGACGCCGTGGAGGAATATCCCGATTATTATGACAATGTGGTCATGACCGGCCAGTTTCAAAACGGCGTTCAATTCTCCATTGACGGCGCGGCCTACGTGGAATACGGCTATGACTCCAAGATGGAACTCGTGGGCACCAAGGGCGTGCTGCATGTAGGCAGGACCGAAGGCGCGTTCTTAAAATGCTCCACCAAAACAAACGGCACCTCTTCCCCCTTCATCAACAGCTGGATGACGCTGTTCCGTGACGCTTATCTTGCAGAGGATATCGCGTTTGTGGACTGCATTAAAAACGATACGCCGCCCATGGTGAGCGGTGTGGACGGACGCATGGCCGTCGCCATTGTGGAGGCCGGAAACGCTTCCATACTGGAAAAACGCCTCGTCAAGCTGTCCTGAATTTTATAAAACGGAGGAACTAATATGCAAAGCCTGCGTCTCTTCGGCGCAAACGATGTGCGCCTGGTGGACATTGAAGTCCCCAAAATTGCGGATGATGAACTGCTGTTAAAAACCGAAGCCGCCTCCGTTTGCGGTACAGACCTTCGTATGTTCCAGAACGGCTACAAAAACGTGGATGCGGAGCATCCCCTCACATTGGGGCATGAATTTTCCGGCACCATCGTAGAGGTCGGCGCGAAGGTCCCCTTCTACAAGCCCGGCATGCGCGTTGCCATGCAGCCCAACATCGGCTGCGGCATCTGCGACCGGTGCGTTTCCGGCAACTTCCACCTGTGCGATGATTACCGCGCCTTTGGCATCAATATGGACGGCGCGTTCGCCGAGTATGTGAAAATTCCCGCGGACGCCGTGCTGCGCGGAAACCTGATGGTTCTGCCGGATCACGTCACCAGCGAAGCCGCGGCGGTTGTCGAACCCCTTTCCTGCGTGTACAACGGTTTTAGTAAGTGCTTTGTCAAGCCCGGCGACCTAGCTCTCGTAGTCGGCGCAGGCCCCATCGGCGTAATGCATGCGATGCTTCTCAATATGGCGGGCGCCTCTGTCATGATGAACGATCTTAGTGCCGAGCGCCTTGCCTACTGCAAGGAGGTCATGCCTTTTATCAGCACATACAGCGGCGATGATTTGAAGGGCTTTATCATGCAGCAGACGAACGGGCGCGGTCTTGACGTTGCCATTACCGCCTGCCCGGTGCCGCAGGTACAGTCCGCCATGCTGGAACTGATGAATTACGGCGGCAGGATCAATTTCTTTGGCGGCGTGCCCGAGAGCAAGCAGCCTGTTGCCATCAACACCAACCTTGTCCACTACAAGGAGCTTTATCTCACGGGTTCCACCCGTTCGAGCATCGCGCAGTACCGCAAGACGATGGAATTCGTTGCCCAGGGTCTTTTGGATGTTTCAAAGATCGTCACGCACCGCTATTCGTTGAAGGACTATCAGCAGGCGTTTGAAAACGCAAGGCTTGCAAAAGGCCTCAAGCACGTGTTCCTGTTCCAATAACAACGCTCCTTGACCGGCAGTGCCATGCAACAGGCGCTGCCGGATTACCTTCATAAATCCTCCGCTGATTGGGGAAGGGCAACTATGATCAGAACCGTTTTAGGCGACATTCCCGGGGATGTGTTGGGCCATGCCCAGTGCCATGAGCACCTGTTTATTGAAAAGGGCGTTTCCTTTTCTGTAAACCCTGCGCTCTATATGGACAATGCCGCGCAATCCAATGCGGAGCTTTTTGCCTACAAGAAAAGCGGCGGCGGCGCTATTCTGGACGCCCAGCCTGTTTTCTGCGGGCGTATGGCGGGTGCTTTGGCGGATGCTTCCTCGCGCACCGGCGTACATATTATTGCAACGACAGGCTATCATAAGATGCTTTTTTACGGGGAAGAATCCCCTGTTTTTTCATATACGGAGCAGCAGCTTGCAGATACGTTCCTGGCTGACGTACGAGAAGGCATGCTTGACAGTTCCGGGAACCGCATCGGCGCAAAAGCCGGCATCATCAAAATAGCGCTCGACGAGCGCGGTCATAGCGCCACCTACGAAAAGCTCCTCTCTGCGGTAACGGCGGCGGCAACGGCGACCGGGGCACCGGTACTTGTACATACCGATCCGCATACAGACGCGCTGGGCCTAGTGACACGCCTGATGGACGCGGGCATTTTTGCGGACCGCATCATCGTATGCCATCTCTGCCGAAGCAGGTACGACTTTGCTTACCATAAGGAGCTCCTTTCTACCGGCGCGTTTCTCTGTTACGACAGCGTAAATCGCCTCAAATATCTCAGCCATGAGCAATTGATCGCACTCATAGAAGAAATGCTTGCAAGCGGCTATGGAGATAAGCTTCTGTTAAGCCTTGATACCACGCGGGAGCGCTTGGCCGCATACGGCGGCTCCATGGGGCTTTCCTACATCCTGGATACCTTTATACCCATGCTGCGCGCGCATGGCATCTCAAAGGATGCCATTGCCGCCATGACAGTCAAAAACGCCGCACAGGCGCTATCATTTCAATAATAACGCCAGCAAAATGGGGTGCCGGGCGCAACGCCCGTCCCATGGATATTGGAGGAGGAAAATCATGCAACTTGTAAAAGCCACACAGCCGACCATGTACTTTATCGGAGTCACAACGGGCAGCTCATCCATCATGAAGGTTTTCCCGGACTGGGCGGAAGCTTTGGGGATTGATGCGGTCCTGAAGGGCATCGATATCCCGATCCATGCCGAGCGCGAAATATACCGCGAGGTAGTCAGCTTTATCAAGAACGATCCCCTTTCCTTGGGCGCGCTTGTCACCACGCACAAGATCGATATTTACAGCGCCGCGCATGACTTGTTTGAATACCTCGATCCTTACGCAACGATGTTCGGCGAAATGAGCTCCATCTCAAAGCACGACGGAAAGCTCTGCGCTCACGCCAAGGACCCGATCAGCTGCGGCATGGCAATGGAAGAATTCATCCCCGCAGGATATTGGAAAAGCAATCCCAACGCGGACGTATTTATCATGGGCGCAGGCGGAAGCTGCATTTCCATGTGCTCCTACTTCATGCGCAAGGATTTTGCGGGCAACCGTCCAAGGCGCATTGTCGTTGCAAACCGCAGCCAGCCGCGCCTGACGGAGCTTGAAGAGATCAACAAGAAGCTCAACGACGGCACCGTAGCGTGTGAATACCATCTCACCCCAGAGCCCACGCAGAATGACGCGGTGCTTGCGTCTATCCCTGAAGGCTCCCTTATCATCAATGCGACGGGCCTTGGCAAGGACCGCCCCGGCTCACCGCTGACGGACGCCGCCGTGTTCCCGAAAAACGCCATGGTATGGGAAATCAACTACCGCGGCGATCTCAGGTTCCTGCACCAGGCGGAAGAACAGCAGGAAAAGCAGTCCCTCAGGATAGAGGATGGCTGGATGTACTTTGTCTATGGTTGGACCCAGGTGATCGCCGAGGTGTTCCACAAACCCATCGAGGGCGCATTACTGCGCCAGATGGACGCAATTGCGGCCAAACACAACAACCGTTAAGGAGGAGCAGATACTATGGCAGACTTCAATCCGAGCCCCATCCCGTTCGATCATGAGAAAGGCTTTACGGTGGATTTTGACCTGAAGACGGGTCTATCGTCCACGATGGAAACCGGCAAGCGCCGTCTAAGTTACATGAAGGGCATGTTCTATGACGACGCGGCATTTGACAAGAGGCTTGAAACCGGTGGCGACACGCTCGTTTACGAGTTCCACTCTGCTTCCATGCCGGAAACCGCAGGCGACCTCGCCTACGGCTGCAGCATCGTGTATCCCGGCAAGGTCGGCGATGAATACTACATGACCAAGGGCCATTTCCATACCATTTTAGAAACTGCAGAGGTGTACTATTGCCTGAGCGGGCACGGCTACATGCTGCTTGAAAATCCCGAAGGCGACTGGCGCTCCCTGGAGCTGACGCCGGGCAAGGCCGTGTACGTGCCCAAGCGCTACGCGCACCGCAGCATCAACGTAAGCGCGAACGAGCCGCTTGTGACTTACTTCATTTTCCGCGCGGACGCCGGGCATGATTACGGCACCATCGAAACCAAAGGATACCGCAAGCTGATGGTAGAGCGCGATGGAAAACCCGCAGTGATCGACAACCCGAAATGGAAGTAACGATATGAAGATACTTGTCACGCCAACCTCGTTTAAAAAGGCGGACAATGCCGCGGCGCGCGCAATGCTCGAGGCCTTTGCGGACGAGATCGTATACAATGAAACCGGCATCCCCCTGCAGGGGGATGCGCTCCTCTCCCTGCTGCAGGGCGTGGACGGCTATATTGCCGGGCTTGATTACATCACGGAGGCCGTGGTGGAAAAAATGCCCGCGAGCGTCAAGTGCATTTCCCGCTATGGGGCGGGATATGACCGGGTGGACCTTGCGGCCTGCACGAAAAAAGGAATCAAGGTCGCCAATACCCCGGGCGCCAACGCCACCGCCGTATGCGAGCTTGCCTTTGGGCTGATGCTCTCTGCCGCGCGCGATATTCCGCGCTTACACCGTGCCGTGGAAGCAGGCGACTGGCCGCGCAGCAACGGCTGCGAGCTTGCAGGCAAGACGCTTGGCATCGTGGGCCTGGGCGCAATCGGCAAAAAGCTTGCGCTGCGCGCGCGCGCGTTTGAAATGCAGGTAATCGCCTATGATCCATACTTTGACGCAGCGTTTGCAGAGGCAAACGGCGTCAGGCAGATGGACCTTGACGGGCTGTTACAGCAGGCGGACGTCATCTCCCTGCATGTGCCGCTGACCGATGCTACGAAGCACATGATCGATGAAGCGCGCATTGCCTCCATGAAGAAGGGTGCGATCATCATCAATACCGCGCGCGGCGGACTGATCGACGAAAGCGCATGCGCCGCGGCGCTCATAGCCGGAAAGCTTGGCGGATTGGGCCTTGACGCGTTTGAGCAGGAGCCGCTTTTAGAGTCCCCGTTAAAAGGACTTCCCAACGTCATTTTCACGCCGCACACAGGCGCGCATACCAGTGAAGCCGTCTCCAACATGGGGCTGATGGCAGTCCAAAATCTCATTGACGTGCTTTCCAACAGGGAATGCCGTTATGTACTGAACAAGGATTGAGGTGCCTTATGCAAAAGAGCGAAGTATTAAAACGATTGACGGATTGCGGCGTTGTCGCCGTAGTGCGCGCGGAGAGCGCGGAGCAGGCGGAAAAGATCGTGGACGCCTGCATTAGGGCCGGTATTGTCGGCATTGAAATCACATTCACGGTGCCTGGTGCTGCGGACATTATCAAAAAGCTTGCCTCCGCCTACAAGCCCGAAGAAATCCTCATTGGCGCGGGAACCGTGCTCGATCCGGAAACCGCCCGTACGGCAATCTTGGCGGGTGCGCACTTTGTCGTCAGCCCCTGCCTGAATGTCGATACCGTAAAACTGTGCCTCAGGTACCAGATCGCCTGCATGGCGGGCGCCATGACGGTAAAAGAAGCGGTAGAATGCATGGAAGCGGGCTCCGACATCATTAAAATCTTTCCGGGCAACCTGTTTGGGCCCAAGATCATTTCCGCCATCAAAGGCCCGCTTCCCCAGGCGCGCATGATGCCCACAGGCGGCGTTTCCGTGGACAACGCCGGCGAATGGATCAAGGCGGGCGCTGTCGCCGTAGGCGCGGGCAGCGACCTCACAAAGGGTGCGAAGACCGGCGATTACGAGTCCATCGTGGAACTTGGCCGCCGCATGGTGGAAGAAGTCAAAAAAGCACGCGTACGGTAATTGGATACTGATTTTCTTTCCCCAAAGCAAAAGCGCCGGAGCAGCCCGGCGCTTTTGTTGTCAAACAAATGGGGCAAGCCACTTGTTTGAGTTGCCGTCCCGGACTGACGGAGCCCGGAACGCAAGGTGTCCAATCTGACGCACAGGTCGCCAGATTGGACAGATCATATAGCCTCTTCTAAATTTACGTTACAGGGCGGCGGAGCGCCCTGTATGTTATTGGTATTTATACCTTACTCAATCACAATGCGCTGACCTGTCTGTGCCGACTCCATGGCGGCAAACACGGCGCGCATGGCGTTTAAGGCTTCCTCGCCGGAGATTTCGGGGGCTTTGTTGTTTACAAGAGAGCTGATCCAAAGATCGATGACGCCGGAGCTCGTCTGGTTGTCATTGGTCTGGATGCGGTCGATATCATAGAGCACGCGCTCGCCGTTCTTTTTGATGACGGCGATGGAATAGCCCGGGTCGTCGTAGATGCGCATAATGCCCTTGGTGCCGTAGAGCACGGTAGAATTGTCTTCCGCGCCGTAATACGTCCAGCTCGCCGTCATGGTGCCCACCGCACCGCCGCTCATGCGGTAGGTGCAGATGGCGTTATCATCCACGCCGATGAGGCTGCCATCCGGCAGCTTCTTATCAAGCGTACCGATGAACGCGGAAACCTCCACCACGCACTGCCCGGTCAGGAACTGGATGAGATCGGTCTTGTGGATGCCAAGATCCGCCATCGCGCCAAACGCGGCCAACTTCTTGTCGAAGAACCAGACGTTCGCGGGGTCGATGGTCCAGGTTTCCGGCCCGCCATGCCCAAACGTGGTGCGGAACGTGACGATATCGCCGATCTCCCCCTGGAGGATTAACTCCCTTGCGCGCGCATGCGCACGGGCGAGACGCTGGTTGTGCCCGATCATCAGGAATTTGCCGGTCTTCTTCGCCATTTCCACCATCTGCTCGCACTCACTTAGCGTCGTCGCCATGGGCTTTTCACACAGCACATGCTTGCCTGCCTGCAGCGCCGCTACGGTAACCTCGCAATGGGTTGCGTTTGCCGTACACACGCTCACCGCATCGATCGCAGGATCGGACAGCAGCTCCTGATGGGATTGGAAGGCCTTTGCGCCATACTGCTCCGCAAGGGCGGCCGTACGTTCCGCATTCAGATCATACAGGCCATAGATGGCTACCGCCGGGTTTGCCGCATATTCGGGCAGATGCCTGGTCTGCGCGATCTTTCCGCAGCCGATGATACCGATATTGATCATGGTTGTTTTCATCCTTTCCCCTATTTACATGCGATACCGCAGGGCCGGAGGCGAAACCTCCGGCCCTTAAGTCCTCTATTTTGTTGTTCCGTTACTTGATCTCGTCCACGACAACCCTGCGGCCCTCATCGGACGATTTCTTGATGGCCTCAAGGATGCGGATGATCTGCGCGCCGTCGTTGAAATCCGGGGTGACGGGCGCTTTTCCGGCAACCGCCTTTAAGAAATCATAGAAGGCGTTCACAAACGTATGCTCGTAGCCGATGATGTGCCCGGAGGGCCACCATGCGGACAGGTATGGGTGATCCGCCTCAGTCACAAGCACGCGCCTAAAGCCCTGTTCCACGCCGGGCTGTGTCGCATCCAGGAACTCCAGCTCGTTCATGCGCTCCAGATCAAAGCGCAGAGAACCCTTGCTGCCGTAGACTTCAAACGTATTGTAGTTCTTGCGGCCGGTCGCAAAGCGGGAGGTCTCCACGCTGCCCAATACGCCGCCCTGAAACTCCGCGATGGTGAAGGATGCGTCGTCTACCGTGACGGGCGCAAGCGTGCTTGTATCCGTGCCCATGCCGGAGGTGAAGGCAGTTGCGCCTACGCCGGGCAGGGGACGTTCCTTGATGATGGTCTTGTTGACCGCCGTTACCGCCTCCGGCTCGCCGATCAAAAACCGCGCAAGATCCATTGCGTGGGAGGTCAGGTCGTAGAGCGGGCCGCCGCCTGCGCATTCCTTTTTCAATTGCCAGGAAAGCGGGAAGCTCGGGTCCGTGATCCAATCCTGCAGGTATGCGCCGCGCCAGTGGAATATGGTGCCCAGGCGTCCGTCTTCAATCAGCTTCTTCGCATAGGCAACGGCAGGAACCCTGCGGTAGTTGTGGTTGAGGTAATGCACCACACCTGCCTCGTTGACTGCCTGAAGCATTTCCTTGGCGTCAGCATAAGTAAGGGTAAACGGCTTTTCGCATACGATATGCTTGCCTGCCTTTGCGGCGGCAATGACCATTTCCTTGTGTTCAAAAGTCGGGGTGCCGATGTCCACGACATCAATATCATCTCGCTCCATAATGGTGCGCCAGTCGTACGTGACTTCCTCATAGCCCCAGCGGTCCTTGAAGGCATCCAGGTTGCTCTTGTTGCCGGCGATGACCTTCAATACGGGCTGAAAGTCCGCATCAAAGAATTCATTCACCCGCAGCCAGGCATTGCTGTGCGCCTTGCCCATAAAGCCGCCGCCGATCATGGCGACATTGATCTTTTTTTTCATATGTCCCTCCCGTGCAGCTGTAAGCTTATTGGAACTTTGCGCCGATCTTCTTGAGATTCTTGACAGAGATGGCGATCGCCTCTTTTTCCATGCCAAGCCATTCGGGCGCGGGCGCATCGATTTCTACCGCCAGGAAGCCCTGGTAGTTCGCTTTGTGCAGAAGCTCCGCAAGCTTCATGTTGTCCACCAGGCCGAAGCCTACGGGTACGCCACAGAAGAAGTACCAATCGTTGGGACGCGCGGTGGGATGCATCTTGAGGTCCTTGATATGCGTCGAGAACACATAAGGCGCAAGCTTTTCCATGCCGGCGACGGGATCGTCCAATAACCGCAGGAAGTTGCCGGTATCAAAGTTGATGCCGAAGTTGGGGGAGCCGACCTCCTCGATGATCTCAAGCATTTCATCGGACGTATAGTCGATATGGTTCTCCGCCGCGAGCTTTACGCCATGCTCTTCCGCGATTTTGACCGCTTCCTTATACAGGGGAACGAGACGGTCGATATGGTCACGGTGGTTTTCATGCCGCCAGTCGAACGCGGAGCCGGTGATGCGCATCACGTCCGTGCCCAGGAGGCGGGTCTTGGGGATGAGCGCCTTCATTTCTTCAAACGCTTCCATGTTCAGGCCGCGCTCAAGGCCATTGGGATGACCCCACGCAAATACGGTATCAAAGCCAAATTCTTTGATCTTTGCTCCAAGCTCCTTCAGGTAGCCGTCTTCCAGGCTCGGCAAAAAGCAGGTTTCAAGCGAAACGCCGTCCACATCCAGTTCCTTTGCAAAGCTCAGGAAGTCGTCCACGGTCGCAAGTCTTTCAGGCTTTTCCTGAAAGTCATAGACCTCTCCAAAGAACCTGTGGTAGCAGTAGCTGTCGATTCCGATTTTCATATCCTACATCCTCCTGTTATTATTCTTCCGTCCAGGCGGAATATTGTGATGCGATGGTAAGCGGGATAGTAGAGCGGCGCTTTATGATGCACCCCGTTAATCCCTGTCCTTGCGCTGGAGCAATACAGCGAAAATGATGATGGCGCCTTTGACCGCGTTCACCAGATACACGTTCATGCCGACCAGCGTAAGGATATTGTTGATGATACCGAGAATGAAGATACCGAACAGTGTGCCGACCATATTGCCCTTGCCGCCCTGCATGGAGATACCGCCGACCACCGCCATGGCAATCGCGTTGAGCTCGTACGATGTGCCGGAGGATGTGGAGTTGATGGAGTTCATGCGGGAGGCTTCCGTTACCGCGGCCACCGCCACAGCGATGCCGAGGAGGATAAAGGAAATGATCTTGATGGTATCCGTGTTGATGCCCGAAAGGCGCGTCGCCTTCTCGTTGGAACCCACCGCGTAAATGCGGCGGCCCAGCACCGTATACTTCGAAAGATAGAAGTAGATGGCGAACATGATCGCAAAGTAGATGATAGGCATGGGCAGCCAGCCGCCGATGCTGTAGTTGGAAATCTCCTGGAAAGCCTTGATTTCACCGGTGATGCCGCGCGCATCCATTGCGAATATGGAGACGGAGCGCAGCACATACTGCATGCCCAGTGTCACGATAAAAGACGGTACGCGGCCCTTGGTCACGATAAGGCCCGTGACGGAGGACAGCACGCAGCTTACAACGATCGCAGCGAGTATCGCCAGCAGGATGCTGCCGGTGGCGTTCAATATCGCAAGACATACGATGCCGACGACAACCAGCTGGGAGCCTACGGAAAGGTCGATATTGCCCGAGATAATGACGAAGGACATGCCGAACGCGATAATGCCCTGCACCGAGTTGTTGCGCAGAATGTTGATGAAGTTTTTGCCGGTCATGAAGGTTTGGCCTTCAAGCAGCGTTGCGATCAACACCATTGCGACGGCAACCAGCACAATGCTGTATTCGCTCATGAATTTCTTCCAAATCAAATTGGATTTGTTGGTCTTTGTGATAGGCATAGTTGTGTCTCCTTCGTTAATCTAAGGTTCCGCCGGTGGAAAGGATCATGATGGATTCCTCGGAAATCTCGTGCCTGTCCAATTCGCCTCTGAGTTCCCCGTGGTACATGACAAGAACCCTGTCACAGAGCTTCAATATTTCCTGTACCTCACCGGAAGTCACGATGATGCTCATCCCTTCCTGGGCAAGATCCATGATCAAAGAGTAGATTTCATTCTTCGCGCCCACGTCCACGCCCTGCGTGGGGTTAGAAAGTATCATGACATCGGGCTTGGCGTTGAGCCACTTGGACAATACGACCTTCTGCTGGTTACCGCCCGAAAGGCTCGTAATGAGGTTGCCAAAGTTCTCTACCTTGATACTCAGGCGCTTTTTATAATCCTCGGCAATCATCTGCTCTTTTTTGCGGATGACCGTCGGACCGCTCGTGCAGTCCTCCAAGGTAACGATCGTCATGTTCTGCTGAACGGACAAATCCTTAATGATCGCGTTTTCCTTGCGGTTAGAAGGCAAGTATCCAAGACCCGCTTTTTTTGCCTGGGAGGGATGCTTGTGCTTCATCTCCTTGCCGCACTTGATAATCTGGCCGCTGGTGTGCTGGAGATCGCCGAATATGGCGCGCACCAGTTCTTCCTTGCCATCGCCCAACAGGCCGGTAATGCCGAGGATTTCACCCTTGCGCAATTTAAAATTCATTTTGCGCACGCAATCGCCCAGGCAGAAATCCTTGATTTCAAGCACAACTTCGCCAATTTCATGGGGCTTATATACCTGTACGCCCAGCACCTCGTGCCCGACCATCATGCGCGCGATTTCGGCCTGGGAGATTTTCGTGCCGCCCTCCTGCATGATGTAACCGTCGGAAACCTTTTCGCCGTTCCTTAGTACCGTATAGCTGTCGCAGAATTCCACGACCTCGCCAAGCTTATGGGAAATGAAGATGATCGTCGCACCGTGGTCCTTTGTCAGGCCGCGCATGATGGCAAATACGTTCTCCGTTTCCGTCTGCGTGAGCGATGTCGTCGGTTCATCCATGATGATGATGCGCGCGTTGCGGAGCACGGATTTTGCGATCTCCACAATCTGCTTATAGGAAGTTTCCAAGTCCCGCATCATTGCCCTGGGGTCGATGTCCACCCGCATATGCTCAAACACCCTGCGCGTTTCCTCGCACATGCGCTTGACATCCAATCCGCCCAGCTTATTGCGGAGCTCATAGCCTAAAAACATGTTTTCATAAACCGTCAAGTCGTTTACAACATTGAGCTCCTGATGTATAAATGCAACGCCCAGCGCCTGGGATTCCGCGGGGGAATTGATCCGCGCGTTCTCCTCAAACAGGGCGATATTGCCGCTGTCCATTTGGGTGACCCCACCCAGAATATTCATCAAAGTGGTTTTGCCGGCACCGTTTTCACCAAGGAGCGCATGAATTTCGCCCTTTCGCACCTCAAAGTCCACATCTTTCAGCACGACAACACCGCCATAGCTTTTGACGATATTGCTCATCTTCAATGCGCATTCCATAAACTCGTTCTCTCCTCGCTCAACTTTCCCCTGCCGGGGACCTTAATAAAGCAGGCATTGCTTCTTCGGGATACCGGGCGGAGCATGTTGCGCTCCGCCCGGATTTTTTGTTCATGTTGCCGTTTTGATTAATAGGGAGCGTCCTCGGTGATGCCGTGCGCAGCCATGTAATCCTTGTAGTTGGTGCGGTCTACGCACTCTGCGGGGATGATGGTCTTGGCTTCATAGGTCTGACCCTTAATGAGGCCGTCCACCAGCTTGACGCAATCCGCCATCATGTACGGGGGATAGGTCTGAGAGGAAACCCAGATGTCAGGATAGTCGTCCATCATCTTGAAGTAGCTCTTATCGCCGCCGCCGCCTGTGATGACCTTGATGTCAGTGCGGCCTGCTTCTTTGATCGCCTGCAGGATGCCCTTGGACATTTCATCGTCGGTGGAGTAGATGGCATCGATCTGCGGGTGCTTGGTGAGAACGTCGCTCATAACCGGGAGAACGGTTTCAGGCGCGCCGTTGTCGGAAGCATACTCGCCCAGGATCTCGATGCCGGGGTACTTGGAGACAACAGACTTGAAGCCGTCAACGCGTTCGGTGAAGATCGCGCCGTAGTTGGGGATGTTCATGATGACGACCTTGCCGGTCTCACCAATCTTCTCAACGATGTACTCACCGCCGAGCACGCCCATCTGGGGGTTGCTGCCCGCTACATAGTAGTTGGGGACAACGCTGCCCAGCGTACGGTCAAAGTTGACGAGGGTGATGCCGGCATCCATGATCTTCTGCGCAGCAACCGCGAGTTCGTCATTCTGGGGGAAGAGCACGATGTACTTGCAGCCCATGCTGATGAGTTCATCGATCTGGTTTGCCTGGTCGTTCGCGTTTTCAGAAGCGACGAGGCGGTAGTTGAGGCCAAGCTGGTCGGCCGTCTGCTTCGCGGACCACTGCACAGCCGCAACCCAGCCGGTGGGGTTGTTGGGTACGGAGATGCCTACCAGGGGAGCTTCCTCAGCAGCGGGAGCCTCAGGCGCCTTGGTCGCGGCGGCGGGAGCCTCGGTTGCCGCAGGAGCCTCCGGAGCAGGCGCGGCGGGAGCTGCGCATGCTACAGCGCCAAGCACCATGGCAAGGCAAAGTGCGATGGCCAGAAATTTCTTCATGTTTCTTTCCTCCTGTATGTTTTACTTCCTTAACCGCAAATGCGGCCAAGCTTTAAAATCTTCATTCAATCGGTACTGCCGCCTAAAACCGCTTGCGCAAAAATTCGCAGCCGTTTTTCGCAAGCGTGTCGGGGCTTTCCGCCAGCGGCCGCCAGAGCGAAACCGCCTTTGCAATCTCCTTGATTTCCGGTGTAAAGCTCTCGATCACCACCGGACCCCGGTAATCAACTTCATTGAGCGCCTCCACGATCGCCTGCCAGTCAAAATGATCTTCCCCCGGGGTTCCGCGGTCATTTGCGCAGGAGTGGAAATCAAATATCTTGCCTTTTGCCATACGGATGGCGTTGGGCAGGGATTTTTCCTCAATATTCATATGGAAGGTGTCGAGCAGGAACCCTGCGTTGTCAAAACCGACCTGTTCCAAAAGTGCCAAGCCCTGTTCCACCGTATTCATAAAATCCGTCTCAAAGCGGTTGAGCGGCTCCAATGCAAGCGCAACATTCCGTTTTGCCGCATACTCCGCCATACGCTTGAGATTTTCAACGGCATACGCCGTCTGCTCACGCTTTTCTTCGGGCGTTGCCTGCCTTGCCCTGCCGACCGCGGCGTACATGGGGCCCGCCACATAGGGGGATTTGCAGGCAGCAGCCATATCAATGAGGGTGCGGATGTAGTCCATCCCCTCCTCGCGGTAGGCAGCCGCCGGGCTTGAAATGTCCCGCGTCTCGCCAAACGCGCCGCAGATGGCGACATCGATCCCCACGCGCTGCGCTTCTTCGTAAACCTTGGCGATATCGATCACACCCGGATCTTCCACGGCAATTTCATACAGGTCAAAGCCGATGGATTTTGCATGCGCAAGCTGGCTTAGTGTATCCATGTTAAATGGGGAGACCCATACAAACGAACTGACGCCGATCTTTCTCATTGCCGTTCCCCTTCCGTGACATTGTTTTTTGTACTTGCCCTGACTTTGAGTTCCGAGGGAAGCATCACTTCGCGCTGCTGCGCGCCTTCCCCGCGTAAAAGATCATATAGAAGCTCCGCCGCGCATTCCCCCAGCTGATAGCAGGGCTGCGCCATTGTCGTGATATGGGGGCGGAACATGGTGGCGTGTTCGACATCGTCAAAGCCCAGTATGGATACATCCTCCGGCACACGAAGGCCAATCGTCTGCACGCCGTTGATCGCGCCCAGAGCCAGCATATCGGAAATACAGAAGATGGCGGTGGGCCGTTGTTCCATTGCAAGCAGCCCCTGCGCCGCGATCACGCCGCTTTGAAAGCTGTAATCGAAGCTTCCGTAGCGCACATACTCTTCCCGTATGGGAAGCCCCGCTTCCTGCAGGGCGTCGTAATACCCCTTTAAGCGCATGCGGGTGCTTGGGTATCCGTTGACGCTGCTGACGGTGGCAATCCGAGTGTGGCCGGTTTTAATGAGATGCTCCACCGCCTGCCTTGCGGCCTTGTAATTATCAACCGATACATGGGCAACCTTTGTGCCGGGCTCATATTCGCAGCACTGCACGATTGGATACTGCCTGGCGTATTTTTCAAGCTCCCTAGCCGCCGTCATGGAAGCAAGCAGAATTGCGCCGTCTGCGCGCCTCTTGGGGAGCATGCTTAAAAATTCGAGTTCCTGCGCGCATTCCCCGCCTGTGGTGCAAATCATGACGCTGTAGCCCAGCCTTCGCGCGGCAGCGCCGATGCCGGTGAGGATATTTGCATAATAAGGGTTCGTAATGTTGGGCGCCAAAATCAGGATTACGCGGCTTTCGTTCTTTCTGAAATTGCGTGCCAAAATGTTCGGCTCGTAAGAAAGCTTTTCAATCGCAGCTTCTACCCGTTGTGTCGTTTCCGGCATCACTCTTGAATTGTTGTTGAGCACCCGGGAGACCGTTGCCACGGATACCCTGGCTTCCCGCGCAACGTCCGCAATTGTTACCATGACACACCTCATCGAAGCCTTTTTACATACGGTGAAAAAATACGCAATATGCGTTGATCAACTTGGGCTGGCGTTTATGTTTTATTGAGAGAAATATCAGTTGTAATCGATTACATCACAAAAACTTTAACAGATTAATAAACCTTGTATATCGGTATCATAGCAGTATCCTGTTGTGTTGTCAAGCAATATTGAATGATATAATAGAAAACGCCAGTAAACGATAAAAAAGATTACTCCGGATATCGGATACCGCTGCTTTGGCGGGCATTATGCCGCGCCAAAGCAGCCAAGCTGCGCTTATAGCACGTTTGCCTCCCAGCCGAATACCTTCGCGAGCTGCAGCAGTGCGGGCGTCACGTCCCCCGTAATGATCAGGGAATGGTGGGAACAGAGCGCCTCCATCACCTTATGGCCGTCGTTATAACGGATTAGCGCGCCATTGCGGCAATCGGACCCGGGGTACTGCACGTAGTCCTCAATTTCCGCCTTGATGATGGAGAGCTTCTGAAAGCCCGGATATATTTTTGCAAGCGTCACCGGCCCCACGGGGAAACGGCCGTCCAGAACGATCGCATCGTCATTTACAATTTCAAGCACCTTCGGCCGCATGGTCCACTCCGTACAGAACTGGCGCGGAACAAGCCCAAAGTAGCCACAGTGTACGCCAAGCGCGTGATTATCAGGGTCCGCGATATCCGGGAAATGGTCAATTTTTTCATGCGCAAGCGCCGCCATGCCCACCAGGAACGGATAGAGGTTCGTCATCATGATGGGTTGCTCCATGGCGCGGTATAAAATATACGTGGAGAGCAGCGTCAGCGTATCGCCCTCGCATGCCCAGATGATATTGTCCCGCTCAAAGAGCATGTTCCACGCAAGACATGGCGTGGTATCGCAGTGGAAGGATTCATTGAGGCAGTTGGAACCTACGCCCGCAACATCGCCGATTTCTTCAATGACTTCCTTGACCGCCATATAGACCTTGACGGCCTTGTAATAATTCTTTTCACAGACGCCTTCCTGATGGACATCCCAATCCGCGCATACCTTTGCGGCCTCTTCATCGGAAATGGCGCGCGCCCTGTCGTTGAGCGCTTTCCAGCTACGGTAAATGAGCTTGAGGCCGAACACGTCCTGCATGGTATCCGTGCTCTCCTGCTCCCACCAGTAGAACCGCTTGAAAATATTCGCCTGCATGCCTTCGCCCGGCGTATCCTGGAACATTAAGAACTTTGCGCCCTTGAGGCTTGTCTTGACGGCAATGGCACGCAGGATGGTCTTTGCAAGCTCTACCGTATAGGGCGAGAATACGTTGCATCCAATATCCCGAAGATATGTGACGATCTCCCAATCCCACATTTCTACGGTGCCAAAACGCGAAGTCAGCACCACGATGGGCAGCTTGATGTTTTGAAAAACATCATTGTGACGGAACGCGGCAAAAATCAACTGCGGGAACAGGACCGCATCCGCTTCCGGAAGCGTTTCCCCCAGACATACCTCGGGAAGAAACTCCGCCACATCCCCATAAAAGCCGCGCAAGCGCTCCATCTGCTGCTGAAATTCGCTACGCTCTCTTTCATTTGCTTCTGAAAAATAAACAGGGACCAACCGTGCTTTCATGTCATTTCCTCCCTAAGAACTAAAGATATGATCCGATAGAATTCCAAATATTGACTGCACGCCGTTAACGTACGCACAAGGACCGCTTACCCTCAAGGTGTTGCGGGCAAAACGACAATCTGTTATTGCCATTCTCATTTCCGCACCAATATAATAACATACACCATAAAACGAAAGCAATCACTAATCATCATTTTTCGTATAAAAAGCAATGCACGCTCTCAGCTGCCGATTCTCCTTCCAAAACGGGCGGCAATCTGGGTATCAACTGATGTTTTATATCATTCTATTGAAAACATTCGATATTTTGATTAATATAAATGCATCTTGAGAGCAAACGTTCAGAATTACAGTGAGGAGCATATGAGGGAAGCTACAGAATATTTCAAAAGCCGGCGTTACCCGGGCCGCGGCATCCTGTTCGGAGTTTCATCCGATGGCTGCTGCGGCGTCGCCGCCTACTTTATTATGGGCCGCAGCGCGAACAGCCGCAACCGCATCTTCGCACAAACGGAGAAAGGCGCCGTGATCCGTCCCTATGATATAGGGCTTGTGCGCGATCCGTCCTTGATCTTTTATGCGCCCGTCCGCCGCTGCGGGGATGCGCTGATCGTCACCAATGGCGACCAGACCGATACCATCTGTGACTACCTTTCCAATGGCGGCAGCTTCCGTTCGGCACTCCTCACCCGCTGCTACGAGCCTGACGCGCCGCATTTTACCCCGCGCATCAGCGGCATCCTTTACCCGCAGGGCGGGGAATTCCTTTATACGCTTTCCATATTGCGGAAAAAAGAAAATTCCATGGACTGTGCGCACGATTTTTACGAATTCCGCACAACCAATCCCGGATGCGGGCACCTGATCCATACGTACGAAGAGAACGCCGATCCGCTTGTCCCCTTTGCGGGTGAACCCATCGCGGTTATTCTGCCCGAAGGAACAATCGATGCGGTTGCGCAGTCCCTGTGGGACAGCCTTGACACTGAAAACCGTATTTCCCTATATGTCGGTTTCTTTCCCCTTTCCGGCGGCAACCCCACTGTAGCAATCTACAACAGGCATCAGGAGTAACGCCAATGGAAATTGGTATAAAGGAGCATACAATGGAACTCCCCTTAAAGTATGGCTGCAACCCCAACCAGAAGCCCGCAAGCGTTTGTGTCCCGGGCGGCGAACTGCCCATCCGGATATTGAACGGCAGCCCCGGCTACATCAACCTGCTTGACGCGCTCAACGGCTGGCAGCTTGTGCAAGAGCTTCGCGCAGCGCTTCACTTCCCCGCCGCGGCCTCTTTTAAGCATGTCAGTCCCGCAGGCGCCGCAATCGGCCTTCCGCTTACCGAAACGCTCCGGCAAGCATACTTTGTGGAGGATGATGAAGCGCCTTCCCCGCTTTGCTGCGCGTATATCCGCGCGCGGGGCGCGGACCGGATTTCCTCCTTCGGAGATTTTATCGCGCTGAGCGATGTCTGTGATGTCTCCACCGCACGCTACATCGCAAAAGAGGTTTCCGACGGCGTGATTGCCCCCGGCTATGAACCCGATGCGCTTGCGCTGTTAAAAACCAAGCGCAAGGGTGCTTATCTCGTGCTGCAGATGAACCCTTCCTACATGCCGCCCGCTGTAGAGAAGCGCGAAGTGTACGGCATCACCTTTACGCAGGGCAGGAACGATGCGGTCATTTCACACGCGCTGCTTGAAAATATCGTCACCAAAGAGAAGCGTCTCCCTGATAGCGCGGCACAGGATTTACTTATCGCCATGATCGTGCTCAAATATACGCAGTCCAACTCCGTCTGCTACGCCGAAAACGGGCAGGCGATCGGCATTGGCGCTGGCCAGCAATCCCGTGTGCACTGCACGCGGCTTGCGGGCAACAAAGCGGACCTGTGGCATCTCAGGCAGCATGAAAAAGTGCGTTCTCTTCCTTTTATTAACAGCATCGCCCGTCCGACGCGGGACAATGCCATCGGCCGGTACCTATCAGAAGAAGAGTGCGGGGAACTGCTAAGCGACGGCGTCTGGCAGGCGTATTTTACAGAATGCCCCGCGCCGCTTACATTGGAAGAAAAGCGGGCATGGCTCATGCAATACCGCGAGGTCTCCTTGGCCAGTGACGCCTTTTTCCCGTTTGAAGACAACATCGCCCGGGCGGCGCTGAGCGGTGTGCGCTACATCGCGCAGCCCGGCGGCTCCATACGGGATCAGGAGGTGATCGCCGCCTGCGACAGGCACGGCATGGTGATGGCGTTTACTGGGCTGCGGCTTTTCCATCATTGAATAGAAATTTATTTATATCGCTGCATGAAAAAGCCCGGGCTGACGGCTTACCGTTTGACCCGGGCTGCATGTTATTCCAAATCATCCGGTTCCGGCCCGGCCGCTTCCGCAAGCCGGGCAAGCGTTTCCTCGTCAATCGGGGCGGATAACCCCTGTAATAGCTCCTTCGCCTGTTCATAGGCAAAAGCGGGCACCAAAATCTGAACGCCAAAAATGGAGGAACTGACATAGACCGTGCCCGCTCCTCCATACCGGAGCTTATACGGAATCCCCTCCTCCTTGAGCAGCCCGGCAATCAAACCGGCCTGCGCATCGTCTGAAACGGAGCAAAGCTTTTGAAACGTGTCCTTCATCAATATCCCTCCTTCTTGTGTTCTACTCTTGATATACCCGAATGCCTGGCAAGCAACCGCTAATAGACCGTTGGAATACTCTTGACGGCAAGAATAAGGCTGTCGATCACAGGAGTTAGGCGCATGGCGCGCAACATATTCCCCTGAAAGCGCAGCCTCCCGCCCTGCAGCGCGCGCCCAGCGTCCAGGCTCCCATTGAGCACCTGCACAAAGGTGGGATATGCGCCGGTAATCACAAATTCGGCTGCGGGGCCAGCGCCTTCCCCTGCTTCCACATGGGTGGCGGCTCCGTTTTGAAAGCGCACGTATAGGTAGCTCTGCCCGCCGCCCGGCGCATTCATATGCCGGAAATTGACGGACGCATTGACGCCCCCGCCTCTGACGGCCCCGGTCTGCAATCCTTTTTTAAGTTCCTCCGTCCATGCGGGAGAAAGATATTGTAACGGCATAGCTTCTTCCTGCCTTTCCTAAGCTGGTTCTAGTATACGCAAAATTCCGCCCGCGCGGAACGCCTTTCTCTCGACATATGGCATATGCCGTTACTTTTCCCGGAGAATGCCGCCTTAAGCACGGCATCGGCAAAAACATATTTTTCGTGCCGCAGAAAGTCCACGGTATTTTCACTTGCTCCCGCATTTGTGTTTGGTTATAATAAAGCCAAGATCAAAAATGAAGGAGGGGTTTACCTTGATACGAGTGATTTTCGGCGAAAAGGGTGCAGGGAAAACCAAACGCATCATTGAAATGGCCAACTCTGCCGCAAAAGAGAGTAAGGGAAGCGTTGTATTTATTGATGATGACAGCCGATACATGTTCGATCTCACGCGCGATATCCGTTTTGTAGATGCATCGCGGTTTGAAATAGACGGGCCTAAAATGTTCTATGGTTTCCTGTGTGGCATTGCGGCGCAGGACTTTGACCTAGAACATTTATTTATTGACGGGTTTTTAAAAATCGTCCATCACGAGCTTGGTACACTGGAAGGTTTGTTTGAGCACCTGAAGAAGTTTGCACAGGATTGCTCCCTCACCATTACCATCAGCATCAGTGGTAAACCCGAAAGCATTCCCGAATTCCTCAAAGAGTTCGTCTGCTGACCCCCCGTTGTGATCTCTTTAAGGCTGCCCTTCTATGGGGGCAGCCTTTTTAAAAATGAAGGAGGCTAAGCATGCAATACGTCAGCACCCGTGGGGGCGCTCCTGTTTCCGCCGCGCAGGCAATCGTCCAGGGCATCTGCCCGCTGGGCGGGCTGTATGTGCCCGAAGCATTCCCATCCCTGCCCGTTGCATCCCTGATGCAGCATTGCGGGGATTACCGCGCCATTGCGTTTGCCGTTATGCGGAACTATCTTGATACGCCGGAGGACACCCTCAAGGGGTATCTTACTGCGGCATATGGAAGCAGGTTTGATACCCCCGCCATCGCGCCCGCCGTTCCCCTGACGGAACACGAAAGCGTGCTGGAGCTTTGGCATGGGCCGACGCTTGCGTTCAAGGACATGGCGCTGCAGATGCTGCCGTACCTGATGCGCGACTCGCTGCTACAAACGGGGGAAGACAAGCAGGTATATATCCTTGTCGCCACCTCAGGCGATACGGGCAAGGCGGCGCTCGCAGGGTTTTGCGATGTGCCGGGTACCAAGGTGCAGGTGTTCTACCCGGACGGCGGGGTCAGCCATGCGCAGTTTCTGCAGATGGCCACGCAAGAGGGAGGCAACACCTATGTGTGCGGCGTAACGGGTAATTTTGACGATACGCAAACGGCGCTAAAGCACATCTTCCGCGATGAAAACGTGATTGAGGCCGCTTCAGAAAAAGGGTACCGACTGTCCTCTGCCAACTCCATCAATTTCGGCAGGCTGCTGCCGCAGATCGCCTACTATTACGCTTCCTACCTGCAGCTTTTGCAGGAAGGCCGCATCAAAGAGGGCGAAAAAATCAACTTCTGCGTGCCCACCGGCAATTTCGGCGATATCCTGGCAGGGTACTACGCCATGCGCATGGGGCTGCCCGTCCATAAATTTATCTGTGCTTCCAACCGCAACAACGTGCTGACGGATTTCTTCCATAAGGGGGAATACGACAGCCGCAGGCCGTTCTATAAAAGCATGTCCTGCTCCATCGATATCCTCGTTTCCTCCAACCTGGAGCGCCTGCTCTTTGAAGCGGCGGACCGGGACGATGCAAAGGTGCTCGAATGGATGTCCGCGTTGCAGACCGAGGGCCGGTATGACGTTGGAAAAACGGTAGCCGAAAAGCTTGGCAGCCTGTTTGACGCGGACTGGTGCGATGAAGCGGATACGCTTTCCACCATACGCGCCTGCTATGACCGCATGGGCTACCTGATGGACCCGCATACCGCGGTTGCGCAGACCATACTCGAACGCCGGGCAGCAAAGGTGGGGGCGGACGCGCATACGGTGCTTCTCTCCACCGCCAGCCCCTATAAATTTGCTTCCGACGTGCTGCAGGCCTTTGAAACGCCCTCCGGCGATGATTTTGAGAACGCCGCACGTCTGAGCGAACTGACGCATACCGCCGTGCCAAGGGCGATCACGGAACTGTCTGAAAAGCCCGTGCTGCACAACGCGACCTGCGCCATAGAGGATATGGCCGGACAGGTATTAAAGGTTCTCTGATGTGGTTTGCAGCCGGGTTTTTCCCGGCTGCTTTTTATTGAAACAGGAGGTGGATGCAATGAAGCTAGCTCTGTGCCAGATCACGGTGACAGACGACAAAACCCAGAACCTTGCGCGCGCGAAAGACGCGCTCCGCCGCGCTGCCGACAAAGGCGCGGTGCTTGCCATTTTACCGGAGATGTTCTCGATCGCCTATGTGCCGAAGCTCTTCCGTGCCGCCGCCGAGCCGTGCCCCGGCGGAACATGCGCCAACCTTCTTTCCGAAACCGCGAAGGAAGCCGGCCTGTTCATCATCGGCGGCTCCATCCCGGAGCTTCACGGTGAGAGGCTTTACAACACAAGCATGTCGTTTGCGCCGGATGGAACGTACCTGGGCAAATACCGCAAGGCACATCTGTTTGATATCGATATCCCCGGCACGTTCCGTTTCATGGAATCGGAAACCATCGCTCCGGGCGATGGCTATCCGCTGATGCTCGACGCGCCCATCAAGACCGGCGTCGCCATCTGCTACGATATCCGCTTTCCGGAATGGGCGCGGCTGATGATGCAAGAGGGCGCCGACCTTCTCACACTGCCCGCCGCGTTTTCCCGCAGCACCGGCCCGCGCCACTGGGAACTGCTGCTGCGTGCACGCGCGTTAGACAATCAGCTTTTTACAGCCGCCGTCTCCCCCGCGCAATCCCCAAGCGCATACGGGCATTCGCTTGTGGCGACGCCGGACGGTGCGGTGCTCTACGCCTGCGGGACGGAGGAGGAAGTCGCGGTGGTAGACCTCGATTTAGGTATACTCCAGGAACTGCGGGACAGCATCCCAGTGCGCCGCAACCGCCGGACAGACCTGTACCGCCTTACAAGAACTGACTAAGGGCCTTGTCGCCCATTGTTTACAGTTTCTTTTGCCCTTGCCGCTTGCCGCCATGGTATACTTTTGGATATTCTGCCTGCCATAGGGGGAACGCATGAAAAAAGAAACGCATAGAAAAAAGCGAAAACTTTGGCCGTGGCTTTTTGCGGCAGCCTTGCTACTTGCCACACCTTTTCTGATTGACCGAATAGTCGTCTCCTCCGCCGCTCCTTATATCGTCTCCTCCGAGGATGCGCCTAGCGTCCGGGCGGACTGCGTGCTGGTGCTGGGCGCGGGTGTGTGGGAAAACGACCGGCCAAGCCCCGTACTCCGGGACAGGCTCCTTTCGGGCATTGCGCTTTATGAAAACGGTGCAGCTCCCCGGCTGCTGATGAGCGGCGACCACGGGCGCAAGCAGTATGACGAGGTCAACACCATGAAGGCGTTCGCCATCGAGCAGGGCGTGCCTTCTGAAGACATCTTCATGGACCACGCCGGGTTTTCCACATATGAGAGCATGTACCGCGCGCGCGATATTTTTCAGGCGCAGCGCGTCATAATCGTCACGCAGCAATACCATCTGTACCGCGCGGTATACATCGCCCGCGCGCTGGGGCTTGACGCCTACGGCGTTGCGGTGTCCGACGCGTATACGGCGCAAACCTACCGGACGCTCAGAAACATCCGGGAGATGCTTGCGCGGGTGAAGGATTTCTGTTATTGCGCCATCAAGCCCATGCCCACGTATCTTGGCGAAGCCATCCCGGTCAGCGGCAATGGCGACAGCACCAACGATAAGGCCTTCCAGCTGACCGCAAACGACCGCATCATTGCAACGGATCCTTAATCCCTTTGGAGGTTTTTACGATGCTTTTTGTCTGTTATCCCAAATGCAGCACATGCGCGGCGGCGCAAAAATGGCTGGATGCGCAGGGCATCTCCTATACCGCGCGCGATATCAAGGAACAACGCCCGACTTATGAGGAATTAAAGGAATGGGCGACTTTGGGCGGATTGCCGCTCAAGCGCTTTTTCAACACCAGCGGCCTAAGTTACCGCACATTGTCGCTTAAAGAAAAGCTGCCCTCCTTAACAGAAGAAGAGCAGCTTACGCTTCTCGCGGGCGACGGTATGCTGGTAAAGCGCCCCATACTCGTTGGCAACGGCATGGTCCTTGTCGGCTTCAGGCCGAACGACTGGTTTAAGGCGCTTCTAAACCCATAGCCTACGCTTCCGCCTTCCGGTACCGGAAGGCTTTTGTAAATGCCGTGGCGCTCTCAAGCACATGCGCAAACACCACCACCCCGAAAAAGAACATAGGGAAGTTCGAGACGAAGGTGCGCACAATGGTGTCTTCCGCATCGAACAGCACCGTAACCCCGGACACGAACGCGGGATTGATAAGATCTTTTGCGGAAAACAGCAGCAACAATAGCCCAATGTCCAGCACACCCGTAACGAGCGCCGCAACCGCGACCTTGAAGGTATAGCGTCCCTCCAGCATCTTGATGATCTCTTTTGTGATCCCAATGCCCGTCATCAGCAGGATCACAGGCCACATCCGCAGCAGCGCCGCCTGATTGAATAGCGGAATGAAGCCGCCGCTATTGTAGATCCCAATCATCCACGGCCCCAGCCACAAGAATAGGATCAGGAACAGCAGGCTAAAGAGGATGCCCATGATCGTCTCTCCTCTGCTGATCCGTTCGTCCTTTTTCGGAACCGGCGGAAGATTGGTAAGGAGGTCTTCCTCCTCCATCCTGACGCCTTTTCGCTCAAAAAACGCAAATATCGCCGTTACAAACGCAAACGCGTAAAGCTCCCCTGCCATCAATCCGCCGATCCATTCCATCAGTGCGAAGAACGGCGCCTTAGGCGCTTCGCCCAGCAGCGCCAGCAGCAGTGATGCGATCGTCAGCCCGCCCGCTACGGCAAGCATGACAATTTTGAGTACCATCTTATACTTGCTGTAGTATGGCTGGCCGATAAGCGCATGGTACTTATCCGGGTTGTACTTTTCCGCAAGCTCGCCTGGCGTGCCAAGCTCCGTCAATACCACACGTACATCATGCTCTGTGGGCGTCAGATCCCCGCAGCGCTGTTCGAGCATATCCGAAATAAGCGTGTTCAGCTCCTTTTTGATATCCGCACGCTGCTTATAGGGCAGGCGCTTTTCCACCGCATAAATATAGCGTTCAAGTAAATCCGATTTCATGTTAACGCTCCCCCTCCATCAGCATACGCATGCTTGTTACCGTCTCATCCCAATGCTTTTTGAGCATGGCATAAATCTCAATCCCAAATTCGGTCATCACATAGTATTTTCTTGGTTTTGTTCCACCCGTTTCCCATTCGCTTTTGAGCAGGCCCTGCCCTTCGAGCCGACGCAGCAGCGGATAAAGCGTATTAACCTCCACCGCAATGCCGTTTTCCCCCATGACGGTCACCAGATGGTACCCGTACATGGGCTTCTTCAGCTGGCTAAGCACCGCAAGCACAATGCTGCCGCGCCGTAACTCCAACACAAGGCTGGATATGATCTCCTCTCTTTCCATATGCGCTTCCTCATGTTTTCTTAGTATGTCTTGAATTATAGTGTGTGTCGCACACTATGTCAATATCCACAATATGAGGAATTATAAATATTTTAATAGAATGTACGCAAACGAAAAGCCGGCTTGCACCGGCTTGTTTGTAGATGCCATTCTCACCCTGATCTTCTGTTACTCTCCCTCATAGTAATCCACCTGCTCGGATACCGGAAAAATCAGACGGTGCCCTTTTCCAAAGATGCCGACCTTCTGTGAATCGGGATAAAATGCGATTTCGGGATCATGCATTATATCAAAGTCCGCATACACGAGCGTCTCGGTTTCCGACGCATTTGTTAGCTTATGCGCTCCTTTTTCATTGCTTGGGAAATAGAGAAAATCACCGGCTGTCACGGTCCGCTCCCCCTCGGGGGATTTTAGCAGCCCCGTACCACGGAGGATGAAAAAGACCTCCTCGTTCTGCAGGTGGTAATGGTAAGGAACCGCAGACTTTCCGGGCGGCACTTCGTAAACAGAAACATCAAAATGCTCCGAATCCGCTTTTCCGACAATAATCTTCTTTTTGAATTCGTAGCCGTGCTCCGATTTTTCAACGCAGTCCGCGGTCTCGGCCCGCCGGATCAATGGTTCTCCGCTCACAACATTGCCTCCTAAATTTTTAGAGAGTACCCCCGGATGACATAGCCTTGTTTGAAACGCATATAACGATCACGGTGCACTTCACCTTAAATTGCTACCCCTCTATATCCTGTTTCTCCTCCTTTTGGGGAAGCGCAGTGCTCTCCTCCGGTTCTTCCACGGCTTCCGTCTGCTGCACGGCACGTACCTGTTTGCGCACAAAACGCCGGTAGGCCATAACGCCCATCAGCCCCAGAACAATGGCGATGGCGATGGCAAGCAGAATTTGGATGGCTCCCGGTGTGCTCTCCTGCGCCACAATCGGCGCGGGCGCTGTGGAAGCAGCGGGCGCAGGCGTGGGCTTGACGATACGCGTATGAGCAACCGCGGAGGTAAACGCATCCGCGCGCACAGCGGCGCTCGCCTCCCCCGCTTCCTGTACGGTGGCGGAGAAGGAAACCGTATCCCCCGCATGGATGTTTGAAAGCAGCAGCACAAACCCATCGTTTCCGGGCACAATCTCCCATTCTACATTTTCCCGTCCTGTTGCGGCATCGTCCGCCGTTTCATCCGGGGCTGCCGCTTCATCCGGGGCTGCCGTTTCATCCGGGGCTGTCGTTCCTTTCGGCGTTTCTTCCGGCGCAAAGGACGCCGTTGGCTGCTGTGCCAATGTCACCGCAATGGAATCGGGCTGCAGTAAAAGTCCATCCCCAAGCCGAATCCGTAGCGCAGTCCAGTCCCCTGCCTGCGCACTTTCTTTTAGCGTAGCCGTGTAGCGGATGGTATCCCCCGCCATCACAGCAGCACTTTCCTTGGGATCGCTCTCCCAATCGATATAATTTTCTTCCGCAAGCGTCACGTTGGGCAGCAGCAGGCACAGCGCGCATGCTGCAAGTACAAACAGGCCTGTGTGTTTACGCATCCGCATACAGCGCAGGCCTCCTCATATACCGAAAGCCGCTCGACCAGGCTTCGGTGACAACCACATTGTCCCGGCTGGAGGAACAATGCGCCACAAGATAGGTGCCGTCCTCCCGCTTTTCCACCACAATTCCCACATGGTTGATTGCCGCCGTTCCCGGCACCGCGCGGAATGCAAGATCGCCCGGCTGGGCCTCATCCCAGCCAAGCGTAATGGAATTGCTCCATTGCGCATGGGTACCGTCTCCGACAGCGTCTTCGAGCTTCGTGTCTCCCGCGGCGTTGATGAACGCCCACGCAACAAACCCGCTGCAGTCAAGGCCATAGTTCTGTACGGTGCCTGTGGTGGTGCTGCCAAGCGAGGTAACCACCTTGGGGACGCCCCAGAGCGGATTCCAGCCGATCTCAGGATATTTTCCACCCCAGAAATATTCCACCTGGCCCACCATGGAGTAAGCCGTCAGCACAATCTGCTCGCGCTGCATCGCAAGCCCTTCGGGCAGGCTCTCCCTGATTTTTGCTTCCTGCTCCTGCGTCATATCCGAAAACGAGGTATCGCCTGTGAGCGAGGCAAACAGGCGCTGGAACTCCGGCTGCATCAATTCATCCAGCTGGGCGCTCCTTTTTGCGTCAAATCCATAGAAAAGCGCCATTTCTTCGCTGCTTTTTTCCTGCACCATCACTTTGAGCGCGCCATTTTCCACATGGAACGTAAGCGTGTGCATCTCCCAAAATACATCCGCAATGTCTTCGAGTGAAATTTTGCGCAAATTATAAAGATCGAGCGGTTCCTCCACATCCAGAGAGCTTTTTGCCACAAACACGGCCAGCACCTGCGCCCAGTTGGAAACGGAAGGCGTATCGAGCGCCTCAAGCGTACTTTCTGTTGCAGCCTGTACCGGCACGATGGCGTCCGTCTCCTCCTGTACGGGGATGATACGCAGCATTTCAAACGCGTCCGCTTCTTCAAACGCGCCCTGGAGCAGTGCCACGCGCTGTGTAAATTCCGCATTCAGGCCGGAAATCACGCGCTGCAGCTCTTCCGAGATCGCATCCCGGTATTGCCGGTATTTGCGGTAGCGGGAATCGCTTGTGCCCACAAGCGCAGGCTTCTCCTCTTCCACCGGCCCTTCCACCGTCACCGTGCAGAACGCGGACGCAATGTCATTGCTCATAGGGTGTCTGGCGGAAAAGCGTATCAGATACACGCCCGGGACATCCGGCGAAAATCCGCCGTCATCGAGTATTACAATCTCCACTTCCTGCCCAAGCTCATCCACCGCGTATGCGAGCGTTTTGAGGGAAAGCTGCGTACCAACCGGAATAGTGATGTTGCGCGCGTCAATCCAGATGGCATGAGGCAAGGGCGAAGGAGAGGGCGAAGGTGTTGGCGATATGGTAGGGCTTGGGGAAACCGTAGCAAGCTGCGTAGAGGATGGCGATGGGCTGATGCTTGCTGTAGGCGTTAGCGTCGGCTGCGCAGAAACGGACGGCACAGGCGTAGGCTCCGGCGCAGGAGTCGGTTCCGGCACAGGCGTAGGTTCCGGCGGCAGCGTCGGCGCGGGTGTTTCTTCCATGACGGTCTCCACGGGAGGCGATGTTTCCACCGTTGCGGACGGAACATCCGTTTCCCCTTCCGCAAGCGCGCGCCCGCCTGCCTGCAAAAAAGCGGCGAGCAGCAAAAGGCAGGTTATGCAAATAGAGAGTGCGCGTCTGCGCATGTACATCCTCCCGGTTCTTTCATCCATGGCGCAATACCCTTTTATTTTCCATCGCGCCGTATTTTCCCCATTATAACGCAAATGATGGATATGTTGGGCCCAATTAACAATTAGTTTTCATTTTTATACACGCTTCGCGCTTATTCCGCTTGTTTCGTGCTTTCTTTTGTTCGAACGCACCTGCGTGGGGGGCAGATATCCCATCTTTATTTTTCTGTTCTGCTGCAAAAAGCCATTGACAAGCTGCAATAGTTTTAGTATTCTATCCGAAATGGCTGCGGTCCTGTAACAGGGACGCGGAAAGGCAAGGGACATATGCGGCTTCGGCTTCATGACAACTCCATACAATCGACGTAGAAGAAAACACTGGTGCTTTCTAAGCCAAGTGTTTTTTTTTGCAATAAAGTATGCAACCTATGTAAGGTCCCGCAGAGCGCTATCCGCGGGGCACCCCGTACCAAAGAAAGGAGAGAACAACATGCTTCAAAACAAAAGCCTGATTGCCCCGGGGGATTTTTCTCTTTCGGAAATTGAGGAAGTATTATCTCTTGCAGAACGTATTATTAAAAATCCAAACCGTTATATAGAGGCGTGCAAAGGAAAGCTCCTTGCAAGCCTTTTTTATGAGCCTTCCACCCGCACAAAATTCTCGTTCGACGCCGCGATGCTGCGCCTTGGCGGCAGCACCATCGGCTTTTCCGATCCTTCCACGTCGAGTGCCGCAAAGGGCGAGACCATTGCGGACAGCGCGCGCACCGTCGCGCAATATGCGGACATCATCGTTGTGCGGCACCCCAAGGAAGGCACGGCAAAGCTCATGAGCCAGTACGCAGCCTGCCCTGTTATCAACGCGGGCGATGGCGGGCACCACCACCCCACCCAGACGCTCACGGACCTTTTGACCATACGCAACTACAAAAAACGCTTTGACGGACTGACGGTGGGCGTCTGCGGCGACCTGAAATTCGGCCGCACCATCCACTCGCTCGTTACCTGCCTCGCCCGGTATGAAAATGTACAGTTCCTGTTCATCTCGCCCGAAGAACTCACTATGCCGGGCTATGTCAAGCAGGCGCTGAAAAAGGCCAACGTATCGTTTACGGAAACGACGGACCTGGAAGCGGCCATGTCCGCGGTCGATCTTCTCTACATGTCCCGCGTGCAGCGCGAGCGGTTCATCAGCGAGGAAGAGTACCTGCGCTTAAAGGACTTTTTCATCCTGACGGCGGATAAAATGGCGCTCGCTAAACACGATATGATCGTGATGCATCCGCTGCCGCGCGTCAATGAAATCGCCACCGAGGTAGATAGTGACCCGCGTGCCGTCTACTTTGAACAGGTGAAGTTCGGCATGTATGTGCGCATGGCACTCATCATGAAGCTGCTTGGCGTGAAGGAACCGCTCGAAGCGTAACCGGAAGAGCAAGAAGGAGGGAAATAGATTATGATCAACGTATCCAAGCTCAAAGAAGGCATTGTGATCGACCATATCCGCGCAGGCCATGGTTATAAGATTTTTCAGCAGCTCGGCCTTGACAGGCTGGATGATGTCGTCGTGCTCATGCGTAACGTAGACAGCACCAAGATGGGCCACAAGGACCTCATCAAAATAGAGACCAATCTGGAACTGAATCTGGAAGTGCTGGGGCTCATCGATCCCAACGTCACCATCTCGTATGTCAAAGAGGGCGTACGGGTGGATAAGATTAAGCTTTCGCCGCCGGAGCAGGTAACGGGCATCCTCACCTGCAAAAACCCGCGCTGCATCACCAACCAAGAGCGCATCGAGCATGCCGCCTTTTATCTGGTAGATGCCGAAAAGAATGAGTACGCCTGCGAATACTGCGATGCGCGGACGCGCCTATAATACCTTCCTGTTTTCCATTGCATAAAAGGAGTGAGCCGAATGATCGTCCGCTATCAGAACGCAAAGTTGATTGACGCGAGGGGAGACCGTTTCGGAGACCTGTATGTGGAGGACGGCCTCATCCGGTATTGCGGGGAGACCGGGAACCAGTACAGCGACAGAACGATAGACGTTAAGGGAAAGGCAATTCTTCCCGCGTTTATCGACCTGCATTGCCACCTCAGAGACCCCGGCTACCCCAATAAGGAAACCATGGAGACCGGCATGCGTGCGGCACTCAAGGGCGGCTACGCCATGCTGTGCGCCATGGCCAATACGAACCCCGTCATCACGACGCCCGCGCTGGTGGAGGACAACCACAAAAAGGCGCAGCGCCTAGGGCTTTGTAAGCTCATGCAGGCGGCGGCCGCCGGGGAAAACCTTGACGATGAAGTCTCGACCGACCGCGAAGCGCTCTCCCGGGTAACGGGCATGCTGACAAACGACGGCAAGACGATCTTCTCGGACGATTTCATGCGGGAACTGCTGCTCGACTCCAAGCGCTACGGGTTCCTCATCAGTACGCACTGCCAGCCGGAACGCAAGATTGTCGCAAGGGATATCGCGCTGCTCCGGGAGGTAGGCGGAAACCTGCACGTCGGCCACATCAGCCACGCTGAAACCGTGGCGCTTATCCGCCGGGCAAAGGAAGAGAATCTGATGCTGACCTGCGAGGTGACGCCGCACCACCTGTTCGGCTATGACGACGGCTATAAGGTGAACCCGCCGCTAAGGACGCAAGCGGATGCGGCGGCGTTGATCGCGGGCATCCGGGACGGCACGGTGGACTGCCTTGCAACGGACCATGCGCCGCATACGGAGGAAGACAAGCGTAACGGCATGGCGGGCATCTCCAACATTGAATATGCGGTGAGCATCTTCCTTGCGGTGTTCCACGAACACAACATCCCGCTCACACGGCTTGCGGACCTGACCTCCTATGCCCCGGCCCGCAGGCTTGGGATCAAGGCGGGGCTCTTAGCGCCGGGATACCCCGCGGATGTTGTGGTGTTGGATACGGAGGAAGTGTACGAAATAAAGAAAGAGGATATGGTTTCAAAATCGCACAACACGCCGTTTGAAGGGCGCAAGGTGCGCGGACGGATCTTAAAAACCATTGTGGAGGGGGAAACGCGTTATGAGTATGGACAGGCTTTGTAGGGATGTGCAGAAAAAAGGGCCGGTTTGCGTGGGCTTGGATACCCAGCTTTCCTTTTTGCCGGCGTATTTGAAGAAACAGGATTGCTCCGCGGGAGAGAAGATATACGAGTTCAACCGAAAAATCATCGATGCAACGCATGAAAACGCCGGCTGCTTCAAGGTACAGGTGGCCTGCTACGAGGCGCTGGGCCTTGACGGCATGCAGGCCTTTGCAAAGACGGTCCGCTATGCGCGTCAAAAGGGCAGCGTCGTCATTTCGGACGTCAAGCGCGGGGATATCTCCTCTACCGCTACACAGTATGCGCAGGGGCATTTTACCGGGGACTTTGAAACGGACATTATCACCGTCAACGCCTACATGGGCGAGGACGCGGTATCCCCTTATTATCCATACTTGGAAAAAGGCAAGGGATTGTTCGTGCTTGTAAAAACCTCCAACCCGTCGAGCGGGGATTTTCAGGACTTGGATGTGGGCGGCGTCACGCTCTACCAGCGCATGGCAGAGAAGGTCTCCGAATGGGGCAAGGCGTTCATCGGAGAGAGCGGCTTTTCCGCCATCGGCGCGGTGACGGGCCTTACTTACCCGGAGGAATTTGAAACCATCCGGCAGCTGTTGCCGCATACCTTCCTGCTCATCCCCGGCTACGGCGCGCAGGGCGGCACCGGCAAGGACATCGCCTCCTTCTTCCGCGACCGGATTCGCGGGGTCGTCAACTCCTCCCGCGGGCTGATCACCGCGCACAAGGGGAAGACTGAGGAAAGCGATTTTGACGTACACGTGCATAACGCCGTCCTTGCCATGCGGGAGGATATCCTCAAATGGCTGTAATCGTTGCAAACAGCCGCGTTGCGGAGCAGGTCTATTGCATGCGCCTAAGCGGCGCGCCCATGGGGAATGCCGGGCAATTTTATATGCTGCGGCAGCCGGGCGCGCTCGACCCGTTTTTATCTAGGCCCATCAGCCTGTTTGACGCGGATGAACAAACGGGAGAGCTATCCTTTTTATATCAGGTTGCCGGGCGCGGGACGGAGCAATTTTCCCGGATGTTGATCGGCCAGGAGCTCACCGTACAGGGGCCGTGCGGCAACGGCTTCCCGCTGCTCCCCGGCGACGCCGTGATCATCGGCGGTGGCATCGGCACGGCGCCATTGTATCTTTTAATAAAATCGCTCCGCGCGGCAGACCCCAGCCGACGTATTGAAACGCATCTCGGCTTCCGGGAGGAAGCGTACCTCAAGGAGGAATTCGCGGCGCTTTCCGACAAGGTGCAGGTCAACATCGGCGGTTATGTCACAGCGGATGTGGACTTTACGCGCACCGCCACCTATTACGCCTGCGGCCCCACGCCTATGCTCAAGGCCGCCATGCGGGCCGCAAAGGATGCAAACGCACAGCTTTATGTGTCTTTAGAAAAGCACATGGCCTGCGGTGTTGGCGCATGTCTTGGCTGCACCTGTAAGACAACAGCAGGGCAAAAGCGCATCTGCAAGGAAGGCCCGGTATTCCCCTATCTGGAGGTGTACGATGCCATATAATCCGCTTGCGACGACGCTCCTTGGCGTGACGCTCAAAAATCCCGTGATCGCGGCTTCCGGTACATTCGGCTTTGGGCATGAGTATGCCGCATTGTTTGACGTGTCCCGTTTGGGCGGCATCAGCGGCAAGGGCTTGACCCTAAACGGCAGCGCGGGCAACCAGGGCCAGCGCGTGATGGAGACGCCCGCAGGGCTATTAAACAGCATCGGCCTAGAGAACCCCGGTGTCGCGCACTTTGTCAGTGAAGAAGCGCCGTATATGCGCACGCTTGGCTGCGCGGTACTTGCAAACCTTGGCGGGCACAGCGAGGAAGACTATGTGGAAGGCGCGGAGCTTCTCAACGGCGCGGACATCGACATTTTAGAATTGAACATCTCCTGCCCCAACGTGAAGGCGGGCGGCATGGCGTTCGGCATGGATCCCTCCTGCGCGGCGGATATCGTGAAAAAAGTCAAGCAGGCAACCAAGCATCCGCTTCTCGTCAAGCTTTCGCCCAATGCGCCGGATGTCGTTGCGGTTGCGTTGGCGTGCGAGGAAGCGGGTGCGGACGGGTTAAGCTTGGTCAACACATTCTTAGGCATGGCGGTCGACGTCAAAAAGAAGCGAGCCATATTTGATAATGTATACGCGGGCCTTTCCGGCCCCGCCATTCTGCCGGTTGCGCTGCGGATGGTGCACCAGGTCGCAAAGCGCGTACACATCCCCATTGTGGGCCTGGGCGGCATTGCAACCGCCAACGACGCCCTATGCTTCCTGATGGCGGGCGCCACCGCCATACAGGTCGGCTCCATGACGTTTGCGGACCCATATGCCATGCTCGCGATCATCGACGGTCTCGAAGCGTACAGCATAGAGCAAAAATTACAAAACATCAGCGAAATTCGCGGAATCGTATAGGAGGGATTTATGAAAGACAACCTGACCATCATGAAGGAATGCGAGGCGCTTCTTGAGGGCCATTTCCTGCTTTCTTCGGGCCTGCACAGCGGACGGTACTGCCAGTGTGCAAAGCTGCTACGCTTTCCCGATCAGGCGGCTGCGGTGCTGCAAACCGTTGCGGAGCAGGTGAAGGGTCTCCCCGCCACAAAGGTCTGCGGGCCCGCGATGGGCGGCGTGATCGTTTCCTATGAGCTTGCGCGCCAATTGGGTGTGGAGAGCATCTTCACCGAGCGCAAGGATGGCGAAATGCAGCTGCGGCGCGGCTTTTCCGTTGGCCCAGGAGACAATATCCTCATTGCAGAGGATGTCATCACCACCGGAAAATCCACCATGGAAACCGTAAAGACGCTCGAGGAGATGGGTGCAAAAGTAATCGGCGCGGCCTGCGTTGTGGACAGGCGCGCGGAGGATTGCGCGTTCAAGCTGCCCGTATACGCGGCGCTCTCCCTTGATATCAAGACCTATGATGTGGAAGCGTGCCCCATCTGCAAAGAGGGCAAGCTGCCGCTTGAAAAGCCCGGCAGCCGGGAAACACTCACAAAAGTGGCGCAGCCACTTTTGTGAGGATTACAGGAAGTACCTGCTCGTACCTCGCGGGCGGTACTTCCTGCAAAGAAACCCTTGCTGCGCAAGGCTTACCGCCGCCACCGCACCTGTCGCTGGCGGCGAATGGAAGCTAATTAAGCTGTCAAACTGAAGGCCGCATTTTTCAATGCGGCCTTCGGTATGCAAGCAGCTTCCGGTCAATGCTCCATAATATAGAGCTGTTGGAGCATCTCCTCAAAATCAATCCCCTTGTCCGCAATTACGAAGAACGAAGACCCCTTTACCAACGCAACGCCCGCCGTGCTGCCATCGTGCGTGTCCACAGAGCAATGCATGGTATATTCCCCCAGGAGCTCCGTTGTAAAATAGGTTTCATCCTCCATCATATAGGCCGATCCGCCCGTCGCGTCAAAATTCTGGAACGCATAGATGCTGTGTCCGTCCTTCTTATACTCCACGGAGATCGTCTTCATGGCCACGGTGGAAAGGAACCTGATCGATGCCGGCTTTGCATACGCCTCATCCAGTATGACGGGCCACAAGCCGGTCTCCCTGCTGAATTCCTCAAAGGTCGCGTAGGGCGTTTCCTCAAGCGAAGATCCGCTGTCTTCCTCCGAAGCGGGCTCGGGCGGCGGAATCACGAAGGCGGACGTATCCGATGCGGAGGCATATGCGAGCTGATCCAGATATGGATCGAACTGCTCTGCATACGGTACATACAGGAAAAATGAGCAGTCGCTTGCAAGCCTCGCCAAGCCATATGTGCCGCTGCTGTCATCCTCCACCCTGCAGAACATCGTCTTGCCGTCCAATATGGTGCGCTCATAGCTGTCCGCAAAAATTGTCTCTTCTATTGTTTCAGAATAAAGCTGCGAGGTGCTGATGTATTCCCCGCTCTCCAGCTCATAGGCGACCATCAGCGTATAGCCCCGGTCCGGGTCAAGCTCATCCGAGATTGAGACGATTTTTTCATATCCGCCGGTCAGCAGCACGGGATCTCTGCCCGTTTTTTTGATATACTCATCGATGCTGTCATAGGAATACATCTCAAACCCGTCCACACCGGATACGCGCATACCCATGCTTTTCAGGCCGTTCTCCTGCTGCGCATCCCCGGCATCTTCAATGATGACATGCCCCTCCACCTTGCGGGCCACACGTTCGTCATGCGCGGTCGCAAGCGACTTCGCCTGCGGATAAAACGCGATATAGCAGCCCAGCAGAGCGACACAGGCGGCAGTGGCGCTCCATTGCAGCGCACGCGCCCCCATACAGCGGCGTGGCGCTTTATAAGCCTCCTCCGGTGGAGCGGCAAGCGCACGGCGCATGACCTGCGCTTTCAACCGGCTTTGCTTTTGGCGCTTTTGTTCCTCAGCGCAGCCTCCTTCCCCAAGCTCCTCCGGGGACAGCCACAGCGCGGGATCGCCAAACAGGCTCTGCTCCAGCTCCTGCAGAACCTCCGGGCGTTTTAACAGCTTTTCAAGCTCGCGCTGTGTCATGGCGTACGTATTTCACCCCTTTACTAAATAAGATGAAAAGCTTACAAAATAGTTGCATTTTTCCTTACAAACGCGGAGATTCTTTTTCCAGCATGCGCCTGAGCTTCTTGCAGGCCCGGCTTAACCGGGATTTCACCTTGGGCAACGTAAAACCAGTCGCCTCCGCGATCATGGTAAGTTTCATATCCTCATGAAACCTCAGATATATCATAAGCCGATCCACGTCATCTAAATCACGGAGCACAAGCATTAGCCGCGCTGTTTCTTCCGAGCGGAGTATGGATTGCTCCACACTCTCCTTAGAAGCGACAGGCAGCAGCGAAATCAGGCCGGGTTCGGTTAAAAGCTCTTTCGAACGGCGGTTTTTGCGAAGATAGGTATAGCTTTCGTTTTTTGCGATGCGCAAAATCCACGGCTTGAGCATGGATTTATCCTTCAACTGATCGTAATGACGGATGGCAAGCACAATGGTATCCTGCAGGATATCCAATGCATCCTCCCGATTACGCACAAGCGATAGAATCAACCCATAGACCAAGCCCTGCATTGGTTCAAACGCTTCATAAAACTGTTCTAAACTCTTTTCAGTCTCTGTCATAGCGCCCCAAGCAAGTGGAATTTATTGGTAGTCACTCCGTTCATTTTAGGATATCTTAAAAATCAAACGCGGTCAACCCGGCCCGCAAGCCCTTCAAAAATAACAAGGAGCCTCCCAAATTGCCTCCGGAAGGCTCGCTCTTGTATTGTGCAAAGAACTGTTGCTTCTCTTATTTAAATAACTTTGAAAAGAAGTTGCCGACCGCGGTCGCCACGTTTTTGACGCCTTCCCAAAGCTTTGTGGCGGTCTGCTGCACTTTGTTTGCGCCCTCCAGCGTCTTTTTCAAGGACTCAACCTTGGCGGCAAGCTGCTGGGAATCAAGTCCTTCCATAGAGCGGCACAGGTCAAGAAGCTGCTTGATCTGCCCATCGGTCAGGGAAATGTTGAGGTTTTTCGCAATGGTTTTGATCTCATTGCGTACCTCGTCGTCGGACATGGTCTTGGTCTGCTCCAGCACAAGTTTCAATTGATTAACAAGCTCGGTTGCGTCTATATCACCGATCATCTCTGCAAGATTGCCTGTCACCACAATTTCTTCCACCGCAACGGATTTTGCCTTTAAATCAAGCTTCGTGCCCGTGATATCCTCATAGGATTTATAGAGCCCTGTCAAAGCCGCGGTGCCGGAAACTTCAAAAGGCGCCGTGATGCGCACCTCCGCATCCGTGATGCCCGCGGTCATCAGCGCGTTTACATACATTTCCTTGGAGCACCAGTTGATGTTGTTGGTGGTTACTTTGAGGCCTTCGCCTTCCTCCAGGGTCTTGATATAGACGCTTGAAAGCGCCACCTTGCCGATCTTTCCATCGGAGACCAGGCCTTCCAAATATTCACGCTCTTCCTGGTTGGTGACGGTAAGCTCCGTCACGCTGCCCGGCGTCACGCCGAGGTCCCTATATACCTGGGCGCGCTGCTCTTCGGACAGGTTTGCGCCAATGGTCACGCGCTCAAGTCCAACATCCAGCGCAAACGCGGGAGCCGCCGCCGCAAAGGACAGGGCCAGAATGAGCACCCATAACAGCAATCTTTTTTTCATGATTGTATCCTCCGTTCCATCGGTACATCGTTTGGGCATTATGATACTTTGCATATGATACCATAGGATACTTGAAAAGAATAAAAAGTTTTTTTGAACTTTCTTCATTAGAAAAGCCTACGCGTTGCTTGGTGGGTGGCAATATTCGTTTTCATATCCCGCGCAGTCCCCTACCGTGTCCAATATGGCGCGGCCGTTTAAAAAAAGCCGGTACCGCACCCGGGCGGAGGCGCTTTCATGGATCACCCGCTCCATCCTGCCGCTGTTTGCCGCATAAAGCGGCTTCGGGGTTCCCGCAATCAGCTCCGCCTGCAGCAGGTATTCCCCCTGCCGTACGGAAACAAAGCCATCCCCCATGCGATAAAGCTTTGCGCCAAGATAGGTTGCAATACGGTATTCGCTTCCATTTTTATATACAAACCCGATGATGCCGGTGAACGTGAACCCCATAAACGGAATATCCGCAATACTGAGCATGATGGAGGTTCCGCCCGGCAGCATGCTCTGCGTCCAGAAGTAGCGTTTCGGAAAGGAATGCCCCCGGTCCCCCTCGAGGTACCCCAACGCGTTTTCAAACAGAAGCGTCTCGCCGTTGATAGAAAGCTCGCCCCAAACCGTATGCGCCATACTGATGACGCTGTGCCTGCACTGCATGTTCGGCACGTACCGGAACGGCCCCATAATATCATACCTGGGCTTTGAAAACGCGCCGTAAGCAAGCTCTCCCCGGATTTCCACGCGATCGGTCTTGATATTGACGATGACGCCCTCCTCCGAAAACCTGCTGCCGCCCACCGTTACGCACAGCCCGCTTCCGCCGGTTTGAAACGATTCAATGGGATAAAGCGCGCGTTCAGAGAGCGCATTTGTGATCACCTGTATGGAAGCGGAGCGTTTCCCTTCTCCATCGATATGCAGGGCAGGAATAAAGGCGAGCGCCTGCCCGCCGGTATGCTGCCGGAAGTACCAGCCTTCAAAATAGGAATGTCTCTTTGTTTCCCCATGAAACCAGCTACGCACGCACGGCATCCTCCTGTGCGGGCCCGTCGAGCCGCTCGCCGGTACAGGAAAAGCGGGAGCCGTGGCAGGGGCAATCCCAGCTTTGTTCATCCGGATTATAAGCAAGCTCGCAACCAAGGTGCGGGCATCTTGTATGGATACAATGGGTCTCCCCCCGTTCATTTTTATAGACGCCCAGCTTCTCGCCGTCCACTTCCACAACGCCGCCATGTGAAAGCGGGAGTTCGTCCACCGTGCTTTGCGGAATATGGAATACCTGCTTCAATAACCCCTTTGCTGCCTCGGCGCTATCCTTGAGGAATTGTGGAGCCGCGGCCACGGGAATATAACGGGCCGGGGAGAAGACGCCAAAGACATCCTGCGTTTTTCCCGCAATGGCCTCTGTTAAAAGCTTTGCGGCCACCATAGACGTGCTCATGCCCCATTTCCCGAAGCCTGTCGCCACATACCAATCCGGCGTATCATGGGAAAAGCGGCCAACGTAGGGCACGCCATCATGCGGCATGCAATCCTGCGCGGACCAATGCGCCCGCTCCACACTGCCTTTATAATAGCGCTCCTTTGCCGCACGCAGAGAGTCATATTTGCCGCCCTCCCGGTTGTGTCCCGTACGGTGCCCACCGCCGCCCAGCAGCAGAAGGTCTCCATAGGTACGCAGGGAAAGCGCATCTTCATCCATACCGATATACATGCCGTTCAACGCCGCCGCCCCGTCAAGCGCGATGACATATGAGCGCTCCTGATGCATGCGCAGGAAATAATATCCCGGCGCATTCAAAAACGGAAAATGGCAGGCAAATATGAGTTTCTCTGCGCGTACATTCGCCCGCTCCGTCCGTATGGTATTTCCCTCCACCTCCTTGACGGGCGTATGCTCATAAACCGTAATATGCGGCAAAAGCGCCTGCAGGAAGCGAAGCGGATGGAACTGCGCCTGATCGTCAAAACGCACTGCACCCGCCACCGGAAACGGCAGACGCGTATCCGTTGTATATGTTGCGGGCAGGCCAAGGTCTTGCGCCGCCTTTGCCTCTTTTTCAAGCGCATCTTTTTCCAGGGTGGAATACACATAGGCAGGCAGGCGTTCAAACGAACAGTCGATCTGATGCTTTTCTACGATTGCCGCATACGCTTCCACCGCCGCTTGGTTTGCGCGCGCGTATTCGAGCGCGCCTTCGCGCCCAAAGCGCCCTGTCAGCTTGTCGTAAATCAGACCGTGCTGCGCGGTGATCTTTGCCGTAGTGCGCCCGGTCTGGCCCGAACAGACGGTATCCGCTTCGAGCACCACAGCGTCCACACCCCGTTCCTTGAGCATATATGCGCTCAGCAGTCCCGCAATGCCGCCGCCAATGATGGCAACCTCCGTTTCAATATCCTCCCCGAGCGGTTCAAACGCGGTAAATCGAATGCTTTGTTCCCATATGGATTTCATAAGCCCACCTCCCGCTTCCATTGTTCCCATAGCGCTATGCCGCTAACCGCGGGAGCGGGAGAATATTACACGCCGCACACGAATTACATCATGTAAAGTGGTGTTTTTTTTCACAAGCTGTGCTATAATCATGTAGGCAATCGTCCGGGTTGTACGATTCCCGAATGAAACACGGGCAAATATGGCAAAGGATACCGTTTTGAAAAAGAAAGATTTTATTATAATCGGCGCCGTGCTGCTGGTGGCCCTCGTATTGTTCCTGGTCACCTGGCTTCCAAACAGCGCGGGAGATAAAGGCGAAATCGTCATCTATGTCGGCAGCGAGCTCTATAAGCGCGTTCCCCTTGGCAAGGCACAGACGGTTGTAGTAGACCAGGGCGACGGCAAGGTGAATGAAATATATATTACCGAGGACGGCGCTACGATGCACGCGGCGACCTGCGACAATCAGGACTGCATCAAGCAGGGCCATGTGTCACTGGAGAATTATCAATCCCGTGTGCTCGGCAGCTGGATCATCTGCCTGCCCAACCAGGTATCCGTAGAGCTTGTAGCTGGAGAAGAACAATGAACGCAAAAACCATCACCCGCTTTGGCATGCTCACCGCTGTTGCGCTGGTGCTCGGCTGGGTGGAACGCTTTATCCCCATTGCGGCGACCGCGCCCGGCATCAAGCTTGGGCTTGCAAACACGGTGCTGCTCTATGCGATCTATCTGATGGATATAAAGGGCGCAGGCCTTCTGATGGTCATGAAGGTACTGCTTTCCGGCTTTTTGTTTGCGGGCCTTTCGGGCATGATCTACAGCTTTGCAGGCGGTCTTTTGAGCTTAGTGGTCATGCTGCTGCTGCGCCAGATCAAGGATTTGAGCATTGTAGGCGTAAGTATTGCGGGCGGCGTCAGCCATAATATCGGACAGATCCTCGCGGCCTGCCTTGTTGTGCAGTCCCGCGCACTTTTAGGATATTTGCCCGTGCTGCTGCTCGCGGGCGTCGTTACCGGCCTTTTGACCGGTATTGCGGCAAAGTCCGCCATTAAGGGCATTGAGGCGCACGACAGCAAGGCAAAAAAAAAGCCCGCGAATGAACCCATGGCGGAAGGCGCGCTGCGCCCCGGAGAAACAAAGCTATAAAGCGTTTTCTATTGCAGGCCGTTTGCCGCAATGGACCGCTTTCATATTGCATGAGCAAATACCGAAGGGAGAACACGCATGAAAAAACGTATACCGGCATGGCTGATTGTGTTGGTGATCGCCATCGTTGCCGGAGGCATTCTGGTTCTTGTCAATTCGCTTACCGCCGGCCAGGCGGCAAGTAAAGCCGCCGCAGAGCAAAAAGCTGCCATGCTCCGGGTATTTCCCGGCGCGCAGGGCTTTACCGAGCTTCCCCTCGCAGAGGGCGCGGAAGTCTCCCACTGTTATGCTGCCGCTGCGAACAATACAACCATCGGCCATATCGCGGGCATTACCGTCACCGGTTACGGCGGTCCGGTTGATATTTTCGTTGGCGTAGATATGGAAGGCAACATTACCGGTGTTTCTGTGGGCGGAGACAACTTCCACGAAACCCCCGGTCTTGGTGAAAAGGTGCTCTACCCTGCGTTTACGGACCAGTTCAAAAGTCTTGCGGCGCCTGTGGCGCTCAATGAGGGCGTAAACGCCATCACCGGCGCCACCATCAGCTCCAGCGCTGTTGTTTCCGGCGTCAACAAGGCGGCTTCTTATGTGCTTGAAGAAGTACTTGGCCTGGGCGAAGAGGAAGGGCCGGAAGACCTCGTGTTCGGCGGCATCCTCCCCGGCGCTACCACCAAGCAGGAAGAAGCAGCATCCGAGGGTGTCGACGCTATCTGGAGCTCCGATGCGGGTTGCGTTGTGTTCGTGTCCAAGGACGGCTATGGCGGCAAGATCCAGGTGCAGGTCGGTATTGCGCACAGCGGCGCGATTGCAGGCGTTGCCATCAGCGAGGACGGCTTTTCGGAAACCCCGGGCCTTGGCGGACGCGTGAAGGATAAGGAATTCCTCAACCAGTTCAAGGGCCTTAGTGGCGAAGTAAAGGCGGGTACGAACGCGGATACCCTTTCCGGCGCTACCATCAGTTCGGATGCTGTCATTGAAGCTGTCAACGCTGCCCTGCAGGCGGCGCAGCCCTTCCTTGACCCGAGCAAGGCAGGTGCCGTTGCTTCTCCGGAAGCAAAGCTGCTGCCCGGCGCTACCAATGTTACGCAAGCGACGGCGCCCGACGGCGCTGACGCGCTGTGGACTGCGGACCAGGGCGTGATCGTCCAGACGAGCGCGGAAGGTTACCACGGCCTTATCTCCGTAAAGGTCGGCGTACTTGCGGACGGCACCGTCGGCGGTATCGAAGTGCTCAAGGAAGGCTTTGAAGAAACGCCCGGCCTTGGCGAACGCGTGCTGACGGACAAGGAGTTCCAGGCACAGTTTGCGGGCAAATCCGCCCCCGTTGCCGTGGACACCCTTTCTGGCGCCACCATCAGTTCGGAAGCCGTGATCAAGGCGGTGAACAAGGCGCTTGAAATTGCCGCAGGCCTTTAAAGTAAAGCAGATACATCAAAAGCCGCGGGGAGATCTCTCCCCCGCGGCTTTTTCCATTCCACAGCAGGGCGGCGGAAACCCGCCGCCCTGTTGCTGTTGTTTGCGTATCTTTTTAGAACCCAAACCAGATGCCGGGCCGGATGCGGCGGCACCCGCAGCTGTTGCCGGGCCACCTGGAGCAGGAACGCGAGCTGCAACCGCCTCTTGACCAACCATCCCTTGACACATAGATCACCTCCTTAAGACAGGATATATACCATACTATTACAGAATATACATTTTGTTTCCGGATATGGCATATATCCCTGTCACAGCAGAGGCGCGCTATCTGGATTTTTGCAGCAATTCCTTGGATAGACCGAAACATTCAGCGGTTCTCTTTCCGGTTTATACGCTCCATTGCTTCAGAAACTTTTCCAGCTTCACGGGCGCTTTCATACCATACTCACAAATAGGGAGCACGTTGCCTTTCCCGTCGATCTCGAATACGGATTTATAGACCTGATCCGCCAGCAGCAGCCTGGTTGCGCCGTTTTCCGTGGATACATGCTTGATACACACAACATATGTCCTTCCTTCAATCATCACGCCCGGCCACAAGCCGGAAAGCTTCAATGTGGTTCGTTCAATGCCGCGCACCGTCTCCTTTACCGTGAGCGCATATGAGCCGTTCACAGTATGCCCCTTCCAGGAAGGCGCTCCTGTAACGGTGGCAATATAAACGCTGTCCGCGCGTTGTTTAAGGACATTGAGGTCGATATCTTCCGTTTGGGGAGAGGCGATTTCATCCGCTTCACCGGGTATGGCAATGCTGTGCCTCGCGTCAAAATAGCCGCCATAGTTGCCCGCAACCGTATATGTCTTTTTCAGGACTTCATCCACCTTCTTATCAACACCGCAATAAAGAATGATCACCTTGGCTTCCGTATTGGCATAATAGGTCACCGGAAACTTGCTATCGGCATATACCGTTTTTCCGCCATAGACAAGCGTGCTGCCCTTGATCATGGCCTTACATTTTTCCGCATCCTTTACGGCGGCAAAGCGATACACAGTCAGGGATTCCCCCGCTTTATTCAATACGGCGCGGGTCTTTACAACCTCCGGTGCGGAAGCGAATACAAAGCGGGTCTTAGTCTCCTCCACGCTGCGCAACTTGGGGAAGGATGTACGCAGCCATTCGGCGTCTATTCCGGATTGAACAGCGTGAGCTACAGTTCCTTTCTGCGCCGCGGCTGCGGACAGCGGAACTGTGAAAAGCAACAGCGTGCACAGCACAAGGCCAACGATATTACGGATTTTCATATAGATTCCTCCTGTCTTTTTATATGTTTTATCAGAGTCCTTTTAAGAACTTCTCCAGCTTCACCGGCGCTTTCATGCCGTATTCCCGGATAGGCAGGATGTAACCGCGGTCATCGATTTCAAACGCGGATTGGTAGGTCCAGTCCGCCATATAGATCGACGCAGCCTTACCGCGGGTTGCGGCAGTCCGAACAAAGAGAACATAGCTTCTTCCCGCGCGCATCACATCCGGGTATGCCTCCAGCGAAAGGCCTTCTCTTGAAATTCCCCGAATATTCCGCGTCACTTCCAGAGAATAGTTCTCCGTGTCATAATTGCGGCCATTCCACGTGGGCGCAGACTTTACCTTTACAACATAAATGCCTTCCGTCCGTGCAAGCAGCTCTTTGATATTCGCAGGCGGCAATGAGGTCGTTTCTCGCGGAGGATTGACCACAAGCGGATCAGCACCGGGAGGATCAAAAAAATTCCTGTTGTCAAAATATCCGCCGTATTCGCCCGCTATGCTGCACGTCTCAAGCAGTTCTTTGTTAACTGCCTCATCGGAACCACAATAAAGGGCGATGGTATTGCCTTCGGGATGAATATAATAAGTTGCCGGAAACAGCGTATCCACATACACGGTCTTCCCGCCGTAGACAAGGGTATTGCCCTTGATCATGGCGGCGCATTTTTGCATTTCCTTCACGGAATCAAAGCGGTAGAGTGTGAGTGATTCTCCCTTTTTATTGAGCACGGCGCGGGTCTTTGTAACCTCAGGCGCGGAGGCGAATACAAAGCGCGTTTTCGTCGTTTCAAAATCCCGTGCGCTTGAGAAACGGGAAACGATCCAGCCCAGGTCGTCCGCATTGGTGGCGAAGAGCGTCACCGCATCGTCATCCTCCACCTCTACAACGCAGCCAATGACCGCAAGCCCATTGAGCGGCATGCAGAACAGGAACAGCAGCAAACAAAGTGTGAGAAGAAGCGTCCGTCTTGCCATATCGGTTTTCCTCCTTATAGTCCTTTTAGAAATGCCGTCTGCGTCACAGGCTTTGTCATGCCGTATTCGCGCACCGGCAGCACATAGCCCTTGTCGTTGAGTTCAAATACGCTGGAGTAAATGCTGTCCGCCAGCACAAACGCTTTCTTGCCGCCTGAAGTTTGCTCCTTCAAAAACACGATATAGCTTTTTCCCTTTTCCATGATGCCGGGCATGGCGTTTACCAGAATGGCTCCCGTCATCTTGCCGCGGATGCTTTCGCGTACCTCCAGCGTATACGTTCCCTCCTTCAGGCCCGAAGGCGCGCTCTTTACAAGCACGCGCACGATACCGGAGGATAGCTTTGCAAGGGCTTTGGGCGTATCGGGCGTATCTTCCGTAGGCAACGTGACCACGTTGCCGTATTGGTTGATACTCCGCAGGCGCGAGACAAAAAAGCCGCCGAATCCCCCTGCCGGAATAAAGTTACGGTCCTCCAGAATTCCAAATATCCGCTGTGTGGAGCCGCAATAGAGGGCGAGCATATTGCTGTTTTCGTTGTAGAAATACGTGGACGCAAACTCCGTATCCACATACACAACCTTGCCGCCATAGACAAGGGAGGTGCCCTTGACCATTGCCTTGCACTTCTCATACTCCTTCTTGTTTGCAAAGCGGTACAGCGTGAGGCTTTCGCCCTGTTTGTTCATGACGGCGCGGGTCTTTGTCACCTTGGGCGCGGAAGCGAATACGAACGGGGTGGATTCCATCGTAATTTCCTTTGCGTCCGGAAACACTTCCTTAATCCATGCTTCGTTGGTCATTTCTATCGCATCATATTCATCCAGCTTTGAAACATAGTCCGAGCCGATTACCTGTACCTTATCCCCAAACCGCTTGAAATACGCGCGCGCCGCGGCTTCCCCGCCATAGTAGACCCTGACATCAACGCAGCCCTTTAGTTCATTGATGCCGTACATTGTCCACTCGAATTTACCATTGGAGTCGATCTGCTCAAATACGGCGTGCAGTTCGTTGTAAGAATATTTTCCCTTTTCAAATACCAGGAGCTCGGGCTTTGAAACAAGGGCTCTTATCTCCTTCTTTCGTTGTTCCGTAACTTTCACCAGCATGACACCCGCCTTTTGATCCTTGGTAATATAAAGCGCCGCCACATCATCGGGATAATAGTCCTCCGGACGGGCAAAAGAAAAGCCTTTCGCCTCACGCCAAGCTTCTCGCAATTCATCTAAGACCTGACTGGCTGCCCAATTCATATCGGCCGGGGCGGGCGTTATTGCCGCCAAAGCACCCCCAGGAAACGCAGCAACCAGCAGCATCATGCAAAGTATTGCGGCAAAAAATCTCCTGTACATAAAAAGCCCTCCTTCTTCCGTCAAAGTAGTGACGGAGGGAGGAGGGCTTTTGTTGCAAAAATCAGGACTATTTTCCTAAATTATCTATGATCTTAAGCACATCTTCCGGGAGAAGGCCATCCACGATGCACTCAGCATAGGAATAGTCCCCCGTGCGCAGGTACCACATCTCCCGGAAAATGGGCCCTTCATCTTCCGCAAAGCGCAGCAGCACGCCTGTTCCCACCGGCAACGTTTCCGCAGTGATGCCTTCAGGCAGGAGGTTCTCCCTTTCATTAAACATTGCCTGTATATTGCCTTGGCTGACCACACCCAAAGTGAAGAATTGGTCTGTGTCCGAACCTTCCAGCATCCAGCGGTTTTCGGGAACGTCCTGTGTAAGACGTTGATCTTGCAGCACATCGGGCAGCCAGCCGGGCAGCAGGTCTTTGATGCTGCCCGTTTGGGGAAGATGTTTGAACTCACGCATTTCTACAAATACTTCCTCCGGCGTTCCGGGATCCGTCTTTGGCGGGTCTATTACGATAACATCCGGTACTTCCGGATCGCCCGGCGGGTCGACTACTGTAGAATCCGGGATGGATTCAATAGGTGCGGGCGGCTCTACAATGGCATACGTCGGCGGAAGCAAGGGCGAACGGCCCAGCACAATGCCCGCACCCAGCCCCACCACCAGCATGGCCGCCATGGAAACTTGGCGCAGCAGCAGCTTCCTTCTTTGCCGCCTTGCCTGCGCCGCCTTTTGGAGGCTTTCCCACATGCCGTCCAGAGGGAGAGCGTCTGTCGCCCTATGGGCGCTGTTTTTTAAAATACGATCCAGTTTATCCATGCAGCACGCCTCCTTTCTCTATGGCATGTAGAAGCATCGCTTTGGCCCGGTGCAACCGGGAACGCAGCGTGCTTTCATTGAGCGAAAGGGTCCTCGCAATCTCCTGCTGGCCCAATTCCGCAAAATAATAAAGCAGGATCGGCTGCCTGTACGCTTCCGGCAGGTTATCCACCAGAGCGGCCAGCACCTCGTGCTGTTCCGCATTGATCAGTTCCGCTTCCGGCAGCCCTGAAGGATCGTAGTTACCCTCCGCCTCCGGCAGCTCTTCAAATGACATCTCTCGCTTGTACTTGCGCAGCAAATCAAGGCTGGCGTTTTTTGCAGCGCTGCACAGCCATGCCTTTTGCTGATATTCCCGCAGGCCCGCTATGGTGCGCATATGGCCGATTGCGCGCAAAAATATCGTCTGCGTCACATCGCTCGCCGCCTCACGGTCATGCAGCATCCCATATGCCACCCAATATACCGTCCTTGCATAAGAACGGTACAGCGTCTCAAGCCCTTCCATTCCGCACCCCCCAACCCGTTTACAGCTGTCCTTTCTTATTTGACGCGCAACAAAAGGTATTGTTGCATTCTCACACAAACTTTCCAGAAACAGCAAAAGCCGGATCAGTCGATCCGGCTTTTTGCGGGTTCCGTTTGATGCTTTTATTCTTCGTCGAGCGTATCGATATCGTTGTAGTCAAGGCCGGACATATCCACCAGGCTCACGGTCAGCGTCTTTTCTTCGCCATCGCGTGAGACATTCAACGTAATCGTTGTGCCGATGGGCTTGGCGTTGACATACTGCGCAAGCTCATTTTGCTCGGTAATGCGGATATTGTCGCAGGCGGTAATGATATCGCCCGGCTTTAGGCCCGCAACGCTCGCGGGGCCGCCGCGCACAACGCTCACAACCAGCACGCCGTTTGAAAGGCCCTGCGCCGCAAGCTCTTCCTGCGTGGGGGTTGCAATGTGCACACCCAATGCCGCGCGCTGTACCACGCCCTTTGTAATCAGCTGCTCCGCAATTTTTCTGACATCATTGATGGGGAGCGCAAAGCCCAATCCTTCCGCCGTGATGGCCATACCGTATTCATCATAGCCCGCGTTGATGGTCTTTGCCGTATTGATGCCGATAACCTCGCCGCTCATGTTCAGCAGTGGCCCGCCGCTGTTGCCGACATTGATGGCGGCGTCCGTCTGGATATAGGTATTCGTATGATCACCTATGGTGATCGAGCGCGCCCTGGAGCTGATGATGCCCATCGTGACCGTACCTTCCAGCCCGCGTCCGAGAGGATTGCCCACGGCCACCACATAATCGCCCACGCGGATATTGCCGGAATCGCCAAGCTTTAAGGGCTTGATGCCCGCGCGGTCAATCTTTACAACCGCAACGTCGGAAATGGTATCGATCCCGATAAGCTCCGCTGCAATTTCCGCACCATCGCTCAGGGTAACGGCGAGCCTTTTCGCCTTTTCCACCACGTGCGCGTTCGTCAGGATATATCCTTCCGAGGAAATGATGAACCCGCTGCCCATTCCCTGCAGCAGCGATTCGGGGTCCTGCTCCGTATCGCCCTCTCCGTCCCCATAATTGAGTATGCCGACAACACTGGGCGCAACTGCATCCACAATGTCAGGTATGGGGTTCCCCTGCGCGGGCAGGAACGGCGCCATGCCATCCAAATCCACCATGGGACGCTCCGTTGGCGCCGGCGTTGGCGAAGCCTGCGGCGTTACCCTTGGCGCGCTCGTTCCCGAAGGTGTGTGCTCCGGCAAGGGCGCATAGGGTTGGCTTGCAGACTGTATCAGTCCCGCAAGCAGCATGCCGATGATGAGAAACACCGCCGCCACCACAATCAGCAAAAGTGCAATCCGGCCGCCTGAATTCCGCGGCGGCTGCGGATCGTACGGATTGTTCATATTCTCATAGTAGCTCTCGTAATTCATGGCGCTCTCCTTCTTTATCTGCATGCCGCAAATTCTTTCTATGCGCATCCGATGGAAATCCGGGCACAGTTTTTTTAACCGTCTTTCTTTTCATGCCTTGGCTTTAGCAGCGCAGGGCTATGCTTTAATGTAAACGTAAAACGCGTCCCTGTACCGGGCTTGCTCTCCACCCAAATATCCTGCCCGTGTTGATCTATTATACTCCGTACGATGGAAAGTCCCAACCCCGTTCCGCTCTGCGCGGAGGGCGTATGCGCCTTTTCCGCTTTATAAAACCGTTCAAACACATGCGGCACGTCCTCCTCCGGAATCCCGCAGCCATGGTCCTGCACCCAAATCTGCGCAATCCGCCGGTCTACAAGCCGGGTGCCGATTGTAAGTTCCCGACCTTCCGGGGAAAATTTAATGGCATTGTCGATGAGGTTTCTGAGCACCTGCGCAATCTGGTCCGCATCCGCCTCCACAAACAGGTTGGGCTTGTGCAGATGTAGCCCGACATCGAGCTTTTTCTGATTCACGCGCGCCTCAAACGTGACAAGCGTCCTCAGCGCAAGCTCATTGATATCAAACCGGCTGCGCTTTAACGCAAACTGCCCGCTGTCGATGCGCGCAAGATCAAGAAGGTTGTTAACCATACCGGTCATGCGCCTTGTTTCCGCAAGGACAAGATCCAGGTATTCCCGGTGCTTTTCAGTTGGGATGGTGCCGTCCTGTATGGCTTCCAAAAACCCGCCGATGGACGTCAGCGGAGACCGCAACTCATGGCTGACGTTTGCGACAAGACTTCTTCGCATCTGCTCCAGATCGTTCAATTCGTTTGCCATCACGTTGAAGCTTTTTGCAAGCTGCGCCACTTCGTCGGAACCCGAATCATCAAGGCGTATTTCAAACTCCCCCTTGGAGTAGCGCCGCACGGTCGTATTCATGTCCGTAATGGGTTTTGTGATATGGGTGGTCAGGTAGTACACTACAAGCACCGCCGCCGCCACGGCCATCAGCGCGGTCAGCAGTACGTCAAGATATACTTTGGTAATAGAGGCGTTGACCGCACTCATATCAAGGTGCATCATCATCACGCCGTCCGGCGTACCGTCGCTCTTGATGACTGCGCGCAACAGCGTCATGGTCGGCATGTCCGTCATGCCGGAAAACACATTGTCGATCAGAACGCCTTCCGCGTTGAGCATGACCTTTGCGCGATTGTCAAAATTAAAAAGGCCCTTGCGCTGGAATTTGACGGCGCTTTCCCCCGGGAATATGGTAAGGCTGGACAACGTCACGCTGACAGGATTGCCCTCCTCGGTACGCGTGGGCGCTTCCACAAAGGCCCCCCATTTTTTTTCAGACTCCACATTGTCATAGAACGAGACGCTGTTGCCCAAAGAGTCGACCACCTGAATAAGCCCATCGTATTTTCGCGCAATGGTCTTGAGCTCTTCCTCGGCAACACCGCGTTTTTCGCCTTTATAGACATATTTTTCTATGAGGATCGTGTTGATTTTTTCTGCTTCCCGCCTTAAGGACTGCTCTTCTTCCTGCAGATACTGGTTTTTAAACATATTGGAAACCGTTACCCCCACCAGCAGCAGCAAACCAAGGATAACGGCCAAATATGTGGACAGCATGCGGGAAAACAGCGTTTTGAAAAAATCCTTCCTCATCGCGTCCTGTCTTGTTTGTTACGCGTCACGCGCGGATTCAAACTTGTATCCGACGCCCCAAACGGTCTTGATCTGCCATACCTCGCGCTCACCCAGCTTTTCGCGGATGCGCTTGACGTGCACGTCCACCGTACGGCTGTCGCCAAAGAAATCAAACCCCCACACCTGCTCCAACAGCTGCTCGCGGGTAAACACCTTGTTTTCATGGGAGGCCAGGAAATAAAGAAGCTCAATTTCCTTGGGCGGCATTTCTATGGCCTTCTCGTCCAGCGTGACGGCATAGTTTTCCAATGATACCGTAAGCCCGGGGAATGTGACAATGCGCTCTGCTTCCGGCGCTGCAGAGCGGCGCAATACCGCCTTGATGCGCGCCAACAGTTCCTTTGCGTCAAAAGGCTTTGACATATAATCGTCAGCGCCAAGGTCAAGCCCCTGCACCCGGTCAAGCGTGTCGTTCTTCGCGGTGAGCATGATCACGGGCACATCGCTTTCCTCGCGAAGCTGGTGCAACACCTTCCACCCGTCTATGCCGGGCAGCATGACGTCGAGCACCACAAGCGCCGGTTTTGTTTCCCGGAACAACGTGAGCGCAGTATCTCCGCGTTCGCCCACCTGCACGGAATATCCTTCCTTATTGAGGTAGAGCTTGATGATTTCAAGTATATTCCTGTCGTCGTCAATGACCAGTATCGTGTTGTTTTCCACAGGCGTATCCCTCCTGATAAAGCCCCGCATTCGGGGCAATTTCTTTCTTTTCTCGCACAGCGCGGGGAAGCCGCCTGAAAAGCCCAGGAACGCTTTGGTCAGCGCGCCTCCACCTCTATGCCGTTTTTCTTGAGCAGCGCCGAAGCCACGCCGTCCCCCGCACGGGTGCCGCCGGAGAATGTGCCGTCATAAATGACGCCCGCGCCGCACGATGGGCTGTTCGCTTTGAGTATTGCCTTCTCTGCGCCCGATAGACGGGCGAGCAGGAGCGTTTCCTCAGCGCCCGCGATGAACGCCTCCGTCACATCCTGCCCCAAGCGGTTAAAAACGCGGGCAACGCCATTGAGCACCGCCGCCCCATCCCCCTCTATGATCTCCGCAGGAGGCCTTGGCACCGGCAGCCCGCCCAGTTGCTCCGGGCAAACAGGAATCGCCTGCCCTGCCTGCAGCAAGGCAATGACTTCTTCATCAGGCTTCGCCTTTCCATCGTAACGGCAGTGTACGCCGCACAGGCATGCGCTCACCAGTATCATAACATACTCCTCTTTTCCAAACGCCTGCAAAAGAAAAAACTTACTATGAATTTTGCAGTTTTGCCGTAATTGACATCCCCGGTCAGGCCCTGCGGACTTGACCAGGGATTGGTGTCTGTTTTCTATTTGAGCGTTACAACCGTCACGCCCGCGTCGCCCTCGCCATAGTTGCCCAGGCGAAATGTCTTCACCTTTGCATGCCGCCGCAGATAATCCTGTATACCCTTTCTGAGCGCGCCCGTGCCCTTGCCGTGGATGATCTGCACCTCGATACGGCCGCTGAGCACCGCATCGTCCAAGTATCGGTCCACTTCCATGAGCGCTTCATCCACCAGCTTGCCACGCACATCAAGCGAGAGCCCCGCGGGCTCGCGCGTGGGATCAAGCGTCAGCTTTGCGCTTGCGGAGGCGGGCTTTACGGTTTCTTCAATTAAGCGGATATCCGAAAGCCTGGCCATCATTTTGATGACGCCTGCCTGCACCTGTACCTCGCCCTTGCTGTCAGCCTCCTTCAATACCGTGGCGTTCTGGCCGATGTTCACCAAACGCACGCGGTCGCCGGGGCGCACGGATTTGGGCGCCGCCCCCTTCTGCTCCTGCTGCGCAAGGGGGTCTAAGAGCGCTTCCTCGCGCTTGCGCGCAGCGTCGCGCGCATGTTGGATGGCGCGCTCCACCTGCCGCATGTCCAGCCCCTTTAAGGAACGCAGGTCGGTAATGATTTGTTCCATTTCCTCACGGGATTGGCGCACAATCTGGCGCGCTTCTTCCTTGGCCTTGGCTCTGAGCGCCGCCTTTTCGCTTTCGAGCCGCTTCTTCTCCGTCTCAAGTTCACTGCGCAGCCGCTCCGTTTCATAGCGCAGAAGCGTTGCCTGCTGCTTTTCCTGCTCCGCGTGCTGGCGCTGGCTCTGTGCGCTCTGGATCACGTCCTCAAACTGCACGTCCTCCTGCTTTAAGAAAGCGCGCGCATGCTCGATCACGTCCAGCGAAAGCCCGAGCCGCTGCGCGATTTCAAACGCGTTGGATTTTCCGGGAATGCCCACAAACACACGGTAGGTCGGCGCAAGCCTGTCCACATCAAATTCCATGGAGGCGTTTTCCATGCCCGCATGCGTGAGTGCAAAGGCTTTGATTTCGCTGTAATGCGTCGTCGCCGCCGTCACACAGCCGCGCGCATGCAGGGTCTCGAGTATACTCATGGCAAGCGCCGCGCCCTCCACGGGATCTGTGCCCGCACCAAGCTCGTCGAGCAGCACAAGCGAGTCTCCATCCGCCTGCTCCAGGATGCGCACGATATTCTTCATATGCGAAGAAAAGGTGGAAAGGCTCTGTTCAATACTCTGCTCATCCCCGATGTCCGCAAACACCTCTCTGAACGCGCACAGCTTCGTGCCCTCCGCGGCGGGCACAAACAGCCCCGCCTGTGCCATCAGCGTAAACAGGCCGATGGTTTTTAGCGTGACCGTCTTGCCGCCCGTGTTGGGGCCGGTGACGATGAGCGTCTGAAACGCGTCGTTGAGCCAGACGTCTATTGGCACGACACGCTCCGCGGGGATAAGCGGGTGCCTGCCGGAAACGATCCGGATGGGCGCATGGGGCGCGATCGCCGGGCGGATGGCGCGCATTTCCCGCGAGAGCATGGCTTTCGCGAATATCAGATCAAGCTCGCCCAAGATGGCGATGCTTTCATACAATTCATCCGCATACGGCTCCACCATGGCGGTCAGCGACGCTAAAACGCGCTCGATCTCTTCCTGCTCCATGCCGATGAGGCGCTTATATTCGTTGCCAAGCTCCACCACGGCCATGGGCTCGATAAACAGCGTCGCCCCGCTGCCCGATTGATCGTGCACCAGGCCCGGCACATACTGCCTTGCTTCCTGCTTCACCGGCAGCACAAACCGCCCGTTGCGGATGGTGATGATGGGCTCCTGCAAATATTTTTGGAACGTGGTGCTTTTGACCATGTTGTTGAGCTTTTCCCGTGCGCGCTCGTTGACGATGCGCATCTGCCTTCTGATCGATGCAAGCTCCGGAGAGGCGGCGTCTGCCACCTCCTCGTCGCTGACAAAGCAGCGGGCGATATCCTCCTCCACGCTACGGTGTGCGCAAAGCTGCCCCGCCATATAAGAAAGCAGCGTTGGCGCGTCCCCCTGCGTCAGGCGTTCGCGCGCGGTGCGGCTGACCTTTAAGCACCGGGCAATCGCCAACAGCTCCCGTATGCTCAGATACAGCGCCGCATGGATGCGCTTGAGCGTCGGCCGCACATCCGTAAACCCTTCGATGGGGCTTTGTCCGCCGTGCAGAAATACGCTTTCCGCTTCCGACGTCTGCTGCAGCAGCGTATTGATCTGGCCCGCGTCCTCGGCAGGGCGCAACGCCTGCGCGTTTTCACGGCCGACTTCGGACGCCGTCATTCCTTGCAGGCGTTCGATGATCTTATCAAATTCCAATAGAGACAATACTCTATCTTCCATAGTTCCTCCTATGTTGTAAGCCCCCGCGCCCAGTGCCCGCGGGTCGTGCCGCGGCGGGGCGGGATTGTTCCTTTGAGCGCATCGCAGGCAGCGCGTACGCGCTCCTCCACCTCGCGCTCCGATTCATACACGAACTCCAGCGCCAGCAGTTGCGGCACGGGAAGCTCACAAAGCACATCCAGTATGTCCATAACCTCGCAGTTGCGCACGCGCGTTAAACATCCGCCGGTTGTATCGCGCACGGCATCAAGCGGAAACACGCGCCCCTCCGCATCGGTGAGCGTATGCGTCCGTTCGCAGCCTGTGCAGCCGTTTTCCCTGCGCTGCGGGCAATGCCACAGCTGCATCAGCTGCGCCCTGCCGTAGCCGTACACCCCAGCGCCCGCCTGCAGGATGAGATCCCGAAGCTGCGGTTTATTCAACTCCAGCGAAAGCAGCACCTGCGTAAACCCCAGTTCCCTTAGCTTTGCGACCGCCTGCGCGTTTGTGGCGTTGCACAGATACCCCGCGATGCGCTCCCCCTGCATCAGGGACACCTGCGATGCGTTCTGCGCCACGCCGCCATCCACAAGCCCGCCCGCAAAGATTGCCGCCCAGCGCTTTCCTGCATTGCCCGAAAGATCGACCGCTGGCAGCTGCAGCAGCAGCTTCTGTTTAGGGGAACGGAAGCTTTGCAGTTCTTTGAACACTTCTTCCGCCAGCGCGACCTCCCTTGATTCCAACGCTACATAGTCTGCCCCCGCTAAGAAAGCCGCCTTAGCCCGCACCGCGTCGGGAACGATTGCCAGCACTCCGGGACGTTTCTCCGCATGCCGTGTCAGTTCCGGCAACGATACTTCCGGCCGTTCATTTCGGATGATCAGCGCGTCTTCCAGCGCCTTTACGGCGCTGCGCCGAAGCGCATTGAGCGCGGATACGGGAACATAAGCAGGCTCCGGCATGTCTACGGCATGTCCCCTATCTGCAAGCGCAAAGGGCGTATCCCCCAGCTTCCCGATCTGCGCAAGGTGCCGCGCTGTATCCGGCGCGGTCTTTGCCGCCTCCGCGATATCTCCCTGCGCCCTTGCTACAATGCCGTCAAGGCAAAGCGTCAGTTCCGCGGGTTTGCCCACATGGAGGCGCAGCTGCACTGTTACGGGCCGCTTGCGCCGCTCTATGCGGTAGGTTTCCTGTTCCTTTGCAAGCGGTGCGTCCGTACCGCTCAATATCCCCCGCGCATCGGCGGGTACGTCCCGCCCGTAGAAGTAGCCGGTGGAAGCGCCGCGCGAAAAAATGCGCTGCAGAGAGGCAAGTTCCTCTTCAAGCGTCTTCCTGTCCGCGCCGTCGATCGCCATGCGGTAGGCGCGGGTAACTGCAGCAACATATTCCGGCCGCTTCATGCGTCCTTCAAGCTTGATGCAATCTACGCCTGCCGCCTCCAGCTCCTTTACGTGAAAAAGCATGGAAAGATCACTCAGGCTCAGCGGATACGCCTGCTTTCCGCCGTCAAGCGAATATACCTTGCGGCAGGGCTGCGCGCATGCGCCCCGGTTGCCGCTCCTCCCCCCTGCGAGAGAAGAGAACAAACACGCGCCCGAAACAGAGGTGCACAGCGCGCCATGTGCAAAGCACTCAAGTTCAATGGGGCTTGTCTTCCCCAGTTCCCCGATACGGTCAAGCGAAAGCTCCCGCGCAAGCACTGCGCGCGTCATGCCAAGATCATGGGCCATTTGCAGCCCGTTTTCATCGTGGATGGCCAGCTGCGTGCTTGCATGCAGCGTCAGCTCCGGCAGCGCACGCCGCAATATCCTGACCAATCCAATATCCTGTACAATTAGCGCATCCGCGCCGATTTCATATAAGTAGGCGGCGTAAGACAGCGCATCGGAAAGCTCCCGGTCCAGCAGCAGCGTATTGACCGCCACATACGCCTTTACATTGCGGATGTGGCAATAATCGAGCGCTTCCTTGAGCGTGGCATCATCAAAATTCCCTGCATAGCGGCGCGCGCTGAATGCGCTCCCGCCCAAATATACAGCGTCCGCCCCATTTTGCACGGCCGCCGCAAGGCTATCTCTTTCCCCCGCAGGCGAAAGCAATGTAAGCGCCATATGCGCCTCCTTTTATCATAGAAAACGACGGACGAAACCCGTCTACAGCAATTACCAGTATAACACATTTTTCGCGCGTTGCATGCGGTTTGTTCCCACAGAAGCCCGCTCCGTCACCGGTTAGAAGGTCATCTCATATTCCATCCTGCGGGAGGTGGCTTCAGCCACCTCTTGCCCAAGAAGCTTCTTTACAATTTGCAACGCCATATGAATACCTGACGCCACGCCGCCGGACGTCATGATGCCGCCCTCATCCACAAACCGGACGCCGCTTTGGACTTGTACCTGGGGAAATTGGTTTTGCAGCGCCTCAATATCCATCCAATGGGTGGTGGCCTGTTTCCCGTCTAAAAGCCCGGCCTGTGCAAGCAAAAACGCACCCGTGCAAACGGAAACCGTAAGCGGCGTCTTCGCCGCAGTCTCCTGAATAAATCGGAGAAGCGTTTCATTATGGATTTCAATATGCTCCGCGCCGTAACCGCCGGGAACGAGAAAGACATCAACCTCCGGCATATCGGAAAACGTATGGTCGGCTGCACCAACAGGCCGTTGCGTGCTTTGATGAGCCTATTCTGCTGCGCCACCATGCACACAGAAAACGGGTTGCTGCCATCCGGCAGCCGGGTAATGGAAAATGCCTCAAAGGGTCCAGCAAAATCTAAAACCTCCGCTTCATCAAAAAGCAGTACGCCCACATTGTAAGTCCGATTCATACGCCGTTCCTCCCATTTGGTCGCAATGCAACATGATAGAAAAAATCCGGCTGTAATACAACCGGATTTTAAAATACACAACGCTTTCCTATCCCGCAATCAGAGCGATTTCAGGAATGTGGAAATCCGGTCCACAGCCACTTTGATTTTTTCAAGGTCCGTCGCATAGCAGCAGCGCACGTGCCCCTCCCCCGCATCGCCAAAAGCGGTGCCGGGAACGGCCACGACCTTCTGCTCCGCCATGAGCATGTCGCTGAATGTTTCCGAGCGCAGGCCGGTATTGCGGATGGACGGGAATACATAGAACGCGCCTTCCGGCTCGTCACAAGTAAGCCCAAGGTCATTGCACGCATCCACGAGATACCGCCTGCGGCGGTCATACTCGCGCATCATGGACATGGTATCTTCCCAATCGTACTTAAAGCCGCGCTCCAATGCGATGATACCGGCAACCTGCGCGGGCGTGGGCGCGCACAGCATGGTGATCTGATGGATCTTCGTCATTGCGGCAATCAGAGGCTGCGGGCCTACCGCATAACCAAGCCGCCAGCCGGTCATGGAAAACGCCTTTGAAAAGCCGCTCAAAATCACAGTTCTGTCCCGCATCCCGGGCATGGACGCAAACGAGACATGGCGCTTGCCGTTGTAGGTAAGCTCCGCATAGATTTCATCCGTCACCACAACCACGTCCGTATCCTTTAATACGTCCGCGATTGCCAATAAATCCCCGCGCTCCATGATGCCGCCGGTGGGATTGTTGGGGTAGGGCATAATCATTGCCTTGGTTTTGGGCGAAAGGGCCGCGCGCAGCGCTTCAGGCGTCAGCTTGAAGCGGTTCTCATGCGTCATGGTAATGGGTACGGGAACACCCCCCGTCAGCTTGACGATGGGCAGATACGAAACATAGTAGGGTTCGGGCACAATCACCTCATCGCCGGGGTTGATGATGGCGCGCAGTGCAAGATCAATCGCCTGGCTGCCGCCAACGGTGATGAGCGTTTCCGGCACGGAATAGCCGCGTATGTCAAAGCGTTCGTCCAGATAACGAAGGATGAGCTCCCGGAGTTCCGGCATGCCCGCATTGGAAGAATACGGAATCCGCCCCGTGGACAGGCGCTTGAGCGCTTCCTGGCGGATACCTTCGGGGGTCGGAAAATCCGGCTCCCCCACGCCAAGGCTGATGCAGCTGTCATCCAGAAAATCGAAATATTTGCGAATCCCCGAGGGAGGTATCTCCGTAACAACCTTTGCTACGAGAGTTTGACTATCCATACATCCTCCTTGATGCGCAGGCACACTCATTTGTAAAAATACAAGTTAGCGCGAATACACGAAACGTAATTACCGTTTATTATACTCATGTTCTCCCCCCGCCGTCAATCCGGACAAAGCCGTGTACTATATAAAAAATCGTCCGTGATGGCGTAATCCACCACGGACGATACAGTATGTTTACAAGCTGTTATCTGGATTCTTCCGCAGCCGCGTTTTTACCCGCGATGCGCCCAAACACCAGGATATCCGCAAGCGCGTTGCCGCCCAGGCGGTTCTTGCCGTGGATGCCGCCCGTGACCTCGCCCGCGGCGTACAGGCCCGGGATGATCTCGCCGCCAGCGTTTATGACCTGCGCTTCTTTATTGATCTTCACGCCACCCATGGTGTGGTGCACGGTGGGAACGCGCGCAGCCGCATAGAAGGGTCCTTTGTCGATGGGGTCGGAATACAGCGTGCGGCCAAACGCATCGGGCTCCTTGCTCTTAACATGGGCGTTAAAATCATCGAGCGCTTTCTGCAGGTTTTCCGCAGGCACGTTGATGGCACTCGCAAGTTCTTCTATGGTCTCGCCCTTAAAGGCGCGGCCTTCCGCCACGAGCTGGTTGATGCTCTCGTTGAAGTTGTTCTTCTCTTCCCCGGTGGGGTAGCAGTGGGAGTCGAGTACGATCCACATCATGTGGTCCGGCTGTTCGAACAGCGCCTTTGTCATATCGTCGCGCCTGCCGCCTTCGTTGACAAAGCGGTCGCCGTTCGTGTTGATGAAGATGCGGCGTTCCACATCAAGCTCGATATTGCCCGAGAGGCTGCCCGTTTCGGGATCGCCCAGCGGCAGGAGCTGGACATAGCCCATCTGCACAAGCTCCGCACCCACAGTCTGCGCCATTACGATGCCGTCGCCGGTAGCACCCGAATGGTTGGTGCTCTGTACGGTTTCATCGAGGTTGCCCCAGATGGTGTCATACTTCATGCGCATTTCCACGTTCTTTGCAAAACCGCCCGTCGCAAGGATGACCGCCTTTTTCGCGTTGAGCGTGATGGTGTTGCCGGTTTCGCCCGTGGCGATTACACCGGTCACGCGGCCTGCGTCCATGATCAGATCGCTCGCCTTGGTGTTGAGGAGAATTTCAATATTCTCGTGTTCATCCACATACTTCTGGTAGGTCTTGAAGAATCCCGTTCCAACGGGATCCACCGGCTTATGGGCGCGGGGCCAGAGGCCGCCCGTTACGGTGAATACGCCTTCTTTAAATTCCATGCCCATGGACTTGAGCCACTCGAGGCCGTCATACGCGTTTTCCACCATCGTGCGGACAAGCTCGGGATCACCCTCGTTATCGCCGCCCTTTATTGTCTGTTCATAATGCTTTTCTACCGAATCCTCGTTGGCAATAGCTTCTTCAGAGCCGTCTTTGACAGCGTTGAACGCGCCGCCGGAAAGTATGGTATTGCCGCCGATACTCGCCTGTTTTTCAATGACGATCACGGATGCGCCGTTCTGGTTGGCCTGTACGGCCGCCGCCATGCCAGCGCCGCCAGCGCCGATGACGATGACATCCGCCTCGAGCGTTTCATCCGCCGCCTGCTCTGTTTTCGCGCCGGAAACCGCCTTGAGCGCTTCCACATCCGCGCCAGCCTGCGCCATGCAGGCCGCAACGGCTTCCAGAATCGCCTTGCTGGTAAAGGTCGCGCCGGAAACCGTATCCACGCCCAACCCCTGCACCGCTACGATCGCTGCCGGAAGCTCGGCAATCGCCTTATCGCTGATGCCCGGCGTTTCCTGATGCTCCACAACCTTCACGCTGACGATTTCTGTCGCAGAGACTTCCACCTCTACCTTGACATCCCCATTGTTGCCCTTTGCTGCTGCAGTGTATATGCCGGGCGTATAAGCGCCGCTTTGGTCTCCAGCAGGCGTGCCCGCGGGCGCAGGCGTTTCCCCGGCGGGGGCGGCGGCAGGCGCGCACGCCGCGCCAAGCACCATGAGCATTGCGAGAAGCAACGCTAAAATACCGGTCTTTTTCAAGATTTCCAACCTCCTTAAAAAATGCAGTGCGCGTTGTATCCGCACACTGCAAGTATAAAGTATAAAGCCGCTATCGACTCAAGTATAATTTGATAAATCTATAACTTAACGGGCAGCCATAACTCCAGATAAGGGCGCAGGCCCTTGTCCGGGCGAATTTCCACCAACAGCACCGTCCCCCACGGCTGACCGGCGGGCGTCAGTCCGCGGCGGGCCGCTTCTTCCATCAGTCCGCCGAACACAAGAGAGGGATCGCATAGAAACGATTCATCCGTCGTCAATATGGTATGCAAGCAATCAGCCGCCGGAAGGGACCGCGTTCTTTCCAGCGGCAAGCCGCGTTGAAGCGCATGCTCCCGCCGCACGGCGTATCCCAGCGCGCCGGGCTTGCATGCATTGGGGCATATGGCAAAGCACAGGCGCGTATACGGCATTGCCTTGATCCATGCCTGCATATTAGACTGGACAGCCTTGTCCTTTGAGATCCACCCGCAGTCAGAATCGTAAAGGAACGCCATATCGGGCGAGGCGGCAAGCTCATAGCAACCCAGCAGCGCGTCAATCGCGCGGATGCCTGCCAAATGGTCCTCCATTGCATCCGCGATGCCGCGGTAGTATTCCGCCATTTGCAGCGCATGCTCCTGCTGCTGCTGCATGCGTCCAAGAATTTCCTTGCGGTTGTCCGTTTCATGTTCAAACTGCTGCAATACGGATTTCATGGGATAGCCCATAGAACGGTATTTTTCATAGGAAAGCAGGCGGAACACATCACCCGTATCGTAATACCGGTATCCGTTCTCCCGTTTTTTCACGGCAATGATCTTCTCTTTTTCAAAGAAATGAAGGGCCGCCGTCGTAATGCCCAGCAGCTTTGCGACCTCACTGATGCGGTACTGCACGTGAAACTTCTCCCCTGCTTTTGTTTACATGTTAATTTTACAACAAATCGAAGTCTATGCATACCCCAAAATCCGCTGTGTCCGTTCACATATTGTTTATGGTTTTCGCCTTTCTTTCCGCGGGAACGGATGCTAAAATACGAATTAAGACGTTTATCGCCATCAAAGCGCTTCTTTTGGGAGAGCGGTGGTGACGTCCCCGCATATAAAGGAGGCTGTTCCATGCGCATGCGCATGAAAAAAATCATATACGCGTTTTTTGCAATGCTGCTTCTGCTTTCTTTTACAGGCAGCGCCTATGCGTTAAGTCCCCTTCCGCAGATCAGCATGCGGCTAAAGTCTACAGGCAGCCATGTTTTGGCGCTGCAAAACAATCTTGCGGAGCTGGGGCTGTACGAAGACGATGCCGACGGCTCCTACGGCGTCCAAACCGTGCTTGCCGTAAAGCGTCTGCAGAAAAAGTTAGGGTTGCCGGCGGACGGCGCCTGCGGTCCGCTGACCATCCAGACCTTTAACGCATACATCGCGTCCGTTGCCGCAACGCCTTCCTCCGTGCAGCATACGCAAAAACAGGAATCATTCCCGCTTGCGGGAAAAAAAATCGGCATTGACGCGGGACACCAAAAGACTCCGGACCTTATCCTGGAGCCCGTTGCGCCCGGTTCCTCCCGCATGAAAGAAAAAATGAGTGCGGGTGCGGTCGGCGTCAAAACGAAAATCCCCGAATATGAGACCACGCTGGTGATTGCCAAAAAACTGCAGGCACAGTTGGAAGAGGCGGGCGCTATCGTCTATATGCTGCGTACGGAAGATGATGTGCGGCTTTCCAACATTGATCGTGCAAAGGCTATGAACCTTGCTGGGGTGGACTGCTGGATCCGCATCCATTGCGATTCCAATTCCGACTCTGCCGCGAACGGCGTGCATGTCCTTACCCCGTCCTCCACGAGCTCTCCAAACATTGCCCAGGAGAGCCTGCGCCTTGCAAAGCGGATGCTAAAAGGCGTGTGCGGCACGACGGGCGCAAAGGAGCTCTCCATTGTAACAAAGAGTGACCAGACAGGCTTTAATTGGTCCGAACGGCCCGTTGTGACGGTGGAGCTTGGGTATCTTTCCAACCCCACGGAGGATGTCCGCCTCAACCGCGCCTATTATCAGGATGCCTGCGCAAAGGGCATGTTTGATGCACTGGCTTTATACTTTGCCGAAGTTTGACCGGCTGCCTCAAATTTCAAAAGACCGCGCGCTACGGGGCGGTGACATGAGAAGACGTGAAAAAACGGTGAGGAAAACCCCTCACCGTTTCTATTATGTTGCGAATATTGCTTAAATTGCACGCATAAGCTCTCTGCCAAGTGGGATTCGATATGTTTAATCCTCAAATATTGGTTCAATATGCTCCATAATAAGCCCGATCCTCTCCTTGGCGTCCGGCACAAACAGAGCGGCAATGGAGATTACCATTTGTTTTTGCGTATCGATATAAATAACATTTCCTCCATCCCCCATAGCTGCGTAGGCATGTCTTTTATTGTCAATAATCCACCACAGGTAGCCATAAGACAACTCACCCCATCGGCTATGCTCCTTTGTGCTTTCAGATACCCACCAAGCCGGTACAATTTGCTTCCCGTTCCACATGCCGTCGTCTAAATATAGCCGGCCTATTTTGGCCATATCGACAGGTGTCAGGAAAAGGCCCCAGCCTGCCGGGTTTATCCCTTGCGGGTCAACAGCCCAGCCACTGGTGTTTTTATCACCCATGATGGCGATATGCTCTTCTTTCGTACGGAGTGTCACATTGCGCGGAACACTGATCCCCATTGGCGAGAATAGGTGCTCCGCCGCAAAATCAAGTATTGACCTACCCGTTGCTTTCGCAAGAACGCCAGACAAAATGTGTGTTCCTACGATACCGGAATACAGAAATTCTCCTATCTGACCCTTGCCGCCCAATAAATCGAGCGCAAACTCTATCCAATTTTCACTTATGAAAAACGCTTCATATGGTTCCGCCTCATATTTATATGGGGCGGTCATGGTCAGCATATCTCTGATCGTAACACGCTGTATCGTTTCTTCGCCTTCTGCAACCGTGTAGTCCGGAAAAAAGTCCAATACCTTCTGGTCTACGCTTTTGATATAGCCTTTATCGATGGCAATACCAAGCAGCGCGGAAAAAACGCTTTTTGTCACCGAGTACACATGAAGCGCGTTATCGGCAGTATACCCGTTAAAGTAGTTTTCATATAGCGTTTCACCGTTTTTTTGTACGACAATGCCCACAGTGTTGTCGTAATTACTGCTTATTGTCTTTTCAAATTCTTTAATTTTCGCATAATCCATACAGTGCAATTTCCTCCTTCCAAATCATGAAGGATATCCTCTAAACTCAAGGTAAATCCATTAAAAATTGATTGCAAGAACTTTTTTATAAAGAGTAAACAGGGTTTGGGAAACTCCCAACGAGCAGTTTTTCGGAAGTGCGGCCACACTTTCTATGCTTGCTCTCCTTTTATATGTCACAACAAAATACCGATACTGCTTGACAAGCAGTATCGGTATTTTGTTTTCTTATGTCAGCACGCTCTATGACGCCCGGTCTTTTTCTTTACTTTTCATTTCTTTTATATTCCCTTAAAAATTTTAGATATTTATGTTTCATCGTGTCAAAAATAGCCGATTAAGAGTGCAGCACCATTACATCCCCACATGATGAAACTGGAAAAGGGGTACTCAATCGTCCGGCGACAGCCTGGCCGGGGGATTATTTATTATGCAATTTGCAAGGAGCGTGCACACATGAAAAACCTTTCCATTCCCAAAAAGCTCACCGTAGCTTTCGTACTGATCATCCTGCTGTTTGTCGGAGCACTACTGGCAGCCATGCTGAACCTTGGAAAAATATCGGATGAATTTACGATATTCCATGACCGTTCGTATTCCTCCGCAAAACAGACGATGCAGATCAGGGGGCTGTTGCATGAAATTGAAAAGAACCTTATCAACGCCACCGTTGCACAAAGCGTCAGTGAAGCGCAGACTTACCTCAATGAAGTGGATGCTTCCGTTGTGGCATTGACCAGCGCACGCGCGGCGCTTGCAACATCGCTGATCGGCAACGAGGAGCTGATTGCCGATTTCAATGCGGAAGCGACTGATGCCGCCGCCATCCGCGGGGAAATCACAAAGCTGGCATTGAGTGGGCAGGGCGCTGCGGCGCTTGCAAAATACCGGCAGGAATATGCGCCAAGGGCCCAATCCCTGCGTGATACCATGGAACAGGTGAGCCTCAACGACGCGCAAAATTCGGATATCTTCTTTACCAACGCGCAAGCGGCACAGCGCCTTGCCAATCTGCTTGTTTTAAGCACCACGGCAGTCGCCTTTATTGTTGCGGTCATGCTGAGCGTTTACATCATCCGCAGCATTACAAGGCCCTTGAAGGAGATCGAGCAGGCCACCAAGCGGCTTGCCGGCGGCGAGCTTGACGTTACCGTCGCTTATGAATCCAAAAACGAGCTGGGCTCCCTTGCCGAAAGCGTACGCACGCTGATTGCAAGCCTGCACGGCTATATCGGCAACATTTCCGAAGTATTAGGCGCTATGGCGGACGGCGATCTCAGTGTGAATGTCACGATAGACTATCAGAAGGATTTTGCGCCGATCAAGACCTCGCTTGAAACCATACTGGCGTCACTCAACGGCATGTTCGTGCAGATCAGCCAGTCCTCCGAGCAGGTGGCGAGCGGCTCCAACCAGGTGGCAAGCGGCGCACAGGCGCTTTCCCAAGGCGCAACCGAACAGGCAAGCTCCATTGAAGAGCTTTCCGCTACCATCAACGAGATTTCCGAGCAGATCAAGGAAAATGCGGCAAATGCCCAGCATGCCGACCGCATGGTGACAGAGACCACGCGCGAAATTGAAAACGGCCAAAATCAGATGGTGCAGCTGGTGGCGGCTATGGGTGATATTTCCCAGACCTCCAACCAGATCAACAAAATCATCAAAACCATTGACGACATCGCCTTCCAGACCAATATCCTGGCGCTCAACGCCGCCGTGGAGGCCGCGCGCGCCGGAAGCGCGGGCAAAGGATTCGCCGTCGTCGCGGAAGAAGTGCGGAACCTTGCCGCAAAGAGTGCGGAGGCCGCAAAGGATACAACGGCCCTGATTGAAAATGCCATCCGCGCCATCAACAACGGCACGCATATGGTAACGGCGACCGAACAGTCCCTGCACACGATTGTAGAAAAAGCAGAGAACGTCACGCGGCTTGTCAACCAAATCGCGGAAGCCTCCAACGCGCAGGCAACAGCGGTTGCCCAGACCACCGTCGGTATCGATCAGATTGCGGGCGTGGTGCAGAACAACTCCGCAACGGCAGAGGAAAGCGCCGCCGCCAGCGAAGAGCTTTCCGGCCAAGCGCAGATGCTCAAAGAGCTCATCGGCAAAATCCGCCTCAAGGCCACATCCTCCGAGGCATATCCGGGCTCCGGCATCCTAAGTTACCGGCATGCATCCGCATTCTCCTCCACACCGTCCTATACAGGGGCGGACTCCTCCTTCCCCATCGCGCTGGACAAGTATTGATACGAAAACATCACCGAAAAGAGCGTGCATCCAAACTGGATGCACGCTCTTCCTTTTACGTTCAAAGTGCCGCAGGCGCTTTTTGAAGCGTACAGGAAACACCTGCTTACTCGCCGGGGTTATCCTTCTTTTCTTTTTTTACACTCGGGATCAGGATCGAAGCAACCAAAACGCCAATAACCGCGCCATATGGCATTGCAACCAGCGGATTGGAGGTAATGGGGCAAGCGCCGGATGCGCATCCGACAAAACGGTAGTACAAAAAGCCCGCAAGTCCGCCAATGAGCGCACCCGCAAGATAACATATGCCCTTTGTCCATCTTTTCATATACATGACCTCCCTGATTTGAGATATTGTATCATATAGGGGCATATGCCGTTTGTAAACAAGTCACATACCGTTCCTTCACAGCATTTTGACATTGTATTTGCTTGCCTGTACTCCTGTTTTATGTGAAAATAAACACAGCCGATTGATTCCAGAAAATGCTGTATGTGCAAAGGGGACAATATGGAAAAAATCATTGAAGTCGGGCAATTAAAAAAATCCTATGGAGCCGTGGAAGCGGTCAAGGGGATCAGCTTCTATGTGGAAGCCGGGAAGCTGTTCGCCTTTCTTGGCCCAAACGGCGCGGGAAAATCGACCACGATCGATATCCTCTGTACCATCTTGGAGGCGGACGCGGGCACGGTTACCATAGACGGCCACACGCTTGGCAAGGAGGACGCCGCCATCCGTTCGGCAATCGGCGTGGTGTTTCAGGATCATCTGTTAGACCCGCTATTGACGGTAGAAGAAAATCTGCGCGTGCGCGGCAGCTTCTACCATAAGAGCCGCGCTAAGCTAAACGACGCGGTAACCTGGGCGGCAAACGCCGCCGCCGTAACGGAGTTTATCAAGCGACCTTACGGAAAGCTTTCCGGCGGGCAAAAGCGGCGGGCGGATATTGCCCGCGCGCTGATCAACACGCCAAAGATTCTGTTTCTGGACGAACCCACCACGGGGCTTGATCCGCAGACGCGCACAAACGTGTGGGAAAGTATCCAGCGCCTGCAAAGAGAGACCGGCATGACGGTATTCCTGACCACACACTACATGGAAGAGGCTGCGGAGGCGGATTACGTGATTGTCATCGACAACGGCGAGATTGCCGCAAAGGGTACGCCGACCGCGCTCCGGGAGCAGTACGCAAGTGATCTTATCAAGCTCTCCCCAAGCGATGAAGCGGCGCTCATTCCCCTGCTCGAAGAATTGCAGCTTTCCTATACGCGCGTCTCCGGCCGGCTTGTGCTGAAACTCTCCTCCACAATGGAAGCGCTGCCGCTGCTGGAACAAATAAAACCCTATATCAGCGGTTTTGAAGTACTGAACGGCACGATGGATGACGCCTTCATCGGCATCACCGGAAAGGAGATCCGGCAATGACGGGCTTTGTATCGAGAAACCTGAAAGTATTTTTCAGGGACCGGGCTTCCGTATTTTTCTCACTTCTTGCGGTGCTGATCATCATCGGCATGTACGTCCTGTTTTTAGGCGACGTATGGCTGCAGAACCTGCCGGATATGCCCGGCGCAAAGGCGCTGATGGACAGCTGGATCATGGCGGGTCTGCTTGCGGTCACCTCCATGACCACGACCATGGGCGCATTCGGCACCATGGTGGACGACCGCGCGCACAAGCTTATCAAGGATTTCAGCGCTTCCCCCATCCACCACAGCCAGATTTCCGGCGGCTACATCCTTTCCTCCTTTACGATAGGCGTTATTATGACGCTCATTGCGCTCGTTTTGGCCGAGCTCTATATCGTGGGCGGCGGCGGAGCTTTGCTGACGTTTGGCGCGCTTTGCAAGGTGCTCCTGTTGCTGCTGCTTTCCTCGCTATGCAATACGGCGATGGTCGCCTTTCTGATCTCGTTTTTTAAGAGCAACAACGCCTTTGGCACGGCCAGCAGCATCATCGGCACGCTAATCGGGTTCTTGACCGGCATCTATCTTCCCATCGGCATGCTGCCAGAGGGCATTCAGTTTGTAATCAAGGTCTTCCCCGTTTCCCATGCGGCGCTGCTGCTGCGGCAGGTCATGATGGATGCGCCCATGCAGAGCGTGTTCGCGGGCGCTCCCACATCCGCATTAACAGAATTCCAACAGCAGATGGGCGTGGCGTTTGAGTTTGGCGGTACGCGCATGACGACCTTGACCAGCATCCTTATTTTGATTGGCGCGGCGCTCCTGTTCTATGCGCTCTCCATCTGGCGCTACTCCAGAAAGAGCAAGTGAGCGTACTCCACGCTGTTTTACAAGCGCCTTCGGGCGCTTTTTTGTTGACAGCAATCCAACCAGTATATTATTATCGATATGTGACTATTGATTTAAAGGAGGCCGCTTGCAGTGGACGACCGCACAAAAAAGCCCGTTCAGGTTTCCAAACAGGCGCTTTCCCGCATGCCATTCTATCTGGAATACATGCGCACGCAAAAAGCGAACGGAGAAGCATTTATTTCCGCGCCCATGATTGCCCGTGAGCTAAGTTTAAACGAAGTGCAGGTGCGCAAGGATCTCGCCCTGGTCAGTGAAAGCGGCGGCCGCCCAAAAACAGGATATCCCGTACAGGAGCTGATCCGGGACATGGAACGGTTTTTAGGCTATACGGATACGGAGGACGCGGTGCTTGTAGGGGTAGGTGCGCTCGGGCGGGCGCTGCTCTCCTACCAGGGCTTCTCGCACTATGGGCTTCGCATCATCGCGGCGTTTGATTCCGATCCCAATCTATACGGCACAACGCTGCGTGGCACAACGGTGCTTCCCGTTGAAAAGCTCACGGCGCTTTGCTCCCGCATGCACGTCCGCATCGGCATCATCGCGGTTCCTAGAGATACGGCCCAGCAGGTATGCGATCAGCTCTGCGAAGGCGGCATCCTTGCCATATGGAACTTTGCGCCGGTGCATCTACGGGTACCGCCGCATGTCCTGGTGCACAATGAAAATATGGCGGCCTCGCTCGCGCTTTTGAGCAAGCATTTGAAAAAAAAGCTGCTGCCGGAGGCGTAACATGGATGGCGCACGAACTACAAAGGGGGCGGACCTATGAACATGCTGCATTTACGGTATGCGGTGGAAGTGGCGCGCACCGGTTCCATCACGCAGGCTGCTGAAAACCTCTATATGGGCCAGCCTAATTTGAGCAAGGCCATTAAGGAATTGGAAGAATCCATCGGCATCCTGCTGTTTAAGCGCAGCACAAAAGGTGTGGTGCCCACCAAGCAGGGCGCCGAGTTTCTGCAGTACGCCCGCAACATCCTTTCTCAAATTGAGGAGATGGAAACGCATTACCGGCCCGACGGCAGGGACAGGCAGCGCTTCTCCATCTGCGTGCCGCGCGGAAGCTATATTTCCTATGCATTCTCACAGTACATTGCGGGGCTGGATATGGAAAAGGGCATCGACGCAAATTTCAGCGAGACCAATTCCATGCAGACCATCGCCCATGTTTCCTCGGGTGAATTTCATCTTGGCATCATACGGTACCAGACCGTTTACGAAAGCTATTTTCTTAACTTCCTGCAGGAAAAGCAGCTCCATCATCAGCCGGTATGGGAGTTTGAATATGTTGCGCTGATGTCAAAGACCCATCCTCTTGCCATGGAAGCGCAGGTCTCCTATGACGCGCTTTGCGAGTATATCGAAATCACGCACGGCGATATCAGCGTGCCGTATCTCTCCTATGGCAAGGCGCAGCAGGAAGCGCCCTCCCCCCACGCGAGAAAACGCATCTATGTCTATGAACGCGGCAGCCAGTATGATTTATTGACAAATGTCGCAGGCACGTATATGTGGGTGTCTCCCGTGCCCAACACTTATCTTGAACGGTATGGCCTTGTGCAGCGCAAATGTAGCGTAATGGACCATACGTGCAGGGACCTGCTGATTACCCCGAGGGATTACCAGTTTAACCGGCAGGAAGAAGCATTTTTAGAACGGCTTCATGCCGTGCGGGATGAATTGAAAGCCGGTTCCTATCATTAATGACGTCTGCCCGCAGGATTTTTCTAAGCGCCCCTTCCCGGGGCGCTTTTTGTTCATCTTTTTAATCGATAGGGTCATATCGATAAATATATATTGATATATCCTATACACATTTCCACATCGCGCATTTTGTTGATAAAATAATAACAAGGAAGTAATTTTTAGAAAACAAGCGCGCAAGCGCCTGGATATTAGATTTAGGAGGATGGGATTTATGGCACGTTTCACTTTGCCCCGGGATTTGTATTATGGAAAAGGCTCTCTCGAAATTCTCAAGACCATACAGGGCAAGCGGGCAATCATCGTGGTAGGCGGCGGCTCCATGAAGCGCTTCGGTTTTTTGGATAAGACGATCGCCTACTTAAAGGAAGCCGGTCTTGAAGTGGAGCTGTTTGAAAACGTTGAACCCGATCCTTCCGTCGAAACGGTCATGAAGGGCGCTGAAGCTATGCGCGCGTTTGAACCGGACTGGATCGTTTCCATCGGCGGCGGTTCTCCGATCGACGCCGCCAAGGCCATGTGGGCATTCTATGAATACCCGCAGACCTCGTTTGAAACACTCATTACACCTTTCAGCTTCCCCACGCTGCGCACCAAGGCAAAATTCATTGCCATCCCCTCCACCTCCGGCACGGCGACGGAAGTGACTGCGTTTTCCGTCATTACCGACTACGCAAAGGGCGTCAAATACCCGCTCGCAGATTACAACATCACGCCGGACATCGCCATTGTGGACCCGGACCTTGCGGAAACCATGCCCAAGACCTTGACTGCCCACACCGGCATGGACGCGCTCACCCACGCGGTGGAAGCCTATGTCTCCACGCTCAATTCGCCCTTTACCGATCCGCTCGCGCTCAAGGCCATCGACATGGTATTTGAATATCTGCCCGCTTCCTTTGACGGCGATATGGACGCGCGCGAGCAGATGCATTACGCGCAATGCCTTGCAGGTATGGCGTTTACCAATGCTCTGCTTGGCATCGTGCACTCCATGGCGCACAAGACGGGCGCTGCTTTCTCTACAGGCCACATCCCGCACGGCTGCGCAAACGCCATCTATCTCCCTTATGTCATCAAGTTCAATGCAAAGGCAGCGCTTGGCCGCTATGCGGATATCGCCCGTTATGTGGGAGTTGCCGGCAAGGACGACGCGGAGCTTGTAAAGAACCTCTGCGATAAGATCGACACATACAACGTACAGCTTGGCATCCCCAGGACGCTTGCAGCATTCGGCATTGTGGAAGCCGAGTTCAAAGAAAAGGTGAAGAACATCGCAGCGCTTGCCGTCGGCGACGCCTGCACGGGTTCCAACCCGCGTCCCATCACGCCTCAACAGATGGAACAGCTCCTCACCTGTGCCTATTACGGCACCGAGGTGGAGTTCTAATAGGACCTTCTTCTTGTCTGGAAAGAGCCGCTCACGCGGTTCTTTCCATTTCACCCTTCCTATATGCTCCTGTTATGATATGATAAAAATATATCCATCAAAGGAAGGCAAGCGCGCACATGACGGAATATCTGCGGCTGAAAAAAGCGAACTGTAAAAACTGCTACAAATGCATCCGGCACTGCCCGGTCAAATCCATCAGCTTTTCCTCCGACCAGGCGAACATCGTGGCGGATGAGTGTATTTTGTGCGGCCACTGCTTTGTGGTGTGCCCGCAGAACGCAAAGGAGATCCGAGACGACATCCCGGCGGCAAAGGCGATCATTGCGAGCGGCGCTCCGGTATACGCGAGCATTGCGCCCTCGTTCGTTGCGAACTTCCCCGGCGCTACGATAGATACCATGCGGGTAGCGCTCACGGCGCTCGGCTTTGCGGGTGCGGAGGAAACCGCTATCGGCGCTACCATCGTCAAGCGGCGGTACGACGAGCTGGTATATGAACACGCACAACCCGTGATCCTTTCCTCCTGCTGCCATACGGTCAATTTGCTGATCCAGAAATATTATCCGGAGGCGCTCCCCTACCTTGCGCATATGGTCTCCCCCATGCAGGCGCATTGCAAGCTGCTAAAGAAAGCGCATCCCGCGGCGCGCACGGTATTTATCGGCCCGTGCATCTCCAAAAAGGCGGAGGCGGAAAGCTACCCCGGCGCTGTTGACTGCGTGCTGACATTTGAAGAACTGGCCGAGTGGCTTTTGGAAGCGGGCGTTGCCGTTCAAACAGGGGTGGACCCTTCCGCCCACGGAAGGGCACGCTTCTTTCCCACTGCGGGCGGCATCCTCAAAAGCATGGCGGCGGATGATCCAGACTATCAGTACATCGCTGTGGACGGTATTGAAAACTGCAAGCACGCGCTTAAGGATGTGATCGAGGGCAGGCTCCAAAGATGCTTTGTGGAGCTTTCCGCATGCACGGGGAGCTGTGTCGGCGGGCCCGCCATGGAAAAAACACACTGCACGCCCGCTGCAGATACGCTCCATGTCAACCGCTATGCAAAGAAGCTGGATTTTCCGGTACAAATGCCTGAAAGCGCGGCGCTATATAAAGAAATTCCGTTCCTTGGCATACACCGTCAGAACCCCGGCAGCGCCGCCATCGAAGAGGTGCTCCGAAAAATAGGCAAGACGAAGCCTGCCCATGAGCTCAACTGCGGCTTTTGCGGATACGATACCTGCCGTGAAAAAGCGGCGGCTGTCCTCTTAGATAAGGCCGACCTTTCCATGTGCCTGCCGTATTTAAAGGAGCGGGCGGAGAGTTTTTCGGATACCATCATCAACAACACGCCAAACGGCATCATCGTGCTCAACGAGGCGTTTGAGGTGCAGCAGATCAACCGCGCTGCCTTAGAGATGATGAACATCCAGCCGCAGGATATCCTCGGTGAGCAGGTGGTGCGCATACTCGATCCACAGATATTCTTTGAGGTGCTCAACCAAAAACGGCCCATAATGGAGCGGCAGACCTATCTTGCCGACTATAAGCTACATGTGGCGCAGTCCGTGTTATACGACAACGCCAGTCATGTGCTTATCTGTATTCTGCGCGATGTGACAGAACTTACGCTGCAGCACAGGCAAAAGGAGCAGATGCGCAAAAAGACCATCGAAACCGCCGACCAGGTCATGGAAAAGCAGATGCGCGCCGTACAAGAGATCGCCTCTCTTTTGGGGGAAACGACGGCGCAGACAAAGGTCGCCCTTTACAGGCTCAAGGAGCAGATGCAGGATGAATGAGTTGTATTTAGACATCGGCCACGCAAGCTTTCACAAATATGGCGAAGAGCTCTGTGGCGACCATGTGGAAACAAAACGGCAGCAGGAAGGCGATGCCGTCATCGTACTTGCGGACGGCCTTGGCAGCGGCGTAAAGGCGAGCATTCTTTCAACACTTACCGCGACTATTCTTTCCACGATGATTGCGGGGGAGCTGAGCGTGGAGGAATGCGTCAATACCATGGCGGCAACGCTGCCCGTATGCGGAGAGCGCAACATTGCGTACTCCACGTTCTCCATCCTGCGTATCAGGAACTTTACAGAGGTAGAACTATACCAGTACGACAACCCACCCGCCAGCCTGCTGCGCGGTGCAAGCGCTTATGATTATCCGGTCCGGCAGAAACAGGCCGGTGAAAAACTGGTTTCAAACAGCCGGTTCACGCTGCAGCCCGAGGATACGCTGGTGCTGTTTTCGGACGGCGCACTCTACGCAAGCGAGAGCGATACGCTCAACTTCGGCTGGCGGCAAGAGGATATTGTTACACTCTTAAAAAAGCTCTGCAAGCCCATGCGCAGCGCAAAAACCGTCAGCGCGCTGTTGCTCGAGCATATCGGCCTCCTCTATGGCGGGAAGCCGGGAGACGATACAACCGTTTGCACCGTGCGCCTGCGCCAAAGCTTGCCTGTCAATCTTTTGATCGGCCCGCCGGAAAACCACGCCGAGGATGCCGCTATGCTCTCCCGCTTCTTTTCCCAGAGCGGCAAGCACATCATCTGCGGGGGAACGACAGCGGCCATTGCCGCGCAGCATCTCAAGCAGCCGCTCGATGAACGCTGCAGCACGCAAATGGATGAGACGATTCCGCCCATATCAAAGCTGCGCGGTGCGGACCTTGTGACAGAGGGTGCCGTCACACTGGGACGGTTACATGCATATATAGAAGATTTCCTCGGAGATAACCAATTATATCCTGTTTGGAGTATGCAGAAGGACGGCGCTTCCCTGCTTGCCTGGACGCTACTTGAGGAGGCGACAGATCTCCATTTTTTCATCGGTACGGCGGAAAACGAGGCGAATAGAAATGCTGCGCTGCTTTCTGGTTTTCCCTCCAAGGCCGCTTTATTGGAGTCCCTGATGGGTTTATTGCGCCGGGCGGGCAAGCGCGTTACAGCGCAGTATTTCTGATCTTTAGGCCCCTTGCATGGGATTCAAGAGGTCTACATGACTGCAAACGATATACGCATCGTCCGCCCCGGCAGGAAAGCGGACCGTTGACCGTTTGAAAAAGATTGTTGATTGCGCTTCAAAAACGCTTGCTTTTCGCTCCCTGCTTTAGTATAATTATTTTCGCTGCGATGAGCAGAATGCATATCTGGGTGTGGCGCAGTTTGGTAGCGTGCTTGAATGGGGTTCAAGAGGCCGGAGGTTCAAATCCTCTCACCCAGACCAACGGAAAGCTAGAGAATTAGGCATTCTCTAGCTTTTTGCTTTCAGTGTGGCATAGCAATTTGTTACCAATGAGTTACCAATGCATCGTTTTTTGCCGCGTTTTATCGCGGTGCGAGCCATAACTACCGCCTCATCCTCCGGCCTTCTGTGAGGCTGCCTGACGTACGTCTATAACCTCGTCAATCTCATAGGTGCGCCCATCTTCCCACGTCACCGAGCGCGGCGTTATAGCGCCCTCAGCGGACCATCTGGCCGTGACGGTGATGTATGCGTTGAATTGTGCCGTTTTAGAGGACGGAACGCGCGTACTTACGAGTGCTGCTATTTTTAAAGCATTTGACCGTCCGAGAAAGGGAAAAGGCAAAGAAGAATACCGGACCGAAATGCCTAGTTTTATTGACGCGAACAACCTGAAACCCTTTATAGATCAGGTGTTCGGGGATGGGACCAGCTTTTCGATCAAGTATTATCACAACAACAGAGCCTTTGACGGATATAAAGCAGAGGTACTCCCACTAATATGCGAAGTATACTTAAGAGCGAGAGACGCATCTGTTTTAACATCATCACAAGTGCCTCTGGCAATAGCAGCAGAAATTTTAGTTAGAAGCTTGTCAAAAGTAGGAATAATTGCGCTTATCGATGAAGCAACCGGATATCAAGCTGAAAGAGATCAAGATGAACTTCAACGCTTTTTATCAATCTATCTATCAGAAGAAAAACTGGCGTGGGCCAAAACTTTTCCAGATGAATATTACAAACAGCTCTTTCGGCTATGGGGTTGGTCTTATAGTCCAATAAGTGTTAAGCGACCAAAGCTCGTTGGCAAGCTCACAAACCAGTTTGTTTATGAAAAGTTACCATACCCTGTATTGGAAAAGCTCAGAGAGGTTAATCCTGTCAAGAATCCCCGAACACACAGACGCGGGGCTGCTCATTTCCAGTACTTATCTACTGAGTTGGGGCAACCAGACTTACGAGATCACATCCTTCAACTAATTGCAATTATGCGGGCATCCCCCAGCAAAGAAGCCTTTTTGCGAAATTTCGCAAGAGCTTTCCCCTCTGATGATGGAGAACAGCTGAGTTTAATAGGGGACGATGAGTAATTGTAAAGTCATCTGCTCCAAGCGCCAATAAGACAAAATAAATCCCGCCACCCATTACGGGCAGCGGGATTTCGTTTTTACCTAGCAACTGGCTCATTAAAGGCCCTATCTATGCTCCAGTTTTTCAATCTCTTTGCAAACGTGCTTTTATGGATGCCAAGGTGCTCGGCCCACTCTGTTATTGTCTTGGTAATTCCGCGATAAGTTACCAAATGGTTGTTGCGCCTATTGAGTAGTTGCTCTCTGCGAGTTATCCATCGGCAATTGTTTGGTTCATAATTTCCATCGTTGTCTGTGCGGTCAATCGTCAACCCGTATTCCCATCCAGAAGACAAAGCCCACGAAAGAAAGACATTAAAGTCATGCAACCATTCGTCGCATACAATAATGCCTCGTCCCCCGTAGTTTTTGAAATACTTAGAATTAGAATAGTAGCATCGCCGCTTTATGTTTCGCCAAGCATCGTAGAGTGGATGGGTATACTCTCTTGTGCAATAACCTTTCGCGTTTTTGTTCATTAGAACCTGTTCTTCTGCTCCGGATTATTCAACACGCCCACCAGCACCAACAGCTGCAACACGCCGCCTGCCACGGTGTTGATGGTTTCGCCCAAGCCGACGTCAATAGCGTTGACCATGAGCAGTATGGATACAACCTGAGCGACAATAGAAGCCCACAGTACGGGGCTAGTCCAACGGTTCTGATTCATGATTATTCCTCCTTCATTTATGTGCCTGTCTGAAAATGTGATCTTCAAGCTCTTGCAGGGCAATTGTTACAGGCCCATTACACCCTTGTTCTTTAAGTCCCTTAAGAGCCGCCAACGTTCCTTTTGCAATATGCTCTTGTTCAAGCATAATGCTATCCAGCTTTGCGTCCATGCGGTTTATTTTCTGCATGAATTTAACCACCGCTAAGATTAATCCCCCAATCACACTTAGGGCGGTAATCCAGCCTGCCAGTGCGCCGATATCAACAACCACAAGCCTATCCCCCCAAGACTTTAATGTACTTGTCCGACATGTACCCTTTGACCGGTTCGCCGTCTATTTCAGCAATCACAACGCGCCATTGTGTAACGGGATCAACCTGGAACGCGATCAATGCGCCGCCCTTGTTGATGGTGGCTATCTTTGCGAAGTCGGCGCTCGGTCCCTTTCGCAGCCGTACGTCCCCGGTCGTAATTGCGGGTACAGCCTTTCCTGCGGGTACTGGCGCAGGTTCTGGTGTAGGCTCCGGTGCAACGGCAGCAAGCACTTTTAAACGCCCGTAGTGCGTCCATTCCGGTAACTGGTACGGTTTTCCGTCTACGTGACTCGCAGCGACGTGATCGCGCCCGGTAATGCCTTTACACTCAACCACGCCGTACGCGCCTCCTGCGGCCTCCACAGAGGCTCCGGGGGCGTATATACCAACGTGCACCATCTTGCCGCCAGAGTATCGGAAAAGCAGATCTCCAGTCTGTAATTCTGATGCCGCGATCTTATCGCAATGGTTCGCATATAGGCCCTGCGCGGTGGTGTCGAGTTTGCTTTCAACCGCGCCTACCTGTGCAAGCGCCCAGCATACAAGCCCGGAGCAATCCCATGCACGCAATGTTGGATCTTTTGCTACGCGCGCAAGCATCATTTCAAGACGGCCACCGTCAAAATACTGCGGATAGCTCTTGGCCTTGCTCTTTAGCCATGCTTCTGTCGCAAGATGTCCTTGCCCGCCCCAAACATAAAGCCCGCCAACGCACTGACGGGCCTTGTTATAAAATTCTTGTGCTTTACTCATCCGGCACCTCCAGTGCCGCCTCCACCGCAGCCCTGTATTCTGGGTCTTTAATGGCTTCAATTACAATCCGCCCGCGCTGCACAAGCCCAACGAGGATATCAACCTTTGCTTGATCAATCATAGCAAGCCCTCCCTTTGCATTTCTGCAACAAGCAAAAAGTCTACATCGGCGCGGAGTTGGGTTATAGGGTTGGACGCAGGTTCGATCACTACCGGCTCCGCTACCATTGGCGGCCCCCATACCTCCAACACCCGCGCTACGATTTCAGGTGATTGCTCTGCGGTCAGTTCTGCACGGCTTGGTTCTGTATTGAAGTAGGCCTTCCACATGCCATCTTTTACAACCGTAACGCTGCCCTTCTTAAGAAATCTTACAATTTCCATATGCCCTCCTAGTCGTTTGTGCCAAGCACAGAGAAGTTATAAATAGTAAAACTGTCGCCGCTCGTTGTCGTCGTCAAGTATCCGCCGTCGTTGCGCATGAAGTTTGTTAATTTGCCTGATTCGTAATATCCCGAATACGTTCTACCCGTAACGTTTGTTACCGGCACAATAGCATGAAACGTGCCAGCAAGCTCTACCGGCAGGCCGCCTATGCCAATAAGGCCGCTTGCACCCCCCAGCGTTGTAACTGATATGTTCCCATACAGAAAAACAAGGTTTCCAATCCTGACACCGCCACCAGTTCTGCTAGCGTATGCGGGGCTTCCTGCGACATCGGCTCCTGTGATCGTTGGCAGCCAGTTTATTTCTTCTATCTCCGGTACACTAAGTGCCGCACGCATATCTGCGGGCGTACCCGCTAACTGTTTGTCAGCGATGACCTTCATTACCTTTCCAAGCGACGTACCGAGTGATTCGCCCGACACCAACTGCGCAAGGCTGCCCGCTTGTGTAAACGCCGGAGTGAAGCCTTCGGGGTTTGCGAACCATTTCATGAGTTTACCAAGGCTCACAATAGTGGATTCGCCTGGAGTCAGCTGCGCGAATGTGGCGGCTTGCTCGAAATCTGTCAGCGCTACAAATGCTCCGTCAACTTCCGGTTTGGTATAATACCCCGACATATCCAGCCCGGTTGACGTCCATTCGCCAGTCCATACATAAATAATGCCGTCCGCCACGTACGCCTTTGTGTCACCGTCAGGGAATGCGGCTTCAAGCTCGGCCTTTGATTCGTAAGCGGGAGATCCAATCTGCGTGATCGCGCCTATTGAATCCATTATCCTGTATGCTCTGTTTACATCCTCACGCGTTTCAACATCATCGGGCAGATATTGAGGCAATCCTTTATTGGGGGTAGTTGCAGAACTTGGCATTAAATCACCTTCCCCTGTACGATAAACGTGTCCTTATAAGGCGCTATTTCGATGCGGTCACCGGCCTGCGGGCTTGCGTATGATGCCAGGCGCTTGTATGGCATGGGCCTTGCTGAATCCTCGCCATCGATGTGAATCAAAAGGCCACCGGACACAACGTCGTCAACGGTGGCAAGTTTTATTTGTCTTTTGCTCATTTCCTGAAGCAGTTTCCGCCTAACCGCCTCCGCTGCTTCATTGAATTTGTTATCGCTCAAATTTGCGTCTCCCTCCTTGCGTCGTGCTGCATCCACGCTCCAGGTTCGAGCGGGAGTGTCCATCCGTATTCAGGAACAACCTCGCTTATTTTGGGGTGCCTTAGGCCGATTTGGTCTTTTCTCCCGTGATACGGCGCAATCGCCGTCTGGAATAAAACCTGACCGTTTTTCTCGGTGGTGCGCTCATACGCTTTTCTGCGCGTGAATGCATCAAGCTCTTCTTGCGAGGCAATTTGATCCGGTTCAAACACCTCACTCTTGATCCTTCGCCCACGCCGCACGGTGGATGTCCGGGACAATGGATTGTCGTTTACATAAACGCTTGTGTACGTCTCGTCCATGTCCGGGTTTGAACAAACAGATTTAAACACATTCGGCGTACCGAAATAGTCAGTTTGCATCTGTAGCTCAAGCGCCAGTATGGAATTATCGTCGTCGACGTATGTCATATCCACAGCGCCGGGAGCGGGTTCTTTGTACGCCTCTATTACCGCTCTGCCATTGATATCAAAGTAAACCGGTTCGAAGTTGATCTCAGACAGCAGCGTGTTTGCGATTGTCAGGTTCGGCGTATCGGCCGGCACAATACGGTCCGCTGGTGTTTCCGTGTCTACATAATCCGCAATCATGATATTGGTGATTCCTGCCCCAACAAGCCGCGCCTGAACCGCATCAAGATATTTTGTTCCGGCGGGAATATACAGCGGTTCGTCTATGCTATCTTCAATCAATATCAGCGAGTGATCGTACGCTTCGACCTCGTATGCGTCAACGCCATCTGGATTGCTTTCCGTGGGCGTGGATAGAATAAACATACCAAGCGGAAACTCTGCAAACTGTTCAACGCGCGTTTTTGTTTCTATAAAGCCCGCGTCACGTTGCGCCCACGTATAACCACGGTCGTCACGATTCGCCCACGACCAACGCAGTGCGTCGCGCTGCCGCCACGTCGCAAAATGAACAGAGGATACCTTTACGGCATCCTCCATTCTCAGCATCGCTACCGGCTGTATTTCGTCAGTCAGCCAGTTCAATTCATCGTAAAGCACAAACCTAGCCGTTCGCAGAATGTCCGCAGTGCTGTCAAGCGTGACAGAGCTTCCGGGAAGCAGTGTGACCACTTTGATCTTTGCTCCACCGCGGTACACATCCCCGCGAAATCGCCACTCCTTCGACCATTTCTTGCCACGGATGTACGCAAGGATTTCCTGCTCAGTCCATTGCCCGCGTGCAATCGGTTCCATGATCATCACGCTCCATATTCAATCTTTTCGTCATAGTGCACCAACGTCATTTGCAGGCTTTGACTGGTGGCTATGTGGTCTTGTTCGCTGTCGTCGTCTGCGATTGTTACAAACCACCGGTTTCCGTAGCTGTCACGGTATAGAAGTGTTTGTCTGCGGTTCAACAGGTTCGTAAGCGCATCTTTGTCCGTTGTGCTCAAGAATGCCACCGGGACGGTATACGCAATTGATTTGAAGCCTGAGAACGTAGTGGTGGGCAGTTCATGGCCAATGTAAAACTGCTGCGACGCACTCCTTGACGTTCTCCCCGCAATCCGCTTCGGCTCTCCTCGCGTCAGAATAAGCGATACTGTTTCATCCAAGGCATCCACGGCAGCAAGCTTTGCGTGCATAACAGCGGCGTCTATAAAGACTTCTGTTGAGTCGCTGTAATTGTCGCTTCCGTCGGCAGCCCTCAAGGCATACCGTGTTGGGCCAAGCGCGGCATAATCTACATATGACGTAAGCCCGGTCACGTCAGCCACAACTACGCTATTTCGGAACAGGTACAGTTTGGCTGCGTCAGTTGCAGTAAAAGCAAGCCGTACTCCGTCTGTTATTGCGGTAGCCGTTATAGAAGGTGTAGCAGGGCCTACAACGGATATTATGATGCTCTGCTCGGTATATGGCGACCATTCAAGCGATGCATTTTTAATCGCCACACGCACCGCATACATGCCGTTTGCAAGATACTCCACGATCTTGTGTGTCTTGGCGGCTCCTGCTGTCTCAAACGTATCGTATATCGTATTTCCGTCCTGTACGGCCTGTAGCCGGTACGATACCTGCCCGGTTGATTGCCATGCTACTACCGGCCTCGACGCGTTTGTTATGCTGCTGATTGTTGGGGCGGCGGGGGTTCCAATCCCAACAAACGCCACAGGACCAGACCAGTCACCAGCAACATTGTCATTGTTGTATGTCCTGGCCCTCCACCGCAGATTACCGGCTGGTAGCGTGTCTGCCGCAATCGTTACTGTGTAGCTGCTACCGGTTACCGTGGCAAGCGTCTGAAAGGTTCCTCCGGCATATGAATACTGCAAGTCAGCCTTGGTCTGCGCTGTTCCGGTGTCGATTACATGCTGCCACTCAAACGTTATGTCTTGATCTATCTGCACATAATCCAGGTTCGGGTATAACAGTACGGGCTTGTTGGGCGTCACGTCAATCGTTGCGAATGGATACCATGCCGAGGTTGTTGATACTCCGTCTGCGGTGGTTTCAACAACTTGCCATTCGTAGTTGTGCCCTGCGGTCAACCCTGACGCAAGATTATACGAACGCGCATTATTTGCAAGTGTTACCTCGGTATACGATCCGCCTACAAGGCGATAGCGGAACTTGCTGCCGGTTGTCTGTATGCCATTCGGAATGTGGTAGGTGGCTCCCGCAGTGTCCGCCGTTGTCCATGTAAACGTATTTGTAGCATTGGGATTGCAGTAAGCCCCTCCCGTCGGCGACGGGTTGCTCACTGCTGGCTGTACGTCTTCCGCGATAATGCGCATCACCGGCTTGTTTGAGGCGGCGCGGCTTGTATTAAGCGTTATGCTCCCATCAAAATTGCTCGGATATGCCATCAATCCGGTGCCTTGGATTATGTTTCGTATAATCTGTGCCGATTCTTGGTATGGGGTTACTTCGGTGGCGGCCTCAATATACCCGTTTGTAGGCTCGCTTGGATATGTTGAGTTCAGATAATTGTTTGCCCGCCGGTCAGTTACGGTATTGTACGTTGCCGTTGCTTCTTCCCACGCATATTGCATCCACCGTCCCCAAAAAAAGGTTCCGCTCGGCCATGTCGCCGCCGTTTTGTAGCCCCTTAGAATCACCTGCTTGATTCGCCTGCCATTGATTGTGGAGGGCATGCTTCCGAACCCAAACAAAGCCGTTCTAGTGGACGTTATAGTGGTTGTGTTGCCCGTGCTATAGTTAGTGTTTGGGTTGTCCGAATCGACGGTTGCCGTCTTGGTTGCGGTCAGATCAATGGTATATGTCGCCATTACCGACCACCTCCCGCCCTGTAGGTTTGGCGCGCGCTCTTAGCTTGTCGCACAAGCTCGTACACATCGTTCAAATCCTTCAAATCCTTTGCCTCAACCGCGATATGAATGTCGCCTTCTTTAATGTGGGTAACCGAAGTAGACGAACTGACCGAGCTATTACTTATTCGGCTTACATCCGGCACCGTCATATCCGCAACCATAGAGGCGGTTTTCTCAAGCTGGGCCTTTACCTCGGCTTCACGCGCCCTGAAACCTTCGAGCAAGCCCTCCATTGTGTATTCGCCCGTTTCCATCATGACGCGGGAGGGGGATTGGATTTTTAGGGTATCTCGGAAACTCTTGTTGACCAAAATCGCAAGGCGCTTTGCTTGCCAAACGACTTCCTCTTCTTTTGACTTAAGCCCCTCGATATAGCCGTCTGCCGTTTGTATAGCCGAATCGTTCCAAGCGTTCTTTTGGTTCATCTCGTCTGCGAGTTCGTTCATACGTGTAGATATCGCATCCAGTTTTTCTTCGAGATCAACTTGAAGCGCAGCCGTTGTGCTTGACCATGTTTTCTTGGCCTCTTCAACGCGGGAAAGGTTTTTAACCACTCTAATTATCTCGGAATCGCTTACTTCTGCCAATCCCGCCAATATTGCGGCACTTTCCTTCGATCCGTCAGAAAGCAATTCTACTAGTTTATCAACCCCTTCAACATTGCGCATTGACAAGCTGTTTAAATTGTCGGTGTAGCTGTCGAGGAATGATATCTGGCTTTCGAGCGACTTATTAAGGTCGTCTGTAGACGTTTTGGCCTTATTGTCCATCGTTTCCCATAAGCCGATCTGGTCGTTGATGCTCATGTATGCCGCATCGTAGGCGTCTTTGTATGCTTGCTCCAGTTCGTCCATAGACGATGATATGCCAGTCATAGCCTCTTCTATAGGGCCTTGTGCGCCGGTAGTAGTCGCAACGTTTTCAGCCATAGCCGCCGTTGCGTTATGCAGGGCAAACACATTTTCGTTGTTTGCCGCTATTGCCTCACGTACCTTTTTTTGAGCCTCGTCGACCGCGCCCTGCGCTATCACTAGTTGCGCCGTATATGCGCTTGATTCTAGCCCGCCATCATTTAAAGCCTTGTTGTATGCTTTTTGTGCACTCTCTAATTCGGTTTGCGCATTTAAAAGATCGTCAGCTATTTTTGCTTGCTCAACGTATAACTCGGAAATGCGATCAATTTCTGTCTGCTGTCGTTTTGCGTCTGCCTGCGCCTTGGCTACATTCATAATGGCTTCGGCAGTAAGGTTGAGGCTGTCTGCCTGCTCATCGTAAGCAAGAGACAAGTTCGGCACCTTTTGATTCAATTCATCAATCAGGCCGAGAAGAATCTTTTTTTCGGTTGCGGTCTTATCTTCTTTGTCTGCAAGGTCTACAACCGATTTTATCAAGGTGTCAATGCTTTTTGCTTCACCTTCTATTGCGACTACGTTTTCTTCGTGTGCTTTTTTTGATTCGCGCATGCTTTTTATAAGCTCGTCATGCGAATCCGTGGCGCTCTCTGCCGTAATGATGAATGTCGCAAGTGCAGCAATAAGCGACAGGACAGCCGTAACAACAAGTACAACAGGATTCGCCTGCAACATAGCGGTAAACACTCCTGTCACCGCCGTTGCAACCTTTGTCACGACCGTATACGACAACAGCCCTGCAGAAAGAACACCTACCGCAACCGCTACGCCCGTTATGGCCTTTACCAGCCACGGATTATCTTTTATGAAGTCGGTTGCCCACTCAAACCCATCAGTGCCAGCCTCGGCGATATCGCGCAGGGCAGGGGCCAGCACATCGCCGATTGCGCGCTTGGTTCCTTCCGCCGCGTTGCTGACCAGTTGCAATTTACTTTCTGTTGTGCCATAGCGCAGTTCAGCCTCACGCGTAAGGGCGGTATTTTCCTTCCACGCAATAGATGCGAGGTCTACGGAGCGCCGCACCAGATCGCCCGCATTCGATGTGCGTAATAAGCTGTCACGTAGCCTCAACTCCGTGATGCCCATTTCCTCAAGCACCGCTATGCTGCTCATGCCTTCCTCGCTCATGCCGGACAGCCCCTCTATGAAAGCTGTTATGGCGCTGGCCGCATCCTGCTTGAATAGCCGCGAAAAATCCGTTACCGTCATTCCGGCAACGGTTGCATAGTCGGTAAGAGATTCTTTTCCAGTCTCCACAGCCACTTGCATGTTTGAGAATACGCGGGAGAACGCGGAGCCGCCCGCCTCTGCTTCAACGCCAACAGAGGAAAGCGCGGTTGCAAAGCCAAGTATTTCGGCTTCGGTCAAGCCAACCTGCGCGCCCGCACCAGCAAGACGCTGTGCCATTGCTAAAATATCCGCTTCCGTGGATGCAAAGTTATTTCCGAGGGCTACGATTGTGCTGCCGAGCCTATCAAAGTTTCCCTGGTTCATCTGCACAATGTTTGCGAACTGCGCAAGCGTCTGTGCGCCCTCTGTGGAGGATATGTTTGTTGTTTTCCCGAGGTCAGCCATGACGCGGGTAAACCCTATGACGTTATCCGTCTGTATGCCAAGCTGCCCCGCGGCCTCGGCAATGCCTGAAAGCTCTGTGGTGGATACAGGGATATCAAGCGCCATTTGCTTGATGCCTTCCGTGATGGCGGCTAACTGTTCGTCTGTTCCTTCCACCGTCTTAAACACGCCCACGATGGCACTTTCAAATTCAATAGACGCTTGAGAACACGCCACAATAGCGTCTTTTATTTCGGATAAAGCGCGGGTTAGTCCGGCTGCCGCCAAGGCTGCCGCAAGCGTGTCAACAGCGCCCTTGGACGCTTTTCCAAACTGCTCAGATTCTTCTTTTGCCTGTTTGGTTTCTTTGCCGTATTTATCAATACTAACGGCGCACCCGTCCGCGCTTGCTTTGGCCTCATCCAGATACGTACTGTTTTTGTCGATTTCTCGGTCAAGGCTATTTAACTCAACTTTTGCGTTATTGAGTTGACGCTCCCAATCGTTAATGCCCCTTTGTGCGGCGGCAGCCTTTCCCTCGTGCGTTGCAAGTTCGGCGTTCAGCTTTTCAAGCTGGGCCTTTAATTCCGCTTCGCGCGCGGTAGTATCTCCGGTGCTGTTGGCGAGATCAGCCATTTCTTTTTCGATGGCGGAAATCTTTGCCTTAGTATCTTCGATGCGCTCGGCATAGGTTTGCTGTGCTTTCTGCGCGGCTTCAAGTGCCTCTTTTAAGGCTGCTACGCGCTGTTGCTGCGTGGCGTATGCCTTGGTAAGCACTTCGCTCTTCGCGGTTAACGCAGCGGCGCTATTTGCGTTGTTTTTGTATTCGCTTTCAACGAGTTTTAACTCGGACTGGTGTGTCTTCCATTCCGCATTATAGGCCCGTATTTTTTGCTGTGATTCTTCGTATCCTTCAATGGCTAATCGGGTGGATATGTAGCGTATTGCCATAATTTCCTCCATAACAAAAAGCACCCCCAACAGGAAGGTGCTTTTCTGTATTAGTTGTTCTATGCCTGTGCTTCGTATACCGCTTGGTATTTCTTCACAATCCCTTCAAAGATCACACGAAGCTGTTTGTCCTTGCTGATAACGTCGAGCATGGTAACGGCCTGCCGCTCTTTGTAGGTTGCGCCCTGTTTTTTCATGCGGCCACGTAATCGGGTTAACCGGATTGAAACATCCACCGTGGCCACCTGCTCCAGTTCCGCGTACATGATGCCGCGCAGTTTAAGAGGACTCTTGCCGTGCGTTTCTGCTATGCTCTTTATCTTGGCGTCCATGTCGGCCCGCCAATGGTCGATTGATGGGGCGGCAAAGGTTTTGAGCGCGGCATCAAACTTCCCGCTGATTTCATGAACCTCCTGTTGCACCGCGCCAATCTGCTTTTCAAGCTCTACGTTTGCCTGTGCCATTTTTAGGACTAACTCGTTGGTGGTGAGTTGGGGGATTGTTCGCGCGATCTTCTTTAGCGCGTCCTCAACCTTAATGAAGTAGTCCCGCGCCTGTTCGCCGCGCTCCGTCTTGGAAAGCATGCAAAGCTTCTTTGCGAAGGGGACTGAGAGGCGGTAATCTATTGTTAGGTTACCGTTCACCATCAATGGTGAAGGGGTAAAATCCACACCTTCTTCGGCGAACTGGTTGTCCTCGATGTTGCCCCTGCACCATCTGGCGTAATGATTGGGCAGACCTCCTAAAAACTCATATACACTCTTAGACGATACCCGATTGTCATCGCCCACTTGGAGCATAACCTCGATAGGGGTTTGATCGGCGCGATTGTTGATGATGGTTAGGCTATTCATGTACTACGCCCCCTTTTCGAGAACATTAGATACGCTTCTGGCATATTCAAGCGCCTCACCTATGGCTTGGTGGGCTTCCCTCACCATTTTGTCGGCGGCATACAACACCGATGCGTATTGCGCACCATATCCCGTTACTTCCTTGCCTTCTTCAAATAACTCCATCACAATCTGACATAAATCCATAACGCGCTCCAGGTTTATGTTGGTGCTTTCCAAATCCATTATCTTTTGAAACACAAAAAATACCTCCTTCAAAATGCTGTTGAATGAGGCATCCCTACATGATATAATAGATTTATCAGTAGGGAAACCTACGGTGCAAATAACGGAGCTTGCTTACTTTCCACGGTTTCAAGCGCCGTTATTTTTTATCTTCTCCTCCACCAAATCAATACCCTGCTCAATGACTTCCGTTCGAGATACGTTTAGCACATCTGCACACCACTGTAGTTTTTCGGCGGTTTCTCTTTGCAACCGAAGCCCAATGTTTGTGTTTTTTGGATTGTCCTTTGGTGGTCGGCCCATCCTAGGAGACATCAGCATCACCCCACTTTCTGCTCCTGCAATAAGTGTATTATTGCTCGAACAGAAAGTCAAGTGTTTTTTTGTTGCTTTTACCCCACGTCAGGAAATTTGTCTAAAATCCCGCCGTTTCTGCACCGTATTCTGCTTGGGTTTTTGTGAATCCCTCATATTCCAGCTGTTCAATTAAGCCTTTCTTTGAAAACGACGTATAATCAAGGTATTCTCGTGCTTTCTTCGCGGCCTGTTCGTCCCAATCTGCATCAACCTTGTCAACAGCGTACTTAGCGTCTGCATTAGAAAAGCCTTCATATTCTAGTTGTTCTATCAAGCCCGTGCGTGAAAATGCAGTATAATCCAAATACTGTTGCGCCATTCGAACGGCGTTTGATTGGCTTATTGTTTCCGCCATCTTTTCCGGCGCAGGCGTTGGGATGGTTCCGTTTTTCTGAATAACTATGTCGGCATGCCCATTATTGGTCCAGTCGAGGACTGACCCATTCTCGAAATCTTCGGTTGTCATTAAATACTTTGGCTTGCCATCTATTGTGGTGCGTATCATGAGTCTGCGAAACGCAATATCATACGCCGTTATTTTATCTTTTGTGATTTGGGCTATTAAAAAGTAAATATTGGCGACATCATCGTTATACTTCTCTGCAATCGTTATGTCTATTTGATATCTTTTAGTATCCGACATTTGATCAACGTAGCATTCGCTCTCTGATACGCCCTGAGCTTCCAGTTCATTAATAATGTCCAGCTGAATTTTTTCGCTAATGTTCTTTGTGTCCACTTCCGTTTCCGCGACCGGCTCCGCAGTTGGGGCAAGGTTCTCTGTAGACACATGTGCCACGTTCGTTCCGTTCTCGTTCCTTGGTTTTTGTCCTGACAACAAAACAAACAATGCAACTGTAATAATTCCGCACAAGGCAAGAGGAATTGCCAAATTCTTGACAGGTTTTCGTTTTTCGTTAAGCGCGTCTATGCTTGCCGCCGCGCCCGCCTCTCGCTCTTCATAAATCGCATTCGCGCATTTCTCGCAGTATCCACTTTTACTTAACCAAAGCTTTTCGCCAGACTTGCCGCATCGGATGCATGTTTTCATAGAATAGCACCTCTTCCATATTGCGTTAAGTGATGCTACATTATACCATGAATCGCCTGTTTATTCCATCCGCCGCACTGCGCCGATAATCGGATGCCGCGAAAGATCAGATTGCGATTTTGCCCGTTGTCCGCGCGTATACCTGGTCGCTTACCGATAGCCCCAGTCCGTATTTTTCGTTGAAAGTCATGAGCTCCACGGTTTCATCAAGGATGCCTTGCCGGTCAACCAGCATTTCCGGTGTCATCGCGTCTTTCTTTATCATTTTGGGGTGACCGTGCATGCTGGAAACCGCTTTATTCGCGATGGTATTAGCCTTGATGAAATCTACACGGACAGGATTGCCTATGCCGTTGTTGAGCCGTTGCATGGCTTCCTTTTGATGTTCCTTGTCCAACATGCGGAATACTTGAAATCCTTCAAGACCGGAGGCTTGGCGCAACATTTTGAGGATGCCGCATACCCAATCTTGGAATGCCTCAGCCTCGGGCTTCTCGCTTCTGAATGCCAGCCGATAAATATCTGTCTCGGGGATGATTAGGGCCATCTGGCTTCCGCCTACTGTGGGGATGTTCCGTTTCAGAACCCCCTTACAATGCGTCCTAATGGCCTTGTGTGGGATGGCATAGTTGAGCGCCGACGCCACGTCTTTTGCGACTGCCCACCACTCGCCAGTTATTTCAACAAACCGGATTTTATGCCCATTCCAAACTTCCGTCTTCATCTTGCGCTTTTTCTCCAAACAAAAAGAGCGGCCTCTCATCCGCTCATGTCTTTGCTGTTTACCGGGCATTCTCACCCCGGCGATACTCTCTGTTGGGTCAATCCACGTCCTTCTTTTCCTTCGGCACGCTCATAGAAAACGCGTCGTACACCACCCCTATAGGAAGGAGCAGGGTTTCTTTTGCGCCAAATCCCGCGATACTGCCCATTCTCAGGTAGTGCGCCTTGCCTATGGTATTACTTTTTTTTTATTCAACTCAGCCAGACCAAGGTCAACCTCGCCGTTCTCGTCTGTCACTTCGCGCTTGTAACCGTCCATCATTGCTTCGGACAACTTGTTTTTGAGCGCATAGATGGATAGGGGGGAGATAGAAAGCCGCAGTTCGTCCTCTGTGAGCGTTTCGCACGGCGTATGCCCCATATATCTCCGCAGCAGTTCGCCCTGCTCCGCCAGGATTACGGCGATTTTACACGCCCTCTGGAAGCACAGCGCCGTATCGTCTTTTATAAGATCAGAAATATTGTCACCGTCAAACTTTTCTTTGATCGCAAACATTGCTGCGCCGTTGAAAAGCAAGTCGTATTCGTTCCCGTTGACTTTAATATTTACCATATTTCCTCCGAAAAGGGGCGGGAGCGACCCGCCCCATACAAACCAGGAGTCCTATATATTCAGGACTCCTAATTTAGAAGATGACCGCGATATCGTGGTCAGTCGTGACGTTGGAGAGCGTGTAAACGCCGGTCACAATGTCGGCGGTCTCGTCCACGCCGTTGTCGTACAGTTTTTCGACCGTACCAGTGATCGTGATGGCGAAGTTTCCACCAGTTTCGACTACGTTGTACCCGGTCTTGTTGGTGGAGCCTGCGCCGGACGTTGCAACGTTGATTTCGTAGGCAGTCGTCATGCCGAGCTTGCTACGGCACCACGCACGCGCAGAAGCTTCGTCGCTGAAGGTCTCAGTATAGCGCCAGTCACCGGTGTTCGGCGCAAAGATCGTGAACGTGGTTGTTTCCGTGGTGAAGGTGATTGAACTGCCGCGCGTCTGTGCGTTGTCGTTACCAAGCGCAGCGCGCACCTTCGGATAAAAACAACCCTTGTAGAAACGCGCGCCGTTGCGCATGAGAACCTTGTAATAGGCAAGGCCACCATACGGGGGAGTGTCGTCTTTGTTGTACACAACCTCGCCGCCAGCAACAAGCGCGCCGTAGATCATTCCCGCGACAGAATCAACAATATCATCAGTTTCCATCGGGATTGTGCCGGATGCAAACTCGCTCATCTGTTCAGCAAGCACATCGTCCGCCCACAGTTCGCCGCTTGCAAGGTTGACCGTTAAGTTTGCGGCCACAAGCCGCCCGACAACCGCGCCCGTTCCGTAGGTCGGGAGTGCCGCCTCCGGCTCAGACGCAAAAGGCGCGAACACAGGATGCCGCGCACCGAACTTTGCCATATTCTTTTATCCTCCTAAAGATTTTTGCTTTCGAGATATTTGTTATAGATCACGTATTCCGCTTCCGTGGCCTCATCCGCGCAGCTTTCATTTGCTGTCTGCATCCACATAGAGGGCAGGATGTTTTTGTTCGGAGCACCGAACTCGTTGATGAATGCGATTTCCGCGTTCGTGGTTTCTTTTTCTTTCCCGCCGTACCTGTACGTCCGCCCCGCTCTGGCTCCGGTCTTGTATGTTCCTGTTTTTCTGCGTGAAACATATGTCCTGCGTGTGCCCTGCGGGTAAACGTTGATATAGCGGGTGTCGTGGTAGTCCTTTTTATCGTGCCTGCGCTTGTGGTCGACCTGAATGGAATCGCGTAACATTCCTGTATCAACAAGCCGCATCTTATCAATCTGTGCCTTTTGTGCATCCACAACGATTTCTCCGGCTGCCTCCAGCATGTCGTAGATAACGTCATCAGGCATTTCCGCAAGTTCATCAAGGTCGATAATGAGGCTGTCCAGTCCGTTTGTATGGAACATCAGGAAACCCCCTCCGCGTCCTCGCACTCAAACGTATAGTGCTGTATTGTTCCGTCTCCTGCGGGTGTCATTTCAGGCCACGTAAAACCAGCCGCCACAAGCTTCTGCTTGATTACGTTTTGCTTGGGAATCGGGTTTGTCGAGAGCGGGCAAACATAATGCACCTGGATGAGATATCGCTCATGCGCTGGTGCATCGTCGCCAAAGTCGTCTGGGAGTGTGGCGTAATTGAACGTGATATACTCGGTCGCCGCTCCTGTATAAACTACGGGTACACACGGTATGCCTAAATCTAAGGCGGCAATGATTCTGCTGTTTACGCTCATTTGCTCACCACTTTCCGTTTGACCTTGATTTCAAGCCATTCGTTCCGCTGCTCGACATTATCAAGGCTGATCACCTCGAAAGGCGCAGGGTCGTCTCCCCTGTAGATGTCGCAGGTCGCCGCGATCAAAGGAGAATAACGCATTGTCAGCGTAGCAACCTCCTTCAGGTTTAGGCGCTGTGCCTCCAGCGCCTCGGTGCCATGCGCGTTCACCCACTTGCATCTTGCCGTCTTGCCCTCTCCGTACACATTGACCCAGCTTTGAATTGGGTATCCGTCCGCGTCTGTGGTCGCCGTATACGCCTTGATTGTAATGGGCGTTCGCAGTTCTCCAGCGTTTGCCTCCTTACTCACGGGCTGACACCATCCTTTGCGCCCCGAAGCTGTAGCACAAACGAATTGATCATGTTCTGTGCCGCCTCTACGGCTCCCACCTTGTACGTTCCGCTGACTGTCAAGCCTCGGTTGTCGTAATGGAACCCGGCAATCGAATACACCGCCAGATCATACAGAGCGTTGTTTTGCATTTCCTCAACGTCCGCATTCAGCAAGCTTTCTTTCGCCGCATTCAGATAAAGCACAGCGACCGAATCCGGGGCATCAGGCGGCAACCCCATATATTCGGTTTTAAAAAATGCTGCGGTTGCCGCCATAAAGTCCCCTCCTTACGCCATAGTTACGGCGTTGGTGTATACCGTCGCGCCGCTGTAGGTGATTGCACAACGGAAGGAAACCCCCGCATCCGCGCCGCTTACGGTGGTCAGCGTTGCGGTGTTGTAGCCAGTATAGGAGGACGTCAGGTTTGTCCACGTGCCGGTTACGAGTTTCTGCCACAGGTAGGTGACGCCGGAAGTGGGCTTGTGAGCATCGTCAGTATTGAACGTCGCCGTAGCGCCGATTGTCTCGCCAGCAGCGCCTACGCCGGAGGGCTTTGCGATACCGCCGATAACAGCGACAGCAACGATAGCGAGGCGGAACGCGCTCTTGAGTTTGATCTGGTGGTCGCCCCATGCGGTCAGAACATACTTGAACACGCCCTTGTCGACGTCTTTGTCAGAATCGAGAACGGCGGTCGGGTCGTAGTTCTGCTTCGAGTAGCTGAAATCGCCCACAATGGGGATTACGGCGCGATCGTTGAAGATAACAGGAATGCCAATGACATCCTGCGGCTTTGCCGTAAACAGAGTGTCGGAACTGTTGGTGAGCGTCTGTAGGTAGGTGTACCAGTCGGCGGACCGCATCACCACTTTCGCGTTTGCGCGGAACAAATCGTCCAGGTCGCCAAGAGCGGCCATGATTGCCGCCACGACAGACGCGCCAGTTACGCCCTTGAGGCCGACCATGTAGAAGCTCATGTGCTTATGGTTGTCGTCGGCGCTCTGCGCGAATGCGCGAAGCTTCTCCTTGCGGGCCAACGCGGAACGCAGGCCGTTTTCGACGGTCGTCACAAGGTCGGTATCGGTGCCGTAAACCACCGTGTCCGCGACCTCGATCTTGACCTTCGTCTTATACCGGCCATAGGTGACCAAATCGGACGAGGTTTCGATTTCCTTGGCTGTTTCGAAGTCTACGACATCCTCAAGCAGATCCTCGTCGTCCAGCGAGAAAACGAGACGCGGTTCCTCAAGCCCCGCTACCTGGGATGTCTGCTCAACGCCGCGAAGGGAGTTGGATTCAAACGGCTCCGTGATAAGCTCGTTGGAAAGCGTGGTAGGGAGGAGATTAGACCCGCTGCCCATATCAGCGGAACCGGCAGGAATACCGCCAAGCCCCTGGTACGCCTTTTTTGCCGTTTCCTTGTCGCCGGTAGCAACGGCCCGATAGAAGGTGGCTTTGGACTTTACAGTTGTGTCCTTTTCGGAATCTCCGGCCCGAGTCTGCGTCTGCAACGCGGCCTTTTGCGCGGATTCCATCTCGTCGTGCTGTGCTTTCAGGAGTTCGCGCCGTTCAGACAGTTCGTCGCGGTGCTTTTTCTTTTCGGTGATCTCCTCCATCTTCGTGGTGGGGTCCGCCGCCTTCTCCGCGATCCATTCCGCATCAGACGTAATCTGTGCATCCAGGGTTGCCATCTTCTCCTTGAGTTCAAAAAGGGTTACTTTAGCCATTGTTCTTTGTTCCTTTCAAATATTTTTCGTTTTCGGCAAGCACTTTTGCCCTTGCCGCGCGCTCGTCGTTTCCAGCAAGGGCGAGCTGCCCGCGCTGAATGATCGTTTTGAGGTCGTTTTCTGGTATGCCGTCCATGTCCGCCGTCTTGAGTAGTTCAACCACTTCGGACAAATCCTCGACTCCCTTTGTCACGCCCGCCCCGCGCTGTGCAGGAACGGCGACGAAAGAGACTTCATAGGCGTCTTTCGGGTCGTTCAAGTCACCGACGCAGAGCTTTCCGTCGTATTTGTCGCCCATGAAATGATTGTTTTCGCAGAGCATTTTCCCTGTCTGCCAGTTATACTGGAACTTCCCTCCGCAGATGGAGCAGATACGGCTTTCCATGCTGCATCCAACGGAAACTTCCTTCTTGATACCCCCTTCTATCGCGGCAATCAGGGGCGCGTTTTCCTCGGTCCTCAGCATATACGCACTGCCGCGTAGCACGCGTTTTGCATCTCCTGTCAAGGTTTTTTCCTTGAGTTCCTCAACAAATGTGCGGTATAGGCGCGCGACCTGCTTTTCAGCCGACCAGCGATGATCGAACAGAACCGATTTCCCGAGGAAAAGCGGCGCAAGTTTATCAAGGCTGGCATTTGTGAAACGTTCGATGTCACGGTCCACCTCGTTATCGCAAAGGATAAGGGAGAAACAAAAAACGTCGGCCGGAGCCAACGTCTTTACGCTGTATTTGTTTATCAGGTCAATATCGGCAACTGGATCGGCCGGTATTGTACTGATGGCTTTAAACTTATCAATTCTGTCCATCTATCCTCCTATTCTGCGGGCGGCTCAGGAATATGTAACGTTCCCATGCGGCTGGACCCGAAATCAATTTCAACGTCCCCGGCCTCGTCTGCCCGAACATAGAACTTGGGCTCCTCCGTTGGATAGACCCGCACGTTGAACGCCTGCCAAGAATACGCCGGAATATGTGCGGCCTCCGTTTCGCTGAACGGTCCGTCACAAAACAGGATCGCTCCCGGCGTTTCGTTCTTTACCAGGACGAAATTGCTTTCAAAGCGATCAAACGCAAATGCCGTTGCCGTATCTGCCACCAAAGTAAGCCGTTTAGTCAGCATCGGGGTCTCCTTTCGCTACGGCAATCAGTGCGACAATCTCCTTCTTGGTCTCCGCGCCCGCAATATCGATGCCGTTTTCAACAGCGTATTGTTTGAGTTCGGCCAAGTTCATGCGGTATATTGGTTTTTCTTCCGCTTCACGCGTTCCCGGCATCGCCGCAAGACAGCTTTCGGTGCCAAACCGCCCATTATAGCCGTACTCCGCCTTGTACTCGTTCTCTATTGCCCAAGCCCTGAAGCTTTCCCATATTTTCCACTCTGTTGGCAACGCATCGCGTTTATAGGCGTCCTCCCACATAGCGAAAATTGTTTTAAATGCCACTACTCATTTCCTCCTTTTGTGCTTGGCGATTTATCCGGGTTTTTTATGAGATATTCCAGCGTGGTAAGGTCGCGTGCCACAAGCAACTTGTCGCCGTTCGGGTCTCTGTCACGCCCGTACTCCGCGCGGGCCTCGTTTGGTTTTTCCCAGCCGCCGCGTATTGCCTTTTGGTGTACATCCGCCCGCGTTGCCGCATCTGCCCGAAGAATCGCATCCATATCAAATTTGAAGCGCATTCCACGCCGCCTGTCCTCGCGGGTAAGAAGTTTCCGGTTCAATTCCTGTTCGTATGCTGTTACAATCGGCAGCATCGTGAGCATCAGAAACTCAAGCATCTGTTGCTCCTGCGAACTGAATGAAACATCCGAATAATCCCCCAGCAGGTGCGGCGGTATGTTGTATACCATCGCTACTTTCGAACGGGAGATTTTCTCAACCTCAAACAGCTTGGAATCCACAGGAGATAGATTCAGCGTGTTCGCTTTCAGGCCGGATTCCAGCAGCAGGATATTCCCGCCGGTGTCCCGGTATGTTTGCGTTAAAACGTCAATTGTTTCCTCACGTTGCTCCTTGCCGAGGTTCGCCGGTGCCTCGACAACGATTTGCGCGTTAACGCCTTTCTTTAGCTGCGATGCGCTGAACTGCTGGATTTCATCGTTGTAGGAAAGCGTGTCGAAGAGCACGCTCACGGGGTTTACGCCCATAATCCCGTTTGTAGAGATAAACGGGATGTGGATGATGTAGAATCCGTGCAGGTAGTATTCAGCACCCTGCTCCGGCGTGATTTTGTACCACAACTCCCCTGAATCGGTCTCAAGGATTGGCCGCACCCTTAGCGGGTCCAGAATTTTTAGCCCCAGCATAGTGCCGTTGGTGTCAAACTCCTTGATCGCATAGGTGTTACCCTCTGTACAGCAACAAGCCTCCATTGTCTTGAAAAATTGGCAAGAGGTCATAAACGCGTTCGGCTCTGCCCCTATAAGATCGTTTAGCTCGTTCTTTACCATCGTAGACCCGCGATAGAGTTGTACCGGCATGGCCGACAACGCGTTCGCGCGGCGCGTCACGGCCGAAAAAATCAATTCGCTGTTGCGCAGGGTGTAGTCGCTGCGCAGGAAACGTGGTAAAAAAGAACTGGCATATGCCAGTTTTCGCGTGCCGGATGGGGTTTTAGGCGCTGCTTTCTGCGTTTCGGAAACAGCCGTTTTTACCGCCGCTTCAATCTCACGCCGAAACAAAGTGTTTACGATGCCCAAATATTCATCACCTCCTATGCGTTAAGTTTGATAACGGTTGCCACCTTCTTGTCCGCGGGAATGACGAGGGGATGTTTTCGCATCCACTCTGTGTGTGCGCTCAAAAGAGCCATAAACCCGTCTATTTTGCGGTATCTGTGCTGTTTTGTAGGCAAATAAGTTGCGTTCGGCCCTCGTTTTGTCAACTTCACGTTCCCCAAATACCAGTTGAACATGGGGTTATTGTTATGAATTATCTTTCCGTCCAGAAACCGTTCCTTGAGGTTGTCGAGCGGAGCGGTCAGCGTTAACTCTCCCTGCCTCACATCGTTCATAATGAACCCTTCTTCCCGCATCTTCTGCACCAACATGAACGCCTTGGCGGGGTCAAAACCAACGCTATCTATGCGATACATCTCTCGCTGTGCCTTAAACCACTCTAAAACGGACTCAAATTCTACGTAGTCCTTGTCCACAATGGTTAGAGCTCCAATGCTCTCAAGATATTTCCACTCAAGCTTTTCGTGGTTTTCCCTGACCTTCTTTTTCGGCACCCAGGAATGTTCTAAAACAAAGAAATCGTTGTCAGGAAGCGGGAACTCCAAGCACGCCGACGTGAAATCCTCTGTTTCAGCCAGATCGAACCCGCCGTAGCAACGGCACCCCTTAAGCGCTTCGAGTTCTTTTGTACGGTTGTTTGCCAATATCGTCTGCGCGTCCAGGAATGAAAGCTCATCCACGCTGGTAAATACATTGAGCTGCTTATTGATAAAGTTTGACCGTTGAGCCGGAACTACTTTGGCGCGCTCCCATTCGTCGATCAGGTCGTCAAGCAACAACAGCGGCCCAAGAGAAGGGTTTGCCTTTATCCAGCAGCTCGTATCCTCCGGGTCGTCTTTCTCGTCAATTTCGGCAATGTACACAAAAGTACGATCAGCCGCGCGCTGCGCCATTGCGCCGGTGTTGTCCAGAATTTGACCGCCCAGCACGTACATGTCCATTAACGGCCCGTCTATCACCGTTCCCATTGTTGATATATACAAAAAAAGCGGTTGTCGCCGCTTTTTGCCCTTTGGGATTATTCGATTTATCAGGTCCCACGTTTCAAAGTCCTGTACTTCATCGAATACCGCAAGGTGTATGTTCATGCCATCAATGTTCTTGCTGTCAGAAGCGCGAGGCTCGAATATTCCGTTCGCCGGATCATAATATATCCCGCCGCGCGTTGTCCTAAAGTGCTTATTTAGCAGCGGCGACGCCTCGATCATTGCTTTACATGTGTTAAAGATGATTCGCGCCTGCTTTTCTGAGTTAGCAAGACAATAGGCTTCCGGTCCGCGCTCGTTGTCCTTTGATATTGCGTGTGCGACGTTGCCGGTAATCAGAGTTGACTTTCCGTTTCCCGATCCCACCAAGACAATTCCTTCGCGAAAACGGCGGTATTGCGTTTGTTTGCTTATCCACCCATATAAATTGCCTTCGATAAAGTGCTGCCAAGGAAGCAATGTCATTTTGTCATAGTCGCCCTTGGTTGGCGCTATAAACTTCTCCATGAAGTCAATCGGTCTGTAAGCCTTTGCAATATCAAACGACCACGGGTACTTGCTATCATACAGTGCGCGGTCAAGATCATTCATAAACCGCGTTCCGGCCTGTTTTACCCGCTTGCACGCCACAATCTCCCTGCTGAGAATGTCGCTGGCGTATTTGTAGCAAACAGACGCTTCTATGCGTTCAAGCTGTTCGCGGTCAAACCCGCAATGCGCACGGTCAGAAGTTTGCGAAGTCGTCCTTTTGGGGTTCACCCGTTTCACCGCCCTTCGGAGCAATCCCCGTATTCGCAAATTCTTTGCGTTGCGCGGGGGTCAGGCCGAGAGAGCGAAGGAGGTTGTTAAGCACCTGCACGGTTTTTGTCAGTTCGATTGCAAGCGGATTTTTAATAAGGTTTGTGGCTCCAGCCTTGTTGGTATGCTCCATCAAAAGGCTTTTTCCCTTTAGCTCTTCCCGCATTCGGCAGTAAAACTGGTATGTTTCGGCGTATAGGTTGATGATTTCGACATCCGACGCCTGGAGCACGTTGACGTCCTTCAAAAACCCCATGATGCGCTCTTTTGCCTCTTCTCCGACTTGCTCGTTGGTCTTCCTTGCCACCGTGTGCACCCCCTTTCATGTGTGATTTTTTGACGCGCGCGCTAAACGAATGCACAAGGTCGGTCAGGACGCGCTCTGAGTTCAACTTGAAGGGTAGGGGGGGCTATACCCTGAGCACCCGCACTCCCTTCGGCGGCTCTGACCGTTGCTTCCTCTTGCCCTTGTATCCATGTCGCTCGTTGTGGCATGCAGCACATAGGCTCACAAGGTTGTTGATGTCGAGTGCCAACTCTGGATAGTCCGCCAGCTCCTTGATGTGATGTACTGCCTCTGCCAGCGTGATCTTCTTCTTGCTTAGACAGTCTTGACACTGGTAGTGGTCGCGCTGTAGGCGTACCGTTCTTATATGCAGCCACTCTTTTGAGGCGTAAAATTTTCTGCGTTCTTTCGGTGTGAGCGTCACCGCTCGGTCGTCCGCGCCATGTTACTACCATCCTCCCAGCAATTGTTTAACCTTCCGCACCAACCCCGGCCACACGCTTGCCTCATAAGCGGCCAGCATCAGCACACCGACTATGATCAGCGTGATATCTCCCATCACGGTCCAGTAATGTTTTATAAGCGGCCAGAGGAACATAAGCACCCATCCGGCAAGCGCGACAGAGAACCATGCGACAAAGAGTATGACGATCCATTGCCATATGCGTTTCATGGCTTTGCCCTCATCTTGTCGTCCTCTTCTTTGAAGACCGCATTTGCGCACTTCCAATGAACAATGCCTGCCAATACCAGTATCACAAGTAGCCCCGCCGAAAACGGCAGCCAATGTTTGTTCGCGTCTACACCGAGTGCCGAGACGATGAGCCCATATGTGATTGGCATGAAATAGGCAATCACAACGACGATCGCATACTTCGCTTTGCTTCCCATAAGACCGCCTCTCTTGCGCCCGGCCCCTCCACCGTTGTTGGCGCATAATTCCCAAGCCTACGGCGCTGCCGTGAACTCACTCTCCTAAGTTGTTTTATTTGTTTTGTGCAATCCGTTCCATGCCGCGCAACCACTCGCTCAAGAGAACAGGGCTGTTGCGCTGATACATGCAATACTCGTACTCAAGGCGCGCGCCCTCGCTATCCTTCCAATCGTCAAGCATGAACACATCGTCGGCGCTGTCGATCATTGCAAAGCACATGCGCATGTATTGTTCGTTCGCAAGTCCTTGTGGCATCCAAGAAGGGTTAAGCACAATGTATCCGTGTCGCTCTAACCCTTCCTGTGCATCTGCGAATTTCGTCTTGTAGTTCCGGTCTCCGGTTATCTTACCAGCGATATAGGCTACAGATTTGCGCCTCATACAGTATCCTTCGTGGCAATCTCTCCGGCCAGAGCCAGATACCCCGCAGCGTCAATGTAGTTGTCTGCCTTTGGCTGTCCGGTAGCAATGCGGCCAATCTTGAGTAACGCCATCATGATAAGTGCGTCATGGGGTGTGATTGTTCCGCTTCGTCGAGTGTGCTGCGCGCCAAGCAAATAAGATTCCCACAGTCTCGCTATAACGCTGTAGTTGTCTTCAGGTTTTCCGTACTCCGCCTCACGCTCAACCGTCGTCAGCGTTGCGGCTGTATTAAGAATCTCTTTGCGCGTCATGGCTACCTCCAATTCAGATAATCGTCTTTGATCGCTCGGTAGAACGGTATAAACTCTTGCTTGATGCGGGATATCGAACCGTCGTCGTTTACGTGAATCTCAACGATCCATCCACCCAAGATAGCCGCGATTCCCTTCCCTCGCATCCACGGCGTTTGTGCCTGTAAGCAGCCCGTTTGGAATGCGTGCACATTTCTGTATGGGTCGTAGCTTGACTTGTGATAGTGACCAACGGCCAGGATATTCGGCTTTTCTCCACCGCTCATTGCCTCGATCATCTTTTGAATTTTGTATGATATCGCGTATGCGGTGCCGTCAATCGGATGCCGAAGCTCCAGTGTGCAATTGTCAGTCAGCGATATGATTGCACTCGACTGACCCAGGTAAATCATATCCTTGCGCTTGTACGCTATCGGTCTCCCGATATCCATGCCCGCTCGTTTTATCAGAGAGTGATCATGGTTGCCAGTGATGAAATGCGTAGTCATTCCGTGCCGTTCAGGGTACACCCTGACGATTTCAGATACATGGTCGTCTGCGCCCTGGGTATAGCATTCGTACTTATGGCCGGGCCGCATGTCCTCGCCCTCGTCAATATCTCCTGTATGATATACCATGTCGATGCCCTCCGCCGCGTACACATCATACAGCGCATGCAGGTGAGTGATCTGTGTGTACTTGCTGTTGATCTGTGTGTCGCCCATCAATCCGAATCGAAGGATTTTATCTCCGTTCCACTGTTTGGCGACCTTGTTTTCTGTAGGGATGACAACGGGAGATATCTTGAAAAAATCTCCGTTCTGTACGACGTTGTAGCCTTGCTGTTTAATGTCCTCTATTACAGCCTGGGTGACTCGCTGTGAGGCTCCCACCGCGGCGGTAAGGCAATCCATCGTCGCGCCTTTTTTCAGTGCCTCCATCGCTTTTGCGTTGATGTCTCTGTTTTTATAGTCCGGGTGCTTGCGCATGTAAGCCCTCACATAGTTATCACGTACCGTGGAGAAATCCTTGTCGGGAAAGTAGGTTTGCTGTATTTCTCCAGAAATATCTTTCCAACTATGCCCCAACTTCCAAAGTTCAACGGTTTTTTCTTGCCAGTTCAACGCTTCACCGCCTTTCGTGTGTGCTCAGAACCCTCTCTTTTAACGTCATATTTCCATTGAAAGCTTTTATTTGTCTAGCTTTCTGGGGTGTGCTCATCTGGACACAAGAAAAGGCAACCGCCGTTTGACGATTGCCCTTGTAATAAGACCCGCCCCTGTGAGCCGTTGCGCCTATTAGCGTTACGGGATATCCCGTTTCGGCTTGGCGGGTTTTGTCTGAATGAAGAGAGCGGTAACGCCGTCTAGCGCGTGGCCCGAGCCATTACCGCCCCCGCCTGCTCAATGCAGGCCACAGAAGCGCGAACGCTTCATTTCCGCTGGCGGCACCTTTGCGGGCCTTCCTCCACCCGGAGGCAGTAACCCGCATCGGTTCCGCCCTTTATGACGGGGCGCAGGAGGTTCCCGCCCGTGCACCATCTCATATTGACATGATACACCTATGTTCCCGCCATTTACCGCCATCTTTTAGGTCATAACGGTAATTTCTATGCAATCTCTCAACTTGTCCACCGCTTCTTGCTCGATTCGCTCGACCTGCCGTAGGCTGTATCCCAAACAGATTGCTACGTTTTGCGGCTTCCTATCGTGCTTGTATCTATACTCCAGCACAGTCAATTCGATTGGCTCAAGATCGACCAACATCTGATCCATTGCAGAAGCAAAATCAAGCTCCCGTTTAATATCTCCCTTGAGGTCGCCTATCCGGTCGTTGTATCGCCTTTTGAGTTCTTCGAGTTGCGCTGCTGACCACGCCGTTGTATCAGATGTTCCGCCTCCAAACGGCATGCCGGTTAACTGTTGCGGCTTTATGTCCCCCACGCCTGCGATAAGCTGCTCATAGTCAACAATTTCCCGCTGCCGCCGAGCACAGAATGCCGTTGTTTTGCCCCACCGTACCAAGAGCCTCCTTGCTTGTGCCCTTTGCGCTTTCTCTGTCATGTAATACCCCCAATCATCCCGTTAGTCCCGTGTGCCTTGAATGTGCCTTGCTATCCTCGCGCACTTATCGTAGTGCTTGCATGTGATCTCTGTCTGCAAAAACGCCGGCATTGGCTCGTCAGCGTATAAGGCTATTTTCTTTGTCTCTGTCTCAATATCAGCGCAGCCCTTACAGAACGGATGAAACACTCCGGTACAACCATCCCACAGGCGGTATGTGTTTTCTGGATTGCTCATTTGCTACCTCCGCTCTGTAGTGCCGCCTCTGCTTCGGAGCGGGTGAGAAATGCAGTTTTGCCTATCTCTGCGACGCGGAAGTTATAAGCGCAGCACTTCTCGTTTTCGTTTGCGCAAATCCTGTCGCATTCTTCGTGCTGATCGACACATTCGCACCGCATGTCGTACACTCCCGCCGAATTACCGCGATAGTGGCACATGTCCATTTCTTGCACTTGTCCGCCGCTGACGATAAACACGCGGTTCCAACACGGCAGCACCACGCACCGCCCGTTTCGCTCGGCATCGCATATCTCACGCAGGCGATCGAGTGGAATGCCATTGGTGATCGTGCGAAACAATTCTTCATCCAGAGTCTTTAACTCATTCATGTTGCGCCTCCTGTTCGCTCGCTCCGCGCCATTGCCACTGCTCAGTTCGCGTAAGGTTTTCTGGAGAGATATACGGCCATCTTACGCAACTAGCGCACATTTCCCTGCTTCCGTTATGCTTACACCACCCGCACGCCTTGTTCCACGCAATAGCCATACTTGTCATATCTGCTACAGCCGCATCCCGCTCCCGGCGCACTTGCTCGTTCAGGTCGTTCAGCCGGTTGATTTCCCATCCTTGCTGTTCAATCAATTTGCCGCAAACCTCGACCTCGGTGCGCAGGCGGGCGTTTTCATCACGCGCAGCCTGTGCAGCACACGCCAACCCCAATGCAGCGCGCATAGCCTTTTGCGCCTCTGTTATTTCCTCCGGCGTAAGGCAGGTGTCCTCGTAGGCTGCAAGCCGTCTTGCCGGTTCCGGTATTCTGCATGGTTCCGGATTAAAGCAATCGCGTTTGCAATCTTTATCCAATCCGCACCAATCCCAAGGGGACATGCTGCATTTGGTTGAATCTTTAGGTGTCAGCCTATTTTGCATTTTGCCGCCCTCCTTCCATCCGAGCGCCGTAGGAACAAAAGTCGTTCGGATTCACTTCCCTCATGGTAAGGCGGCAAGCTATTCCGTATTCGGTCAGGTCCCTTGACATGCTCTTGCAATCCTTGCACCGCACCACGGGCGCAACGTCGGCGGTAGGGGCGGCATCGATCATGCGGTATAAATCTTCTTCGCGCTCTGTATCGGTGTACATAGCGCCGCATAATCCCTCACGCCTTATAATATCTTTCAGTGCCTCTCTTTCGATATACGACGGCATAGCTACTCTCCTTTCTCCGGCGCGGCGGGGCAATACTTGACGCTTGGCCACGTTTCTCCGCTGACCGCCCTTTGTACTGTTCGCTTAGAAACGCCATACTCTTTTGCAAGCTTTTCAAATGACGTTCCTTCTTGCACCCTTCTTTGCCTTATGTGCAGAACATCCCGTTTTGTAAGCTTTGCGCTAGGATTTGATTCTCCACAATGAACAATGTTGCGGCCCTTTCGTTCCCGGTCATTCACATTGTCTTGCCTGGTTCCAACAAATAGGTGTTCCGGGTTTACACACTTCCGGTTATCGCACTTATGGCAAACCTCATATCCGGCAGGAATTGCGCCGTTAAACTCCTCATACGAAAGCCTGTGAGCGCTAACCGATCTCCCTCCAACAGTCAGCCTTCCATATCCGCGCCTTTTCGTTCCCTGCCACTCCCAGCAGCCCGTTATCGGATTTATGTTGCTTCCCGAAACAATGCGTTCTTTATTACTCATCGTTTTGCTCTCCTTCTGGCGGTTGGGGGAGCGGCATCCAGTGGGTGACATTTCGCATCGGCATCGGGCAACCCCCACGCCAAGCACCTTTGCGTAAAAACGATACGTGCATATCTTCCCACACATCCAAAATTAGTACGTTTTCTATATCTCCGTTCGCGTCCTCATCCTCGGGCAACCTCTCGCTGACCGGTATCCACCGCTGCGCCTCTTTCAACGTATTGCGTTCGGCATGATATCCGTCAGCCGCCTCTTTCCAATCTCCAGCAAGGTCTATCAGCCGCCCGCATTCTTTGCGCAGCGCCGCAAGCTCGGCCTCCTGCTGCTCGATCAGGTCGGCGGCTCGTCTCGTGCAAGCAACATAATCTTTGTCGCCTTCGTTCAACGGGCAATCCGGGCATACGGTCTCATCACACGCACGCAGCGCCTTTACGATTTCAGTTGCGTTCTGCATTTGTGGCCTCCTTTGGTACTATTTTTTCGCCGTTCCAGCAATGTGTACCAACGCCTTTTTCCGTTGGATAAAATCCGTTCTTAGGGTCTCCACCAACAGGCCAATAGTCATAATCTTCCGGGTGCCCCGGCGTCCATTCAATTGCCATCCTGTTTGCCCTCCCCGGCCTGCGGGCCGTTCTTACGAATTTTGTATATTCTATTGAGCACCGGCTGCAAAATCAAAGCCTGCTCAAGTGTCAATTGCTGCATCCTCGTTTTAGTAAACGCCTCGATTTCATCCACCGCCCTCTCCCTGCGCTGGGCCTCGGCAAGGGCGGCTTTAAGCTCCGCGATCCGGTCAAGTGCCCAAGGTAAGTCCTCGCGGGCGTGGGCGATAAACACGGCGTTTTCGTCCATCTGCTTCGAGGCATCTTCATTGCTCAGGCCAAGCGTGCCGGTCAGATATCCCCACCCACGAATATCAGCGACCATCATCATCGGGAAAGCGTCCGTCCAGACATACACCATCCCGTCGTACTTCCACGGCCCCCGCGTCGCGGCATCGCACCGCGCCCGTATCGCCTCTATCCTATCCTGCATTGTGTTTACTCTCCTTTCGTAACGGGCATTTGGGGTGCGGCCTCTTAAGCCACGGCAAGATGCCAATAGACGTTCCTGCGCGCCCGTTTCCAACCAAACCGCACCAGTATACAGAGCTAACAAATCCAACGTTGCGGCCCTTAAGGTGTTTACAGTCATGGCAAAGTTGCTTATCCTGCATGGCTTACCTCCCAATTCCAAATGCGCTGCCCACCCTTTGCAGGTATGGGCGTTTCGAGCCTCTTCACGTTTGCAAACTCCCACGCATAGCGCCCCGGTGTCCAATCGCCGAAATATAGCTCATTGCCGTGAACGCTTACCGGCAGGCTTCCTTGGAGCATTTTTCCGGTTGATACCATGCCTTCAATTCTGGCCGGCGCGACAATTGGATGACACCCGACCAATTCAGCCGTGGCAATCACGCGACCTACCGGCATTCGAGCCAGCGCGCTTCCCGGCGACCGATAAATCCTGACATGGAGAGCCGAAAGAAAGAACGTCCACGGGTTCGATTTCGGCGCCGTTGATCTTCGTGATATCGCCCAGGTGCAGCATGCGTGGGAAATGGCGCTTGGTTATGCTGATCGGCGCCGCCTCTATCTCGCTTGCCCATACCGCCTCTATGCCGTACCTTGAGGCAACGAGAGGAAAGCCGCCGATGCCGTCAAAAAGACTTCCGAGCTTCGCGATCATACCCTTCCTCCATCGCGGCTGTCCTGGCGCAGCGTCACGGTTTTACCCCAGGGTGTCCAGTCAACGGCTTCTAGGGCAGCTAACTCCTGTTCGAAATCCGACTGAAACACTCTGGCCCGTTCGATCAATGCGGGGTAATCTTCTGTCGCAAGCGTCTCTGCAACCAGGTCCGCCGCTTGCTTGATACGCTCGGCTTTGTCGTAGACCATCTTGACCACATCGACGGCGGCCACAGCGATTTCCATACGGATCTTTTCGTATTCGTCAGCGAAATCCAACCGGACTGATTCGGGCAGGCTATCTGCTTTGGCTTTTCGGGAGATAAGATGTTCAAGCTTTTCAATTTGTGTCATAATCGTCTCCTAAAATGGCAAATCGCTTGCAAACACTGATTGTTCAATTTTCTTCTGCCGTTCCCATCCATACACGCGTTTTCCGCCACCAATGCTTGTTATACGCTTTGTGGATTTGCTATACAGAAGCTTGATTTCCTCGTCTTTTCCAGTACAGCAACCGGTAAGCCGGTTTTTTGTGACAACCAGTAAACCATCGCATTCCGGGTGCTTGTCATCAGCTCTGGCATATGACATCACAATATCAACGCGGTTAGTTATGTCGGCAGAACCGGACACATCATCATTTTGGAAGCTGTCTTTTGATTTGCGCGGATGGGCAACAAGCACGATAGCAACGTTATGGAGTACAGCGATCCGCTTTAATTTCCGCACAAAATCAGACTGAGCACGGTATAGATCATCGTTTATGGAAACATCCATAGCTGTCATGAGGTTGTCAATGCAGATCAGCTTCGTTCCGTATCGTCTGATTGCGTTTTCGATCGTCACCAACAGACTTTCCATTTCAGCTTCATCGTCAGGAATGGCATTATTGTCATAGATGTACGCTTTATCCCTATACCAGTTACTGATTTTCTGGCCTATGCTTTCGCCGATGGAATAGACATCATCACCAAAACTGTTTCTTGTGACGGTCACGTTATCGGGACCAGCTATTTGAAAATCCAGCCACCGTTTAAAGTGATAGTCCGTGAGCTCACCCGAATAGCACATGACCGGATAATCTTGGTCTAGTGCCTCAGCAACAAACTGGCTCATGAGGGTGCTCTTACCCTCTCCACGCTTTCCCGTCAGAAGAATCACCTGACCAAACAGTAACCCACCGATCAATCGGTCAACTTCTGTGATGTTGGTGTAAATCCGTGGAAGAGTGTTCAAATCCACGTTTTCAACATCGGCCAGACGCTTGATAAATGGCATCGGGATTTCTCTGGCGTTATCGACTGCGGTTCTTAATGCGCCGGACCCGTACTTTTGTAGAATGGCGTTCGCGTCCTTTTCACCAAGATAGTCTTCAACCTGTACGGCCTTTACTTTGATCGGGAGCCGCTTAACCAACGTGTCAAGCAGCGTGATTTTGCCTTTCTCGCAATCACCGAACACAACAATCTCAGAAAACCGCATCAGCCATTCCCAACAGTTATCCAGCCAAGTAAACCCGTTCATGCCAATTGGTACGCTTACGGCGTTATTTATGCCTGCTTCAGCCAGTGATAAGCTGTCCAACTGCCCTTCCGTAATTACCAACTTATCTGTGCCGCTACACTGATCCATTCCAAACAGAATCGGCCTTGCATTGCTCTCGCACCATTCCTTGCTGCCTTTGCTTTTGCCTTTAACAAAGTTCGTGTTGCGGTACTTGATGAACGTGAGTGTTCCGTTTTCATCGAAGAACGGAAAAACCAATATATCCGGTCTGTCTGCTCTACAGGTGATTTTGTATTTCTGCGCAACGGTTTTTCCAATTCCACGGGTAGCCAGATAGTCAATTGCCGGATCCCGAACAACCACTTCGCGCTGCACAAACGTCTTATACTGCTTATGCCTGTCATCGCCAAAGTCCAATTGGAAATTGAAGTCCCGCGCCATTTCAACAAAGTGTCCGCGTTTTGAACAGCTAGACCGGAAACAACTAAATGCACCATTTTCAAGATTGATAGAGAATGTATCCTTATCGTGGGCTGAACCGCCCTGGCAGTAGGGGCAGTGTCTGAAAAATAGTTCACTGCCCTTAATGCGCGTTTCTGCACCAAGCTTTGAGGCCAGATCATATACGTCAGCTTTCTTTAACTCGTAACTCACTGGCCTACCTCCTTAGTTCACAAATTTTCGCCCAGTCTTCGTCGGACACACCGCGCGGTTTTTTCTGTTCCGAAGGAACCGCGGCGGAGCCGCTTTTCTTCTTTTCATTCTTTACATTCTTATCATTCTTGTTTGTGTGCGCGTGTGGCTCTTCTGTGGCTCTTCTGTGGCTCTTCTGTGGCTCTTTTGTTGGCGCAGCATCTTGGAATTTGCTATAGTTTACTAGCGTTATAGTGGTTCTTTTAGTGGCTCTATTTTGGGACAACATCGAGTCACGTTCGAGCACATCTAAAAACCGACCAACTTTCTTTCTTGACCAACCCCACCGTTCTGATAATTTACGAATACTGGTTACCATAGAACCACGCTCAACCACCAATGGCTTGCCATCGAATTGAATTGTGTTGTCTGCGTGATTTGCTATCATTATTAAATCAATCCACGCCTGACCGGTGCTGAATGGCTGCTCCTTCCATAGCCAGTGGTCTTGAACCGCCCTATCTACCTTGACCCATCCTTCAGCCACTAACTCCCCTCCAAATGCTCTTTTAATTCCCGATACAGGATATCTTTTATCAGCCGCCCGCTTGTTTCTGATTTGCAAAACCAAACTCTGAGGCCATAGCGCATGGACCATGCAAGTAGACTGGCAACCAGGGCGGCTGCGTTCAATTTGCTTCGGTATCGACCGGAATAAATCTGCTCCCATGAGATGTTTTCGACCACAAGATGCATGCTCCATCCGGCATCTTTTGCCCGCAAAAATTCGCGTTCAAAGCGGTTTCGCTCCTTTCCGAAACATAGGCACAACTCGTCGGCGTTCATCTTGCGTTCAATAGCAACCGGTAGCACTTCACGTTCGCCCGTACGTGGCGATATATAGGAACAAGCATAATCCCCCGCGTCAAGCTTTGTGCGCTCATATGGGCAACCGAGGGAGCAGAGCCGCGTTCTGGATGCCTGCGTATCCTGCTCCCTCGTATCGACCAACACCACCATGCTTTCCAACGCCTCCCGCGCTTCAAATGGTGTGCAGCCCATGCCCGATCACCTTAAAACGGAATTTCCACATCGTTCAAATTGTCCTGTTTATTTGTGTTGCTGACCTTGTTTTTGTCGACCAGCTTCTCTGCGGGTATTTTGAATCGACCGCCCCTGATCGCGTCGACAGAGGTCGCGTAAAACGGGCGGGCGATAAAGCCAGATTTTCCGTCAAATTCCCATTCTTCGTTTCGGAATACGATTCCGACCATCTTGTTCTTGAGCGCGGTTTCATCCCAATCCCAATGGAAGCCATTGTTACTGTCCTCGATCGCGTCTGTGACAGATTTCAATTTGCGCTTTGAGAAGTTGTCAAGATCAGTTCCGTCATCCTGTGGAACATACAGTCTCAGAACGCCCTTCCAGCGCTTGTCTTCCTGCGTCTGCGTACGGTAGTCATTCGCGTAGAAATCTTTATATTCGCCCTCAGCAACATCAATGCTGATTTCCAGTTTTTCAATTGTGCCGCCGGTGCTTGTGGGATAAGAAACAACCTTTGCATCCATAATTCTGCAAACATAGCCGTTCACCGGTAGCTGCGGACGGTCAGAAATTGCCTGTACGTTGTTCCAGTTGTTGATCTTCTTCATTATTTCTTTGCCTCCTGTTTATTTGTTGTTGATGACAGTCCCCAATACTCCCGAATGACCGCGTCTACGGCCTTTAGATCGTTGTCGATCTCGATTGCATCAAACATTCCCATTGGGCTCTTTGCTACGTCGTAACCCGAGGATTGAGTGATGAAAACATGCTTGGATTGATCGCCTACTGCCCGCAGAACGATGGTGAACAGCCCCTCAAGACAGACCTTCTCGTCGAGCAATTTTCCGATAGTCTTTGGTTTTACGTCCCCAAGCTCGTTTTTGTCTTCGTGCATGAGCATATAGACTATCTTGTCGTCGGGTAACCCAGTTACGATGAAGCGTACAAGGCTGTAAAACTTGTCTGCCATATCGTTGTAAAGGCCGAACACGGTGTTGCCCTTGCCGGTATTGGTGTGCTCTGACATAAACTGATCCGTGATAAGATAGCCCGCGTCGTCGATTACAACAGACGGTGCTTTTGCACCCGTCAGCGTGGCTGTCACAGTCGCGTAGTCGGTGGTCTTTACCGCTTTAAGCGAACTGCGAAAAGGCAGTGGCTTTCCGAGAACATTGATTACGCCCACGTCCTCTGGTTTAAAGTTGCGCAGCGACGCGCTCTTTCCGGCGCCGCTTTTGCCTATCACAAGAACCGGGACTCCCATTTAACCAACCCTCGCTTTCTCGGTCTTTTCGAGCGCCACCCCTGGTAACACGCGACCGGCCTTGAGTGCCGCTTTGATCGCAGTTTTGTTGACGGTCGGCTCTTTGAAGGTCAGCAGATCGTCGGCCTCTTGCTTGGCCCAACCGACAAAGGCCAGTTCGTCTGCGATTTCAACTTTCTCCCCTTTAGTGAACTTGACGCGAACTCGGGCTGTTTCGAACTTGTCCTTCCCGAGGCATTTCATCTGACGATAGAGATAATTTTCCATCGAATCAGCGTGGTTTTCTTTTGCCTTTCTGCGGGCTGACAACGCCTCTTCCTCGCGCTTAATTGCTTCCGATTCTGCCCGCTGCTCCTTGATAATGCAGCCAATGGCCTCCGCCTTTTCCTCAAATGCACCTTCCAGAGCCTCCAGCGTATCCGCTATAGCCTCTTCCGGTATGTCTCCGGCTTCGACACCTGCTATAAACGCACGGTAGGTCTCCGATATTTCATACAGCCTCATGCCGTTCCTCCTTTTTCTGCTCCTGTAGCTGCGCAATCTCTGACCTTATCCGGCCCTCGATCAGCAGAATTTTCTCGTTTAGCTCCTTCTCTTTCGCGTTTGCCTCCAGATAGAGGCAGTACCACGTTTCCTTATCAGTCTTCAGAGTGCGGATGACCGCCTGCTGTGCTTCGATGATTTTCAAGAAATGCTCTTCCATTTTTTCCTCCGATCTGCTATGCTTGTCTTATCTTATTTGGTCTTGACCGTTTTACGTGCCTGCCAGCATGTGACGGTCTTTTTCATTTTGAAAATTCATCCCTCCCCAACAGCCAGTCCACTGTTACACCGAACCGATCAGCAATTTTACAAAGCAGGTCAGCGGATGCAATGTTCCTGCCGTTGCGTAAATACCGTATGGCGGTGTCCGAGGTGCCAAGAGCCTTACCGAGTGCCCGGCTTGACAGCCCTTTTGCCAAGATGTTGAACCGTTCTGTAAATGCGCTATTTGCCATCTGCCAGCCTCCAACGGGTCACACGACGATTTGTTTTAAGGTCGGGCCACTTGTCCACCTGTATCAATTGCCCGGACTGTTCAAGTTCGGTTATGCGCGGCCTAACGCAGTTCATTTCCTGATAGCCAAGCTTCTCCGCAACCTCTCGGGCCGTCATGTCCCCATTCCACACCGCCAGGATTTGAGCTTGCCTAGGCCTCGGGTCTGTTGCAAGGAAGCTCTCAAAGCGCGTTTCTTTCGTAATCGCGCCCACGGTTACCACCCCTTTCTATTCGCTTAATCTGCTTGTCCTCCCATCGCCTGACCGCCGGTATCCACGACAACGCTTCGAGCGACAAGAGGATAACCGGAAACGCCAACAGCCAGAGATATGCGATCACGCGGGGCCTCGCGTCTGCCGTGTGTTGTAGACAGAAAGCACACCGACTTCAATTGCCCCTGCCATGACAGCCTGAAAGATATCGTCCCGCCATCGGTACAGGGTGGGTTCACTGACATGCAATATATCCAGAATTTGTTCGCGCCTAGCGCAGCTATCGGATGATGTATCTCCCACATCCGCGAAAAACAGCAAGTCCATCAATTGCGCCTTGTGCGGCGCGGATCGGCGGAACATAGCAAAAGCTTCCTCTATGGCCCACGCCCAGTTTCGCATCTGCTTGATATCCTCGTTGGGCTCAACCGACCTTAGAGCGTCGGACACTGTAGGGTCTCCGTGCGACCCGGTATTGGCGCTTGGTTCCAACGAGCGGGCTTTTAAGCCAATTTCCTCATACGCTTCCAGCGTCCGCTTGGTGTTGTTGTAAAGACGAAGCTGCAAAAACACAATTTCTCGAATGCGACGGTTCACTGCTTGTCCTCCTTTCGTGTTGCTATAGTTCGCCCGCCAGCCACCGTTCCAGACGGGTTTTAATAATCACGGTGCGTTCTTTCGTGCTCCCATCTGCTTGACATACACACCCCACCGGCATCGTGCCATTTTTTATCGCAGACTTGATCTTGTTTGGATCGACCCGGAGCATCTTTGCAAGTACGGTCACTGGAACCGTTTCGACCTGAATGTAATCGTCTGGTATTTTCACGTTGCCCTCCCTCCTATGCTTCTTTCTTCACTTCCCGCAAAAGCAAATTCACAAAATACGTCTGGCCCTTGCCGGTCACCTTCACGGTCTTGCTAATTGTGATGCTTCCATCCGGCTTGTTGATCGCGGTTTCCTTAATCTTGAATAGCCCCATCTCCATTGACCGCTGCGTCGGCATGTTGTAGTCGGAGCCTTCGCGCCTGATAAGGTATCCATTTTCCCGCAGCCAGCGGAACAACCGATTCTGTCCGATGTCGTAGCCATTCTGCTTAATCAGCTTCGCAAGTTCTCCGACCAAGATTGATGTGTGCGATGCCGCCACCGCATCCGCAAAGAGTACCTTCGGCTTGTCATGCTCCATTTGAGCTTGTAACGCCTTGTTCCTGTCGCGCTCCTCCTTCAGCGCCGTGAATGCCTTGATTGCAAAGTCAGGGTCGTTCAGAAGCTCGTCCACCGCGTATACGCCATGCTTGCGAATGGAAGGAAGCACTTCTTCAAACAGCCACTTCTCAAACTGTACGGCGGCGGGGAGGTTCGAGCGGGCTATCAGGCGGTAGACATCTCCTTCAGGGATAAAGGACATTTCCTGCTCACCGCCCGCCGTAAGGGTGCGGCGTTTTACAGCCCCCTTGCAATGTGCGAAAATTGCATCCTTTGGCCTTGCGTATCCAAGAGCTTTCGCAACATCAGACCCGCAAAACAACTCTCTGCCGTTTTCATTGAGCATGCGGACTTGTCCAAACTGTGCGTTGCTGAATATCTGTAACTGGTTCATTGGCTCTCCTTTCTTGAATGGTATATATTGGCGTGGTACAATCTTTGTGAGTGGGGGGGTGTTGCAAGTGACCTATGGTGAATACAAATTAATCAAACGCATCATGAAACACGCAGGTCAGCCGGAGGGTTATTACGAAAAACGATACAGAGCAACACCAGATATAAAGAAAGCTCTGTCTAACGGGTATATTGACCATCAAGTCACGGGGTATGAGAGTTACAAATCCGACTTCATAATTGGCGCCTATCCGGTACATTCCGACGTCTTGGTTGTTACGAAAGCCGGCGAAACTGAATTTGATAAATACGCCGAACATAGGCGCGAGATGTTATCGGGACGTAAGTTTTCAGTATGGATGGCAATCATCGGTGCTGTATTAAGTTTGGTTATTAGCGTTGTCGTGAATCTGCTTTTTCAGAAACCACCCGCTCCATAGCTGTTATCACGTGTCCGATATCCACATCATCAAGCTCGTCCGTATCTTTTAGTTGCTTTAACATTCGTTGAGCCACCCTTCGCAGGTAAAAGAAATAGGCTGACAAATCATCAATTTCTTCCTTGGTTCCATCGCCTCGATGGAGCACCGCTTTAGGCATATCTGCCGCGTTCATGATTGCCTGTCCTTTCTATTCCGGGTGGTCGCGCAAGTCCGGAACGTTTTGTTCGGCGCATCCTGCCGTGGTAACGCCACTTGCGTCTGATTGCTTTTCCACCATCGCCACGACGCCCTCTGCGTATCCGATCAAAAACTCCTTCTTTGCATCTGGTAGGCTATTAAAGGCTTCCGCCAATCTTCTGGCGACCTCCTTCTCTTTTGCATTCAAGAATAGACCTCCTCTCCATTTGCTTTGGGCAGTATGTTGTTACTAAAACAAATATATGTCTATTTAAAACATATGTCAAGCATATAATTGTTGACACCAAAACATTTATTTGATAAAGTCTTTTTGGAAAGTGAGGAGGGAATATCATGCATGAGCGTATAAAAGAGCTGCGTAACACACTACACCTTACACAGCAACAATTTGCCGACAAGCTTTCGATAAAGCGCAACACTGTGGCAACATATGAAATGGGACGCAGTAAACCTCTTGATTCAGCAATTTCTCTGATTTGTAATGTATTTGATGTGAACGAGCAGTGGCTTCGCACAGGTGAAGGAGATATGTTCATAAAAAAAAGCCGCGATCAAGAGATCGCAGCATTTATGGGCAATGTTCTCAAGGGAGAACCGGATTTCCGTCGTCGCTTTATTGCCGTGTTGTCTCGTATGAGCGTTGAGGAATGGGAACTATTAGAGAAAAAAATCAAAGAAATCGCAATCGAGCCGTAGATTATGCTTGCTTTATAATCTCCTTGGAAAACTGGTAGATTAGTTCCAAATCTCTGACGTCAGCAAGATTAATGATTTTCTTTATAGACGCAATGAGCCATTCGAAACGGTCGTCAGAGGCGGCTGATTCCGGTGGATGGGTAGAAGTATATTCCATGCTTTCCTCCTTCGATACGAACTGATGTTCGTATATTGTATCCTAAATGGAAACCGGGCACAAGGGGAAATGTGAATATCCAATATCTACAACAAATATAACAAAGCCACAAAACCCTACAGGAATTTTCTTTTTTGTTAATAAAATAATAAGATAACGTGATTCAAAAAGGCAATGGACCAAACTGGAAAATATGTAAATAAATTATGACCAAGCGCAGCCGTTCTAAGCCTGCATTATATATAATTTACATCTTTGCCGAGATTTGCGCGGCAAACTACAGCTTACCCAAAATGCCTATGTGCTCAACGCATTAAATATTGCAATATACAAAGTTTTAAATAAATTGAACTAGGTAAAAAAAGATGCGCGAAATGCTACGAGGGGATTGTAGGATATTAACGGCAAGCAGTAAAGGAGGGTTGCTGGATGATTTGTCGCAGATGCAAAATTGAAATTCCTGATGGCAGCAAATTTTGCTTTGATTGTGGGGCGAAACAGGAGGCAAAAAAAAGAAAGGCACATAAGCGTGCAAGCGGCACCGGCTCCATTACAAAGCTGAAAGGCAACAGAAAGGAACCATATCTTGCGCGCAAAGCAGCCATTGTAAGCGATGATGGAGAAGTAGAACGGCCTTTAATCGGCGCGTTTGCTACGTATGCGGAAGCGGAAATGGCCTTATATCAAAACAGGATCGAAAGCGAGTTGCCCAAAGAAAGCGACCCGGTAAGCGAGTATGCGGAATACACTTTGCTGCAGCTTTATGAGGAATGGCAAAAAACGCGCGATTATAAGGACATATCAAAACAAACACAGGCAAATTATAAGGCCGCAATAAAATACTTCAAGCCCCACCACAACACCCTCTTTCGCAATCTTCGTAAACCTCAGTTCCAACAGGCGGTTGATCTGGCAGAATCCCAAGGTAAAAGCCGGTCTACAATGGAAAAAGTAAAGGCCCTAAGCACTTTACTTTCAGATTTTGCATGCGAGAATGATGTTGTCACGAAAAGCTATGCAAAAAAAGTCCGCCTGCCACCTGAAGGCAAAAAGAAGGCACCCGAGTATTTTTCAGATATCGAAGTAGCAAAGCTCGAAAAAAATATCGTAATACCAATGATCGATATGGCAATCGTTCTCGTATATACAGGTATGCGTATAACTGAAATGTTAACCCTGACAAGGTTTGACGTAGATATTAAAGAGATGCTGATAACGGGCGGTGTAAAGACCGATGCAGGCAAAGACAGAATTATTCCAATTCATCCAAGCATACAACACATTTTTCGAGAACGATATGCCTCGTGCGAGAAGTATATATTTGAAGAAGAGTGCGGCGTAGGGAACAAGAAAAAAGGCACCTTTAGGATCGTTAAAAAGAAATACCGCTACGAGCATTTTTGCGATCTTTACTATGCGGCGCTTGAAAGCGTAGGCGTGCGCAGGCTCACCCCCCACAAAGCACGCCACACGTTCTTTACGCGATTTGACGCTCGATGCAGCGATGATCTTGCTATAGCCTTAATTGGCGGACACAGCGACCCGGATTTTACAAAGCGCACCTACGTTCACCCGGACATTGAGCGACTTAGGAAGGCAATTGCATGCCTGTAACCGTGTTACCAATGTGTTACCAATAAGCGGTGTTTTATCGCGTTTTTACACGTAAAATCCCCAGAATACTAGGCGTTTAGGCAAAATAAAATTGAATGGGGTTCAAGAGGCCGGAGGTTCAAATCCTCTCACCCAGACCACGAAAAAAGCACCGTAACCTATAGGGTTTCGGTGCCTTTTTGTTTGCACTTTTTGTCTCTTTTTGCGTTCTTGGATGTCGCTCTGGCAACTTTCTGGCAACCTTTGAATTATTCGTGTGTTTTCCATTTTCAGGAAGCACACTTGGGTGTTACAATTTTCCGAAAATATATGGGGTGTGATTTATGAAAATGAGGAACAATGGCCAATAAAGCGGAGCCCCGCCACCTATCGGTGACGGGGTTCTACTTTGCTGTGCCACACGATGGCCAGCGTATGAAAATTTCTATCCGTATGTTAGGGGATAGTTCCGACAAATTATTGAAGAAATATATACAATCAATCATATACTGGATATAATGTAATTTACACGTCTTGGGAGGCAGTATGGAAAGCAAAACTACTAAAACAATATCCTACTGAAACCAAAGACTGTTTTGTCATAATGCCTATTTCCGATCCAGAAGGCTACCAGAGGGATCATTTTGGCAAGATCTATAGGGATATTTTTGCCCCCGCAATCGAAAAATCAGGTTTTAAGCCTTTGCGAGTTGATAAGGACTTTACCAGTAGTCCAATTTTAGCAAAATTATACACAACTTAACGCACCAATGGCACTTTGCGATCTAAGTTCCAGAAACCCAAATGTTCTATATGAGTTGGGAATCAGACAATCCTTTGACATGCCTGTGGTATTAGTCCATGAAGATGGATCAAAGCCGATCTTTGACGTTGCTGATATTACCACAATTTCTTAAAGAAAAGATCGAATTTTCGATGAAGTATTTGAGGATCAAAATTCTATAATACAGGCTATTACTGCAACTGCCAAGGATAAAGGTAAATCCTCTATTATTCATCTAACAAAAATTGAAAGAGCAAGGAAAGAAGAGTTTGAAAGCACACCCCAAGAAAGTCGGATTTAGTGTATAGATATTTTATTCCCAACGATAACAGTATTGATAAATTTCGTTGAGAAGGATATTTACAAACTACCTGCACATTTAATCGAAAATTTGAAGGCTAGAATTATGTCGTGTAGGTCGAGATATTTGCGTCTTATCACTGCCACATATAACAAGTATTCATCATAATATTATCCATTAATCATCATACGTTTCTCAGAAGCAGTGATCGTAAAAAAAGCCCCGCCACCTCTCCGGTGACGGGGTTCTGCTGTGTGTGGCCATCACTGGCCCTGTATTCGATTATCACCAGCTCAGGCCGGTCTCACTGTTAAGCTGCTGCACGGCTGCCTCGATCATGGCGTCGATCGCATTGAGGTCGACGGTATAGCCATGGCTCTGGAGAAACTTGAGCACATGCGCCTTTTTCGCCCCGGCCGGGGCCCTTGTAGATCTGCTCGGCGGCAGCTACGCCGATCTTGATCCAATAGGCCAGTTCCTCGCGCTGCTCTTTCGTCTTGTTGGTATTGATCCACGGGATCACATACCGCGCGACCACGGCCGACACGATCAATATGGCTACGTTAATAATAGGAGTTAGGTCGATCATGATGTTAATACCTCCTCGTCATTGTCTGCCGACGTTTCGGTCAGCCCCATGGGGTCGTATGTTTTCCCCCATGATGGCCGGATCCGCTGTTGCGTCGGCGTGTTTGTTAATGTTCTCGTTCTTGGCTCTCCAGCAGAAGAAGTCCACGGTCGTGGCCGTGGGTGCGCCTATGAAGGTCAGGAGATCTGGCGCCGTCTGGAGCACCACGTAGGCGCCAATGATGGCGCCGATGAAATAAGCTGCAGAAACGTTTCCTTTCTCCCTTTGTACTCCCTCCTTCTCATATAAAAATGATGGCGGACGATTTTCATCGTCCGCCATCATTTTGCCGGTTACTTTTACCGGGGATTTTGTACACTCGCATCCCCGAAAAATCCGTGTGTCCGCTTTGCTCAAAAAATCAACCGGTTGATGTCGGTGGTCTTATAATCGCAGCCCTCCCCCACGAGCCCCACCATCAGATAGCGCTCCGTGATGGGTTCCCGGTAAAACTCATCAAGGAGGAGGAAGCGCCCGATTTCCTTTGTGCGGGCTACGTGCATCCGGGGTCCCGTACAGCGGTGGGCCTTGTCCCCAATCCTGATGTGGTTGTCATCCAGAAAGGAAATGGGAAGGTCTGCATCGATGAGCGCGCGCACCTTTGCCATCAGTTCCGGCGGCGAAAAAGCGGGCTTGCTCTCAAAGCTCAAGATAAACCCGTGGCGCACGTCGGCATGCTCATAGCGGGGGCAATCCCCGTTCATGACGTATTCACACAGATCCTCGGCGGTATGCGCCCTGAGCCTGTACGGAAGGGATGGGTATACGCGCTCGCACAGTTCATTGGGCTCGGGCCCAAACAGGCTGGGCCGGGTGATGATAACCTCCTCTCCAATGCCGATCAACAGATGCGCGTTGCGCCCGAGCGCGGAATAGATCAGATCGAAATGCTCCACGACCACCCGCTTACCGCGGTTGACTGCCTCCAATATGGCTTCGGTCAACACATGCGGCTGATGGAATGCAGTTTCAAAACGGATATCCACGTGGTAGGTGTGGGGAGAATAGAAGCCACTGTCGTCGCCAAGATCCATCAGCGGCAGAGGACGCACGTTCACGCCTTCATCGTCGTTTGTCAGCTCCAGCCCCGGGAACATGCCCTTTACCAGCATGCTTTTCCCGGAGCCCGCATCGCCTACAAGCCCTATGAGCTTATCAAAAGGGCTTAAATACTGCTGGGCGATCTGCATGCCGAGGTCGGCCATGCGCACATACCCGCGTGGGGCTAAGAAGACGCTGTACAGATGGTTCTTTTGCATCCGTGCGGAATATGACATATGCTCTCTCCTACCTCAAATATCCAGCTCCAGGTACAATAGCGGCGCATGCTGCTGCGCACCGTAGACGTCCGTCTCGCCAAGGTCGCCCGAGCACAAAGGTCGCCGGATAGTGATCTTGATGGCCTTGGCGGGTTTGAATTCCACGATGTTGATGATCTCCTCAGGCGTTACGCCATACAGCCTGCAGACAGTATCTTCATTGATGGCCTTGGCGTTGCATACCCGCTCAAAGCTTTCGAAGTCCTTGAACAGAATATCCATCGTCAGCTCGTACGGGCCTGAATTCTTGCTGCGGATGATGTCCGCGATATCGGTAAGCTTCGTTTTCATAGCATGCTCCTTACAGCGCAATCAGTTCGGCAGGGAACAGGGCGGCAGGGTCTTCCGTTTGCAGCAGGTGATAGACGCTGAACACGTAGACCTCACCGGCGTGAAAATCGCTGGGGGAATACGGAAAAGCGAGGTTGCCCGCCGTGGCCATACGGCCCGCATACCCATAGTGTAGCATCGTGGAGCGGGCGAAGGCGCAGATGGTATCGGCACCAGCTTGGCTGTCCGCCACCGCCTCTATGACGATGCCCAGCTCATGCACGCCTTCGGTTCCGGGGGTAGGCTCTAAAGTGCCCATCACGCCGTCACGCCCGTAGAGTATGAAATGGAGCTGATAGTCCCAGCCGTTCTCGCGGAAATTGTCCGCCACGCGCTCGCGCACGCCGGCGGTGATCTCATCGATGCGGCTGATCATGACGGGGTCCCTCGTACCGGCGATGGAAACGGTGCGGAAGCCTATTTTTTTTGCCCCTTCAAGTTTAACGGTATAGCGCTCTGCGGGGACAAACCGGCTGCCCGTTACCTTGACGGCGCTGTCCGTCAGCTGCTCGAAGCGGCAGTCGGTCAGGTCCAGGTGCCCGCCCGGCCCGGGCAGGATGTAGGGGTTCGTTTTTTCATACAGGGTATGGGCCGCGACCGAGAGCGTGGTACACCGGCGGATGGGGTTGAGCGGCTCCACGGTAAAGTAATCCTCCCCAATGCAGCCGAACATGCAGTCCGAACCGCTGCCCGGCGTGGCGCAGATAGCGGCGCATTCAAGAATCTTACCAAGATGCACGGCAAGGCCACGGTCGTACCCCTTCAAAACCGCAGGTGCTGCAAATACGGCCGGGTCGTACGCCCGCCCTGCCAGCACCACCTGCGCGCCGCTGTTGAGCGCGTGTATGATGGGTTCCATTCCCATCTGGCCCACGATGTGGCTGGAGCTTTCTATATCCTCTGTCGTCAGTGCGGGCGCGGGCTCTAGCGGCATGATGCGCCCGGCAGCGAGTTCCTCTAAAAGCATGCCCTTGTCAAATTCGGCATGGATCAGCGCCATCTTGAAATGAAGAGCATGCCTGCGGGCGATCTCTTCGATGATTTCCCGGCACCAGGCGAGATGGGGCTCCGCCCCGCTGCCGCCCGCCGTACCGATGACGATGGGGATGCCCTTGAGCACGCCTTCAAGCAGCATGATCTCAAGATCACGCATGACCGCGTTCCGGTCCGTGAAGGAGACGCCGGCGCCAAGATAATAGGGGCCGGGGTCGGTGGAGCCTGCGTCCACGGCAATCAGGTGAGGGTGGCGTTTCATCCCCTCCTCAAAGGACGCTTTGGGAAAGCCGTAGCCCAGTATCGCGGTGGTGGAGAGTATGCGAAACTCCTCGTTCATTGCCTGCCTCCTTCCAAGTACTCGTTGAGTGCCAGTATGCGCTGTATTTCGTTGTAAACGATCATATATCCCTCGTCCATGCCCATGCCGGGTTTCGCGAGGATTTGATCGGGCTGTACCGCCATTGCGATATGGACGCAAACCTGGGCCGAACGCTCCGTTTCATTGCAGGTGCCGCCCTGATAGGCCCCGATGCCCTTCTGTTTGCAGTACAGCACCGCCTCCGCCACATTGTTGACGCCGCCAAGGTCCGGCGTCTTGATCTGGATCATATGCCCCGCCTTGTTGTCCGCAAAATATACGATATCCTCCAGCGTGTTGCACCATTCGTCGGCCACAAGTTCCACAGGAATACGGCGCGCATCCACCTCCCGGCGCAGATCCCTAAGCGCCTCCATCTGCTCCTGCCTGCCGCCCGCGTCCATGGGTCCCTCGATGCGCAGGCGGAAGGGTTTTGCAGCCTCAGAGAGGTGTTCCAAATAGTCCGCCATCGCTTCATGGTTGCCATTCCCGAACACCTGCCCGATGGTGCCGTACACATCGATGTGCAGCACGGGGGCGTACCCTTCGGATGGGCGCAACTTGAGAATCCGCTCCCTGAGCCAGCCGACGTATTCCAGCAGCAACTCGCCATGCCTGCCGAGCTTGGCATCCACGTTGTTGATGAGCGCATGGGGGAGCACCTGTGCGCCTTTTAGGATCATCTTATCGGCGTTGGCATACCGGTTATCGCCGGACTGCGTGAAGATGGGGATGAGCCGATCAGACATTGTGCAGCCGTATTCATCTGCAATAACCCGGCACATGAGCCTGCCTGTTGATTTTGCCACCGCATCGAGCAGCGCCTGGGTTACGCCGTAGCGGATGGCAGTGTGCAGCCGCGCACCCTCCGCCGTGACGATGCCCTCGATTTTATCCGCCATATCACGGAAGGTGGCGATCTCCTGCCCTTCCAGCGCGGGGGTAACGTACGCTTTCATGACCGGAATAAATGTCTGCGCCAGGAACAGCGGGTCCCTGCCGCCCGCGCCGGAGTATTGCACGGCGGCACAGTCTCCCCAGGCGAGCTGCCCGTCCTCGAGCAGCAGCAGCACGGATACAGCTTCACCCGCCTGACGTACGGCGGAAAAGCCTTCTGTGCAGGGTTCACCCAAGTACGCCTCCCCGTCCGCCGCGGCCCCGGCCTTGATGGCCTTCTGATCATCAAAAAAGAACCCGGTACGCCCGCGTGCGTACAACACCTTTTTAATCCGCATGTATTTTCCTCCCTTCACATCAGTGGAGACCATCGTGCATTCAAAATAATTCGCATCAGCGCGGGCGGCCGACCAGGCGGCCCTTGCCCACGGCGTAGATATCGTCGATCACCATCTGGAAGCTGACATTGCGGTTCTCCATCCGGGCGCGCTGCTCGATCTTTTCCCGGTGGAACTCCATGAGGTCGGAGGGGAGCGGAATCGCGCCGGGCTTGAGCATGCGCACCGCGCCCTCATTGTCACGCGCGGGAAGCATCAGCCCCTTATTGTATTTACTGGGTGCGAATGGGATATCCAGTACACCCGCCTCGAATGCGTTTACCGCGCCCACCGCAAGATCGCCTCTGCCCAGCTCAAAGCATTTATCGAGTATGCAGCGGGTCTCGGCCTCAATGATGCTGCGCTCCATCGCCACGCTGTTTTCGTCCATCCTCTGGTCGCAGAGCATAGAGATCACCTGCCGGGTGCATCTTAGGCCCTGGGCGTTGGATTCCATGGTAGGCACTCCGAAAGCCTCATGCGGCGTTTTGACGATAATTTTGGTGGCCTTTCCAAGCACCGCCGCAACGCTGCCCAGTGCGATCACGCCGAACGCCTTCGCCTCGTCCTGTGGGAAGCCGCCCATCCATTGGTGCATGACCGTTGTGAGCGCGATATCGCCATAGCCGTACCGCGCCAAGTATTCCGCGGTCAGGCTGCGCAGCGTCTGTATCGCCGCAACGTCCTGAATCAGGTTCCCGCACTGCCCGTATCCCACGGTGATGTTGCGGCAGCCCTGCTCGGCTGCGAGCAGGCTCTCAATAATCGCTACGGTATGGGAAATGCACGGCGGCACCAGCGTGCCTGTCAGCGGGCCGAAGGGCTCTCGGTTGATGGGTACGCCCGCCTCCTCATACATGCCCGTGAGCCTGTCTACATACTGCCAGTCCCGGATGGTGCGCTCCAACGTGGCGTTTTTCGCGTAGGGGATGTTGTAGGAGATGCCGCCGCCCTCAAAGCTTGTAAAGCCGCCCGCATAACTGATTTCCGCCAGCAGGCGGGCATCTGGCGTACCGTGCCGCACCTGTACGGGCGTATCGAGCGCGTCGATGATCCTGCGGCAGCCGGATACGCCGTGGTTGACCCCCGGGAAACCGTTAAGCATGGATTTGCCGCTCAATTCGGTTTCACGGATGCCCTTTTCCGCTTCCTCATAACGGTTTTGGCGCGTATAACTGTCGATCGTGGTGGGCAAAAGATCGGCCTCGCCGTTGTCCTGCAGGTATTTGAGGAGCGTAATATGATCCTCAATACAGGCGACGCCCGCGCGCGGCTGCACCAGCGTTGTGCCCGCCTCATCCGCGCGCCTGAGTTTTTCGGAGAACACCTTGTGGCCGGGAAGCTGCTTGTGGTATGCTACGCCCCGGTCAAAATCCACCTCCGCGCCCGTAGGCCATTGCCTGAGCACATCTGCCCGGATGGAATGGAATGCCTGGTCACTCAGCTTCCTGTTGTACAACTCCATAACTTGTCAACTCCTTTTTCAATATCCGCAGCGCCGTGCCGGGATGCGCAACGCTCAAAAGTCCCGTTGCCGACAAGATGTACCGCTCATCCAGCAGCACCTCGGCCCGCATGGGCCTGAGCGACATGGGCTGTTCTTTCTTATAGAGGACGTGCGCGGCGATTTGCGCAATGCCTTTTGCGCGGATCAGCGCCCCGCCGGTAAGAACCAGCTTTGTTACATCCCGCAGGTCCTTGCCTGTCTGCACGTACGACCACCCTACGGGGGTACATACGCTCTCCAGCGTGCCCGCGTGCCGTGTGGAAGCGATTTCCACCGCGAGCGAGGCGAGCGCACGGTCCAGCCGGGCGCCTTCCCCGTTTTGGGGCAGGCACTTAGGATCCGCCGCCAAGGCCCGCACGCGGGCCTCGGCCTCTTCAGGCGCGAGCCCAGCTAGGGCTGCAATACGCTCTCTGCCCGCGCTCTCCAATATGCCAAGGACGCTATAGCGCATGCCGATATCGCCTTCCACGGAACGCTTGGCATAGGGTTCCACAAGCCCATTGATAAACGTGTTGGACTGGCGCGGTTCTCCGCCGGACATGGAGTACACATCCGTGGTGGCGCCGCCCAGGTCCACGGCCATCAGTTCGCCCAGGCCGGGTTCCTCTGTACAGCCTTTTGAAAGCAATTCGAGCGCACGGTGCGCCGCTGCGGGCGTAGGCATTACGATGCCGTCCAACAGACTTTGCGCGCCGCTCAACCCTTTGGCGCAGACGATCCGCTCCATAAAGATGGAGCGGATGCATTCCTGCGCGGGTTTGATATCCAATTCATTGAACCGCGGCATCACGTTCGCGGTGACATACACCCGCTTGCCGGAGAGGAGCTTTTCACATTCCTCGGCACAGCTCCTGTTCCCTGCCAGCACAATGGGGCAGGCGAGCGCGCTTTGCGCGATCATCTGTGCGTTGTGCAGGATACATGCTCCATCGCCGCCATCGGTGCCGCCGGTCAGCAGGAGGATATCCGGGCTGATGCGCTCAAGCTCCCGGATATCCTCCCCTGTCAGCTGGTAGGAATAACACTTTTTTACCTTCGCGCCCGCGCCAAGCGCGGCAAGTTTTGCCGCCTTGCCCGTCAGGGCTGGCACCAAGCCGCAGGCGCACATGTTGAGCCCGCCGGCGGCGCTGGAGCACGCGTACCGCGCGGTAAACTCCAGCTTGCCTGTCTGCCGCTCAAGCGCGGACAGCGCATGGAACAGTCCCTCGCCGATATCCGTCTGCACGGTGGTATCGCTCTGCGCCGTACCCAACAGCCGCTCTTCACAAAGATCCACTGCCGTGATCTTGGTGTAGGTACTGCCGAAATCGATGAGCAGTACAGGTTCAGCCAATGTGAAACGCCTCCTTAAGCGCTGTAACCGCGATCTGTGGATCGGTTCCCGGGGGGAATACCCGGTCGAAGCCCATGGCAAGAAAGCGCTTTTCCACGTCATCGAATGGCTGCTTGCCAACCACAAGGTTGCCGCCCGCATACAGCAGGATTCCCTTCAGGCCCGCTTCGTCGCATTTTTCCCGAAGGCCCCGGCAATCGAGCTCCCCATGCCCGTACAGGGACGACACCACAATGGCGTCCGCCCCCGTTTCGATAGCGGCGTCGATATACTCCTCCTGCGAGACCATGACTCCCAAATTGACCACCTCAAAGCCCGCTTCCGTAAATACGTGATAGAGAATCCTGTTGCCCACCGCGTGGACGTCCGCCCCAATCACGCCCATGACCAGCTTTTTCTTCATTTCCGCGTCTATGCCCTCCGCAATGTAAGATAGCGTTGCTGTACGGTTTTTGCCACAGCCTCTAACCTGTTGCCATTACCAATCATTTCAAGTAACCCGCATCCAAAAATCCGCATGTATCCGTCCCCTGCTGAGCCTGCACCAAAGAGTTGTACAAGGTACCTGTCCGGTGTCCATGCCGGGGGCATCCGCTCAATGCACGCGCAATAGTTCCACAGCCGTCACCTTATGCCCTACTTTCAGGAATATGCGGCATAGGTCCGTATCCTGACAGACGGGGAGCCGCGATTGTTTCGCAAGTTCCTTGTTTTACATGAAAAAAATCCTGTGATTTCGCGCGCCAAAGGCAGGGCGTCATGCCTGCAAGAGGCACTCCGTCCCTTTGTATCTGCGGGCAGCCGGGTATTGCTTGGCTCCGCACATCCCGGCAACTGTCTAAGGAAATTTGCTCCGCCTGTATGAGTTGCAATCTATCATCCTCAAGACATCAGAATTGGTGACTTTTGACTGATACCGTGCTATGATGGTAGCATTGGTTGATGACAATATCCAACACATAATATCTGCATTTCATCACAGCATTTTAATTGTACGGAGCAGATTGGGCGCAATATGAATTTTACGAGTTTGAAGTATTTTCTAGCGGTCACAGAGGAGCTGAATGTCACCAAGGCTGCAAAGCGCCTGTACATCAGCCAGCAATCCTTGAGCGCCCATATTGCGGCGCTGGAAAAGGACCTGAACGTCAAGCTCTTTGACCGGACGCCGGTGCTTGCGCCGACCTACGCGGGCGCGAGATTGGAGACATTCGCCCGGAGAATATTGGATTTGGAGCGGCAGGTGTACAGCGAGATGGACGATATCGCAGGACAGCGCCGCGGCGCGCTGCGCATCGGAATCTCCCACACCTGCGGCCGGGCCATATTGCCTGAGATCCTGCCGGAGTTCAACGAAAAGAACCCGTTCATCGAGACATCCGTCATGGAGGGCAACTCCGCGGAACTGGAGGAATACCTCAGGCACGGACGCATCGACCTGATGATCGTCTTTACCCCCGTCACGCTGGAATCGGTGGAGATCGTCCCCTTGGCTGTCGAGCGTCTGCTGCTGCTTGTGCCTAAGCGGCTCACAAACGCGCTCTTTGGGGACCGCTGCGAGTATATGCGCGGCAAATTCTCGATTTCGGCGGATATCTCCTGCTTTGCCGAGATGCCGTTCATCCTGCTCAAGAAAGGCAACCGCATCCGCAGCCTCATCGATAACTACACCAGCTCCCGCGGCGCAAAGCTCAATGTGCTCTTTGAAACCGAAAACACGGAAACGGCCTATGCACTCGCGCAAAACGGGATGGGAATTGCCGTTTATCCCGAGCTGTTTCTCAAACACATCCACGGCATGAATTTCAGGGAAGAGGATGAGAATCTGGATTACTTCCCCATTACGGACGCCTCCGCCTCGGGGACACTGGCCATTTGCTATGACCGCAACCGCTATTTCTCCAACGCTGCGCGCGATTTTATCAAGATCGCCTGCGACGCCCTGAGGGAATAGCCTGCGTGCCGGAGCGCAGATGGAGCGATTTGACAGCGTCCAATGGAACGTTTGCGCCGTATTAAAAATACATTTATACTGTGTGCTTCCCCGCTTTATGGTATAATCCTTTTTGAGGTGAGATAGTGGAAATTCAGGTTGAATCAAATCGCGTCTTTGTAGAGGACGCAAACGGCAACATCATGGCGGAAATCACGTTCCCATCGGTCTCGGATACCCATGTGAATTTTGACCGCACGTTTATCAGCCCGTCCCTGCCGGTAAACAGCATGCTGGCAACCCTTATGCGGGCTGCTGTGGCGCAGATACAGTCCCAAAACTTTCAGGCGACGGCAACATGTCCCATGGCGATCAACTGGTTTGAGGAACATCCGGAGTTTGTCCGTGCATTAAACGTGTGGTAACTCCGTCCGGCCCGGCTTCCTTGCCGGGCTATTCTTTTGCCGCGGATACCGTGTGCATTTTATAAACCGGATGTTTGCTGAAGGGAGTAAGACATGCTTACCATATTCAACCGGAAAGAACTCACCATCACTTACGATATGAAACGGCAAGCCGATGTCCGGGCGCTGCTTTTGCAGCACGGTATCGGGTATGATGTGCATGTGACCAACCGCAGAAGCCCATCGCCCCTCTCCCTTGGGTCCAGAGGAATGCTGGGGACCTTTGGGGAGAGCCTGCAGTTGGAATACGAATACAGGATTTACGTGCACAGGTCGGATTACGACAGGGCATTTGCCATCATAAACGGACAAAAAGGTTTATAAACACGTAAAAATAAAGCCGCACACAACGGCCAAACATGGGAGAAATCAGAATTGCAACTTAGCCAGCCGCAAATCGCAAAAGACAGCTTCCAGGTAGATGATTTTATTGCCTACACGCAGGATTTTTTGTTGCAGGAAAAGCCGGTTTCAGCAATCAAATCCTGCGCTTTACAGGCAGAGGCCATAGACCTTTCGGGCCTTGACCTGAAAACAAGCCTGCTTGAAAATTGCACCTTTCATACTTGCAGCTTTGAAAACGCCAGCTTTATCGACATTGTGTTTCAATCCTGCGATTTTTCAAACAGCAAATTTCCGGCAGCGTATTTTGAGCGTTGCCGGTTTATCAACTGCAAATGCATCGGCATGGATATGCGGGATACCGTTATTAAACACACTGCATTTGAACGATGCAATCTCCGCTATTCTTGTTTTGACAACACCCGGATTTTAGATGCACTGTTTGATACGGTTGACTTCACAGAAGCATCCTTAACGAAAGCGAAGCTGAAGAACTTCTCGGCAAGAAACTCGAACTTTATCAGAAGCAGTTTCTATCAAACAATGCTTGCGGGCATCGATTTCAGCGGCAACGAATTGATAGCGCCCATCGTTTCCTCCCCGCCCGTGGAACTCAAGGGCGCAATGATCGATCCTTTTCAGGCGGCGGGCCTTATTGGCCTTCTGGGCGTCATTGTAAAGCGGTAACTCCGCCCGGCTACCTTTCCGAAAGCGCATCCAGCGCGCCCTTGACCTTGCCAACCACATAACTGCTGCCGCCACGGTCCTTCACATCCTCCACCATACTCACGATCATGGCGGTGTTTTTTGCGTCCCGATCGGTGGGAAACGCAACAAACCACCCAAGCTCCGTGCCGGTCGTGTCCGTTTTTGCCGCCTTGATTTCCGCAGTGCCCGTCTTGCCCGCAAGCGAAACGCCCTTTGTATATGCCGCGTGTCCCGTGCCGTTTGGCGAGCTGACGACGGCGGTGAGCCCATCCGCTACAATTGCCGCGGCCTCCTGCGAAAACGCACCCTCTATCCAATAACCCGGCGCCGCAGCTTGATTTTTTAAAAGATAAGGCCTTATCATATTCCCGTCATTGACGAATGCGGAATAAATGCATGCAAGGTGCAGGGGATTAACGAGTATCTCTCCCTGCCCGTAGCCGCTGTCCGCAAGCTGGATTTCAGAGTTGATGCCGTCCTTATTGGCATACTGCGAAGCTGTCATGATGATATCAAAGGGCGGCGTTTCCGCAAAACCCATCTTTTGCAGCTGCCCGCCAAACTGCTCCGCCCCGATTTTGAGCGCAGCCTTCGCAAAATAAATGTTGTCGGAATAGACGAGCGCATTCTTTAAGGAGACGTCCTCCCCGTAGGTATGCAACGTCTTGATATAATAATTTCCCCAGCTTTCGTCCTTTCTCCACTGAAGGCCGCTGTAGCCAAAGTTTTCGGTGCTGGTAAACGCGCCTGTTGTCAGGCCGATGGCCGCGGTAACGGGCTTAAATGAGGAACCCGGCACCCATGTTTTGCGGAAGCGGTTGTACATGGGCAGCGTCTCATCCGCAAGCAGCGCATCCCACGCGGTTTGTGTGTAGCCCACCACAAAATCGTTGTTGTCATAGGCGGGCGTACTGACAAGTGCGAATACCTCCCCTGTCCACGGGTCCATGGCGACGGAGCAGCTTTTGTCCCCTTGAAACTGGCTGTAAAGCGCCTCCTGCACCTCCGCGTCGATGGTGCAGGCGATATCCGCCCCATCCTGCGCCGCCTTGCTTGCAAGCACCGTTTTTTCCTTGCCGGATTCGTCCACAATGGAAACCTTCATGCCGTCCCGCGCGCGCAGCGTATCCTCATACAGGGCTTCCAAGCCCACCTTTCCGACCAGGCTCTGGCCCGTGTAGCCCTCTCCCCGCTTTTCCTTGAGTTCCTCCGCGGTAATGGCCTGCACATATCCAACAAGGTGCGCCGCCTTTTGCCCCAGGGGATAGACGCGGCTTTTCTCGTTTGAAATCATTACCCCCGGGATCGCCAGCAGCGCTTCTTCCAATTCCGTATCCGCGACTTCCCAGGTGCCGCTCTCCGGTTGATACACCTTTTTGAGCTTGCGGATGGGAACAAACAGATCGCCCTTCACCCAGGAAGCACCAAGACTTTTCTCTATGGTTTCCACAGGCACTTCAAGAAGTGTGGAAAGAGCCACTAAATCTTCCGCCGGGTCTTCCCGCAGTTTTCCGGGCACAATCCCCACGGAAGTGACGGTGCCTTCCCCCGCAAGCATGACGCCGTTTCTGTCATAGATATCCCCGCGCCTTGCTTTCTCGGTGGAGACCCGTACCTTATCCGTCTCTGAAAGCGCCGGGAAAATCAGCGCATCCTTCCAGACGATGCGCCATTCTTTTGTTTCTTCGTCCTTTATGAACGATGCGGTATTGGAAAACGATATCCTTCCGGCGGCAGTATCCATGGAGAAGCTGTACGGAAGGGATGCGGCCTGCTGATCAAATTCGCCCGGCGTTACCGCGATATTGCCGGCGCCGATCCCTTCGTAAATATTCCGGTTGCGCGTAATGAAGTCCTCTTCTGAAATGGCAGCCTTGCTTTGCCCATCCAGCATCGCGTACATATCCGCATACCGGCCTTCTTCAATACAGGCGGTGTATAATAAAAACACCTCCTGCGGCGGAACCGCTTCCCTGCTCTTGAATAGCTGCGTGAACATATCCGAAATGCCGCTGTACCCACCGATCAGCATCACCGCCAGCGTCGCGACAAAAAGAACGAGCACCAGAAGTACCGTTACATGAAGTGCGGACAGCTGCGGGCTGCCTGTATGTGCACGGCGTCTTGTTTTCATTACAATCATTTCCCATAATTTGTTTTCTGTTATTGTTTCACCGTTTGGCCCGGATGTCAAGCGCTTTACAGCGCAGAGCCTGCGGGTTAAAATGGACTTGTAACCGAATTGCCCGCCCGGACTCCGGGCTGTATTACATACATGGGGAGGAACGGTATGGAGATTACTTCCATCGTTGCGCGGCAGCGCAGCTTTTTTGAGAGCGGGGCCACGCGCCCGCTCTCATTCCGCATGGACGCGCTCAAAAAACTCCAAAAAGCGATTCGGGAGAATGAGCCGCTCATCAATGCTGCCTTGAAGGCGGATCTTAACAAATCCCCCTTTGAAACGTATATTACAGAGACCGGCATGGTGCTAGACGAGCTTCACTTCCATCTCAGGCATCTTCCCCGCTGGGTCAGGGCAAAGCCGGTCAGGACGCCCATCGCGCAATTCCATGCAAAAAGCTTTTGCTCCCCGGAGCCGTACGGCGTCGTGCTGGTGATGTCCCCCTGGAACTACCCTGTGCAGCTTTGCCTGGAGCCCGTCATCGGCGCTATTTCAGCGGGCAACTGCGTCGTCATTAAGCCCTCCGCCTATGCAGAGGCTACAAGCCGCACCATCGCGAAAATCATTGGTGATACGTTCCCGCCAGAATACATTGCGGTTGTGGAGGGCGGCCGCGAGGAAAACCAGGCGCTCTTAGAGGAAGCGTTTGATTACATTTTCTTTACCGGGAGCGTTGAGGTCGGCAAGACTGTGATGGCGGCTGCCGCAAAACACCTGACACCAGTCACGCTGGAGCTTGGCGGCAAAAGCCCCGCGATTGTGGATGAAACAGCGGATATCCCGCTTGCCGCAAAGCGCATTGCCTTTGGCAAGGCGTTAAACGCCGGGCAAACCTGCGTGGCGCCGGATTATTTGCTGATACACGAATCGGTCAAAGACCGGTTTTTAGAAGCCTATAAAAAGGCGATTGAAGCGTTTTTCCCGAACAGCGATTATTCCGAGATGCCCGTCATCATCAGCGAAAAGCACTTTATGCGCGTAACAGGCCTCCTGCGGGGGGAACGTGCGGCGATCGGCGGCGGAAGCGACCCCGGACGCCGTTTTGTGGAACCGACGGTGCTTGTGGACGTCACGCCGGATTCGCCCGTCATGCAGGAGGAAATCTTCGGGCCCATCCTTCCCGTTATGACCTACAAGGCACTTGATACCTGCATCTCCTTTATCCGTTCCCGCCCGAAGCCGCTGGCGCTCTACCTGTTTACACAGAGTGGCGCAGTGGAAAAACAGGTGCTTGATAGCTGTTCCTTTGGCGGCGGCTGCATCAACGATACGGTCATCCACCTCGCCAACCCGCGCCTTGGGTTTGGCGGCGTAGGCGACTCCGGCATGGGAAGCTATCATGGCAAGCTAAGCTTCGATACCTTCACCCATTACCGCAGCATCGTAAAGAAATCCAACTGGATTGACCTGCCGATGCGCTACCACCCGTATCAGGAGCGGAATTTAAGCATGATCCGCAGGCTGATGAAATAAGCAGATGCTCCCTGCAAGAGACCGGCCGGCTTTCGGCCGGTCTTCTTTGTTTCCGATCCCCGGCGGTCAAATACCCATTCTGTTTTCACGGGCAACCACATATCTTAAGACAAGCGATTTGCACGATTTTGCGGGAGGGTAGTCCTATGCAGCCTATGGATGCAGCAATGCCGCTGGACGAACTGGAATTGTCCAACCGGATGCACCAGCTTTGGAACGACAACATTCAATGGACCAGGGAAACCATCCTGAATACCGCCAACAATTCTCCCTACCGTTCGGATTCTATTGAGCGCCTGAATCAAAATACGGCTGATTTTACGCAGCTGTATGGACATCTGTATGGGCAGGAAGCCGGTGCAAGCCTCGGCAATTTTGTGGATCTTTACAACAACACCACCATCGACCTGTTGGATGCAATACAGGCGGGCGATATGGAGGCGACGCAGGAGCTACGGACGCAGTGGTATGACAACGTCAACCGCTCTCTGGCATTCATTTCCGAAGTCAACCCCTATTATGACAGCGGCACGCTGCAGATTGCGCTGTATGAATTGCTCAACTTTACCACATATGAGATCATGCAGGTCTTATCGGGCCAATACCGGGAAAGTATCGTGCAATATGACCTGATTGAAGCGCAGGCCCGTGATATCGCGGACACCCTGATTGAAGGCTATCTTGCCCAGCGCAACGCCCCCGCAAAAGGCTGATGCCGCATCGCCTTACGGGCTGTTTGAGACTCAATCGTGCCCGGGCTGCGCGTTGCGGTACTGCAAATATTCTTCAAACCGCTTCACCGCAAGGGACGCGGTGTTTTTATTTTTCATCACAAAGCCGATTTGGCGGTAGGCAGGCGCTTCGAGTTCCTTTTTTACAATCCTGTACGGGATGCGCCGCAAAATCAGTTCAGGCAGGATGCTGATTCCCAGCCCGTTCTCCACCATGGACATAATGGCGTAATCATCCCATGTCGTGAAACGGATATTGGGCGTAATGCCATGCTCCTCAAAAATACGGGAGATATCCGTCTTCTCCCCTTTTTCCAGCAGCAGAAACGGCGCACCCGCAAGGGCGCTAAGCGGAAACCGTTCACAATCTGAGAGCGGATGGTCTTCGGGCAGGATGACTAGGAATTTATCCTGCTCAAGATACACGCTATGAAGTTCCAGCTTTGTGGGCAGGCGCAAAAAACCACAATCCACCCTGCCCTGCATGATCCAATTCTCAATTTCCATATAGTCGCCAAGCAGCAATTCAAATTCAATATTGGGATACTCCCGCTGGAAGAGCTTGATCATGTTGGGCAGCCAGTGGGTCGCAACGCTTGAAAATGTGCCGATGCGGATGAGTCCCGCCTGCAGGCCGTGCAACGCGCCGATTTCATCGTGCAGGCGCTTTTGCGCCTCACAGACCCCGGCGACAAAGGGCAGCAGCTTCTGTCCATCGGACGTAATGCGCACGCCCGCGCGGTCGCGCTCCAACAGGGAGACGCGCCACTCCTCCTCGAGGTCCATGATCATATGGCTGATGCCCGACTGCGTATACCCTAAAACCTGCCCGGCCTTTGTAAAGCTGCCCAGTTCCGCGGTCTTCAAAAACGCCATGTATTTTTGAATGCTCATAGAATCCCTCATTACTATCTCTCATAATAAAAATGCTAAAGATGCGTTTTTCTGATGCACGAATTTATAGTATACTCCATTCTGGCAAATGGCAAGACAGAGTTTTTAAGCAGGAAAGCGGGCCGCCGTATGGATATGTTTCACAACGCCAAAGTCAAATTATGCGCTTCCATGCTGATCTTCGGCAGCATGGGCCTGCTTGTGCGCGGCATCGCGCTGCCCGCAGGCGTCATCGCGTTATGCCGTGGTGTCATTGGCGTGCTCTTTCTGCTCTGCCTTTGCAGCGCCGCAAAGACGCGCGTTTGTTTTCCTTCCATCCGAAAAAATGCGGCCCTCCTGCTTTGTTCAGGCGCGGCGCTTGGCGCAAACTGGATTTTTCTGTTTGAAGCATATCGGCATACGACCATTGCGGTAGCGACACTGTGCTACTATTTTGCGCCTGTGCTGATTATAGCAGTCTCGCCCTTTGTGTTAAAGGAACGGCTGACCGGCACAAAGCTTGGTTGCATGACGGCTTCCATACTTGGTATGGCGCTTGTTTCCGGCATCACCGGCAGCAGGGGCAGCGTTTCGGGCACGGGCATGCTGTTTGGCCTTGCCGCAGCCGCCTCCTATGCGGGCTTTACGCTGATGAGCAAGTTTACAAAAGAAATTTCTTCCCTTGATGCGACGATCGCCCAACTTGGGGTCTCTGCCATCGTGCTGTTTCCCTATGTATTGTTCACAGGCGGTTTCGCGCAGGCGCAATGGCAGGTGCAGAACCTCTGGCAGCTGCTCATCCTTGGCGTTGTGCATACCGGGCTCGGATTCTTCCTGTTTTTTTCGTCTATCCAGCGCCTGAATGCCCAGACGGCGGCAATGCTCAGCTATATCGATCCTGTAACGGCAATTCTGCTGTCCATGCTCTTTCTGCATGAAACGATGGGAATCGCCCAGCTGGCCGGCGCCTGCCTGATTTTAGGCGCGGCGCTTTTGAGCGAACGGCGCAAAGGAAAAACAGCGCAAACGCTACCGCAGGCAGCCGTTTCCCCGCAGACGGTATCTCTGCCTTAACGCCAGCAATCCATTCTGCTTCGGATGGATTGTTTCTTAAAACCTTATTGTGCATATTCTATTGCGGTTGCCGGAAAGATAAATGGTATCATGCAGGAAAGGAGCCTATGTATGGGCAACAAAATGAAGAGCACCCGCAACAAAAAGAAAGAGGACGGCAAGTTCCGCTCCAAGCACGTCAAGCATGATCCGCAGGCGGAAAGCGCAAGGGCGGTCTTTGGCGTACAAGATCCAAATGCAGACGACAAGCACTAAAGCGCTGCAGGAGTTATACCGGGAAACGGGCAGGCATCTGCTGCATGACCGCGCACCTTCCGGCTATCTTACGGCGCTTTCCCATACCCCGGAATTCAGGGAACATCCTTTTTTGATGCTGCACCGGCTAAAGAGCACGGAGCAATCCCCCACGCATCATCCGGAGGGCAGCGCATGGAACCATACGCTGCTGGTAGTGGACGCGGCTGCCAATATGCGCGAGCAAAGCCGTGACCCTGCTGTTTTTATGTGGTCGGCGCTGCTGCACGATATCGGAAAGCCGGATACCACCAGGGTCCGTAATGGAAAAATCACCTCTTATGATCATGATAGACTCGGTTCGGAACTGGGACGGAAGTTCTTAAGCGTATTTACGGACGACCGCCTGTTTATCGGACGGGTATGCGCGCTGATCCGCTATCATATGCACATCCTGTTCGTCGTCAACAACCTGCCGTTTGCCGATATGCGCGGCATGCTACAGAATACCGATGTTTCAGAGGTGGCGCTGCTGGGGCTGTGCGACCGGTTGGGGAGAACCAACAGCGACCGGGAAAAGGAAGAAGCGGCCATCCGGCTGTTCTTGCAAAAATGCGGCCACATGTCATAAAGAAGCTATGCTATCATAAGCATAGTAAGCTTGGAGGGAAACTCGTATGCTGCTTGCATCGGATACGTTTTACATGGAGCCTGTAAGACAAGAAGACCTTGACGCCGTGCTTGCCGTCTACCAGTCAAACAAGGCATTTCTCATGCACCACATGGGCCGGGAGTTTGTTACGCGCGCCTGGCTGGAAAGCGAGCTTGCGGCGATGGCAGCAGCAGGCTTTTATTCCTGCAAAATAGCGGAACACGGCGCTTTAGACATCACCGGCATCGCTGATTTTAAGATCGCGGAGGAAACCTATCTTTCGTTATTGATGCTGCACGGGGATCGTCAAGGGCTTGGGCTTGGGAAACAGATTTACCAGGCCATAGAGGACTATGCAAAGCAGCATCGCAGCACCTCAATCAGGATAGACGTTGTTACTGGCTATGAGAAAGACGTATTCCGCTTTTGGCGCAGCCGGGGTTTTTCAGATGTGCAGGAGGTCACGCTGAACTGGGCCGGGAAAAGCCTTCGCGCAATGGCGATGAAAAAGGCACTCTAGGTTCCCGCCAAAATCCATGTCCGATATTACCAGTACACAAGCTCCCCTTTTTTGCTCGTTTTGTGTTAGTATATAGCCTGTAGTATGAATACTGTCACATACAGGAGCGAATACATGGCAATTTCGGGCATTTTGTTTGATTTCAACGGTACCATGGTATGGGATAACGCGGCAAACAGGGAGGCATGGGCAGCGTTAGTAAAGGAAGCGTGGGGCCGCATCCTTTCGGACCAGGAGTTAGACCGCGTGATACAGGGCAACGACAACCATACCGTCATTACATTTTTTGCGGACGGGGTTCTTCCGGAAACGGAATATGCACGGCTTTCCGAGCGCAAGGAAGTGATTTACCGCGACTTCTCAAGGCAGAACCAGCTCCGCCTGATCGAAGGGCTGCCGCAATTGTTTGATGCGCTTATGGAGGCTGGTTATCCCCGCAATATGGCAACGGCTTCCATCCGCCCTAACGTGGAATTTTATTTCAGCCACTATGGCCTTGGCCGCTGGTTTGATCTTACAAAGGTCGCTTATGACGATGGCGTTACCCGGCCCAAGCCGCATCCGGAGATGTATGAAAAAGCCGCCGCGCGCATCGGCGTTTCTCCGAAGGATTGCCTTGTATTTGAGGACTCTGCCGCCGGCATTGAAGCTGCGGTACGGGCAGGCGTCTCCAATATTATTGTCATGAGCAAAGACGGGCATTTCAAAGCCGTTCCGCCGCAGGTCAGGCAAATCATCAGGGATTACACGGAATTTGACCGCAGCATACTGGGCAAATGATGAAGGCACGCGAAAAGCGGGCGGTTCTTTCTCAAGAACCGCCCGCTTGATTGTTTATTCGCTTTGCAGCTTGCTTGAAACGGGGCTGATATTTGCCGTCACCGTCCAGGCGCTGCCGTCATACCGCCAGACGGTATTGAGCCGCGCGAGCACATCCAGCTTATGCAGCCCGCGGATCTCCTGTGTGCCGTACAGCGTGAGCGCACCGTTATCGCTCCCAAACGTGAGCGTAGAGAACCCGATATGTTCTTCAAACACCCGCGCGTCCGACGTCAAGTTCCCGTTCGGGTCGATCCACCCGGAAGCGCGGTAGGTTGCAAGATCGGTTGGAATGAGTATAAAACGCTGTCCGTTCTCCAGCGTCAGCGTGGCTTTCGGTCCATTCTCCATGGTAAGCGCATATCCCATACCATTATCCCGGTATTTTGAGAAGATATCCTTCCAGCCGCCTTTTGCGTACTGCAATACCGAATATCCCACATGATCCACCGTTCCACCATAACGCCCTCCGGCTACCGCATATACGGTTGTTTTCGTGCCGGATTTGATGGGGAATACCGTAAGTTTTATTGTATCCCCCTGAAGCCCGATCGGGAAATCCAGCACGCTCTCCTGATGTTTCTTTGTGGCGCTGTTCACTGCCGAAACCGTGAGCTTGAACGCGTACCCTTCGCTCCCCGGTTCCCGGTAGAGAACGACCGCATCCTTTATCCCGTCCCCATCCAAATCCGTATATTGGATGTCCACAAGCTGTTTTTGATTGATCTTCAGGATGGAAAGAACCGCCTTTTCATCCAGTTGGACCGGTTTTGGCGTTGCAGTCAGCGTTGGCTTCACGGTGGGCGACGCTTTCGGCGTCGCCGTTACTTTAGGCGTAACGGAGGCTTTGGGCGTTGCCGACGCCTTTAAAGTTGGGGACGGCGTCACCGTCGGTCCCAATACCGCCGTGATTGTTGGAGAAGGCACCGCCGTCAAAACCGGACTTGCGGAAGGGGATGCCGTAGCGCCCGAGGTTTGCGGCAACCCGGAAGGCGTCGGCGTCAGAACGCCCGGCGCAGGGTTTGGCACCCTGGAGCAAGCGGAACAGAGTATACCGCCCAGGCATACCGCCGCGCCCAACATTGCGGCCTGCCTTTTATATCGACTTTTCATGATTTTCATGATAAACTGCCCTCAACTCTTTTGTTTTTCATAGTATGCCATGCAATGTATCCGAATATTGCACTTTTAGGAAGGCTCGGGCTGCCACTTTGCAGCGCCGCCGCGCACGATTTCCTCTTTATCCCAACATACAATTGTTGTTACCCAACTGTTTTAAAAAAGGAGGCGCTTATGCTGCAATCCATCGTGCATATCGCATTGGTTGTAAAGGACTACGACGAGGCGATCGCATTCTATACAGAGAAACTCCATTTCACCTTGGTGGAAGATACCTATCAGCCGGAGCAGGACAAGCGCTGGGTCGTCGTTGCCCCGCCGGGCTCCTCCGGCACCACCATTTTGTTGGCACGCGCCTCCAAACCGGAGCAGGAGCCGTTTATCGGTAACCAGACTGGCGGACGGGTGTTTCTATTCTTAAATACGGATGATTTTTGGCGTGATTATCACGATATGACCGCAAACGGCGTCCAATTTGTACGCGAACCGAAGGAGCATCCTTACGGTATGGTCGCCGTATTTGAAGACCTTTACGGCAACCTGTGGGACCTGCTGCAGCTTCATAAAACCCATCCGATCATGCAGCGGATGCACCAAGGAAGGAGCCTGCAATGATCACATACCGCAAAGCCACGGCGCAGGATATGGATCTGCTGCTCGATCTGCGCATGACCTTCCTGCGGGAGATCAACGGCCCTGCACTTGATGCAGGCAGGGAAAGCCTGTTATCTGAAAACCGGCGCTACTTTCAGGAGGGATTCGCGAGCGGCAGCTTCGTTGTCCATATAGCGCTTGATGGTACGCAAATTGCCGCGACCAGCGGCTTATCTCTCTACGAGATTACGCCCTCTTTGCGTTGTCCAAACGGTAAGGTTGGCTACATCAGCAGCATCTATACGCTGCCCCAATACCGCGGACAGGGCATTGCCCGGGCACTGATGGAACAGCTGATGGCAGAAGCAAAAGCGCGCAAATGCACAAAGATTGTACTCAACGCCACTGATATGGGGCGTCCCCTTTATGAAACAATGGGATTTGCGGATACGAAGAACGATATGGTCTATTATGTGAAAGAATAAGCCCGCTGCAGAAAGCAAAAGCCCGCGCAAGCGGGCTTTTGCTATGCCTGACACAAACGCTTATCCAAGCGCGACGTCCAATATCATCATGATTAAAAATCCCGCCATCACACCCATGGTTCCCACATTGGAGTGTTCCCCCAGGTGCGCTTCGGGGATCAGTTCCTCCACCACAACATACATCATGGCGCCCGCGGCAAAAGAGAGCATCCACGGCATATAGGGTGCAATCAATCCGGAGAGCAGCACGGTAATGAGGCCGAAGATTGGCTCCACAATGCCGGACATGCTGCCAAGGAAAAAGGACCGTCCCACGCTCATGCCTTCCTGCCGGAGCGGGAGCGAGATAGCAGCGCCCTCGGGGAAGTTTTGTATGCCGATACCGATAGCAAGCGCCATTGCGGAAGCATACAGCGCCGTATCCCCTCCGTGCTGCGCCGCAAGCGCAAACGAGAGGCCGACCGCCATCCCCTCGGGAATATTGTGAAGCGTCACCGCCAGCACCAGAAGGGACGTCCGTTTCATGGAGGAGGATAACCCCTCCTTTTCACCCGCGCCCGGATGCAAATGCGGGATCAGGCGGTCTAACAGATACAAAAACGCAATTCCAATGACGAAGCCGCCCGCTGCGGGAATCCACCCGATCTGCCCGCTTGCTTCCGCTTCTTCAATGGCGGGGATCAGCAGGCTCCATACCGAGGCCGCGATCATCACACCCGCCGCAAACCCCAGAAATATGCGCTGTATGCCTTCCTTCATGGTCTTGCGGAATAAAAATACCATGGCGGCCCCCAGCGTCGTCATCAAAAATGTGAACCCGGTTCCCCCCGCGGCCCAAAGCAAAGCAGTCTGCATGTTACACCCCCGATAGATTTTACCGAATATATTCTTTTTAGCATACGCCAAACCGGATGAATTTTCCACCAAAACCTTTCCGGCGCACTGCCCCTCTATATGTAAGCCGCATGCAATCCCTTTTAACAGGAACCCGCAAATTTTGCAGGTAGGCCTTTCACCGCCTGCGTTTATATTTGTGACCTGCCGCTACTTACAAAAGAAAGGCGCGAATGATAAAATGGGTGTATTCGTATATCAAACAATCATTGCGGAGGTTATATGATTTACAGAAACGCCGTGCTTACGGATATTCCTGCCATTCTGGAGCTGCAACAGAAGTACCATGTCGCGACCATCAGCGATTTGGACAAGCCCGATGGGTTTGTGACCACATTGTTTACCGAAAGCCAGTTTGAAGAATTGATTACCAAAGAGAACGGCATCGCGCTCGCCTGCGATGAAGGCCGCATTATCGCATACGTCATGGCGGCCTCCTGGGCCTATTGGTCAAAATGGCCGCTTTTCGCCCACATGATTGCCGACCTTCCGAATATGGAATACATGGAACAGACGCTTTCGGTGGAAAACTCCTATCAGTATGGACCGATCTGCATTGACAAAGCGTACCGGGGCACCGAGGTGCTCAAAAAGATCTTTGATTTCTCCAGAGCGCAGATGCACAAACGGTATCCGATTTTAATCACGTTTATCAATCATATCAACCCCCGCTCGTATGAAGCGCACACGCGAAAGCTTGGGCTGGATGTGATCAAGAGCTTCACATTCAACCAAAACAACTACTATGCGCTGGGGTACGACACCGCAAAAGAAGTCCGCTAACCGAGAAAAAATGCCGGAGGGTGTGCTATGAGCAAGCGGCTGTTGTTGTTGATCCTTGCAAGCGGGATCGCTGCCTGCGGGCTTGCCGTACTGCTTCTTTACCACGGCATTCTGCAGTTCCAATATCCCTCCCGGGTGATCTATCCCGTGCGCGGTGTGGATGTTTCCGCGTATCAGGGGGAGATCGACTGGGCGGCGCTTTCAAACGAGGGCATCCAATTCGCGTTTATCAAGGCGACCGAGGGCAGCTCGTTTGTAGACAAGCGATTCTCTTATAATTGGGAGCAGGCGCATATGACCAATCTTCGTGTCGGCGCCTATCACTTTTTCAGCTTTGACAGCACAGGGGTAGCGCAGGCGGAACACTATATCGGTACCGTCCCTAGGGTGGACGGAATGTTGCCTCCCGTTGTGGATTTGGAGCTTTACGGAAGGTACCGCAGCGCGCCGCCGTCAAAAGCGGAGGCGGTTGCACGCCTGGAGGCGCTTTTGACGGCGCTTGAGGACCATTACGGTGTCCGCCCCATCATATACGTCACGCACGAAACATACGATCTGTACCTGAAAGACGCCAAAGGCTCTTACGACATCTGGATTCGCAACGTGATGTTCTATCCCTACCTTTCCGACCGGCGGGATTGGACATTCTGGCAGTACTCCAACCGCGGAAGGCTTGATGGCTACAAGGGAGTGGAAACGTTTATCGATCTAAATGTGTTCCACGGGACGGCGGAAGAATTTGCAGCATACGGCAGATAAAAAATCATGCTCCACAGGCCGGGCCTGAGGAGCATGATTGCTTTTAATCAAAATGCCTTATGCCCTGTGATTCTGCGGCACATAGGACGGGCAGCGCTTTTCCACAAATGCGGTCTTCAGCCACGCAAAGCGCAGGATGCCGTTTTCATATTCAAAAGGCGCGACGCCTTCGCCGATCAGGGGCTTCGCGTAGCGGATAAACGCGTCCGTCACATCGAGCCCGTTTGGCGAAATCCAGCTTTTCGGCAGGAAACGTTCGGAATTCGCCACCTTGGAAAGCGCGACCTTATCATAATAGACGCTGTACGCTTCCGTCTTTTGGCGCAAGGTGGTCGCCATATAGCCGCTCTGCCCCTCGAGAATCAGCCTCACGGCGTGCGCGCCGACTTCGTAGGCCTCCTGCGCGTCCACCGCGGAACGGTGCAGCGAGCAGGAACGCTGGAGGATACCCGGCACCTGCCCTACGGCGTTGCCGCGCGCGGACAACCCGACGCTGTTGAGATGATTGATGACGTTCTGCGCGGCTGTAGACTGGCTTGCGCCGTATTCCGTATGCCCGAAGCCATCCTTTCTTTCGCCCAGGTCGCCGGTATCAAAGCCTTCGTTGACGACGACGATGCAGCGCCCGCTGCGCTTCAATTCATCGTTGACATGATCGGTGAGGCTTTTTAGCGTATGGCCGGATTCTGCCAAATACATCTGCAGCGGGAGCTTGCGCTCCGGATCCGCAAGGCGGGCGGCGGCGGCAATAAAGCCGGATTTTCTGCCCATTGCCTGCAGCACGCATACGCGCTCGGAAACGCACATGCCGCGGTTTTCTTCTTCCGCTTCCATGATGATGTTCGCCCAGTAACGCGCGGCGCTGCCATAGCCGGGGGTATGGTCAATGATGGTAAACGCTTCGTCGCCCACGTCGTTATCGATGGTCTTGGGTACGCCCACCACAACAAGCTCCATATCCCGTTCCTTTGCGAGTTTGTTGATTTTGTCCGCCGTGTCCATCGAATCGTTGCCGCCGATATAGACAAAGCAGGTGATCCCATGTTTTTGAAACACGTCGAGCACCCGCTGATAATCCTCTTCATTGCCGTCCTTTAATTTATAGCGGCAAGTACCTACCGCACCCGAGCTTGGCGTGTTTTTCAGGCGGGCAATCTCTTCCCGGCTCTCTAGGCGCATATCGATGAGTTCTTCAAGCAGCACGCCCTCAATGCCATGGGCGGCGCAATACACCTTCTCAAATAAATCCGGCGCATGCAGGCAGTTTTCCACGACGCCCTGCAAAGACGCGTTGATCACCGGCGACGGCCCGCCGCCAAGTGCTACGAGTATGTTGTGCTTTGCCATAGGTTCCTCCAAAGTATTGTTGAGAAAACGACAAAGCTATTGTATCACTTACACGCTGCAATCTCCACCACATCTCCTGCGCGGATGGTGCCTTCCTCCAAAACAATCACAAATATCCCTTCAAAGGGCATGATGCAGCTGCCGATTTTCTGGTAAATCTCGCAGTGCCTGTGGCAGGTCTTCCCAATCTGCGTGACCTCCACCAGGCATTCTCCCAGCCTGAGCGTTGTGCCGACAGGCAGGGTAAAGAGCTCGATGCCCTCTGTTGTGATATTCTCCGCAAACATGCCGGGGGTTAATTCCCCCGCGCCTTTGGCGATCATCTTCTCAATGCTTTCCTGCGCAAGGAGGCTAATTTGTCTGTGCCAGTTGCCCGCATGCGCATCCCCCAAAAGACCATGCCCTTTTACAAGGCGGCCTTCCATGACGGGCTGCTTGATGGTTCCCTTTTTTTCGCTCAGATTGATGGAAACGATGCTGGCCATGATTATCCTCCGATTTTTGACATGTCCTTCCTGGAATGAAAGCCGTCGTCCTCAAAGCAATGCCGGGGCGGCTTCTTTTTGATCGCTTCCCGGATGACTGCAAGGAGCTGCTCATCCTCCCGGGAGGCAAGCGCCTCCTTGAGCGATACCTCGGCGTCCACCCCCAGGCAAAGCCGGAGCATGCCGTCGCTCATCACCCGGACGCGGTTGCAGCACCCGCAGAACCGGTGGGAAAGCGGGTTGATAAACCCGACGCGCCCCTTGTGCCCTTCCACCATATAATCCATGGAGGGTTGGGCCGCATACCGGGGCGGGATCGGCACAAGCCACGGGCGGGCTTTGATGATTTCATCGCCCGTTACACGGCGCGAAACACCCCCCTTTCCCAGGGGCATCAGTTCGATAAAGCGGACATCGATGGGCTCTTCCTTCGTCAGCGCAATGAACGCGTCGATCTCTTCCTCATTGATGCCGCGCATCAATACGGCGTTGACCTTGAGCGGCGTAAGGCCTACTTTAAGCGCCTCCTCCATGCCAAGCAGCGCCGGCGCAAGCGACCCGCCCCCGGTGATGCTCTTGTAGCGCACGGGATCGAGCGAATCGATGCTGATGTTAATGCGCGTCAGGCCCGCTTTTTTGAGCGCAGCCGCCATACCCGGCAGGCGCTGCGCGTTAGTGGTGAGCGTAATCTCCCGGATTTCCTCTATGGCGTGCAACCGCTCCACAATTTCTAAAATATCCTCGCGCAGCAGCGGTTCGCCCCCCGTCAGGCGCACCTTTGTGACGCCCAACGCGGCCATTGCACGCGCAATGCGCGCAAATTCCTGTGCGGAAAGTTCCTCAACGGAAGCCTTGTTTTCCCCGCCCCTGCAATAGGCGCAGTTCAACTGGCAGCGTTCCGTCACGGAAAGGCGCAGATAGGTAATGTCCCTGCCCCATTCATCCTTCATGTCTCTACCCTTTTGTACGTCCCCGAGCATCCGCCCGTCTTTTCCAGCAGGCGCACAGAGCCGATTTCCATCCCTTTGTCCACGGCCTTGCACATATCGTAAACTGTGAGCGCCGCAACGGACGCTGCCGTGAGCGCTTCCATCTCCACACCCGTGCGGTAGCTGCAGGACGCCGTCACTTCAATGCGCAGGCGATCCGGTTCCATCGGGAAAAAGGCCACCTCCACCGCATCCAGCGGCAGGCTGTGGCAGAGCGGGATCAGCTCCGCTGTCTTTTTCGAGGCCAGAATACCGGCAATGCGGGCCGTTGCAAACACGTCTCCCTTTTTCAGGGAAACGCTTTCTATCTTCTGAAGCGTTTCGGGCTGCATAGATACGATAGCCTCCGCTACGGCAGTCCGCCTTGTACTGTTTTTTTTACCGATATCGACCATATGCGCTTCACCCTGCGAATTGAGATGTGTCAGCTCCATGTTGCCTCCCGTTTATGCAGAAAAGACAAGTCCTAGTTTAAAGTATAGCATGGCCTCCCATAATCCCACAGCGCTTTTTTCGTTATTTGCGATTATATACAACGCTATTGGGAAAACTGCCGCTTGCCTGGAAACGGCAAAGCGGCAGCTGCGTTCCTTTTGATTGGAGGGATCGAGATCGATATTCTCTCCCCCGTTTATCCCGTGATGACCGCCTGGCAGGCGCGCATCACATCAAGTGCCTTTTGGTGCATTTCCGGCGTGGTGCCCGCGCAGCAGGATGCATCCACGTAGATGGGGGTCTCCGGCAGGGCGGCCTTGATGAGCAGAACGTTTGAAACAACGCAGATATCCGTGCAGATGCCGCACACATGCACCTCGTCATATTCGCCCGCCTCTACGTGCTTAGAAAGCGCCGCGCTTGCAAAGCGGTCCTTCCAGAACGGCATATAGCTTTTCTCCGCAAGCGCCTTGGAGATGACAGGCGGGAACTCCCACCCCTCTGTGCCCATGGCGCAATGGACGACCGGCAGCAGCCGGCCTTCCTGCGTGTTGGGGTAAAAGAGATCATGCGTATCCTTGGTGGCCAAAACATCTCCCTCAAATGCCCTGATCTTTTCCGCCACGCGCTCTACAATGGCCTCCGCTTCGGGCGTACCGAGCGAGCCCGTGATAAAATCATTCTGCATATCGATGACGACCAATACCTTCTTCATGCCGTTTCCTTTCTGCCCCTGATGATAAAAAATCTTTACCCAATCAGATATCCGGTCATGGAAAGCGACCCAAGCACCCGCGCTTCATTGAACACATGCACCTGCTCGCCCTCCTGCGCCGCGCCCAGCACATACAACAGCGGGTCGTAATGCTCCGGCGTATAGAATGCGTGCTTTGCCGCATCTCCCGCACGCTCATAGAAAATTGCGTCCTCATGCCGCCAGTTTGTAACGGCGTCCTGAATATATCGGTCAAACGCGTCCGCCCAGGGGTAACCGCCCTGTTCCATCGTCCAGTCGATCCGCGCAAGGTTGTGTACGACATTGCCCGTGCCAAAGAGCAGCACGCCTTCCTCCCGCAGCGGCGCAAGCGCGCGCCCAATCCGATAATGTTCCTCCGGGCCCGCATCCCGGTCAATGCTCAATTGCACCACAGGGATATCCACATCGGGATACATATGCACAAGCACCGACCATGTGCCGTGGTCAATGCCCCAGCCATTGTCGATTTCCACATGCCGCGGCAGCAGGGAAGAGACTTCCTTTGCAAGCGCGGGCGATCCCATGGGACGGTACTTTACCTCATACAGCTTCCTTGGAAAGCCGTACATATCGTATACAGTCTTAGGGTCCGGGCTGTCCGTGGTGCGCGTTCCCCGCGTATACCAGTGCGCGGAAACGGAGAGTATCGCCTTTGGGCGGCGAAAGCTCCCCGCAATCTCTTTCCAGCTTCTTGTAAACGCATTGTCCTCGATGGCGTTCATCGGAGAGCCGTGTCCCACGAACAGGACGGGCATACGGTTTATTTGTTCCATGCTGCTCCCGTTTCCTTTCCCTGCACCATTGGCAGTATCACTGCTCCCCCAACGAAATTTTGAATTCACTGCTTTTGGGGCAGCACTACGATAAATGAGGAACCTTTTCCTTTCTCGCTTTTGACCGAAATGGAGCCATGGTGCAGCTCCACAATCGCCTTGACGATGGCGAGTCCCACGCCGATGCCGCCCGTGCGGCTGCTGCGTGAAGCGTCCGCCCTGTAAAACCGTTCAAAAATATAGGGGATATCCTGTTCTTCGATTCCCTCTCCGGTATCCTCCACACGAAGAAAGGCTTTCCCTTCCTGCGTGATACCGGTATGTATCGTAACAGCACCGCCTTTTGGCGTATATTTTATACTGTTTGATACCAGATTTGCAACCACCTGAAACAGCTTATTTTCATCCGCCTCCACCGTGGCGGGTTCACCCTCCACCCGGAGCATAATCCCGCGCGCAAGCGCCGGATGTTCAAAGCTTTTGAGCACCTTTTCTGAAAGCGCCTTTAATTCCACCTGTTCCAATTCCAGGCGTTCCAGATGCCCTTCCAGCCGCGCAAGCTTTTCAAGCTCCTTGACGAGCCTGCCTAGACGCATGACCTCCTCATGGCAGCTTTCAAAGCGCTTCTGCTCTGGTCTCCACACGCCGTCGATAAGCGCCTCAAGATTTCCCTGCAACGCGGTCAGCGGCGTCCTCAATTCATGGGCGACGTCCTGCGTCAACCGCCTGCGGAGCATTTCCTGCTCCTCCAGCGTACCCGAAAGCATGTTGAGCGACTGCACCAGTTCGTAAAGCTCCTGCGTGTCCGCACGCACGTCAATTTTATCGCGGTAGTTGCCCGATGCAATGCGTTTTGCGGCCCCGATCGCCTGCGAGACCGGGCGGCTGAGCCTGCGCGCCATAAAGAACCCCAAGACGCCCGCAACAAGCAGCGAAAGCGCGCCGACGGCTATTAACGCAAGGTTGAGGGTATCGATAAACAGTGAGTCGCTGTCCGTAAGATAATATGGGCCATAGTAGCCGATTTTCACCTCGCCCGCATAGGCGTCTGCAACCGTGAGCGGATACGTCTTTTCCTCATACGTGCCCTCAAAATTCGGGTAGCGGCGCTGCATGCTTTCCGCCATGCTCATGAGCATCTGGTTGCACAGGCCGTGGTTATGGGTCATGGCGTCCCACACAGTGCTTCCCGTACTGTCGCTCACCCGCAGGATCATGCCCTCTTCAAGCGCGCGCATCCCGACGGATTCCATTGCCGCTACAGGGAAGCTTTCCGTGCTGCCTGCAAACTGCCGTTCGATCTGCTGTACAACGGATTTGTTGCGCGCTTCCTGTTCGCGCATGACATATTGGACAAACGCGTCCCGCAAAAAAAGGTTGGAAAACACGCTGACCGCAGCCACCAGCAGCAGCGCCATCAGCGCATAGGAAAGCGAAAGCCGCATGCCGAGCGTCTGCCGTTTCATACGCCGCCTTCCTTTCCGCCAAACGCATAGCCGATCCCGTGCACGGTCTTTAAATACGCGGGGTTGCGCGGTTGTTCCTTGAGCTTGTGCCGGATATTTTTGATATGGGTATCGATCACGCGGTCAAACCCTTCATAATCGTCCTCCATCGCAACTGCAATAAGCTCCTCCCGCGTAAACGTCTTTGTGGGGTGCTTTGCCATAGTAAAGAGGATATTGAATTCCGTAGGCGTGAGCGGAACGCGTTCGCCATGTTTTCTGACCTCGTGCCGTGCACCGTCGATCACAAGCTCCCCTTCACCGAAGGAGAGTACGCGGTAGAGCGCCTCATCGGGCGCTGCGCGGCGCAATACGGCCTCCACGCGCGCCATCAGCTGGCGGGGGCTGAAGGGCTTGCATATATAATCGTCCGCGCCCGATTGCAGGCCGCCGATGATCTCCTGCTCCTCCACTTTTGCGGTGAGCATGATGATGGGTGTGCGCGCCCGCATGCGGATCGCGGCGCACACTTCCTCCCCGTTTTTTCCGGGAAGCATCAAATCCAGTATTACAAGATCAGGCGCATGCAGCTCAAAGAGCCGCAGCGCCTCCTCTCCGTCGTATGCTTTAAGCACCGCATACCCCGCGTTTTTCAAATATGCGCTTACCACATCGACGATCTTTTCTTCGTCATCCACAACGAGCACGCTCTTCAACTTTAGCTTCCTCCGGAGTGTTGTTAACCCAGATCGTAGGACTTTAACAATACGTTATTATCATTGCCCTTTTCGTCCTTCATGACCTTAAACACCCAGCCCTCGATGTTCTCTACATCCGCACCCGCATCCCGGACGGGGTCTGCCTGCAGGACAAACACAAGGTCCTTGTCGTTCTTGGTATAATCCTTTGCAAACTCAAACTTGCCCTTTGTAAGCGCGATGCCGTAATGATCAAGATCGGTATGGTAGCCAAGTACGCTTCTATCAAGTTCCACGCCTTGGAACAGCGCTGCGGAGGAGGAGGCGAGTTCATCGTCCTTGTCGCCATATTCACCGATCGCATAGAGGGAATCTTCGTCCGCCGCAAACCCTTCGCCGAGTGCATCCGGGTCAAGGCCCGCCTCCACAAAGGGGGCGAGTGGCGTCATGATGCGGATATCGCCGTCAAGAGCCGCGTAGTTCTTATCGACAAGCAGCTTGGTTTCATTGTCCGCTGAAATTTCATAGCCTGCATCCGATTCATTGAGGATGTTTGGAAACTGCTTTTCAATGCTGTTCCAAGACTGTACGGAATAGGTCTTTACCACATCCGCCTGCGCGCAGGCGGAAAACACCAAGAGCACTGCGGCAAGCGCCGCTGTCAATAGCGTAAGCTTCTTCACTTGAGAAACCCTCCATTACTTTACACGAAATCTTTTGAGCCGCAGGGCGTTTGACACGACGGAAACGGAGCTTAACGCCATCGCCGCGCCTGCAAATATGGGATCGAGCAGCGGGCCGCCAAAGAGGTAAAATACCCCCGCCGCAAACGGGATGCCCGCCGTATTGTAGACAAATGCCCAGAACAGGTTCTGCTTGATGTTGCGAATGGTCGCGCGGCTCAGTGCGATTGCCGCAGGCACTTCGTTCAAGTCCCCGCGCATGAGCACGACATCCGCGGATTCCACCGCCACGTCCGTACCTGTGCCGATCGCCATACCGATGTCTGCCCGGGCGAGTGCAGGCGCATCGTTGATGCCGTCGCCCACCATGGCAACCTTCTTGCCTGCTTTTTGCAGCTTTTCCACCTCGCCCGCCTTGCCTTCGGGCAAAACGTCCGCAAGGACGTGATCAATACCCGCCTCTTTTGCGATGGCGGCTGCGGTGTTCGCGTTATCGCCCGTGATCATAATCACGTCAATGCCCATATTGCGCAGCTTCTTCACGGCTGCGGCGCTGGTGGGCTTCAAGGTATCCGCAACGGCCATAAGACCCATGAGCGCGCCGTCCGCAGCCACATACAACAGCGTGCGGCCCGTCTTTGCAAAGGCTTCCGCATCCGCTTGCGCAAGGGATGCATCAATGCCCAGTTCCTCCATCAGGCGGAGATTGCCCGCATGCACGCGTTTTCCGTCCACCTGCGCCTCAATCCCGCGGCCGGGCAGCGTCTTAAACGCTTCAGGATCGGGCAGGAAAAAGCCGCGTTCTTCCGCACCCTGCACAATCGCCTGCGCGATGGGGTGCTCGGAGCCACGCTCCGCAGCGCCGCACAGGCGCAGCAGCATGCCTTCCTCCGTTCCATACGTACGGATATCCGTCAATACCGGCTTGCCTTCCGTGATGGTGCCCGTTTTATCCAGCACCACCGCATCGATTTTATGCGCCGTCTCAAGCGCCTCGCCGCCTTTGATCAGGATGCCCATCTCAGCGCCCTTGCCCGTGCCTACCATGATGGCGGTAGGGGTCGCAAGGCCCAGCGCGCACGGGCAGGCGATCACAAGTACGGAAACGAACGCGGTGAGTACAAAATCAAATTCCTTGCCGGCAAGCGCCCAACCGACTGCCGCCACCACCGCGATACCGATGACGACAGGCACAAAGTACCCGGAAACAACGTCCGCAATTTTTGCGATGGGCGCTTTTTTGCCCTGCGCGTCCTCAACGAGGCGGATAATTTTCGAGAGTGCGGTCTCCGCGCCGACCTTGGTCACACGGAATTGGAGCAGCCCTTCCTTATTGATGCTGCCGCCTGTCACTATGCTGCCGGGCTGTTTCTCTACCGGCAGGCTTTCGCCAGTGAGCATGCTTTCGTCTACCGCGGAAACGCCCTCCGTTACGACACCATCCACAGGAATGGAGGAGCCGGGGCGCGCCAGTACGATATCGCCCACCGCGACTTCACCGACCGGAACCTCCACCTCAACGCCGTTGCGCAGGAGCGTCGCGGTCTTAGGGGAAAGGTCCATCAGCTTCTTGATGGCCTCGGAGGTCTTACCCTTGCTGACAGCCTCCAGGTACTTGCCCAGCATGACAAGTGTGATGACGACCGCGGCCGACTCAAAATACAAAGAGCCCGCATAGCCAAAGTCCCCGAGATAAATGCGCGCCGTTGCGAACACGCTGAACAAAAACGCGCTGCCCGTACCGATGGCGACGAGCGTATCCATATTCGGCGCACCCTTCACGAGCGAGCGGAAGCCGTTCGTAAAGAATTTCTGCCCCGCGATGAGGATGGGGAGCGTAAACACAAACTGAATGAGTGCAAAGATCAGGGGAAAGCTGTGTGGATCCATAAACGCGGGCAGCGGCAGCTTTAGCTGCGGGATCATATGCGCCATGGCGATATACAGCTCCGGCAGCGCAAAGATTGCGGCAACGGTGACGCGCGTCTTCATGTTTCTGAGCGCTTTTTCCCGCTGTTCGCGTTCCTCGTCGACCGCGGCCTCGGTTTTTAATTCCGCCGGTTCAAAGCCCAGCTTGCGAATGGCCGCTTCGATCTCATAGAGCTTTACCTCTTCGGGCGCATAACGGACGTTGGCGCGGCCCGTTGTCAGATTGACGCTCGCCTCCTGTATACCCGAAAGCTTATGGAGCGTGCGCTCTACCGAAGCCGAGCAGGCGGAGCAGGTCATCCCCTGGATGGAAAGCGTCACAGAAAGGCTATTGCCCTGGCGCTTTGCAAGACCATAGCCCGCATTTTCCACCGCTTTTTGCAACACTTCAAAATCCACCGCTGTCTCATCATACGTAACGGTCATAGTGTCTGTCGCGCTGTTGACCTCGCTGCTTGTAACGCCATCAAGTCTCTCCACGGCGCGCTTAACGTGCGCGGCGCAAGCGGAGCAGCTCATGCCCGTGACGAGATAGGTTTGTTCCTGCATATGGGTACCTCCGATCTATGTTTGAAAAAATGCGCTTTTTACGAGCAGCAGCTTCCTTCAATATTATCAAGATAAAACGGCGTTTCTTCCGATGCATCTGATGCAGGCGTTATCGCCGGCACCGCAGGGGCGCTGCCGCCGCCCGCCTCTGTGGGCGCTTCCTCCACCTTGATGGCGCTTCGGATCATGCCCATCCAGCAGCTGTAGGGAACTGTGCCCGCCTGGGTGGGCGTAAAGTTGACCACATTCTTACCCGGCTGCAATTCCACCTGCACATCATATGCCGGGATGACAAACGCATAGTTGCAGCCGTTGATATCCTTTTCTGCGATCTCTATCGTCCACTCCACCGGAATGCCAGCCTGTACGGTGATGGGCGCATACCTGCCGGAGGTAAAGGTGCTTGAGATGCGCTGCACGCCATCCGTAACAACAGGCCCCGGTACCTGCGCGGTCTTCCCCGCACCGGTATCCGCCACGGCGCTTCCCTGCACGGTACCCGGCAGCGCAACGCCCGAAAGGCTCATGCCCTGGTTGAGCATCAAAAGCCCCAGCGCCATAACAAGCACCGCGCCCGCCCGCATCATATTGCGGGTAAAGCGCGCGGAAAGAAGCGCGCTCACGACGCTTAAGAGCAGCATCAGCGGCACGGTGCCAAGGCCAAACACCAGCATGGAAAGCGCGCCTGTTAAGATGCTGCCCGAAGCCAGCGCGTAGAGCTGCATCGCCTGCAGGGGGCCGCACGGCATCAGCCCGTTGACAAGGCCCACCGCAAACGGGCCTGCGCCCGGTTTATTTTGTACACGGAGCAACCTGGGGAGCCGTCCCATCAGACGGTTCAGGCCCGGGAACACCTCAAGCAGGTTCAGCCCCATCAGCACCATGAACACGCCCGCAAGCACCGCGATAAAGCCGCGGAACGCGCCCGAGGGCGTAATGACGCTGCCCAAAGCGCCGACAACGCCGCCGATCAGGGTATAGGAAATGACGCGGCCAAGATTGTATAAAAGCCCCGGCAGAAAGCGCGACTGCGTTTCCCCCGCCTGCTTGTGTTTGATGTTCTGCGTCAGGTTGATACCGCCGCACATGGCAATGCAGTGTACCGAGGTCAAAAGCCCCGTGACGAACAGCACGCCGTAGGTCATATTCTGATCGATGGTCGGCAAAAACGTGACGACGCCGAAATTGGAGAGCAGCACATACAGCACGGCGCCGATGCCGATTGCCGCCGCAAGGCGGGTCATACGCGCTTTGAAGGAAAGATCGCGCGAGACGGCCTCTTTTTCCACAACCGGGTACCCCGCGTCCTCCAGCGCTTTTGTAATCTGCGCCGGCTTTAGCCGCTCCGCATCGTATTCAATGCGCACGTCCGAGCCCGCATAGCGCGCGGCGGCCTTGTTCATACCGTCGAGCGCCAAGAGCGCCTGTTCCACCCGCATTTCGCATCCGCGGCAATGCATGCCTTCGATATGGAGTGTCTGTTTTACTTCTCTCATGCGCACGTTCCTTCCTGCCTCAATACCATCTTACCTTACTTCCAGTTTGCAAACAATTGAGACGCCTTGCTCAGGTAATTCGCACTGATCACAAGGTTGCCGTCCTGCTCCTTGCGTTCCTCTTCCGCAATGGGCACAGGATTGCATCCGCCGCGCGTAAGGGCGATTTCATCAAAGCCGAACTGGTTGCCACAGTTCTGGCAGACGAGCGTATCCCCTTTTACTTTATAATACCCGTTTCCGGAGCTGTAACAGACCTGGCAGGTATTAAACGCCGTACGGACAGAGCCGTCCGAGGCGGTCAGCGCAATAATCTCCATGTCCTTCCCATCCACGCTGTAGGGATAAAACTGCGGTTCCTCCGTCAGCCCGGAAACAGGGATCAAAAGATCTTCCTCCGTTTCTTTTGCCGCCGCGGCCTCCGTTTGCACGGGCGCTTGTTCCGGTTTCGCGCTGCATCCTGCAAGGAAAACAAGCGCAGCACATGCAAGTAGCGCCACAAGGCGGATTTTGTTTGACGGTTTCTTCAACATGATTTTCTCCTCCCAATAAGGCGTTAAAGCGCCCGATCTAGGAATGATCCTACCAGCGGGTTGTGTGGAAATTATGAAGGACGGCATTTTCATAAAAATCGAAACAGGAAAGAAATCATCCTTTTTGAAAGAATTGTGTTTCAACGCCGCGCATGCTATACTCATCCACAATGAGGAGGAGGGTTTGTTCTATGCGCAGCAACCGCTATTACATGGTGTCCTTCTCTTCCACCCACCACGCGATGCGCGCCGAGCAGTTTTTAAAAGCGAGAGCCCCCGTTTGCACCATGCCGACGCTGCGCGCAGTGACGAACAGCTGCGGTATTTCGCTGCGCGTGGAGGAAGACGAAGCGCCCGCGCTCAAATCCGCGCTAACGGACGGGTTTCCCGTCCCGCGCGAATATTACCGCGTGTTTTACGTGACGGATTCAGTCCCCACGGAAATATCCATTAAGGGACTTATGAACAAAGAAGAACGATAGGAACGATATGCTGCATTCTTTTTCAAGGACAGAACTGCTGCTGGGAAAAGCGGCAATGGAACAATTGTATCAAGCGCACGTAGCGGTGTTTGGCATCGGCGGCGTGGGCGCGTTTGCGGCGGAGGCGTTGGCACGTAGCGGTGTTGGCGCGATCTCGCTCTTTGACGACGACTGCGTCTGCCTGACAAACATCAACCGCCAGCTGATCGCAACTAGGAGTACGATCGGCAAAAAAAAGGTCGAGGTCATGCGCGAGCGCATCCTCGACATCAATCCAAAGTGCAAGGTGGAGGCAAACGAATGCTTCTACGGCCCGGAAACCGCCGACGCATATGATCTTTCGCGCTATACGTATATGATCGACGCCATCGACACCGTTTCCTCCAAGCTGCTGCTCATAGAGCGGGCATATGCTTCAAATGTCCCCATCATCAGCTGCATGGGCGCGGGCAACAAGCTTGACCCCACGCGCTTTGAGGTGGCGGATATCTACAAAACCTCCGTATGTCCGCTTGCGCGCGTCATGCGCAGGGAGCTGCGCGCGCGCAAGATCCCCACGCTCAAGGTGGTGTACTCAAGGGAAGAGGTGCTTACCCCCATTGAGGAGGAAGGCAACAGCTGTAAGTCCCACTGTGTCTGCCCGCCGGATACCAAGCGCAAGTGCACTATCCGCCGCCAGGTGCCCGGCAGCGTGGCGTTTGTGCCCTCTGTGGCGGGGCTGATCCTTGCGGGCGAGGTCGTCAAGGATGTTTGCGCAAAGGTATAATACGAATTCCCAAAGGAGGTTTTATGCAGATACGCGATGCATGTGAAGGTGATCTTCCCGCGCTGCGGATGCTGATGAACCATTACCGGCAGAATACGCACTACAGCTGGGACAAGCGTCTGCTGACCGAGGAACAGATGCAGGCCTGGCTTATGGAACACAGCGCGCCGCCCTACGCGGCGCTTGTTGCCGAAGAAGACGGCAGCATCTTGGGTTACGCCTCGCTTTCCGTATTCCGCCCGCATACGGGATACCGCCTTACCGCAGAAAACAGCGTGTATACCATGCCGGGAGAACAAGGCCGGGGCACGGGAGGAAAGCTCCTGCGCGCGCTGCTGGAGCGTGCGCAAGCAAACGGGCTTCGCATAGTCACCGCATGGATCGACGGAGAAAACACGCATTCCATAGCGTTCCACGAACGCTATGGCTTCACGCTAGTCGGCACTATGCGGGGCGTTGGTACGCTCGACGATCGGTCGCGTGACGTGGTCATTTTACAGTATGACCTGCCCTAGCCCGCTGTACAGCCGGACTGTGCACCGTTATAATACAGTATAAAATATGGGGCTTTCCCCGCTGAAACAGTTTTTTGGAGGACAACACGCGCACATGCAAAAACGAGTAGCGGCCATACACGACATCTCCTGCTTTGGTAAATGTTCCTTAACCGTAGCGCTTCCAATCCTCTCCGCCGCAGGCATTGAAACAAGCGTGATTCCAACGGCAGTATTGTCCACGCATACAGGCGGCTTTACGGGCTATACCTACCGGGATCTGACGGAGGATATCCTGCCCGTCGTCTCCCACTGGCAGACGCTCCCCATCGCGTTCGACGCGCTTTACACAGGCTTTTTGGGATCGTTTGAGCAGATCGACCTGATGCTTGAGGTGTTCCATAGGCTCAAGTCGGAACGCACGTTTATTCTGGTGGACCCCGTTATGGCGGACCACGGCCAGCTGTACAAGCTCTTCTCTCCCGATTTCCCCATAGGCATGCGCAAGCTTTGCGCTGTGGCGGACTGCGTGGTGCCCAACATGACGGAAGCGGCGCTGCTGCTGGAGGAACCCTACCGTGAAGGCCCCTATACGTCCGCGTATGTGGAGGAGCTTTTAAGGCGCCTTTGTGCGCTCGGCCCCAAATGCGTGGTGCTTACCGGCGTATACTTTGACGATCATCGTTTAGGCGCCGCCACCTATGACGCACGCACGGGCAAGATGGACATTCTCTTTGGCGACCGCATCGATGGCATGTACCACGGCACAGGCGACGTATTTGCAAGCGCGCTCTTAAGCGCCCTGCTGCACGACTGCCCGCTTGCGGAAGCGACCCAGCTCGCGGTGGACTTTACGGTGGGCAGCATTGCGCGCACCAAGGCCGCCAATACGGATGTACGGTTCGGAGTGAATTTTGAAGAAGGCATCCCGATGCTCGTTGAGAGACTCGGGCTCAAATAAACGATTGATTTGATTTTACAGAAAGGAAGCCGAACGCTATGTCTTACATCCCTACTATGGAACAGGCGGAAACATTGCTCAAGCAGTACAACAAGGATCCATTTCACCTCCAGCACGCCGCCGTTGTTTCGGGCGTGATGCGCTATTTTGCGCGCGAATACGACCCGGAGCGCGAGGAGTACTGGGCAGTTGCCGGTCTGCTGCACGATCTTGATTTTGAACTCTACCCGGAAGAGCATTGCATCAAGAGCCAGGAGATCATGCGGGAGCTTACTATCGATGAAGGTATCATCCACGCCACAGCGAGCCACGGCTACGCGCTGACGGTGGATGTGAAGCCCGAACACGTGATGGAAAAAATTCTTTACGCGACGGACGAGCTGACCGGCCTGATCGGCGCTGCGGCGCTGATGCGGCCTTCTAAGAGCGTATCCGATATGGAATTAAAATCCGTCAAGAAAAAGTATAAGACGCCCGCGTTTGCCGCCGGCTGCTCGCGCGATGTCATTGCAAAGGGCGCAGAGATGCTCGGATGGGAGCTGGATACGCTTTTAGAGCGCACGCTTGCCGCCATGCAGAGCCTTGTCGGGACGCTGGCTGTATAAATCTTACCAATCATACAGAAGAGCCCGGTTGACCAACCGGGCTCTCAGCTTATCAAGAAGTAGGTTGCGTTAGGACCCCGCTTAGGGCCGCTAAATAAGCGGAACCCGGGGGTCTAAAACCGATTCACTGGACCGGTTTTTGCGCTTATAGCGCAACGACCCCGCTTCCCTTCGGGAAGCCCCTAAGAACCCATTACAGCGGATAATAAATGACCATGCTTGCGCGCACTGACGCGGGCGACCGATTCAAATAGCAATGCGGCCGGTCGGCCAAAAACCGGATGGAGTCACCCGTTTTGATTTCATACTCTTCTTCGCCTACGCGTACCGTCAATACGCCTGTATACACCGTGATGAACTCCTGCGTTCGTTCGCCATGCGGACTGGAACAGAACGCCCCACCTTCCTTGAGTTCTATCGTATATACCTCAAATCTCCGGCCATCCTCGGAAGGGAAAATAGAATAGACCTCGTACCGCCCCCCATCCTCCACCTGCGGCGCAAGCTCCTCCTTCGGAACAACAAAAGTGTCCGGTTGGGGGCTATTGATGATGGCGGTATACGGAATTTTCAAGCCCGATGCGATCTTCCAGATCGTCTTGATGGTCGGGCTTGATTCTTCCGCCTCAATCTGCCGGAGCATCGCCTTGCTCACACCCGTCAGCTCCGCCACTTTATCCAGGCTCAGCTTCATTTCTTCACGGATGCGCTTAAGATTGTTTGCGACGATCTGATTCAAATCCTTCAAGAACGGTCCCCCTTGCATTTTGCCTGGCGGGCATATATAATGAACCAATCTGGGTGTTATAACATACATTTTGATTGTTATGACGCATCCCCGATAAAGGTATTATACCACACCGCAATACAGGGCAGAATGGGGAAAACATGCCGGTAAAAAAAGAGGTATGGAATAGCATCCGGGAAGGGGCTTTGGCTGCACTTCCGCTGGCGTTCGGGTATTTGCCCGTGGCCATGGCTTTTGGCCTGCTTGCAAAGAATACGGCGCTGTTCTTTCAGGACAGCTTCCTGTGTTCCCTGCTGGTGTACGCGGGCGCAAGCCAGTTTATGGCGCTCGACATGATCCGGGACGGCATCTCCATTGGAAGTATCATACTCGCCACGTTCTTGCTCAATCTGCGGCATTTCATCATGAGCGCGTCCCTGTCGGTCCGGCTGCAGGCGGTAAAGAAGCGCTGGCTGTTTCTCATTGCCTTTGGCGTGACGGACGAAACATTTTCCGTCCTCTCGCTAAACGACCGGGAACTGACGCTCCCCTACCTGCTCACCCTCCAGGTTGTGCCGTACCTTTCCTGGGTCGGCGGCACCATGGTTGGCTATCTTGCGGGCGCTTTGCTTCCCGCATCCATTCAGCTTAGCCTCGGGATCGGCCTTTACGCCCTGTTTATGGCGCTGCTGGCTCCGGAATTAAAAAAATCCCGTTCCGTGCTGCTGCTCGCCGCAATGTCCGGGATCTTCTACACGGTAGGCGCGCATTTTCAGCTTCTGCCAGCCTCCTGGTGCTTTATCGCCGCCGTCATCCTTGCATCGGGCATCGGCGCATTCGTCATCAAGGAGGATGTCTAATATGAAAAGCTATCTGTTGCTGATCCTCGGCATGATGGCGGTCACATACCTGCCAAGGCTCTTACCGCTAGTGATAATGGCGGGAAAACCGCTGCCCGCCCGTTTAAAGCAGTTTCTGCAATATATTCCGTATACGGCGCTAAGCGCGCTGATCATACGGGGCGTTATGCAGGCCGCCCCCGAAATGCGGGCGGCCACCATCGCAGGCATCGCCGCAGCGGGCGTGTGCGCCTGGCTAAAAGGCAGCCTGGTACTTTCGGTGGTGGTTTCCATTGCAACGGCGTTTGTAATGCTCCAGTTGGCGTAAATCGCCCACCGCACGGAAGAAAGCGGATTTATCCCTCTCCCCGCATGCAAAATCCCTCCCGCATGCATATCCTGCAAGCAGGAGGGATTTTTATGTTGTGCAATTGCTCGGGAAAAGAACTGACGTTTCTTTCCGCCATCATCGCCATCCAAATCGCCGAATGCGTCTCGGAAGAAGAGGTGGAATTGCTTGCCGCCTTATATTCCTCCATTGGCGACCAACTTGCCCTGATTGCCTCAGCAGGCTGCGGAAAGTCAGAATAAACGGAAGGCTATTCCGTCATCCAGGAAACACCCACGGTGCCCGCGCCAAGGTGAATGCCTAGCACGGGCCCTAATTTTGCGACCTGTACGGAGGCCTCGGGAAAGCGGCGCAGCACCGCCTGATAAAGGGGCTCCACGCTTTCGCGTTCGCCAAGATGATGTACCGCAATTTCCTTTGCGGCCTGCGGAACGCGGCTGACGAGCGCTTTTACGCGTTCGGCGGTGCCGCGCGCCGTGCCGCGCGCGACGATTGTCCCCTTGATGCACATCAGGATGGGGCGGATATTGAGCACTGTGCCTACGGACTGCGGTACCACGCCAAGCCTGCCGCTGCGCCGCAGCGCCGCCATATCGTTGACGGAAAATACAATGCCTGCCTTATCGCGCATCGCTTCCAGCCTTTTCGCCGTCTGTTCCAGGGAATTTCCAGCGTCAATCAGCTTGCGCGCGGCTTTTGCGAGTAGCCACAACCCGCCGGAGGTGGAAAGCGAGTCCACCACCGCGATATTCGCCCGGTCCACCTCACGCGCGGCGATACACGCGCTTGAATAGGTGCCGCTCAGCCGCGAGGAAATGACGATGCACAGCACTTCCATCGCTTTGTCGCGCAGCTCTTCAAACACCTGCACAAAGGAGGATACCGGCGGCTGGGAGGTTTTGCACAATTCCGGCTCCCGGAAGATGCGTTCTTCAAACGCCCCGTTTTCATCGGCAAAGCCTTCCAGGTACGTCCTGCCGTTGACGCTGTATTGGTCGGACACAATGAACACCCCCAGGCGTTCCGCCTCCTCCCTTGTGATGGAGATGGTACTGTCCGTTACGATGGCGATCATGCTCCGCTTCCCCCTATGTTTCGAAATCTTGCGTACCGCTCCTGCGCTAGAAGTGCTCCGGGTTTCCCTTTGAGCGAACAGTATGTATCATATAACTGCATTTTGAGTTCGTCAAACATCGTTTCCCCCTCGGGGATAATGCGCTCGATTACCTTGAGGCGATACAGGTCTTCCGCCGTCAGCTTCAGGCATTCCGCGGCCTCCTTTGTCTTTGAGGCGTCCTTCCAGAGGATGCTGGCGCACCCTTCGGGCGTAATAACGGAGTAAACGGCGTTCTCCAGCATCCACACCTCGTTTGCGACCGCAAGCGCCAAAGCGCCGCCGCTGCCGCCCTCTCCGATCAATACGGAAAGTACGGGCACCTTGAGCCACATCATTTCCATGAGATTCTCTGCAATCGCCTGCCCTTGCCCGCGTTCCTCCGCCTCAATACCACAGTATGCACCCGCGGTATCCACAAAGCAAAGGATCGGTCGATTGAATTTTTCCGCAAGCTTCATCTGCCGGAGCGCCTTGCGGTAACCTTCCGGGTGGGCGGAGCCGAAATTCCTCAGCACCTTCTCCTTGGTATCATGCCCCTTTTCAAGCGCAATTACGGTAATGGGCATGCCGCCTAACGTGCCGATGCCTGAAATTACCGCCTGGTCGTCCCCAAAGCGCCGGTCTCCATGCAGCTCCATAAACCCGTCTATGATATGGCGGATAAAATCCTGCCCTGTCGGCCTGCCGTTGGCGCGGGCCAGTTGCAGTTTTTCGATTGCGCTCATATTGCCGCCTCCTTTTTGTGAAGACGCAGCAAGGTGAAAAGCGTCTGCTTTAATTCTTTTCGTTCCACAATCGCGTCCACAAACCCTTTTTGGAGCAGGAACTCCGCACGCTGAAAGCCCTGCGGCAGCTTCTGGCGGATGGTCTGCTCAATCACACGCGGACCCGCAAAGCCAATAAGCGCTTTCGGTTCGGAGAGTATGATGTCGGCCTGCATTGCAAAACTTGCGGTGACGCCGCCCGTGGTCGGGTCGGTCAGCACGCAGATATAGAGGTTGCCTAGATCACTGTGCAGTTTCACGGCGCCGCTCGTCTTTGCCATCTGCATCAGGGAAAGGATGCCCTCCTGCATGCGCGCGCCGCCGGAAACCGTAAAGCCTACGACCGGCAGTCCCTTTTGCGCCGCGACCTCGAACAGCATCGCCACCTTTTCCCCAAGCGCCGCGCCCATGGAGCCAAGCATAAAATTCGGATCCATCACAAACAGCGCCGTTTCAATGCCGCCAATGGATGCCGTACCGCAAACGGCCGCCTCTTCCTCCCCGCTTTCCTCCCTTGCTTTTTTTAGCTTTCCTTCATAGCCGGGAAAGCAGAGCGGGTCTTCTGAAACCGTGCCCCGGAACAGCTCTTCAAACGAACCTTCGTCACAGATGAGCCCGATGCGTTCGCGCGCGCCGAGCCTACCATACGCGCCGCAGCGCGGGCAGACCTTTTGGTTGTTGTTGAGCTCGCTCTGAAAAAGCGTTGCCTTGCAGCAGGCGCATTTGATGCAAAGTTCATCCGGAACGGCAGGTTTTATCGATTTCTCTATCGGTTCGCCGGTTTCAAGCGGATTCTTTGGCCGCTTAAACAAATCTTTTTTGAGCATTCGTTACCCCCTGCTCGCCATAAAATCGGTGGTGTAGACGCCCGTCTGGAAACGCTCGTCAAGCAAAATATCCATCTGCAATTCGCTGTTGTGGGAAATCCCCTCGATCACAAGCTCGCAAAGCGCCGCCTGCATCTTGCGGATGGCTTCCTCGCGCGTTTTTGCGTGGACAATGAGCTTTGCAATCATGCTGTCGTAATACGGGGGCACCACATAGTCCTGGTACAGCGCCGTATCAAAGCGCACCCACGGGCCGCCGGGGATGTGCAACAGCGTTACCTTGCCGCAACAGGGCCTGAAATTGTGCATGGGGTCTTCCGCGTTGATCCTGCATTCGATGGCGCAGCCCGAAAGCCTGATATCCTCTTGCGTGAACTGCAGCGGTAGCCCCGCCGCCACCCGGATCTGCCACTTCACAAGGTCGATGCCCGTCACCATCTCCGTGACCGGATGCTCCACCTGCAGGCGGGTGTTCATCTCCATAAAATAATAATTGCCGTCCCGGTCAAGGAGATATTCGATCGTTCCCGCGTTCTCGTACCCCGCAGATTTTGCCGCGCGCACGGAGGTTTCCATCATTCGTTTGCGCAAGCCCTCATCCACCGCGGGGGAAGGGCTTTCTTCAATCAGCTTCTGGTTCTTCCGCTGCACGGAGCATTCCCGCTCCCCTAGCGCTACGGCGTTGCCGTGCTTATCGCAGATCAATTGCATTTCCACATGCTTGACGGGGAACAGGTATTTCTCCAGGTACACAGCCCCATCGCCAAAAGCGCTTTCCGCTTCCTGAGAAGCGGCGTAGAACTGGTTTTCAAGCTGCGCTTCCTGTTCCACCAGGCGGATGCCGCGCCCGCCGCCGCCCGCGCGCGCTTTGATCAGCAGCGGGTAGCCGATACGCGCCGCTTCTTTTTTCGCGTCTTCTACGGAAGCAAGCACCTCGCTTCCCGGGATGACGGGCACGCCTGCCTTGATCATGGTCTGCCGCGCCGCATTTTTATCGCCCATCTTTGCGATGACTTCGGCAGGCGGGCCGACAAACGCAATGCCGCAGGACGCGCAAAGCTCGCTGAACCGTGCGTTTTCAGAGAGCAGGCCATAGCCGGGATGGATGGCCTCCGCCCCGGTAACAACAGCCGCCGAAAGGATGGCGGACATATTCAAATAGCTGTCCTTTGCGCGCGGCGCGCCGATGCAGATGCTTTCATCCGCAAGGTTGACATGCAACGCATCCCGGTCCGCCTCCGAAAAGACGGCGACGGTGGAGATGCCCATCTCCTTGCAGGCACGGATGATGCGCACGGCGATCTCCCCGCGGTTGGCGATCAATATTTTTGTAAACACGCCTTCACTCCCCTTGCTTTTCAAGCATAAAGGAGAACTCCGCGCTCACCGCAACCTCGCCGGAAACAGAGCCGGTCGCTTCCGCAAAGAAGAAGGGCGCTTTTTCCTTGACGATCGCGCTTTCAATCTCGATCGTATCCCCGGGCACGACCTTCCTGCGGAAGCGCACGCGGTTCAGGCCCGTAAAATACGGCGTTGTGCCCTTCATTTTGGATGCGACCAGCACACAGGACGCCTGCGCCAGGATTTCGCACTGGATCACGCCCGGCACCACCGGGTTATCCGGAAAATGCCCCTGCAAAAACCATTCGTCCCCGCGCACATGGTAGCTTCCCCTAGACTGGGTATCGGATACCATTTCCGCTTCATCCACCAGCAGCATGGGTTCCCTGTGCGGCAGTATTGTTTTGAGTGTTTCCCTATCCATACGCTACCCCCCGTTAAAAGACCTTGAAGAGAATCTGCGCGTACTCCACCACCTGGCCGTTTTCCACGCAAATATCCACAATTTCCCCATCCACCTCGGCGGTGATCTCGTTCATCAGCTTCATCGCCTCAATGATGCACAGCACATCCCCTTTTTTCACCTTGGAGCCGACCGAAACAAAGGGCCTCGCATCCGGCGAGGGCGAGGCATAGTAGACGCCCACCATCGGGGATTTGATTTCGATAATGCTGTTAAAATCCACCGCGCCGTCAGGTGCGGGTACAGGTGTGGCCGCCACGGACGACTCCGGCTGTGTGTGAACGGCTGCCGGTTCCTGCACTTGCTGGGAAGCCGGATTCTTTTCCAGGCGGATCTTCGTATCCGCTTCCGAAACCTCCAGCACCGTCAGGGTGGAGCGCTCCAAGAGCTGCACCAGCTCTTTGATGTTCTTTAAGTTCATGCCTCACCCTCCCACTTTTTGAACACGAGGCAGGCGTTATGCCCGCCAAAGCCCAGCGAAAGCGAAAACGCATAGGCCGGATCGGCCTTGCGGGAAACGTTTGGCACCACATCAAGGTCGCACGCTTCATCAGGTTCCTTGTAGCCTATGGTGGGCGGCACCGTGCCGGTAGAAAGCGCCATGATAGAGGTAATCGCCTCCGCAGCGCCCGCAGCACCGAGCATATGGCCCGTCATGGACTTGGTGGAGCTGACCATCGTTTCATACGCGTATTCGCCAAGCGCGAGCTTGATAGCGAGCGTTTCCGCCTTATCATTGAGCGGCGTGCTTGTGCCGTGCGCGTTGATATAGAGGCGCTTCGCGTCCTGCTGGCCTAATCCCGCTTCCTGCATGGAAAGGCGAATTGCCTGTGCCGCCGCCAGAGACTCCGGATGCGGGGCCGTGACATGGTGCGCGTCGCACGTGTTACCGTAGCCGATCACCTCTCCATAAATGTTCGCGCCGCGCGCTTTTGCATGATCGTACGATTCGAGTACCAGCACGCCGGCACCTTCGCCCATGACGAACCCATCCCTGCGCTTGTCAAAGGGAATAGAGCTGTCCTTTGGCTCGTTCCTTGTGGAAAGCGCCATGCAGTTTGTGAATCCTGCGATCCCCAGCGGATTGAGCGCGGCTTCCGCCCCGCCTGCGAGTATGGCGTCCGCATAGCCGTGCTTGATAGCGCGGAACGCTTCGCCAATCGCATTTGAGGACGTAGCGCAGGCCGTGACCACAGGCAATGACGGCCCCATCGCGTTATATTTGATGGCGATGCTGCCTGCCGCAATGTTTGCGATCATCATCGGGATAAAATGCGGGGACACACGGCGCGGGCCCTGCTCAAAAAGCTTGCGGCACTCGTTCATAAACGTTTCCATGCCGCCGATGCCCGAGCCGATGTAGACGCCAAAGCGGAACGGGTCCTGTACCGTAAGCCCGCTGTGCTGCATGGCCTGTGCGGCCGCGGCAATCGCGTACTGGGCGTAAAGATCGGTCTTCCTGGCCTCTCCTTTTTCCATATAGGCCGTCGGGTCAAAGTCCTTGACTTCCGCCGCGATTTTGACCTTCATCGGTTCTGTGTCAAATTTTGTAATGAAATCAATGCCGCAGACGCCGTTTTTTAGACTATTCCAGAAGGCGTCCAGCGTATTACCGATGGGGGAAACGACCCCCATCCCGGTAACGACTACTCTTTTCATATCGTTGCTCCTCCAATCCAATTGCGGGAAGCGTATTTTATTTACATCGCAAGGCCGCCGTCTACACGCACGACCTCACCGGTGATATAGGCTGCCATAGGGCCTGCAAGGAATGTTACAAGGGATGCGACATCCCCGGCTTTGCCCATGCGCTTTAGTGGGATGGCCTCAAGCAGCGCCTGCTGCACCCGCTCGGAAAGCTCGCCCGTCATATCCGTCTCAATAAACCCGGGTGCTACGGCGTTGCAGGTGATGCTGCGGGCGGCAAGCTCCTTGGCGACCGATTTGGTGAGGCCAATAAGGCCCGCCTTTGCGGCGGCGTAATTTACCTGGCCGGCGTTGCCCATCAGCCCCGCCACCGAGGAAATGTTGATGATGCGTCCGCTGCGCTTTTTGAGCATGTGCGGCACGATGTGCTTGATGGTGTTGTAAGCGCCTTTGAGATTGGTGTCAAGCACCGCGTCATAGTCCGCTTCCTTCATCGTCAGAAGCAGGCCGTCCCGCGTGATGCCTGCGTTGTTGACCAGGATATCAATGGTGCCAAACACTTCAAGCGCTTTCGCCACCAGTTCCTTTACCGCGGCATGATCCGCCACATCGCAACGGAAGGCCTCTGCCCTCACGCCAAGCGCGCGCAGCTGCTCCAGCGTTTCTTCCGCGGCGGCCACGTTGCCCGCGTATACAAGTGCGATATCCGCACCCTCCTTTGCAAGAGAGAGCGCGATGGCGCGGCCAATGCCGCGGGACGCGCCCGTTACAAGCGCCGTCTTGCCAGCTAGCATGCGTTTCCTCCTTGTAATGCCCGCACGGTTGCGTGCAGGCTTTCTGCATCCTGCACATTGTAGGCGTTCGCCTCAGACAGTATCTTCTTGACGAGCCCTGTCAGCGTTTTGCCGGGGCCAACCTCCACAAACGTGTCGATGCCCGCCTGCGCCATAGCGCGTATGGATTGTTCAAAGCGCACAGGGGATGCGATCTGCTTTGCAAGCAATGTTTCATAAGGGGGCGCATAAGGTTCCGCCGTCGCGTTGGCGTATACCGGGTAGGAGGGTGTTTGAAAAGAGAAATCGGATAATAGCTGATAAAATTCCTCCGCCGCTTCCGCCATGTATGGGGAATGAAACGCGCCGTTGACCGCAAGGGGCATTGTCCTGCCGCCCTTTTGCTGCACTGCCATGCAAAATTCCTGCAATGCGTCCTGTACGCCCGCCACCACCAGCTGGCCGGGGCAATTGTAGTTGACCGGATATACGCCCGGATGGGAAACGCAAAGCTGTTCCACATCTTCGTTCGCTAGTTTTAGCACCGCGGCCATGCCGCCCTTGTTTTGCTCCGCCGCGCGCTGCATGAGCTCCGCGCGCTTTGTCACAAGCCGGAAACCGCCTTCATGGGAGAATGCCCCGGCAAAGGTCAGCGCCGCAACCTCCCCAAGGGAGAACCCACAGATTGCCTGCGGTACAATGCCCGCTTCCAAAAGCGCACAGGCCGCCGCAAGATCCACAGCGAATACTGTAGGCTGTGTGTTAACAGTCTGGCTCAATTCCTCTTTTGTGCCGGTAAAGCACTGTGCGCTGGTACCGGGGCGGATTTGATCCGCGAGGGCAAACACCGTCTGCGCAGCCTTCGAGCTCTCACTAAGCGACTGCCCCATGCCGGGATACTGCGCGCCCTGCCCCGCGAACAAAAACGCTACTGCACCCATTTGCAGGCTCCTTTTAACAGCGCTTCCGATTCTTCCATGAGTTCGCGGATGATGTCGCAGGCGGGCTGCTCCTTATGGACCATTGCCGCAGATTGCCCTGCCATGACGCTGCCGCTTTTGACATCGCCCTCGCGCGCGGCAAGCCGCAGCGCGCCCGCGCCGTAGCGCTCCAGCTCTTCATTCGGGATGCTGCTGTCATACTCGCGGCGGATAAATTCCCGCATAAACGGGTTTTTGAGCGCGCGCACGGGGTGCCCGAGGCGCTTGCCCGCCGTTGCGGTATCGATATCCTTTGCCTGCAGGATGCGGTCCTTATAGTTCTGGTGGATGGTGCACTCATTGGCGACTAGGAACCTTGTCCCCAACTGCACGCCCACAGCGCCCAGCATGAACGCCGCCGCAACGCCCCTGCCATCCGCAATGCCGCCCGCGGCGATGACGGGAATATCTACAGCGTCGCACACCTGCGGCACAAGCACCATTGTAGTGAGATCGCCCACATGGCCGCCCGACTCTCCGCCTTCTGCAATGACGGCACTTGCGCCGCTGCGCGCCACAAGCTTTGCAACAGCAGTAGACGGCACCACGGGAATGACCTTGATGCCCGCATCGATCCACTTGCCCATGAACCGGGAAGGGTTGCCCGCCCCCGTTGTGACCACAGGCACGCGCTCTTCTATGACCACCTGCGCCACTTCTTCCACATACGGGCTCATCAGCATGATGTTTACGCCGAAGGGCTTCGCGGTACGGGCGCGGGTGTTTCTGATTTCATTGCGGAGCCAGTCCGCGTCCGCATTCATGGCGGAAACGATGCCAAGCCCGCCTCCATTGCTGACGGCAGAGGCAAGGGAAGCATCCGCCACCCAGGCCATACCGCCCTGCAGCACCGGGTATTCTATGCCCAACAGGCCGCACAGCGGGGTCTTCATGCATTGTTCTCCTTTGATTTCAACTCTTCTTCAATGGCGTCAACCAAGCCTTGTACGGTGCGCATGGATTCCGTGAGCTCAAGCTGGATTGAAAACGCTTCTTCCACGCTCATCGCCAGTTCCACGCGATCAAGGGAGTCAAGCCCCAGCGACTCAAACGTGGTATCCGGCGTAATGCTGCCCGCCTCGGTGTCCTTATAGTCCTTAAGAATGCCAACAATTTTTTCGAAGATCATAATAAGTGCCTCCTGAAATTTTTTATTGCCCTTTGCACCAGCGCAGCACGCAGGCCCCTGTTGTGAAACCGCCGCCAAATGCGCTTAAGGCCAGAAATTCGCCTTTTTTCAATTCCCCCGCACGGTTGCATTCGTCCAGCAGCACCGGAATGCTCGCCGCGGATGTGTTGCCGAAGCGGGAAATGTTCATGTGGTACCGTTCGGACGGGATCGACAGCCGCCCTTTTGCCGCCTCAATGATCCGCTTGTTCGCCTGATGGGGCAGCACATGATGCACCTGGTCCTGTTGTAAACCGGCCTCCGCTATGACGTCCGAAAGATCGCGGCACATGGAAGCAACGGCAAACTTATAGACTTCCTGCCCGTTCATATACACAAACGGTTCGCGTACTTCCGCCGCAGAGAACGGGCTGTTGCCCTGCACATGCGGGATAACGAGATGCTCGTTGTTGCCGCTCGCCGTAATCTTAAGTGAAAGCAAATCTTCCCCTTCTCCCAATACGGCAGCACCCGCCGCATCACCGAACAGCACACAGGTCGCCCTGTCCGTCCAGTCCGCTAGTTTGCTCATGGCCTCTGCCGCCACGACGAGCGCCTTCCGTGCGCGCCCTCTTACAAAGTATCCGTCCGCCACGTCAAGCGCATATAAAAAGCCGGAGCACGCGGCGTTGATATCCATCGCCGGGCATGTTGCGCCAAGCTCCTTTTGGAGCATGCAGGCAAGCGTTGGGGTAATGTATTCATTGCGGATCGTCGCGCAGAGGATCAAATCCAGTTCTTTCGCCTGTATCCCCGCATCCGCAAGCGCATGTTTTGCCGCGGAAAGTGCAATATCAATCAGCGTTTCGTCCGTGAGCACGCGCCGTTCGCGCACGCCGGTACGGGTGCTGATCCATTCATCCGAGGTGTCCACTATCGCGGATAGTTCATCGTTTGTGACAACGCGTTTTGGGTGTGCGCTGCCGGTCCCTAAAATTGAAAAACTCATCTATGCCTCCGCCTTGTGTTTCCGCTAGCCCAATTGGATATCCGGGTTAAGAAACCCATTTACGCCTCTCCAGCTAAAATCTTGCCCTTGAAGAACGCGTTGAGCTTCATCACGCCTTTCATCAGTGCGTTGCGCTCCTCCTCGTCCATCTCGCGCAGTACGGACCTAACCATATTTTCATGGAAGTACCGGTGGACGGCATCCGCCTTTTTACCGCTTTTCGTGAGCCTGACATATACCGTCCTGCTGTCCGTTGCCCCGCGCACTTTTTCCACATACCCTTTTGCCGCGAGCTTATTAATGGCAACCGTCACGGAAGGAAGCGTGATGCGCATATCCTCCGCGATGGAGCTGATGGTCCTGCCGTCTTCCCTGCATTTTCCTACGGATTCAATCAGGTGCAGCTCATTGATGGTCAGATTCATGACGCTATTCTGGAGCGTCTTCTCTTCCACCTTGAGGATGTTGCGGAACGTATCTACGAACAGTTCGTTCAAGTGCGCCGAAAACTCATCCAATTTCGATGCCCCCCGTTAATTAGATTGACTAACTAATCATAATGCCGCCATTCTATGTTGTCAAGCGGCATGGCATGCCGGAAATGCACGGACTTTGTGGAAAACAGCGCCGCTTTGACATCCCTTCCCCTTTCCAGATGATGAAACGATAAAAAACGGGCGCTCAGGTAAGACCCGAGCGCCCATAAAGAGAATCCCAACGCTGTTTTATTTTCCGCCCGCAAGCGCGATGTACTTTGAAATTTCAGAAGGATCGTCCAGCACCTCTACGCGCAGGTCCACCTGCAGCGTTTCATTCGGTCCTATGTGCTGCAATTCGCCGTTTTCCCGCGCTTCCACGCGGGACAATACATTGGACATCGTGGGTTCAAGCCCCAGCGCGTAGTCTCCCGCGCGCATGCATTTCCATTCGCAAAGCACCGGGCACTGCGCGGGGTTGTAATGGATGACGACCGCCAGCCCCAGCTTCTCATTGTGCAGCATCGCAAACTGGCCGCCCGCGCCGCCGCTGTGGAAGTAGCACTGCTCCTCGCGGCCGACCTCCGGCGCGATCATCAGCTGGTGCTCACTGAGTTCCTGCGCGGCAAAGGGTGTGCGGGGGATGACCGTGTCGGTGCTGAAATATGCTTTTGCCCCCGCATCCAACATGGGATATCCCAGATTAAAGTGGTACAGCGTCATGACCGGCTGCTCTTCAAATCCGCAGTTCTCGATGATATCCGTAAAGCGGATGACGTTTGCCTCCGTCTCCACCGTCATGACGCGGTGCAGATGGACGTTTTCGCCGAATACGCGTGCCTGCCGTACGGAACCGGACAGGCGCAATACGGCGTCGTCCCCTTCATAGGCGAGCTCCTTGTTCACGTTTTCGGCTGGGGTATTGGAAAGCGGGCCATGCAGGCCATAGGGACGGCCATTCTCAACATGGGCAGCGCCTGCATAGGTGATACCGCAGTTGGTCAAAAAGCCGCCGGTAAAATTCTTTAAAAAACCGTATTCGGCGTCTTCCGTATAAAACTCAGGCCCCGCTAACCCCACCTTGGAAACAAAGCCAAGATTGACGCCGCGGTAGGAAAGAAAGGGAATATCCATGCCGCGGTCAGGGAGCACCGTCAGTTCAAGCCCTTTGCCGTTCTTGATATCAATGGCGCGAAGCCCCTTTGCGCGGCCATCATGAAGGGTGTATGCCTTCATGCCAAGTAGGGCAGACAGATCGTTGGCTGCTTTGAGCAATTCGTACTTCTCGGATTTCTTCATACTGTACTCCTTTATAGCCCTTATAGAGATGCCGCACGGCTGCGGATGGCCTTGAGGCGCTTCATGGCGTCGTTTGCGCCGCGGCCAAAGTAATCGTGCAGCAGATCATACTCATGATAGAGTTCATCGTACACCTTCACATGTTCCGGGATCGGCGTATAGACGGTGTCCTTGAGCTTACCCATCACGCCCGCGGCTTCAAACACGCTGTCATAGCCGCCCTTTTCCCGGCCTGCGGCCACCGCGCCGAATATCGCGGAGCCTAAGGCCGGGCCCTGCGCACTGCCGCCGATCCGGATGGGGATGTTCAATACATCCGCATAGATCTGCATGGCCATGGGGTTCTTCTGCGAAATGCCTCCGGATGCGATAAACTCGTTAACGTCAACGCCGCTCTTGCGGAAGGTTTCAATGATTTTGCGCGTGCCGTACGCGGTTGCTTCAATTAAGGCGCGGTATAGTTCCTCCGGCTTTGTGGCAAGCGTCATGCCGAGCATTACGCCGGTCAAATCCACATCCACAAGCACGGAACGGTTGCCGTTCCACCAGTCAAGCGCCACAAGCCCGCTTTCTCCCACTTTGAGCGTCTGTGCTTTCTCTGTAAGCAGCTGGTGCACGGAAACGCCTTTTGCCTTGGCTTCCTCTACATAAGAAGCCGGGCAGCAGTTTTCCACAAACCATGCAAAGTGGTCGCCCACGCAGGATTGGCCGGCCTCATAGCCATAATAGCCGGGCAAAATACCATCCTCTACCACGCCGCACATGCCGGGAACTTCTTTTTCCTCCGTGCCCACCATCATATGGCAGGTGGAGGTACCCATGATGGCAAGCATTTTGCCGGGGCCTGCAATTTTGCACGCAGGCACGGTGACGTGCGCGTCCACATTGGCAACCGCGACCGCGGTGCCGGGCAAAAGCCCGGTCAGCTTCGCCGCTTCTTCCGTAATTTCGCCCGCCTTGACACCCAGCGGGGAAACCGGGCAATTGAGCTTTTCTTCCACAACGTGTTCCATGCGCGGATCGAGCGCCTTGAAAAACGCAGGGGACGGATAGCCCAGGCGCTTGTGCCACATACCCTTATATCCTGCTGTACAGGCGTTGCGCGTCTGCACGCCGGTCAATTGCCAGATGACCCAGTCCGCGGCCTCAATAAAATAGTCGGCGGCATCATAGATTTCCGGCGCTTCATCAAGTATCTGCCAGACCTTTGGGAACAGCCACTCGGAGGAAATCTTTCCGCCGTAGCGCTTTAAAAAGCTCTCCCCGCGTTCCTCGGCAATCTTATTGAGCTTATTCGCCTCCTCCTGCGCGGCATGGTGCTTCCACAGCTTGATATATGCATGGGGTGTATTTTGAAATTCCGGCAGGAAGCACAGCGGCGTGCCGTCCGCCTTTACGGGCAGTATCGTGCAGGCGGTGAAATCCACGCCCACACCGATGACATCCGCAACGTCAACACCGCTCTTCTGCAAGACTTCGGGTACTGTTTTTTTGAACACATCGAGGTAATCCTGCGGATGTTGCAGCGCCCAATCGTGCCCGAGACGGGTGCCGTCAGGCAACGTTTCATCCATCACCGCATGGGAATAGTCGAGCGTGCTGTCACACAGTTCCTCGCCGGTTGTCACATCCACAAGCAGGGCACGTCCGGACAACGTGCCGAAATCGACCCCAATCGCGTATTTTCTCATAAGAATTCCCTCCTGTTGATTATTGCAAATTATAAAATCAGTTCTGCAGTTTCGCCGGCAGCATCCGCACGGAATCACGTACCACAAGCCTTGGTTCAAACAAATAGCCCGCCTCAAACGCCGGGTTTTCGATCATTTGCAGCAATTGCCGCGCCGCAAGCTCTCCGAGCCGCTCCCCGGGATGCACAACCGATGTGAGCGCAGGCACGCAAACGGTTGCAAGATTGGAATCGTCATACCCGATCACCGAAACATCCTGTGGCACGCGCTTTCCATTTTGCCTGAGCTGCTCCAGGAAGGCAAGCGCAATCTGATCGTTGTAGCAAAATACCGCGGTGCAGCCCTGCATCCGCTGATACAGCCGAACATCGACGCCGGAAAAAAGCCCGTCCCTGTCCTCCGCGGAATACCAGAAGATATGCTCATCATCGGGCGACAGATTGTATTCGTACAGCGCCTGCATGAAGCCTGCATAGCGAAGATGGCCCTGCCGGTCGTCCTGCTTGAAGATGCCGCCAATCCGCCTGTGGCCCATCTCCAAAAAATGTATGCATGCAAGGTACCCGCCCCGGCAGTCATCCACCGCGACATACGGGAGGGACAGCCCGTTGCTTAAGGCGTTCACCTGCAGCAGCGGGATACCCCGTCTGACAAATTCTTTATAATAGGGATCGTTGACGAGCGGAAGGGCGCTCTTTGCAGGCTCCCACAATACACCGTCCACATCCCGTTCCAGCATGGCGTTCAGCTGCCTGGCTTCGTTTGCGACCTTCCCATAGGTCACCCCAAGCTGCATGGTATAACCCTTCTCGCTCAACACGCGCTCCACGCCCTTGGTCTGGCTGGGAAAAATATAATCATCCAAATAGGAGCTGATGATGCCGATGGATTTTGTCTCCCTTTTTTGCGGGCGGACCTCCTGCGCGACATAGGTGCCGCTTCCCCGCCTGCGCACAATCAGGCCTTCTTCTTCAAGCGCTTTGAGTGCCTGACGCACGGTTTGGCGGCTGACGTCAAACTTCATGCACAAGGCATGCTCCGAATACAGCCTGTCGCCCGGATTCAACTCGCCGTTTTCCAGAAGTACGCGGATGGATGCCGCCAAACGCATATATTTCGTGACAATTTTTGCCAAAATAATTCTCCCGTTCAGAGTGAAATGCGGGTTGCGGGACGCATGAAAAAAGGAATTTCTTTGCTTTCCTTTTAGTATAATGGATGCCAAACAGAAATACAACATTGCGCCGTCAAAAAAGGAAGTTGTATTCTATTTCTCAATAAGATGCCTGTAAACATGTATATCTGACACGATCTGTATTGAACACAGCATACAGTTATCGTATAATATTTGTATCATACCTCGTATACATAAAACTAGGCCGCATCCTATCCGGCGGCATACAGCCTATATTTTTCTTCACCATTCCATTTACTCTACACGCTGAAGTTTTTTACAACGTTCCTGAAAGGAGCCCGTTTCATGCCATATATCGGTTTGGATGTCGGCACGTCCGGCTGCAAGGCCTCTGTTGTAGATCATCAGGGCAATGTACTGGCGTTTTCGCACGAGGAATATGCCCCCCTCTCTCCAAAGCCCGGCTATATGGAAATTGACGCTCGCACAGTCTGGACAGCCGTATCCCGCGCGCTCAGGCGCATCGCGCGGCCGGATATTACAGCGCTTGCCATTGCATCCTTCGGGGAAGCTGCCGTGCTGCTCGATGAACGGGACCGCGTGCTTTCCAATAGCATCTACTATTCGGACATACGCGGTAGCGAAGAAGTGGCGGACATCCTTGCAGCAATACCGCCCGAACGGATGCAGGCCATAACCGGCACCGCAGCAAACCCGATGTACACGGCAAACAAGCTTTTATGGATCAAGAAGCATCAGCCGGAATTGCTCCACGCCGCGCGGCACATCATGCTCTTTGGCGATTACATCGGCTTTTTATTGACGGGTGAGCGCGTGATCGATTATTCCCTCGCTTCGCGCACCATGCTCTTTGATGTATTGGAGAGCCGCTGGTCAAATGAGGTTGCTTCCGCACTGGGCCTTCCCGTCAGCGGATTTTCCAAGCCCGTGCGCGCGGGCACCCGCATCGGGACGCTGCTCCCCGCAGTCGCTTCGGAGCTTGGCTTCCGGAGCAATGTGACCGTCGTCGCAGGCGGGCATGACCAGATGCTTGCGGCACTTGGCGGCGGCGTTGCCGCGCGCGGCGATTCGGTGGATGGCATGGGTTCAAGCGAGTGCATCTCCCTAATGATCCACAAAAACGACATTACACCCCGGATGGCACAATACAATTTTTGCAGCGAGCCGTATGTCTTTGAAGACAGCTATCTCACACTGGCGTTCAACGCGTCCTCGGGCACCAGCATCCGCTGGTATCAGGAGTGCTTTGAGCGCGAGCGCGCAACCTTCGCAAAAGCCGAAGGCTCCAGCCTGTATGCGCTGATGGAGCAGGAATGCCCGACGGCGCCCACCAGCCTGTTCTTTTTACCGCATGTGGGCGGCTCCGGCACACCGTATATCGATTCCACCCTGGGCGGCGCGTTTTTGGGGCTGACGGCCGCCACCACACGCGGGGATTGTTACAAGGCGGTGCTCGAGGGTCTCTGTTATGAAATGCAATACAACGCGGAGCTGCTGCTCGAATGCGGCCTGCCCGTCAATGAAATCACCGCCGTAGGCGGGAGCACAACATCCCGGCTGCTCATGCAGATCAAGGCGGATATCATGGGCCGTCCGGTACATACCCTTAAGGTTAAGGAAACGGGCACGCTCGGCCTTGCGCTGCTGTGCGCGCACGCGATGGGCGATATTCCCGATTTAAAGGCGGCCGTACGCGCCGCCGCGCACAGCGAAACCTTCCTCCCAAACCCGGCGCACCGGGAATTCTATCAAAGCCGCATGGCACAATACAGGCGGATTTATCCCGCGATCAAATCCATTTTTCAAGCATAACAACAGAACATCAGGAGGAAAAGAAGATGACCAAGCTCACATTCGCACTCTATTTTGGTAACCGCGGTTTTTTCCCCGGGGAATTAATTGCTTCTGCGCGCGAGGAAATGCGCCAGGCCGTCCACGCTCTTGGCTTTGAGACCATTGAGATGGACGCGTCCCTCACCCGCTACGGCGCCGTGGAAACATTGGCGGAAGGCCGGATTTACGCCAAGTTCTTAGAAGAGAACCGCGGCAAGTTTGACGGTGTCATCCTCTCTCTCCCCAACTTTGGGGATGAGAACGGCGCGTTGGCGGCGTTGCAGGATGCAAACGTGCCCATCCTGCTGCAGGCCTACCCGGACGAGATCGGTAAAATGGATTTTGCGAGCAGGCGCGATTCGTTCTGCGGCAAGCTTTCCATTGCGGATGTGTTCCGCCAGGCAGACATTGCCTTTACGGTATTTGAACCCCATGTCTGCCATCCGCTAAGCGACGCGTTTCGCCGCCAGCTCGTTACCTTCGCACAGACATGTAACGTGGTGAAAACGTTGCGCCGCGTCAACGTCGGAGCCATCGGCGCGCGCACCACGGCATTCAAAACCATCCGGTTTGATGAACTTGCACTGCGGCGTTATGACATCAATACGGAGACTTTGGATTTGACGCAGCTGTTTGCCCAGATGCGTGCGGTGGACGCAGAAAGCGCCGTCTATCAAACTGCTCGCGAGAAGATCGCAACCGTTGCGGACACCAGCGCCGTCCCTTCGGAGCAGATTGACAACCAGGCGCGCCTGTATGTGGCACTCAAGGAAATCGCACAGTATTACGGCCTGAAGGCGATTGGCCTCCGGTGCTGGAATGAATTGCAGGACGCCTTCCGTATTACTCCCTGCCAGGTCATGGGGCTCTTCCACGATGATGAAGACCTCCCCATCGCCTGCGAGCTTGACGTATGCAACGCCATCGCCATGCTGGCCCTGCAGGCGGCAGCCGATCTCCCGCCCGTGTGCATGGACTGGAACAACAACTTTGGCGATGATCCGGATAAGTGCATCCTGTTCCACTGCGGTTCCGTCGCCCCGTCTTTAATGACGGGCAAGGGCTATACCATCTCCCACAAGATGCTCGACAAGGGCAAGGAAGAATTGGGAGGCGTTGCCTGGGGCTGCAATCAGGGCAGGGTAAAGCCCGGCCCCATGACGTATTTGAGCGCCAAGACCGAGGAAGGCCGCCTCGTGTTCTATGTGGGCGAGGGCCGCATCGCGGACGATCCCATTGAAGACGCGTTCTTTGGCTGCGCGGGCGTTGCACAAATCCCGCATCTGCAAACCGTGTTGAAGGGCATCTGCAGGGAGGGCTTCCGGCACCATGTCAGCCTGACGCTTGCCCATGTGGAGGAAGCGCTCCGCGAAGCGTTTGAGACGTACCTTGGATATGATGTTGTTGAATTGATATAGTAAGCGTATCCGAAAGACCGGCGAAAAAATCGCCGGTCTTTTTTATTGACAATATAGTCAGTGCTGAGTATAATATAGTCAGTGCTGACTATATTCTTTGGAGGAACTATGATCCCGCTTTATATTCTTGGGCTTTTAATGCGCTTTGGTGCACAACATGGCTACCATATCAAGAAACTGATCGCAGAGCAGCTTGCAGATTTTACGGATATCAAGCTGCCCGCCATCTACTACCATCTTGACAAGATGGAAAAGGACGGCCTGCTGTTTGCAGTACGGGAAAAATCCACAAGCCGCCCGGAAAAGACCGTCTATTCCGTAACGGAACAAGGCAGAGAAGCTTTTGGTTCCCTTCTGGAACAAACACTGCAGTTCTCCTACCGCCCCACGTTCCTCTCCGACGGCGCGTTTTATTTCTATGAGTTTGTCGATCACAGCAGGCTGATTACACAGCTGTCTGCCTATATCGAAAAGCTCAGCAGCATCCTCAAAACGCTTGAAGCACATTATGAGGAGACCATCCGGATTGCCCCCACCGACGCTTTGACAATGGTGGCAATCATATTTGATCATCATCGAAGGCACTATACCGCGGAAAAAGCATGGGCAGAGGCAACCTTCATCCGGCTGCAGAAAGGAAACGACTATGAAAACGGCACGAGTTCCCGAAACAGACCATGGCATCCAGGGCGAACTGACGGTGGAATTGTTTGACCGGTTTGCGCGCAACATGCGCGACCACGGCTGGAACAATCTCAACGCACTTTTGTCCTCGGGCATCACGGGCGGCTTCGCATTGGAAATTGGACCTGGCCCGGGCTACCTTGGACTGGAATGGCTGAAAACGGCATCCGGTTCCCATGTGACAGGATGTGAAATCAGCCCCGATATGCTGCGCCTCGCGGAAAGGAACGCGGCGGAATATCATTTCTCCGAAAGAACCAGCTACGTATTGGGCAGCTGCCTGCATATGCCGTTTGAAGACGGCAAGTTTGATGCTGTATTTTCCAATGGTTCACTGCACGAATGGGAAGACCCTGCAAAAGCATTCCGCGAAATCCACCGTGTGTTAAAGCCGGGCGGGCGCTATTTTGTCAGCGATATGCGGCGCGACCCGAGCCCGCTGTTGAAATGGGGCATCTATCTGCGTACAAAACCAAAAGAAATCCGCCCCGGCTTTTTAACGTCGCTCCGAGCTGCCTATACAGAAGTGGAATTACGGGAGCTACTCCTGCAATCGCCGCTACATAACACCCACATTGTACAAGGACCGTTTGGCCTGTATTTTACCGGGGAGCGCACAGAGCCATAAACAAGACGTCCGGCGGAATTAAGCCGGACCTCATGTTTATTTACAT
>JAEWCL010000008.1 GCA_023390655.1 Bacillota bacterium | reverse complement strand
ACTTGAAAAAATCAATTCCAATGATATAATAGGTATTGTTGCAGGCGCATCAACGCCGCAATGGATGATTAGGGAGGTTGTAACAGTAATGAACGAACTGGAAAAAACGACGGTCGAATCCACCGAAACGGAATCCAATCCGGTACAGGTAGAGGCCCCAGCGGCTGTGGTAGCTGAGGCGGCCGCCGTCGAAGAGCCCATCGCAGCTTCCGCTGCACAAGACACCGAAGCAGCCGATTCGGGTGACAGCTTTGCTGAAGCCTTTGAAAAGACTTTGGTGCGCATACGCAATGGCCAGGTGCTCACCGGCACCGTTGTCCAAATCGCCGAAGGTGAAGTATGCGTCAACATCGGCTACAAATCTGATGGGTTCATCCCTAAGAACGAGTTTTCCTCCGACCCGGATGTCAACCCCGCAGAGGTTCTCAAGGTTGGCGATCCCATCGAGGTGGAGGTCATCAAGGTGAATGACGGCGAAGGCAACGTACTGCTTTCCCGCAAGAGCGTTGAAGGCAAGAAGCTCTGGGAAGAGCTCATGTCTGAAGCGGATATTGAAGGCCGCGTGTTTGATGCGGTGGGCAAAGAGGTCGTCAAGGGCGGCTTGATTGCCACCATCAATGGCGTCCGCGCATTTGTTCCTGCCTCCCATGTTTCCACGAAGTATGTTGAAAACCTGACGGAGTTTGTGGGCCAGCCCATGAAGCTCTCCGTGATCGAGGTGGACAAGTCCCGCAAGCGCATTGTCGCTTCTCAGAAGAACGTGCTGCTTGCCGAGCAGGAAGCCGAAAAGAAGCAGAAGTGGCTCACGCTTGAGGTCGGTTCCAAGATTACCGGCACCGTGCGCAGGCTGACGGATTTCGGCGCGTTTGTGGACATCGGCGGCATTGACGGCCTGATCCATGTAACGGATATCGCGTGGGGCCGCGTCAAGCATCCTTCCGATATTTTGAAGATCGGTCAGCAGGTGGAGGTCGTTGTACTCAATGTGGACGCCGAGAAGGAACGCGTTTCCTTGGGCTACAAGCAGCTTCAGGCCAAACCCTGGACGCAGGCGGCGGAGAAGTATCCCGTTGGCAGCGTTGTAGAAGGCAAGGTTGTTCGTATCGTACCGTTTGGCGCATTTGTAGCGCTTGAGCCCACGATTGATGGCCTGATCCATATCTCCCAGGTCAGCGTAAGGCGCATTGCAAAGGTTGAGGATGAAATCAACGTCGGCGATGTCGTGCGCTGCAAGGTGCTCGAGGTCAATCCGGAAGCCAAGCGCATCAGCTTGAGCCGCAAGGAAGTTATCCTTGAGGAGAATCCTGAAATCGCAGAGCAGATGGCCGCAGAGCGCGCAGAGCGTGACCGCCAGTTTGCACAGCGCCAGGAGCAGCGCTCTACGGAGCGCCAGCAGCGTCCGGAACGCGCATCGGCTCCCAGGCAGGAGCGTGCGCCCCAGCCGCGTACAGAGCGTGCGCCGCAGGCCGCTTCCTCCGACAGGCCGGAGCGTGAACGCCGCCCCCGCCGCAGCGAAGATGGTGATTATGATCTGCCCCCGGTGCAGTCCACCACCACGAGCTTGGCGGATCTCTTTCAAGGCTTCAACATTGACGAACTGGAATCCGAGAAATAAGGGATTGCAAATCAAAAAGAACCGGCAAACAGTCGGTTCTTTTTTACTGTCAAAAAAGTGCCTGCTGCACTTTTTTTGAGGATTACAGGAAGTACCTCCGCCACCGCACCTGTCGCCGGCGGCGAATGGAACCTCCTGTCAGGGCGAAAGCGCCGCTGCGGGGCGCAGCTATTTTGAAACTGTGAGCCGTCAGCAGGACTTAAACGAGCTTGTGCAGCGCGTCCTCCGAAAGACGGTAGATGGTCCAATCTTCCATGGGCACAGCGCCCATGGATCGATAAAAATCGATGCTCGGCTTGTTCCAGTCCAGGCAGCACCATTCCAGCCGTCCGCAACCCCGCGCAAGGCACAGTGCGGCGAGATAACGGAAGAAGGCCTTGCCAAAGCCTTGGCCTCTGAATCTTGGCCTCACATAGATATCTTCCAGATAAATGCCGGAGCGTCCAAGGAACGTGGAGAAATTGTGGAAGTAGAGCGCGTACCCGACAGCCTCGCCGTTCCATTCGCCGAGAACAACCTCCGCTTTCTGCTTTTCCACAATCCACTCGTTGAGGTTATCAAGCGTTGCCGTTACCTGATCTTCCATCTTTTCGTAGACGGAAAGTTCCTGAATGAGCGTAAGCACAAGCGGCATATCCTCTGCGGTTGCCGGACGGATAGCAAATTTGGACATTGGAAGGTACCTTTCCCCGCAACGGCTTGATGCGGATTTGTGATTTTGCATGATAAATACACAGTTTATCGGATGAACTGCATAAATGCAACACATTGCGCTTGCGCGGGATGCGCAGGAATTCAATAATTATTCACGCAATGCCGCCTGAAAAATGATATAATACGCATAGTACCGCACCATACCCCGGTGCGATGAGAATCGGAAGGTTACATGAATCGACAAACGAAAGGCCGCTCTCTTCCTGCGTCCGCCGGGACGCGGAATGTATCCGGCCGTGCAAGACGCATCACGAGAGGCCGCATTCTTTCACGCGCAAGCCGCGTACAGATGCATGCGACAATGACGCGTGCGCGCAGCATATGGAATGCGTTTGCCGTCCAGGTAAAGAGGCGCTCTCCCCGTGCATTGGGGGTTTTGGGCGTGCTGCTCCTACTGGTCATTGGCATCCCTGCCGCCATCATTGCAGGGTCTAAGGGCAAGAAGGCAACACTGCTGCCCGTATCGCCCAGCCCGACGCCGCCCGGCATCGTGATGGATGTCGGCGCGTATACCCTGAGCTCCGGCGGCCAGGGGGTTGCTTCCGCATCGGGCATTGTGCCCACGCCATCGCCGACTCCGGAACCGCATCCAAGCAATACCATTATCAAAGAAGGTATGGTCGCGCCCGTTGTGGCGGAAATCCAGGAGCGCCTGATGGAACTTGGCTATATGGACTGGGACGAGCCCACGACCAAGTACGGCCCGATCACCAAGGGTGCTGTAAAGCTCTTCCAGCGCCAGCATAAGCTGACGATCGACGGCTGTGTCGGCATAGAAACGTATGAGCTCTTGATGTCTGACCAGGCGCAGAAGTACGTGATCTCCATCGGTATTGAGGACCATGACGTCAAGGAGCTCCAGATCCGCTTGCGTGAGCTTGGATATCTTGACAAAGCGACCGAGTACTTCGGTACCGAAACAGAAGCCGCGGTAAAAAAATTCCAGGAGCGCAACGGCCTGTATGCCGACGGCAAAGTGGGCGAGCAGACGCGTGAAATGCTCTACAGCGAGGATGCCAAGGCGAACTACTTTGAGCGCGGCGAGGTCAGCGAAAAGCTCAGGACCTACCAAAACAAGCTCAAAAAGCTTGGGTACCTGACCACGGAGGCGGACGGGAAGTACGGCAACGATACGGAGAACGCCGTACGCCGTTTCCAGGAACGCAACGGCCTGATTGCGGACGGTTATCTTGGCCCGCAGAGCATCGAACTGCTGATGTCTTCCGGCGCGCAGGCGAATGCCCTGATGATCGGCATGAAGGGCTCTGATGTGGAAAAGGTGCAGCAGCGGTTGAAGGAGCTTAAATACCTGAAAACTGCGGACGGTTACTTCGGCTCCGGTACGGAAAGCGCGGTGCGCGCGTTCCAGGAACGCAACGGTCTCTCTGCGGACGGTAAGGTCGGCAAGCATACCATGAACGTTCTGATGTCCTCGGACGCGAAGAAGGCGAGCTCGGGCTCCAGTTCGTCCAGCTCCGGCTCTTCCGGGTCCAGCTCTTCTGGCTCCTCCGGCTCCAGTTCCGGTTCCTCGGGATCGAGCTCCTCCGGCTCAAGCGGCGGATCGTCCTCGCACGGCGGCGCGAGCGTATCGACCTTCCTCTCCATCGCAAAGTCCAAGCTGGGGAGCAAGTATGTGCGCGCAGGCAAGGGCCCCAATACGTTTGACTGCTCCGGCTTTGTATATTGGTGCCTCAATCAGGCAGGCGTCACGCAGGGCTATATGACCTCCGCATCCTGGCAGAAGACCACGAAGTACCAGCGCATTTCTGATATGAATAAGCTGGAGGCGGGCGATATTGTCAGCTTCAAGGGGCATGTGGGCATTTATCTGGGAGGCGGCAAAATGATCGACGCTTCCTCGAGCGAAGGCAAGGTGCGCATTACCGGCAGCGCCATCCAAAACTCCTCTTACTGGAAGCGCAACTTTGTTGCAGGGTTCCGCGTGTTCTAAGCGAAAAGCGTTATACCGTCACAGCCCCGGTCTTTTAACCGGGGCTGTTTTTATGTGCCTTTCATTTCCTGATACAAAGACCGATGCCGAATCTTGATTCTTGGTGCCGTTTTTGCTATCATAAATGCTTGTGTGCCTATTTATTCATTAAAAGGAGCAACTCCAACATGCAAACCAATGAGACGAAAATTACCACAGCAGATCCTTCCGCCCTTGGCTTGTTTGGCCTTGCTATGGTCACCTTGGTCGCCTCCAGCCAGAAGCTTGGATGGACAGAAGGCGTGTCCCTTGTGATTCCATGGGCAATCTTCCTGGGCGCGATTGCGCAGCTGTTTGCAGCCATTGGCGACAGCAAGCGGAACAATGTATTTGGAACAACCGCGTTTGGCGCATACGGCCTGTTTTGGCTTGGTGTAGCGTTTACCTGGCTTGTCAAGCTGGGCGCTTTGGGGGTAGAGATGCAGGCGGATGCGGATGGGCACCAGCTGGGCGTAGCGTTTGCCGGGTATCTCATCTTTACGCTCATCATGACGTTTGCCTCGCTCAAGACCAATAAAGTCCTGACCATTATATTTGTGCTCATTGATCTGCTGTTTGTGGGCCTGACGCTGAGCACGCTGGGCATTCTGGAACAACCCATGCACATGCTTGCCGCCATATCGGAACTCCTGATCGCGCTCGTTTCCTTCTATGGATGCGCCGCCAATGTCGTAAACGCCACATATGGGCGTGCCGTGCTGCCTGTGGGCGCAAGTTTTAGGAAATAATTTAAAAACGATTGCCGCTTTACGGCTGTTTTCCCAATCGGGAGGCAGCCGCTTTTTATATCCGATGTTCGTTGCATGATCGCATTCCAAACATTGATGGCTTTTCCCTGACTTGCCAGAAGGTTGGTTTGGGATTATGATTAGAATATACACTTCAGAATTTCAGCAGGGGAGAACAGAACATGAAACATGCGCCAAAGCTGCTTGCAATCCTTTTTGGGATTCTGCTGGTTTTTCCTGTTATTTCAAGCGCGGCACAGAGCGTCCCGCAGTCTGTCATCGATGCGAGGGAACAGGTCTACAGGATCATATGCAAAGACGAGAAAGGAATCTATTCCGGTTCCGGCTTTGTTGTTGCGGCAAACGAATCGGAGGCCTATATCGCCACCAACTACCATGTGGTGGAAGGTGCACTGACGGATACCATCGCGCTTATGCTGCGCAATGGAGACGAACTGCGCGCCGAAATCGTGGGATATGATGAAGACGCCGATGTCTGCCTCTTAAAGACCGCGTCGCCTTTAAAGGGCGCGGTACCGCTGCTGCTATCGGATGCCGGGGCGATCGAAGTCGGCAATGCGGTTTACGCGCTTGGGTTCCCCGGCGCGGGGGATATGCTGCTGGACGATTATGCGTATGCGGCGGATGAAATTACCCTCACAGACGGCATTGTGAGCGCGATCAAGCATGTTACCGTAGAGACGGCGGAGATCACCCTGCTGCAGATGAGCGCCACCATCAATTCCGGAAGTTCGGGAGGCCCCCTGCTGAATAGCGCCGGCAAGGCGGTAGGCATCAACACGCTGCAGATAGAGAATGCAAACGATGTATACGCTGCCGTAAGTGTCGTGCATCTTCGGCAGCTTATGGACACCTATCATATTGCTGTGGCGGAAGAAAAGCAGCCAAGCAAGGAAACGCCAGCAATCAGCTCGTCTGTAACGCCGAAAGCGGAGCGCACGCTGCTCATCCCGATACTTGCTGTAGCAGGCGCCGCCATTCTGGCTGCTGTGGTTGCGGTTTTCTACATAAGATCGCGCAGGCAGCAGCTGACGCTGGAAACGCTGATGCAGCGCAGGCTGCAGGGATATCCCTTTGAGGAAGCGTTTGCAAAACTGCTCCCAGTGATGCAGGCGCTCTTACCCCTGCATGTAAGGGGAGAAGCCCACGGCGGCATTTACCCAACGAACCTCTTTATAGATGCATATGGAAACCTCACTTTAGGAAAACCGCAGAAAAAGAGCATTGCCGATCAGCAGAATGCGCCGTACCGTTCTATGGAGCAATATACCGCTGGAGAAAATCCTGGCACATACTCCGATGTATACGCGCTGGCTTGCGTACTCTTTTATTTGCTGACCCGGAAGCGGCCGGATGACGTACTTGAGCGGCTGCAAAACGATACCATGGGCGATACCCTGCGCGGCTGCATGCCGGAGGAAGAGGAGCGCGCGCTTGCGGCGCTTCTGACGGCGCTTGCCCTGAAAAAGGAAGACCGCCTGCATGATGTGGGCGCGTTTGTGAATGCGCTGGGCAAGCGGGATGCATTGCATCTGCCGCTGCCAAAGGCAGCAGGAAGGCCTGCGTTTGAGAGAAGGCCAACAACAAGGGGAATTGGCAGGCGCGCGGTGCTGATCGGCTGTGCGGTTGTGTTGCTGGCGGGCATCGGCGTATTGTGGATGCTCAATGAGAAGGGGTACCGGACGACGCTCGCTTATGTCGAGGATGGCGATTACACCGCCGCGCGCGATGCGATCACCGAGACATTTGTCTTTTACAAGGATGCGAAGGAACTGGCGTATTACGTCAATTCCGGCTATTTTCTTGCGCTTGGCTATTATGATGAAGCCAAGGACCGCTTCGCTTCGATGGGCGGTTACCGCGATGCGGACGCCATGGCGCAGGAATGCGAATATCAAAAGGCGCTTTCCGTTCTCAACAGCGGCGATTATGAGGCTGCAAAGAAGGCGTTTGAAACTCTTGGCAGTTATTCTGATGCGAAGAATATGGTATTGGAATGCGATTACCGGAATGCGCAGGATCTGTTAAAGGAGAAGCAGTATGACCAGGCGCGCCGCCTGTTTGAGAAGCTTTCCGGCTATCGGGATGCCATCAACATGGCGCAGGAGTCCAAATATCAGAAGGCGCTGGGATTGTACCAACGGTTCATCAACGCCACAAGAAAAGAACGTACAGATATTGATAACGCGCTCAAACAGTTTCGATCGCTTTCGGGTTACTCCAATGCGGATGACATGGTAACAAAAGTGGAGGATGCCATTTACAAAGAAGGGGTGAGGTCACTCGATAAAGCGGCGGGTATGCTGGAGGATATCTTTAAAAATTCGGATGCCTTGGGTATGGATGGGGTGTACAATGCAACGGTGACTGACGCGCGGTATTATTTCTGGCTTCTGCCATCTGATAAAGAACAGACAGAAACCTACCGGGAGATCTGCGATATTCTTTGGAAAGCTGATCCGTGGAAAGGAACCTGTGAGAAACTTTCCGCTTATTGGGAGATAGAACAGGTGCAAAGGATGCTGCAGAGCGACGCCCTGATCAGCTATTTCCTGATCGGATCGTGGAAGGGGAATGGGCATTATCTCAAAATGAAGTATAGTGACAAGGATGGGTTTGTGCTTGAAGATGATTTTGCCGATGTATATGTGAGCGGTTATCAATTTGATATTACCAGCCTGATCTATTCCGTTGGGAACGATAAACGGGGATGGAGAGAGGTCGGTATGCTCTATTTTACCGACAGCGACACAATGCAGATATATGTGTTCAAAAATAAGGAGATCTATACGCTCAAACGGCAATAACCGGGTTAAAGCACCTTCTTGATGTCGAACATGGCCTGCATGGACTGATAATCTGTTATGGAGAAATCATTGACCATACGGTAGCTGACTCCCCCCAAATGATAAATCCGAACAAGGCTCAATATGGTCTGGTTGCTGCAGCGGTTGGGGCACCAGACCATATTTGTGATTCCGTCCGTATCTGCGTATTGGAAATAGGACGCGCCGGTCTGGCTGTCCATTTGAAAATATGCGCCGGTCATGCGCGAAAGCGCCTCCGCTTCTTTGGCCGTTAAAAAATGCGGCGCTGTATTCGGCTTGTAGGGAAGGGACCAGCGGAAGCAGCAGTTTGGGATGCCGATGATGATGGAGGAACCCGGGACGAGGCTTGTCGCATAATCGATTGCCTGCTGTGCAAGGTCCATCAGCGGCAGGTCCAGCCTTGCGTTGCAGGCCCATTCGTTGGTATGGATGACAAAGCGGTCGGATAGATGCATGAAATCCCCCGGAGAAAGCATCCTTGAAAGCGTTTCCTGCTGCTCCAAAACCGTTATGATCCGTACTACAATAAATCTCCTGTAATCGTAGGGCTGGAGTACGGAAGAAAGCGTCTGCAAAAAGCGAACATACAAGGGGAAATCCTCCGGGGCAATGAACTCCATGTCAAGATTCACGCCGTAATAATCTTGTTGCTGCAAAGTGGACAGGATGCCGTCAATCAGGCGCTGGCTTGCGGCAGGATTGGTCAATACCGCATGGATGAGCGCACGTGAATAAAAGCCGTTTTCGGTAGTGTTGGAAACGACCATCATGGGCGCGACCCGCGCGGCCCGCGCGGTTTGGATCATCTGCGTGTTATTGGTGCCCACAAGGTACCCGTCTATGGTGATACGGTGCCCGAAAATGCTCAGATAGGTGAAATAGGGCAATACGTCCAGGAGCATTGCATCATCTGTGGTGGAATCGATGTATCCGTTTGTCTCAATCGAAGGGTGTCCTTCAGGCGCATTTGGCAACTGCAGGACTTCCCCTACAACAAGCGGCCTTTCCAGAATCCCCGGATTCGCCTCCACGAATGCACGCGTGGTTTGGCCGTGGTTTCTTGCAATGGAATAGAGAGTATCTCCTGCCTGCACAATATAGCTGCCCATTACGCACATCCATCCTTTTACTGATATCATGTTATTCATATGATGGAGTGTGCAGAAAAAGCCCCGGGCTGGATGATTATGTTAATTCTGCCGGATTGAGAAGACCAGATGGGGCATATCAACGCCGCGATAGTGCTTAGTGAATGTAGCGGTGCAAGTCATGCCGTTCCGCTTCGCCACATTTTGTGAAGGAATGTTCGCATCCCGGATAATGGAATATACTTCCGCCGCGCGCAAATGATCAAACGCGTATTCTTTACAGGCAATTGCCGCCTCGCTGGCGTATCCGTGATGCCAGTACGCTTTTTGAAACAGGTAGCCGACCTCCATCACAAGGGCGCCATTGCAATCCTGCATCGTCAACCCGCACTGGCCGATCATTGCGCCGCTTTCTTTTAAAACAACCGCCCATAAACCAAAGCCGTACTCCTGATATCGTGCAATCTGCCTGCCAAGCCAGGCTTGCGTCTCCGCGTCGGAAAATGCGCCCTCATACGCGTACATGACTTCATCATCCTGTAATATTTTACATAGCGCGGGATAATCCGTTTGCGTCATCTCTCGTAAAATAAGCCTGTCTGTTTCTAAAATCATGCGTCTCCTCTTCCACCTGCAAATGGCGATTGTTCTTAAGATTCTGTGGGGGAAGCCTATATTTCGAGGAGGTCATTTTGGAGAATAAAAAGTCAGTCCACCAGTGTATCGAAACTCCGGGTTCGATCTCTGTGCCCCCAATTGGGAGCGGTCGGGTTCCTTTGGTTCCGCAGCATGCCACATTTGTTTTCAGGCAAATACGAAAATTGATGTTTCTGATACAATAGATCCGCAGGGCGCGATTGGCAATCAGGCAAATATAGCTGTCCTTCTGTGTATTTTCTTCAAAGTACTGGTCGATGGCCTGTATAATTTGTTCAGCATACCCCCGCCGCCAATACGCCTGATCCACCTGATATCGCTTACAATATAAGTAATGCCGCCGTCGCCAACGATCCTGCCGAAGCCAATCAGCTTTTCGCCATCATACAGGGAGACTGTAAACAGGGAATTTTCTAAGGCGATTTGGCTTCTAAACAAATCTTTGCTTCCCATGCCGGAACGCAGGCGAAGGCTGAGATACGCTTGTGCTGCCGGAGCTTTATAAACGAGTTGCATATTAGGAGCACCTCCATATAGTCCATGCTCCTGATTATATCATATAGCTATTTGTTGTGGTTTTAAGACATGCGCATCTACGGCAGAAGAGGACGGGGCGATGACGCACGGCGATAACGGGCCATGGAAATTTGCACCAGGGCGCAAAGGTTGTAATTGCGATAGACAGCGAAGCACTGAATCTTTGCGGCACGGAAAGCTACTCTCGCAGGAGATTGTGGATATAGTGGCGAATATGACAATACCTGAGGATTGCGAACGCACGGGTGGATGTACTGTTCAACAATTTGGAGATCAAGCTCAGCAATGTTGTAATGACGCCTCATTTGGGGGCGTCCAGCCGGAGAACCGCATCCGCATGGCTAAAAGTGCGGCGGATTGCACACGCGCGGCTCTTGCGGACGAAAGTCCCCATATCCCGCATGACACACAAAAACGCAAATACAATTATTTGCGCGGAGTTAAAAAATGGCTAAGGAGGAATCGGATGAACAAACGGGTTAAAACGGGCATTATAGGCTGCGGTAAAGTAGGCCATTTCCACGCAGCGGGGTATGCGGCCTCTGAAAAAAGTGAGTTTTTTGGCGTGTATAACCACAATCCGGAACGTGCGAAGGCGTTTGCTGCAGAGTATGGTGTGCGCGCGTTTTCGTCCATTGAGGAAATGGCGGCTGCAGGGTGCGAGGCTGTCAGCATCTGTACCCCGCATCCTGACCACAGAGATGCCGCTGTGCGGGCAGCCAACGCCGGCATGCATCTGATTATTGAAAAACCGCTGGCAGCATCCCTTGAAGATTGCGACGCGATTATCGCCGCGGCGGAAGAAAACGGTGTGATTGGCGCAACGGTGTGCCAGCGGCGCTTCTATGAGCCTGTTAAAAGGATTCGCCGGGCAATCGATGCGGGCAAGATCGGCAAGCCGATTCTGGGCACTGTCATGATGCACGGATGGCGTGATATGGACTATTATGCGGCCGATCCCTGGCGTGGCACATGGAAGGGAGAAGGCGGCGGGGTTCTCGTTAACCAAGCGCCCCATCAACTGGATCTGCTGCTTTGGTTTATGGGCGATATCGATGAACTCTATGGGGCCTGGGATACGCTGAATCATCCTGATCTTGAAGTGGAGGATACAGCAATCGCGGTGATCCGTTTTAAAAACGGCGCTTTGGGTTCCATCGTGGTGAGCAATTCCCAAAATCCCGCCCTTTATGGGCGCGTGCATGTCCATGGCGCAAACGGCGCGTCTGTCGGTGTTCAAACCGATGGCGGCAGCATGTTTATCGCGGGGATGAGCTCCATTACGGAGCCGCCCGTGCTGGATTTATGGACCGTACCCGGAGAAGCGGATAAGCTCGGGCAATATATAAAAGAGGATTCCGGGATTTTCAACGGGCTGGATGATTTTATGCATCATTATCATCACCAGCAGATCGACGACTTCCTGGATGCTATTCTGAACAAGAAGGAACCCTTGATATCCTTGCGGGCAGGACGAAAAACGGTTGAACTCTTTACAGCCATCTATCGTTCCAACCGGGACCATAAAGCTGTTAAATTCCCCCTTGCTGTAGAGAATGGGGCGGATTATGACGGCAGGCTGATTGATAAAACGCTTAATGGAGGTGAAACCTATGCCGATTAGTTGTCTTCCGGTATCCCTGTTTCCAGAGATTCTAAGCAAGAAAATGACGCTGGAGGAATGGGCCGCCCATGCGAAAAGTATGGGGTTGGATGGTTTCGACATCAGCATGATGTTTTTGGACAACCATACGCCCGTATACCTTCGCACCATCAAAGAAAAGCTCGAGAAGGTGGGGCTGCCTGTGATCATGGCCTGCACGTATCCGGATTTTGTACATCCCGATTCCGTGCAGAGGCAGCGCGAACTCAATTATCTTGTCCACGATATTTCGGTCTGTTCGGAATTGGGCGTTAAGTATCTTCGTGTGCTGGCCGGACAGGAGCATCCTGGCTTAACCAGGGAGGAAGGCGTTCGGCGTGCGGTGGAAGGTTTGCGCCGGGCTTCGGATGCAGCGGATATGTTTGGCGTGCAGCTGGTTTATGAGGATCATGCCAAACCCGGCGCATGGGATTATATCGACTTCAGCTTCCCGCCGGACATCTTTTTGGAAATTGTGGACGGGCTGAGGGATACCAGCGTTGGGGTAAACTTTGATACAGGCAACATTTCCGCTGCCGGTTGGGAGACCATGCCCGTGCTGGAGGCGATTTTCGACCGGATCAAAACGATTCATGTATCGGACATGCGCACCTTTGGCAAGTTTGATCCGGTGATGATCGGTACGGGCATCACGCCCAACCGGGAAATTTTCCGCTATCTCAAAGCGCATGGGTTTGATGGATGGCTGTGTATTGAGGAAGCCAGCGGCACGGGCCTTGCGGGTGTCAAACAGGCTGTTTCCAATACGAAAAAACTTTGGGAAGAGGCTTAGTCAGTCTATATTTGAGATTTCGGAGCCGGCTTGTGCCGGCTCCGAAACTATTATGTAAATCCGGTTGGGAAAGCGATTTCAAGGGGTCGAAGCTCTTCACGGGCAACCACATGCTCATGCATTCATGGTTAGAAAACGCTTCTGAAGCAACCGCTCACGGGGGCCACGCGGCATAGAAAAGCCGCCCCGCTGGAACGGCTTTTTGCTGTGCACAGGGAAAGATCCGGAAAAGAGGGCAGCGAGCTATGCTCTTTTGGTGCTCAACACCGTTCGGACCGTTTTGGCAAACGGAATTTCGACAAAAAACGCAATTTACTACACAATGTAGTATGAAGAAAAATGCGATTCGCTATATGATGACATACAAAGAATCACGCTGCTTATACAATCATGCCATTCTATTGCATCTCGTTTTAGACCCGGCCAGTACGAAAAAACGCTGATTGTAAAGCGGCCCTTGGTACGAAACAGGGATACACCTACCTATACGGCTCAATCACATGTTCGAGCGCTAAAAAAGGGGGAACCATGGGCAATACAAAAGAAAAGGCCGCGCCGATCCCGGCAAAAAAAGCGGTGCTGGTGCTGACGATATGCGGCATTCTATTTGTGCTGTCCCTCGCCCTGCTTTTTATGCGGGAAAGACAGCGGATGGATGTGGAATTTGAGAATATGATCATCGGCAGCCTGGAGATACATACGCACGAGAATGCCGCTCAGATCGATAAGGCAATTGCGGATGCAAGTAGCGCTGTACAGACAGCGGAAGCTATGCGTTCGTTTGCCGGCAGTGACCGCCTCCCGAGTCTTTTAGAACGGATGAATGCTACAAACCCCGCCTATGTCATCGAATATCTCGCCATGGAAGACAAAGCGGCGGGCGAACTTTCCTCTCTGGTGCAGGAAGCGGAAGGAGAGGCCGGTCGGCAGCTGGCCCAGGGGCAAACGGTGGTGGGAGATATCCGCTATTACGAGCCTCTCGGGGGCTATTATCTTCCTGTTGTCGTGCCGGTACAGAATGCGGGCGAGGTAACGGGCGTCCTGTATACCCGCATTCCTGCGGACAGCCTTCTTCCGGATACTTCGGAAAGTGCCGTCTATCAGGGCACACAGAGCTGCCTCATTACCGGCAACGGGGATATTGCCGTTAACACATTTCTTCCGGATCAAAGAGGCAACCTGTTCGATGCGTTGGGCGCATATGGCCTGACTCACACGGAGCTCGGCCGTATTGCAGACGTAATCAGCAGCCGGGAGCTTGACAGCACTACGTTCCAGCGCAAGGGGCAGACCTACTTCGTATCCGCAGACCACGTGGGATATAATGGATATAGTCTGGTGTCTTTTGTGCGGGGGCCCGATGTGCTGCTGCGTTCAGCAAGCATCTTTGAAGATGTGGTTGGGACCAGCATCGCGGCTATCCTGCTGACAGCTGCAGCAGCCTGCGTTGTATTCAGCCTGTTTCTTTTCAGCAGAAGGAAGCTCGAAGAGGAGCAGCGGCGCAATACGGTATTGGCGCAGCGGCTTCAGGCGATGTTTGAACAGCACAGCGCTCTCAAGGTGGTGTTTGATGCCGCGACAGGAACAATCGTGGATGCCAATCCTGCCATATTGCGCTATTTCGGATTTACGAGGACTGAGGTGGTGGGGCAAAGCGTTCAGAAATTCAACCTTTTGCCTCCCGAAATACAGGATGAAAAATTTCAGGGGGAATTAAACGGAGAGGCGCTGTTTTCCGCCGCTCCGCACCGTCTTAAAAGCGGAGAAACCAGATTTTTGGACGTCTATGCTTCCGTCGTTCTGGATGGCGGGCGCAGGCTGCTTTATGCCATACTCTTTGATGTCACCGACCGGGAACAGTACAGGGAGGAGTTGCTGCAGGAAAAAGAGCTTTTGCGGACAACACTGCAATCCATCGGAGACGGTGTGGTCACAACCGACAACCTCGGCATGATTACCGGCCTGAACAGCGTGGCGGAAAAATTGACGGAATGGGATGATGGATCGGCGATCGGCAGGTCCTTTACCGATGTGTTTATTTTGCAAAATGAGGATACCGGACAGCCGGTGGAAAACCCCATACAGAAGGTGCTCGAAACGGGGTTGATCATGGGGCTTGCCAATCATACGGAGCTGGTCGGCAGAAGGGGAGAACGTACCCCGATTGCCGATAGCGCTGCGCCGATCCAAAAATCGAAAGACGGGCAGACGTTCGGCGTTGTAATGGTATTTCGTGATGTTGGCGAGGAAAAGGAGCACAGCAGGCAAATAGAATTCTTAAGTTACCACGATGCGTTGACGGGCCTGTATAACAGGCGCTATATCGAGGAAATGATGGCCCGCCTGAACACGGCGGGACACCTGCCGGTTTCAGTCATCATGGCGGACGTCAACGGACTAAAAATCACCAACGATGTATTTGGACATAAAGCCGGGGATCTGTTGCTGAAAAACGTGGCAGGACTGATGCAGCAGTGCTGCCGGGAGGATGATGTGGCCGCCCGCTGGGGCGGGGATGAGTTTGTGATCCTCCTGCCCGGGGAAAAGCTGGAGGCAGCGGAGGCGGTGATCCGGAAAATAAAAAATACCAATATCGCCATCGAGGGGAGCGGCCTGTCGCTGAGCCTGTCCCTCGGCTGTGCATGCACGGATACAACAGAAACCGGCATCCACACCGCCATGCAGCAGGCGGAGGAATATATGTACCACCAGAAGCTTTTAGACGGAAAAAGCTATCGCAACGCAATTATCAGTACGCTGCTTGCCACCCTCTATGAAAAGAGCAATGAGACAGAGGCGCATTCCAAGCGGATTGAGAAATACTGTCATGCCATCGGAAAAAGGCTGCAGCTCTCCAGCAAGGAGATGGACGAACTCTCCCTGCTTGCACTCCTGCATGACATCGGAAAGGTCAGCATTGATCCCAATATCCTGCAGAAATCCGGCGCGCTCACACCCGCGGAATGGGACGAGATGAGGCGGCATCCCGAAATTGGATACCGGATTGCACAGGCGACGCCGGAACTGGCGGTTGTGGCGGATTTGATATTGTCCCATCATGAGCGTTGGGATGGGAAGGGCTATCCGCGCAGGTTAAAAGGAGAAGAAATCCCGCTTGCCTGCCGCATCCTATCCGTGGCTGATGCCTTTGACGCCATGACGAACGACCGCGTATACAGGAAGGCCATAGGCGTCAAAACTGCGATCCTCGAGATTCAACGCAATATGGGGAAGCAATTTGATCCGCAGGCGGCAAGGATGTTGCTTGAAATCGTCAGAGATGAAGAAAAGAGCGCATGAATGGAAGCGGGGTTCGCATGTGGATAAGGCCCGGGGCTGCAGCGTGGGTATCGACCCTGCGGCAAAAGGCTTCCTTTCCAGGTATCCTTTGGCTGATGCCGGAAAATACAGTGCACAAAGTTCCCTGCCGGACGAGCGGCACAGCAGTGACGGCTTCCCGGAAGAAAAGGTGGAAAAAGTATAGCAGGAGGCATCCCAATGAAAGTGAGCGGAAAACAGCCGCACGGTCCGGCGTGCGGGGGGACAGGCCATCGGGAAGCGGAGTTGGGCAATGTAGGTATATCCGAGCGCGGCAAGGCGGAGGTATGGATACTTGCGAAAACGCGCTATAAAATCGGCGCTGTTGTGCTGACTGCTCTGCTTTGCTGGCCGGTTTACCGGTTTGATGTGCCAAATCCCGCAATTATCTGCCTGATCGGCGTTGTGTTTTCAAGCATGATCGGCGGCTTTCTGTATGGGGGCGCCAGTGGCCTGATTACGGTCATTTATTGCGCTTATTTTTTCTCTGAAAACAACAGCTTTTTTCAGTATACGCAGATTAACGCTTACAAAATCCTGATTATTGTTTTTGAGGTATCCTCTATGGTGGGAATGGTCGGCGCATTGAAGCGGGCGCTTGAAGCCAGGACAAAAGAAATGCAGGTGCTGTGCCGCCGCTTCAATGCGCTTGCGGATACGGATATGCTCACAGGCATACCAAACAGAAGAAAATTTGAAGAGGTATTCGAACAGGAATGGCGGCGGAGCATTCGGAACAATCAAAGCATCGCGGTCTTAATGCTCGATGTGGATCTGTTCAAGAAATATAACGATGATTACGGACATCTGGCAGGAGACGGCTGCCTGCATGAAATTGCGAAGGTCATGCAATCCAGCTTGAAAAAGCCTGGGGATTTTGTCGCCCGTTATGGCGGCGAGGAGTTCGTTTTGATCCTGCCAAATACCGGTCTTGCGGGAGCGAAGCGGGTCGCGGAGACTATCCGGGCAGCGATCGAAGGACTGCATATCGCGCGCGGCATGCCAATGCCGTATCCGGCAATTACGGTGAGCATCGGTACCGTATGTACAGTTCCTGAAATCGGGGACTCCCCCTGGGAACTGCTCGAAAAAGCCGATGCAGCCTTGTATGCGGCAAAGAAGAATGGAAGAAACAGGGTGGAAACGGTTATGTGAATACCGGAAAGATGCAGAATTTGATGGAAGGGAGCAGGGGTCTTCAGGTATAATTGCCCTATAACGGCAATTGGGCCGACAGGTTAGCCGTTGCGGGGAGAGGGAGGGTGCAGCAATGACCGAAGCAGAAAAGCTCCAACGGGCAAAACTATATATGGACAAACTCGCCAATGGGATCGACCCCATTACGGATACCGAGATACCCGGCGACAGCATACTCAACAATGTGATGAAATTGCAGGGCATAAAGCGGGCAGGAAGGGTTTGGTATCAGTGGATGTGGGCCGATAGCAACGTCTAAACAAAAAACCACCCGCCGGGGTGGTTTTGCTTTGAGAAGTGGGCAGCATTGCGCCAGGCGTGCAGTAACTTGTCAGCGTGCCGCCGCAAGAAAAAGCGAGTACGCCATCGGCTTGCCGTCGATTGCTTTTTCGCCTTCATATACGTTTTTTATGTTTACCTCGCTAAAACCGCAGTTCTGCAGTGTGCGTTGCACTTCATGTCTTGAAAATCCATTGTGCCCACGAAAGTCGGGCTCGTTTTTATGGAAGGTACCATCCTCAGCGTCCAAATCGATCCATAGAAAGACGCCGTTTGGGGCAAGCAACCGCTTTAATCCGGAAATTGTAGCGTTGATGTTTGGAATATGATGCAATACCATGGAACTGAATATGACATCATACGCCATGCTTTCCATTGCCTCTACCGTTACAAACTGTACGTTCTTTGATGGATCACTATTCTGTTTTTCTTGAAAAACCCGTTGCATTTCCGTTGACGTATCATACCCATAAACAGCACCGGCATATGGGGCAAGTGCAAATGTGAGCAGCCCGGTTCCACACCCAAAGTCCAACACAGCCTTTGGCGTATCGCTCCAGCTGTCCTTGATCGCCGCAGACAGCATCTGTGCCCGTTCCCATCTTTTTTGAGTATCCCATGTCATTGCCATCTCATCAAAATGCATCTGTTTTCGCTCCTCTTATCCCCGAAACCGTTCAAACAGAATAAACTCGTTGGGATTATTATACTATAAGCGTTAGAAGAATCAACTCTCCCTGCAATCCCATGCTTTTGCGGAGATGCTGGAAAAGTGTGGATACATTGAGGATGCGGGAGTACAGGGCGAGACTGTGCGCAAAGCCGACAAGTTACGGATGCTTCGCTTTTCTCCAAATAGCTGCTTGCATTGTGATCGCGCAGTTCGAATTTCATCCCGCTAATTTTTTATCGGAAATCCTCATGAAGATTTTAGCGGTTTTACATGGCTCAATCCCCTTTCTTGACAAAGGGCGACTGAACGTCGGATAATAGAAACGCTCATTCGGATAAAAATAGTATTTAATTGGATCAATCAACGGCGATTATGACCCTGCTGCGCGGACTTTATGCAGAAAACGGTCGCCGATCAGGAGGTGGCATCGATCCGTTTTTTTAGCAGTAAGCTTCTGATATCGTTTTGAAAGGTTTATTTTAGGAGGTATATATGTACGAGCAGCAGAAACAGGAGATCATCAAAACCGGCATATCGCTGGACAAGTACGGCCTGATCGCGCTTTCCGGTGGCAACGTGAGTGCGCGGATGGAAAATGGGGACATTCTTGTAACCCCTTCCGGCATGATTTATTCGGATATGGTACCCGATGACGTGCTGGTAATGGATATTGAAGGAAACATTAAGGAAGGTACGCGCAAACCCTCGGTAGACACTATGGCGCTTTTGTATGTGTTCAAACACCGCCCGGATGTGAATGGCGTCATTCACACGCACCAGCCCTACGCCACCGCCATCGGCCTTGTGCAGGATGAATTTCCGGTGGTCGTGACAACGCTTGCAAACGCGACCAAAGGTCCCGTGAAGGTCTGCCCGTTCAGTTCCGCCGCAAGCCTTGATATGGGCATTGAAACGGTCAACAACTTAGGCGACCAGCTTGCCGTCATTTTAAAGCATCACGGCGTGATGGCGGTAGGAAAGTCTCTGAAGGAAGCGCTTTATGCCTGCGTGTATCTGGAGGAAGCGGCAAAGACCTATCTCATTGCAAAGGCCGCCGGCAACGTCGCCTCCATGACACCGGCACAGGTGGAGCAGGCCGTTAATGTCTTCAAGTACTATGGACAAGGTACAGAGAAAATGCCCGACGAGGTCGTGAAAAAAGTTTAATTGTGAAAGAAAACAGGGCTGCAGCGCCGGGCAAATCGCTGCAGCCCTATTCATATACAACCGCCTCTCCTTGTCGCTAATATGCTGTAATAGGGGGCATATTATTTTTTTGTATTTTTATATATGCATATGTAAATTCGGTTGACATCAGAAAATTTAAGGCATAAAATAAAAGCATCATAATGTGTTTGAAAATATAGTCTACTTTTGTAAATATAAATTTGTAAAAGGAGTGGTTGTTTTGATGAATCCCAAGCTTGACACGTTTACCTGTACAAGCCCGGAAGATTGCTATAAGGATGATAAAGAACTCCTTCGTCGCCTGATGGAGGGGATGATGGTCGTGCGTAAATTTGAAGAAAAGGTGTTCGAGCTTTTTAGCAA
>JAEWCL010000018.1 GCA_023390655.1 Bacillota bacterium | reverse complement strand
GCAAAGTCCTGCGGACTTTGCCGATGGGTCTTCTGTGGGTTAAAATGCCGCTTATGTGGCATTTTTTCCACCGATTTGACGCACATGTTATCAAATCGGATTGAATGTGGGAATTTTCGAATCCCCCACGCCCCCAAAGAGTTTGTCGATACTCTAAGACCGGACGCGCAATAGCGCATCCGGCCTGAAAACAGCGAACGGTTACTTGCCCAGGTTGAGCGACATATAGACAAGGCCGGGCTCGGGCGGACCGTAGAGCGAAATGGTCTCCGCAAACCCCAGCTTGTGGAACAGCGCGATGGAATCCTGCAGCATATCGAGCGTATCCAACAGCATCTGGGTATACCCAATCTCCTTCGCTTCCCGGATGGCGCGCTCCGCAAGACGCCTTCCCACATGCAGCCCCCGGAATTTGGGCTTGACATACAGGCGCTTCATTTCACAGCGGCCCTCCGTAAGCGGCCTGATGGCAACGCAGCCGACTGCCTCGCCTTCGCAGCGGGCAACAAGCATCCGCCCCGCCGGCATCGCATACTCTCCAGGGAGGGAGCTAAGCTCCTCGTCGAACGTTTCAAAGTAAATCATGATATCGAGCATGTTCGCATACTCTTCAAACAGCCGCCGCGCATCGTCAAACGTGTCAAGCTCCATCTCTATGGATATATCGGCATGCGCGCCCCGCGGCTGCTTTTTCTCGCGCACCAGCGCATACAGGTGCGAATCCTGAATACGTCCGTTTTTATAGATCGCGCTGCGCTTCACGCCCTCAAACGTAAAGCCCGCGCGCTCGAGCACCCGGCAGGACGGCCTGTTTTCTCCAAAGACCTCCCCGTAAATACGCACAATATCATATTGGGAAAAGGCCAGCTCAGAGAGCTCCCTGACGGCGCGCGCCATGATGCCCATCCCCCAGTACGGCTCCGCCAGCCAGTACCCGATTTCAGCGGATTTTTCATAGACGTCTTCGCCTAAAAATACGCCGATGCTGCCCACCGCTTTACCATCCACCTCGATGGCGCGGGTAAGCTGCTTTTCTTCCCCTTCCGCCATGCAGCGCGCCAGGTAGCTTTTTGCATGCTCGAGCGTATAGGGACAGGGGAACACGTTTCTCATGTTGCCCGCAATCTTCGGATTGTTGGCGCAGTCTGCAATGCTCTCTGCATCCTCCATGCAAAACGGACGCAGCTTAAACGCAACATAGAGCGTATACCGCATGGGCGTAAAGCGTATGCCGTCGCGCTCCTCCTCCGGCCCTGTCTGTACAAACCCCAGCCGCCGGTATACCGGCACGCCGTAGGGGGAGGCGTTTACCGTCATATACTGTGCCCCTGCCGCAACCGCATCCTGCCGCACCGCCTGGAATAAAGAGCGTCCAATGCCTTGCCTGTGATATTCAGGCGCAACATACAGCAGGCAGATATGCGCACAATCCCGTACGGCTATCACGCCTGTAAGCGTATTGCGCAGAAAGTGGCCGAACAGCTGCAACGGCGTCCCGCCGTCCTCTAACGCGGTTCCGATTGCATAAAGGAATTGATAGAAGCTTTCTACACCCTCCGGAGGATACTCCGGCGCAACATACGCGTCAAACACACGGCCGACAAGCGCTTTTGCGGCTTCATACTCGTTCTCTCTGAGCAATCGAATCATAATAGACTCTCCCTGCTTTTTTTATTGGCGCCGCCCGCTAGAAATGGGGCTGCGTGTTGTTTTTGAGTGCAGAAAACAGGTCAAGAAAGCGCTGTTCCGTCTCCCGGTGCGCAACCTCATCAACAGGCAACGCAATGGAAAGCGGGGGCGCTTTGTCCCAGACCTCGCTGCCGTGGTACATTAAAAATTCATGGTAGAGCAGCCTGTCGTCAATTTCCTTTATGATGCGCTGTTCTTCTTGGGAAGGTGATAAAATGGAGAGTGCTGCATAGATGGTGCGCTGCAGCTTTTCTTCCGCGTCCCTGTACATGGGCAGGTGCCGCTTGAGCGGGCGCGTCACGTCTCCAAGATACGCCTCGGCGGCGTCGTGCATCAGGCAGTATAGCTGCGTCCTGCCGGAATAGCCGCAAGCGGCCGCTTCCATCGCACAATGGATGGAATGCTGCCCCACGGAATAGAAGACGCGGAAATGCCCGTTTGCCCTGCAAATGAGAGACAGCGCATGCGCGATATCCTCCACACGGATGTCCGCCTCGCAGGCCTCCATGGGATCAAAGCAACAGTTCTTGTATGTGGTAATGGCGTGCTTGTTCTGCATGCGCTCGGCCCGACTCCCAAACGCCCCGCTAGCGGGGCGTTCTCTGTTAAATTATATATTATTGAGACAGTGTACCATTTTTAAGACGTACTTACAAGATATTCATGGCATCAACCAGCCTTGTCCGCTTCCAATTCCATATGCACGTTCATATCTCCGCAATTTAACGCATTTTTGGCATATATGAACCCTTTAAGCGGATCGTTGTTGTAAACAACGCCCAATCTCTCGTTCTCATGTATTCTATCTATGTTTTTAAGATAGACAGTTGCAACATTATTTGTTAATTTATTATCTGACGAAATGATGCTCAGCCGGCAGTTTGCCGGTGAGGTAGATCAAATTTCAGGAGGAAGCTATGAAGAAGTATATCGCGTTGACCCTGGTGCTGGTGCTTGCATTGTTTGCTTTCGCCGGCTGCGGCGCAAAGTCCGCGAAGACCGGCATGGGTGTTGTATCATCCATCGGTTCGTCCAAAGAGCCCGGCGACAAGGACGGCAATGCCCAGGTTGATTCCATCGTCGCTGCTGTTCTCGTCGGCGAAGACGGCAAAATTCTCAATTGTAAAATCGACACCGCGCAGACCAAGATTGCGTTCACCGCTGCCGGCGCCATCGCAACTCCGCTGGATTCCGTTATCAAGTCCAAGCAGGAGCTCGGCACCGATTACGGCATGAAGGGCGCTTCCCCCATCGGCAAGGAATGGTATGAACAGGCTGACGCTCTGGCCGCATATGTTGTCGGCAAGACCGTTGACGAAGTCAAGGCCATCCCCTTGAATGAAGAAGGCGCACCCACCGGCGCTGATCTGGTCAGCTCCGTTACCATCCATGCCAACGGCTATATCGAAGCGATCGTGAAAGCCGTTGCAAACGCGAAGGATCTTGGCGCAAAGGCCGGCGATACCCTGGGCCTTGGCGTGACCACCTCCATCGCCAATTCCAAGGATGCCGCTGCGGACGCTGAAGGCCTCGCACAGGCTTACTCCCACTATACCGCCACCACCTTTGGCAAAGACGACAAGATCACTAGCTGCTACATCGATGCTTCCCAGACCAACATCAACATCAGCGTGGAAGGCAAGATCACGACGGATCTCGCAAGCAGCTTCAAGACCAAGAACGAACTGGGCCCCGAATATGGCATGAAGGGCGCTTCCCCCATCGGCAAGGAATGGAATGAGCAGGCCGAAGCGTTTGGAAAATACGTGACCGGTAAGACCGTTGACGAAGTGACCGGCATGGCGCTCAAGGAAGGCGCACCCGCTGCCGCCGATCTCGTCAGTTCCGTTACCATCCATGTCACCGACATGATCAGCGTTATCGCAAAGGCTGCCGCCAACGCGAAGTAAGCAATCAGAAAAGCCTCAAAAGAGCCGTGCACAGCACGGCTCTTTTCTTGTATGAGAACCGCCCCTTTTGCAGAAAATATGTTTAGAAAACCACCGGAAAGGAGTTGTTCTCTTGCCAAAGGACAGTCAGATTGACAATAAGCGTGCCCGCGCGGAAAAGGCGGATCACAAAACGCCCATCACCCGCGAAAGCGCGAACAAATCGAAGAACGACAAGAAGCAATCCGCAGAGCATAACGACGTATAGAGCAGCCGGCGAAAAGATAACCGGCCGATATGCGATAACGTAGGCGCTCCGCTAAACCGAAGAAGTCTCGCAACCACGCTGTGCGAGGCAGATGTGGCAACGCGGGACGGCATAAGTGTCACAGACACCGGCTATATTTAAGGAAGCCGCTCCAAGGAGGAATTGTAGTATGGCAAAAGCAGGTATGCGCCGCCCGGACGAAGAAGCGCCGCACGGCACCGAAAGCAACAAACGGCTGCACATTGAAAAAAACGACGTCCCCCCTGTGCCTGAAATTCAGGGCAAGGCGAAAACGGGCAACAAAAAGGCGAACAACAACCACGACAACAGCCCGTGGCATTGATCATCAATCCAGCAAGCCACCGCGCCGGTATTCGGCGCGGTGGCTTTTCTATCTTGCGTCGCTTTCCTGTATGGCGATCCGGTTGGCAGCCATCATCGCGCTGTATAGCGCCCCTTGTATCCACCCCTGCTTGACGGACATATGCTCTCCTGCGAGAAACACCCTGTTTTCATATTCCGGCTGTTGCATGGCATAGGCAAAATTCAGCTTCTGCCCCGGGCCATTGACGGAAAAAGCGCCCCGCGCCCAGTGCTGGGCGTTCCATTCCACCGTCTTGTGGCTTACAATGCGGGCATCGAGAAATCCGGGAGAGACGCCGTGCACTCTTGCAATATTCTCTTTAATCTGTTCAAAGCGCCTTACAACATTCTGATTCCCCAGCCGGGTCGCATCCCGGTCGATATTATATGCGCCCGTCAATACGCCGGGAGCATCCGGGCCGCAGGAACCCTCTTCGAGGCACCGGAGATGGTCCGACGGATAAAGGATGGATTGGATGGGAAGATCGGTAAACGAAATGCCCCCGTTCATCCGGCCATAGGGCGCATCCTCCTCCCAGAAACGCGTATTGCACAGCAGCAGGCACTTGAGCGCATCCATATAGTTGAGTTCCCGGATGGCCTGCATCTTTTGATCGCTGAAAAAAGGCGTGATGAATGCCGTTCTTAACGTTGAAAACGGGATCGCACACACCACGTAATCAAATGCGGCTTCTTCCTCCCGGTCATCGGGCCTGCGGTAACGAAGCATCACCTGTTTTTCAGCGGATGCCAGGGAAATCCCCGTGACCGCATATCCCAACCCGATGGATACCCGCCCCAGCGCCTCTTTGGGCAGCCTGTATTCTGCCGGGTTGTGGTTGCTCAAAGAGCGGTAGAACGCCATCGGCAGGTGTACCATGCCGCCGCCCACCCGATAGACATTGGAGAAATCCATGGAGTAGATGCTGCTCATGACTTCATCATGGCTGCTGTCCATCAGCGCCCCCGTGAGCGGTTCTACCGCGGCAATGAGGCTGATGGCCCCCTGGCTCAGGCCCAGCCGTTCAAACACCTGCCGGGTGCTCAGCCGTGTAATCTCGGCATAGTCTTGAGAATATGCGGGCAATATCCGGAGGATTTCCGTCCGCGTTGCGGGAGGGAGGCTTAACAGCATCGTATTCATGGCATAGTCGCTAAGCACATTCCATGGCGTACGCCGCTCCGTTTCAGTAAGCGGATAGAGCGGGTAAAGCGAGGTTGTAATCGTATTGCCGCTTGGTTCCCGCCGAATCCTTGTGCCATGGGCATAAATAAAATTGTTTCCCGCGGGCGCCGCCATGGATTCTGTTTGCAATTCAAACAGGTTCAGGTAATGCCAGGTTGTTTCGTGGGATACGGGGATGCGTACCGCCCCGAACTCGCCGTAATACCGGTAAGCCGGATCAAAGTAGTGCGTATAGACCCTGCCGCCGATTCGTTCCTTCTGGGCGTCAAATATGGTAATGTCCGCACCCAGTTTCCTTAGTTCAAATGCGGCGCACAATCCCGCAAGGCCTCCGCCGATGATGCCGATCCGCCGGTTCTTCATCGCGCCCGGCTTTTGGTAATTGAGAATATCCGGCGGCGGGCTTAACAGCGCAAGGACATTCTCATAATCCTCCGGCCTGCCCGCCAGTTCCAGCGAGCGCTCCAACAGCGCATGCCGCTGCGCATCGGTGGGATTCGTAAAAATATCCTGCTCCATTTGATATCCTTCCGCAAGCGAGTTTTCTATAAATATATTGCTTGCCTGCACAACTATGATTGGCACAGCCAATCCACTGCAAAAGAGGCGCTTTTCCGCCCTCCATTGTTCGGAAAAACTGCGCGGGTTTGCTGCGGAATGGCGAACCAAAAAATATTTTAGCTGCAAAAAATAAATTTCATTTTTGGAGCTTGAACCAGTAGAAATCCGAACGATCCGTATGGTATGATAAAGGCATCCAATCGCATGGCAACGGCGCCGTGCATAAAGGCATTCCGTACGAAATAACAGCATATTGCCGGAAGGAGAACACAATGGGCAAGCGTATTGTCATTGCTTTGGGTGGCAACGCCTTGGGCAACAATCTCAAGGAACAGATGGAAGCGGTAAAGGTCACCTCCGTTGCGATCGCAAACCTGATTGAACAGGGGCACGACGTGGTGATTTCCCACGGCAACGGCCCGCAGGTCGGCATGATCAACCTTGCGATGGAAAGCCAGAACATCCCTCTTTCCATGTGCGTTGCAATGAGCCAGGCCTATATCGGGTATGATCTGCAGAACGCGCTGCGCGAGGAGTTGTCCCGCCGCGGCATCAAAAAACCCACTTCCACCGTAATTACGCAGGTGGTGGTGGACGAAAATGATCCCGCCTTCCAGAAACCCACCAAGCCGATCGGCCGTTTCCTTTCCAAAATGGAAGCCGATGCGCTTGCCGCTACCGGCCACGCCGTCATGGAAGACGCAGGCCGCGGGTATCGCCGCGTGGTCGCTTCCCCGCGCCCGCAGCGCATTGTGGAGATTGATACCATCCGCGCGCTGGTAGACGCCGGGCAGGTCGTCATCGCGGGCGGCGGCGGCGGTATCCCCGTGATGGAGCAGCAGGACGGCCATTTGAAGGGCATGTCCGCCGTCATCGACAAGGACTTTGCAAGTTGCGTGCTCGCACAGGAACTCAACGCGGATCTTTTGATCATCCTGACTGCGGTTGAAAAGGTCGCCATCCGCTACAACAAGCCGGATCAGCAGTGGCTGGACCGCATCACGGTGGATGAAGCCGAAAGTCTTATTCAGGAAGGCCATTTTGCCCCCGGCTCCATGCTGCCCAAGGTACAGGCCGCGGTGCAGTTTGCGGCCTCTAAGCCCGGCCGTGAGGCGCTCATCACCCTGCTGCAGAAAGCGCGCGAGGCCATTGAAGGCCAGACCGGCACCCGCGTCGTCAACTAAGGCATCTAGAATCGAAGTTAGAAACAACAGCCTGCCGACAATGTCGGCAGGCTGTTATTCATCAACAAAGTGTCTTAATGATAGGCTGGGTTTGTCGATAATCTGAGCCTCCCTGCAAATGCCTGGAGGCTGTTGTTTCTATAATGATCACGCGCTAGATCAAGCCCCGCTCCCGCTTGAGCCGCCGCACGAATTCCTCCTGCTGCATGGGCTGCATTACGCCCATGCCCTGCATGTATTGAAACCCATGCGCCTCAAGGTAGGGAATATGCTCTTCGGATACGATATTTCCCGCAATCACGGTGGTGTTAAACTGGGAAAAGAACGAGAGCACCGTACGGAAAAATGCGTTCAGCCGCCCCGAAAGCCCCATGCCGAACAGCGCCGCCTCATTGACCTTGATATAAGAAAACGGCGCCGTCAGCAGATCGTCAATGTTGCAGCGCGCGGTATCCTTAAGGCAGACGCCCACCCCTCTTTTGTGCAGCTGCAGCAGACACTCCCTGACGCGCGGCCCAAGATTGAGCGTCTGCCCGGAAAGCTGGAGCTTTACGCCGCGCAAATCCGCATGCTCTTCCTCAATAATGCCGAGGATGCGCGCGATGACGCTTTCGGAAAGCAACTGCGTCTGCGTGACGTCGCAGAACAGCACGATATCCCCCATCCCTATGATATTCAGCTGCCGTTGAAACGCACAGGCGCGGCGGAGAAGCAGCTCGTTGATGGGGTTTAAAAGGTTATATTGCTCCGCAACCCGCATAATCTGCTCTTCCGTATAGGTGGTACAGGTCTCAAACCGGAAGCCGATGCAGCAATCCGCCCCAAAGAACTTCCATGTCTCCCCTTCTCTTTTTAGAATGGGATTCAGGTTCAATAAAAAATCCCCGCTTTTTATGGCCTCCTTGAGTACGGTTGCAATTTCACGCTCACACTCGTAATCATATAGCAGCTCCTCCGAGCAGGGGACAATCGCAATGTTCCCCTCATGCTGGGCCCGCGCAATGGCGTATTTGAGGTAGGAGATCACATCCTGCCCGCAAATCTGATCCGGAAGCGCCTCATAATACGCCGCACAGCAATCCACCCTGCACAGCACGCTGCCGATGAGCCAATCCGCATTCAAATGCGCATACGCCTCCTCCATGCTGCGGTACCCGACATGCTCCATCATGGCGCATACAAACTGATCCTCCGCAATGCGGAATACATTTCGCTGCCCATACACCTGTTTGAGATACGCCGCAATTGCCTTTGTCAGCTGATCGGCCATCTGGTGCCCATACTCGTTGCGCACCACATCGTAGTTCTGCCACGCGAACATCACAAGCGCGCGCGGCGGCAAGGTAGGGTATTGGCGGCGCAGCGTCAGATAGAAGGAATCCAGGTTGAAGCTGCCGGTCAGCTGGTCATACGCGCTGGCGTTGCTGTGAAAGCTCAGATACAGCACCAGCAGGCTGACCATGAACGCCGTTCCCTGCAGCTGTACATTGGGGATGATGTTGCCGATCACGATAAAGGGAGCAAGCGCAACCGGTGCTGTCACAAGCGCGTTGCGGGTGGGCTTTTCAAGCTCGTCCCAGCGGGTGGAAAGCCCGATCACCCCGCAGCCGACGTAGGCCAGCGAAAGGTAAAGCGGCAGGCGGTTCCATTCCTCCCGCACATACTCCATTTTTTCATTGAAGGAATACAGGATGGGCGTAAACCGGTTGGCGGCCACGGCTAAAACCATGATGGCGCAGATGGTATACCCGAACGCTGTGCACAGGGTATAGTACGCCCTGTCCTTCGCGTCCTCATATACAATCACCAGCCAGTACCGCCCAAAGGAGACGACCATGGCAACAACGGCAACAAAAAACACGTCGCTGCACAGATAGGGCAGCCACCTTGGAAGCATCCCGGCAGCAACAATGGTAATGACGGAAACGACATTGATGGCGGTGCTGATCATTGCCGCAACAATGCAGCGCATAAACAGCCTGTCCCGTTCGGTGCGCACAAACAGCGTTTTATGATGGAACGCAAGCAAAATCCCCAGCACAGCGATGGAGATCAGCTCCGGAATATAGTTCCAGTCCATGGGGCCTCCTGTGTGGAACACGCCGGTTCTTTTGTGATTGCATGTATGTCAGAAGTTATCTTGAGTATACCGAGCGGGAAAAAGAAAGTAAACCAAAAATTGCAAATCCCGCCGTTTGCCGCCCTGTTTCGTGCCGCCCGCGGCTGGCCTTTTGCTGCCTTCGCAAGTGTTTTTCGGGCCTGTGTTGACATGCTTCCGGGGTATGATAGTATGAAGGAGAACGCGTCCAACGCGTTTCTTTTCCGCATCATTTGTGAAAGGATCACCAGCTATGGAATACGCCCATTATGAAGAAAGCGCAGCATTCATCAAAAGCAACATCGATTTTGTCCCGGAAGTCGGCCTGATATTGGGCACCGCGCTTGGCCTGCTCACGCAGGAAATGGAGGACGCGGTAGAAATTCCTTATTCAGAAATCCCGCACTTCCTTACCTCCACAGCGCCCGGCCATGCGGGCAAGCTCGTCTTAGGCACCCTTGCCGGGAAAAAGGTCGCATGCATGTCCGGCAGGTTCCACTATTATGAAGGATATTCCTACGAGCAGCTTGCCCTTCCGGTACGGCTGTTTCAGCTGCTGGGAGTCAAGACCGTCATCCTCACCAATGCGGCGGGCGCGATCAATACGGGCTACCATGTGGGCGATGTGATGATCATCAAGGATCATATCAACTTTGCAGGCGCAAGCCCCATGCGCGGCAAAAATACGGAAGCGTTTGGCCCACGCTTTTTTGACCTGGGGGATGTGTACACCGCCTCCCTGCGCGCACTCGCAAGGGAATGTGCAAAGGATTCTTCTTTGACGGTACACGAAGGCGTCTACCAGTTCTTTGTGGGGCCGCATTTTGAGACGCCCGCGGAAATCCGCGCGGCGAGAATCCTTGGCGCAGACGCCGCCGGGATGTCCACGGTGACGGAAGCCCTCACCGCCGCGCACTGCGGCCTGCCTGTGCTTGCGCTTTCCCTCATGGTCAATATGGCGGCGGGCGTGTTGGATGTACCCATCAGCACCCACGAAATCGACGAGGCGGCGGACCGCGTCGCCCTGCCTCTGCGGCAGTATGTGCGGGAGATCGTCAGCCGCCTGTAATGCAGTCCCTTACGGCGGGCAACGGTTTGCCCCACAGGTTTATTCGAGGATCGTGCAAGGAGGGATTTGTATGCTGCTTTCCCATGCGGATATCCTGCGTCATGACCCGAACAACGGCTTTTCCGTACTGAAGGACGGCTATGTCGGCATTTTGGGGGATACCATCCGCTACATCGGCACCGAACGCCCACCCGAAGACTATGGCGAAGAGAAGGCGCTTTCAGGCAAGCTCCTGATGCCCGGACTTTACAACGCCCATACCCACACGCCCATGACGCTGCTGCGCGGCGTTGGCAGCGGGCTTCCGCTGGACCGCTGGCTCAACGAGGCGATCTTCCCTATGGAAGCAAAGCTGACAGCGGAGGACATCCGCGCCGGCACACGCCTTGCGCTGATGGAGCTATTGGCTTCCGGCGTGGTCAGCTTTTCCGATATGTACTATCAAACGGAACGCACGGCGGAGGAAGTGCTCGCCTGCGGCATTAAGGCGAACCTGAACAGCCCAATCTTATGCTTTGATCCGGACGAACCGTACGAGCGCAATGTCCGGGTCAGACAATCGCTTGCGTTCTTCCGGGATTACAATGGCGCGGGGAACGGCAGGCTGGTTGCCGATTTTTCCATACACGCGGAATACACCAACAACGCTGCCTATGTCAGGCGGTATGCGGAGGATTGCGCGGCCTATGGCGCGCGCATGCACCTGCACCTTTCCGAGACCAAACGGGAGCATGCGGCCTGCAAGGAGAAATACGGCAAGACGCCCGCCGCCTGGTTCGCCGATTTGGGTGTGTTTGACTGCCCCACCGCCGCCGCCCACTGCGTTTGGGTGGAGGACGGGGACATCGCGCTCTTCCGGGAAAAGCAGGTCAGCTGCGTACACAATCCGGCAAGCAACATGAAGCTGGGCAGTGGCCTTATGCCGGTAAACAAGCTTCTTGCAAGCGGCGTCAATGTCGCTTTGGGTACCGACGGGGCCGCCAGCAACAACAACCTGAACATGTTTGAAGAGATGCACCTTGCGGCATTACTCCATAAAGGACACGCGCTGGACGCCACTGTGCTCTCCCTGGAGGATGTTTTGCTCATGGCCACCCGGAACGGCGCCCTTGCGCAGGGGCGGGCCGGCTGCGGCCTTCTGCAGGAAGGCTATAAGGCCGACCTCATCGCCATCGATTTAGATCGTCCGCACCTTGTGCCGGCACTCGATATCCCCGCCCTGCTCGTATACTCCGCGCAGGCAAGCGACGTGTGCCTGACGATGACCGATGGCCGCATCCTCTATGAAAACGGGCAGTACCTGACGCTCGACGCAGAGCGGACGATGTATGACGCGAAGAACGCCGCAGAGCGGCTGTATGGGAGACGTTGAGGGCTCTGCCTTCAAACTTCCACCCAAGGGACTAGCCCCCTGGGAATCCCTGACGCATCAAATCAATCATGGCTTTCCATTTGTACAAAACCGGGATTTTTCAAGGGATTGCCCCTTGAACAGGGTTTGGGGCAACGCCCCAATTCAATACACAGGAGGTTTACCCATGCAACAACGTTCCGATACCGGGCTTGCCTTTTTGCTGCAATATGAAAACATTGCGTGGTATGAGAACGGCAAGGTCCGCATCTTAGACCGGCGCATCTACCCGAAGGTGGAATATGTCACCTGTCATACCCACGGCGAGGTCGCCAAAGCCATCACCGATATGGTCACGCAAAGCGCGGGGCCGTTTACAGCAGGCGCCATGGGCATGGCGCTTGCAGCATACGAATGCCGGGAGAACAGCGAAAAAGAAAAGCTTCTTTATTTGGAACGCGCAGCGGAAGTGATCACAAACGCCCGGCCGACGACCAAGGACCGCATGCGCCGCATTACTTCCGGCTGTTTGGAAGCGGCGAAGGAAGCAATCCTCTCCGGAGAAGACGTCAGCGCCGCGATCGTTGCGCACGCAATCCGCACCAACAACCAGCGGTACGATAAAATGGCGCGCATCGGGGAGTATCTTGTGGATATGATCCCCAATGGCGGCAAGGTGCTCACCCAATGCTTCGGCGAAACCGTTGTGGGGCAGATGCTCAAGGCGGCACGCGCCCGGAGCAAGGACATCAAGGTCTATTGCGCGGAAACCCGCCCGTACTTCCAGGGCGCGCGGCTGACCGCAAGCGTGGTGCGCGATATGGGGTTTGACGTGACGGTGATTACGGACAATATGCCTGCGTTTGCCATGCAGCAGGAGAAGATTGATGTGTATACCTCCGCCGCGGACGTCATCTGCATGGACGGGCATGTGGTCAACAAGGTGGGCACGTTCCAGATCGCCATCGCGGCGAAACACCTTGGCATCCCCTACTTTGTAACAGGCGCGCCGGAAATGGGGCACCCTGATCTCGGCAGCGTCCATATTGAAATGCGCGACCCCGCCTACACGCTGCAGGCCATGGGTGTGGCGACCACAATGGAGGGCGTCAAGGGATATTATCCCGCGTTTGATATCACCCCGCCGCACCTTGTATCCGGTGTTGTGACGGACCACGGCATCTATGCGCCGTATGACCTCAAGCGGTATTTTGAAAACCCCGGCGTAGGCGCGTTCGATATCGTGGTCTAACCGCTCTTCAAAAATTGCCGAGGGGGGTGGCTGTATGTGGCGTAAGCAGGCCCTGATCATCCTTGCCGCAATCGCGCCTCTTGTATTGATCGTACTGTGTATGCTTGCCGTCCGCCTGCTCTCCGGCGGCGTGGGGCCTTAAGCGCCGGTGCCCAGCCGGGCGTAATTCCCCCTACCCTCTTATGCCAGGCGGATTTCCCGCTTTGCTTTTTACTTTTTATGTCATGGTTTTTACGCAATAAACATTGCACTTTTGCCCTTCCTGTTTTATAATGATTTGTCGCGCCGATATACGGCGCAAATTTAGGACCAGGGTGAAATAAAAACAGCATGCAGACCAATGAAGCAATACGCAACATCGCCATCATCGCGCACGTAGACCACGGCAAGACGACTTTGGTGGACCAACTTTTGAGGCAGAGCGGTGTGTTCCGCGCCAATGAGCAGGTGCAAGAGCGCGTGATGGACAGCAACGACTTAGAGCGTGAGCGCGGCATCACGATCTTGAGCAAGAACACAGCCGTTTCCTATCGCGATGTTCGCATCAACATCGTGGACACACCGGGCCACGCGGATTTCGGCGGTGAGGTGGAGCGTATTTTGCAGCTTGTGGACGGCGTGCTTCTTTTGGTGGACGCGTTTGAAGGCTGCATGCCGCAGACGCGCTTTGTATTGAGAAAAGCGCTGGAATTAGATAAGATTCCCGTCGTCGTCGTCAACAAGGTAGACAGACCCGGCGCGCGTCCGCTCGAAGTGGTGGACGAGGTGCTCGAGCTGTTCATGGACCTTGGCGCTTCGGCGGAGCAGCTGGACTTCCCGGTGGTATATGCCTCCGGACGCGACGGACAGTCGGGCTTGGAGCCGGACGCGCTGCAGGATACCATGCAGCCCCTGTTTGAAACCATCCTTTCCGCCATCCCAGCGCCTGTTGGGAATTCGGAGGAGCCGCTCCAAATCCTGTTCTCCACCATCGATTACGATGAATATGTTGGCCGCATCGGTGTGGGCCGCATCGTGCGCGGCACCGCGCGGCGCAATATGCCTGTGGTGCTCTGCGGCGGTGGCGTTCCGCAAAAGGACGGCAAGCTGACGCGGCTATACCACTTTGAAGGCCTCAAGCGCGTGGAGGTGGAGGAGGCCACGGCAGGCGATATCGTGGCGGTAGCCGGCATCGAAGGCTTGAGCGTGGGCCAGACGGTCTGCGCGCCGGAAGCGATCGAGCCGCTGCCGTTCATCCACATCGACGAGCCCACAGTCTCCATGCTGTTCGTCGTCAACGACAGCCCCTTTGCAGGACGCGAGGGCAAGTATGTCACCAGCCGCAACCTGAGGGAGCGCCTGTTCCGCGAGGTGATGACAAACGTCTCCATGCGCGTGAACGAAACCGGCTCCACAGATGCGTTTGAGGTCTGCGGCCGCGGCGAACTGCACCTTTCCATATTGATTGAAACCATGCGCAGGCAGGGCTACGAATTTGCCGTAACCCGCCCCAAGGTGATTTTTAAAGAGGGCGAAAACGGCGAAAAGCTGGAGCCGATGGAAGCTTTGACCGTGGACGTGCCGCAGGAGTTTGTGGGTGCTGTCATGGAAAAGCTCGGTTCCAGAAAAGCGGAGCTTCTTGACATGGTGGCGGGCGACGAGGGCACACGCCTTCGGTTCTCCATCCCGGCGCGCGGCCTGATGGGCTACCGCAGCGAGCTATTGACCGATACGCGCGGCAACGGCATCATGAGCCATATTTTCGACGGCTACGCGCCCTACAAGGGGGAACTGCCCGAGCGCACGCACGGCAGCCTTGTTGCCCATGAAACGGGCGATACTTCCGGATACGGCCTGTTTAATACGCAGGAGCGCGGCAGGCTCTTTGTCGGCCCGGGCATCCCGGTATACGAGGGCCAGGTGGTTGGCGAGTGCGCCAAGGCGGGCGATATCGTGGTGAACGTCTGCAAGAAAAAGCACGTCACCAACATGCGCGCCTCTGGTTCTGACGACGCGCTGCGCCTCACTCCGCCGACGATATTGTCCTTGGAGCAGTGCCTGGAGTTTATTGCGGACGATGAGCTGGTGGAAGTCACGCCGGAAAACATCCGCATGCGCAAGCGGGTGTTGAACAAGGAACTGCGCTTAAAGGCGGCAAAGAACTAGTCCATTTTGCGGGGTCTGCATTGCAGACCCCGTTTTGCCTGTCGTTATGCCATGAGGATGACCCCTTGGCGGGACGATTTGCCACATGGGCTAATTGTGCACAATGGGTTGCCCGCTGATCTGTCATGGAGGAACATATACGGATGTCCTTATGGCACATTCTGGAGCCGCTTGTTTACTGGCAGCGGCCGTTCCATACGGGTTTCCGCGGTATTACGGGGCTTTTTTATCATCATGGTGCGAGTACGCGCAACATCGTCCGGATAAACCATACAGCGTAACCGGATTGTACAGGAATTTACAGAATTTTAAGCTGGACTTTTCGACAAATTTCGTGTTATGTATGGTATAGTGAATACGAGGTGGAACCATTGAAAAAGACTTCACACCTGCTCATGGGCAGGCTGCTTCTGGACTATGCGGAAAAGCATTTTGGCGTGGCGCTCAATGAACGCAGGTTTTTGTTAGGCAATGTGCTGCCGGATTATTTGCCCTCGTTCTTAAGCCGTCCCCACTTTCTAAAATACAGCACGGATCATGTAAAAAAGCTCACGCAGAAGCTTGTGCTGCGTATTCCCCTTGCCTACGAAAGCAGGAAGCGCCGCGCAAAGTATGTGCTGCGCCTTGGCATGCTGTGCCATTTTTATACGGACTTTTTCTGCCACGCGCACAGCCCGCGCTTCCACGCAGGCCCAGCGAAGCACACCATGTATGAAAGCGCTCTGGCGCAGTACTTCCGGGAAAACTATGAGTCCCTCAAAGAACTGACCTTGCTTACCAATGCGGAAGCCGGTATGGACGCTGCGGAAATCTTCGAGCGTTTTGAGCTGTTGCAGGAAAAGTATCTCGAAGCCGAGCAGGCATTCCTGCATGATATCATGTTCGGGTTCTATGCGTGCGTGGAGCTGATCATGATGCTGGCCCGTTCCGCCGTGGGCGTGGAAGCGGCTTGGGAGACGGCGTAAGGGGTGTTATTCCATCGCAGCTTCTCTCATTCAAAACCATATAGTGAATATATTCTTATAATCATTCTATACGTACACACAGAATAAACCGTGATATACTAATAGTATCTAAACGTCTCTCTTCTTGGAAGTGAGGCGTTTTATTTTATTTACAAGGGGAAGAAATGTATGAGGCAAGAAAAATACTATGTTGACGGTTATCATCCACCGGCGGGTGTTGACAGCAGAGACACGGTCAAAGAATATCAGCGCAGTCTGAATGTGGCCGTAGACGGAATTTGGGGCAAAGAGACGGACGCAGCCTATAAGAAAATCTTGCACAGTCCGCCTCGTGAAGAGCGGCAGCAAACAGCGTTTGAGCCAGGATGGATAGACAATAGCACACGGTATCCTATTTACCCATCAATGGGTTCCGGGATTCGTTATGAAAATGGCAACGGTTATTTTGTGAACGAGCGCTTTATGGAAAAAGCGGCAAGAGATATGGGGAGAGCCGTTTCAATCCTTGGCCCGACCGCCAGCGCACGGGATAAGCTTTATGATATGGTTGACCGATCTTCCCTTGATGACAAGTGGAAAAATAGAGCAAGGGAAGTGGTTAAATTCGCAAATGAAGATGCACAGCGCAAACTCTACTATGATATACTAATGGATGGAATGAATGCTTGGCTCTCGCCCGAGGCATGGGAGCAGCGCGCTTATAACTTGTTTTACGAGGGAACGGAGCAATGGAAAAACCTTTTCCCCGATCATCCGCAGCAATATCAAGGAGCAGTTCGTAAGCGGATAGAGGGAGAGATTGAGCGGGATAGGCGGTTGAGGGCAAATATCCAAAGCACGCAATTTGCAAACAAATTTAACAAGCTGGGCGTGGAAGCAGAGGCTAAGCCCTTGGCATCCACATCAACTGTGGAAAACCGTACAACGACGGGGTATGCCGCACCGTATCTGGGAAATTTCACAACAAGGCTTGATAACAGTCCGAAGAGTATTGATAGGGTGCGTAGCGAAAAATCCCTTTTAGTTCCCGAATATCAGAATATTGGCAGTGCGTTTGAAGAATGGTGGAATCAGCTCCAGCAAACAGCGGGCAAGGCATGGGATTGGATTCAGCAGGGTTTATCAGTTGGCGCCAATAAACAGCAGGGATATCATGAAGATGTAACCCCAACCCCAAGGCTGACCCCAAGGTTGACTCCAACTCCGTCTCCAAGACCTACGCCGACTACAACCCCGTCACCTTCTCCTTCAATACCGCCTTCTACGCCATCACCAAAGCTGACTTCTACTCCACCGTCATTTAAAGTGCCGGCTTCAAATCCTAACAAGAAGAAGAAAGACGGAACTAACCCCTTGGAGGGGTGAGTCGGGTGAAAATCAGTGGAATACACTATGGAATAAGGCTCTTGAAGAATTAACAGGGTATACGCCAAGAAATGATGCGGCTCTGACACAGGAGCAACGAATGAACATCATTCTGAACTCTATTAAGTACATAAGTCCTTATTACGAGTATGGTACAAAGAAACAATATCAGAAAAATGGAGAAACGTACCATTACGTCGATTGCAGTGATCTCGTGAGCGCAATGTACTTAGAGGCCGGTATTGACGTGTTTGGCGATACAACTTCGAGAGGATTTGCAGGCACTGCAAAGAATAACGATTGGTACATAAAAAAAGGAGATATCAATAAATCCACTCTTTACCCTGGTGATATAGTGGTTTGGGAGAAAAACGGTAAAGTGAGCCATGTAGCTGTTTACCTGTGTACTGTAGATGGCCAAAGATGGATCATTGAATCTACAGGCTCCCAGAATGGGCCCAATGTTAGTAAAGAATGGGACTGGCTTTCAGAGAATTATGTGGTTACCGGATACATTACTCCGGAACCAAACAAAAAAGGCTAGCGCATTCAATTAACAGCCGGAGCATTGCGATTTGCGATGCTCCGGCAAAAGAGTGAAAGGGATATGGTGATACGATGAAGTGCAAACGAACATCTATTTTTATCCTGGCTATATTAGCAATCGGCAGTGCACTGCTTCTATCATGCGGAACCAACCCGGCTGTTGCAAGCCCTGTTTCCATGACGCGTATTTATGAGCAGGTTCGTATGGATGCGGCACGCGGACGCATGGATGCAGCAAAAACCAACTGGACGGATGCTGTTATGCACGCAAACGCTTCCGAAACATTGTCCATCGAGCTTATTGAAACGATAGAGAGCCACGATATATTGCTTACATCTTTACCCTGCTTTTTTCTGCCGGATGAGCTAAGTTCACAAGCCATCCTCGATTTTTGCGATAGCTTTTGCTGGATGTTCTACGATATGCAATTTCCCGGTTACCCAAATCCATCAAAGCTTTATCCTGCAGAATCGATCAGTTGGCAAAACTACGAAGCCATATTTGCTATGGAGAAGCAAACTGTGGAGGAGCTGGCGTCTGATTTTTTTGATCTGCAACATTTCAAGTTAAATGAATCGGAATTGCTAGAGTGGCGGAACTCTATGTATGAAACATATCCCGATTTCGCAGATTCCTTGTGGAGCAATACATTTTGTTATATCCCGCACGATCCTGATCCCCCTGCATTGACCTACAAAAGTGAAAGGGCACTGGGTGATGGGTTCTTTTATGTCGTCTTTGCGCAAGCGTGGTATTCCGACGTTGAAGATCCATCCATATTGCAGGATTTACATGTCATTCTGCGAATTGCCGACAACTTCTTTGGATATGAAGTCGTATCCGTTTTGCAAAACGCTGAGGATTCCTTACTATAAGGCGCTATAAGAACACTGCATGAACGGCGCGATGAAAGCTTCTGCGACTTCAAAAAAATCCTCGAATAACGCTGCGGAACCCCATATTTCTTAATCTTGCAACCAACCTCAAAACAGGTGCATCCGTGCACACGTCAAGCGATCCGCGCCGACAGCCAATCCGCACGACCGTTTCTGACGTCCAAATCTTTTTCCCCGCTTTCCCCCGGCATATTCCCCTCACCCTGTACATACGCTTAACTAAGCTTGTTCGAGGGGGTAGAGTGCATGCGTACAAAACAGAGCGGTGCGGACTGGGGATGGGGAAGAAGCTCCGATGCGTATATAGAGGAACGGGTCTTACAGGTCGCCTCCTACATTGTGGAAAACGGGGCCACCGTGCGGGACGCCGCAAAAATATTCAAGGTAAGCAAATCTACCGTGCACAAGGATGTATCCGAGCGGCTCGTGGGCATCAACCCCACGCTCGCACATGAGGTGCGGCGGGTGCTCGATGTGAACAAGGCCGAGCGCCATATCCGCGGCGGGCAGGCCACCTGCCGCAAATACCGGGAGCAGGGGAAGGTTTCCGGGCGTTGAGATGTGCCCGCAATAAAAAAGCCGGCGCAAGGACTCTTCCTTCCGCCGGTTTTTATGCTTCCTCTATAGCGCGGCGCACGCGCATGCGGCGTATACACGCGCCGCCCTTACTTCCTTAAGCGCCGTGGCGCAGGCCATGAGTGTGCTGCCGGTGGTCACCACATCGTCCACCAGCAATACCGTCCGTCCTGTGGCGGCGGGCGCTGCCGCAAACGCGCCCAGCACGTTCTTTTCCCGTTCTTCTTTATCAAGCTCCGCCTGCGGCTTCGTATCCACCACGCGGCGCAGCAGATGCGGCTCCACGCGCACTCCATATCTTTTGGAGAGTTCCTTTGCGATGAGCAGGCTCTGGTTGTAGCCGCGCTGGCGTTCCCTTTTTTCAAACAGCGGCACGGGCGCAATGACGTCAAACTTCCATTCCTCCGGCAGGCGCATGCAGGCCGTAAAATTGCGGGCAAGGTGTGTTACATCGCTGTATTTGAAGCGGTGCACCGCGCCATAGAGTACCTCGTCATATGCCAATCCCGCGTAAAGCCCCGCAATGCCGGGCTTAGGCGGCAGTACGCCCGCCAGCCGGACTTCCTCCGCGCAACGCTCGCACAGGCCTACGCCGTTGACCTCTTTTTCCCTGTCACAGCCAAAGCAGGTGGTCTCGGGCGGATATAATGCATCCAAAAACTGATCCCATACGGTTTTCTCTTCCATAACGCATCTCCCACTCGCATGAATTGAAAACAGATTTGATAAAATGCCGATCTCCCTACCTCTTTTCGGCTTTTTTTCATTTTCCTAAAGTCATTTCCAATCTTTAAAAGGAATTATTGTTCCAGCAGCAGCGGGGCGAGCTCCGCAATACGGTTGCCCATGGCGCTGTAGCGCCTGCGCTGGTGCTTGTTCTCCACCATTTTCACGACGCTGTCCCACCGGCCCACGATAATAACCTGCGCGCGCGCGCGGGTAACGGCCGTATAGAGAAGGTTCCTTGTCATCAGCATGGGCGGGCCCCCGAATATGGGCAGGATCGCCACCGGGAACTCGCTGCCCTGGCTTTTGTGGATGGAGATGCAATAGGCAAGCTCCAGCTCCTCGAGCTGATGAAAGGTATAGGTGGCGACACGTTCATCGTCAAACAGCACGTCGAGCGTCTGCTCCTGCATGTCCATGCGGTAGATGGTGCCAAGGTCGCCGTTGTAAATGCCCGTGCCAAGTTCCGGCGTGCCGTCTTTCTTGGTGCGCATCCACTCCAGGCGATAGTTGTTTTTGATTTGCATGACCTTGTCGCCCTCTCTGTAGAGCGTATCCCCATATTCTCGCTCCGCCTTGTGGGGCGTGGGCGGATTCAACGCCGCCTGCAGCCTGGTGTTGAGGTTTTTGACGCCCAGCGGCCCCTTCTTTGTGGGAGAAAGTACCTGAATGTCCTTTTGCGGATCGCGCGAGAACAGCGCGCCATCCTCCCCGCAGCACAGGGCGATCACGCGGGAGAGCGCCTGCTCCGTCGCCGGGCAGTTCAAAAACACAAAGTCCGAGTCTTGCTCCGGCTGCGGCAGCCTTCCGGCGTTGATGCGGTGCGCGTTTTTGGCGATGCCGCTGCGGTCCGCCTGGCGGAAGATTTCCGTCAGCCGAATTACGGGAATGGTACCGCTTTCGATAATATCGTGCAGCACTGTGCCGGCACCCACAGGCGGAAGCTGGTCCGCATCCCCCACCATCACAAGCCGCGTGCCGATGGGCAGCGCGCGCAAAAGCGCGTACATCAGCGGCAGGTCCACCATACTCATTTCATCGATAATCACCATATCGAAAAAGAGCGGGTTGTCCTCATTGCGCGCAAAGCGGGAGAACCCTTCCGTGCCGTATTCCAATAGGCGGTGGATGGTGGCGGCCTCAAATCCCGTGGCCTCCGTCATGCGCTTGGCGGCGCGGCCCGTGGGCGCGCACAGCGCAAAATCCAGCCCGTGGCGGGTGAGGATATGCAGGATGAACTGCAAAATCATCGTTTTTCCTGTGCCGGGGCCGCCGGTGATGACCATCGCGCCTTCCTTGAGCGCTGTGAGTACCGCCTTCTTCTGCTCCTGCGCGAGCTCAATCCTAAGCTCCCGCTCCAAATCCGAAAGCTCATGCGAGATGCCGGGGTCCACGGTATCCTCCGGCGCTTTTGCAAGCAGCAACAGCCGCCGCGCGCTGTCCCGCTCCATATGGTGCATGGCGGGAAGGTATACGGCGTCCGTCTCCCCCGCCATCGTATAAATCAATGTGCCTTCTATAATAAGCTTGTCAAGCTCGTCCTCAATAAGCTCGGGCGCTACCTCGAGCATCTCCGATGCGCCCGCAAGCAGCGGCTCGCGCGGGAGGTACGTGTGTCCCTCCTGCCGCGCCCAGATGAGCATATACTGTACGCCCGCGCGCAGCCTGCGCGGCGAAGTCACCTCGATGCCCATGTTGTAGGCGATCTTGTCCGCCGTCTTAAAGCCGATGCCCTCCACATCCTCCACAAGGCTATAGGGGTTTTCCTCCACGCGCAGGATGCAGCCCGCGCCATAGAGCTGGTAGAGCCGCATGGCCTGCCGCACCGTGATGCCAAAGCTTAACATCTTCATCATGACGTCCCGCATGCCGCGCTGCTCCAAAAACGATTGGATAATGCCTTCCGCCCGCGCGCGGCCGATGCCGGAAACCTCAATGAGGCGTTCAGGCTGCTGTTCCAATATTTCCAGCGTGTCGAGCCCAAAGTATGCGACGATGTTTTTCGCCGTCGCCTCGCCGATGCCCTTGATAAGGCCGCTGCCAAGATAGCTTGTGAGCGCGCTCAATGTCGCGGGAGCGAGGATCGTGCAGCCCTCCGCCTTAAACTGCCTGCCGTAGCTTTTGTGCTCCACAAAGCTTCCAACAAGCTCCACACGTTCGCCCGGGTTCGGCAACGGCAACACGCCGACAGCCACGGTTTCCTCGCCGCTGTCGTCCATTAATTCCAGGACCGTATAGCCGTTGTCCATATTGCGGAATATGATGCGCGTGACCTCGCCCGTCAACTGCTCCATGAAGCCTCCACCAAAAATTCGTTCGTATGTTCTCTATTATAAAGCGTTGCCGCCGGAATGGAAAGCACGGCGGTATCCACCGCGTCAGGCTGTCAAGAAAGATATCCACATATGCTTTATTTTCTTAAGGTATCGCCACCTGCGGCGGCGACGATAGATTGCTTTATTTAATAGCGGGCGGGCTTCGCCCCCCCGCGCCCCCTAGAGTACGGGCATTCTAAAGAAGGGGGGTGAGAATAGGTTGTGTAGCCAGAAACTGAACATCAATTCTTGCAAGATTTCCGAATACACCATTCGGGGGCACGCAGTTCCCCAAAACAAAATAAATTGTTGCGATGGCCCGCAAGGCTTAGTGTCCTTCGGAGTCCCCGCGAGGACACGGCGCTCTAAAGCGCCGATACTTAAAAACCCTCAACTTGGTTTATCGACACTCTGAAACGGCGGTATCCGCCGCGTTTTTTATCGATTTTTACAAATTCCATATTCTTTCTTGTTTGGCTGCACTTTGGACGGCGTAGCAGGCGCGTTTTCGGGCATGATAGTACATAATTCAACTGCAGGAGTTACCACATGCATTTAAGCGTTGTTTTACTTCTTTGTCTTTTTATTCTGTGCATTACCGGGGCCGCAAAGAAAACCCTTGCGGCGCTGGATACGAGGGATTCCTCCTGGGCTGCCCTTTCCCTGATGCTCATTGCCGCAAACGCCTTCCCCATACAGCTGGTACCCGAGTTTTCCATAAACCCGGCCTCGCTGCTGCTATTGATTGCCGCGGGCGCCTGCACGCGCTCCTGTAGCGGCGGCAAGCTGCTGCAGGCCATTGCACTTGCGGCACCAGCATCCCTGTGCATGCTGCTGATCACCCGGCAGTATGTCAGCGGCGCTGTGGATTTACCGGAACCGGGCGTTATTTTGGCGCTCATCAGCGCTGCTTTCTTGCTGCCGCTTCGCGCAACGCCGCAGGCTGCGTTGTTCGGCGCGGCGCTCGCCCCATTTTTGCTGGGCTTCTGGGAAGGCGGACTTGACCTGTACGCATTCGGCTATGCCATCGTTGCAATCGGCTCCCCGGTCGCGTTCGATGCGCAGGTAATGAGCATGTTCCTGCTTGCAATCCTCCTTGCCCTGCCGCGCAAACGAAAGGCAAAGGAAAAGCTGCGCCCCGTACCGTAACCACTTCTTCTCTCTATTTTTAGATATCATTCCCGATACGCATTTGTTTCGTACACAGATGCGTATTTCTTTTTGTTGTGAATCCAACAGAATTGTATTGTGAAATTCGATATGATAAGTCTGCAAGAAAACGGAAAACACCAACGGAGGTATAGATATGATACGCACCATTATTAAAATAGACGAAGAGCTGTGCAACGGCTGCGGCCTTTGCGTGGATGCCTGCCACGAGGGCGCGATTGCGCTTATGAATGGCAAAGCCAAGCTGATGCGGGACGATTACTGCGATGGCCTTGGCAACTGCCTGCCCGTGTGCCCTACCGGCGCCATCGCCTTTGAGCAGCGGGAAGCCGCCGCCTACGACGAGGCCGCCGTGGAAGCCGCACAGGCAAAAAAGGCCGAAAAGCAACCGCTGCACAAGCCTTTTACCGGCTGCCCCGGCACCATGGCAAAGGCGCTTGTACGCAACGCCGAACCCGCGCACGCCGCTGTGGAAGAAAGCGCCCCTGCGATGAGCCAGCTTGCGCAGTGGCCGGTACAGATCAAGCTTGTACCCGTCAACGCGCCATATTTTAAAAATGCGCACCTTTTAGTGAGCGCCGACTGTGCAGCCTATGCATACGCCAGCTTCCACAAGGACTTTATGAAAAACCATGTCACCATTATCGGCTGCCCGAAGCTCGATGAAGGCGATTATTCCGAGAAACTCACCGAAATCCTTGCCCGCAACGATATCAAGAGCGTCAAAGTTGTACGTATGGAGGTCCCGTGCTGCGGCGGCATCGAATACGCCGTAAAGCAGGCCCTGCAACGAAGCGGCAAGTTCATCCCGTGGTCGGTTGTGACCATCTCCACGGACGGACAGGTGCTCGAGGATTGAGAAATCATCTATGAGGCGCTGCCCCATACCCCGTTTAAGGGGCGTAACTCCTCTTAAAAATCCCTTTTGATCATTTCATTATTCAGATATAAATAGGAGGACTATTTTCAGTTATGAGCAACATGTTTTGTTTCCAGTGTGAACAGGTAGCGGGCGGCAAGGTTTGTGCCGGTTCCCAGGGCGTTTGCGGCAAGAAAGCCGACAACGCCGTATTGCAGGATCAGCTGACCGGCGCGCTCGTGGGCCTTGCCCGCGCGGCGGAAGGCAAGACGCCTGACGCACAGACCGACCGTGTCGTGATGGAGGGTCTCTTTACCACCGTCACCAACGTCAATTTTGAAGACGCCGTTGTGGAAGAACAAATCGCGGCCGTACGCCGCGAGACGCTCCGGCTCCTTGGCGGTACGCCCGCACAGCGTGCGCCCGAATACGATATGAACAGCCTTTGGGATGCAAACGAGGACATCCGTTCCCTGAAGTCCCTCATACTCTTCGGCATCCGCGGCATGGCGGCCTATGCCTACCACGCCATGGTGCTGGATCATACGGACGCGGAAGTCAACGGCTTTTTCTACACCGCGCTGCGCGCTGTCGGCGCTGATTTAGGCATGGACGCGCTGCTGCCGCTGGTGCTTGAAACCGGCCGCGTGAACCTGAGCTGCATGGCGCTGCTGGACGCCGCCAATACCGAAACCTACGGCACACCCGTACCCGCAACCGTACCCCTGATGGTGGAAAAAGGGCCGTTCATCGTGATTTCCGGCCATGACCTCAAGGATTTGAAGCAGCTTCTCGAGCAGACCGAAAGCAAGGGCATCAACATCTACACTCATGGCGAAATGCTCCCCGCCCACGGCTATCCCAAGCTCAAGGCGTACAAGCATTTGAAGGGCAACTTCGGCACCGCATGGCAGAACCAGCAGAAGGAATTCGCGAACCTGCCGGCACCCGTATTGTTTACCACCAACTGCATCATGCCCGTAAAGGACAGCTACCGTGACCGCATCTTCACCACCGCAGTCGTCGCCTACCCCGGCATGGTACACGTTGGGGAAGACAAGGACTTCACACCTGTGATTGAAAAGGCGCTTGAGCTGGGCGGCTACAAAGAGGATACCGCGTTCTACGGCATCAACGGCGGCGCTACCGTCACCACCGGCTTTGGCCATGGCACGGTGCTCGGCGTTGCGGATACCGTGATCGACGCCGTGAAAGCCGGCGCGATCAAGCACTTCTTCCTCGTTGGCGGATGCGACGGCGCAAAGCCCGGCCGCAACTACTACACGGAGTTTGTGCAGAAGACGCCCGCGGATACCGTGATCCTCACCGTCGCCTGCGGCAAGTTCCGCTTCAACGACATGGACCTTGGCACCATCGGCGGCCTGCCGCGCATCCTCGATATGGGACAGTGCAACGACGCGTACTCGGCCATCAAGGTAGCGGTCGCGCTCTCTGAAGCCTTCGGCTGCACCGTAAACGAGCTGCCGCTCTCCCTTGTGCTCTCCTGGTACGAACAGAAGGCGGTCTGCATCCTGCTGACCCTCTTATACCTCGGCATCAAGAATATCCTCATCGGGCCTTCCCTGCCCGCGTTCGTTTCGCCCAACGTATTGAACGTGCTGGTCGAGAACTACAACCTGACTCCAATCTCCACGCCGGAAGCCGATCTTAAGAAGATCCTCGGCTAATCCAATAGCAATAGAACGGGGCTGTCGCCATTTATGGCGACAGCCCCGTTTTGTTTTTCTTTGCTTGCGCTATAGCCTATAGCATCTGGCATCCCGTTAGCGGTTCATGCGCGCAATGCGTTCTGCCGTCATCTCACCATACTCGCCTATTTGCGCCTCGGGGTAAGCACAGCCGGAACCTTTGGGGCGGGCGTATTTGCAGCTGGCAACGCCGACGTGGACGACGGGGAATCAACGGGCTTCGTATGCTTGAGCGACATCACGCCGACGATTTCCCCATGCCGAACAATGGCCTTTTCATCGTCCAGCTTTTGCAGCACCGCGACCCAGTCGCCCTTGTTTGCGCGCGCCAGACGCGGGACGCTCTTTCCCTCGCCTGCTTTGATATCCGTTTTCTTGAGCAGCTCCACCCATTCGATGGCGGGGCTTTTTTCGTCATATGGAACCAGGCTATCCCTACGAACAAAACCTATTTGTCCGTTCGCTTTGATGAACATGAATTGGCCAAGCGACGTCAGCTCATACACCGGTTGCCCCGCTTTCAACTGGGCGATAAAGCGTACATCCGGCACTCCCACAAGCTGCGTATCGGCCTTTATGCTCGCAAAGGTAGATACCGTTATGTTTTCATTCGGCGCAACCAGGTATTTCGTTTCCACGAAGCCATTTATGGGGCCTACCTGCACCTGCGTGAAGCCATTTTTTAGATCGAGCGAGAGAACCGGCATATTGCGGACGATGTAGCCGAGCCCGGTGGCTTTTTTATTCGGCTCCGAGTAAATCGCCGCCTTGCGCGAGACCTGCATAATTGTTAGATCCAAAGAGTCTTCGGTTCCTGCAGCAAGCGTTCCCGCCGCGTTGAACAGCAGGCACACGAGTAAAACAGCCGTCAACCATTTCTTGTTTTTACGCATTACGGGTCCTCCCTTTCGGCTTTTGAGACTTTCTGGATTATTATACCATACCGGAAACCTATATATCTGTCCTTCTGGAAATATCTTGGGGAACAATCAAAAAGGCAATGGGGTGCGCAAACACTCTTTGCGCTGTTGCATCCGCCTTGCGAAGAAAACAGGAAGATAGTATAGTGAAACCATTCTTCCCGGCAGCCGGACAGGCCGCATGAACCCAACGGTTGCAATTCCCTTCAAAAAACCGGTACAGAATAAAGTTGAAAAGAAAGCGGGGGACTCCTGATGGACGATTTCAAGCCCGGCAGGTACAGGCATTTTAAAGGCAACGAGTACGAGCTTTTATTTGTTGCAAAGCATTCGGAGACGCTCGAGGATATGGTGGTGTACCGGGCGCTGTACGGTGAGGGCGGCGTTTGGGTGCGGCCGGCCTCCATGTGGAACGGGGCTGTAGAACACGGCGGCAAGCGGATCAAACGGTTTACCCGCATCGAGGAGCAGGCGTAGCAAAATGCGTCCTTGGATTTTTCCTTGAACGCATTTCCATGGCGTTATGCCGCCCCGTTCTCCCTCTGCCCACGCGCATTGGTATTAATCTGGTTGCGGTACACCACATAGCGTGTAAACAGGAATTCTGTGATGAGGTTTACGACCATCGTCAAAAACAGCACCAGGTATTCTGACCAGCCGATGTCACTGAGTGCCTGCCCCCACCATGTGGAAAGCGGCGTAAACACAAGATAGTACCCCGCCACCTTGAGCATGGCCGCAGGCACGTTGGCGGCGGATTTAAACGTGAACTCCCGGTTGAGCGTGAAGTTGTAGAGCACAGATAACACGAGCGCGGGCAGGTAGCAGGGCCAGTAGGTCCAATCCGTAAGCTCCGTCAGCGCCGTAAATACAATCGTCTGGATGACGCCCGCACTGATGGAGAACAATAAAAACTTGAGCGCCTGCACCGATTCCTGTTTCCTGGTAAGCTTCTGTTGTTCCATTTCCCCGCCCCACCTTATGCTGTTTTTCGTAGCATATCACCAAGCAGAGAAAATAAAAAGTGGTTTTTGAAGATTTCCATGGATCGCGCGGTAAAACCGTACAAACAAAGCAGTCCAAACCCTACGCAAAAAGCGCCATTTCTTTAGCTGTACTGCTTGACGCGACCGCATGAAATTGTTATGATATAGCCATAATAATGATTAAAAATATCATATTTGTTGATATATATAACATCTTATATAACATTTAAGGAGGCACTTACATGGCGACAGCAGTCATTATGCCCAGACAGGGTCAATCGGTCGAAAGCTGCATCATCACGGAATGGCATAAGCAGGTAGGCGATACCGTACAGGAGGGCGAGCCCCTTTTCACGTATGAAACAGACAAAGCAACGTTTGAGGAGCCGGCGAAGGTCTCCGGGACGTTGCTTGCGCGTTTTTATGAGGTAGACGACGACGTACCGGTGCTATTGAACGTCGCCGTAATCGGCACCCCGGGTGAGGACATTTCCGGGTTCACCGGCGGTACCGCGGCAGCACCTGCAGAAGCAGCTCCCGCAGCAGAAGCGGCAAAGCCCGCGGCTGTGGAAGCGGCACCGGCTGCCTCCGTTGTGAATGCAGCTCCCGCTGTGGACGCCGCTGTTTCTCCCCGCGCCCGCGCCGCCGCGGAGCGCCTGAATGTCGCGCCCGCATACGCGGCCCCCACCGGCCCGCATGGCCGTATCATCGAACGGGATGTCGTAGCGCTTGCCGCTTCCGGCGCGCGCGCAACGGCTGCCGCCCTCAAGGACGGCGTACCCGCAACCGGAGGCACCGGCATTGGCGGCAGGTTCTCTACGACCGATATCGCCACCGTGGAACATGGCGCAGTTGCGGCAATTCCCGCTTCCGCCGTTGCACCCGTGGTTGCGGCAGGCGCTGTTGCGGAGTATGAGGATGTGAAACTCCCCAATATCCGCAAGTCCATTGCAAAGGCCATGCATAATAGTCTTTCCTCCATGGCGCAGCTCACACACAGCGCTTCCTTTGACGCTTCCGCCATCATGGCGCTGCGCAAGCAGCTAAAGGCCGCGCCCGAGCAGATGGACGTGCCCAACATCACACTCAACGACATCATCCTCTACGCGGTTTCCCGCGTACTGCCCGGGCACCGCGATATGAATGCGCACTTCCTGGATGAAAAGATGCGCTATTTCAACCATGTGCACCTTGGCTTTGCGGTGGATACCCCGCGCGGCCTTCTGGTACCCACCATCTTCAATGCGGATTTGAAGTCCCTGCGTGAAATTGCGGAGGAAGCAAAAGCGCTTGCAAAAGCCGCGCAGGAAGGCTCCATCAGCCCGGATTATCTCACCGGCGCGTCCTTCACCGTTTCCAATCTCGGCTCGATGGGAATTGAGATGTTTACGCCCATCGTCAACCCGCCGCAGACGGGCATCCTTGGCGTTTGCACCATTACCGAGCGGATCCGTACGGTGGACGGTACCATCAAGGCTTACCCCGCCATGGGCCTGTCCCTCACGTATGACCACCGCGCGGTGGACGGCGCGCCCGCTTCCCGCTTCCTGCAGGAGCTGTGCAAGGCGCTCGAAAGCTTCACGGGTCTTTTGATCGGCTAAGTTGTTCATATGGGGCGTGCGCCTTTCCCGGCGCACCCCTTGCAGTTTTTATGAGGAGGAAACCATCCCATGGTATATGATCTCATTGTGCTGGGCGGCGGCCCGGCGGGCTACCTTGGCTCCGAGCGTGCGGGCCACGCAGGGTTGTCCGTGCTCTGCATCGAAGAACGCAGCGTAGGCGGCGTCTGCCTGAACGAAGGCTGCATCCCTACAAAGACCCTGCTGTATTCCGCAAAGGTATTCGACAGCGCCTCCCACGGCGAAAAATACGGCGTCACCGCGCAGACTCTTTCCATTGACCACGCAAAAGTCATCGCCAGAAAAGACAAGGTGGTCAAAACCCTTGTTGCAGGCGTAAAATCCGCCCTCAAAGCAAACGGTGTTACCGTTGCGGAAGGCCACGGCATCATCACCGGCAAGAACGCGGAGGGCTACACGGTCACCGCAAACGGCGAAACCTATACGGGCAAGCGCCTGCTGATCGCTACCGGTTCTTCCCCCGCCGTACCTCCCATCCCCGGCTTGAAGGAAGGCCTAACCAGCGGCTTTGTCATGACCAACCGCGAAACGCTGGCTTTAAAGGAAAAGCCCGGCAAGCTCGTTGTAGTCGGCGGCGGTGTCATCGGCCTTGAGATGGCCTCCTACTTCAACGCCATCGGCTCCGAAGTCACCGTCATCGAAATGCTTGACCATATCGCAGGCGAAAATGATCCGGAGCTGGTTTCCATCCTGCAAAAGGGCTACGAGAAAAAGGGCATGGTGTTCCACCTTTCCGCCCGCGTAACCGAAATCACCGCCGACGGTGTAAAGTATGAAAAAGACGGCAAGGCGCAGTTCGCTCCCGCGGACAAGGTGCTGCTTTCTATCGGCCGCCGTGCCAACACCAGGGACATCGGCCTTGAAAGCCTCAATGTGCTTACTGACCGCGGCGCCATTGTTACCGATGCGCGCATGAAGACGAACATTCCTGAAGTGTATGCCGCGGGCGATGTCAACGGCAAATCCATGCTGGCCCACACCGCCTACCGCGAAGCGGAAGTCGCCGTGAACAACATGCTCGGTAAGCGCGACGTCATGCGCTACAACGCCATTCCCGGCGTTTTATACACCAACCCCGAGCTGTCCAGCGTGGGCGAGACCGAGCACACTGCGCGCGCGAAAGGCATGGATGTGGACGTTGTGAAGATTCCCATGCGCTTCTCGGGCCGCTACCTCGCGGAAAACGAGGGCGGCGACGGTATCGTCAAGCTTGTCATCAACAAGCAGAAGAAGACGCTTGTGGGCTTACAGGCGCTCTCCAATTACTCCTCCGAGTTTATTGTGGCGGCGGGTACGTTCATCGAGCTGGAGCTTCCGCTTGACGATATCAAGGAGATCGTGTTCCCGCACCCGACGGTGGCGGAAATCATCCGCGAAGCGGTGTTTCAGTATAAGTAAAGCCCTTGGGGAACTTTTTTGTAAAAAAGTTCCCCATACCCTTCAAAAAACTTTCCCGTATGTTGCGTGAAGTTTTTCGAAGTCCAGAAACCTTTTTACTAAAAAGATTTCTGGTGGGGCTATGAGGCAACGCCCCAATAAAAAAGCATTGAATAGATTGAGATAAGGAGCAGAAAAGCCATGACAAAATCACTGTTGGTCAACCCGCAGGATGTGCGCAAGCCGGGCGCGATCCAGTTTGAGGATATTCCGGTCAACACGTACCAGAAAACGGTCAAGGATGAAGTCGGTAACTTTACCACGGAAGAGTTCAAAAACATCTACCGTGATATGTGCTATATCCGCGAGTTTGAGACCATGCTCAACCTCATCAAGACCACCAACGAATACGAAGGTATTTCCTACAACCACCCCGGCCCCGCGCACCTTGGCATCGGGCAGGAGGCGTCCTATGTCGGCGCTGCGTTCCACCTGACGCTGGACGATTACACGTTCGGCTCCCACCGCAGCCACGGCGAAATCCTGGCAAAGGGCCTCCGGGCCATCGAAATCCTCGACGACGCGGAACTCAAGAAGATCATGGAAGAGTTCTGGGACGGCGCGACGCTCAAGGCTGTACAGGCCCAAAAGCCGCTCAAGGAGCTTGGGCGCGATTTCCTGCTCTACGGCATGATGTGCGAGACGTTTGCCCGCAAGAACGGCTTCAACATGGGCCTGGGCGGCTCCATGCATGCGTTCTTCACCCCGTTTGGCATTTACCCCAACAACGCGATCGTGGGCGGCAGCGGCGCAATCTCCGTCGGCAGCGCGCTGTATAAGCTCATCAACAAAAAGCCCGGCGTAGTTGTGTGCAACATCGGCGATGCATCCACCGCGTGCGGCCCGGTATGGGAAGGCATGATGATGGCGGCCATGGAGCAGACAAGGACGCTTTGGGGCGACCATGCAGGCGGCGTGCCGGTGCTCTTCCACATCAACGACAACTTCTACGGCATGGGCGGCCAGACCGCGGGCGAAACGATGGGCTACGGCATGGTAGCGCGTCTGGCAGCGGGCGTGTGCCCCTCCCAGATGTACGCGGAGCGCGTGGACGGCTACAACCCCCTCGCCGTGATCGACGCGTACAAGCGCAAGCTGCCCCTTGCAAAGAAGGACGGCCCGGTGCTGCTGGACGTCATCACCTACCGCATTTCCGGCCACTCGCCCTCCGACTCTTCCACCTATCGCACCAAGGAAGAGGTCACGGCGTGGGAAGAAGCGGATTCTATCGTCACGTTCGGCAAGCAGCTTGTGGAAACGGGCGTTTGCACGCAGGCTGAGCTTGACGCTATTTGGGCGACCGTGAAGGGCGATATGCTGCGCAATTTCAAGCTGGCGGTGGACGATAAGGTTTCCCCGCGCATCGATATCTTCGGCAGCGAAGCGAATGCCATCGGCGACCTGATGTTCTCCAACCAGACGGTCCGCAGCTTGGAAGAAGGCCGCACGCCCGACGTGCTGCTTCCTAAGGAAGAATGCCCGCGCGTACAGCAGATCGCAAAGAAGGTACGCTCCGCGTTCGACGCAGAGGGCAAGCCTGTCTCCAAGAACCGCCAGTATCAGCTGCGGGACGGCATTGCGGAGCCCATCATCAACAAATACTATGAAGACCCCACGCTCGTCTCCTTTGGCGAGGACGTGCGTGACTGGGGCGGCGCGTTCGCGGTGTACCGCGGCATGACGGAAGCCATCCCCTACCACCGCCTGTTCAACGCCCCCATCGCGGAAGCGGGCATCGTGGGCGCCGCGGTCGGCTACGCGATGAGCGGCGGCCGCGTGATCGCGGAGCTGATGTATTGCGACTTCCTGGGCCGCTCCGGCGACGAAATTTTCAACCAGCTAAGTAAGTGGCAGTCCATGTCCGCAGGCATGCTCAAGATGCCCGTGGTGCTGCGCATGAGCGTCGGCTCCAAGTACGGCGCGCAGCACAGTCAGGATTGGTCCGCGCTCATGGCACATATCCCCGGCCTCAAGATTGTGTTCCCCGCCACCCCGTACGACGCGAAGGGCCTCATGCAGTCCGCATTGAACGGCACCGACCCCGTCATTTACCTCGAAAGCCAGCGCATCTACGATGTGGGCGAGCAGTTCCACGAGGGCGGCGTGCCGGAAGCGGAATATGAAATCCCCTTCGGCGAGCCCGACGTGAAGCGCAAGGGCTCGGATGTGACCATCCTCTCCATCGGCGCGACGCTCTACCGCGCATTGAAGGCTGCCGATATCCTGCAGGAACAGTACAACCTCTCCGCCGAAGTCATCGACGCGAGGAGCCTTGTACCCTTCAATTACGAGAAGGTCATCGAGAGCGTCAAGAAGACGGGCCGCATCATCGTCACCGGCGATGCCTGCGAGCGCAACTCCTTCATGCGCAACCTCGCCTCCAACATCACCGAGCTGTGCTTTGATTACCTCGACGCACCCCCGGTCGTCGTTGGCGCAAAGAACTGGATCACGCCCGCGCATGAGCTCGAAGACGCCTTCTTCCCGCAGCCGGAATGGATTGTGGACGCCATCCACGAACGCATCCTGCCGCTGCCCGGCCATGTTGCAAAGCACAACTGCACCGAGCTTGAGCAGATCCGCGAGAACAAGCTGGGTATCTAAGCAAGTATAGCGAATTGTAACGTGAGAGGGCTACCCGTTCGGGCAGCCCTCTTTTTGCTTGTTAAAAGTACAGGATTACGTTAGTACTCTAAGACTCACGGTTCGCAATGGTCGTTCAGAACTTATAGACAGCCTACTTTTCTTTACTAAGGTTATCGTATGATCCCGCAGGCGATGCGCGCGCCCGCGTTGCCTGCGGGTTGCGAGGTAAAATCGTCCACGCCCGCATGGATGATCACGGTACGGCCAATGACCTCCTGTACGGTAAAACGGTCTGTGACAACGGCGCTCCACGCATATCCCTCGTTGCTGAACAGCGGCGGCAGATCGCCCGCGTGGTGCGGATGCTCGCAGCCCGCGGGGTTGTAGTGCCCGCCCGCGTCCGCAAAGGGGTCCTCCGCGTTGCCGGTACAGCTTTTCCCTTCGTGAATGTGCAGGGCGAAAACGCGTGCGTTGCATGCGCCCGGCGTGTAGGGGAGATTGAACACCTCCGTAATCACCAATGTGCCGCGCTCCACCGTGTAGAAGGTGGCTACGCCGTGAAGCTGCTGATATTCCGGCGCGCCGCGGATCTGCGCCTGCGCATAGGCACGGGTATTGCGCTTTTCAAACATGCACACCACTCCTTTCCCCTAATGCATATGCACAAAAGGGGCGGTGCTTGCCGAAAAAGGCAGCTTATTCGTGAATGGATATCTCCTGGGTATATAAAGTTCCAAAGTTATCCGTTACCGTGACCAGCAGCGTTAACCCGCTTTCCCGCGGCACGGAAATTTCATTGGGGAAACGGGTATAGAACGTCACCTGTCCATACGGCGCCCAAGGGCCGTTCGCGTCATCCGCAGTATACGTATCCGCAATGGGGATTTGCGCTTCCGCTACCATGGTGTTGTTTGCAAGCAGCTCCACCTTGCCGGAAACAGGATAATTCCATGGGTCCCCCACGACAGACTCCTTGCTTCCCGGCGCAAAATTGACTGCCGTGATAGACGTTTCCACCTCTCCGGAAAGCGTGATGTTCTCGCCCAAGCGCTGAACGCGCCCATTGTACATGGAATCCACCTTCATCTGGTAATCTCCCTTTAGCCCGGTGACGGTATCCAGAAGCTGATTATGCGCCTCGCCCTCCCGCAGGAACGAAACGCTCAGGCGCAATTCATCCACGACAGGCACCTCAATCGTTGCAAGAAAAGCATTCCCCGCCGCCGGCCGCCCTGCCAGTTCCTGTGGCTCTATGCCCGCTCCAGACGCCGTAAATATGGCGGTAACGCCCTCCTGATACACTTTGGGCGTTGTGGAAACATGGATGGTAATCAGGCCTGTCTTTGGATCGTAACTGACCACCCGATATGTAAAATCCGAAACCAGGCTGCTTTCCGCCTGCCAGCCTGCCTTGGGCGTACTTTCTATCGCAGGCTGCTGGGGATAGAGCCAGCCTTGGCTTTCCACCGCGGAAATTCTGCCGGAAAGCGCCGCCATCTCGTTCGTAAGCTCCGTCACCCGCGCGGTGTTGGACCATATGCTGATCAATAAAGAAAGTGCCAGTACGCCTGCCGCCGCAACCGCAATGTTACGCTGGCGTTTGATACGCAAAAACTCCGGCTCCGGCCCGGCATCCGTTCCTCCCGGATCGTCCGCCGTGGGCTCCGTTTTTTCCTGCCGCGCTTCCGCCTGCACTGTGCCGGTCAATACGTCAAGCGGTATCTGGAAGAGCCTGCTCAGTTCAATCAGATTATCAAGCGTGGGCAGCGCAGCGCCGGATTCCCACTTGGATACGGCCTGCCGGGAGACATGTAATAGGTCCGCAAGCTTCTCCTGAGAATACCCCGCGTTCTTTCGAAGCTCCAATATCTTTTCGGATAGTTCCATGTGATAAATCCTCCGTTCCTTACGTATGGTACCACGAAGACGCAAAAACACGCTACCGATATCCGCTTTCATTTTGTCAACCAGCGGTTGCAGCGCCCTATTTTCCTGAGGTTTGCGCCCATACAAAAAGCGCCCCGCACAGCTGTGCGGAGCGCCTTGAGGGGCCTTACCTTTTTACTTGGAGGAAGAGCGCCTTGCACGGATTGCGACAAACGCAATCAGCGCCGCGCCGCACGCCATGAGCAGTACCCGCATCCCTGCCGTATCGCCCGTGCTGGGTATGCCAAGGCCAAGCGGGATGGTCTGGGGCGTACCGGGGCCAAGGGGAACTTCTGTCGTTGTTTCCGGTACAAAGCCTTCCCGCCTGAGAAGAATATCAATTACTACAGAGTTTCCTTCCGTCTCAAAATCGACATCTACAGGCTGAGGATCCGTCAACAGATGATAACCCGTCAAGCCAAATCCTTTCGGAGTAACGGTCACTTTCCCTGCATCATAGGTAACTGTTACCGTTTGCGCGTCTGTATGCATGACAACATCCCTGTAGAGATAGCGGAACGTCACTGTAATCTCCCGCGATGCCGGAGTAAGATCGATATTGACGACCTCATTCAGTTTGTTGTATCCAACAGTCGCACTGCCGCTTGCAGAGAGGAAGCGCGCATCATCCCAGGAAGATTTTAACGTTACATCCTCACGCTCAAACGTCAGGCCCTCTGCCGTTTTTACATCCGTATGAAGAATGCTTGCCTTATAAATGTAATTGAACGTAGCCGTTGCCGTCTTTTTGAGCGCTACCAGGTTGATAACTACCTCATAATCCTCCGTCTTATAGTCCACCAACTGCGGCGGAACCACAGGCGTCTCAAACTTGGTATCATCGCTCCATGTCGGCAGTTGCACAGCTACATTCCCGCCGGTGGTGGTGACCTCGGTTGTTACTGTTTCGGAATGCTGCTCATCCCCTTTATACTTGTAGACAAAGGTTACATCTACAGTATCCTCAAGAGGTGTAAGGGCAATATTCACAGTCTGATTTGCATCTCCATACGAGATTGTAGCGTTTCCGCCTGTAGGGCTGTATACACTGTCTCCATCCCAAGAAGACTCTACTAAAAAGTCACTATCCCAGAAATTCAGCGTGATATCCCTGGTTTCCTCATGCTTGACATCTTCGCCATCCTTATAGTAGAACGTTACGGAAGTCGTCTTGGGCTGGGGGACATTCTCAAATTCGTAAATGGCATAGCCGGTTTTGAGATCCCACTTGGGAGTATCTGTTAATTTCACACCTTCCAATCCATATTTTTTAATAATATCCTTGCTCAGATTGATATCCAGATCCAACGGATTCCTCACATAATAGGCGTAAAAAAGCCCGGAGGGATGATTAATATCTATGCGGGCATTTGCAGTTGACGCATAGACCTTGCCGGACGCAATTTTGCCACCATCAATGATAATTCTGGACTCTCCATTCACCCCACTGTTTTTCCCGCCGCTTGTAACGCTGCCTTTAACCTCGCCGCCGGAAACGGTCACTTCCGCATCATTCTCTACCGCGGCGGAGCTAAGATTTTTTTCATTATTCCCGCCACCATATGCGTTGCCTGTTACGGTTCCACCTGAAACTTCCACATTAGCGTTTTCCACGTTTGCAGTAGATAAGCCAGCCTCTGTATGGCCGCCGCCATACACATCACCATTTACGGTGCCGTCAGCAACTTCCACCATGGTATCGCCAGAGACGTCAGCCGTGTCCAACACTTTTGTGGTATGGCCGCCGCCATAGACGTCACCTGTCGTTCCGCCGTCAACCGTAACATTGGTGTTGCCATTGACATCCCCGTTTTTACCGCCGCCGTAAACATCGCCTACAGTAGCACCGTCGCCAATTGTTACATTCGTATCGCCATCAACATTTTTATCCTTGCTTCCACCATAAATGGTAAAGTCAGAAACATCTTGGTCTTCTTCTCCCGCGCGAATAGAATCGGGATCGTTTGACGTAACGACAGTCTTGGTTCCTGCATCATTTCCTTGCACCGTAATTTCGTGTCCGTTTGCGTATATTTCTTTGGCACCTACATCAATATCCACCCACGCCAGCGCCGTACTCGCAAGCAGCAGCCACGCCATAATGACCGCAAGGATCGTTATCGGCCTCTTCCTCATACAGTTCTCCTCCTTTTATGTGCCATCTTTATTTTTTCTTAGCAGCATTGCCACGAATACAACCTATTTTGTTGAACGGATATATATGTCTTCTCTGCAGCATCTCTTATGCCTATATTTAACCATCACGCGGTATCAATTCAGCCTATTAACATCCCCATTCGCGCCTCATTTTGGTCCCATTTTGGTTTGATGGATTCTTCTGGAGCCCAATCTGCCCATATCCTGGCGAAAGCTGGCGCAATTATACTTCTAAAGCCGCACGATTCGCGCCAAAACGAAAAAAGCCCGTCTCCTTTTCAGAGACGGGCCGCATTGAAATCAAACGATATTTAAGACTTAGTCATCCAGTCCGCGGGGCGGATATCCGCGAAGCCCGCTTCCTCATCGACCGTGCCCAGCGTCATCAGCGGCACATACTCCTGTACGCGCTTGATGCGGGGCTCCTGCGTTGCAACAATTACGCCCGTGCCGCAGACCTGCACATTAAATTCCTGCATCATGGCCGCAAGCGCCTTTGCTGTGCCGCCGCCCTTCATAAAATCGTCAATGATGAGCGCCTTCTGCCCCGCAACCAGGCTGCGGCGCGGCAGGCTCATGGTCTGTACGCGCTTACTTGACGCACTCATATAATTGAGCGTCACAACCGAGCCTTCGGAAATGCGGTTATCGCGCCTGGCTGTTACCAAAGGTTTGCCCAAGGCTTTTGCCACCATCAGGGAGATGGGCACGCCCATGGACTCCACCGTCACCACCACATCCGGCTGTAAACGGAAGAATTTCTTTGCAAAGATTTCACCCATGCGCGTTAAAATCCGGGGATCGGAAAACAGATCCACCGTATACAAAAAGCCGCCCGTCACAATGCGCTCCTTTGCGGAGAGCTCCTTGCAGACAGAGAGGATAAAAGCGGTATCCGCCGCGTCCTCGTTAAAGGGATAGAAGCGTACGCCGCCCGCGGCGCCGTTCACGCTTTCCACCATACCCAAGCCATATTTGCCCAACACCGTACGGACGGTGGTGATATCCTCGCTCAACGTGGACTTTGCGCAGCCGAACCACTCCACAAACTCCCGCAATGTAAACAATCTGCCCGGCTCGCAACTTAAGGCCCGCGTGATCGCCGCCACGCGCTCACTCCGTTTTAATTTTTCCATCAATTGTACATCCTTCCGGCAATGTGAAATACAGAACAGGAACTTGCCAGCGCCGTTGCTGGACTATTGTGTACAGTATACTGAAAATCCCGCACATTTACAAGCTTTTATTTATGAAACGTTCGGTAATATATCAAAGCGCCGCTTTTCTATGATCGCGGCGCTTAAGGGCTATCTCGACCGGTTTCGCTTATTTGCACAGCTCGATGCGCTTATTCTCCCGGCTTTCGCGGTAGAGCGTCACCTTGCGGCCAATGCATTGCACCACCTCCGCGCGCAGCGGCGCCTTTAACGCTTCCGCAGCCTCACGCGCGCTTATGGGCGCGGTTTCGAGCACCGTAAGCTTAATGAGTTCCCGCGCCTCGAGCGCGAGGGAAAGCTGCTCTATGATCTCTTCTCCAATGCCGCCCTTGCCGATCTGGAATATGGGCTGCATGGTGTTTGCCATGGAGCGGAGCTGCGCCCGCTGCCTGCTGTTGAGTTCCATCGTTCCTCCTGCATGTGCTTGTTATTCTTATTTTATCACTTGGTATAGAAGCTACACGTCAACCTTATCGGCAGAGACCACATCGTCGTCGAGCATCACAAGAATCAGCATGCTTCCCTTGCTGGCGCGCTGTTCGATGCGCACCTCCTCAGTATTGACACGCGTGACGGTGCCGTGGCGCTGCTTGACGGCGATATCAAACGGCTCACGCACATAGAACGCCGCGGCGATCCGCGTGCCGTTGCTGCCGTTCTTTTTAAAGTCAAACGTTTTTAAGCCCTTGCCGTTCCTGCCCTGCACCTCATAATCGAACAGGAGGCTGCGCTTTGCGTACCCGCGATCCGAAATCGTGAGGATTTCGCCCTCATCCTTCACCTGCATGGCGGCGATCACGCTATCCCCATCGTCGAGCTTGATACACTTGACGCCTGCCGCCGCACGGCCCATCTCGGGCACGGTGTCGAGCGCAAAGCGGATGCTCATGCCCAGCTTTGTCAAGAGCAGCAGTGTTTCTTCCCTGCCATACTCTACGGCGAGAATGCTGTCCCCATCCTTTAACGTTACGGCTGCAATCTTCTTGTTGCGCGTGTTGTATTGTGCTGCGGGCGTGCATTTAACATAGCCCTGCGCCGATACAAAGTACATTAGTCCTTCATCGTTCTCTTCATACGCGGCAACGATGTGCTCGTTTTCTTCAAACGGCAGCAGTGCCGCAAGATTGTTGGGGCGGCTGCCCGCCTTTCCTTCCGCGAGCGCTTCTACAGCAAGCAGCAGGCATGCGCCCTTATCCGTGAACAGGCGGATATTCCGATCCGTCCGGGTATTGATCGTAAACAGCGGCGCTTCGTCCCCGTTTGCGGCGCTGTTCTTTGCAAGCGTTCTGCGCGCGCGCAGGCCGTCGTAAATGGTGATGATCACATCGTCCACAACTTTAAGCGCCGCGGCGTCCACATGAATTTCCGTCTTACCTTCAATGAGCTGCGTGCGGCGCGGATCGGCGTATTTCGTCTTGATTTCCGTGAGTTCCATCTTGATGAGCGCCATCAGCTTCTTTTCGGATGCTAAAATCGCCGTCAGCCGGTCGATAAGCGCAAGGATTTCCTTATATTCCTTCTCAATGGTCAACAGCTCTAAATTCGTCAGGCGCTGCAGCCGCAAATCAAGGATCGCCTGCGCCTGCACCTCCGTGAGCTTAAAGCGCTCCATCAAGCCTTCCCGCGCCGCTTTGACGGTCTTGCTTGCGCGGATGAGTGCGATCACAGCGTCAAGATTATCGATGGCAATCATCAGGCCCGCCAAAATATGCTCGCGCTTTTTGGCGTTTTCCAGTTCATACTTCGTGCGGCGGGTGACGACTTCCTTCTGGTGCAGGATGTAGTGGGAGATGATCTCTTTCAAGCCCATCTGCTGCGGCTTGCCGTTTGCGATCGCCACCATGTTGACGCCGAACGTGCACTGGAGGTCGGAATATTTGAACAGGTACTGGAGTGTCTGTTCCGCATCCGTATCCTTTTTGAGTTCAATGACGGCGCGCATGCCCTCACGGTCCGATTCATCGCGGATATCCGCAACGCCCGCGAACATGACCTTCTTTTCCTGCGTGACGGCGAGTATTTTTTCAAGCAGCGCCGCCTTGTTCACCTGATACGGAAGCTCCGTGATCACGATGAGCGTCTTGCCGTTCTTCGCCGTTTCAAAGTGGGTCATTGCCCGCATCGTCAGCTTGCCGCGCCCCGTCGCGTACGCCTCGCGGATTTCATCGGATGCAATGAGCAGCCCGCCCGTCGGGAAATCCGGGTAGGGCAGGTGCCGCATCAATCCATCGAGCGTAATCTCCGGATCGTCGATCTGCGCCACTACTGCGTCGATCGCCTCACCCAGATTGTGCGGGGGGATATTGGTGGCAAGCCCTACCGCAATGCCCGAAGCGCCGTTGACCAGCAGGTTTGGGAACCTGCCGGGCAACACCTGCGGTTCGTGCAGCGTATCGTCAAAGTTCAGTGCAAACTCGACGGTATCCTTTTCAAGATCGCGCAGCAGTTCCATAGCGAGCGGCGTCATCTTGGCCTCCGTATAACGCATGGCTGCCGCCGAGTCGCCGTCGACGGAACCGAAGTTGCCGTGTCCGTCCACCAACGTTGCCCGCATGTTGAACGGCTGCGCCATGCGCACCATCGCGTCATACACGGAGCTGTCCCCGTGCGGATGGTATTTGCCCAAGGCGTCCCCCACGATACGCGCGGACTTCCTGTGCGGCTTGTCCGGCGTTAAGGAAAGCTCCAGCATCGTATACAAAATACGGCGCTGTACGGGCTTTAGGCCATCCTCCACGCGCGGCAATGCGCGCTCCAGAATAACGTGCTCCGCATAGGGCAGCATGCTGTTGTGCAGCACGTCGTCCATGCTGCGGTCCAATATGGTTTCCCCGCGCGGGGGCAATGTCTGTTCCGGGGGCTTTTTCGCCATGATATCACCTCAGTCATAGGGTGCTGGATTACACTACTTTTCTTTCCACGAAAGAAAAGTAGTAAAAGAAAGCGACCATTTGAATTGGAAGGCAAGGCATTACTGCACTTCAGCAGTAGCTGCCTGCTTGTCCGCATAGCCTTTTTCCAAAAACGCGTCCTGCTTGTTGAAGTTGGCGTACTCGCTGATGTATTCCTTGCGGGACTGGATTTTATCGCCCATCAGCACCGTCACCATATGCTCCACATCCGCCGCGTCCTCAATGCCTACGCGCACCAGGGAGCGGTTGTCCGGGTTCATGGTGGTTTCCCACAGCTGCTCCGGGTTCATCTCGCCCAAGCCCTTGTAACGCTGCACGAGATAGCCCTTTCCAAGCTCCTTCGCCGCCTGGGCAAGCTCTTTTTCATTGTAGGCATAGATGGTCTTATCGCCCTTATGCACCTTGTAGAGCGGCGGCATGCCGATATACACATGCCCTTCCATAATGAGCGGCTTCATGTAGCGGTAGAAGAACGTCAATAGGATCGCGCGGATGTGCGCGCCGTCCTGGTCCGCATCCGATAGGATGATAACCTTGTCATACTTGCGCTGCGTGATGTCAAAATCCTCGCCGATGCCCGTGCCGATTGCCGTGATGATGGAGCGGAACTCGACATTCTCCAACACCTGGTCAAACCGCTTCTTTTCCACATTGAGCGGCTTACCGCGAAGCGGCAGGATCGCCTGAAAGCTCCTGTCCCGCCCCTGCTTGGCAGAACCGCCCGCGCTGTCGCCCTCCACAATAAAAAGTTCGTTCTTCTGCGGGTTGCGTCCGGTGCAGCTAGAGAGCTTGCCGACAAGCGGCGCGTTTTCAAGTTTGTTCTTCTCGCGCGCCATGTTCTTAGCCTTGCGCGCGCTCTCGCGCACGCGCGCGGCCTTCATGGCCTTGTCCGCGATCAGTGTGGCGACCTCCGCGTTTTTGAGGTCTTCCAAAAACGGGATAAGCTGCTCCGTCACCACATATTCGACCGCCGGGCGCGCTTCGGTATTGCCTAAGCGCGTCTTGGTCTGCCCCTCAAACTGGATGGTCTTCATCTTGAGGGAGAGCACCGCCGTCAGCCCCTCCCGAAAATCCTCACCGGAAAGGGACGGGTCCTTGTCCTTTAGTACGCCGGACCTGCGGCAATGGTCGTTCATCACCTTGGTGAGCGCCGCCTTGAAGCCGGTCTCATGCGTGCCGCCTTCGGTGGTGGGGATGTTGTTGACGTAGCTGAATATGCTCTCGGCGTATCCGTCGTTATGCTGCATGGCGACTTCAACGACGATGCCGTCCTTTTCGCCTTTAAAATGCAGGGGCGCGGGGTAAATGGTGGTCTTGTCCGCATTGAGATACTGCACAAAATCGGAAAGGCCGCCCTCAAATTTATACTCCGCCTCTCGCTTTCCCTTCCGCTCGTCCTTCAAGCGCATGACGATGCCGCGGTTAAGGTAGGCAAGCTCCCGGAGGCGGCGGGAAATGACGTCAAAGCTCATTTCCACGGTCTCAAACACACGCGCATCGGGCATGAAAGTGATGACCGAACCCTGCTTGCGCGTCCGTCCCGTCTCTGTCAGCGGAGCTACCGGGTGGCCGGAGATGATTTTGCCGTTTTGCTGGATGGACCGGAATTCCTGCACATACGCGCGTCCCTGCGTATACACCTCCGCGCGCAGCCACTCGGAAAGCGCGTTGACGACGCTCGCGCCAACGCCGTGAAGGCCGCCGGAATATCCATAGGAATCGTTGCCGAATTTGCCGCCCGCGTGCAGCTGCGTAAACACAAGCTCCACGCCGGAAACGCCGTATTTTTCGTGAATGCCAACAGGAATGCCGCGCCCGTCGTCCGCAACCGTCACGGAATGGTCCGCGTGCAGGATGACGTCCACGGCGGTCGCATACCCGTTTGCCGCCTCGTCGATCGCGTTGTCCACGATCTCCCAGAGCATATGGTGCAGCCCCCGCGAGCCGGTGGAGCCGATGTACATGCCCGGGCGCATGCGTACGGCGTCCAAGCCTTCCATCACCTGTATACTGGATACGTTATAGTCCATAGTCTCTCCTATGCAATGAAGAAATCAAGCTGTTTAACCCTGCGATGCGCTCTGTGCAGCAGGCTGCGTTTCCAGCGCTTCCAGCGCTTCCTCTTTCTGTTTTTCCTTTGCGCCCCAGACGCACCAGAGGGTGACGGTCACGAGTACAACAACGCCGCCAATGAGCGCCCAATAGCTTGGCTGCTCCCCTGTCACAAGGAATACCCATACGGGGTTTAAGAGCGGTTCCACCACGGAAATGATGGAGCACATCAGCGGCGAGCAATGCTTCACCGCCTTGCTGTACAGGATGTACGGGATACCAAGCTGTACGACGCCCAGTATCACGATGCAAATAACAGCCGTGCTTGTGATGGGCGTCTCATATACAAACGCCAGCGGAACGCCGACCACGGCCGTCATAATCTGGGCCAGGAACAATCCGCTCATACGCGTTTCTTCGCTCACGCCGCCGCTCAAAAAGAACATCAGGCCGAAAAACACGCCGGAGAGCAGCGCAAGGCTGTTGCCCAGTACCGAGCCCGCGCCAAACTGATCCAGGAAGAACAGCGCAATGCCGACCATGGTCAGTATGAGGGCAATCACATCGCCGCGCCGCACCTTTGCATGCAGGAAGATGGCGGAAAACACCAGCACATAGATGGGCGCCGTATACTGCAGCACGATCGCGTTTGCAGCCGTCGTCAGCTTGTTTGCCGATAGAAACAGCGCAAATACCAGGAACGTGACCGCGCCGATTGCAAGGGTGCGCTTATTGATGAGTATGTGCATATTGGACTTGCGCATATACGCAAACATCACCAAAGCCGTGAACACGCTTCTTACGCCGGCAATCACCAGCCCGTTCCACGGCACAAGTTTGATGAGGATTCCGCCAAAGCTCCACAAGATGCCGCACAGCAGCATTTGCAGCATGGCGCGCCGTTCCTGACCCATCTTGGTTTTTACTCCTGTCAATCCTGTAAATTATATCGTCACTCTGACTCTTGAGGAACAGTGTTGAAGCTTACCAAAAAAGTGCAGAGCCGTATTTGGAAAAAGTCCTGCCGAACGGGCAAAGCCGTAAAAAGCAGGGGGCTGACCTGATGGCAGCCCCCCGGTTCGTATTTATTCTACTGGTTTTAGGCACAAATTGCAATGCCGTGTCTTGTCGAGCGGCTGCAATGCTGCTTACTCGGCAGCGCCGTCCCAACGCTTCTTGGCACTTGCTTCGAGATCGAGGAGCGCCTTCTTGGGGTCCTTCACCTTCGCGAGGAAGATCATGGCCGCGATGATGTAGGGCTTATAGGAAGCTTCCTTGTAGAGGGGATCGCGGTAGCGTTCGAACACGGATGCAGCGACTTCGCCCTCTTTGCAGCTCACGCCGGTGATATCGGCGGGCAGGCAGTGCATATAGAGCGCCTTGCCTTCCTTGGTGAGCGACATGAGTTCTTCGGTGCACTCCCAGTCCTTGTGCTGCGCGTTCTGGGCGAGGAGCTCTTTTTCAAGCGCCTTGATGCCGTCGAAATCGCCGTTGCCATAGAGCTCGGTGCGCTTTTCCATCGCCTTGAAGGGCGCCCAGCTCTTGGGATACACAACGTCCGCATCCTTGAATGCTTCCGCCATGGAGTTGGTGATTTCAAACTTGCCGCCGAACTGCGCCGCGTTGGCCTTGGCGACTTCCACGACCTCGTTCATGACTTCATAGCCCTCGGGATGCGCCAGCGTCACGTCCATGCCCATGCGCGTCATCAGGCCGATGATGCCCTGGGGAACGGAGAGTGGCTTGCCGTAGGAAGGAGAGTATGCCCAGCTCATCGCGATCTTCTTGCCCTTGAGGTTCTCTACGCCGCCGAAGGTATGGATGAGGTGGAGCATATCCGCCATGGACTGGGTAGGATGGTCGATATCGCACTGGAGGTTGACAAGGGTGGGCTTCTGCTCAAGCACGCCCGCCTTGTGGCCTTCGGTCACGGCGTCCACCACTTCGTGCATGTAAGTGTTGCCTTTGCCGATGTACATATCGTCACGGATACCGATGACGTCCGCCATGAAGGAAACCATGTTCGCGGTTTCGCGTACGGTCTCACCATGGGCGACCTGGCTCTTGCCTTCGTCGAGGTCCTGTACTTCAAGGCCCAACAGGTTGCAGGCGGAAGCAAAGGAGAAGCGGGTACGGGTGGAATTGTCCCTGAACAGGGAAATGCCAAGGCCGCTGTCAAAAATCTTGGTGGAGACGTTGTTCTCCCTGAGGTGCCTAAGCGCATCGGCTACCGCGAATACGGCTTCGAGCTCATCCCTGGATTTTTCCCAGGTCAGGAAGAAGTCGCCATCGTACATGTTGCCAAGGTCGAGCTTTTCGAGTTTATCGGTGTATTGTTTGACGTTGCTCATAACTGATCTCCTCAATCATTTATAGTTTTGGCAGCGTGGCCTTACTTAATATCGTTGTTGGTTTTGCCCGCGCGGAACTGCACGACGTCTTCACCGCTCTTGCCCTTATACAGGCCGGGGATGGCGGCGTATACGGCGGCGCAGGTCACAAGATCCTGCTTCCAGATGACCTCGTTGGGCGCATGTGCCTGCGACTCGGCGCCAGGCCCGAAGCCCACGCAGGGGATGCCGTAGCGGCCCTGAATGGAAACGCCGTTGGTCGAAAACGTCCACTTGTCAGTGAGGGGACGCTTGCGCAGGTGCATGGCAGCGGCATCGCCGATGCGCTCGTCGCCGTAGAGCGCCTTGTGCGCGTCCACAACAGCCTGCACGTGGGGGGCTGTTTCCTTGTTGATCCAGGTGGGGAAATAGCACTCGGTCTCATAGACGAGGCCTGTCCATGCGGGACGGTCGTACATGTACATGGAAACCTTTGCGCCGTGCTTCTTGCAGGCAGGCAGGTTCTCAATTTCCTTCAGGCAGGACTCCCAGGTCTCGCCCGCGGTCATGCGGCGGTCGAGAGAAACGGAGCAGGAGTCCGCAACCGCGCAGCGGCTCGGGGAGGTGAAGAAAATCTGGGACGTGGTGACGGTACCGCGGCCGAGGAACTGCGCATCCTCATAATGCTCGGGGTTGAACTTCGGATCGAGCATCTTTACAAGGCCCTTGATCTCGTCAGACTCCGTGCAGCCGTTCTCGTTAAGCGCCTTCACGTCCAGGAGAATTTCAGCCATTTTATAAATAGCGTTGTCGCCGCGCTCGGGTGCGGAGCCGTGGCAGGAAACGCCCTGCACGTCCACGCGGATTTCCATGCGCCCGCGATGACCGCGATAGATGCCGCCGTCGGTGGGCTCGGTGGAAACCACGAACTCGGGCGTGATTTTGCCTTCGTTATGGATGTACTGCCAGCAGACGCCGTCGCAGTCTTCTTCCTGCACGGTGGCAGTAACAAGTATGGTGACGTCCTCGGGGATCAGGCCCAAGTCCTTCATGATCTTTGCGCCGTACACAGCGGAGACCACGCCGCCTTCCTGGTCCGAGCCGCCGCGGCCGCCGATTTCGGTATCGCTTTCAAAACCCTTATAAGGGTCAAACTTCCAGTTGTCGATGTTGCCGATGCCTACGGTGTCGATATGCCCGTCGAATGCAATGATGCGTTTGCCGGTGCCCATCCAACCAAGCGCGTTGCCCTGGCCGTCGATTTCGGCTTTGTCAAAGCCCAGCATTTTCATTTCTTCGATGGTGCGCTTGACGACGCCCTCTTCCTCACAGCTTTCGCTGGGGATCGCGATAAGGTCGCGCAGGAACTTGGTCATTTGGGGCAGGTAAGCTTCCGAAGCTTTACGGATTGCGGAAAAATCCATTGTTCTGTTCCTCCCTTTCTGCTTGCCTTTTGCTATGTTCATCGGGCTGTAGAATACTCAGCCTTTTGCATCGATGTAAGAGTAGAGCGTGTACTTGGAAATACCAAAGTGCTTTGCGACCTTGTCGCCGCTCTTGGTGATCAAAAATGCGCCGGCGTTATTGAGGTACTGGATGGCTCGAATCTTATCCTCCTTGGACATGAGCGCCACAGGTTTGCCGACGTTCGCAACGCTCTGATCGATCAGATCGTCCAATAGGTCATTGACGTTTTGGGGAATGCGTTCGGGTTTTTCGCCGTCATCGTGGTTGATGATGGACTTGACGGCGCTTTCCGCCATTAAGAGTCCGGTAATATCGTAGTTAATAGAAAGTATGCCCTCTACCTTGCCGTTTTCATCCCGAAGATAGATGGTGCTGGATTTGACGATGCGTCCGTCATGCGTGCGGGCAAGATAGCCCAGATGATCCGTCAGCTCTTCCGAATTCCGTTTCATTGCCTCAAGGACAATATGGGAAGGTCCATCCCCCACCTTGCGGTGGCTGACATGCCCGTTTTCGATGGCCACAATGGAATTCTCAGCCTTGGTCAGGTCGTGTACCACCACCTCGCAATTATCCCCGAACTGCTTTGCAAGCGCTACGGCGAGCCGTTTGAGGAAATCCATCATCACGTGTGTACCCCTCGCTTTCCTAGATTTAATATAGCATACTTGTGCATAGAAACCAACAAAAATTTTTAGGTTTTCAAAATATTATTTTGATAACGTGGATGTTTTGCTTTCTCCTCCGCGGCCATACTACATATTGGGAAGCGGCAGCAGGGCCAATCTCACATTTTTTTGCAGCCGTGCCGCATTGCCCAATGCAATTCCGCCATTGAAAAGCGCGGCGGCATGCGATACAATGAAACCAAATTGTGAGAGGTGGTGTAAACCATGGAAGAAGAACGGGATGTCGTCGTTTTCTCCGATGATGAAGGCAACGAGTTCGAGCTGGACGTTATCGATTATTTCGAGCACGAAGGCCAGGAATACGCAGTACTAATGGATCTTTCGGATATGCCCGACTGCGACTGCGAGCAGGATGACTGCGAATGCAGCGAGCAGGACGTCTATATTATGAAGGTCGTTGTCAACGGCGATACGGAAGAATTCCTTCCCGCCGATGAAGCGCTCATGGATGTCCTTTCCGCAATCGTCGAAGAGCGCCTTGGCGAAATCGACATTGAGGACGAGGAAGAAGACGAAGAAGAATAAGCAATCTGCGCTATTAACAGGAATAAACGGCGGCAAGCGTCTTTATGGAGGCTTGCCGCTGTTTTTTGATTTCATGCGCAACTCCTGTTTCAAAAGGCGTTACGGCAGCGGCGCTAAGGTGTTATCTCGGGTATTTCAGGCGGCAGGGGGACCGCGTTTTCCGCCCCTTCGGCGTCCGTGGGAAGCGGATACTGCGGCGTTTCTCCCGGCAGCAGCGTGGGCATCGGCGGCAAGGTGGGGCCGGGCGTACGCGGCGGCAGGGATTTTCCGCCGGAGAGCACCTTGGCTTCCTCCGGCTCTTCAACGCTTGTATAGATAAAGCGGTGCACAAGCCACGCGTGCATGGGCATATCCATCAAAAGCACGGAGCTCCCCTTGACACGGCCGGATTTATAATGCCCCTCCTGCGGAACCGCCATGTGCAACAGTCCCTTTGTGTCCATGGAAAGCGCACTCAGGGCAATATCCGCAATCTGCGTTGCCGAAAGGTCCGTCTCCACCATGGGCATCAGGTCGTAAAGCACCTGGTACTGCTTGGCCACGTTCATGGAGCGGAATTTTGCGAATATGGCGGTCAGCACCTTGAACTGGCGGTTGGTGCGCACAAAATCGCTGTCCAGATGGCGGATGCGCGCAAAACCTAGCGCCTGCTTGCCCGTCAGTTTGACGTTGCCGGGCTCCGCGAAGATAAAGCCATCCCAGAGATAGCTGACATTCCGCTGCTTGTTCAATCCCGCGATGTTGTCGTTTGCGGCGGAGATTTCCGCTTCACTCATGCGCACGGTAACGCCGCCAAGCCTGTCCACCACATCCTCAAACATGGAGAAGTCCACAAGGACATAGTTCTTGATGTCCATCTGCAGTGCTTGGTTGACCGTGTGCATCAAAAGCGGAATGCCGCCCTTTGCCGCAGCCGAGTTGATGCGCGCGGGCTCATACCCTTCGATCGGCACATAAAGGTCCCGCAGCATGGACGTCAGCTTCAGCCTGCCGTTGCGCTTGTCCACCGTTGCGATCATGATGACGTCCGCATTGGAATCCCCGCGCGTCCCGCGCCGGTCCACGCCGACAAGCAGGATGTTCGTGTACTCCGTGCTGGCGTTCTGCGCCTGCATTGCCGCCTGCTGCGCGTCCGTCAGCCAGGTCTGCGGGTATAACTCCTGCAGCGGCTGCGGCGTGGGTATGGGCGTGGGGGAAGGCGTGGCCCCCGGCGCGGGTGTGATAGCCGGCGTCGGCGCGGGCGTAGGGGTTACGGCCACCGTAGGCGCCGGCGTGCCATTGTCCTCTTCTGCAAACACCGTGTTCCCGGGGCGGGAAATGCGTAAAAACAGCGTACCGCCAAGCAAAAGCGCCGCTATAACAATGCCGCCAAGCAAAAGCCCTACCCCCAGCAGCACCTTCCACCATGCGCCGTGTTTTTTCTTTTCCTTTGCCGGACGCAGCGGTTTTTTTTCTATTTCCTTTGCCGGATGCAGCGGTTTTTTTTCTATATCCTTTTCTTTTTGAGCCATGACGAATAAATCCCTTCCAACCGCCACGCATCTTTCTTGACGCGCGGCAACGCCATGTGGCGCAAACAAAAACGGAAGCGGCCCTCCATTTGTACCATTCACAGCGTATGAGTGAATGATAGCAAATCGAAGGCCATCCTGCAATGTTTATTCGACATGCTTCGGGATATGGCGCTCAGGCCTGCGGCAATTCCTCCGCCTTGCGCGCGCGGCCATTGCCGCGCTGGTTGAGCCCCTGCATCTCATTGTAAAGCGCAAGATACTTTGCCGCCGAACGGTCCCAGCCAAAATCCGCCGCCATGCCGCGCCGCACAAGGCGCGCCCACAGCTTATGGTCAAGATAATACTGTATGGACCGCTCAAGCGTGAAGAGCAGTTCATGCGCGTTGTAATTGGAGAACGAGAATCCCGTGCCCTCGTCCATATACTTGTTATACGGCTGCACCGTATCCCTAAGACCCCCGGTCTCCCGCACAATGGGCACCGTGCCGTAGCGCAGCGCGATCAGCTGCGAAAGCCCGCAGGGCTCAAACCGGGAGGGCATCAGGAACATGTCTGCCCCCGCGTATACCCGGTGCGCCAGAGACTCGCTGTACTCAAACCGCGCCGCGACCTTGCCCTGGTAGCGCCACTGCGCCCACAGGAACAGCTCATGGTAATGTGTCTCCCCCTGGCCGACGACAATGAGCTGTATGGGCAGCTTCATGATATCGTCGAGCACCCGCTCGAGAAGGTCCAGCCCCTTTTGTTCGGTCAGGCGGGAAACGATGGCGATCACCGCCACATCCTCCTCGGGAAGGCCGAATTCCCGCTGCAGCGCCGTCTTGCAGGCAGCCTTGCCCTCCATATGCTCCGCATCATACTGCGCCGGAAGCGCCTTGTCCGCGGCGGGGTTCCAGATTTCATAATCAATGCCGTTTAATATCCCGCTCAGCTGGTGCGCGCGCAAACGCAGCAGCCCGTCGAGCCGCTCCCCGTAATAGGGGGACTGGATCTCGCTTGCATAGCTCGGGCTCACGGTGCTGATGGAATCCGAGAACACGATGCCGCCCTTCATAAAGCTGATGCCGCCGTAAAACTCCAGATAATCCGGGGTGTAGTATTTTGCGCCCAAACCGAACAGCTCGTCAATCTGCGCCCATTCAAACACGCCCTGGAATTTGAGGTTGTGTATGGTGAACAGCGTACGGATGCGGCTGTACTGCGGCAAATGCATGTATTGAATCCTTAAGAGCGTGGGGATCATGCCCGTCTGCCAATCGTTGCAGTGCAGCACATCCGGGAAGAAGCCGATATGCGGCAGCGCTTCTAAGACAGCCCGGCAGAAGAAGCCGAACCGCTCCCCTTCCTCCGGCCCGCTGCCATAGACGCTGTCTCTGGCAAAATAGAATTCATTGTCCACAAAATAGTAGATGACATCCTCAAGAACGATGCTCTCCAGCCCGCAGTATTGCCTGCGCCAGCCCATCGTTACATAAAAATCGGCGATGTGCGTCATCTGCGCCTTCCATTTGGGATCGATATCCCGGTACTTGGGCAGTATGACCCGCGCGTCCACCCCCGCTTTTGCAAGCGCAGCGGGCAGCGTCCCCGCAACATCCGCGAGGCCTCCCGTTTTGACAAAGGGTACGGCTTCCGACGCCGCGAAAAGCAGTTTCATAGATTCCTCCCACAGGCAAATTCAGTTATAACGTTGATCCGACAATGAAATGTGGCGCAGGATTGGCGGCAAGTTTTGTGTCCGGCGCGAAGCAAAACGCAGCCGAACTGGAGGTTCGACGAGGCTTTGCAACAAAGCCGGGCGCACAACTGGACGTCAAGACAAGCCATATTTGGTTGGAGGAGCAACTACCCTTTTTTACTACTATGGCATAAAATCCCGGCAAAGTCTACGCCTGCCGCATTCATCCGCCGCTTATATGGTGTGGGGAAAGCGCACATTTCATGAGCGGTTAAAGATACCTTTCCGGGACGGGGAATCCAGCGTTTTTTAATTTTAACGCATATGCCGGGTCTGAAAGCCGCTGCTCCGACGCCGCGCGTTCCTCATCAAAAAACTGCATGCGGCGGCCATAGGTGGTATATTCCGTAATGATGACCCATGACGCGCTCAGCGCAAGGAGCGCGCCCAGCGCCATGAGCAGGATTTTGATCATCAAATCCTTTTGTTCGGGAAACAGGAAACCGGCAAGTATGATGACGAGGCCGCCGAAAAGCAGCATACCGATATTTTTTGGCGTGATTTTTCTGCGGTCAAGGCTTCCGGGGTCTTCGAGCGCAAGCTCCCGGTAGTACCGGTCGATATAGGTTTTGCCGCAATGCTCGCATGCGCGCACCGGCGAACCATACGCGTGCTCCGCTTTATAGCGTTTGACGCGGATGGTCTTGCCGCAGTAAGGGCAATTGTTCTGTATCCCTTTTGCCGCCATTTATGTTCCCCTTCCGGTTGTTACTTCTATATATGCTTCATTTAATACTGTGCCTGGAAAAAAGTCAAGCGCAGGCAAAAGGCCACCCTGTATGGGCGGCCTGAGTGATCAAACGAGTAATACGATGGAGGCCCCGCCTGCAAACCTCCGCTTAGGGCCGTAAATAAGCGGAACCCGGGGGTCTAAAACCGATTCACTGGATCGGTTTTTGCGCTTATAGCGCAACGACCCTGCTTCCCTTCGGGGAGCCCCTAAGAACCCATAATTATTTGCTTTCTTTTGCTTCTTTTCTTTCACGGAAAGAAAAGAAGCGGGGTGCAGGGCGGCACCTATGCAATCGCATCACACCACGCTGCCCTTGCGCAGGATCACCGGGAAGCTTTCATACCCGCTGATGCGCCTGCCGCGCTTGACAATGACGGATTTATCGAGCACCGCATAGGAAAGCTCACTGTTTTCCTGCACCTGCGCGGACTGCATAACGATGCAGTTTTTGAGCTTTGCACCCTCTGCAACATATACGCCACGGAACAGCACGCAGTTTTCAATTTCCCCTTCCACCACGCAGCCATCCGCCACAATGGAATTTTTCGCAACCGCGCGGGGGCCGTACCTTGCCGGCACCTCATCTTTGACCTTGGTGTAGACGGGATGCTCGTCGTTAAACAGGTCCTTCCGCACTTCTTTTTGTAACAGCGCCATGTTGGCGGCAAAGAAGGAATTGGGGGAATTGAGCCGGGCCACGTAGCCATCATACCGGTAGCCGAAGATGCGCAGCTTGTGGATATTGCGCATGAGCACATCCTGCGAGAAGTCGAACAGGCCGTGCGCGGAAGCCTCTTCCACCAGGTATTCAAGGAGCGTTTTTTCCATGAGCACCACGTCGCAGCTTTTGTGCGGCCAGGACGGGCGGTAGGGGTTATATTCCATATCCGTCACGCGGTCATTCTCGTCCACCGCCAGCCGGAGGTCTTCATACTGCCCATCCGAATCAAACCCTTCCACATCATTGTACATGATGGTGATGTCGGCGCCCGTTTCGACATGCTGCTCGAGCATCTGATGGAAGGTGGTATTGAATATGGTATAGCTTCCTGAAAGGATCACATAGCGCTGCGAGCTTCTGCGGATATACCCCGAGACGCTTTTGAGCGCCTCAACCGTGCCGCGGTACAGGCCCACGTTATCGCGCGTGACAAAGGGCGGGAGCATAAAGAGCCCATCGCGCTTCCTGTGCAGATCCCACTCCTTGCCGGAGCCCAAATGATCCATGAGCGAATGATAGTTTTTTTGCGTAATGATGCCGATGTTGGTGAGGCCGGAGTTGACCATGCCGCTCATAATAAAATCGATGCAGCGGTAACGCCCGCCATAGGGGACGGCGGCGACGGAACGGGAGTACGTCAAGTCCTTGAGGCGCATGCTGTCGTTATCGCCGGTATAGATGATGCCGAATGCGTTTGAGATCATACTGCGTCCCCTCCCTTTTTGTACAGGTACCCGAGCGTTTCGCGGGTGGCCACCATACCGCGCGGCAGGGAGGCGTAATCGGGTATGGACATGTCGTAGCCGACAAGCGTGATATCGCCCGTAAGGGAATTGTCTACCGTGATGCCCTCCCGGAGCGCATCGCCCACCACGCAGTTGCGGCCGATCACGGCGCGCTCATCAATAATTGCCTTATATACCTTTGCGCCCGCATGGATGCGCGCGCCGGGCATGATGACGCTGTCGTAGACCTCAGCACCCTCCGCCACATATGCGCCCGCAAACAGGATGCTGTGCTGCACGTGCCCATATACTTCGCACCCCTCGGTGACCAGACTGCGCTCCACGTGCGCGCCCGGCGATACGTAGTGCGGCGGCATGATTGGGTTGCGGCTGTAGATGCGCCACGCGGGATCGTAAAGGTCAAGTAGCGGCGGCTCCTCCAGCAAATCCATATTGGCGGCCCACAGCGAGCCGATGGTGCCGACGTCCTTCCAATACCCATGGAAGGCATAGGCGGACATGCGCTCGCCTTCCCTGAGCATGGCGGGGATGATGTTCTGCCCGAAGTCGTTTTCCGAAGCCGGATCCTCCGCGTCCGCCTGCATGTATTTCTTCAATAGCGGCCAATCAAAAATATACACGCCCATGCTGGCAAGATCGCTTTTGGGCTCTTTGGGTTTTTCATCAAAGGAAACGATGCGGCCCGTCTCATCCGTGTTCATGATGCCAAAGCGGTGCGCTTCCGAGAGCGGCACCTGAAACACTGCGATGGTACAGCCCGCTTTTTGCTGCTTGTGGTAGTTGAGCATGGCGTTGTAATCCATTTTATAGATATGATCGCCCGAGAGAATGAGCACATATTTGGGATCATACTGGTCCACAAACATCTGGTTTTGATAGATGGCGTTCGCGGTGCCGGAATACCATTGCCCGCCCTTGCCCTTGACATAGGGCGGCAGTACGAACACGCCGCCGCTGATGCGGTCAAGGTCCCAATGCTGGCCGTTGCCGATGTAGGCATTCAGCTCCAGCGGCTGGTACTGCGTCAGAACACCGACCGTATCGATATCCGAATTGACACAATTGGAAAGCGGGAAGTCGATAATGCGGTATTTGCCGCCGAACGGCACCGCCGGCTTCGCCATGTTGGAGGTCAGGATTCCGAGCCGGCTTCCCTGTCCGCCGGCGAGCAGCATAGCAACAATCTGTTTTTTTCTCAATGCGCATCCTCCTTTTTGCCTTCGCAATGGGATATTGTGGAACAAAACTTTATAAATCGGCCCAATGCCGTGGAAAGCAGCGTTATGTGGCTGCGCTCTGCCCTTCCTGCGCGATCTCTTCCACCCGGAAGAACACCGCGCCAAGCGGCGGAAGCCTGAGCTTCGGCTTCCCGGCACAAACAAGCGGGTCCGTGTTGTGCCAATCGCCCGTGCCGCCGTGCGCCTGCGCATCGCTTGAGAATACCTCGTGCAATTGTGCATGCAGCGTGACGGGCAGCACATAATTCTCCCATGGTGCGGGCGTAAAATTGAACGCGCACAGGAGCGCATTGCCCTCACCGTCCCGCCGGAAGAATGACACAACGGAATGCACGCCGTCGTCCACACTCGCCCACTCAAAGCCGTCCCATCCGCCATCGCATGCATAGAGCGCCGGGGTGCTTTTATAGAACTGGTTAAGCGCGCGGGAATACGCCTGCATGCCGCGGTGCATGGGATAGTCCAGCAGCAGCCAGTCCAGGCTTTCGCCGTAGCGCCACTCAATAAACTGCCCGAATTCATTGCCCATGAAATTGAGTTTCTTGCCCGGATGCGCAAACTGATAGGCAAACGTCAGCCGGAGCTGCGCGAACTTGCGCCAGTAATCCCCCGGCATTTTATCGAGCATGGAATGCTTGCCGTGCACCACCTCGTCATGGGAAAACGGCAGCACATAGTGCTCTGAAAACGCATAGCAGAGAGAAAACGTCAGCTTGTCATGGTGCCATTTCCGGTGGATGGGATCCTTTTCCATATAGGAAAGCGTATCGTTCATCCAGCCCATATTCCATTTGAAATGGAAGCCCAAGCCGCCCTCTTCCGCAGGCTTTGTAACATAGGGGAAGGAGGTGCTTTCTTCCGCAATCAAAAGCCGCTCCCCATTTGGCCATTCGCTCCTGAGCCTTGCGGTCAGCTTCCTTAAAAACGCGATGGCTTCGAGGTTTTCGCGCCCGCCATAGACATTGGACACCCAGCCCGTGCCCGCGCGTCCATAGTCGTGGTAGAGCATGCAGCTCACCGCATCCACCCGAAGCCCGTCAAAATGAAATTCTTTGAGGAAATAGAACGCATTGGACAGCAAAAAGCTCTGCACCTGCGTGCGGCCATAATCGAAGAGCATGGTGCCCCACTGCGGCTGCTCGTTGCGGCGCGGATCGTCCGGCTCATAGAGCGGCGTACCGTCATAGAGCCTTAAGCCGTGCGCGTCACGCGGGAAATGCGCGCTCACCCAGTCTAACAGAACGCCCAATCCCTTTTGATGCGCCTGATCCACAAAATACATCAGGTCCTCAGGCGTGCCGTACCGGTTGGTTGCGGCATAGTAGCCCGTCACCTGGTAGCCCCAGCTCATATCAAGCGGATACTCCGTAATCGGCAGCAGCTCAATGTGCGTATAACCCATATCCGCCGCATAGTCCACCAATTCCTCGGCAAGCTGGCGGTAAGATAGTCCCTGCCGGAAGGAACCCAGATGCACTTCATAGATATTCATGGGCTCCCGATAGGGGTCTTTCCCCCTCTTCTCTTCATAATAGGCCGCATCCCCCCACTGATGGGTGGGAATGCCCCAAAGCACGGAAGCCGTGCCCGGGCGTTCCTCCGCGCGGGTGGCGTAAGGGTCCGTGCGCCAGTAGAGCGTGCCGTCCTTTGCGGTGATTGCGTATTTATACGTATCCCCGCGCTTGGCCGAAGCAACCGCTGCCTCCCAAACGCCGGTTTCCCCGATGGGCTGCATGGGAACCGCGGCAGGATCAAACCCGTTGAAGCTGCCCGCGACATGCACCGCGCGCGCATTGGGCGCCCATACAAGAAAACGCCAGCCGCCATCTGAAAGAGGATGCGCGCCCATGGTTTCATACGCACAGGCGCTTTCCCCGGTATTGAAAAAATAAAGCGCAGTCAGCTCCCGCTCAGTTGCCACGGAACCCACCTCCCATATACCAATCAATAAAACGTATAGAAAAAGTACCGCCACGGTAATCCATGTAGGCGGATGGAAATTTCTGAACTTATCATACCATCGAATACGTCCCGAATGAAGTGCCCGCAGCTAAAGAAGAAAAAGAACAACGCACGCGCGGCTGCCGTCAAGCGAGATACGGCCCAGCAGTCAGAAACGGATGAACACAGCACGGAATGCTACCAGATAAATGAAGAACACCGATTTGACTTCTTGCCTTTAATTATACCTTATGTATAAAAAACCCGCAATAGCCCAGTGTGGCATCCGCTTCCGAATATTGTAAAACTTATGTATCTCCTCCAGGCGTTGTTCTGCGTGCTTTGGGTGCATTGGCAAACGGATACGTTGGAGGCAACGTGGCAGCAAAAAAAGCTCCGCGCCGTCCCGTTTCCCGCGCGGAGCTTTTGCTATCATTTTGAAAAAGCGCGGGTTACAGCGCGGCCTTCCAGAGCCCGTGGAGGTTGCAGTATTCGTATGCGGCAACCGCCTTCACACCGTCGGCCAGTTTGAAGGTTGCAGTGGGCGTTTCACCGGGCGCGAGGTATTTGAGCTGCCCGCCCGCATCGGTTTCAAGGTAGATCCACTGGATGAAGTGCTCTTCCACCATCGGATGCAGCACGGAGCCCACCGCTACCGTGACGGTATCGCCATCCACCGTGACAACCGGAATATGCTTTTCGGTTGCGGCCTCGGTGGTGTTGGCGACAACTTCATGCATCTGCTCGCCGCAGCAGGTCATGGGAGCGCCGGAAGCGTGGAGCATCATCGCAAAATTGCCGCAATGTTTACAGCGAAAAAACTTCAATTCCTTCATAATCTTTCTGTCCTCCGTTTTGTTTTTTGCCCGAACAGGCCTATATTTTACACAGATATTTTATTATACAGCGCAAAGCAGCATGTCAAACACCCCATATACATAATTTATGTTGCACGTATCCCCGAATTCCGCTACCATGTAAAAAAACGTCATCCGGAGGCAACGCGTGCGGATATTGGGAAATCTCCTATGGTTTTTGCTGGGCGGCATCGTGCTGGGCCTGTGCTGGACAATCGCCGGTATTTTCTGGTGCATCACCATCATCGGCATCCCCTGGGGCGTCCAGTGCTTCAAATTTGCGAAGCTTGCGTTCTTCCCTTTCGGGAAGGACATCCTCTACAGCACCGGCGCGGGCTCGCTGCTTGTAAACATCCTGTGGATTGTTCTCACCGGCGCGGAGCTTGCCATCATCCACGCGGTGATCGGCCTTGTGTTCTGCATCACCATTGTGGGCATTCCGTTCGGTATGCAGTGTTTCAAGCTTGCAAAGCTTGCGCTGCTGCCTTTCGGGGCGTCCGTCATACGCGTCTGAGCCTGCTCCAGGCGCTCCATTGGGCTGATATGATCGTGCCGGAAACCAACATAACCTGTTAATTTAGTAACATATCGCTTGTTATATCCCATCATCTGGCGTATACTAAGCATAGAGATTTGACCTTCTGGAGGATGCGCTATGCTCAATGAACGCCGTGCACAGATCAGGGATTATATCGATATCCACGGCGAAGCCACCGTAGCCGAGCTTCTGGAGCTTTGCGGCGGTTGCTCGAGCATGACGCTCTGGCGCGACCTCAACTATCTGGAGCAGGAAGGCTCCATCCGCCGCACGCGCGGGGGCGCCATTTCCATGCGCTCCATCCAGCCCGATATTGAAGGATTGTACAGCCAGCGCGCGCAGGAGCATACGGCGGAAAAGCGCGCCATCGCCCGCGCCGCGGTGCAGTTTGTGCAGACGAGCCACGCCATTTATATGGATGCGGGAAGCACGCTGATGGGGGTAGCAAAGCTGCTGCCGGACCAGCACTTTACCATCATCACAAGCGGCGCGAATATTGCCATCGAGCTTTCCCAGCGGCGCAGCTGCAATGTGATTTCCGTAGGCGGGCAGATCAGCGGCAACACGCTTTCCTTTTCCGGCCCGCAGGCGGAATCGTTTTTAGACCAGGTCAACATCGACACGGCGCTGATGGCGACCTCCGGCTATTCGCTCACCGGCGGGTTTACCTCGGGCTCCTTCAGTGAACGGCAGTTAAAACGCAAGGTAATCGAAAAGGCGTCCCGCGTCATTATGCTGATGGACCACTCCAAGCTCGGGCGCTCTCTCCCCTTCACGTTTGCGACGCTTGCGGACATTCACGCGCTGGTCACGGATGCCAAACCTCCCATTGACCTCCTGCAGGAAGCGGAAAAGCACGGCGTGCAGGTTGTGGTCGCAGGCGGGGAATGACCTTTTATACAACAGAAAGCCGGAAGCATCGCTTCCGGCTTTTTCTTTATTAGCCATTAATCTCTCTGACTTATTTATAATCAGGATTGCAACGCTTATCTCCCGTACATCCTTGTCATACGCGTGATCCGCTGTGCAAGCGCATCATCCGCTTCTCCTGGCAGCATCCGCCAGCACCAGTTGCAGCCGGTAGTGCTCGGCATGTTCATGCGCGCAGACGTATCCAATCCGAGATAATCCTGCATCTGGGCGATGAACAGCTCCGCCACGGAAGACATACCGCCGCGCAAAAAGCCCCAATTGAGCCCTTCGCGCGCGTTAAGGCCAAAATAATCCACCGCATACCCTACCGCCTCCGGATCGCCGTTTTTGAGCCAGCCCGTTACGGTATCGTTATCGTGCGTGCCGGTATAGCAAACGCAGCGTGTCGGATAGGTGTGCGGCTGGTAGCTGTCCTCAGAGAGCGCGTCAAACGCGAACTGCAGCACGCGCATGCCGGGGTAGCCCGCATACGCCATGAGCGCATAGACATCTTCCGCCGGCTCGCCAAGATCCTCCGCAAGGATCGGGAACGCGGGAAAATTGAGCTTGAGCGCATCGATAAACGCGCGCCCCGGCCCCTTGCGCCAAACGCCATTGCGCGCGGTCGCTTCGCCATAGGGGACGCTCCAGTAGCTCGACAAGCCCCGGAAATGATCGATGCGCAGCACGTCAAACATTTTGGCGCTCGCGGCGATACGCCGCATCCACCAGGCAAAGCCGTCCTGCTCCATAGCAGCCCAGTCATAGAGCGGGTTGCCCCAAAGCTGTCCGTCCGCCGAAAAATAATCGGGCGGGACGCCCGCCACCTGGATGGGCATACGCGCCTCGTCCAGCTGAAAATGCTGCGGACTGGCCCAGACGTCCGCGGAGTCCATCGCCACATAGATGGGAAGATCGCCGATGAGCTTGATCCCGCGCGACGCGCAATGCGCCTTGAGCGCATCCCACTGCTGGAAAAACAGGAGCTGTACAAAGGAAAAGAACCTAATTTCCTCAGATAGCAGCGCCCGGTAATGGGAAAGCGCCTCCTCCTTGCGCAGACGGAGTTCCTCCGGCCAGTCTGTCCACGCGCGCATCCCAAACTGCGCTTTGAGCGCCATAAACAGCGCATAATCCGGGAGCCAGGACGCCTGCCCGTCTATAAACCCATCAAGCGCCGCCTGCATGGTGCTGTCTATTCTGCCGAACGTTTTTTTTAACAGCGGCAGGCGCGCCTCGTAAACGGCGCTGTAATCCACCTGCCGCGGGTCATTTCCCCAAAAGGCAGCTTCCAATTCTTCCTGTGTCAGCAGGCCCTGTTCCTTCAGTTGCACCAGATCGATAAAAAACGGGTTTCCCGCAAACGCGGAAAAGGACTGGTAAGGGGAGTCTCCGTAGCTGGTAGGACCAGTGGGCAGCATCTGCCAGTAGCGCTGCCCCGCGCTAAATAGAAAATCCGCAAAGGCATACGCCTCGCGCCCAAGCGTACCGATCCCAAAGGGCGAAGGAAGCGATGTGATGTGCAGTAAAATGCCGCTTGCGCGCATAAAGGCCCTCCATCCATTCCGGCAACAAAAGCAGATCAAGAAGAAATACCCCAAAACGGTGGCACCGCCCGAATCGGAAGACGCGGGCGGCGCAGGGGCAACGTTCGACGGGCATCAGACCATGCCATGCAAGGGGCTCGCCCTGTGCACGACAGCAGCCAGGTCTGCAACAGCAATGCGCCGGATGAACATGCAATCTTGTTCGTACGGCAGCTGCCACAAAACAACGGCAGACACCGCAAACGTTTCCGACGCTTCTATGACAGTATTATACTGTCATAGCCTGCATCTGTCAATCTGCTGCGATGATTGGAGAATCATCCACCCTTTTACAGCGTCTCCCTGCCGGCAGGTACCCGAAGGATGCCGCAAGCGGGATATTTCTTGTGAAAACCACCCCTTTCTGCTATACTCATTGCTGTGCTTTTTGATGACAGGCACTACATATGGCGGAACAGGAGGTGGGGTAACCATGTATTTTGATGCGGGCACGTATGATGCCGTTGTCATCGGCGGCGGACACGCGGGCTGTGAAGCTGCGCTTGCGCTTGCGCGCATGGGCCGCTCCACACTGCTGCTCACGCTGAATTTGGACAGCATCGGCCTCATGCCGTGCAATCCCGCCATCGGCGGTACCAGCAAGGGCCATCTCGTGCGTGAGGTGGACGCCCTGGGCGGTGAAATGGGCCTTGCCGCGGATGATACGTTCATCCAGATCCGTATGCTCAATTTGGGCAAGGGTCCTGCCGTGCATTCCCTGCGCGCGCAGATGGACAAACGCCGCTACCATGAGCGTATGAAGCGCACGCTTGAAGAAACGGAAGGCCTCACGCTGATGCAGGGCGAGTGCAGCGAGATTTTGACGGCGCACGGCCAGGTTTGTGCCATCCTCACAGCGAGCGGCGCGAAAATCAACTGCCGCGCGGTGGTCGTATGCACCGGCGTCTATTTGAAGAGCCGCATCCTCATCGGCGAATGGCAGCAGGAAAGCGGCCCGGCAGGCCTGATGCGCGCAACCGCGCTTTCAGGTGCGCTGCTCTCACTCGGGTTTTCTTTGCGCCGGTTTAAGACCGGCACGCCCGCGCGGCTCAACGGCAGGAGTCTTGATTATGAAAAGATGCAGGTGCAGGAGGGCGATATCCCCATGCCCGCGTTCTCCTTCCTCACGCCGGAACGCGATTTCAAGCAGACGCCCTGCTACCTGACCTATACCAATGCGGCGACGCATGAAGTGATCCGCAGCAATCTCCACCGCTCCCCGATGTACGCGGGCGTGATCGAGGGAACGGGCGCAAGATATTGCCCCTCTATTGAGGATAAGGTCGTCCGCTTTGCGGACAAGGAGCGCCACCAGATTTTTGTAGAGCCCGAAGGCCGCACCACAAACGAAACATACGTGCAGGGCATGAGCACCTCGCTCCCCGCCGATGTGCAGCTAAAGATGCTGCGCACCATCGAAGGACTGGAGCGTTGCGAGATGACGCGCCCCGGCTACGCCATTGAATATGATTGTATCGATCCCACCGCGCTTGACGCCTGCCTTGGCGCAAAAGGCATCCCCGGCCTGTACTTTGCCGGGCAGATCAACGGCACCTCCGGCTATGAGGAAGCGGCGGCCCAGGGCTTGTATGCCGCTATCAACGCGGGCCTGTACCTGCGCGGGGACGAACCGCTCCTGTTGACGCGCGCGGACGCGTATATCGGCGTGCTGGCGGACGATCTGACCACCAAGGGCGTGGACGAGCCCTACCGCATGATGACCTCCCGCGCCGAATACCGCCTCCTCCTGCGGCAGGACAACGCCGACCTGAGGCTGACAGAGCTTGCAAAGCGCACAGGCCTGATTACGGACGCGCGCTATGACACGCTGATGAAGAAGCAGGAAGGTATTGCCCGCGCGATGGAAGCATTGAAGCGCGTTGCCCCGCCGGAGGAACGCTTGAACGCCTATCTATCAGAAAAAGGTGAGCCTGCCGTAAAGACAGGCATCCCGCTGTTTGATCTATTGAAGCGCCAGAACATCCGCTATACGGAGTTGCTGGCACTCTACGATACGCTGCCGCAGCTTGCGCCGGACGCGCTCGAACAGGTCGAGCTTGCCGCGCGCTATGACGGCTACATCCAGAAGCAGTATGCGCAGGTGGAACGCGTGCGCACGCTTGAGGATGCCGCGCTCTCACAGGACGTCGATTACCTTGCCATTTCCGGCCTGCGGATCGAAGCACGCCAGAAGCTCCAAAAGCGCAAGCCGCAGAACATCGGCCAGGCCGCGCGTATCCCCGGCGTTTCCCCAGCGGACGTTGCGGTGCTGCTGGTTTGGAAAAAAGCGCAGGAGGGCAGCGCATGCTGACACTGCTTCAAGAAAAACTGCCCCAGTTGAGCGACACCCAGCGGGAACAGCTTGCGCTTTATTTTACATTGCTCGTCAAGGGCAACGAAAAAACGAACCTGACCGCCATCACAAGCCCCGAGGATGCGGCGGACAAGCATTTTGTGGATTCCCTGCTTGCCCTCCCCTATCTGCCACAAGGCGCGCGCTGCATTGACGTTGGCACGGGCGCGGGGTTTCCGGGCATTCCCCTCTTGATCGCCCGGCCTGATCTACAAATGACGCTGTTGGACAGCCTCAACAAACGCGTACAGTTTTTAAAGGAAACGCTCCTTGCGCTTGGACTTTCCGCAACATGCATCCATGCCCGCGCGGAGGACGCCGCAAAGGGCGCGCCGCACCGCGAGGCCTATGATATCGCGCTTTCCCGCGCCGTAGCGCCGCTCAATGTGCTGCTGGAATGGACGTCCCCGTTCTTGCGGGTCGGCGGCGTTTCCATCTGCTACAAGGGAAAGAGCGCGCCGGAAGAAGCCGCGGCGGCGGAAACTGCCGCAAAGCGTTTAAACTGCGGGCTCCGGATCGAAGCGTTCTCCCTGTCCTATGGGGAACGGGCCCTGGTGCTGGCGAAGAAAACCGCCCCCACCCCAAAGGCTTACCCGCGCAAGGCCGGCGAGGCCTCCAAGAAACCATTATAAGCTTTCCAGCAAGAGGATATAAAAGGTTGTTTTTATAACCCGGCGTGACTGCGGTGCGCATGATCGCCGCGCCCGCGTTTCGCGAATTACGGCGAACGCAGGGGAAACTGCACTTTGTTTGTAAGGCGGGCAGGAACAAAAGCAACCGCGCCGAAAGATGCATCAGGAGGGAGCAGTATGGCCGTTTTCGATTTTTTGAAGGACAAGCGCAATGAGGATGCCGGCTTAAAGGTGCCTGGGGTGTCCGTTTCGTTGCCGGGTGCGGAGGGCAAAAAGCTCATGCGCCTGCCGATCGAGGAGATACGCCCAAACCCATACCAGCCCCGCAAAACGTTTGATGATGAATCGCTCACAGAGCTTGCAGACTCCATCAAGCAGGTGGGCCTTATTCAGCCGCTCGTGGTGCGTAAAACCCCCACCGGCTATGAGCTTGTCGCAGGCGAGCGCCGCCTGCGTGCCTGCAAACAGCTCGGCATGGCGGAAGTGAACTGCATTGTGGAGGACGCGATGGTGGAACAGGAAAGCGCCATGGTGGCGCTCATTGAAAACCTCCAACGCGAAAACCTGCATTACCTGGAGGAAGCGGAATGCTACGCGCAGCTGATCGCCTCCTATGGGCTCACGCAGGAAGAGCTCGCCGTGCGCCTGGGCAAGAGCCAATCCGCCGTCGCCAACAAGCTTCGGGTACTGCGCCTTTCTCCTGAGGTAAAGGATGCCATGACGCAGGCGCGTATGACCGAGCGGCACGCCAGAGCGCTATTGCGTTTAAAGGATGATGAAACGCAGCTACAGGTGATTGAAAAAGTCCGGTCAAAGGCGCTTTCCGTCAAGGATACCGAGAAGCTTGTGGAAAAGACCTTGAACCGCATGTTTGACGAGAAAAAGGACGGTGCTGCGCCCCGTCCCAAGATACTACGGTATATGCGGGATTACCGGCTGTTCTTAAACTCCATCAACGCGGCTGTCAAGCAGCTAAGTGACCTTGGCATGCAGGTGGATGTGGAGCAGACCGACGCGCCCGATGGCGTGGATGTGTTTATCCGCGTGCGGCGGAACGGGAAGGAATAAGAACGTCAGGGGCTTTGCCCCCGAACCCCCACCCAAGGAACACGTCCCTTGGGAATCCCTGGCGCTCAAAATCTTTTTTAGAGTGTTCCCAAAGAGGGGTTCTTAGGGCCGTAACGGCCCTAAGCGGGTGTTTGAGGGCAGAGCCCTCAACGTATCCTAACAACAAAGGGGCATAACGCCCCTTTTTCATTTGCTCTATTCGGCCCGTTCCACCACGATCACCCAGGGCAGCAGTCCGCCTGCCGCGGTACGTGTCTCTCCGACGCGGCGGAGCTTTTTCTGCGCGCCCAGGCAGCGGTGCAGCAGCGTATATTCCATGGTATAGAGCACGGCAACGCCGCCGGATGCGAGCCATTCGGGCAGCATGGCGCACAGCTTTGCATACAGGCGTTCGTTGTCCTGGTGGGTGCCAACACGGTTTCCAAACGGCAGGTTGCTGAGAATGAGGTCGTACGGGGTGCGTGGCACAAACGCCGTGCAGTCCTTATGCACCAATCCCGCACGAACGCCTGCGGCGCGCATGTTTTCCTTTGCGATTTCGAGCGCGGAAAATGCGATGTCGATGCCGGTGAGCGCACTTTTGGGTGCACGCCTTGCCCATTCGATGAGCAGCGTGCCGCTGCCGCAGAAGGGGTCGAGCACCTGTAAGTCTTCCTTCTTCTTCAAAAAGCCCGCAGCATAGCGCGCCACGCAGGCACCGGTGGCCGGATGCATGGAGGCGGGCAGGGCGCGCCTGCGGTAGGAAAAGCGCGGATCGTCGAGCGTATAGAGCTTACAGTACGCGTTTAAGGTGCCATCCTGCCCGGGCAGCAGCCGCAACTCCAGATCATACTGCGAAGGGCTGTTGAGAAGCGCGCCAGTATCAAGCGCCGCAGCAAGTGCGGCAATAAACGCGCCCCTATTTTCAAGTGTGGGGCACTCCACGCGGTACGGGTATGGCTCGGGGCCCTCAAGCGCATCACGGAGTAAATTGAGCAGCGGTTCACGCACGGCGTTCGCCACCGCCGCGGGGTCAGCTGCGATTCCCTCCCCGAGCGGGAAGAGCGCTTCCGTAAAGCAGCGTGCGCGGTATAGCGCCGCCATATCCTGCGTCGTCACACGCGCCATCTCCTCCCCCGCAGGGTCGGCAGGAATGGAATGTGACTTTAATTCCTGGATCAGCAGCGAAGAAAACCCGGCGGGTGCAACCAGCACGGCTGTTTGGGGCTTTGAAAACCCTTTGAACGGATGGGAGGCAACCTCCATCAGCCTTGCGCGGGCGCGGCGAAGCGCTTCCGCCTCTTCACGCGCGTGCTTTTCTTCTTCCGGGGTATCGGCAACAGGCTCCGGGAGGGTCTCTAAATACGTCCGCGCCACCTTCCCGCCCAGAGCGCCAAGAGCCAGCAGCATAGACGGGCGCACAAAACGCGTTGTCTCGGCCTCTAGTGCCGTAATCAGCTGCGGCGCGTCCTTGCGGTTTTCCAGCGCGCCGATGAGCCGCGCGGCGTTTTTGCGCGCCTTGGGGTCTGCGTGGGCCAATGCCGCATACAGCCTGTCCCGTGGAAAGGCATCGTCAATATACCGGCGCGCCGCTTCTTTTTTTGCGGCGGCCACAAGCGCGCTTAGCGCAGGCGCAGGCGTTTCTCCGCCTGCCGCCTGAATGTCCGCATCCAGCGCCTTCCGGTCCAAAGCGAGCTGCTCCTGCCGCTTCATCGTTTTGCCTCCGCGGCGCTCCGGATGACGTTCAATACCGCCTCCGTACCGTCCGCATTGGGGGCGCTGTTCATGGCGGCAAGATAGTCCGCGCGGTTTTGATACAGTGTGACGAGTGCCTCGCACAGTGTCCGCGGCGTCATGTTTTCCTGCTCCAGAACGGCGGCGTAGCCCTTTTTTACAAAGTAGTTTGCGTTCAAAATCTGATCGCCCCGGCTTGCGGACCGCGGCAGCGGAATCAGCAGCGCGGGCTTTTTGAGCGCTAAAAATTCAAACACGGCGTTTGCGCCCGCGCGGGAGAGTACAATATCCGCCATGGCAATTAAATCCGGCAATTCTTCGGAGATATACTCGTACTGCATATATCCCGGCTGCGCGTGCGCTTCGGACAGTTTCCCTTTTCCGCACAGGTGCACGATATGGAAGGTTTTGAGTAGTTCCGGCAACGCTTCGCGCAGGGCGTCGTTCACCGCCTGCGCGCCAAGACTTCCGCCCATCATCAACAGCACGGGTTTGGAGCCGTCAAGCCCCGTAAAGGTACGTCCGCGCGCGGGCGTGCCTTCATAAAGTTCCTTTCGGATGGGCGTGCCGGTAAACACGCCTTTTGCGCCCACATGGGAGAGTGTATCTTCAAACGTGACGCACACGGTCGTTGCATATTTGTTGGCGATGCGGTTAGAAAGCCCCGGCGTATAATCGGATTCATGCACCACGATATTGGTCAGCTTCCTTGCGCCGACCACCACGGGAACCGACACGAAGCCTCCTTTTGAAAACACGACGTCCGGCTTGAGCTTTTTTATGATCCTGCGGGATTGGCCGATGCCGCGAACCACCCGGAACGCATCCGCCACGTTTTCGAGGCTAAAATACCTGCGGAGCTTCCCTGCGCTGATGCAGTGGTAAGGCACGCCCTCCGCCTCCACCAGCCGCCGCTCGATGCCTGCTTTGGTGCCGATATAATGAATCACATACCCTTCCTCTTTTAAAACGCGCATCAGCGCAAGGTTCGGGGTGACATGTCCGGCGGAACCGCCTCCGGTAAAGACTGCCGTATGCTGCATGGATGGATCCTTTCCTGCATTTTGGTTTAGTATATGCGCTTTTGGCGGCATGGGGTGTACGCAAAAATAGAAGACGCATGTCCTCTGCCGCAAAAGAGTATACCACAAAACGCGGCTGCTGTGTTAGAATAGAGCATCCACCGCAAACGTATACTTTTTGCCGCCTGCGCCAGTTTTGCCGCAGGTGTCAATTTAAGAAAGGATATTTTTCCATGAACAACAAGAAGGGCCTGCTGATGGTGCTTGCAGGCTACATCATCTGGGGCGTGCTGCCGCTGTACTGGCATATGCTTTCCGGCATCAACGCCATTGTGATCCTATGCTGCCGCATCGTGATGTCGGCCCTCTGCACAACGCTGCTGCTCCTTGCGACCGGACGCCTTAAGGAACTTTGGGCTGTGATGCGCAACAAACAGCTGATGAAATTCCTCGTCCCCGCAGCCCTTTTCGTGACGATCAACTGGGGCGTCTACATCTGGGCCGTGGGCGCGGGGCATGTCACAGACTCCAGCCTGGGCTACTATATGAACCCGCTGGTGGTGTTCCTGTTCGGTACGCTCATCTTCAAGGAGCGCTGCGGCAGGATGGAGCGCATCGCATTGGTGCTTGCAGCTGTCGGCGTGCTGCTGACAACGTTACAATACGGCGCGTTCCCGTATATCGCCATTACGCTTGCGGTTACCTTTGCCATCTATGGAATGTTCAAAAAATTTGCGCATGTGGACGGTACCGTCAGCATCGCGGCGGAGACAATCATCCTATCGCCGTTTGCGCTGCTGTTTTTGCTGCTTGCGCCCCAAAGCCACGCTTCCTTTGCGGTTGCAACACCGTTTCAGCTCGTTTTGATGCTGCTTGCGGGTATTGTGACCGCGGCCCCGCTGATCATGTACACCCAGGGCGTCAACGGCCTGCCCTTTATTACGATGGGTTTTTTGCAGTACGTCAGCCCGACGTTGATGCTGATCCTCGGCGTGATTGTGATGGGCGAGCCGTTTAGCGCAGCGCAGGCCGTCAGCTTCGCATTTATCTGGGCTGGCTTGATCCTCTTTAGCGTGGGTATGATCCGCCGGGAAAAGAAGCAGGCGCTGGAAATGGCGGCGGAACAGGGCTGATCAATGTATCGCCGCCTACGTCGGCGACGATAGATTGTTTTATTTAATAGCGGGAGGGCTCCGCCCCCCGCGCCCCTGAGTATGGGTGTTTCCCAGAATTGGGTTAGGAATCAGAGATTCAGTGGAACCTATGCCGTTTGAGGCTTCCAGTCCGTCATTTTGTGGCGACATGTGCGGCGCAAAATGACACTTCTGAGGGATTTTTGCAGTGACAGTTCTTGCAAAAATGCAGAACTGTCACTGTAAAAATGCCCGGTGATCTCAATAAAGTGTCCATAGGACACTTTATTGATGACAAAGCGCCCCGTGCACATGAAGTTGCACGGGGCGTTTTTATCTGTTTCTCTATCTCTTGGGCGTGATCACGACGCGGCGGTTGGGCTCTTCCCCTTCGCTGTGGGTGGTCACATACGGGTTATTCTGCAAGGATGCGTGGAGCACGCGGCGTTCGTAAGGGTTCATGGGCTCCATCGCAATCGGGCGGCCCGTGGACTTGACCCTTGCCGCCTGCCTACGGGCAAGGCGCACAAGCGTATCCTCCCGCTTGCTGCGGTAATCCTCCGTATCCAGCGTGACGCGCAGGTATTTTTCCTGCTTGCGGGTACGGTTGACGACCAGAGAGGTCAGGTACTGCATCGCATCGAGCGTTTCGCCGCGGCGGCCGATTAAGAGGCCCTTCGTGCGGCTGTCGATGGCAAGGCGCACGCCACCTTCGACTTCCGCTGCGCGCACATCGGCTTCCACACCCATGTGCTGGAGAAGGCCGGATAAAAACTGCCCCGCGGGGTGGCTCTTTGCAACCTCCGCGCTGTAGGCATATTCTTCCGCGGCCGGTTCCTGCTGCCTGCGGGGTTCTTCCCTGCTGGGCTGACCGGCACTGCGGCCCTCCGGCCGAGGTTCACGCCGGGGCGTCTCCCGGTTGGGGCGGCTTTCCTGCGGCCGGTTCTCACGACGCTCTGTATTCGGACGGCGTTCTTCCCTGCGTTCTTCCTGGAACGTGCGGGAACTCTTAGCGGGCGCTTCCGCTTCCTGATCCCGCTCGGTCAGCCGGACGCGGGCAAGCTTTGCGCCGATGCCGAAGAGACCCTTGCTTTCCGTCTGCAGCGTTTCAATGACAACTTCATCGATGGAAAGGCCCAGTTCCTGCAGGCCGTGGAAAACAGCTTCATCAATAGAGCGGCCGGTAAATTCTCCGCTTCTCATGAATTTCCCTCCTCCGATTTTGATTCTGCAAGTTCCTTTGCGAACTTCCGGTTCACAAGCATGTTGGTGAATGTGGACACCACGTTGCTGATCGTCCAGTAGATGGCAAACGCCGTATTGCTGGTCAGGCAGAAGAACACCGACATCGCAGGCATGAGATAGAGCATCATCTTATTGGTGCTCTGCGCCTGGGAAGCAGCACTCGGCTGGCCGTTGTCCGCCGTCACGGGCTTGGGCTGGTTCTTTTGCATGATCCAGCTTGAAAGGAAGGTAGTGCCGCCCGCAAGCAGGGGCCAGATAAACCAGCCATTGTACACAGACTGGTACTGCGCGACAAGGGGGGCGACCAGGTTGTTATAAGTATCGATCGAAGCCTGCGGAATATTCTTCGGGTCCGCAATAATAAAGCCAAGCTGCTGGAAGACCTTCAGCGCTTCCGGATGCTCCTGGAAGTAAATCAGGTTCTGCAGGTTGGGAATGGCCAAGAATTCCTTGGCGCCCATCACAACTTCCTTCATGCCGTTATCCGGCTGCCAGATGTTGTGCACCCACAGGAAGTTGAAGTTTTGGAACAACTCCGAATGCCCTGTTTCATGCATCTGCAAAAGCACCTTTACCATCTGCTCGTAGCCCCAGAAACGGAACGCTGCGATAAAGCAGAAGAACAGCGGCATCATCATGAGCATCGGCAGGCAGCCGCCCCACATGCTCACGCCCTTTTCGCGCATGAGCTTAGACTGCGCCTGCTGGAACTTCTGCGCGTCGTTGCCATATTTGCGTTTGAGCCTGTCCAGGTCCGGCTGGATCATCTGCATCTTCATGCTGGACTTGCGGGACTGGATATCGCCAAATACCGTAAGGCCGCGGATGACGATGGTGCTGATGAGGATGGTCCAGAAAACACTTTCTGCAGTGACATTTTCGTACAGCCACCGCATCCCCATTAAAATCCATGTAGTAAGAAAGAAATCTAATTGCAAGTGTGTGTCCTCCTTCAAGCGAATCTTGTAAGGTAATGGCTCCCCGGTCGCATCCACATTGGATGCCTGCATGCCCGATGGCGGCATGCCCCGATGGGGAGAGGTACGGGAGAAATAATATGGTAACGGAGGTTGTCCTTTTATGGGACGGGATCATACCCGCCTTTTGAAAACGGATTGCAGCGAAGGAGCCGCCAGATGGCAAGCAGACTCCCGCGGAGCACCCCGTGCTTTTCAATGGCACCGTATGCGTATTCCGAGCAGGTCGGAAGATATTTGCAGCGGTTCTGCGGCAGACCGGGGGAGATATACCGCTTGTACATTTTAAGCAGGAACAGCAGCGCCTGTTTCATTTAAGCTCCGCCCCCCTTTGCGTCCTGCGCCTTATGGGGCTGGTAGAGTTCCGCCTTTTTGAGCATGTGCAGTACGGTTTGCTGCAGACTCACAAACGGCTCGTCCAACACGCCCTGCCTGGCGACCAATATCAAATTGTGTCCGGGACGTATTTCTGAAAGATAGGGGTTGAGCGCCTCACGCAGCCTTCTTTTCGCGCGGTTGCGCTTTACGCTGTTGCCAACCTTTTTGCTTACGGAAAACCCTACGCGCACGCGTGTTTCCGCCTGCGGGACGATGGTCTTTGTTTTCCTCGGTTTACGGCGGTCATGCACGTAAACGAGCGTAAACAGGCGGCAGCCCACGGATTTTCCTACGCGGTACGTAAACTGAAAATCCCTGTTCTTTTTAAGCGAATACAAGCGTTTCAATCTGCGCGCCCTTCCGGCAAGACCTTACGAATCGCCCTTAAAACAGAGCGGTACGGGTGACGCCAATGTGTTTCACAGTAAATGACCTAAGCCGGGCATGACCCGGCTTTTGCTGTTGAGCGATGTACGCTGCAGGCGGCACAAATAAGAACAGGCGGACCGGACGCCCGCCTCAAAACCTATTGCCAAACGCCTCCGGCGCAGCAGCAGGAGCGCCCGCATGTTACGCGCTCAAGCGCTTTCTGCCCTTCAAACGCCTGCGCTTCAATACATTGCGACCATCGCTGGTCTTCATGCGCTTACGGAAACCGTGCACCTTGCTGCGCTGCCTCTTTTTCGGCTGATACGTCATGAACATTGCTTTGCACCTCTTTTCTATCGCATGGTAAACCGGGCGAGCTTACCAGATGTAGTATACTACCCGGCAAATACTCACAAGATATGGAACAAACGCCCCATTTCCGGGCGGTTTCGCCCATTGCCTGTATAAGTATAGTGGAAAAATGCCCAGGCTGTCAAGCGTTTTGCCCCTCCAAAATATAACGTGCGTTATACGCGCCTGCCGCGTAATGGACATGCCCGTTTCTCCGATGAGCGCCCGCAATATCCGAAAGCGGGCCAAACGATGGCGCGCCTTTCTGTGGCAAGGCTCCAAGCGGGGCCGGACATCAAGCCTTGCCCGCCCGAAATGTCACCGCAATATCACATTGCGCCGCCCCGCTTTTGCTTGCTTTTCCGGCAGGCAGGCACTAAAATATCTGGTAAGAGCCGCCATACGCGGCCCCGCAAAAGGAGGTTTATCCATGTCCTACCGTATTACGACAGACTCCACAGTGGATTTAAGCCCCGCGCGCATGCGTGAGTTGGATATCCCGTATGTCGCCCTGCACTTTCTTCTTGATGGCAAGGACATTACGGACGATATGACAGATGTCACCGCCAAAATGCTCTACGACGCCATGCGGGACGGCAAAGTTTCCACCACTTCCCAGGCGACAGTGGAGAGCTTTGTGGACCTGTGGACGCCGCTGCTCGAAAGCGGGGAGGATATTCTTTATATCGGCTTTTCCAGCGCCCTTTCGGGCACGGTCAACAGCGGCGTGCTTGCGCGCGAACAGCTGCTTGAAAAGTATCCGGGACGGAAAATCTTCGTTATAGACTCGCTTTGCGCGAGTTCCGGCGAGGGCATGCTTCTAGAACAGGCCGCAGCGCTCAAAGCGGCGGGCATGGACCTTGAAGCATTATATGAAGAGATTGAAAAACGCAAAATGAATGTGCACCACTGGTTTACGGTGGATGACCTCATATACCTGCGCAGGGGCGGCCGCGTATCCGGCGCTGCCGCGCTGTTTGCTTCCCTGTTGAGCATCAAGCCCGTCATGGATACCAACAGCGAAGGAAAGCTCATCCCGCGCGAAAAAGTCAAGGGCAGGCGCGCCGCCATCAAGCGCCTGTATGAGCTGATGGTGGAAAAAATCGACCAATCGGCCTGCACCTTCATCAACATCAGCCAGGCGGACTGCTACGAGGATGCGCTGCAGCTCAAGCAGCTCATCAGTGAAGGCTTCCCGCATCTGCCCGTCAACATTTATTCCGTCGGCGCCGTCATCGGCTCCCACAGCGGGCCGGGCACGCTTGCGCTGTTCTTTATGGGCACGCCACGTACCGTTTGATGGAAGAACTCCTGCTTTTGTGCCGGTTGCCGCATGCCGGGAACCGGCTTTTTCTCTGAAAAGATTAAACTGCAATTCCATTATGATATGAAGGAGAACCTATGTACAGAATTACGACGGACTCTGTCGTTGATCTTACCCCGGAACGCATGCAGGAGCTTGACGTCACCTTCGCTTCCCTGAGCGTCCATATCGGAGACACGGCGTTCCCGGACGATATGCGCCCCGAGACCATTGCAACGCTGATGCAAGCAATGCGCGAAGGAAAGATTGCCACCACCTCCCAGGTAACGGAGCAGGGCTTTTTAAATCTGTGGACACCTATTCTGGAAGCGGGCGAGGATGTCCTCTACATCGGCCTCTCCAGCGCGCTTTCCGGTACCGTAAACAGCGCGCACATTGCAAGGCAGGAGCTGCTTTCCCGTTTCACGGAGAGGAAAATCCTTATCGTAGACTCGCTCGGCGCAAGCAGCGGGGAGAGCATTTTGCTCCAGGAAGCCGTGGATATGAAAAATACCGGCACTGCGCTTGAGACCTGCTATAAAAAACTGGAGCAATTAACGAACAGCCTGCAGCAATGGTTCACCCTTGCGGACCTCACCTACGCGAGGCGGGGCGGGCGTGTCTCGGGTGCGGCCGCGGCGGTTGCAAGCTTGCTGCATATCAAGCCCGTGCTTACGATCGGCCCCGACGGCAAAATTACCACGCGCGAAAAGATCAAGGGACGGCGCGGCGCCATCAAGCGGATGTATGAAATCCTCTGTGAAAAGATCGACCTTGCCTACAGGTATGTACACATCACGCAGGTAGAGTGTCTGGAGGAAGCAAGCAATCTTGCTAAGAACATACAGGAACGCTTCCCCGAGCTTCTGGTACGCATTTACACGGTAGGCGGCGTCATCGGCGCGCACGGCGGCCCGGGCACGCTGACGCTTTCGTTTATTGGCAAAGGTGTAAGATAATCTGCCTGCCCGAAAATAGAAAAACCACTCCGGGAGAATGATATGAGGCTGTTGCATTGCGCAGATTTGCATATCGGCAGGCGGCTGTTCGGCTTTTCCCTGTTGGAGGATCAGAGGCACGCGCTTTCCATCATCGCGGGGCTTGCAACCGAACAGAAGGTGGACGCCGTGCTCATCGCGGGCGATGTGTTTGACAAGCCCGTGCCCTCCGAAGCCGCAGTGGCGGTATTGGACGACTTTTTGACCGCGCTGCAGCAGCAGGGAACCGCGGTCTTTTTGATTGCCGGAAACCACGACTCCGCCGACCGGCTGCAGTTTATGCGCCGCATCTTAGAAAAAACGGGCGTGTACATCGCGGGCGTATTCGCGGGCGAGGTTCCGCGCGTGCGCCTCAATGACGCATACGGCCCGGTGGACGTCTATCTTTTGCCGTACTTAAGGCCGCTTGAGGTACGGCCCTATTTCCCGGAAGCTGAACTCAGCACGCATGAGGACGCCGTACGCGCGGCGCTTTCCGCTATCACGCCGGAAGAGGGCGTGCGGCGCGTACTCGTTGCCCACCAGTTTGTATCCGCCGCCGGGGAAGCGCTGCTGCGCTCCGATTCGGAAACCGTATCCGTGGGCGGGCTGGACTGCGTGGACGCTTCCGTCTTCTCCGGCTTCTCCTATGTGGCCCTTGGCCATCTCCACGGCGCGCAGCGCGTGGGTAGCGATTCCATACGCTATGCGGGCTCCCCGCTCAAATACTCGTTCTCCGAACTGACGCAGCACAAATCGGTAACGCTTATAGAACTCACAGCGAAGGAAGCCGAGATCACCCTGTTGCCGATAGCGCCGCTGCATCCCCTGCGGGAGATCACTTCCTCCATGGCGGAGTTGATGGCAGGTACCGCCTCAGAGGATTATCTGCAAATTGTTCTTACCGATGCGGAGGAAGTGCCAAACGCCATGCAGCGCTTACGGGAACTTTATCCCAACCTGATGCATTTGGGCTACCGGAACCGCATGGGCGACGGCTTACCCGATCTTTTGCCCCAGCCGCTTGCGGCAAAGGACCCCATCGAGCAGTTTATGGAATTTTACCTCCAGCAAAACGGACAGGAGCTGCCCTCGGACGAGCTGGCGCTGTTCCGAACCCTCCTCAAGGAAGCGGAAGGAGGCGCAGGGCCATGAGGCCGCTTTCTTTAACGATGTGCGCCTTCGCCCCGTATGCAGGCAGCGAGCATGTGGATTTTAACGCGCTTTCCTCCAATTTGTTTTTGGTGTGCGGGGATACGGGGGCCGGCAAGACGACAATATTTGACGGCATCTCTTACGCGCTGTATGGGGAAGCCTCCGGCGAAACGCGCACGGCGGACTCGCTGCGCAGCCAATACGCGCCGCCGGAGCTTGAAACGTATGTGGACTTTGTATTTTCCCTGCGCGGCAAGACCTATACCGTAAAAAGAAGCCCGGGCTACAAAAAGCTGTCCGCACGCACCGGAAAAGAAACGGCAACAAACCCCAAAGCGGCGCTCACGCTGCCTGACGGCAAAGTGATTGCGAACCCTATGGCGGTCAACGCCGCGCTCATTGAGCTCATTGGATTGAGCCGCAGCCAGTTCTCCCAGATCGCCATGATCGCCCAGGGCGAATTCCGCAAGCTGCTGCTTGCAAAAAGCGGCGAGCGGGAGGCGATTTTCCGGGATGTATTCGGCACCGGACGGTTGAAGGACGTACAGACGGCGTTAAAAACCCGCGCGCAGCAGGAATATGCCGCGTATGCGGAGGAAAAGCGCAGCATGGAGCAAGCCATGCGTACCGTGCGCACGGACCCGCAGGAGGAGCGGTATACGCCGCTTTCTTCCATCCATGCGGAGGATGCCGGGCGTTTTCTTACGTTGCTTGACGAATTGCTCACCGAAGATGCACAGCGGCAGGACGCCCTGAAGCTGGCGCTCACACAGGCGGAGGAGACGCTTTCCAAACAGCAGATCGCGCTTGCTTCCGCTGTGGAGGATGCGCGCCTGCTGGAGCAGCTTGCTCGCGCGCAAGAGGGCTGGGCGGCGCAGGAACAGCTGTTGCCCCAAATGCAGCGGGACAAGCAACATCTGCTGTTGGGTGAGCGCGCAAACGCGGAAATCCGCCCGCTGCAGTTGTTGTATCTGCAAAGCAAAAAAGCACGCGAGGCGATGGCGCAGGAGGCGCAGCTGCTCCAGCGGGAAATCGATGCGCTGATTGCCCCGCTGCAGGAAAGCGCCGCGCAGTACGCCAAAGAGCAGGCGCGCGAACCTCTGCGTGAAGAAGCCCGGCAGAACATCCACGCGCTCGAAGCGCTGCTGCCCGAATACGGCAGGCTGGAACTTCTGCAGCAGGCGGCCTCGGAAGCCGCCAGGCAGGCCGAACAGCTTCGCGCCTCCCTTTCCCTCTGCAGGACAGACGCCGCCGTGCAGGCGGAGCAATCAGAACAGCTTTCCGGTGCGCTGCGGGCGCTTGACGCCATCCCAATCGACGCCCTGCGGCTTAGAGCGCAGGCGGCGGCCGGCCGCTGCGGCGCAATCGCTTCCGCCATGCAACTGCACAAGGAGGCGGAGGCGCAAAAAGCGGCTCTGTTTGCACTGCAGCAGGAGTATGCCCACACGGAAGCGCGGCTTTCCATAGCCGAGCAGGAGGCGCGCGCCGCGGAAACGGCGTTTTTGCGTGCGCAGGCTGGCTTGCTGGCACAAACGCTGGAGCCGGACGCACCATGCCCGGTCTGTGGCTCCCCTTCCCATCCATCCCCCGCCTCCCTCCCGCCGGACGCGCCCGACGAGGCGACGGTGCAGCGTAAGAAATGGAGTTATGAACAGTTCCACGGCCAGGCTGTGGATTTAAGCCGCCGCGCGGCAGCGGCCTCCGCCAAATGGGAGGCGCAGCAGAACAGCTTTACGCAGGCGGCGGCAGCGCTTTTTGCAACGCCGATCGAAGAGCCCTTTGCAGCGGCGCTCGAAGCGGAAGAGGACACGGCACAGGCGGCACTACAGGAGCTGACACAATCCATAGCAGCCGCGGAAGAAAAGCTTGCCGAACGGGAAACGCTGCAAATGCGGCATTCGGAGGCGACACAGCGCCAACAGGCGCTTGCAACGCAAGCGGAGGCGCTTGAAGTTAACCTAAAGGAAGCGGAACTGCGCGCCGTGCAGCAGGCGGCGGAGCGGGACGCGCTCTGCGTGCGCCTGCCCCATCCCGGCAAGGCGGAAGCGCAGCAGGCGCTTCGTGTGCAGCGGGAAACGTTGCAGACGCTGCAAGCTGCCCTGGAGCAAAGCGCCCAGCGGCATTCGAAGCTCGAACGCGAGCAAAACGACGCAAGCGCAAAGCTTTCTTCCCTTCTTCTCCGCCTCCCGGAAGCGGAGAAATCCGAAGCCGAAGCATATAATGCATATACGCAAGCGATTTCCGCCGCGGGCTTCCCGGAGGAAGCCGCCTACCTCCTTGCGCTGCGCACACCGGAGGAATGGAAGGCGGAGCGCTCACGCCTGGCCCGCTACGGCGAAGCACGGGAAGCGGCAAGAAGCGCGCTCCAGCAGGCAGAACAGGCGGCGGCGGGCAAACAGCGCACCGATCTCTCCCTCTTACAAGCCGCGGTGTTGGAAGCACAGGCGCAAAAGGACGCCGCCGCGGAAGCGCACGTGTCTATTGTGGAGCGCATCCGCCACAACAGGAGCCTGTATCAGTCCCTTGACAGCAAGCAGGAGCGCTTGCAGCGCCTCTGGTCCGGCTACAGCAAGTATAAGCGCCTTTCGGACACCGCCAACGGCGAACTGCCCGGCAGGCCCCGCCTGACCTTTGAGCGTTACGTGCAGGCGCGCTATCTTGACGAGGTGCTATTAAGCGCCAACGCGCGCCTTTACCAGATGACCGGCGGGCAATATGAGCTTGTCCGCAGGCAGACGCCAAACGACCTCAGGGTACAGACCGGGCTTGACCTTGACGTGCTGGACCATTACAGCGGCAAGCCGCGCGCGGCCTACACGCTTTCGGGCGGGGAATCCTTCCTTGCGGCGCTCTCCCTTGCACTCGGCTTAGCGGATACTGTGCAGCGCTATGCGGGCGGCATCCAGCTTGACGCCATGTTTGTGGACGAAGGCTTTGGTTCGCTCGATGGCGAAGCGCTTGAACGCGCGGTGCGCATCCTCTCCGGCCTTGCCGGGGGCGACCGCATGGTGGGCGTCATCTCCCATGTGGAGGAACTGAAGGCCCAGATCGAAAGCCGCATCTATGTGAAAAAGACCACGGCAGGCAGCCATATCGAGGTACAATAAAAAAACGACGGGATACCCGCCTGTTTACCATCAACAAATCTTTTTCAGGGGGGCTTTGCCCCCAACGTATCTTTTCACCCCTTACAGCGTCAACCTCCAAGGACATAGGAATTCCCTGCCGTTCAGATACGCCAATACGGACTCCTCCGGCACATGCAGCAGCATCCGGTAGGACACAAGCGCCTGTCGCTTGCGCCCCGCGGCGCGGTTCGCTTCGCGGTCGCCATACTTATCATCCCCGAGCACAGGATGGCCGATGTGCGCCATATGCGCGCGGATCTGGTGCGTGCGCCCTGTGTAGAGCCGGATTTCAACAAGCGCTTTATCTGCCGCCTGTTCTATGACGCGATAGCCTGTCTTGATCTCCACGGTGCCCTGACGGGGTGCATCATATACCGTCAATCGCGCGCGTTCCGCATCCTTTTTTGCCCACGCGGCCAGCGTAGCGCTTGTTTCATTCATTCGCCCGCAAAGCAGGGCAAGGTAATATTTCTCTATCCCGCCTTCCTGAAATGCGGAAAGCAGGGCTGCTTGCGCTGTCTCGTTCCGCGCGAAGAACAGCAGGCCTTCCGTGTTGGCGTCGAGCCGGTGCACGGGGTAGAGCGGGCCATAGACCGGCTGCAGGCGCGCCTCAAGAGACGCTTCCCCGCCATCCTCCCTTGTCACCTCAACGCCCGCGCGCTTTGCGACAAGTAGCACATGTGCATCCGCATGGACAGGCATGCACTGTTCCCGCACGGGGAGCGCCGCGATCTCTTCCCGAAATCGTTCAAACGCCGTTCCCTGCGGCAGGGCGGTAAAGCGCATCTTCTCTTTTTTTGTAGGATGCTCGATACAAAGTTCATATGCCCACAGCGCGATCTGCCCGCGCTCCGGGTGTGGGTTGTAGCGCTGGTCAAACCGTATGGGATATCCCAAGGCTGCAAGCTGCGCGCGGATCTGGTGCTTTCTTCCCGTAAACAGCGCAATCTCCAATAAAGAATGTCCGTCCCGTTCCGCGAGCTTCTCATACCGCAGGCGCGCTTCCTTTGCGCCGGGAGCGGGAATAGACAATACCTCCACCCGCTTGACGCCGTCCGTTTCCCGAAGATAGGAAAGAACATCCCCGCTTTGCGGGGGAATGCCCTCCACCACGGCAACATATCGTTTTTTTGCGCTTCTTCCCTGAAACTGCTCCGCAAGCCGGGACGCCGCCTTGCTGGTGCGCGCAAACACCATCACGCCGCCCACCGGGCGGTCAAGCCTATGGCATAAGCCCAGGTACACGTCCCCAGGCTTTTCATATTTCTCCTTGATATAGCGTTTGAGGATACTCAAAAGATCATCGTCGCCGGAGCTGTCCGCCTGTACGGGCAGATTGGGCGGCTTGACGACGACCAACAGATGATTGTCCTCATACAGGATTTCGGGCGTCACTCCCACCATGCCCTCCCGGTCGCCCCGCAGGGGAACAGCAGGTCATCCCGCTTTACGGGCAGGCACAGCTCCGAGGCTTCCACTCTAGCGCCCGTACCTTTGAGCGCCACGGAAAGCACATTTTGAATTACAGTCGGCGCAAGGCCTGTGGTATAGGAATTGATGAGGAAAAAGAGAGGCTCATCGGAAAGCAGCTTTGCCGCCGCTTCCACCAGCGGATAGATGTCCTGCTCAATCTTCCACATCTCCCCGTCCGGTCCCCTGCCGTAGCTTGGCGGGTCCATCAGGATGCCGTCGTACCGGTTGCCGCGCCGCTGCTCCCGCAACACAAATTTCATGGCGTCGTCGGCTAAAAACCGCACGGGCGCATCGCTTAGCCCACAGGCTGCAAGGTTATCCTTCGCCCATGCGAGCATCCCCTTCGCGGCGTCCACATGCACCACCTGCGCCTGTTCTTTGGCGCATGCGCACGTTGCCCCGCCGGTGTAGGCAAACAGATTTAATACCTTCGCGTTTGGCCGGCCCTTTAATTTCGAGCGCATCCAGTCCCAGTTGACGGCCTGCTCCGGAAACAGCCCGGTATGCTTGAAGCCGGTCGGGCGCACCACAAACGTCAGATCGCGGTAGCGGATATTCCAGCTTTCCGGAAGCTGACGCTCATATTCCCAATGCCCTCCGCCGGTGCTTGAGCGGATATAGTGCGCGTGCGGGGTCCTGATCTCCCCCATGGGCCAGACCGCCTGCGGGTCGGGACGCAGCAGCACCACATCCCCCCAACGCTCCAGCTTTTCGCCATTCCCCGCGTCGAGCAGGGCATAATCCTTCCAACCGTCTGCAACGTACATGTTATTCCTCCGTACCGTTTGCCGGATCTAGCCGCTCCGGTTCCGTAACCGACGCCGCTTCCTGCTCCTGCGCGGGGGGCAGTTTCTTGCTGCGAAAGCCTTCAATCATGACCGCGACGATGCCGAGAAGCAGCGTCAAATAATAGGTGATGCCGCGCCATAAGAGCACCGCCGGGAACCGCGCGGGCCCGGTAAACAGCTTGGCAAACACTAGATAGAACCCGCCTTCGCTTGCCACCGTGCCGCCCGGCACAGGCAGGAAGCTGACCGCGATATACAACAGGCACTGAAGCAGCACCACATACCAGAGCTCATAGGCGGAATACCCCATGCCGCGGTAGAGGAAGTATGTCACCGCCATATAGCAGATTGCCGTGCCCATGCCTGCAAGCCAAATATAGAACATGCCCAAGCGCTCGCCCAGGGCGAACTTTGCGGCCTGCGCATAATCGCCGATGGTGCGCTCCCATGTTTCGTGCGCACGGTCGGCACTTTCCTGTTTTTTAATGATGCGCTTTCTCGCCAGGAAATTGATGAGCTTTTCCCCCATGCGGAACAGCCACTCGGTCTTTCGGAGCGCCAGGAAGCACAGCACCACCGTGCCGAAGTAGAACAGGTACCCGATGATGTAAAAGATGAGCATCGTCACGCCGCCATCAAGCACATCCTTGCCAAGGAATATGAAACCGAGCGTGCCTAATAACGTGATGCTGAACTGGAACGCTAAGAATTTCAATACGAGCACGGAGGTAGAGCGCCCGACCGGGACGCCCCATTTCTTCAGCTGCACCACCTGCATGGGCTGCCCGCCCGCCTGCAGCGGCGTGATGGAGCTGTAAAAAAGCCCGTACATGGTGGTAAGCAGGCTTTCGGCAAACGTATGCTTCAAATTCATATACTTTGCGGCAAGCTGGAACATCAGCGTATCAAAGATATAGTAAAGAAGCATGCTGCCCACGGCCGCAAGGAACCACAGCGGATCGATATCGTCCACCACATCCGCAAGGTTTCTTGTGTTCGGGTCTAACAGCGCCATCAGCGCGAGTACAAGTAGCGGCAGCAGCACCGGCAATATCTTTTTCCAATATCCTTGTTTCTTCTTCATACAAACCTCTTATTGAACTCGACCTATACTATCACGCACAAATCGCGGTTTCAAGCGCTGTGCAAGTTCTTAACAATCTCTTGCCCTTCCCGCCGATTTTCATACAGCCTCCGGGGGATACGCGTATTTCCGGCGTGTTTGGGGCGGTTGCGCGCGCTTCTCCTTGCAGGTATACTGATGCTGAGGTGGCATTATGCAACAGGATCTTTTTTCCAACACGCGCGCCCAGGGTGCCCCGCTTGCGGACCGCATGCGCCCGCGCACGCTCGATGAATTCATCGGCCAGGGACACATTGTGGGGCCGGGGCGGCTTCTGCGCCGGGCCATCGAGCTGGACAGGCTGCAATCTAGCATCTTCTTTGGCCCCCCGGGCTGCGGAAAGACGACGCTTGCCAATATTATCGCCAACGTCACCGGCGCGGCATTTGAAAAGCTCAACGCCGTTACCGCCGGCGTCAAAGACGTGCGCGAAATCATCGCTGAGGCGGAAAAGCGCCTCTCGCTCTACGGCAAGTCCACCTACCTGCTGCTGGACGAATGCCACCGCTGGAACAAGGCGCAGTCGGACAGCATCCTGCCTGCACTCGAACAGGGTACCATCCGCTTTATCGGCTCCACCACGGAGAACCCCATGATCAGCATGACGGGCGCTATTGTGAGCCGCTGCCGCGTCTTCCAGTTCTACCCGCTCAACACGAATGATATTGAACGCGCCATTCTGCAGGCGCTACAGGACGCCGAGCGGGGCCTTGGCGGCTATGACGTTTCCATGGACGACGCCGCGATGGAGCATCTGTGCCGCATGGCAAACGGGGACTGCCGCGCCGCTTTGAACGCGCTGGAACTTGCAGTGCTGACAACGCCCGCCGATGAGAACGGCGCGGTTCACATCACACAGGAGATCGCCGCCGAATCCGTGCAGCAGAAGGTGATCTCGCTTGACGAGCAGCTTTTTTACGACATGCTCAGCGCTTTCTGCAAAAGCCTCCGGGGCTCGGACGCGGACGCGGCGCTTGCATGGTTTTCGCGCCTTATCTACGGCGGCATGGACCCGCGCATCATCGCAAGGCGGCTCATTGCCCACGCAAGCGAGGACATCGGCATGGCAAACCCGCAGGCCATGGTGCAGGCGGTATCCGCCGCAACCGCGCTGGAGCACATCGGTATGCCCGAAGCCCGTCTCCCGCTTGCCCAGGCCATCGTATTCCTGTGCGAGTGCCCGAAATCAAACGCCATCGTCGTGGCTGTGGACCGCGCCATGCAGGACGCAGCGACCACCATCGAGGAACCTGTCCCCATCCATCTGCGGGATACCTCCTATGCGGGCGCAAAGGTCATCGGCGCGGGCAAGGGCTACAAATATCCGCACGATTATCCCAACCACTATGTGCAGCAGGACTACCTGCCGCCTTCCTTAAAGGACAAGCGCTACTATCTCCCCAGCGACCAGGGCAGCGAAAAGACCATACAGGAAAACCACAGGCGGCGCGGGCAAGGCATAGACGAAAGCTAAAGCCGCTCTCTCCAATGGGATACGTTGAGGGCGCTACCTGACGGACCCGCAGTTTGCAATGGTTGCGCAAGCCTAATGGGCTTGCGCGCCCTTGCGCACTGAGCCTCTGCTTCGCTTGTTCCGCCACTGGCGGCGCTCAGCTTTGGCTCCCAAACACCCGCTTAGGGCCGTAACGGCCCTAAGAACCCATTTTAGAAGCGCACTAATGAGGGATGTCTCTGGGAGGGGATTCCCAAGGGGCTTTTCGTAGAAAAGCGAGTTCGGTGCCCGTAGGGCAGAAACCGATCCTGCGAATCGGTTTCAGAACCCTGGGTACCTTGACTGTTCCTTGGGTGGGGTCAGGGGCAAAGCCCCTGAAAGCTGTATTTCTCCACCTACTTATTCAAATACGGCCGCAAAGCGCGCTCCACCGCGTCCTCAAAGCTCGCGGAAGCGCCCCAGTCAAAGCGGAATAATCCCTCCCCACCGCCACCGCCAATGGTATGCACGCGGGCGTGGCCTAAAAAATCATCCACAACCACCGTCAGGGTCAGCCGGTTTCCCGCACGGAGGAAATGTTTTTCAAACACGCGACGATGCACTTGCCACCGGCCGCCGGGGCGATCTCATAACAGTCGATCACCTCTCCCGTTACGCTGTTCATCACCGCTTCATATACCACATCCATCGCCTGTTGCGCCGGTAACGACACAAGAAACGTACTGGCCATTTTGTGCGCCTCCTATCCTGCAATATGAAAATTATAGCATGTCTGGGTTTTATCAAGTATGAATATTTTCTTAAGCGCTGTTCTTAGAAACAGCGGATATATATTCTTTTCCTTGCACGCCAAACCTTGCCATGCTATACTCGTAATCGAACAAATGTTCTATTAACGAATAGGAGGATGGCACTCATGATGAAGACCAAACGCATCCGCGAGCTGATATTCCTGCAGCTGAGGCAGTACAACGACACCAAGCGTATGCTGCTCGAATACGAAGAATTGGGTCTAAAGGCCCGCCCGCCCGAACCGCGTGCGAAGACCAATGCATATGGCGACCCTACCGCAACCGAAGCGCTGCGGCGTATGGAGCCCAACGAGGAAGTGAAGCGCATGCAGGGCTGGATCTGGGCCATTGAGGAAGCGCTCACGATGCTCAAGCGCGACGCGCCCCACAAGGCGCAGCTGATGGAACTGCTGTTTTTTACGGATACGGGGGACACGCCCTCGGACAGCTGCGCGCGCAGGGAGTTGCTGCTTGACGAACTGCACATCAGCGAACCCACGCTCTACCGCTGGCGGGACGATATTATGCAGGCCGTCATGGCAGGCGCGATTGAGGCGGGCGTACTCTCCCCCTATGGCCGCACCGCAAAGCCTAGGCCGGAAAAGGCAGGCGGGCCCATGTATAAACCGTGAACAAATATGGCAGATGTTGCATGACCCCCCGCGCGTGTTATAATGAATCATACGATTAGAATGCGCTTTATTTGCGCTGCGGAATGAGGAGCCCCGAATGGAAGACAACAAACGCCGGCCGGAACACAAGCCGGGCTTAAAAAACTCCAAGGCCTTTTGGGCGATCATCTATGTGCTGATCGCGGCCATGCTGCTGGGCGGCATCTATATGGTGGTACGCGAATATATCTGGATTCCCGGCCCATATGTACCGCCCCCCACCCCTGTGCCCACCATTGCGGCAACGCCCGCGCCTACGATGGCGCCTTCCGATGCGCCGCTTGTCACCCCATCGCCCACGCCGTACGTGCAAAAAATTCCTACGCGCGTCTACTTCACGGCTTATGAGCGGCAGGCGGATATCCTCCCGGTGGGCATTACCGAGGACGGCGCGATGGATACGCTGGATTCCGCGAAGGATTCCGCGTGGTATCAGTTTGGCCCCTCCCCCGGAGAACCGGGCAACGCGATCTTGAACGGCCATGTGAAATGGAAGGGTGAACTTGGCACGTTCTCCATCCTCAAGGAAATGAAGGTTGGGGACGAGATCGTCATTGAATATGACGACGGCAGCTTCAAGTATTTTGAGGTAACGAACCTCGATACCTACCTGCTCGATGAAATCCCTTCCTCCGTCATGGACCTGAGCGGAGAGAGCCGCACAACGCTCATCACCTGCCTCGGGGATTATGACCGCCATCTTGGCACCTCCCGCTCCCGCGTGGTCGCCGTCTGCAAGGAAAAGGGCGCAGCCTCCGTCACCGCCGCGCCCAGCACAAGCACTGCCCCCGCGACGATTGCGGACGAGTAACGGGGAAGCTTGCGCCGGACATGGCGCTATTGTAAAATTGTATCAACGCAGGCTTGCCTTGTGGCAGGCCTTTTTTCTTAACCGGAGGGAACCGTATGCCCACATTAGAGCCGCGTTTGGAGGATTTGCAATATCAGGGCTTGTTTCTATACCAGCGGGGCGATCTGCCGCGCTTTACGCAGGACGCCGTGCTGCTTTCCGCCTTTGCAGATCTTATACCTAGTGATGTGGCGCTGGATCTTGGCGCGGGCACGGGCGCTGTGGCGCTTTTGACCCACGCGCGTACGGGCGCCAAGTTTTCCTGCCTGGAGCGGGAGCCGGCGCTGTGCGACCTGCTGCACAAAACCATGGCGTACAACAGCCTCGATTTTCCCGTATACGAGTTCGACTGGGCGGATGCGCCCGTGGACCTGCACAACGCATTTACCGCCATCGTCTGCAACCCGCCCTATTTTGAACGGGATATGCAAAGCCCCAACGCACAGCGCGCAGCAGCGCGCGGCGGTACGGACGCGCTTTCGGGTGCGATTACCGCCGCAAAGCGCCTGTTGACCTATGGCGGAAGGTTCTATTTTTGTTATCCCGCCGAGCGGCTAGCGGACGCGTTTTTCCTGCTGCGGCAGCATCATCTTGAACCAAAGCGCATGCGGCTTGTGGCGTACAATCTAAAAAAGCCTCCCTACCTTGCGCTGATCCAGGCAAGAAAAGGCGGAAAACCCGGCATGAATGTCGGGCATACGCTGCTGCTCGCGGATCAAAACGGCGACGACTCGGCGGAAAAACGGGCGATTTATCATATGGAATAAGGTACGCTCCTTTTCTTTCCACGAAAGAAAAAGCAGCAAAAGAAAGCGCTATTTGTTCGTACATTAGGGATTCCCAAGGGACGTGTCCCTTGGGCGGGGTCAGGGGCAGCGCCCCTGTATAGTAGCAAGGAGGTCTCTCATGGAGCAAACAACCGGCACGCTGTACCTGTGCGCAACGCCCATCGGCAATCTCGAGGACATTACATTGCGGGTGCTGCGGGTGCTGCAGGAGGCGGACAGCATCTGGGCGGAGGATACGCGCCACACGCTGGGGCTGTTGAACCATTATGAAATCAAAAAGCCGCTCGTAAGCTGCCATGAGCACAACGAACGCGAACGCGCGCAGGAACTTGTGCGCGCGCTTCGGCAGGGAAAAGCCATCGCGTTCTGTTCGGATGCGGGCATGCCGGGAATTTCCGACCCGGGTACTACGCTCCTTGCGGCATGCGCAGCGGAGGGACTTCCTGCAACCGTGCTGCCCGGCGCTTCCGCCGTGCCAACGGCGGCGGTGCTTTCGGGGCTATACCAGGAACCGTTTACGTTTTACGGTTTTTTGCCCAGGGAGAAAAAGCCGCGCGCGACGCTGCTTGAGCAGTTGAAAACGCAGCAAGGCTTGCTGCTGCTGTATGAAAGCCCGGTGCGCGTGCCCGCGACGCTCAAGGAACTGCTTGGCGCCCTTGGCGACCGTGAGGCTGCGCTGCTGCGGGAATTGACAAAGCTGCACGAAGAAGCCGCGCGGGGCACACTCTCTTCCCTCTCCGAGCGGTTTTCAGAGCCGCCGCGCGGGGAGTGCGTGATCGCCATACAGGGCGCAGAACCCGCAAAGGCTGCCGACGCTTCCGAAGCGGAACTGGATGACGCGCTTGCCCGGCTATTGCGGGAGGGCTTTTCCGTACGGGATGCGGCGGCGGCGGCCTCCATCCTGCTGCAAGTGCCGAAAAAGCTTGCTTACGCGCGGGCGCTCAAACTTGATGCGGAACAGGAGGACTGAGATGGCACACCATGCGCCGCTTGATACCGCTGCAAGCTTACGCGCATACTTTATGCGCAACCATATCCTGTTGTGCAACGACAACGTCTACCTCCCCTCGCTCAATGATGCGGGCGGGGACTGGAACGCCATCGTTCACTTGATCGAAACGCGCGAGGCGGTGTATTCCAAGGCGTACCGCAAGCGCACCACGTATCTTTCCCCTGCGCTCTACGCCATGCTCAAGCCCTATAAGCAGCGGTTCAACAAGCTCTCCGACGAGAGCAGGCGTATCTATGATTTTCTTGCAGGCTGCGGGCCGCAAAATACCGCCGCCATCAAGGATACGCTGTTGCTCTCCTCTAAGGCATTTTCCGCAGCGTTTGATCCGCTGTTAAGCGAACTGCTTGTAACCGCCATGGAGCGCGACCGCACCATACATGAAAGCTGGTCCTCCTTCCTGTGGGGAACGCATGCGCAGTGGGAAGAAACATTCCCGCATCCCCTGCCGAAGATGGAAGCTTCCGAGGCGAACGTGCTTGCGCTGCTTTCCCACCTGATGCCGCAAAAGGAAATCGCCCTGCTGCTGAAATAACCCTCTAAAGTGAGCGGCAACGCCCGTTTCCTTGCGTTCTCAGATTGCATGGCGTACAATAAAGCAACCGCAGCGTATGAAACCTTTAGGAGGATTTATATATGAACAGGGCCATTGTCACCGTATTGGGGCGCGACCGCGTCGGCATTATCGCAAGCGTATCAAACCGCCTGAGCGAGCTCTCCATCAACATTTTGGACATCACGCAGACCATCATGGACGAAGACCTCTTTGTCATGCTGATGCTGGTGGATCTATCCGAAGCCAAGTCTTCCTTCCATGAAGTCAAGGAAACCTTGCGGCTTTTGGGTGAGGCGCAGCATGTCTCCGTCCGCATCCAGAGCGAAGAGATTTTTGACGCCATGCACAAGGTTTGAGGTAGAGCACATGCCCATTATAAACGCCAACGAAATACTCGAGACCATCCGCATGATCGACCGGGAAAACCTGGACATCCGCACCATCACCATGGGAATCTCCCTGCTTTCCTGCGCATGCGACGATATCGACACCCTCTCCACCCGCATTTACGACCATATCTGCCATCAGGCGCACGATCTTGTACGGGTCGGGAAAGAAATTGAAGAGCGCTATGGCATCCCCATTGTCAATAAGCGCATCTCCGTGACGCCCATCTCGCTGGTTGCTGCAGGCACCAAGGCAAGCGATTACGTGCCTATTGCCCGCGCGATGGACCGTGCGGCAAAGACCCTTGGCATTGATTTTATCGGCGGGTTTTCAGCCCTTGTCCACAAGGGCGCAACCGCAAGCGACGAAACGCTGATCAAGAGCATTCCCGAAGCGCTCAGCGTGACGGACTATGTTTGCTCCAGCGTCAACATCGGCACCACGCGCGCGGGCATCAATATGAACGCCGTCGCGCAGATGGGCCGCGTCATCAAGGACGCAGCCGAGCTGACCCGGGAAAAGGACGGGTTAGGCGCTGCCAAGCTCGTTGCGTTCTGCAACGCCGTGGAGGACAATCCGTTTATGGCTGGCGCGTTCCACGGCGCGGGTGAGCCGGATTGTGTGATTAACGTGGGCGTTTCCGGCCCGGGCGTTGTCAAAAGCGCGCTGACCCGCGTCAAGGGTGAGCCGTTTGACGTTGTGGCGGAAACCATCAAAAAGACGGCCTTCCGCATCACCCGCATGGGTCAGCTTGTAGCGCAGGAGGCGTCCAAGCTCCTCAACGTGCCCTTTGGCATCGTGGACCTTTCCCTTGCCCCCACACCTGCCGTCGGCGATTCCGTTGCGCATATCCTGACCGAGATGGGTCTTGAGTACGCGGGCGCGCCCGGCACCACCGCAGCTTTGGCGCTGTTAAACGACGCCGTGAAAAAAGGCGGCGTGATGGCGTCCAGCCATGTCGGCGGGCTCTCCGGCGCGTTTATCCCTGTCAGCGAGGATGCCGGCATGATCGAAGCCGCCGCCATCGGCGCGCTGACGCTTGAAAAGCTTGAGGCCATGACCTGCGTCTGTTCCGTCGGTCTTGATATGATCGCCGTGCCCGGCGATACCTCCGCGGAGACCCTCGCGGGCATTTTAGCGGATGAAGCCGCCATCGGCATGGTCAACAACAAGACCACCGCCATCCGCATCATCCCCGCCCCCGGCAAAACAGCGGGCGAGTTTGTGGAATTCGGCGGTCTCTTGGGCCGCGCGCCGGTCATGAACGTGAACCGCTATTCCTGCGATGCGTTTATCGCCCGCGGCGGGCGCATCCCCGCGCCAATCCATAGTTTGAAGAACTAGGAACGATGGGGCTTTGCCCCATACCCCACCTAAGGGACACGTCCCTCAGGAATCCCATCATTAGGACCATCCCCTCATTAGATGTTCCAAAACGGGCTCTTAGGGCCGTTACGGCCTTAAGCGGGGGATTGGGGGCAACGCCCTCAACGTACTTATAACATTATTTTAGGAGCCGCTTATGTCCACCCCCGACACCATATTTGCCCCCGCAACGCCGATTGGCGGCGCAATCTGCATGCTGCGCGTCAGCGGCCCCAAAAGTGCCGCTGCGTTGCTTGCGCTTTCCGGTAAAGACCTTCTAAAGCATCCGCGCCGTATGATGCGGGTACTGCTCACACAGGACGGGCGGCAGCTGGACGACGCGATGGCGGTCTGCTACCCCGCACCCAACAGCTATACGGGCGAGGATATGGCGGAAGTGTTCTGCCACGGCGGGCCTGCTGTGGTGCGCGCGGTACAGAACGCGTTGCTTTCGCTGGGGCTGCGCCCTGCGGAGCCGGGTGAGTTTACGCGCCGGGCGTTCCTCAACGGCAAAATGGATCTTGTGGAAGCGGAAGCGGTGATGGACCTGATCCAGTCTACCGCCGAGCGCGCCGCGGACGCGGCAATGGAGCAGCTGCAGGGGCGGCTGAGCCGTGAAATCGGGGATGTGGAAACGCTGCTGACGGATGCACTTTCCGGCATCAGCGCGGCGATCGATTATCCGGAAGAGTTGGAGGAGGACGTATTTTCTGCGCTTCCGCAGCAGCTGGAGCAGGCGAAAAGCGCATTATCCGGCCTCATTTCACAGGGTAAGACCGGGCGGGTGCTGCGCGAAGGGTTGCGCGTGGCGCTTGTGGGACGGCCAAACGCCGGAAAATCCAGCCTGATGAACGCATTGCTGGGCTTCAACCGCGCAATTGTGACCCCGCACGCGGGCACCACGCGGGATGTTCTGGAGGAACAGCTGTCTTTAGACGGCATCCCTGTCCGCCTGTTCGATACCGCGGGCCTCCGGGAGGCGGAGGATGAGGCCGAGCGCGAAGGCGTTTCCCGCGCTCGGAATGCCATGCGGAATGCCGACCTTGTGCTGCTGCTGCTTGACGGCTCCACGCCGCTTTCCCTACAGGATGTTGCTTTAATGGAAGAAACAAAACCCGCACAGCGCATCCTTTTGCAGACAAAGGCCGATCTCCCCACCGTACGGGACGCGCCGGAGGGGGAACTGCCTCTCCGCATCAGCGCAAAAACCGGGGAGGGCCTCGACGCCTTGACGGACGCTATACGGCTCGCGGCCGGGCCGGTTTCCGGTGCGTATGTCACCAACGCAAGGCATATCCGGGCGCTTGAGGACGCGCTTGAGGCCATCCGTTCGGCACAAAACGCGCTTGAACCGGACTGCATGGCGACGGACATCCGCACGGCGCTTTTGAGCCTTGGCGCTATCACGGGAAGCGCTGTGGACGAAACGGTTATCAGCCGCATATTCGAACGTTTTTGCGTGGGAAAATAATTAGAAAACACCGACTTTATAGTGAACCGCGCAAGGCTTTTGCGCAAAAGGAGGACTACATGCTTTCTGAAAAATCCGCAATGGATACCCTGCTGCAGCGCCGCAGCGTGCGTACCTTTACTGATGAACCGGTCAACGAGGCGCATGTGCGCGCGATCCTTCGCGCAGGTATGCATGCGCCATCCGCGCACAACAGGCGCACCTGGGAAATGCTCACTATCACCTCACGGGAAACGCTCGATGCGCTTGCCCCCATGAGCAAATGGTGGGGCATGCTCAAGGAAGCGCCGCTTTGCATCGTCTGCTGCGGCCATGCCTCCGGCATCAAGCCCGAGGATGAAGAGTTTTTGGTGCAGAACAGCGCTGCTGCAACGGAGAACATGCTGCTTTGCATCGACGCATTGGGCTTAGGCGGCGTGTGGCTTGGCATCCATACCAAGCGTCCCTATTATGAGGATGTGAAGTCATTGCTTGGCATCCCGGCAGAGGTACGTGTGGTAAGCCTGATGGCTGTGGGCCACCCCAAAGAGCCGCTTGCGCCGCGTCCCCAGCCTACCGAGCGGTTTGAAGAACAGAAATGGCACCGTGAAACATGGTAAAAACAATGCCCTCCACAGCGATACGCTGCGGAGGGCTTCTTCTAATGAACCAACATACTATTCCTTTTTTTGCGGCGTGCCACGCGCAAGCTTTACCGCGTCGAACGCGCCGTTCGACGCAAGACTGACGACAACGGCATTCACCAGACACAGCGTGCCGCTTTCAACGGTCAGTCCGGTGCTAAACGCCGTCCCCAGCAGCAGCAGGACGAATGCAACGAGATAGCTGAATACCCTTGTCGGGAGCTTGCTAACGAGGCTCATTCCTTTCAGCAATTGCGTAATGAGGGTTGTGGCCAGCGTTGCGCCGGAGTAGGTCGCAAGCATTCCCCATGTAAAGAACTCTTCCATTGCGCCCTCCTTTCGCTTTTACAGTATGTGCAGGACTCGCAGCATATGTCAGTTTATGCCCTGCTTAAAAAGGAATCGATGCACCAGCCGCGCAGCATGGGGGTTTTTTCATGATGGACGATCTCCACCCAATCGCCGTTTTGCGCAAGCACAATACAGCGTTCGTTCCTTGAAAGTCTTCCAATGCTTTCAAACTGCGTGCCGGCGCCCGTGCGGATATTGACAAACGTTGCGCCTGTATAGCGGTACAGCGCCGGGAGATCGGGCGCAGGTTCGGGCTCCGGCTCGGGCGCGGGGGCTGTCAGCCTCGCACGGAATGCGTCCATATCCATACTCGGGCAGGCAGTCGGATATAGGCCGCCGTTCGTCAGCGGAATTTCCTTGTGCCCCAGCACCTGCGCGGGCTTGAGGCCGTATGTTTCCATGACATCCTTCGTCAAGCGCACCGCCGCGTCCATTTGCGCCTGTGTCGGAAAGCCCTCGCTCCGCATATCCCCAATAAAGGTAATGGATACGGAGCGGTCTGCGGCCCCGATGCCATTCTTGTCCTTTGTTTCGCTGTTTTTGACCGCGCCGTGCTGATACTCCAATCCCCTGCCGTTAAAGATGACGCCCTGCGCGTTGACGCCAAAGGAGTATTCAATCCCCTTCCAGCCATCCTCGCTGATCCGTTTCTGATGCAGCGCCCGCCATTTTTCAGGCGTGCTGTAATCGCCCACCGTGTGGTGGATTTGGATATGGTCCGTTATTTTTCGGTAGGTACGGCCCTTGGGCCATACCAGACCAATATCTGTTACATAATCAAACATGGATATTCCCCCGTTTCCTAAACTGTATTTGTCTTCTGCTTGGGGTTGTTTTGAAAACATACCCCAGACAATACTGCCTTTTAGGTATCATATGCCCACTGGCCTCCGGGTGTACGGGATGCCTTTACGTAATAGAAATGAACAATTTTGAGAGGATGAGGCCTCTTTCCGTTAAAGTTTCCCTAACTAAAATCCATGTTTCCGAAATATTTCGTAATCTTTTTGTAATAAACTTATTGACTAAGCTTTCTTCCAGTGTTATAGTAAGAGCGTGCAAGAGGTTCCTACTCTTATTTGCAAAAACACTCATTAAACGAAAGGGGTACCACAATGAAAAAGTTTGTAACTTTAGTTCTTGCTTTGGTTATGGCACTGGCTATCGCCCTGCCCGCCATGGCGTTCACCGACAACACCACTGCCCCCAGCAACGCTGTTGTCTATGAACTCGATGTTTATCTCGTAGAATATGATGGCGAGTTCTTCGCCCTCACCGCAGCTCCTCCGTCCGATCGTGGCTATGCCAAGAACGAGATCGTTGCTGCTATCGTTGAGCTGTATGTTCCCAAGGACAAGGATCCGTTCGATAGCGGCTACAAGACCTTGGAAATCAGCGGCGACAACGTCAATTTTGCTGTGACCGATGCCGCGGTTGCTTCCACTGGCTCTCCCGCCATTTCCGCTTTCACTCAGGTTGGCACCAATGGCAAAGACGGCTGGAAGTACACCCTCGTAAACGACGCGCTGAAGGGCAAGAACACCTTCAAGTGGCTGTTCTTCGCAAAGGTTACCGGCGATGACGCTTCCATCACTGCTGAACTCATTGATGGCGATGCTCCCGCTGACATCACCACTGTTGGCACCACCTTCACCCTCGGTGGCGATAAGTATACCGTTTCCAAGAGCAACTACAACTACACCGTCAAAATCGTTGACAACGAAGATTATGCTGGTGCTGAGTTTGTAATCAAGGCTGACAAGAATGGCAAGACCAACGGCATGGCCATCCAGCCCGTGGGTTATTCTTCTCCCGTCTCTCTGGTTCCCTTTGCTGGTACCATCGGCGTTATGACTGGTTCCTCCATCGTAACCAGCGGCTCTGACTACAACAAGGTTATGGATATCTATGAAGATATCGTTGTTGATGTGTTCGGTTTCGATTTCAACAAAATCGGCAACTACATCAATGACTCCGCCTTCACTGGCCTGACCTCTTCCAAGACCGTCAGCGCAACCGTTGAAATCAAGCCTTGGACCGCTTATGTAACCGTTCCTGACAACATCGTTGTTGATCCCCCGAAGACCGGTGATGCCGCGAGCATCGTTGGCTTCGTGATGATCGTCCTGGCCGCTGCCGCTGTTGTAGCTGTCAAGAAGGTTCGTGCGTAAGCATTCATTCCTAAATCGGGAACACAATTGCACAAAAGAAAGCCCGCCTTCACCGGCGGGCTTTTTCTATACAATCTATTGCTATAACGGGTTGGTGTGAAATTGCTTTTAGCAAAATTCTATTTGTTCACCTTGAGCCTGCTGAACAGATCGGATATAAAATTACTGCCCCGGCTGACCAGCACGCCCGTAATAGCCGCATCCAGCCATGCAGGGAAGGCAATGCCTAATATGCTGAATATCCCCGCGCCTGCTGCAAGGCATATGCCGATCCCCCCTGCCATTGCCGCAACATTAGGCCACTTTACGCCGCCCAATACAGCCTGTTTAATGGTTTCCACAACCGCTTCTACCAGCAAGGCCAATATCATGAGTACCGCTATCGCTTCCATACTTCTCCTCCTTCTTTATACGTTACCGCATTTGTGCCAGCAGCCATCCGGAGATGGCTGCAACTAAAACCGCAATCATTTGCCCCACCAGCGTTTCCCAACGTTTCCCGCCCTTGCTTTCCAATGAGCGCAGGCGTTCTTCATGATCGTCAATGTCCGCAAGCGCGGTTGTCAGCTTTTGCTCAATGCGCTCCAGCTTTAAAAGGATCTCCTGTACCTGGCTTTCCGCCATATGCTATATCCTCCTCAGATAAGTATCAATGCACCATCCCCGTACCATCGGTTTTTGTTCAAACAGAACAATGTCGGCCCAGCCGTTTTCTACAGAAAGAACGATACATTTCTCTTTTGCGGAAAACTTGCCGACCACAGCATGGGAAGCGCCGGGGCCGGAACGCACATTCACGTATGTATCGCCTGTATAAATAAATAGTGCTGGAAACGTCAATACGGTGGGATTTGGGGGTATCTCCGGTTTTGGCGTTACCGTAGCGCCCAGCGCAGCCCGGAACGCGGCCATATCGATGCACGGGCAAAGCGTTGCATACGTCTTTCCTGTAGGTACCGCCGTCCCCTCGCTGTACGTGGGAATCTCGTTGTGTCCCAGTACAGCGGATGCAGGCAGCTTATAAAGTTCCATCAGGTCTTTGGTAAGCCGGATTGCCGCCGCAAACTGCTTCTCCGTAGGCAGGCCGCCCCCGCGCATGTCACCGTCAAAGGCGATCGCTACACTGCGCTGGTTGGCATTGTTGGTAATATTGTCTTTTACCCCGCCGTGACCATATGCATGTCCACGGCCAAGATATATGGTTCCGTCCTGCAAAATCAGATACGAATACGGAACGCCCCTGTTGCCCTTACCCTGTTCGTGGGCTTGCAGCGCCGCCCATTTTGCTGGGGTGCCATAGTTGCCTACGGTATGGTGTGCCTGTATATGATCTGTGCTGCGCCGCGCAGAAAGGGGATTCGTTTTCAGCCATACAAGACCCGTATCTACAACGTAGGGAAATTCACTCATGCCTGTACCTCCCATCCATAAACACCCGGTTCCCAGACGTTATTTGCCGCTGTGCTTTTCCAGCGCTTGCCGTTGTGTGTAACCTGTGCGCCCATGGCGTAGGCTTCATGCCCACTCGCATACTGTCTCCATTCGGGCCATGCGTTGGCGGGATCGTCAATGCGTACCCATAAGGAAACCGCCGCCATTGGTGTCCAGTTCGCTTGTGCGGCGTGAGCCTGCATGCATCGGTACAGCATAGCCGTTGAACGTTACGCGGTCGCCTTTAGCGGTTTCAGACCACGGCATAAAAATAGCAGGCACTTTATATGCCTGCTCGTCAGTGAGCATCCCGCCCGCTGTACTGATCGCTGCGGCGCGTTCCTGCGCCTGTTCAAGAATCGGTTTCACGCGTTTGCACCCCCAATACGTTTAGTGCCTGCTCCATTTCCTCCGGGTCAGGCGCAGGAGCAGGAGGCACATAATCCGGGTCGGGATAGAACGTGCCTGTTTCCCGGTCATACAGCCAGCCTTCGGACGGGGTCGGTTCGATGAACCTTGTGTCACCCTCTGCGGTTTCATCATAGCCCCATCCTTCATGAACATAGTTAGGAGCTTCGATAAATACGATATCGGGCGCATAAAGCCCTTTTGTTGATTCAATAGTAGGGTGTATGGGTGTAACGTTCCAGTAGCATATTTTCTGATATATTTGAAAGATTTTCATAATAATACCTCATTTCCAATATTGCAGAATGCATATTCCTGGGCCACCATATCCGCCGCTGCCTCCACCACTACCGGCACCACCGCCACCAGCAGCTATTCCTCCATTTCCAGCTGTTCCAGAAGCGTCGGTATCTCCACCCTTCCCTCCATTACCGGAAGGTCCATAACCGCCACCGCCGCCGCCGCCAGACCAGTAATGCCAACCGCCACCACCTGTGCCGCCGTTACCACCGTAACCGCCGCCGCCGCCGCCGCCGCCGGTACCTCCATTGCCACCGTTACCACCGTAACCACCACCACCACCACCGCAACCGCCGCCAATACCACCGCCGTTACCACCGTAACCGCCGCCGCCAAACATTTTATTGCCTACCCCTAAACAAGCACCGGTTCCTACAAAGTCCAGCTTAGAAGCTAACCCCGTAGTGTTAGTACCATTAACACCACTAGGCCCACCAAACAACCCTCCGCTTGCTGCTCCATATTGAGCAGTGCTTCCACCACCTCCGCCATATATGCCACCGTTACCACCATTTTGATCATTGGTACCACCGCCGCCACCGCCACCGTATGACCCGTTGCCACCAACACCACCTGCGCCGCCACCGCCACCTGTACCACCACCACCGCCACTAGCGCCACTCTGTGAAGCTCCACCTGCTGCTGAAACATATGTCCCAAATGAGGTCACGCCACCCGTATTATTTGGAGCGCCACCCGTAGCTATTGTTATAGGTACAGATGAGATATCGGAAACATCCAGCAGCATAGTAGCCATATGACCACCGCCGCCACCGCCGCCGCCACCATTGCCTCCGCCGCCGCCACCGCCGAATATACGAATATACACATGCGTTACACCAGATGGTTTTGTCCATGTCTTTGACGCAGCTATGATTTCCGTAACCATCTTGGGCTTGCCTCCCCGTCTGCAAATATATCCTTCTGCCATTTACTGCACCACCTTCATTCTAATTCCCACATCGTTTACAGGCTTTTCCCGATAGCAATAAGCTGTAATGCTGTTGGCGGCAGTTACAACGCGGTCAATGCAGCCAAACGCTTCCAACCGCGCCGGATTGTATGCATCCGCATATAGCACAACGTCTATAATCGGAGCCATCGGCGCAGTCATTCCAGCGACAGCCACGGTTTGCTGCCACGGGCCTGAACCCGTCCATCCCGCAGCCATTAGTGCTGCGCTATATTCAACCATCGCCGCTGCCGCCCCAATCTGCCCGCGGGTCACCCCATGCGGATTACTGGTGTTCCCGGCATGCGCCGTGAGGTTCGCAGCCGTTGCATAGTAGGACGGAAGCTGACCGCCCAAACGTTCGGCATCGTCCACAACGCCGCTGTTGTTCGTGTCGTAGACCTCTTTGAGCATGTCGCCGGAACCTTCGCCCGCCCGTGCAATCAGCGCCCAATACGCCGGGTTGGCCGGTACGTTCCCGGTCGTGGCTTGAATGCACTGATAGCAGGAACCGCCATAAGTGACTTTATTAAGGGGCACGTAAGAGGCTGCAGGATTGTACGGCTCCAGCTTTCTATATTCCGCATCACGGGTCGCGCGCGCATTTTCTGCCGTTACCCTCGCTGCCTCTGCAGATACCCTCCCGGCCTCCTGGTTAATGCGGGTATTCTCCGCCGTCACTCTTGTGTTTTCCGCCAATACACGCGCGGATTCACCGGAAAGCCGGGTGTTCTCCGCTGTGATGCGGGTATTTTCTGCGGCCACACGCCCGCTTTCCGCCGTCGCGCGGCCTGCTTCCGCAGCTATTCTTGCGTCTTCCGCATCCCCGCGTACGTCCTCCGCGTTCGCCCTTGTATTTTCAGCGAAAACGCGCAATCCCTCCGCCGTAACGCGCCCACTCTCTGCGGATACGCGCAGGATCTCCGCGTCCTCCGCCGCCTCTACGCGCCGCATCATGCCGACGAGGATCGGCCACTCGCCGGTCGCCTCTATGGTATCGTCGTTTGCGATACCCCTGCGGCACATAAAGTTGAACTTTGCGGATGTGACGAGCGTTGTATACTCCCCGCCCGAATACACCTGCAGTTCGCACTCCACCAGTCCCGGCGCGACGCTTGTGGTATACAGCGAGATCGTCAGCTTATTCGGTGATGTCACCGTAATGCCGTGGCCTTCATTGTCCTGCTGCGCCGTGTTACCGTCCGATTTTGAAAAGATCGCACACACCCGGCAGGCCGATAACTCCACCGCCTGGCCATCGTCTGTCAGCGTCACCTCCAGTATGTTCCCGTTGTCGCCTTCCACCACCTCAAAATCGCGGTTCGCCGTTGGACGCTTGATGTCCAGCGCAATGGAAAACCGTTTTTGAACCATAGCTCTCCCCCTTTTCCTTTGTTGTCCGCGCACCCGCACGACGTTGAATCAGGCAATCTGCGCACATACGCGCAATAAAAAAGAACGTTTGCTCTTACCAGAACAATCGTTCCATCATCATGCTATCATGCGGGTTTCTATCTAAGCCAGTTGAGAAGCGTTCTTACGTCCGCCCCGAGAAGTTTATTTCGCGTACATGGCGTACAGCAGCTTTTCGACCAGGCCGTAGGGCAGCAGGCGCTTTAAAAACACAAACACCCGGTAAACGCCGCCGACCACGGTATGCGCTCTCGGATTTTCCTTTTCTGCCACACGGAAGATCGCGTTTGCGACCACGCGCGGATGCATGCCGTTTTGTTCATCCTTCTCCATGCGGGAGATCGCGCGGGTACAGTCCCTTTCATACGCTTCGCACATGTTATCTACAGGGGCGCGCGCATCCGTAAAGCCCGTGCTGACATCGCCCGGCTCAATGAGCGCCGCCTTTACGCCAAAGGGCTTCAACTCCATGCGCAGGCCTTCACAGTAAATCGCAAGCGCCGCCTTGGAGCTGCTGTATAGCCCCTGGAACGGCACCGCGAATATTCCGCCTACTGAGCCGATCAACAGCACATGCCCGCTTCCTTTTTCACGCATGGAGGGAACCACCGCGTTCACCAGGCGAATTGCGCCATAGAAATTGACGTCCATCTGCCGCTGCGCGTCCTCCGCCGTGCAACACTCCAGCGGGCCGCTGATGCCGTTACCCGCAGCGTGCACCAGCACATCGATACAGCCCTCGGTCCGGATGACCTTTGCAACGCCTTCCGCCACGCTGTTTGCATCCGTCACGTCCATTGCAAGGGAAAACAGCTGCCCCAACAGATGTTCCGGAAGCGCCGGAAGCTTGCCGCTTCTCGAAGCGCCATATACGGTATAGCCCTTTTGTGCAAACAGCAGCGCCGCCTGCGCGCCGATGCCGGAGGATGCCCCGGTAATGAGTGCGATTTTCGTCATGCTTCTACCCCCATCAAGAATACGCGAGATTCATAAATTTCGTATATTCGCCCATCCAGCACAGCTTTACGGTGCCTGTAGGTCCGTTGCGGTGCTTGGCGATGATGACCTCCGCGGTATTGTCCGCTTCTTCGTTGTACACCTGCTCGCGATACAATAGCATGACAATATCCGCATCCTGCTCGATCGCGCCGCTTTCGCGCAAGTCGGAAATCATCGGGCGATGGTCATCCTTCCTCTGCTCGGGCGCGCGGGACAGCTGGCTCAGCAATATGATCGGTACGTCAAGCTCCCTAGCCAGAATCTTGAGCGAGCGTGTGATATCCGAAATTTCCTGCTGACGGTTGTCCGTCTTTTTGGAGGAGCGCATCAGCTGCAAATAGTCGATCACAATCAGGTCAAGCCCGTGGCGCGCCTTAAGTCTCCTGCACTTGCTGCGCATTTCCGGCACCGTCACGCCTGCGGAATCGTCAATAAACAGGCGACTTGATCCCATCAGGCCCAGCACCTGCGCAATTTTTATGAGGTCCGCTTCCGTCGTAGCGCCTGTGAGCAGCTTTTGCATGTCCACCTGCGCCTCGGAACTGAACATACGGGTAATGAGCTGTTCCCGTGCCATTTCCAATGAGAAGATAACGACGGACCTGGAATCGTGCAGCGCCGCATACTGCGCAATATTGATGGCAAAGCTTGTCTTTCCCATTGCCGGGCGGCCCGCCACAATGATCAAATCCGATTTCTTGAGCCCCGAGGTTTTCGCGTTCAAGTCCGTAAAGCCGGTGTTTACGCCGATGAGCCGCCCCTGCAGGTTCATCAGCTCCCCAAGGTGCGCGTACGCTTCATACATCGCGTCCTGCACGGGCAACAGCGTGTCGGTGGATTGTTTGAGTGTGATGTCGTAGATGCGGCGTTCCGCATCGCCAAGCACCTGTTCAAAATCGCGGGTGGTATCCATTGCGTCCCGCGCAATCAGATTGCCCGCCTGGATTAGCTGGCGCTGCATGGAGCGTTCGAGCACGATGCCGATATAATGTTCCACATCCGCCGCGGAAACCGTCTGTGTGGTGAGATCGGCAATGTAGGCGACGTCGCCTACGGCCCGAAGCTTGCCCAGGCGATCCAGCTCCGCCACAAGCGAAACGGAGTCCACCGGAGCGCTAGCGCTCCTGAGCGCGCGCATACAGGAAAAAAGATCCTGGTTTGCGGGAAAGTAGAAATCTGTAGGCTGCAGCAGTTCAATCGCCGTATCCAGCGCAGAACTGTCCAGCAGCATACTGCCCAAAACCGATATTTCCGCCGCCGCGCTGTGCGGCGCTGCGGTTGCCGGCGCAATATCTTCCCGCTCTACGCGCAATTCTTCCACGTCCGGTTGCTCCCCCTTATGGCTTGCCTATATCCTTACTGCGCGACGACCTCTACGGTAAACGTGGCGTCCGTGTTTTCATACAGGTGCGCCTTTACAGATACGGTGCCGAGCGCTTTGATGGGCTCACTCAGCTCGATCTTCTTGCGGTCGATCACAATGCTGTGCTGCGCTTCAAGCGCCGCCGCCACTTCCTTTGCCGTGATGGAGCCAAACAGCTTGCCGTTTTCGCCGACCTTGGCCGTAATTTTTACAGATACGCTCCCAAGCTGCTTTGCAAGCTCGCGCGCCTGTACGCCTTCCTGGAATTTCTTATGCTGCGCGGCGGATTTTTTGATGTTTGCCGCGTTGATGGAGGCGGCGTCCGCCGGTGTTGCAAGCTTGCGCGGCAGCAGGAAATTGCGCGCGTATCCGTCGCTTACCTCCACGATCTGCCCCTGCTTGCCCGTTCCCTTGACATCCTGCTCCAATAAAACTTTCATATCCTTATCCTCCTTGCCTTTTCCACAAGTCTGTGCCGGCTTGGCTTTAGCCGTCCAGTTCTTTCATATATGTGATCGCGGTCGTCTTGATGAGTTCGACGGCTGCGTCCATCGCCATGCCCTTCAATTGCGCGCCTGCCATTGTCAGATGCCCGCCGCCGCCGATCCGCTCCAGAATCAGCTGCACGTTGATGCGCCCAAGCGAGCGCCCGCTGACATTGACTTCCCCATTCTGGATGCCCACCACAAACGCCGCCTCAATGCCCCGGATGCCCACCAGCGCGTCCGCAGCTTGCGCCGCAATCAGCCCGGCGTTCTTCACATCCTGCGGGCAGATGGCGATCGCAACCCCCGGATAAATGATGGTGGCGCTCTTGACGGTATCCACGCGGTTGGCGTACGTCTCCCGGTCGTCCTGGAACATCAGCTTCACCATACCGATGTCTGCGCCCCGCTGCCTGAGATATGCCGCGGCTTCAAACGTGCGCGCGCCGACATTGAACGCAAAATGCTTGGTGTCCACCGTAATGCCCGCGAGGAGCGCGGAGCATTCGAACGCGGAAGGCCGTATCCCTTCGTGGAAGTACTGGATGGTCTCCGTCACCATTTCGCTGGTGGAGGAAGCGCGCGCGTCCAGATGGTTGAGCGTCGCGTTGTCAATATAATCCGCGCTGCGGCGGTGATGGTCAATGAGCACAAGTTTTCCCGCCTGCTCCACAAGGTCGGGCGCGATGGTGGCCTTGGCGCGCTGCGTATCTACGACCACAAGCACGGAGGAAGCGCGCATCATGCCGCGCACCTGCTCGGGGGAGACGATCACGTCCGCGTACGCCTGGTTCGCGCGGATGCTGTCCACCGCCTGCTGTATGGTGGGGTTCACGTCGTCCAGCACAATATATGCCTTGCAGTTTGCCTGCACCACGCAGCGGTATACGCCAAGCGCCGCGCCCATACAGTCCATATCCGGCTGTCTGTGGCCCATAATAAACGCTTCCGTGGAGTTTTCCAGCAGCTGGCGGAACGCCTTTGCAAACAGCCGCGTCTTTACGCGGGACTGCCCGCTTTCCAACTGCCGCCTCCCGCCGTAGAAGGTGTAGTTTGCGCCCTGCCGCACCACTGCCTGGTCGCCGCCGCGCCCCAGCGCAAGTTCCATGCCCTGCCGGGCCGCAACATCCGCCTGTGCCACGCGGGGCGCCGCACCCACCGCGATGGAGAGGGTAACATTCTGCGCGGTACCGGTTTCAATCTTATGGGCCCTTTCCAGCAGAGAGAAGCGGTCCTTTTCCATCTCCTGCAGGTATTTCGCTTCAAACACCAGAAGGAAACGCCCGTTGTCATACCTACGGTAAATCCCCTGGATGGAGGTGGACATATCCGCGATCAGCCGCTCTACCTCGGTCAACACCGCGTTGCGCCGGAATTGCAGGTCCGCGCTCAATTCCTCATAGTTATCCACGTAAATAAGCGCCACATACGGCATCTGCTCTTCATACAGGCGGCGGTAATGCTCCGCTTCCGTCCGGTTGATCCAGTATTGAAACAGCAGTTCGCGCGAGGCGTGCTCCCGGAATACCGGCATCGTAATCACCTGGTAAGCGCCGCCCGTATATTCCATCGTACCCGATTGGTTGGAGGTCTTAGGGGTACAGGCAGGCGGTAAAGGCTTGAGGTCGTTGCCCTCATACAGCTTTTTCATAGCGGCGTTGCGCCAGATGATGCGCCCGCTTTTTTCAAATATCATGCAGGGAATATTGACTTCCGCAATCAGCCTGCCCGCAGCGGTCGCATTTTCCGCAAATACGGTATCCATGACCTGCCGCTGCTTTTTGACATCGGCCGCAAGCGTATTCAGGGCGATGAACAGCACAATAAAAGCAACCGCCAGCGCCGCGATCCCCGCGTACAGCTGAAAATAGCCGATCAAAAGCCCCATCAGGGCGCACACCACCGCGATGGGAATCAATATGCGCTGCGGCCGGTAGTCCATGCTCTCTGCTCTCCTTCCCTACTGTAATCACAAAAGTGTCGTACGGCACTTTTGTGATTACAGAAAGTCCCTGCTCGTAACTTTCTGCAAAGAAATCCTTGCTATGCAAAGCTTACTGCCGCCACTGACCTGCCGCCGGCGGCGAATGAACGCTGCCAGGGCTGCGCCTGAACCAACGCTTTTCGAAGGCTTGAAGGGTTATATCGTTTACTCGTCCTGGTCGCCTTTTCCGCGGAAGATGATGCGCCTGCGCAAATGGAACAGCTGCTCAATCACGCCAAGCACACACAGCAGCAGCAGGCTCATGGGCAGCATCAACACAAGAAACAGCATAAAGATCACCATCGTCCCAGCCGAGCGCTGGAACTGCAGCACAAACATGACAACGCTCCCCCCCTGTACCACAAAGGGCGTCATCGCCAGCGCCGCAACGGCGGCTGTCACCGCGTCCATATTCGAAACGCCAAGGCTCGATGCCAGGAACGACCCCGCCGCCATAATCACAACGCCGATCACAAACTCACGGGGAATCCGCCAGAGCAGGAACCTGCGCATGGGTGCAAGCGCAACGCCCGCCTTGCGGCAGCGCCAGGTGCAGATCAACAGGTTCACAAGGCCTGTAAACGCGCCCGCGATGCACAAAATGGCAGGCATATACACCGGCAGCCCTGCAACAAGCGCGTCCATCGCCTGCTTCATCAGCGCCACCTGCTCCTGCGGCAGCATGCCCGGCACCGCCTGGGCGGACGCAAGCGATTCTCTGGACACTTCCTCGAATAAGGCGGTGATGCTGTGAAACGCCACGCCGCCTGAAAGAATATCGTCCAGGCTGACCATCAGATAAAACGCAACCGTATATACTGCGGCACCCAAAAGTGCCGTATCAAAATACGATTTGTTCGCCTTGAGCAACGCGCCTGTCAGCATTGCAAAAAGGATGCTCGCCGCAGGAACCCATAGCCCTGCCCAGCCGACAAGCCAGTATGTTCCCGCAATGCAGATGGCTCCCGAAAGCGCAAACAGCGCGGCGCCACCCGTGAGCAGCAAATATCCAAACAGCCCGCCCGCAATCAATGCCAGCGGCGAAAACGGGGCGCAAAGCGCGCCGACTGCGCCAAACAGCAGCGCTCTGACAATCCCCGGCTTCTTTATGATCTTCTCCAAATCCGTTCTCCTGCTATTACAGCAACTGCTTATCAAATAAAAAACGTTGGGTGGATCTCAGTTGATAAGTCTATTGCTTTAGGTGATAACTTTCCATGCCTATTGTAAAATGAAACGGCCCCATTGCGCAACGTTAATCCTGAAAACCGGAAGAAAAAACAATTCCCGTTTCCCCCCTCGCCTCACCGGCAAAACGCATGCTCCAGTGCATGGAGCGCGGGACGCAGCAGATGCGCATGCTCGCCTGCAAGCAACGCCGCCACCTTGAGCCGCTCCTGTTGACAAAGCGTACGCAACGCCGTGTAGACCAGCAGCCCATGGTCCGAGGCAAGCGTGCTGCCGGGCAACAGCGTGGGCGTTTCCCCTAACGCATCCTCCCGGCAGGAAATGCGGGCGGAGAGCGCGCATGGCCCGTCGAGCGTGAGCGTATAGAGCGTTGCCGCGCGGGTAAACGCATGGCGCTCACATGTTACTCTAAACAGCGCCGCATCCGCCGCATCATCCCCCGCTTTGGGCGCGAGCGAGCCGTACGGCGCTATTGCATACTGTCCAACCGTGATGATCCGCGTGCGCGGGTCTCTGTCGACCTTTCCGAACGTGCCAAATTGCCGCATCGGCAGGCCCATAACGCCGGTCTCCTCATATAGCTCTCGGGAAGCGGCGGCTTCAAGCTCCTCTTCCATTTCCAGAAACCCGCCGGGCAACGCCCACTTTCCGATATTGGGGTGATCCTTGCGGCGAATCAAAAGCAGGGACAGCGCCCAGTCCTCCGCAGAGCGCATCAGGCTGAACACCGCGATGTCAAGCGTCACGGAGGGATGACGGTATTTGTTTGCATCATAAGCCGCAAGAAACGCCTGCAGCGTTTGCCCGGCTTCATTGCGCACGTATTCTTCCATCCAAAAGACCTCCCTCCATTAATAGACCGGCCAGTCCGCCACATAGGCGCAAAGGTATAGCAGCTGTAACAAGCATAGCAGCGCATAGATTCCCCACGCGCTGCGCGTTTTCGTCAGCCTGGAAAGCGCAATCACCAGCGGAAAACAGGCTGTCAGATACCGGGGCGCGGAAAGCAGCCATGTCGCGCCCATACTGATACAATAATACGCCGCAAAATACGCAACATAACTTGGACGCAGCGCATAGGGCTGCACCGCCGCTTCCGTTTTCCCTTCCGCCGGCAGCGCCCGCTGCGGCGTTTTGCGCAGTGCCAATAGTATGACAATTGGCGCGCCAAAGAGATGCAGGAGGTTTGGCAGCCACAGGCCGTATGCCATTTCCTTCTGCGCAGGGACAGCGCTCAAAAATCCGTTCAGCTGATACGATGCGGTGTTGAAAAACCACCCCATCCGCTGGTTCCAATGCTCGTTCTGGTAGTGTAAAAAGGCAAACGCATCCCCGGTAACGCTTTTGTTGATGGTAAGGTACATCAAGAAACCGGCCGGGATCAAAAGCAGCGCGAAAGCCCGGGTAAAAAGGAATCCACTCCATTTGCCTGTGCTTTTGTAGCTCCTGAGCACATCGCCGATGAGTTCGATCCCCACGGGCAAGAGTAACACAAGCCCCAGCACGCGCGTAAACGCGGCAAGCGCGCCAACGAGGCAGGCAGTCCAATACTGCTTTTTCCGGGTCAGCAGCATCACCGCAAGGGAGAGCATCAAAAACAGCGCATCGCTCATAGGCGCGCCGAATAAAAACGCCGCGGGCAGCAGCATCTGCAGCGCCACCGTCCGGAGGGCTGCCGTGCGGTCCATATCGAGTATCGCAAGCTCGTACAAAAGGATGCCCGCGATGATGGTGCAAAGCGCCGATACCAGTAAGCCTGCCGCAAGCGTGCTGCCCGTGATCACCGCCGCCAGACGCACCACAATGGGATACAGCGGGAAAAACACAATATGGAACCGGGGATCGCCCTCCGTCACATACCAGTTTTCCGCAATGCCAAGATAGTGCGGCGCGTCGCCCTTGAGCCAAAGGGAAAAGGTATCCAAGATGCCGCCGGAATACCCCCTTTGCAGGGTAAGCACGGCGTACGCAACGATGTAGACGATCACGCGGGAAGCAAGCAGCGCAAAAAACAGGCGCACTGCCGGATGCCGGTAGCTATAGCGGATGCTGCGCCGCCCCAAAGCGCCGGCAAGGTCCACCTCCGGCGCATCCCCCATAGAGCAAAGCCCGCGCACACAGTGCGCGAGCAAAATGCCGAACAGTATGGTTACAGCCGCCGCAGCCAACATAGAAGCCGCGGTAATCGTTTCAACCGTAAACGCCCAGTATCCGTACGCTGCTGCGAGGATGCCAATCAGCGACGGCGTGAGCCATTTTTCAAGCTTTTGCAAGTGTTCCTCCCGCTCCTAGCGGCGCAATGCCTTTGGTTTTCCTAAGATCTCGCTCATGACAACGCCTTCCGCCACAGCTTTCGGGTCGTGGCCAAGCCTGGTGATCGCACTTTGCACCGGGTCCATGTTCCGCCGCGGCGCTGCCTGCTGTTCCGCCTGCGCACGCACGGTGTGGTGGCGGCGTTCCATACTGCTTTCGATATGGGCATGCACCTGCTCACCATGCTCCAGCATCGCCCGGCGTCCCTTTGTGGCCTCCAGGTGCGCTGCAACGGTTATTTGCGGCATGATAACGCTGCGCTGCGCGGGCGCCCCGCCTTCCATCCTAACGTTTGGCATTTGTACGGCAGGCGGCCTTACGGGCAGTTCCTCCGCCGGTTCCCCTTCGGTTTCCGGCCAATCCGCCCGCGAAAGGGGCTGCTGCCCCTGCGGAGAGGCATGCGGCCGCTCCTCCGGCGGAAAGCGGGGATCAAACGGCGGCGGCGTTCGCACGCCGCGCGCGGAAGCCTCCCGGCGTTCCTGTTCCTGTTTTTTCTTTTGCTGGCTGGCTGCTTTCCCAAAGATCGTCACCAGCGCAATGATGATCACAATGACAATATCCATGCTGCCTCCTGGCCGAACTCCCGGCCGGGTACCGCTGCGGCACGGCTCAAAAAGCCGCCCCTACTCTTCCTTCTTCTCCGGCTCGGCGTTCTTGGAGATCGCCTTGCGCATATCGGTATCGGAAATCAAATTCTGCATGTTGTAGTAATCCATCACGCCAAGCTTGCCTTCGCGGAATGCATGCGCCATGGCGCGCGGCACCTCGGCCTCCGCCTCGATGACCTTGGCGCGCATGCCCTGCGCCTCCGCCTTGTTTTCCTGTTCCTGCGCCACGGCCATGGCGCGGCGCTCTTCCGCCTTCGCCTGTGCGATGCGCTTATCCGCTTCCGCCTGGTCGATCTGCAACTGCGCGCCGACGTTGCGGCCGACGTCCACATCCGCGATATCGATAGAAAGAATTTCAAACGCGGTGCCTGCGTCAAGGCCCTTATTGAGCACCGTACGGGAGATGCTGTCCGGATTCTCCAATACTTCCTTATGGCTCAAAGCCGAGCCGACGGTGGTGACGATACCTTCACCAATACGGGCAATGATTGTTTCCTCGCCCGCGCCGCCGACCAGGCGGTCGATGTTCGCACGTACGGTCACACGCGCCTTTGCGCGGAGCTCAATGCCGTCCTTTGCAATCGCGGCGATAACAGGGGTTTCGATCACTTTCGGATTAACGCTCATTTGTACGGCAGTGAGCACATCGCGTCCGGCAAGGTCGATCGCACACGCGCGCTCAAAATCCAACGGGATGCCCGCGCGCTGCGCGGCGATGAGGGCGTTGACCACGCGGTCCACGTTGCCGCCCGCAAGATAATGCGCTTCAAGCTTGTTGATGGGCAGCGTCAGCCCCGCCTTTGTCGCCTTGATCATGGGGTTGACGATACGCGCAGGGATGACCTTGCGGATACGCATGCCGATCAACTGCGTAATGCTCACCTTTACGCCGGAGGCCAGCGCCGCAATCCACAGCCTAAGCGGGATGAAGCTAAAGAATATGGAAAGAAATACAATAACGCCGATGATGATCAGAATTGCCCAGAAGATATCCATAATATGCTCCTTTCGTGACGGCCGTGCCGTAAATTACATCAGATTACAACTTTGAACCCGTTTTTAAGAACCTGTGCTAGAGCGCCGTGTTTTCTTCCGCAGTGCCTACGCGGATGCGCAGGCCTTCCACCTGCTGTACCTTCACATTGGTATTGGCAGGCAAAAATTCGCCGCCCGTCACCACGTCGAGCACCGTATCGCCAAACCTGGCCTTGCCCGCCGGGCGCAGCGGCGTTACGGAAACACCGACCTGCCCCAGGTACTGTTCATATGCCGTCTCTACGATATTCGTAGATTCGCCCTCGATGCGCTCATTGAGTATAATGCGCGTTTTATCAAATTTGCCCTTTGCAGCAAGGTGAAAAAACAGCATCAATCCCACGGCAATGACAAACAGGATGAGCGCCGCCAGAAACAGCATGCCCGCGGGATTGCCGATCTGAAGCAGCACCGCCGCCAGAAACGCAATCGCCCCCAGCGCGCCGGGGATGCCAAGGCCGGGGGTAAACATCTCCACTATAAAAAACAGAATTCCTAATCCCAGCAAAACCAGCGTAAGCGTCATATGATCCATCCGCATGCCCTCCTGTTCCATCATGTATGCAGCGCCGCCCAAAAACCGGGTTATATTGCCCGAAACACGGGTAATATAAAGCAGTTACCCGGAAAAACGCCCAAAACGCGCGCTGCGTTTCGTTTTTACCTATTATAGCATAAAATGCTCTTACATGGTGAAAAAATACACGCCTAAGCTCCGGCAGGCGCGTTGCGGGAAAATTCCCCGAGATCCGGCAAGCTTTGCATTGCGGGCAGCGCATGATATAATGTCCGGTGTAAGCTTTACGGCAAAACAGCCAAACGAAGTTTGTTTTTAGATAAGATTTTTAGTTTGAGGTGAATCCGCAGGATGAAGGACAAGCAAGATTTGATGCTGGACATTGAGCAGCGGCTCATGCGCGAATACCAGGTTTCGCTCAAAGAGGCCACCCTTCCCCAGCTGCACAACGCGCTGGGTGACGAGGCCATGGCCAGTATCGCAAAGGATTGGTACGTCAGCCGCCACGCGCGCGATTGCGTCAGGCGCGCTTACTATTTCAGCGCAGAATATATGATGGGCCGCATGGTTTACAACAACCTGCTCTCCTTGGGCACACTTCAAGAAGTACAGCAGGCGTTTGAAGCGCAGGGCATCCCATTCTCCTCCTTTGAGGATATTGAGGACGCCGCTTTGGGCAACGGCGGCCTGGGCAGGCTTGCGGCCTGTTTTTTGGATTCCGCCGCAACCCATATGCTGCCGCTGGACGGCTACGGCATCCGGTATAAATTCGGCCTTTTTAAGCAGAGCTTCCGGGACGGCTTTCAGTCCGAATCTGCGGACGATTGGCAGCGCTTTGGGGACCCCTGGAGCATCCGCCGCGATACCCACGCCGTGGAGGTGCATTTCTTAGGCCAGACGGTGCGCGCCGTCCCCTACGATATGCCCATACTCGGTTACCAGTCGGATAACATCGGCACGCTGCGGCTATGGCAGAGCGAGCCGATGGAGGAATTCGATTTTCAGGCCTTCAACGATCAACAGTACGCCCTCGCCGTGCAGGAAAAAAACGCCGTGGAGGACATCACGCGCGTGCTGTATCCCAACGACAGCACCTATGCGGGCAAGCAGCTGCGCTTAAAGCAGCAGTACTTCCTCTCCAGCGCGTCGCTGCAGGATATTTTGTATAACTTCAAACGCGCGCACGGGGACCTGTCCACATTCGCGGACATGGTCGCCATCCAGCTCAACGATACGCACCCGGTCGTGAGCATTCCGGAACTGATTCGCCTGCTGATGCTCGAAGGGCAGAGCTTTGAAGAAGCGTTCCATGTTGCCTCACGCGTATTCTCCTATACGAACCATACCGTCATGGCGGAAGCTATGGAAAAGTGGGATGTGGAGCTCTTTAAATCCGTCATTCCAGAAGTGTTCGACATCATCTACAAGATCAACGCGCGTTTCTGCGGGGAACTGATGGCCAAAGCCTTCCCCAACATCCACGAGGTTTCCATTATTCAGGGGCCGGTTATCCACATGGCGAACCTTGCCTCGTACTGTTCGCGTACCATCAACGGCGTGGCGCAGATCCATACGGAAATTTTAAAGACGAATGTGCTCAAGCACTTTTATACGCTCTACCCGGAGCGCTTCCAGAACAAGACGAACGGCATCACCCAGCGCCGCTGGCTCAAGCTCTGCAACCCCGAGCTTTCCGGTTTTATCACCGAACGCATCGGGGAAGGATGGGTGACGGAGCTTGACGCGCTCGAAAGGCTCAAGGCGTTTACCTCCGACGCGGACATCGCGGCGTTCAACGCCGTCAAGCATATTAAGAAAGAGCAGCTTTCCGCGCATATCCGGAAAGCGGAAGGCGTACTGCTGCCGCCGGAGTTCCTGCTGGATGTGCAGATCAAGCGCATGCATGAATATAAGCGCCAGCTGCTCAACGCGTTTTCCATACTCGATATCTACTTCGGCCTCAAGGAAGGGCGCATCCGCAACTTTACGCCAACCGCGTTTGTGTTCGGTGCAAAAGCCGCTCCCGGCTATTGGCGCGCCAAAGCCATCATCAAATACATCCACGAGGTCGCGCGCCTGATTAACAACGACAAGAGCATGGACGGCCTGCTGCGCACGGTGTTCGTCGCCAATTACAATTGCTCTTATGCAGAAAAAATCATTCCCGCGGCCGATGTGAGCGAGCAGATTTCCCCCGCCGGCACCGAAGCGAGCGGCACCGGCAACATGAAGCTGATGCTAAACGGCGCGGTGACCTTGGGCACCTATGACGGCGCAACTGTAGAGATTGTGGAGCAGGCGGGTGTGGAGAACAACTTTATCTTCGGCAAATCGTTTGCAGAGCTTTCCGCCATCCGCCCGAAATACGACCCGCGCGCCCTGCACGCGAGCGAACCCCGCATCCGCCGCGTGGTGGATACGCTGGTGGACGGCACGTTCGGCAGGCTCGATGTGTTTGACGAGCTGCACTCTAGCTTACTCACCGGCGGCAGCTACGGCCTGCCCGACCAATACTATGTGCTCCTTGAGTTGCTCCCTTATATCGAGAAGAAGCTTGAAGCGAATATCGCCTACCAGGACCGCACGGCGTTCGGCAGGAAGTGCCTGATGAACACCGCAAGCGCGGGCAAATTCTCCAGCGACCGCACCATCAAGGAATACGCGGCCGATATCTGGGGGATTTCACCCATGCCAAAGCTTGGCTGCAAGGAATAAGCGCTCCCGCCGCAACCATGTTTGGCGGAGAGTTGTAATCGGCACAATGTTTCTGGAGCGGATATCAAAAACCGCTCCTTCCCTTTGTATCCTATTCTGAAATCGGAAGGACAAGCGTATGAAGAAGATCGCTTTCCCGCTGCGCCTGCTTTCGGCGTTCGTTTGCCTGCTGTTTATCGTTGCGCTGCTGTTTTCCTCCGTACGCATCATCATCAACCGGTCCGCGTTTTTTTACAGCGAATATGCGCGCCTGGGCCATGCCCGCCTGATGGGCATGAATACGGAGGACCTGACAAACGCCACCATGCAGATGGTGCGCTATATGGAGGGCAGCGCGAAGAGCATCGATCTTGAGGTCACGGTCAACGGCGAACGCGTTTCCATGTTTAACGACCGGGAGCGCGCGCACATGGTGGATGTACTCCTCCTTTACCAGAATTGGCGCACATTCTCCTATCTCGCGTTCGGTCTGTTCGTGGTGCTTGTTGTTCTGCTGCGCAAGAATTTGGGCGGCCTCGCCCGGGCGTTTTTGAACGCAAGCAAGGTATTTGTGCTGCTGCTTGCGGCAGTAGCCCTATGGGTGCTGTTCGATTTTTCTTCGTTCTGGACGGCGTTCCACCATCTGTTTTTCACCAACGATCTGTGGCTTTTAGACCCCGCCACCTCCCGCATGATCAATATGATGCCGCTGCAGCTGTTCTATGACATCGTGCTAAGCGTCGTCGTACTCTTTATCGTGTTCTGGGGTACTATCCTTGCTGCGGCACTCATTCTCCGCCGCAGGGAAAAACGGGCAAGCGTATGACAGGCTACGAAGAGCTTGCCGCGTCGCGCGTCTTAAAGCTGCAGGAACAGGCGCATGTAACTATGCTTGCCATTGAGACCTCCTGCGATGAAACGGCGGCAGCCATCGTGCGGGATGGCCGCGAGGTGCTTGCAAACACGGTCTATTCCCAAATCCCTCTGCATCAGAAATATGGCGGCGTGGTGCCTGAGCTTGCGTCGCGCAACCATGTATTGCAGCTGAATCCCACCGTCGCCGCAGCGCTTGCGGACGCGGGCCTGAATTACAATGAAATCGACGCCGTAGCGGTCACCTCCCGTCCTGGGCTGATCGGCGCGCTGCTGACGGGTGTAAGCTACGCGAAAGGGCTTGCTTACGCGCTTGGCATCCCGTTTGTGGGCGTGGATCACATCGCGGGACATATTGCGGCCAACTACCTATCCCATCCGTCGCTGACTCCGCCCTTTACATGCCTTGTCGCCTCCGGCGGGCACAGCCACATCTTTCAGGTGGAGGCGTACAACACGCTTACCCTTTTGGGCGCAACCCGTGACGACGCCGCGGGCGAGGCGTTTGATAAAGTGGCGCGCGTTCTTGGTCTCCCCTATCCGGGCGGCCCCGCGCTCGAAGCGCTTGCAAAGGAAGGAAATGCACATGCCCTTTCATTTCCGGCGGGCTACAATTCCGGGGAAGGGCTCGACTTCTCGTTTTCCGGTCTCAAGACGGCGGTCATCAACTACCTGCACACGGCGGAGCAGCGCGGGGAAACCTTCTCCCGCGCCGATGTCGCGGCTTCCTTCCAACGCAGCGTAATCGAGGTGCTTACAGGCAAAGCCGCGCGCGCGGCACAGCAGCAGCACAGCCGTGCGCTTGCGCTTGCAGGCGGCGTCTCCGCCAACCGCGCGCTTGCAAATAGCCTCGAAGCGGCGGCCAACGCGGCCGGTTTTCCCTTCTTTTCACCGGAGCTCAAATACTGTACGGACAACGCCGCAATGATCGGCTGCGCGGGCTACTACGCGCTGCGCCTGGGCTTGCGGGACAATCTTGCGCTCAACGCCTGCGCGAGGCGGTAACACGCGCCAAGTCCCAGCATCATCCGCCAGAGCGAACCCGCGGAGCGCAAATAAATCACCGCCAATACGAAGAAGATCCGGAGCGCAATCAAAACGCCGGATCTGTTTTTTTGCGGGAGAATACTCTTCAACGCATATCCCCTTTTTTCTTATTCCCCCACCATCCCTTTTTCCCCGTACCGCGCTGCAGCTCTAAAAACTGCCGGTGCATCACGCTTGTGGTATCCGCAAGCGCTTCCATCATGCGCGAAAGCATATTGTCCGCCTCCTGCAGCCGTGCCTCATATTGCCTGAGCAGGTCCTCCTGCCTTGCGTTTTCCTTCTCAAACGCAAGGTTCGCCTTTGCGTACGCCGTCAGCTGCTCATCCAGGCGCGCACAATATCCTTCGAGCTCCTTAAGGGTATCCTGCGCCGCTAACGGCCAGGACGATACCTCCGAGGCTCTTGGGAAGAGCTCCTCAGCATCCGGCGACAGCGGAGAAGAAAACGCAACCTTTGCCTGTTCGAGCACACGCTTTCCCTCCGCAGGATACAGCGTTGCCACATTGCGGTTTTTCGAGAACGCCGCATATACGCTTTCGAGCGGGCCAACCCTTTTCAATTCCCCCCGCTCGAGCCACAGCGCGCTTTCGCACAACCGGCGCAGCAGGGATGCGTCCCCGCTTTCCAGCAGCAGCGTCATGCCTTCCCTTTGCATCTGCCGCAGCCGCAGCACACACGCGTGCGCAAACGGGAGATCGCATTCCTCCAGAACGCCGGAAAGCAGCAGCACATCGGGCTTTGCGCAAAGCGCCAAAGAAAGTGCGAGCCGTGCGCGCGCCGCAGGCTCGTACCCTGCAACCGGCTGCAAAAACTGCCCGCCCAAGCCGCTGAAGGCACGCACGTTTTCCACGCGGCGCGCTGTTTCTTCCGCGCCCAGGCGCTCCTTCGCGCATAAAAGGCGCGCGTTGCCCGCGCCCGTTTCCGTTGCAATCAAGCCATCCGTGCCGATGGCGGCCGCCACCCGGCCTGTTACCGTATACGATCCCTGCTCGGGAAGCAGCATACCGGCCATCAGGCGCAGCAGCGTTGTTTTGCCCGCGCCCTGTTCCCCGAGCACCGCAAACGTCTCGCCCCTGCCCAGCCAAAGCGTAATATCGTTTAAAATCGGCGTTCTGTGTTTTTGAAATTGATCCGGCAGCAGCGCGCCAAGGATGCGCGAAAACACCGTTCCGGAAGGCGCGCTGACCGATACATGCGTGAGCTGAATAATAATCCTCCACCTCCGCTCAAAATCTTTTTCAATAGCTATGTATAGTATGGACATATTTTCGTATCTTAAATTGCAATTTTTTTAACACTCCGCTTCATATTATGTCACGTAAAATGGCACAGAAAAGGAGGTGTTTTGAAAAAATATGCATAGAATACCCTTATTCCTAATAGATACTGTGCATATAAAAATATATTATATCTAATGTTGAATTTTTAATTAATATATCCTTCATTTTCTATTGACGGATCTCTGCCCGTGGGAGTATAATTCCAACATGTTTTTCTTTTGAATGAACTTTCGCCCTTTCTGATTTTTCCCCTTCCCTCTCAGGTTTCAACCGGCCATAAACTCTTGCGCCGTTTGGAGATATAGAATTTATTAGGAGGGACAATCACATGAAGAAATTGCTCGCAATACTGCTCGTAGCCCTGATGGCGGCGTCTGTGTTCGCTTGCGCCGCGCCCGCCGGAACCCCGGCGGCAACGGTAGCCCCCTCAGCAACGGAAGCCCCGGCGGGAACCGATGCGCCCGATGCCCCCGCTTCGAGCGAGCCGGTAAAGATCGGCGCGATCTCGCCCAATACCGGCAACCTTGCCGCTTATGGCGAAGCGGTAACCAACGGCATCAAGATGGCTGTTGAAGAGATCAATGCCAAGGGCGGCGTACTTGGCGGCCGTCCCCTCGAAGTAGTCGCGTACATGGATGACAAGGGTGACTCCACCGAAGGCGCGAACGCGTTTAACAAGCTCGTGTCCGACGGCGTTTCCGCCATCCTCGGCTCCGTTACCTCCGGTGTTACCGCCGGCCTTGGCACCCTCGCCAACCAGGAAGGCATGCTGCTCTTGACGCCGACCGCAACTGCCGACACCGTCACCGAAGGTCTCCCCACCGTCTTCCGCGCCTGTTTCCGTGACTCCTACCAGGGTGAAGTTGCAGCGAAAGTTGCAAAAGACCTCGGTGTGACCAAGGTCGCTGTGCTCTATGCTTCGGGCGACACCTACTCCGCAGGCCTCTATGAAGCTTTCAAAGCCGCCGCTCCCGCTCAGGGGCTTGAAATTGTGGCAACTGAAAGCTCCTCCGGCGTAGACGATACCGACTACACCGCGCAGCTGACCAACATCGCCGCTTCCGGCGCAGAGCTGGTCTTTGCCCCCTACTACTACAGCTCGATCGGGCCCTACATCGTACCGCAGGCCCGTCAGCTTGGCTACCAGGGCTACTTCGTTGGCGCTGACGGCTGGGACGGCACCAACGGCACTATGGTAGAAGACAAGACCCTCTACAACAAGTGCTTCTTCACCAACCACTACGCGCCCGACGATCCGTCTGATCTCGTGCAGAACTTCGTAAAGGGTTATTCCGACAAGTTCGGCGCAGAGAGCCTCAACGCCCTCGCCGCCCTTGCGTACGACGCAGTGTACATGCTGGCCGATTCCATCGACCGTGCAGGTTCCGATGATACCGCCGCCATCATCGCCGCGATGACCGGTATGAGCTTTGAAGGCGTCACTGGCTCGTTCACGCTCGACGACACCAATACCCCCGCCAAGAAGTGCGCCGTTATCGAGTTCAAAGACGGTACTCCCACCTTCTATAAGTACATCGGCTAGTCTTTTCAATTTACGATCACAGGCATCTGCCTGTAACAGCCGGCCGGAAAGGCGATCCCTTTCCGGCCGCGCTGGATGTTATACCTCCCTTCCCCAAATTTACCGTTTGCGACTGGCGGCCGTAAACGGGGGCTGCAGCACTGGGGCGGCAAGCTTCGGCTGGCGCGGCTTTCTTGATTACCCAGGGTATGGACGTACCCTAAAAAGCAGGAGAGAACGATAGAGAGGAGTTGTGCGTATGGAAGTGTTCTTCCAGCATTTGATCAATGGTCTGCGCGTTGGCAGCGTTTATGCGCTCATCGCGCTCGGGTATACCATGGTATATGGTATTATCCGCCTTATCAATTTCGCACACGGCGATTTTATTATGGTTGGCGGTTACACCCTGTTTTTTACCGTACCGGTAATGACCTCGCTGGGCATGCCCCCATGGCTTGCGGTGCTCATTGCGGTGGTTGTATGCGCAATCGTAGGCGTATTGGTAGAAAAACTCGCCTACAGCCCGGTGCGCAAAAAAGGGACGAAAATGTCCACGCTCATTACAGCCATTGCAATGAGCCTGTTCTTGGAGAATCTTGCACAAACACTGTTTGGCGCTTCGCCAAAGCAGGTGAAGACGCTGTTCAACTTACCCAACTTAGGCAACATCAGCGGCAACACGCTGTTGACCATCGCACTGGGTCTTGCCGTAATGATCGCGCTGCAGGTGTTTGTCAAGCAGACGAACATGGGCAAATCCATGCGTGCGGTATCGGAAGATAAGCAGGCGGCCATCCTTATGGGCGTCAACGTCAACCGTACCATTACCATTACATTTGCAATCGGCTCTGGACTTGCCGCCGTCGCCGCACTCATGTATGTGGCTCAATACAGCCAGGTGACGACCACCATGGGCTCCATGCTGGGACTCAAGGCGTTTGTCGCGGCGGTATTGGGCGGCATTGGCATTATCCCCGGCGCAATGATCGGCGGCCTTGTCATCGGTATGGTGGAAAGCCTGGCAAAAGCCTACATGGGCGCGTTAACCGGCGGCATCATCACCTCGGCATTCTCCGATGCAATCGTGTTTCTCATCCTCATCCTCGTGCTGCTCGTGAAGCCCGCCGGCATCCTGGGCAAAAACGTCGGCGAGAAAGTATAGGGTGGCACTATGACTGATAGAAAAGCGAAAGCCACGGGCTCTCTGATTAATTTTGTGGGGCTGCTTATACTCTTTGTTCTTCTGGTTGTGATCAATGAAGCCGGTATTGTCGACAGCTATGTGCGCGGCATTATTGTGCAGTGCTTCTATGCGATCATACTCGTTACCTCTTTGAACCTTGCAACAGGCTTTCTTGGGCAGATCGCATTGGGCCACGCCGGGTTCATGGCGGTGGGCGCATACACAAGCGCGCTTTTCGCCAAAGCACTCACCAACGCCAATGTGCTTGCAGGCCAAGGCGCCCCCGCGATCCTGCAGTTTTTGCTCTGCATGGCGGCAGGCGGTGTCGCCGCCGGGCTGTTCGGCCTGATCGTCGGCATTCCCGCGCTACGGTTGCGGGGCGATTATCTTGCCATCATCACGCTGGGCTTTGGCGAGATCATCCGCGTGATCATCCAGAACCTCAAATTCGCTGGCGGCAAGGGCCTTGCGCAAGGTCAGGCGGGGCAGGCGCTCATCGGCATCCCCACCATGAACAACCTTTACGTGCTGTTCTGGGTCACTGTCGCCGCGGTTGCCATCATGTTCTCGTTTGTGCGCAGCAAGTATGGCCGTGCCATCATCGCCATCCGCGAGGATGACATCGCCGCAAGCTGCGTGGGCCTCAACAACACATTCTTCAAGGTGCTCACCTTCACCATCTCCGCACTCTTCGCAGGCATTGCGGGCGCGATTTTCGCGCACCGCGGCCTGGGCACGCTCCAGCACAGCGATTTCTCCTTCTTAAAATCCACGGAGTATGTCATCATGGTCGTGCTCGGCGGCATGGGCTCGCTTACAGGCTCCGTCATCGCCGCTATCGTGCTCTCGGTGCTTCCCGAAGCGCTGCGCGCCTTTGCCGAATACCGGATGCTGATGTACTCGGTCGTGCTCGTACTTGTGATGATCTTCCGCCCCATCGGCCTGTTGGGCGGTTACGAATTCTCCCTGATGCGCGCACTTAGAAATGCCCCCGGTTTCTTCAAAAAGCTCTTTCATAGGAGCAAGAAGGAGGTGCAGAAATCATGAGCCAGGCAGTATTGGAAGCAAAGAATCTTGGCATCAGTTTCGGCGGATTGAAGGCCGTAAGCGAATTTAATCTGGAACTGCACAAGGGCGAGCTTGTGGGACTCATCGGCCCCAACGGCGCGGGTAAGACTACGGTATTCAACCTCCTGACCGGCGTCTATCAACCCACCGAGGGCTCCTTCCGGCTCGAAGGCGTGAAGATGAACGGCAAAATGACGCACCAGATCGTTGCCGCGGGCGTTGCGCGCACGTTCCAGAACATCCGCCTGTTTAAGCAGATGACGGTACTGGAAAACGTGCTGACCGCCTTCACGAAGGACCTCAAATACGGCATATTCCACAGCATCTTTCGCTCCAGGGGCTTCTGGGACGAGGAGCAGGCCATTGAAGAGAAAGCGATGGAACTGCTGCGCGTGTTCCGTATGGAGGATAAGGCGCACTACATCGCCGCCAACCTTCCCTACGGACAGCAGAGAAAGCTTGAGATCGCCCGCGCGCTTGCAACGGATATGAAGGTACTGCTGCTCGACGAACCGGCGGCCGGCATGAACCCGACGGAAACGGCGGAGCTATTGGAGTGCATCAGGATCGTGCGCGAAAAATTCAACATCGCGATCCTCCTCATTGAGCACGATATGAGCCTCGTCATGAAGATTTGCGAGCGCATTATCGTCATCGATTACGGCGAAACCATAGCGGCGGGCCTGCCTGCTGAAATCTCCAGAAACGAACGCGTGATCGCGGCCTATCTTGGCGAACAGGAGGATCTCGAATGCTGAGTGTCAAAGACCTTCATGTGCATTACGGCGCCATACACGCCATCAAGGGCATCAACATTACCGTCAACGACGGCGAGGTCGTTTCCCTGATCGGCGCGAACGGCGCTGGCAAAACCACCATACTGCATACCATTACCGGATTAAAGGCCGCAACCTCCGGCGAAATCCAGTATGACGAGCACAACCTCAGGACTGTGGAGCCTTTCCGGATCATTACGCTCGGCATGTCGCACGTACCCGAGGGCCGCCATGTGTTTCAGCAGATGACGGTGGCGGAAAATTTGGATATGGGCGCCATCACGTTAAACGACAAGGCGCGCGTGGAACAGAACCGGGAAAAGGTCTATGCCCGCTTCCCGCGCCTGAAGGAACGCTACAGGCAGATCGCCGGCACCCTTTCGGGCGGTGAGCAGCAGATGCTTGCAACCGGGCGGGCGCTGATGACCGACCCGAAGATTCTTTTGATGGATGAACCGAGCATGGGCCTCTCCCCTATCCTGGTCAAGGAGATTTTCTGTATCATTGAAACGCTGCACGCCGCGGGCATCACCATCCTTCTTGTAGAGCAGAACGCGCGCATGGCACTTTCCATTGCGGACCGGGCCTATGTGCTCGAAACCGGCGCGATCTCCATGGAGGGCAACGCCTGCGATCTGTTGAAGGACGACCGCGTGCGCCGGGCGTACCTGGGCGCGTAACGCCACGCAAGAAGGAGGGCAGCAATGGATCATTTTGTCATCACCATCGCCAGAGGTTATGGAAGTAGCGGCAGCGCAATCGGCAGGGCGCTTGCGGCGGCGCTGCATGTGGATTATCTTGACCGGAAGCTCCTGCGCCTCGCCTCCGACGCCAGCGGCATCCACGAGCGAATTTTCGGCCAGGCGGATGAAACGCCGAGCCTTCGGATGCTCATCCGCGCCGCAAAGCGCGTGGAAAACGAGGACGTACTGCCGCCGGACAGCGATGATTTTATCTCCAACGAAAACTTGTTCAATTACCAGGCCAAGGTGATACGGGAAATTGCCAAGCAGCAGTCCTGCGTGATCATTGGGCGCTGCGCGGATTATATCCTGCGGGATTTTGACAACGCGGTACGCGTACACATCTGCGCCCCGCACAGCGCCCGCGTGCGCAATATCATGGAGCGCAACGATATGGAAGAGCGGGAAGCGGCGCACCTTGTAGACCTCACCGATAAGCGCCGTGCTGCCTATTACCGGTATTTTACCGGGCAGGAATGGAACAGTGCGGACAATTATGACCTTTGCCTCAACAGCCATGCGCTGGGCCGGGAAAAGTGCGTTGCGCTGATTCAGGAGTATCTGAACCTCAAGTTCGACCAAAGTCCTATAGGGACGCCTTAACCCCATCAGCGCCAGGCGTGAATCGCTTATATGTGCGCGCCTGACGCGGGCGCCGGGCATTCCGCCATGTCCGGCGCCGGTCTCTCCTGTTGCAAAAGCCATCCTCTTTTGAGGGTGGCTTTTGCTATTGGATGCCGATAGTTATTTGGTTACTTCACGTCAGGGTCAACCTCATAGTTTGTCATAAGGACGTATGCAACTGCAAGAAACTCGTTGTTCCGTTGCATGTGCTCAATTACTTCTCCCATTGCTCGGAGTGCCTGCTTATTTGTTAGAAATTTTCCTTCCGCTTTGCAAATGGCTTTCCATCTATTTAGGTCTTGCTTAATCCACTCATGAAGCTCCATGTCTTTTGCTCCTTTTCCGCTCACAATGTTGAGCCCGTTTGCCGCCATTTTAACATATAGTTAACTTGGTTGCAACTCATAGTGAGCAAGATCGCAAAGGAGTATGATCATGCAGAAGATTAAAGCAGATATGGACTTAGGTTCAAACCTCCGTAAACTGCGTGTCCAGCATCAGTATACTCAAGACCGTTTAGTTGCCAAGCTAGGCGTTCTTGGAGTTAACGTTACCAGAGCCATTTACTCTCGGTACGAGACAGGCGAATTGAACATTCCAGTCAGCACAATGGTCGCGTTGCGTACCATTTATGCATGTTCCTATGACGATTTCTTTGAGGGCCTTACCCTGTAGTTATGAAGCAGCCTCCGAATTTTCCCCTTGGCCGCAAAATAAACTCAACCGATTGTCGTTGTAACGGTTGTCATCAGGCGGTAGTCCGCCATTCACGACCGTTAGTGAGCGATCTTTTCAAACGCGAACGTGTCACACGCTCTTGTATTTTGGCCGGCGCAGCAAAAAAGGCCCATATGGGCCTTTTATAATGAAAATACGCTTTAAGCACTCACCCAAGAAAAGAGATAGTGCGTATTTTCCGGCACACCGGCAAGCGCGGGGGACGTTCTCTGAAATTCACCGTTCAACCCGCTTTCCAGGGCGGCCAAGTGGAAATGGCATGCGGCGATGCCGATATCGATCCGCTGGATATCAAAGCCCAGCCGGTCGCTGTAGCCCGGGTCCTTTGCCTCATGAAAATGGAAGGCGTTGCCCGCTTTCACAATCCGCCACGGCTGCTTGTTGGAAGCGGAAGGGGCTAGACGCAGCATTTCCAGCGGGAACGCGTGCGCGCCCGCATCCGCCTGCGTCAGCGGTTCGGAAAAGCCATCTTGAAAAAACAGTGCCTTCCACGTTTTGCGCTGGTCCGCTTTTACGGCAAGCCGCATCAAGCGTTCCGCAATACGCTTCTCTTCCGGCCAGCCGACGGGGGCAATAGCAGGAAACAGGGTATCCTTTTGCACATCCATTGCCTTGGCGAATTCGCCTTTGTTAAATGTACCGCCAAGCCAGCATGTGCCTAAGCCCAGGGACGCCGCATACAGGATGAGCCGCTCAAACGCGTACCCCACCGACTCCAAAGCGCCCTCGCTCTGCTTGACCGTAGCGCCGATAAAGTGCGTAGCGCCCTTGATCATGCCGTAGGTGCCTAGCTGCTTTGCGTTGACGGCCTGCGCGGATTTGAACGCCACCTCTCCCCCAAACGGGTTGGAGAGCGTTTTGATATAGTCCTCCAAAAGGGCGACCATCTCCTGCCCCAGAGGCTTGTTTGCATATGTCCGCACGGAATACCGCGCCTTGACGACTTCTTCTAACGGTTGATCAAATATCCTGCCCATATTTGTGATCGTCTCCTATCCGGTTGGATTGTGCCCGCCCGCCGAAAGCTTTCAGCGCGGCGGACGCTGCTTTCATCTTATTGTATTATGTAGAGGGATGCAAGGAAAGTACGGCTCAAACTCTATACGGATGATGGTTCCTTTCGGCTGAGCACTGATGATTAGGCCATCTTTTACTTGAATTTATTCATAAAGATACAAATCAATATCTATCTCAGTTCCGGTCAAATAGCAAAATTCAATAATTTCTCTGCTTGGCGCTAAGCTGGGGGCTGATTCACCAACATATATGCAAGGTACTATCTCCAGGGTAAACACAGCATCGCACTTCTCTTTTATTTCCTGTAACAATAAGCGCTTTGATTTCAAATCGGAAATCGTAACTGCCATCTGATTGCTGGTTTCCACATCATATGTATCGCATCTCCCATATTCCCACAACGAAAAATCATAACTGTCTTTGCCGTACTGGCCTTTATCTCCAATGCACCAAAATTTCGAGGGCGTTAGTCCCAGCATTAACGTAATATCATCCGGATTAAAGTCGCCCTTAATTGCAAAATAGGTATAGCAAGTGTTTTTCTCCATACTTATCTCCCTCTATGGATGCAACTCATGGTAGATTTGGGATTGAATGTGCAGCAGAAAGCCTCTCATAAAAAATTATACCATAATGCAATCCGATAAAGACCTTTCCCTTTTTTAAGCAAAAGCCGCCTCGTGTGAGGCGGCTTTTGCTTTGCTTTCACCGGGTGGCTGTCCCGTTAGAAAGCGATCTTCTCCCAATCGATCGTCAAGCCTGCGCTTGCATGGCGTCCAGCATCACCTGGGCGCACTCTTTGACGGTTTTGTCTTTTAAGAATAAGCCGGAGGTTCCCCCGATCAGCATGCCTGCGCCATGCTGCACCAGCGTGGGGATGGTCTTTGCGTTCACATTGCCGTCCGCGCAGATGGGGGTATCGATGCCGTTTTCGTCCATCAAACGCCTCAGGTTCGCCATCTTAAGAAATGCGGCGGGCTGTATCTGCTGGCCGGAAAAGCCGGGGTTGACCGTCAGCTTAATGATGTATTCCGCCTGCCGGTAGGCTTCGAGCAGGGAACTATCCGCGTCGGTCTCGCTCCTGAGCGCAAGCACGGGCTTTGCGCCGAACTTACGGATCAGGTCGAATGCGCCCAAGATATCGTCCGTACCCTCCGGATGTACCGATACAAGGTCGGCCCCCGCCTTGACGAACTGCTCAATAAAGCGCTCCGGCTCATATGTCGCCAAGTGTGCCTCAATGGGCAGCTTCGTGTGCGGGCGGATGGCCTCCAGCAGCGGCAGCCCTAAGATAATGCACTGGTTGAACCTGCCGTCCACCACGTCGTAATGCATAAAATCTACAGGCGCATCGTGGATGCCCTCAAACTGCCGCTCCAGATGGAACAGGTCAAAACAGGACACCGAAGCGCCCAATACCATGCCGTGTTTGCTCATGTATGCTCCTTCCGTAAAAACACTAAAATCATTTAGATATCGGGGTTCCAAGGGCCCTCGGCCCTTGGCCGGGTTTGGGGGCCAAAGCCGTGCGCCGCCAGTGGCGGAACAAGCGAGGCGAAGGCCCAGTGCGCAAGGGAATGCACGCCCGTCAGGGCCTGCATGACCATTGTAAACTGTGGGCCGCTAGGCGAGCCCCAACGTCTTCAAACTTTATTCTATTTGGCCCACGCCTAGCAGCGCAGCAGCAGGGAACCCATCTGCTCCTCCCGCGCAAGCAGGGCGCGGTTTGCGATATATGCGCTGCCGATGGCAACGTTGAAATTGCGCTGCTGCGGCGTCATCTTCTTGAGCAGGGGGGACGCGACCGTGTTTTCATCCAGGCGCAGTACTTCATATGCAGGATTGTGCGCGTGCAGCCCTTCGCGGATGAGGTCGTAGGCAGCATCGCAGGCAACGAGGCCGCCGCTCAACAGCCGGGTAAGCGTGATCTCCGGGAACGTCAGCCGTCCCTGGTCGATAAGCACGCCCATCGCCTTGCCCATGGTGCGGAAGGCGTAGGCCACCTGCTCGTTCCCCTCTTCCAACAGGCCGATCAGGTACTTTGTCAGTTCCGAGCGCTTATCCACCGGATGCATGGGTACGCGCAGCGTTTTCCCGTCTTCAGAATACGCCAGCAGGCCACGCTCCACCAAGGAATCAAAGAGCGGGCGGTTGTCCGCATATAGTTTCGTGACCGCCATGCGGAACAGGCCCAGCTGGGAAATGTACTTCTGCACCGTGCCGGGGATAGCGGTGTTGAGGTTCTGCGTGCTCCTGACGTCCCCCGCCGCATACTGCGCGTAAGAGAGGTTGCCAAGATCGATCACATGCTGGTAGCCCTCCAGAGGGATATTCTGTATCGTCCCCGCGCGGGAGATAAAGCCCGTGCCCATCTCCGTGCCGATGGTGTGGGCAAACATGCCGTTTTCATCAATGATGCTTTCGGGCAGGAACGCCTGTTCCACGGAAATGATAAACGAGGCCGCGTTGCCGTCATTGAGAACAACGACAAGGCCATCCTCCTTCACATATTCTTTTGCAAAGGTGTCAAGCTCCGAGGTCTTTAAAAACTCCGTCTCATAGTCCGTTTCCGGGTTGTTTCGAAGGCCGAGCTGCTTATAGCTTTCGCCGCCCGCCACCTTGTTGTTCACCACAATGTCCGGAAAGCCGATCACCACGGCGTCAAAGCAGCGCTCGTTTGCTTCACCGCATTCCAACGCTTCCACAGCTTTTTTCAGCGCCTCATACGCGGCAGCAGGCTGTAACACATCCACATACCCGGTCACGCACGCGCCGCGCTTAAGGCAGTTTGTATAGGCGTTCAAAAAGCGCAGCATCAGCAGGATGGGCGCGTTCATTTCATCCGCAAAGCGGAACGCCGTGGGGTACCACTGGTATTCCTTCAATACGGCGATTTCGCCGTCGATCACCACAGCGCCCTTGATGGAATTGCCGCCAACGTCCAGCGAGCAAATGCATTTGCCCGCAAGCTCCGTTGCGGAGCGGCGCAGTAATGTCAGTTGCTCCTCCATGTTTTCCGGGCAGAAAATCTTATACAGCTTGCCGTCCTCGGGCTTAACAAATGTACCGATTTCCCGAATGCGCATGGAAAAGTTGGAGAAACCCAGGAACCGGTTCATGCGGTTGATGTAATTGATGTATACGCCGTACCCCTTGCGGTAGTTGTTGGGCGCATCCAAGTCAAAGCGCGCGATGGCGCGCTCCACGATGCCGTAAAGCACGGCGTCGTTTGTATCAAAGCAGATATCCAGGCACACGCCGCCGAATGTGACGAGCATGTTGTCCATCATCGCCAGCAGGTACGTTTCATACAGCGCAATGCCGTTAGAAAGCGCATCCGTCAGCGGAAACGGCAGCGAAAGCTCCCGGTATTCCCCTGCATCCGTAATGGTCAGGTACAGAAGCACCGTCTGCCGGTTGTCTTCGGGCAGGCGGTTGAGCGTTTCCTGCAGCTCTGAAATATAGAGCGGCGCATATGCGTATGCTTGCCGGTCGTTCATGCTCTTTCTCCCCTTCTGACGCGTTCTACAAGGTCTTCAAAGTGCTGCATCTGTTCCTTCGGGAACGCGCGCGCTTCCTCATTGAAGAACGGCAGGTTCATCAGCTTGTATTTGGAGCCCGCGAGGGAATTGTAGTTGATCAGCTCAATTGAGAGCTCCGGGTTCACGCTGCGCACAAACGCGGCGATTGCCGCCAGATTTTCCTCCGTTGCGGTGATCTCCGGGATCAGCGGTATCCGCACCAGAACATCCTTGCCCGACGCCGCAATGATGCGGAAGTTTTCTAAAATAGGCACATTGGAAACGCCGGTATACTGCTTATGCTTCGCATCGTCCATCAGCTTGATGTCCACCAGGAAATGATCGACATACGGTATGATCTCCCGCAGCACATCCTGCCCGATGTACATGCAGGTTTCGATACAGGTATCAATGGCATGCGCCTTGAGCTGCTGGAACACGCTTTTTACAAACGCGGGCTGCCGCAACGGCTCGCCGCCGGAAAACGTCACGCCGCCGCCGGAGACCTCAAAAAACAGCTTATCGCGCAGCAGCAGTTCTACAAGCGCGGTGTCTTCCATCGTCTGGTCAATGCGTACGATGGCTTTGGACGGGCACGCGTGCACGCACTCATCGCAGAACGTACACTTCTCTTTGTCTATGACGATGTCGCCATCCGCGTTTTTCGAAATCGCACCGTATCGGCAGGTGTTGATGCAGGTATCGCAATGGATACACCGCTCCCGCTTCACCCAGATATCCCGTCCGGGCTTCATGCCCTCCGGGTTATGGCACCAGATGCAGCTTAAAGGACAACCTTTTAAGAAAACCGTTGTGCGGATGCCCGGCCCGTCGTGCAGGGCAAACCGTTTGATATCGTAAAGTTCCCCAACCATTTATAATCCGTATTCCGTCCTAGCTATAATTTCGTCCTGCAGCTTCTCCGCAAGGTCAACATAGTTTGCGGTGTACCCCGCAACGCGCACCAGCAGATGCCGGTATTTTTCAGGATCCTTCTTTGCCGCAAGCAAATCTTCTTTGTCCACCACGTTGAACTGGATGTGGTTGATTTTGAGCGCAACGAACCCGCGGATGAGCGACACAAATTTCATCACGCCATCCTCGGTTTTAAACAGCTCCGGCGCAAACTTGGCGTTTAAGAGGGACCCGTTGCCCGCGTTTTCCGATCGGATGCGCGAAACCGAGTTTAAGAGCGCCGTGGGACCGTTCTGGTCTCTTCCGTATACGGCGGAAAGCCCGCCGTCCGCAAGCGGCTCGCCGCTGCGCCTTCCGTCCGGCGTTGCCGCAACGTTTGCGCCCATGGGTACATGTGCGGAAACCGTATAGAGCCCCAGCGTATACTCCCCGCCGCGGTAGTTTTTATAGCGGCGAATTTCATTGAGGAAGAATTCCACCCACTGGTTGCCCATCTCATCCACCCACGCCACATCGTTGCCGTATTTGGGCGCGTGGGTAAGCATTTTCTGCCGGAGCGCCTCATCTGGGTAGTTTTCCCGGAGGGCCGCCATCAGCCCGCTTGCCGAGACTTCCTTTTTATCATACACAAGTTCCTTGATGGCCGCCATGCTGTCCGCCAGGTTCGCAATCTGGATAACCTGAATGCCGGAAAGGTTATAACGCGCGCCGCCTGCCGTCACGTCAAGCCCGGTTTTCAGGCAGTCGTCCACGACGCTGGATAGAAACGCCGTCGGCATGCATTCCTTGTGGAAACGCTCTACAATCTCAAGCCCTACAACCATTTTTTCAATGAAGTATTTCAGCTGCGCGGCATAGGCCTGCTCCAACGCTTCAAACGTCTTGAAGTCTTCCAATGTGCCAAGCTTGCGTCCCAGCTGTTTGCCGGTCTGCATGCATACGCCGTCATTGAGCGTGAGCTCGAGCGCCTTGACCATGTTGAACATGGCGGCGTCGCTGAACCCAAGCGCATTGCCGTGTGTGCTGATTTCCACGCAGCCCACCACCGCGTAATTGACGGCATCCGCCTCTTCATACCCCGCGGCCCGCATCGCCGGGATGATTCCCTCATCGTTAAAGAGCTGCGGCATGCCGGTGCCCACGCCGATGACCTCGGAAACGCGGCGCAGGTAACAATCCGAAGAGCCCTTGAACACGCGGGCCGAAAGATTCGGCTGCCTTAATTTCACCGTCTCCTGCGCGCGCAGGAAGATGTAACTGAGCTCATTGACGGCTTCCCTTCCATCCGCGGTTTGTCCGCCGATGGCGATGTTGAAGCCGATAGGGAAGCCCGCGAAGAATTCCGCGCCCTTGGTGTTGCGCAGGTAGACAATCTGGTTGAACTTGATAAACATCGCCTGCGTCAGCTCCAGCGCTTCCTCTACCGTCAGGCTGCCGTTTTCGATGTCCTTTTTGTAATAGGGATAGAGATATTGGTCCGCCCTGCCCGGAGAAAATGAGGAGGCGTTTGATTCCATCTGCAAAATCGCAAACAGGAACCAGAGCGCCTGCACCGCTTCCCGGTAATTGGAGGCAGGCGCTGTCGCAAGCGCCGTACAGGTCTTTTCAATGGCAAGATATTCTTCTTTTTTGGTTCCGACCGCGTCTTTTGCGAGTTTGGACGCGAGCGCCGCGTACCGTTCGATAAAGCGGATTGTGGCGCGCAGCACGATGCGGACGGTTTCATAAAATTCCTTCTTGTCTTCCGGCGCTGCCGCAAGCTGCGCTTCCGCCTCTTTGAGCAACCCTGCCGGCCCTTTTGCAATCCATTTCTGTACGTCCGGGCAGATGTGCCCCTGCGCGTGGTCCTTCTGGTTGAGCTTGCCTACCACCTCGAGTATGGAGACGTCCTTGGGAAGCTCCGCGTTGATGTTCGCTTCCAGCGTCTTTCCATGCCAGAAGGGGACGAGCACATCATAAAAATATGCCCGGTCTTCCGGGCGCACAAAGAATTTATCCTGCGGGCGGGTGGAAAGATCGTCGATCTCCTTTTCGAGCCAGTTGATGCCGCCCTCGGGAAATACGACGCCCGCGCCCGACTGTGCGGTGCGGTTGCCGACGATCAGTTCTCCGTCTTCAATGACTATTTCAAGTTTGTCAAGCGCCGCCTGCAAAGCAAGCGCACGCTTCATGGGAATGGACTTCTCCCGGTTGGCCTGATAGATCTCCGTAATAATTTTTGCCTGTTCGATCGAGACATAGCGCGGCTCATCGAGCATTTCCTGCCGCAGCTTCCTGATGCGCCCGGATGCGCCGATTTGATTGAGTTGTTGTACAAAGCGTTCCATGTGCCCTCCGTTATACGACGATGAGGTTGGTCTTTTTGGAAAGAACCTCCCTGTCCTCCTCCTGGATGCCGCCATCGGTAATGACCATATCCAGCTCTTCCCACTTGGCCGACTCTACCATGGAGCATTTGTGGAACTTGGAGCTGTCCAAGAGCGCAATGCTCCGTTCACTGTTCTTAATATATGCGCGTTTGATATCCGCATCGTCAAAGGTCACCGCACACAGCCCATTGCGGTTTTTAACGCCGCTGGAGCCAAGGATGGCGACAGAAATGCGGATGCTGCTGATAAAGTTGAGCGCCCATTGCCCGTACAGGGAGCGGTCCTTCTGCCGAAGTTTGCCGCCGAGCAGATATACATCGTTCTTATCGCCGTTAAACAGCTCCGCAACGGGGATAGAGCTTGTAATAATCGTCTGCCCGCTACGCTGCGCCAGAAACTGCGCCAAGCAGTAGGAGGTGCTGCCCGCATCAAATGCGATCACAAGCGGCTCGCCCGCGGGGATATACTTGAGCGCCTCCTTTGCGATGCGGCTTTTGACCTCAGTATTTTCCGTGCTCCGGCGGCCGACGTCCTCTTCCTCGTTATAAGACGTTAATGTAGCGCCGCCATGCTCGCGCCTGAGGATGCCGCGCTCTTCCATGGCCTGCAGGTCCTTGCGTATGGTTTCGTCGGATACGCTGAGCAGCTCCACAAGGTCGGTAACCCGCACGCTGCCCTTTGCGGAAAGCTGCTGCAAAATTTTATTTCTGCGGTTGACGACACTGCCTGCGCTCATATCTGCTCTCCCGTTTTCTGCTTTCTATCTGTTCATAATCCGCTTTGGGGCAGGAAAAACACGTTTTCTCAACTCTTTGAAGAAGAACATATTTCCATAATCACGCGCTCGTAGACGTCCACCGGTGCGGGAACGCCGGTATAATGCTCAAACTGTTTGTACGACTGATGCATGATCATGCGTACGCCGGATACCGTCTTGCAGCCGATTGCCTTTGCTTCTTTCAACAGTACCGTCTCAATAGGCGTAAATATGATATCCATCACCACGCTGTTTTTCCGGATGCGATCGCGCGTTAAAAGCGTGTCCTCCGATTTGAATCCAACGGACGTGCAGTTTATGAGGATATCATAGTCCGTTGCGGCGGTTAACAGCTCCGTCCCCCCTGCATAGGGAATGCCGAAGCGGTCCGCCGTGCTTCTGCCGCGCGCGACATCCCTGTTGTAAAGGGAAATATCGTTTGTATATTGCTTGAGGCCATAGATCACGGCCTTAGCGCCGCCGCCTGCACCCATGACCGCCACCTTTTTCCCATCAAGGGCTGTGACTTCCAAGAGCGCTGTGATTGCGCCGTAAACATCAGTATTGTATCCCGTGAGTACGCCGTCGTGATTGACAATGGTGTTGATCGCACCGATCTCTTTTGACATATCGTCCACATGGTCGATATAATCCATGATCTCTTCTTTATACGGCATCGTCACGCCCATGCCGCGTATGCCAAGCGTGCGCATGGCGTCCACCGCAGCCTTTGCGCCAGAAGGCTCAAAGGACACATAGGTATAATTCAGGCCCATATGGCGGAACGCCGCGTTGTGGGTTTTGACGCCCATGCCGCCAATGCTTCTTGCAATGGAACAGCACAGTGCCGGGTTCGACTTTGGCATACTGCTTCCTCCGGGGGCCGTTATTTTACCTTGGCGGGCTTGCTCGAAAGCTGCGTCTGGATCACTTCGATATACGCTGCGAAGATAATCACGGCGCCCGTTGCGATGTACTGGTAGAACGTATCCACGCCCATTACGATAAGGCCGACCTTCAACCCCGCAAACAGGATCGCACCGAGCACGGTGCCGAACACATTGCCGCGTCCGCCCGCCATGCTGGTTCCGCCGATGGCCGCCGCCGCAATGGCGTTCAATTCATAGCCCTGGCCCGTGGTCGGGTCGCCGGTGCCGAGTTTCGCAATCTGGATCATGGCCGCAAGCGCGGTACCGAGCATGCCCAGCCCGTACACGAGCGCCTTGTTTTTGTCCACCTTCACGCCGGAAAGCCTTGTCGCTTCCTCGTTGCCGCCGATGGCGTATACATACATGCCGTGGCGGGTCTTGCGCAGCACGATGAACATGATGACCGCAAACAGGAAGAAGATCAGGATGGAGACGCGCACCGAGGGGATCAGCTCGCCGTCCACCATCTTGCGGTAGGTATCCGGCACGCCAAGCACAGGATAGCCCTTGGTGACAACATACGCAAGGCCGCGGTAGACGGACATCGTGCCCATGGTGGCAATAAAGGGCTGCAGCTTCAGCTTGGTGACAAGGATACCGTTCAACAAACCAATGGCAAAGCCCATAATAAGGCCGATGAGGATGCAGAGGATGGGGTGTACGCCCGCGACAGCCGCCTGCGCGACGATCGCGCCGTCCAATGCCAGCACAGAGCCTACGGAAAGATCGATGCCGCCGGTGATGATGACGCCGGTGATGCCGATGCCCATGAGGCCGTAGATGGTTGCCTGCTCCACGATATCGCGGATATTGTTGCCGGAAACATAGATCGGCTCAAGCACGCCGAATATGATGAACATGAGAATAATCGCAAAGACTACGCTCAGCTCGCGGCTGTTCTTCTTCCAAAAGTTGCTCATGCCAAACTTCCCCCTACTGCGTATGTGATAATACTCTCTTCTAAAAACTCGCTCTTCGTTAGCTCCGCGGCAATCCTGCCTTCGCGCATGATAATCATGCGGTCGCTCATGCCCATGACCTCGGTCAGCTCGGAGGAGACCATGATAATGGACTTGCCCTCCTCCACAAGCTGTTCCATCAGCTTGTAGATTTCCGCTTTTGCGCCGATGTCGATGCCCTTGGTGGGTTCATCCAATATGAGTACGTCGGCGTCGGTGGAAAGCCACTTGGCCAGGATGACCTTCTGCGCGTTGCCGCCCGAAAGGCTGACCGTCATGAATTCCGGGTCATTGGGCGTGAGCCCCACCTGCTTGCCGACAGAGATTGCGTTTTTATACTTGCGCTCCCGGTTCACAAACGGCCCGTCCTGGAACTTCTGGATGCAGGGAAGCGCGATGTTGTCCGCGTTGTTGAGGTTCTTGATAAAGCCCTCTTCCTTGCGGTTTTCGGAAATCAGGCCGATCCCCGCTTTCACGCAGGCGCTCGGAGAACTGTTATCAAGCTTCCTGCCATGCAGTGTAATGGCGCCGGACGAGGATTCATCCGCGCCGAATATGGCGCGCATAACCTCGGTGCGCATCGCGCCCACCAGGCCGAAGAAGCCTAAAATTTCGCCCTTGCGCAATTCAAAGCTGATGTCTTCAAAACCTGCCGGGCCACTGAGGTTCTCCACCTTGAGCATGGTCTCAGGCTCCGCGCAGCAGGGCTTGAGGCGCTGTGCAAACATGGAGACGTCGCGGCCGACCATGCTGTGCACCAGCTGTTCTTCCTTGGTATCTTTCAACTCCCAGGTGGTGATATATTCGCCGTCGCGCAGCACCGTCGCGCGGTCGCACAGCGCGAATATTTCATCCATCTTGTGGGTGATATACAGAATGGTAATGCCCTTGGCCTTCAAATCATTGATGATCTTGAAGAGCATATGCACTTCCGCATTGCTCAAGGATGAGGTCGGCTCGTCAAAGGAAATCACCTTTGCGTTGAGGTAGAGCGCCTTTGCGATCTGCACCATCTGCTTTTTGCCGGTGCTCAGATTTTTCATTTTTTCCTTTGCGGAGAACGTGCAGCCAAGCAGGTCAAGGAGCTTCTGGGTCTCCTTCACCATCTGGGTGCTGTTGAGGAAGGGGCCGTTTACAATCTCGCTGCCCAGCATGAGATTTTCGGCCACGGTAAGCTCAGGAATGATGTTGATCTCCTGATGCACCTTTGCAATGCCATATTGAATGGCTTCGTAGGCGTTGTTGAACTTCACCTGCTCGCCGCCGATGAACACCTTGCCCTCCGTTGCCGGGAACATGCCGTGCAGAATGTTGAGCAAGGTGGATTTTCCCGCGCCGTTTTCTCCGAGCAGCGCGTGAATCTCACCGCGCCGCACGGCAAAGGACACATCATGGAGCGCCCTCTGGCCCGGAAAAATCTTGGTGATGTTCTGAAATTCAATGTAATTTTCCATTTCTGCACCATCCTTTTCAGGGTAATGATAGCGTAAAACCCGCTATCGTGTCTACGCTTCCTTTCTAAAAGCACCGTATCACAAACGTTTGCTTTTAGAAAGGCGTCCGGGGCGGCATTGCTGCCCCGGACAAGCGCCGCCGGCAAAGTCCTTTGGAACTTTGCCGGAGCGGCCTTCGGGGATTGATTATTGAGGCAGCGTTTGCTTATTCAGCAATCTTGAAGCCGGTCCAGCCGATGATCTCGGTGGCGGGCACATCGATGTTGGCGCTGTCGATAACAGCCTGCGGGGAATAGACAACCTTGGGAACATCCTGGCCGCCGAGCTTCCTCAGAAGCATCTCGGTGCCGATCTGGGACATGTAGTACGGGAAGGAGTCAACCGTGGCGGAAAGTTCGCCCGCCTTGATGGAAGCGCGCGCTTCACTCGTACCGTCGGTTCCTACAACCAGGCACTTGCCGAGCTTGCCCGCAGCCTTAACGGCTTCGAGAGCGCCCATCGCCATGGTGTCGTTGTTCGCGTAGATCGCCTTGAGGTCAGGATACTGCTTCATCCAGATATCCACAACGTCCTTCGCCTTCATGCGGTCCCAGTCAGCGTTCTGGATAGCAACCACTTCAACCTTGGGGTTGTTGTTGGCAAACCAGTTCTTGAAGCCTTCGGTCCTGGTCCTGGCCGGGGGCGCCTTGGGCAGACCCTGAACGATCGCAACCTGACCTTCGCCGCCGATCTTCTCGTTAACCCACGCAGCGGCAAGCTCCGCAGCCTCCAGATGCCATGCGCCGACCGTCACGCCGATCTGAGGCATGAACGCATCGTTGACAACCGTGAGCTGGATGTTGGACTTGAGCGCGTTCTCAATACCGGGCAGCAGGTTGCCCTCGGAGATGGGGGAGCACAGGATGCCGGTGTACTGCTTATTGATCATGTCGTTGAGCACAGCCAGCTGGCCCTGTTCATCGGTTTCGCCCTGCGCTGCGCGCACGTCGAGGCTGATGTTGTAGCCCGCTTCCTGCAGCGCTTTGCCAGCGGCCTCAGCGCCTTCCTTCTGCATGCGCCAGAACTCGTTCTCAAACGCCTTGCAGACATAGCCGATCTTCAGCTCGCCGTCGATTTTGGGCATGGGCCCGAGCAGGGCTTCCACATCCTTGTACTGGACGGCTTTGTCATAATGGTCAAAGCCCTGTTCCGCAACGTCCGCTGCGGCAAGCTCCGTGGATGCGGGCGCTTCGGTAGCCGCGGGCGCTTCGGTTGCAGGCGTTTCGCCCTGGGGCGCTGCGGTCGCGGCGGGGGGGGTGCTGGGGTTGGCGGCGCAAGCCACAAACGACAGCATCATGAGCAGGGTCAATGCAACTGCCATGAGTTTCTTCATACGTGTTTCTTCCTCCCATTTGTTCTTGGTTTTGATTGTTGGCGCTGAAAGTATGCCGACATGTGATATTGTACCCGATAAAGCAAGTCGCCATGAGTTCTCACGCCAACTTTCAGCATCAATATAGCATGCAAAGCCCAAGGTGTCAATAATCCAAAATTGTGTTTCTTGGTTTTTTGTTGGTTTCAGGCCCGATGTGCGGCACATTGCAAACCATTGTGTTTTGTGGTATAATTCACAGTTGAAAAACGGCTTTTTTCTTTATTTTTTTGTGCTTAAGCAGCGGCGCATCTGACCTCTTTGTTCAAATGCAAGGCCTCCCATCCCTTTTCGCGCGGCACATGTGCTATGTGAGATGTCGTTTTGGACAATATTTTGTTGGACTTTGCCTTGTGTTTTTTACAAAATTCCAAATAACAAACCAGTAAGGAGCAAGCATATGAGCATCACCATTGCGGTATTGGGCAGCATCAATTACGATATTGTGGCCAAGGCCGTGCGCCTTCCGAACGTAGGCGAAACCGTCGACGGATCCGACGTAGACATGTACCTGGGCGGCAAGGGCACCAACCAGGCCGTACAGACCCGCCTTCTTGGCGCGCATACGTACTTTATCGGATGCATCGGCGCGGATTCCCAGGGCGAAAGCGTCCGCGAGAATCTCAAGGCGCAGGATGTAGACGACCGGTTCCTGTATACCTTGAATGATCAGCGCACCGGATGCGCCGTCATCTATGTGGATGAAAACGGAGACAATATGCTTGTGCACGCGCCGGGCGCAAACAAGGCCATTACCCGGGAAATTGTGGACTCCGCGAAGGCGCAGATCCAGGAGGCGGACGTATTCATCACCCAGAATGAAATCAATGGCGATATGCTCGCCTATGGCCTTTCCCTTGCAAACTCCCTTGGCGTGACCACCATTTTAAATCCCGCCCCCGCCGTCCCTATCCCCGACGAGGTGTACCCGCTGGTGGATTACATTACCCCCAACGAAACGGAGAGCGAGGCCTACACCGGCATTTTGCGCGCCAATATGCCGCTGGACCAGTGGGCCCGCGCCAACGCGGAATGGTTCATGAAAAAGGGCGTCAAGCACGTATTGATCACCATGGGCGAAAAAGGCGCGTATTATTATGATGGGAAGCAGGAAGTCCGGCAGAGCGCGTTCAAGATCAAAGCTGTGGATACCACTGCGGCGGGCGACGCCTTTAATGGCGGCCTTGCTTACGGTATTGCAAACGGCTGGGAGATTGAAAAGAGCATGGTTCTGGGCAGCGCCTGCGGCGCAATGGCCGCCATGACCATCGGCGCGCAGAATTCGCTGCGGCCTATGGAGGATGTGCTGCATTTTTTGAAAGCGGAGGGCCATCCCCTTGCCTAAGGCTGTCATATTTGATATGGATGGCGTACTGGTCAATTCCGAACCGGTCTATGACGCATATCATCAAGCCATTGCAAAGCGGCTTGGCATTATCATTACCGAGGAGCATGAGCGGAGGTTCCGCGGCATCCCTTCCGGTACAACGTATAAAATTCTTGTAGAAGAATTCGGGCTGTCCGTCACGGCGGACGAACTGCTGAAAGAAGAGACCGCGGAATTCTGCAAACTGTTTGAAGACGGCAGCATCCCCCCTATGCCGCATGTATTCGACCTGTTGCGTCATTTAAAGCAGAGCGGGTTCCTGATTGGTGTCGCCACCTCCAACTATCTGTTTAATGTGGAAAGCATCCTCCGCCTGAACGGCGCCGCGGAACACGTCACGCAGATTTCCACCATGGAATCCATCTCCCGTCCCAAGCCCGCGCCGGATGTGTTTTTACACGCCGCAAACGCACTGCAGGTAGCCCCTGCCGATTGCGTGGTGTTTGAAGACTCCCCAAACGGCATTCTCGCCGCAAAAGCCGCGGGCATGAAGGTGATCGGTTACGCAAACCCGGAACAGGCCAAACTCGATCTGTCCAATGCCGACCGTATCATCGCCTCCTTTGATGAAATAACGGCGGCGGATGTAACGGCGCTGCTGCAAAACGCATAACACAACCCCCTCACCTCCCACAAGAGACTGTCAATGTCCCGGGGGCCGGACAGCAACCGTCCGGCTCCTTTTTCTTCCTAATTATCTGCATGGTCCGCCGCTGCGTATTTGACAATGCGGTGCGCCAGGTTGTATAATGTTCACGCTGTGCAAACTTGCGGACATGCTGTTTTTATGAGATTTGCGCAGAGAACCTACCATGCACCTATAGCTCAGCAGGATAGAGCGTCCGCCTCCTAAGTGTGAGGGGTTCTCACGCCGGGAGTGAATAAAAAATCGAATAACTTTGTATATGCGCCTATAGCTCAGTAGGATAGAGCGTTCGCCTCCTAAGCGAAAGGCCCCGCGTTCGAGTCGCGGTAGGCGCGCCAAATGCCGTAAAATCAAGGGTTTTGCGGCATTTTCTTTTTGGCTCGTTTCCTTCTTCGCATGAACGCATTCCGTCTTCTCCTGCATGGAAATGCATTTTTCGCTAAGAGAATTCGAACCAATTTTCGCGTTTTACTAAGATTATTAGCAATCCTGCTAATACGGACTTTGTCGCTTTCGCAGACCTGTTACGTTTTGACAAGCTGCGCAAGTTCCTTCAAAAGCTCCGGTGATTTCCGCAGCTGCTCGACCAACTCCTTCGCGTCTAACCCACCCGGAGTGCTCTCCGGCGACATGACCCCCCGCAAATCCGGGTTGGCGTAAAACGCCGCCTCGAACTTCTGCGCGTTGAGCTTGCGGTCCTCGTCCAGAATGTGCGCGTAGACCTTGGTGATCATGTCGATCTCCGCGTGACCCGTGTCGCCCTGCGTGGCCTTCAGATCGCCCTTGTTCAGCTTGAGCTTATAGGTTGTGCTCGAATGCCGCAGCGAGTGGAACACCACGTTGGGCAGCCCGGCCCGCTCCTTGAGCCGCTGAAAGGATTCGGCGATCAGCCGCTCCTCGCAGGGCCTGCCATTGGGCATCGAAACAACGAGGCTGTAATCTTCATACTCATCCTGCAGCAGGCTCTTCAACACCTTTTGCTGTTCCCTATACTCCCGCAGGATGTAGGCCACGGTTTTCGGCAGCCAGACCTTGCGGATGCTAGACTTGGTCTTGGGCGTTTTTAGCACCACTCGTGTCTTGGGATCACGCTGTATCGACGGGAATACACGGATGATATCCTTTTGATCCAACACCTCAATGGCCTTTACGGATGCACGCTGGAGCTCCTTTTCGACGTAAACATACGCATCGTCCCTAGCAATATCTTTTTTCTCAATGTGCATATTGTCCCATGTCAGACCCAGTATCTCGCCAATACGCAACGAACAGGCAAAGGCCAGATTCATCGCGATGTACAGCCTGCTATCCGTGCATTCGTCAAGCGCCTTACGGATGGTTTCCGCCGTCCAAATTTCCCTGGGCGCGTAAGATGTTTTCGGAGCCTTGACCAACTCGAACGGGTTCCGCTTGATGATCTCCCAACGTACCGCCTGCCTGAACGCGCACCGCAGCAGCTTATGGACGTTGTCAACAACCGAAGGCCCGACATACAGGGATTTTGATCGGCGTAGTCCCGACGCAACCGGCTTGGTCTTTTTCAGCCGCTTGTAGTACTGATCCACAAATTTTGGGGTGATGTCCTGTACAAGCTCATTCCCTATATGCGGCTTAATGTAATTGTCGATCATCCCGACATTGCTACTGTAAGTAGATAGGCTCCAGTTTTCCTCGCCATACAGCGATATGAAATCGTCCAGGAATGCGCAAACCGTCTGCTTACTCGGCGGAATAAAAACGCCGTCATCGATCTCGTGCTCCACCTCGGCCCTGCGCTTACTTGCTTCCTTGTGGGTATCAAACGATTCCCACATCTGCTTTCTTTTTCCGTCCACATCGGCGTAATATACCACCGAATATTTTGAGTTTCTCTTTACGATCGAAGCCATACATCATTCTCCTTTACGGTGAAGTTTTCTGGCTGTCCAACCACTCGTCAAAGGATTTTTTAGATACGCGTATGGCCGATCCGATCCGTACTGTACGAAACGCCCCCTCCTTAATGAGACTATAGACTGACCCCTTGCTGACATGCAGGAGCCCAGCGATTTCGCTTACGCTATAGACTCTTTTGTCCGGGACGCCACCACATTGCATATTGCCAACGCTCACGACTTGCTCCTTTCCTGTTATTACAGCATGCAATGGCTTTACACGTTCAGTGTACCACTGCACATTGCGGCGTTCAATGAAAGAACCTCCTTTTGTCTAACTTGATCTGGCTGTGAAACGGCTTTGTGCCTACAAAAATACGATTTGCATATGAAAGAGGAAAGAGCGAAGGCCAACTCATTGTTTTTCTAATGTCAGTCTCGCCGTATTTGCCACGCACCCCCGGCGTTGGGGTATTTCAGGCTGCCGGTGGCTCCGGCATCATAGCTCCACATGTACCGCCCTTTGCAAAGTAGCGTGTACCGTAGAGGCTCCCCCAAGTCTACTGGGGGCCGTGAGGAAGTATCATTATGCCCATACCCGTTTTCGCGAGCCAGCTTGCCATGGCTGGCTTAAAAGGTGCCGTTTATCGCTCTTGCATATGCCGTCGTCGCGCCGGTCCCTTTGCCGCTTGCCCTCATGGAGCAGTATGGGGAATGTACCTGAAACACGAAATATAAAATTTTCAAGGTGCCAATGTCTGGGATCGCCGGCTTGTAAACAAACAACGAATTTGCATCGTCGCCATCCCTGTTAATAAAGAGACATTTTTGCCCTTCATATAATATCCCGATTGAAAAATGGATTTTGTCAAACTTTCGAACATATTTTACAAAAAGTTCATTCTCTATCATACAGATTTAGGGGTAGTTTAAAATGTCAGTAAGAGCAAAACAGGGGCATCATTAGCCCCTGTTTTTCATGAAGTATAAAAATTGCGATCATCTTGTATTACTAGTAAGATCATCCAAGAGCGTATGATACTGATCAAACCCCATGCAATCCATATGCTGCTATGAGATTCGTCTAAAGATTGTGTAATTTTGCAAAGCGCTCTCCAATGTGCTCCCTAGTTCATCAAAGCAATTCGCAAGTACACCTTAATCTTTTTTATACCGATGGTTCAGCATCAACTTTGCCTTATCCACTATGGATGTGTCAATTCCATAAAGCTCCAGGAGTTTAATTGCGTTATGCGTTTGCGATATCCCTTCCCTCAATTTGTAATCAAAAAATACGCCTTCATCCGTTACTTGTTCAGTAAAATATAAGTTATCGTAACATTGATCCAATAATTGCGTAAGCTCCCTGTCATGCGTGGCAACAATGCAAATACAATTCAGTTTTGCAAACGATTCGAGAATCGCATACGAGGCCGCTATCCTTTCATCGGTATTCGTGCCACGAAGCACCTCGTCAATAAAACAAATACAGCTGCTATTTTTAACTGCATCCAGCATACGTTTTATTGACTTTATTTCAACAACAAAGTAGCTTTCTGAAGCGGCAATATTATCTCTAAGTGCGATTGACGTCATAATTAATGAGGGCTTTAAGTTGAATTCAGCAGCGCAACAGGTATAGATAGTCTGTGCAAGTATCGCGTTGATTGCAAGGGTTTTAATAAATGTGGATTTGCCGGATGCATTTGATCCGGTTATGATTGACCCACGTTTGATATATCCACTATTTCGTACCGGAGCGGCAACAAGGGGGTGATAAATATCTGTAAACTCTATCGTTTTCGTATCGTTTAATCCAGGAATACAATATTCGTCATTTAAGCTTTTTCGGAACGAAAGGATGCTGATTGCCACATCTATGAACCCTATTGTCTTAAAAATCTCATGAAAAGAAGCCGAATTCTCGGTAATTACGCGTAAGTATTTATTATAGCGAACCAGATCATGAAGGGTCGCTATATGAACAGCGTCAACAAACGCTTGAAATTCCGTGACTACAAATCTAGCAAACGTATTATCCAGCCCTCTTGAGATCCGCTTAAACGCTTTGTTATGCAAGGACAAACTCTTTATTTCTGTAATATCATTGTATCTTAATTTGGATATGGCCTGTGATGTTAATAATAGTTTCGAGGCATATTTTAGAGAATGCTGATGAATTTCCAAAAATGGCTTCTTATATAGATAGATTAAAACATTAATAAACGAAACGAAAATCGTCAGCAGCAAAGCGTGAGAGAATAAAATAAAAAAACCGCTTAATAATGTCAAATAAGGCAGGGCAGAAAAAACATAGTAAACCCAAGCGTTTTTGAGCAGAAAAGGACTATTGCTTGCAATCAAATATGATAATCCGTTATACCGGTCCTTACCTAATAGCTTTAATTGTTTTTGCAAATGAATCCGTAGCTTAGGATTCTTATCTAATTTCTCTACTAGAATATTCAATTTCTTTAGTTGTTCAATACTATAGTTCTGATTATGCAGTAAGGCATAGAGATATTCTTCTCCTACAGATGATTTGCATACATTGATCCTACAATAAATGTCATCCATATCCAGATCATTCCATGTAGTATTGTCGACTATTCCCGTATAATTACCATATATCAATTCAAAATAACTATTCACCCTATTTCTATCAATAGATTTGGTTTCCGGAGTCTTGCCAAAATCTAATTCTAAAGACCTAATGAATTTATGATGAGAACGAATGCTAGATATTATCATTAAAATCATTAGACCTACGATGGCTCCGAAATAGAGCATCTCAAGTATTTGCATAAACCCCTCCTCCAATTTGAACATATTTTAACACATAATTTTACCATTTATTCCAAATTAATATATTGTTTACAAAAAATCTGAAGTTTATTCACAGTTGATATGTAAAATAATTACAGGATCAGTTCGGCTAAGTTGGACCCTCTGTGTATAAAGGAGAAACAAATGAACAAATTCGATGAATTTGAACTCGATCTCCAGTATGGTGCTATTAGCGGCAATGATGGCGGAGAAGTCAAACCCATGACTGCCCCCCTTCCCACCCTGGCACCCTGCGTAATCACCACTGTTGTGACAATCATCGCAACTTGCTTGTGGTGCTAGTCGCGGTACCCTTCAGCGGCTAGGCTTGTCTACAGATAGGACAGACCCTAAATCTATAGCCGAATAAATAAAATAATACAGAGGGTCCAGCTTTTAGAAAGATATTTGGGAGGGTATATAATGTATTTGTTAAGTAATAACTTTATTCTGCGAATGCCTATTACAAGTATAGATACTTATATTGATATGCTCTCGTCCTCAGACAAACAACAATTCGTTGAGAAAGTTCTTCGAAATAGTATGTTAAGGAAGGCATTATCAATAGCTAGCATTAGTTTTGATAATGAACTTAAAAAAATAGAAGAAGGTAAGCCGATTACAGGAAAATTTTTTTCTTCGCTGATGGCCTATGTATCGAGGGCTGCCTCAAGAAGCACACCTTTTGGAATATTTGCTGGAGTAGGTTATGGTGAGTTTTCAAATAGTAATAACATCGTAATTAATTCAATCGAAACCCACGCTAACCCAGATAGCGAATGGTTATATAAAGTCATTAAATCACTTGAACGCGATCGAGGAGTTTTAAAACAATTGCGTGTTGTTAAGAACCCAAATTGCTATAAACTAAATGACAGATATAAGAACTTGCTGCTTACCGAGCAAATCAACGGGTTAAATTGCGCCAATATTCGATGTTCCAACCAAATTCAGAGAGTTCTGAATTTTACAAATGAACCGATAGCGTATTCCAGATTGAAAGAATGTATATTAGATGGCTCCGATACTCCAGATCACGTTATCGATAATTTCTTGTATGGACTGATTGATAATGAATTTTTGCTAACCGAACTCAGATCGGTTTTTGTATGTTCCTCTTCCTTGAAAAGACTGATTGAGATACTAGAGCATACGAATAGCATTGAGCAATTGGACTATTTTAAGAAATTACATTCCTTGTGCGAGAAATTAAATTGTTCGGCCGAAGATTTCCAGTTGGCAGATTGTTATAGTTTGCGGCATGAAATGGCTTCTATTGTTGAACATAGTAGCTATTTAAATGTGTACTTGACATTAAATTTTCAGCAAGCATCATTGCCATTAGTCATCAGAAATACCATAATTGATTTACTTGATTTTTTGGTAATCTGTTTGCCATCACATGAATTATCATATATCCAGCAGTTTAAGACTAAGTTTATCGAAAGATATGGCACGAACACTGAAGTTTCTATTTGTGAGCTATGCGATGATTCGATAGGTCTAGGTGACCAGTTCGTTAATATTACGAAAAACTTCGATAATCCAAATGTTTCTTTTGTTAGAAAAAGAGTAGAAAACAAAATGGTGGAAGCAATAAAGAATAGACTGCCATACATTGAGATAGACGAAACAGATATCAATCTTTTTAGAAAGCACTTAAAACATACTGAAATTGCATTACCGCCGTCATTAGAAGTATTCTTTACTGTTTCTTATGATAACATGGATCATCCAACATTGCATGTGGCTACTAACCCAGGGTCCAAATTAGCGTATAGTTCTATTAATAGATTTTATCCTGAAACAGAAGAACATATAAGTGCATCGTATAAAAAAGTCGAGGAGCTTTCCAGGGATTCCTATATATACTTAGATGCAAGAGAGTTGCATAGTAATACTAAACTCAATAATGTTTCTTGTGGTAAATTCAATTTAAATAATAATTTGCTTCTGAATATCTTCGACGAAAAGGGTGAAAGCATTTCGCTCAATGATTTATTTGTTGGTTACGATTTAAGTACAGACAGATTCTATATAAAATCACATTCAAAGAATAAAGAAGTTAATGTTGTTTCTGACAATATGATCAATCCAACATTAAACTCACAACCAATAAAATTACTCCGTCTAATCTCTGACGCTTATGAGCAAAATCCACTGATGAGCTTAAATAGTTTCCGCAGCTTCAGTTTTAAGTATATGCCAGAAATTCGATATCACAACATAGTATTAAGCGAAGAATATTGGCTTTTGGAATTCACAGATTTTGATAATCTCTCAGAATCATTTGACGAATACTTTTTAAAGTATCGGAATGTTTGGGGGATACCCCAGTTTGTATACGCAACCTTATTTGACCAAAAAATCTTACTTGATTTAGCCAATCGACTCTGTATAGAGTTTTTGTCAAGGGAATTGATGATAAAAGGAAGCAACATACGACTTGAGAAATTTGAACATAGTGATATCAAAGCGATACCAACGAGTGTTGATGGAGCTAGATTTGTGACAGAATATGTTGCGCAACTGCATTTGGATGACAGTAGTAATGTTTTTAAATTTAATACTGCCAATGGAATAAAACTATTTGAAAGTAGTTTTGATAGAAGTCGTTCTTTCCAGCCTAATTCCACTTGGCTCTACTTAAAAATATATGTGTCAGAAATCAATCTTGATAAATTGATCGATCAGTTTGACCGATTTTTTCACGATTTACTGCTTTGCAATTTAGCAGACAAATACTACTTCGTTCGGTACTCAGATCCTGATTTACATTTAAGAATAAGAATCCATCATGGGGATAATTTCGAAGAATTATTTAGTGCTTTGTTTGCTTGGTATGATGTCATAAAATACAAAGTAAATGCGACAAAAATAACTATTGACACCTTTGACCGTGAAGTTGAAAGATATGGCGGATTAGCTTTAATGGAAGCTGCCGAAAATGTATTTTATTGCGACAGCATCCTTACGGCAAAGTTAATTCAATGCGACCGATCGAATGATGAACTATTATGTCAAACAAGTATACTTGATTATATCTCAATATTTCATCAAGAAATCTCAGAACAATACAGTGTCTTGGTGAATTTCGACAAAGATGAAAAGTTCAAAAAAGAGTTTCAGCGTAAAAAGCAAAAGTATATGGCTGTTCGTAAAAACAGCAAACAAGAAATCATTATGAACGAAACGATTTCTGATTTATATAATTTGCGAATAAAAAGCTTGCAGGGCTATAGACAATTATTCTTAAGCCAAAAGGAAGTTACCAATACATTAGATAATATAGTATTGAGCATGATTCATATGCACTTGAATCGCTTGAAATCAAAGAGAGATTTTGAATATAGGATGATGGCAATTACCAAATATTTGTTAGATTCCGAGGTCAAAAAGGTTAAATTTTATAGAACGAAAGAAGTTGAAACATGAAGCAATTAAAAGATATAAATGGTTGTGACCTTTATGATCACAACTTCGAATCTGCTATAAAAGTGGTAGACTCTTATTTAGATGAACTTGACATTAATATTCGTTCAGATAATCTAAACGAGGACCTGCCGTCGTTATTATTTTTGATTGCCTTCTCATTCAAACATTTCAAAGATCAAAATCGGTGGTTGGAGAATTTCCATAAATCTCTGGAACTGATAAACGCCCTTATAAAGCAAAACATGATACATTTAGGCTTTTTTGGAGGTCTATCTGATATAGCATATTCCATTGAAATTATTAATCGACAAACAGGTAATTATAAAAATTTGTTAACCAAACTCAATGGTGCTATTTGTAATTATGCAGGAAGTATGTTATCGAACTCGAGTTGCGATTACAGAATGTCTTACTATGATGCGATAAGTGGATTGTCAGGCGTTGGATATTATATGTTGTGTTCACGCAATGTCGAGCGCTCAAATCCAATTAATCAACAAATAAGTGATTATTTCGTACATTCAATTGATCTAAGATCTATTCATGAACATGAACTTCCAAACTGCTTTATCGCTTATGACAAGCAAGATAGATTATTAGAATCAAGGCGCCTACCAACTGGCCATCTTAATTTTGGAATATCCCATGGTATTGCTGGCATATTTGCATACTTGGTTAAGTCTAAATCGGAACTTAGATCTTCCTCATCTATAGATAAGACTATTAGTTTCTATTTGGATATCTTTAATACCTTTAAGATCATGGACCCTCTCGGATATAGCATATGGCCAAGCATGATTGATTTAAGTTCTTTCATAAGCCAAGATATCCCTGAAACGTTTCTGTCAAAACGAATCTCTTGGTGTTATGGGAATATAAGTATACTCAGGCTTTTATATTTATTTTATTCAAATACTAATGACACAGATAATACTAATGTAATTTTAAACGAATTAAAGCATCTGGCTAATGTATCAATGGATAATTATTTGTTGGAGTCCCCTATGGTATGCCATGGGTATTCCGGGCTACTCCTAATATTTAATGCATTACTTAAAGAGACAAAAGATAAAGTATTTTTATATAAAACTAATCTCTTAATAGAAAAGATCTTGACTTACAAAAGCAATAATGAGACGAATTATTTTAAAAATATTGAACATACGAATGGATTTTTGGAAGGTGATCCAGGTATCATCATCTCATTACTAAATGCATTAGATTACACGAATGATGCTATTAAACATTTGATGTTGTAAGGAGATAAATATGATCTTAACATTTATAGGTTCCAACTCTATAAATTCCTATAGCCATAGCATTGTAGAAAACATCTTAACAGCAGTTAGGTCTACTTTCGAGCATCTTGAAGTAGCGAGCTTCAGAACTTCAGATGTAATGATTCAGCAGTGTCTTGGCTGCAATAACTGTTTTATAAATGGTTTCTGTCCGTTAGATGAAAAAGACGACATGATAAGAATTCGAAAAAAGTTATTACAAGCCGATATAATACTATTTGTCTCACCAGTGTATGCAAACAATGTCACCGGTGCCGTTAAAACGTTTATAGACCGAATATCATATTGGTTGCATTTACTTCCCTTACTTGGCAAAAAAGGTATCATCTTAACAACATCAAATACCGGTGGGAACGACTATGTGAATAACTACATTGAGCAAATTTTAGTAGCTACAGGTATTAAAGTCATTGCGAAATTTAGCATTATACGCGCTCTAAATAATGGAGAGCAAATACTTCAAGATTGCGCAGACACTTTAGTAAATTTGATTCGAGATGATCAGGGCAGTGCAATAAACGAGCAATTAGTCCAGTATTTTTTTGCAACAAAAGACTATATCAATCGTTTAAAAGAGGCTGGTAGTGAAATAGCAGAAATAAAATATTGGATAAAAACCGGCAGGATATATTGTGATTCTATCTATGACCTTTCTAACTTTATTGAAGGGTTAAAGGCAAATACAAATTAATCGAATAGTTGTATTCATATATGGTCAATACCATGCCACATGAGGTTTAAAATGAGAGATATTTTTATTTATTGTAAGAATAGTATCAGTAAAAATCAGGGCAGGTTAATATTTTTTCTCGCGTTAAGTATTTTAAGCGCGATACTTAGTTTGGGTACGACTTTCATTAATGGTCAGTATATAGATTACTTGATAACGGGGAAGGATTACCAGACAATATATCTATATTGTTTGTTCTTTGGTTTAGTAACCTTAAGCAGCATCTTCATAGGATACCTTGTAAATCGTCTTAATACAAAAATGCAGATTAAGATGACCTATGAATTAAATAGCGATTGCATTACACATTTGCAAAATGTCTCGTTAAATTATACCAATAATAATGATATGGCTTATATGACACAACGTATTAATCGAGATGCGAGTGAAGTGATCACGTTTTGCATTTCATGTTTTCAGAATATTGTAATAAATAGCATAATGTTGGTGTTGCCATTCCTAATGTTATATTCCTTTAATTCAGTTTTAGCGATCATACTGATCTCTTTTATGATTCTTTTTTTCATATCCTTTAAGTTCCTTAAAAAGCCCTTATATACAGTTGCCACGGAATTAAAAGAAGTACAATCAAAGTACTTTAGCAAATTGTTTGAACAGTTAGAATATCTTAAATTTATTAAAAGCCATGGTGTCAAAAAAGTGTTCCCTAATAGGCTTATTTCATTTTTTAATGATAATATGCGGGTTAGTTTGAAGTATCAGAACGTTAGTTATGCCTTTACAGGTTTGGAATCATTTATAACAAATTTAGCACAAACCACCTTATACGTTGTGGGAGGTATTGCAGTTCTACAAGAACGAATGACCGTCGGACAATATTCGATCATTGCTGCTTATTTTGCCATTATGCTAAATTCATTAAGGTACTTCTTTAATCTTGGAAAATCAATTCAGGATACACGAGCCTCATATTTAAGACTAAAAAAAATCACAGATGTTAATATAGAGACTTGCGGTACAGTTAAGCTAAATGAAATTAAGACCATTACAATAGAGAACTTATCCTTTGCATATAATACCAAATCCATAATTAGCAATTTCTCGAGAACATTCAAACAGGGTAAAATATATTCACTTACAGGGCAAAACGGTACTGGAAAAAGCACATTTATCGATCTTTTAATGAGCCATTATGTCAATGACTATGAGGGTAGAATCAGTTTCAATAACATTGATTTAAGGAATATTGATCATCATCATTTGAATAAATTTCTTATAGGGCATGCAGAACAAGCTCCAGTATTATTGAATGATACGCTTAAATATAACCTTCTCCTAGATGATGGCAGTAAGGTAGAAGATAATGAAATCTATGACATAATTATTCAAATTGGATTGGACGCTTTTATACGCTTCCTTCCTCAAGGATTAGATACTATAGTTGAGGATAAAGGGAGTAATTTCTCTGGTGGTGAAAAAAGTAAAATCGCACTTTTAAGAGCTTTTCTTAAAAAACCTTCTGTTATTATACTTGATGAACCTACTGCAGCTTTGGATAAGTCGAGCGTTTTTAAATTAGTTAAATATCTGGAGAGTATAAAACAGACCCACATTATTTTTATATCGACTCATGATGCTGAGCTAATAAATATCGCTGATGAACATATAGAATTCACTAAGCCATAAGGCGTTGATACTTAATTAAGTGAGTGCGTATGGGCAGAGTGGTTTCCATGGCTTACAAATCCACAAATAAAAGTGGGAGAATAGTGCTAACCCAATTGGAACCCTCAAAATGGTACGGGAACCCCCTGTTATGTGCTTGCACATAAGCTGTCTAGGGCCGGGTGGAACCCTGCTATTCCTGCCTTCCACCGCCCTGTCAAAGGGGCATGCCTGAATTGCACGGGCGGTGGAAGTCCGAGGCGGGGATAAACGAAAAAAAGGTCATACTTGCTCGCACATTCCAAGCTCATGTCGCTGAAGGAACGCACTAAGCCATCGCAACTCTTCATCGGGATGGAGACGGTCACACAGTAGTCCTCGGCTAAGCCTTTAGCGCAACAGAGGAACTTGTTTCCCGCCAGCAAAATACACCCGGCAGCAGCCGGGCCTATTTGTTTATGTACTTGTAGCGAGACGTTACGCTCACACTGGAAAGCATCGGCCGGCGCATATCTCAGGAAGCTGCGGCTTGGAGCGCCGCCTCCTCTTCGAAATATTGTACGGAGAACATGGCAAGTACCTCTTGCATCGTATCTTCATCCAATGCTGCATAGATGGTGTTCATCCCCTCGGAGGTATATCTGCCATCCTCGTTCAGATATTCGATGCTCACGCCGAACTGGGCAAAGGGCTTATTGATATCGGGCGCCGCGTAGCCGCCGGAAAAGAACGTGTTTAAAAGCTCACGCGCTTCCTTGATCGTCAGCGTATTCTGGCCCTTTTCTTTCATAGAGGCGATTTCCTCCATGTCCTTCATACCGCTTAGCCCGATAGATTCGCTATTGAGCGCACCCCTGTCGGTTGGAATATTGAAAAGCCGGAGATGGATGTTGATCCAATCGATTGATACGCCGCTGTTCAGGGTCGCCTGTATGTTTTGCATCCTTTCCTGTTCCTGATCATTGCAGAAGCGCATGGCGGCATTTGCAGCGTTGGGCGTTTTTTGCGATAGGGTATAGGAATCGGAAAACAGGCGGTCGTTGTGTATCCCCTCCGCATAAAGGGAAACTTCAATCGCCACATCGTCCTGATACAGCATCAGCGACATATTCTCTCGTGAAGCAGGCACCGGCATTGCCTCTGTTGCTTGAGGCACCGCCCCTCCAGCAAGGTCCTCATAGGAAAGCTTGCTTCTGTCCTCACGGTATAACTCAAACAAGCGCCTGATAGCAGCCTTATCTTGATACGCCTTCTCCGTGTGCGTGCTGGTGGAGATCCGATAGATTTCCTCATCCCTCGGCAGGGTAAGCGCCGCGCTGCGGTAAGCGGCGTTTGCCGCGAGCGCTTCAGAAAAGTGAATCGCATCCGCAGAGGTCATGCGGAGATTCCTTACAAAGGTTCCTCCGCGTTTTTGCCGGAAGCTGAGCGTTTGATCCTGCCTGCTCCATCTTTCGTCACCCAAGTTTTCATACGAATACTTCAGGCCGTCCGCGGCAAGCCGCAACAACTCCGGTTCCGTAAATGTGAGTTCCGATTGCAGAAGTACCGAATAAGACGGCCTGGAGTCCCTTAACCGGGCAACTTGGATGCCTGTCAGCTCAGAGGCGGACGGCAGCACACGCATTTCCCTGTTCCCATAGGATACCGTGCCAAACGCGATGCCGAAGCATAAAAGCACCGGGATGGGAAGCACATACAGCGCTGAAAGCAGGTTTTTGAACCGTTTCGTTGTAATCAGTTCATACAGGAAATACACGAGTACCGCAAATAGCAGGAGGAGCATGTATCCGCCCCCGAAAGAACGGTTCGTCTCCTGCGCGATCACAATGGCCAGCAGCAAAAACAGCGGCATGGAGATCAGGCTTCTGTACACATGCTGCAGTCGTCTTGAGGGCGCGGATTTTTCCGCCGTTTCGGAAGCGCGCCGCAAAAACGCGAATGCGCCCAGCGCAAAATACAACAATGCAAGGACGGTTGTGTAGAGCTGCGCCTGCCATGAAACAAACACGGTTTCCACTGCAAGGATGACTCCGGAGAGGGAACCTCCGATCCCTAAAAACCCTTCCAGAAACCATATGACAGGTATGTTCAGCGTAACGTCAAATAAGATGCCAAGGTCTATGGGCGAAAGCAGCGGCGCGGTGCCGATGAGCACATAGCCGCAAAGCGCGGAAACGCAGCGGGGCAGGAACAGGATAAGCCCCGATACGACAAACGCCGAAAAGCGGGTGCCGGTCATAGCGACGCCGATGAGTGCGCACGCGCCGACCAGGAGCGCGCCCGCACAATAGGAAAGCGTTTGCAGCGCAAAATACCCAGGGGCAAACGCCTGCCCCTGCAGCAGCACGCACAGGTATGCAAAAAGGCGCGTGATGAAGATGGTGCCGAATATCCATGTGAAAACGGAGGCCGACAGCGTGATATAGAGGCCTGTGCGCGTGATGGGAAACGCGTGGTAAAGATCGGACGCGCTCCTTCTAAAGAGAAACGAGAACGCCGTAAACACCAGAAGCACGGGCGCCGCGTACATATACGCGGAAAGCACGGGAGTAAGCTGCGCATAGCCATATACGGTGCCGGCAAGGTTCGACGTCCATATCACGAACAATGTCAGAATAACCGTAACTGCAAAAAGCACAAGCCCCACCATGCGCAGGCGGCGGAGACCGTCCGCATATAGTTTTTTGTCAAACCAGATCTGCTTCATTGCATACCCTCCACATCCGCGAGTACCGCATTATCAAAAGAATAGCCCAGCGCCTCCATCTCGTGAAGAAACACCTCTTCAAGCGTCAAGGGGAGCATCTCAACCAGCAGCGGTTCCTGCGCCATAAGCTTTTGCCGCACCTGCTCCCTGTCTCCGCGGACGATCGCAAGCGCCACAGAGCCCTGCTTTGTGAAGCTGACCACCTCGATCCCGTCAAGCACCTGGCGGTCAAATTCCGCTTTGAAGGCGACCTGCACCTTGAAGAGGGAGGTTTTGAGGTTTTGCACATCGCTCTCAAATACAAGCCCGCCCTTATGCAGAAGCGCAAGCTGGTCGCAGGTGTCCTCAAGCTCGCGGAGCGAATGGCTGGCGATCACAGCCGTGGCGCCGCGCTGCTCCATTTCAGAATAGATCACCCGCTTTACAAGCTCGCGCATCACGGGGTCCAGACCGTCAAATGTCTCATCCATAAAGATGAAATCCGCATAGCAGCACAGGGCAAGGATCACCGCCGCCTGACGGCGCATACCCTTTGAAAATGTGGATAAGGGGGACTTGGGGTCAAGGCCGAACATCTGGCTCAATTCCTCAAAACGCTTCATGGAAAAGGAAGGATAAGTGGCGGCGTACAAAAGGGCCATGCGCTGCATATTGGCCTGCGGCAGGAAGTAGATATCGTCCGAAACGTATACCATCCGCCGCTTTACCAAAGGATTGTCAAACACGGGCGCACCGTCCACTGTGATGCTGCCGCGGTCCGGCCTGTATACGCCCGTCATCAGCCGTATGAGCGTTGACTTGCCCGCACCGTTCGATCCAACAAGGCCATAAATGCGGCCGTTCTCTATGGTGCAGCTTAAATCATTCAGCGCAGTATGGCCGCCAAAGGTTTTGGTGATTCCTTTTACTTCAATCATATCGTTTCCTCTCCGGCTCTTTTATCTGCGATGCCGTCAACAAATGTGTGCAGCTCATCCCTGCTCATGCCCGCATCCATAAGCTCGGATAAAAGCCTCCCCAGTTCTCCCTGCCTTTTTTGAGAACGCAGCATAAGCAGCGTTTTCGCCTCGCGCGCGACAAAGCGCCCGCTGCCCGGCACGCTAAAGCACAGGCCCCGCCGTTCCATCTCCGTATACGCTTTTTGCAGCGTGTTGGGATTTACCCCAACAGAAACGGAAAGCGCGCGAACGGAAGGCAGCGGCTCTTCCGGCGAAAATGTGCCCAGCCGGATATGCGTTTCCAATTGTGCAATGATTTGCTCGTAGATTGGAACTCTTGAAAACTTATCTATCTCAAGCATAGTTCTCCTTTCATAGCACTAACCGTACTAGCACCAATAATACACATAGCATAATATGCAAGAAAAGGAAAATCAAGACTTTTATTTGCGTTTATTCGAAAACAGAAAAGAGGCTTCTGTAAAAAGCTTGAATATGCTAAATCCATGCCAGCGCCGACAATTGACATTTATCTGCATCTTACTCCATTTCTGTCGGCGGATAAATCTTCGCTTATGTATTCGACAATGGCAAAAAACGCATTCATAATTATTCTTACAATTTGTTTGGAGGAAAATCGTGAATGCCGGAATTCGCAATGCTATGCAAACAGTATCTTGACCACTGCCAGTATCAGAAAAATCTAAACGCAAAAACGCTAAAAGCCTACCGAATTGATGTTGACCAGTTTTTGAACTTCATGAAGGATATGGGCGGCAGTCTTACAAAAAACAACCTATCCGAATACGTAACAACTTTAAGTAAAATGTATAAGCCCAAATCTGTAAAACGAAAAATTGCAAGCATCAGAGCTTTTTGCAGCTGGTTAGAGTATGAAGAAATTATTTGCGAGAATCCTTTTGCAAAAATGAAATTAAAGTTTCATGAACCCCACATTCTTCCCAAAACCATTCCACTGGATATAATAGAAACACTATTGCAAGCCGTATATAAGGAGTCCCTACGTCAGGAAAACTCTACATATCAAAAACTCATCTGCTTACGCGACATTGCGGTTATTGAGCTTTTATTTGCATGTGGTATAAGAGTATCAGAACTGTGTTCGTTAAAGTCAGAAGATATCAATTGGGTAAATGGTCAGGTTCGTATTTTCGGAAAGGGCTCTAAAGAAAGAATCATTACCGTAGCAAATTGTGACGTGCTGGAAGCCCTTAGAAACTATAAATCCGCCTTTATGCCCTATATCGAAGAGACAGGTAATCTTTTCATCAACAGAGTACATAGACGGCTTTCAGAACAATCTGTGCGTGCGATTATTAATAAGTATGTAAAAAGATCAAATGTCCAACAACACATTACCCCGCATATGTTTCGGCACTCGTTTGCTACGCTTTTATTAGAGGAAGATGTTGATATACGATATATCCAACACATATTGGGGCACAGCTCAATAACCACAACCCAGATATACACCCATGTTTCAACCAAAAAGCAAAGCGATATTCTTAGTATGAAACATCCTCGAAATCGTCTTTCGATTGGATAATGTTATTGGGCGAGTGCAACCATGCAGCACTCGCCCATTCTCACGAACAGAGGATAATAGCTGATTACCCTTTATTTATATACCATAATATAACAGGTATTCGCACTATACTCTCCCAGGAGAATGGAAACTCTAGTCTTCAAACGTAGCAACAATTTCAAACCTAGTTTTACAGCCATGGGGCTGAACCTTGACAGGAGCCTTTCTGCGGATTCAGTTAGACGTTAAAATAACATACGCCGTAAGCCATCTCTATGTCTTTTCTCGCAATAAACAGAGTGTTAAAATTAATAAAAAAGGAGGCTACTATGAGCCTATTCAAAGCTGACAAAAAGCGGCTGACCTATCGGGGGACAATCATCCGAATGGTGGTCATTGCCGTAATCACTACGGTGGTTTGCTTGATGAGGGTTACCCTGTTTCCGGGCACCGGATGGCATGCCTCGCTTTTCTACCTGTTTCTTCTTGTAGTTGTGTATACGGAATTTGTTTGTATCGAAGAACTCGTTGCTACCAACGACAATTGCCTGCAAAAATCGCTTCGTACCGGAACCCGAAAGCTCAAGTGGTCCCCGATAGAGTGTGATATGCCATGCATCCTAAAGATCTTGCGGGTTACATGGCCAGATGGAGGGATAGCTTTTTGGGTATGCCATGACGACAGCGTATACCGTATTGGGGTAGCCTCCGATTTTAGCAAACAAATGGGCTTCTTCGATCAGGCATATTATATTGACGACAGGATGTTTGAAACAGAACAAGAGTTCCTCTCTTGTCCACTTAAAAATGGGATAACTCTTGCCGACATTCCATCACTTACTATATTGTCTGCGGATGATTCCGATCCACGGCCACTGATAGACAGTCTGTTGAACGAAAGTTGATGTCACGACTTCTGAATGTCTAGAGAAAAACCAGGATCCGTTTAGATAATGAATACGTCTCATCCACAAGTCATCTTGTAGATCATGCTGATATTGCTCAGAAACATCCTCAAAAGCGACTTTCAATCGAATACGATCATTGGGCGAGTGCAAGCTATTGTGCTCGCCCATTCGTATAAACAAAGGATAATAAGTAATTATCTAACCGTGAAGCGTGGTGAAATAATGAGGATTCATAGACTAAAGGCGAATATGCGCCACATCCATAATGCTTTCATCACATGGATAAGAAAATCACAGAAA
>JAEWCL010000011.1 GCA_023390655.1 Bacillota bacterium | reverse complement strand
CCGCCGTGAAAGGGCGGTGTCTTAACCGCTTGACCAAGGGGCCCAGTATGGTCGGGGTGAAGGGATTTGAACCCCCGGCCCCATGCTCCCAAAGCACGTGCGCTACCGGACTGCGCTACACCCCGCTGCCGTTCGCGTTACCGCTCTTAGCGACGTTTAATAATATACAACAACGAATATCAAATGTCAACTATGAAATTTTCGCCCTAATTTGGGGCTTTTTGCGTAGCATCCTATTTTAGGGGACATAGCAGGTTGCGGTTGCCTTGCGCGGCGTATCAGAACCCGTTATAATGGAAACTGTATTAAGATGCCTGTTTTAGGCGGTAAAAAGGTGGAAAGTAATTTGGAAACAATCGGCGTCTCCAATGAGGCGCAGCAGGAAACCATACAAGCCCTCTACCAGGAGCTTTCAGAGAGAAATCTCAGATACCATATCGAATCTTACGGTTGCCAAATGAATGCGCATGACAGCGAGAAGATTGCGGGCATGCTTACCGCAATGGGGTATCAGGCGGCTACAGATAAAGAAGAAGCTGATCTGATTCTTTTTAATACCTGCTGTGTGCGTGAGCACGCCGAAAAGCGCGTGTTCGGCAATGTTGGCGCGCTCAAAAAGCAAAAGGATGAGAAGCCGGGTCTTATGATTGCGGTATGCGGCTGCATGATGCAGCAGCCGGAGGTTGCAAAAAAGCTGTACCAGCGCTATCCGTTTGTCAATCTGGTATTTGGTACGCACAGCCTGCATGAATTGCCAGAGTTGCTTTCGCTTGCACTGCAGGGAGAGCGCCCGTTAAGTGTGCATGATACGGAGGGCGATGTGATCGAAGGGCTACCCATAAAGCGTGTACCCGGCGTATCCGCAAGCATCAATATTATGTATGGCTGTAACAACTTCTGTTCTTACTGCATCGTGCCTTATGTGCGGGGCAGGGAGCGTTCGCGCCAGCCGGGACATATTATAGAAGAGGCAAGGGCGCTTGCCTTAGAGGGATATACCGAGCTTCAGCTGTTGGGACAGAACGTGAATTCCTATGGAAAGGATCTTAGCGCCGTTTCCTTTGCAAAGCTTTTGGGTATGGTCAATGAAGTGGAAGGTATCCGTAGAATCCGCTTTATGACCTCGCACCCCAAGGACCTTTCGGATGAATTGATTGATGCGATGGCTGCCTTGGATAAAGTGTGCGACCATATCCATTTGCCCGTGCAGGCGGGAAGCGACAGGATTTTGCGGCTGATGAACCGCGGGTATACAAGGGCGCAATACCTGGCGCTTGTAGAAAAGCTCCGCAAAAAGAACCCCGCAATCGAGCTGACCACGGATATCATCGTAGGGTTTCCTGGAGAAACGGAAGAAGATTTTAAAGAGACGCTTTCTTTGATGGAAGAGGTCGGTTTTTCCGCCGCATTCACGTTTATGTATTCCCCGCGCAGCGGGACAAGGGCTGCAATGATGGAAGACCAGCTCCCGCAAACTGTAAAAAAAGAACGCCTGCACCGCTTGAATGCCCTGCAGGAGCAAATGACGCGCAAGGCAAACGAGAAGTACATCGGCAAAACCGGCCCGGTGCTCGTGGAAGGGTGCGATATGCGAAACGAGCCCATGCTTTATGGGAAATTGTCCAGCTTTAAAATGGTCTATTTCCCCGGAACACCTGACAAAATCGGCTCTTATATGAGAGTTTGCGTGCAAAAAGCGCACAATAATTCCCTAATAGGAATCGCCGAGGACTAATGGATTGGACACAGGAAGGAAATGAATTTATGATATTGGATAAAGCTAGGGAACTGGGCATTGCTTTGAGCGAGTCTGCGGAATTTTTGCGCATGCAGCATGCACGCGAGATTATGGATGCAAACGAAGCCGTTGTTGCAGTGCTTGACGAATATAAAACAAAACAGGATGAATTGGTAGATCTGCTTTCTGGAGAAGATCCCGACCGCCTTGTGGTTGCGGGATTGTCGCGGGATGTAGAGACGCTGCAGGAGCAGCTGCTGGAAAACCCCGTATTTGCAGAGGCAATGGCGGCGCAAAGCGCGTTTCAGCTTTTGATGAATCAGGTAAACGGCGAGATTGCGGCGTGCATCGGCGCGCAGACAGGGCGCAGCGGCTGCGGCGGCGGATCGTGCGAAGGCTGCAAGGGCTGCCATTAAAAGTAAGCACCTATAGAAAAATAGCCGTGCTGGAAAAGGGGGGAGCCTATGCCCGGCACTTTGACGCCTTTGATGCGCCAATATCTGGATGTAAAGGAAAAGTACAGCGATTGTCTCTTAATGTTCCGTTTGGGAGACTTCTACGAGTTATTCTTTGAGGATGCCGTTACCGCCTCCCGGGAACTTGAAATTGTATTGACCGGCCGCGACTGCGGCCTTGAGGAACGCGCACCTATGTGCGGCGTTCCATATCATTCCGTAGAGGGCTATATCAACCGCCTGATTGAAAAAGGCTACAAGGTTGCGATCTGCGAGCAGCTTTCGGACCCTGCGCTTTCAAAAGGACTTGTAGAGCGGGACGTGGTGCGCGTCATCACGCCCGGCACGGTCATTGAAGAAACCATGCTCGAAGAAAGCAGGAACAATTTTCTGCTTTCCTTGTTTTATCAGGAAGAGAGGGTCGGTTTTGCGTATGCGGATGTCTCTACGGGCGCGTTTTTTGTGGGTGAGCTTTCCGGAAATGATCTCAATACGCAGCTCAAAGACGAAGTGGCCCGCATCCAGCCTACGGAGATTTTAGCGAGCGACGCCTTGTTTTTGCAGGCCGGGTTGACGAGGAGCCTGTCTTCCGGCTACTTTTTACAGAACTATGCGGGCTGGGCGTATGAAGAAAAAGCGGCGCAGGCGCGGCTGACGCGGCATTTTCAGGTAGCGTCGCTTGACGGCTTTGGCGTATCGAATATGCGCTACGCCGTATGCGCTGCCGGTGCTTTGATGGCATATCTGGAGGAAACGCAGAAAAATGCGCTTTCCCATATCCAGACGATACGCCTGATGAACCGCTCCAGCTATATGGTGCTTGATTCTTCCACGCGCCGCAATCTGGAGCTGACAAAGCCGCTTCATTACGGCGGCAGCAAGAAAAATACGCTTTTATATCTGCTGGATGAAACAAAGACGGCAATGGGCGCCCGTATGCTCCGCAACTGGGTGGAGCAGCCGCTGCAATCCATTTCTGCAATCAACCAGCGGCTTTCAGCCATAGAAGAGCTCAAAGCGCAGTTGATCGGGCGGGACTCGCTGCGCGAGGCGCTCAACGGCATCTATGATATTGAGCGGCTTTCAAGCCGTATCGCCTATGGTACCGTAAACGCCCGGGATTGTGTGGCCCTAAGAAATTCTTTGGGACGGCTGCCGGTCATCATCGGCCTGACCGGGAGTTTTGTAGCCCCCATGCTCAAACGCATTGCCGCTGAGATCGATCCTATGGAGGACATCCGGGAGCTTCTTTGTAAGGCCATTGTAGATGACCCTCCGCTTAGTGTAAAGGAAGGCAACCTGATCCGCGCCGGATACGATGAAGCGGTGGACAAGCTCAAGGAAGCGTCCATGAACGGCAAGCAATGGCTTGCGGATATGGAAGCCGCGGAGCGGGAAGCAACGGGCATCAAAAACTTGCGCATCAGCTACAACAAGGTATTCGGTTACTACATTGAAGTGACGCGCTCGTACCAAAACCTTGTGCCATACCGTTACCAGCGCAAGCAGACGCTTGCAAACGCGGAGCGGTACATTACGCCGGAATTGAAAAGCATGGAGGAAACCATACTCGGCGCGGAAGAACAGCTGATTTCTTTAGAATACACGCTTTTCACAAAGATCCGGGAAACGCTTCTTGCCTGTATTGACCGCATGCAAAAAACAGCGGCGCTGCTTTCAGAGCTTGACTGCTATCAATCCCTGTCGCAGGTCGCGGCAGATAACAATTATATAAAGCCAGTCATTGAAAAACAGGGCGGCATTACCATTAAAAACGGGCGGCATCCCGTTGTGGAGCGCGCGCACAAGGACCGCTTTATCCCAAACGACGCGCATCTTGACGATACGGAAGACCGTCTCATCATCCTGACCGGCCCCAATATGGCGGGTAAGAGTACCTATATGCGCCAGATCGCATTGATTGTATTGATGGCCCATATCGGCAGCTTTGTACCGGCAGAGGAAGCGCATATTGCGCTGACCGACCGCATTTTTACGCGCGTAGGCGCATCGGATGATCTTGCGGCGGGGCAGAGCACCTTCATGGTGGAGATGAGCGAAATGGCCAACATCCTCCACAACGCCAGCGCAAAAAGCCTGCTGCTGCTCGATGAGATCGGCCGTGGGACAAGCACATTTGATGGGCTTAGCATCGCCTGGGCGGTATTAGAGCATATTGCGGACCGCGCGAAATGCGGCGCGAAAACGCTGTTTGCAACACATTACCATGAGCTCACCGAGCTTGAAGGGACATTGAGCGGCGTCAAAAACTACCGAGTTGCCGTGAAAGAAGTGGGAGACGATATCCTGTTCCTCCACAAAATCATGCGCGGGGGTGCTGACAAAAGCTTTGGTATCCAGGTGGCGCGCCTTGCAGGCTTGCCGGACGACGTTATTAAAAGAGCCAAAAGAATTCTAAAAGAGCTTGAGAAGGCGGATATCAACCGTCCGCATGGAATCAAGCGCGGCTATGAAGAAAATGCGCAGCAGCTCTCCCTATTGACCGACGGGCAGTCGGACGAACTGCTGCAAGAGCTTGCCTTGCTGCAGGTAGACGCGTTGACGCCCATTATGGCGCTCAACCTTGTAAACGACCTCCATCAGCGCGCAAAGCTGATCCGGAATGCAAAGGACCGCGCATGAGCAGAATTACCGTTTTATCCCCCCATATCGCAAACCAGATCGCCGCGGGCGAGGTGGTGGAGCGCCCGGCCTCCGTCGTTAAGGAACTGCTGGAGAACGCCATTGATGCTGGGGCCACCGCCATCACCATAGAAATTAAGAACGGCGGGATTGACTATATCCGCGTGACGGACAATGGTATGGGCATTCCCTCTGATGATGTGCTGCTGGCATTTGAGCGCCACGCGACGAGCAAAATCAGTGAGCAGGAAGACCTGACGCATATTGAAACCCTCGGCTTTCGCGGAGAAGCGCTTGCTTCCATCGCCGCCGTCGCCCAGGTGGAGCTTTCCACGCGCGAGCGCGGCGCACAAACGGGTATGCGCGTGCGGGTGGAAGCCGGGGAATGCAAGTTGCAGGAACAATCCGCCTGTCCGGAGGGTACACGGATTGAAGTGGAAAATCTGTTTTACCATGTGCCGGCGCGCCGCAAGTTTTTAAAGGCTGCCCGTACCGAAGGAAGCTTTGTCGGGGAGTACGTATCCCGCCTGATTTTAGCAAGGCCCGATATTGCCTTCCGGTTTGTAAACAACGAAAAGGACGTTTACAAAAGCCCGGGCGATAGCAATTTGAAAAACGCCATCTATTGCGTGTACGGCGGTGAGGTGCTGCCACACCTGAGGCAAATTTCCTTTGACGATGGGTACGTGAAGCTTGACGGGTATGTGGGTACGCCTGAAATCGCACGGCCCAACCGGGCACAGCAGTCCTTTATATTAAACGGCAGGTTCATCCGGTCCATGTTATTGTCCTCCGCGATGCAGCGCGCTTACGATACCCGCCTGATGGTTGGCCGGTATCCGTTTGCGCTCGTCAATATTCTGCTTTCAACCCGTGAGGTGGATGTGAACGTCCATCCCGCAAAGCTAGAAGTGCGCTTCGCACAGGAAAACCGCCTGGTATACGCCATGACGGAGGCGACAAAAAAGGCGCTTGGATTTTCCCTGCCACCGGAAGTGCGTTTTACGGCGTCCGAAGGCGTTGCAAAGGCGGTTATGATCGGGAATAAGTTGTTAAAACCTGGGCAGGAACAAAAAACGCCAAACGTCGTCCGTTCGGCCGACACCACAAATATCGCGTCAAAGACTGTGCCGGTTGCTCCCATAATACCCGCAACTGTACCGGACAAGCCGTTAGAACCAGAGCAAACGGCAAAAGATGCCTTCACACCGGAAAAGAAGCCGGAAGAACGACGCATTCCTGTAGAGCCTGTTTCATTTCCGCCTTTGGAGGATGTTACAGCGCCTAAGGAAGGCTTCCGGGTAAAGGAAGCGCTTTATGAAATCCCGCATTTTCGCGTGGAGCCGTCGCGCCCGGAAGCGGAGAGTGAAGTGCAGGCGCAGCAGCAAATAGAACAGCAGAAATTGGAGCAACAGCAATTTCATGCGTTGCCCATTGCCGTGATCGGCCAGGCGTTCGATTCGTTTTGGATTGTACAGCAAGCGGATACACTCTACTTGATCGATCAACACGCCGCGCATGAGCGCAGGCTGTACGAACGTTTTATGGCGCAGGCGCATGAAAAGGCCGCGCAGACGTTTTTGAGTGCGGAGTTGATCCAATTGACCCCGCAGGAATTCGATCTCCTGTTCCGCCATACAGCCATTCTGGAAGAGCTGGGGTTTGATCTGGAGCCGTTTGGCGCAACCTCCATCCGGGTTCACGCGGTGCCTTTGCTGCTTGCGGATGCGCCGATCGGAAAAGCATTGCGTGAGGCGCTGGAAATGCTGCAAGCCCAGGGACGCGCCTCCACCATAGAATTAAAGCGCGAAGCGATCATACAGGCTTCCTGCAAGCATGCGGTAAAAGCGGGCGATCCACTTACAAAGACAGAAATTGAAGATTTACTGCGCGTCTTCACGGAAGAAGGCCTGCCACTTACCTGCCCGCACGGAAGGCCCGTTATGGTCAAATTGAGCCATAAAGAGATCGAGAAAATGTTTAAGCGCATTGTTTGAGGTGTTTTTTGGACCAGAAACCACACATTGTCATTCTTTTAGGGCCCACGGCCTCCGGAAAAACGGCGGCCTCTGTTTTACTTGCAAAAAAACTCAATGCGGAGATCATCTCCGCCGATTCCATTCAGGTATATAAAACGCTTGACATCGGCTCGGCGAAACCTACAATAGAAGAGCGGCAGGGGATTGTGCATCATCTGCTGGATGAGGTGGATGTTGACGATACAAACTTTAGTGTGGCGGAATATAAGCGGCGTGCTGAGCTTGCAATCGCAGATATCTGCGCCCGTGGAAAAACGCCGCTGATCGTAGGCGGAACGGGCTTGTATGTGAATGCGCTAACCTACCCGCTGCAATTTACCAATGTTCCCGGCGATCCTGCGGTGCGTGAGCGCTTGAAGCAGGAAGAAGAGACACATCCGGGCTGCCTGTACCAGAGGCTGCGGCAGGTAGATTCGGTGTCGGCCAACCGGCTGCATCCAAATGATTGCAAGCGTATCGTCCGCGCGCTTGAGGTGCTGGAGGTTTCCGGGCAGCCAATTGGTGCGTTCGGCGCGGATTTTGAAAACAAAACGCAGCAGGAGATTCCTTACCGCGTCACGCAGATTGGCCTTACCATGGACCGGACGCTTCTTTATGAAAGGATCGAGCAGCGTGTAGATGAAATGATGCGCCTGGGGTTGCTTGCAGAGACAGAAAAACTGCGTACGGCAGGTTATGCGCATACGTTGCCTGCGTTGCAGGGCCTAGGATACAAGCAACTTCTAAGGCATTTACGCGGGGAAATGACGCTACCCGAAGCGGTGGAAGACATCAAGCGTGAGACGCGCCGGTTTGCAAAGCGCCAGATCACTTGGTTCAAGCGGGATCAACGCATCCATTGGCTTGACATCACGCAGTATGAAAGCCTGGATGCGCTCATCGATGCGATAGTTGCTATTTATGCAAAGGATGAAGGGGAAATAACATGAATCCGGTAAAAGAAAATCCGCAGGACCGTATTTTAAACCAGCTGCGCAAGAAAAAGACGCCCTGCATCATACACCTGACGAACGGCTTTCAGCTTAAAAACACGCTTGTACGCGCGTTTGACAGCTTTGTGATCGTCATTGAAACGGAAGGCAGGCAGATGATGCTCTATAAGCATGCGATCTCTTCCATCACCATACCGGTACCGGTTGTCCTTGATCCTTCCATGGAAGATGCGCAGGACAAATAGGGTATAACAAAGAACGACAAAGGAACAAAGGATATGACAGCACAGGAATTCAATGCGTTTCCCGCTTCCCAGGAGGCCGTAGCAGCCGTATGGCAGGCGGAGCGCGAGTTGATAAACGTATTTCAGGAAATTGACACCATAGAAGCGGATAACCAGTGGAAGGTACTCCGCGCATTTCAGGAAGAAGGGGTGGCGCAGCGCCATTTTTCGCCAACTACCGGATATGGGTATGACGATATTGGCCGTGATACCCTGGAGCGGCTGTTTGCCCATGCGTTTGATGCGGAAGATGCGTTGGTGCGCCCGCAGATCGCCAACGGCACCCATGCGCTTTATTTGATGCTTTCCGGTATTCTCCGCCCGGGCGATACGCTGTTGTGCATCACCGGCAAGCCTTACGATACGCTGGAGCAGGCAATCGGCGGGGAAGAGGGGTTTGGCTCACTGGAGGAGTTCGGTATCCGCTACAGGGAGATTGCGCTTGTTGACGACGACATTCATCTCGCGGAGGTAAGCGCCCTTCTTCATGAAGATCACAGCATTCGCATGGTGTATGCGCAGCGTTCGCGCGGATATGCTTGGCGCGAGGCGGTTTCGATGGATGCATTTGAGCAGGCTTTTGCGGCGATCAAGCGGCAGTGTCCTGACGTGATCATTGCCGTCGATAACTGCTATGGCGAGTTTGCCGGAACGAAAGAGCCTACCGCAATCGGCGCGGATCTGATTGCCGGGTCCTTGATCAAAAACCCGGGCGGCGGCATTGCCCCCACCGGCGGCTATATTGCGGGCAAGCGTGATCTGGTGGAAAAAATAGGCCACCGGATGACGGTACCGGGGCTTGGACGGGAAGTCGGTTCTTATGCCGGCTCTTATTTGCCATTCTATCAGGGGTTATTTTTAGCGCCCCATGTAACGGCACAGGCGCTAAAATCCGCAGCGCTGTTTGCGCGGGTATTTGAAAATGCGGGCATGGTGACGATGCCAAAAAGCGACGCACGGCGCTCGGACATCATCCAATCCCTACAGCTTCCCACAAAAGAAGCGCTTGTGGCATTTTGCCGGAGCATACAAAAAGCCGCTCCCGTTGACAGCAGCGCTGTGCCCGAACCCTGGGATATGCCGGGCTACAGCCATCAGGTCATCATGGCGGCAGGTACGTTTGTACAGGGAGCTTCTATTGAGTTAAGCGCCGATGCGCCGATACGGGAGCCGTATATTGCCTATATTCAGGGTGCGCTCACCTATGCACACGGACGGTTGGGCGCCATGCTGGCGCTGGATGCTTTGCTGAAGAGTGGGGTTTAAGACATCAATAGCTGCGCATAAGCCCGATCACTTTGCCGACAACCTCCACATCGCTGTAAGCGACATAGATAGGCTGCATGGTAGAGTTTTCCGGTTGCAGGCGGACGCGGTTGTTTTCTTTATCCTCATACAGGCGTTTGACGGTGGCGCGTTCCCCCTGGATGCGGGCAACCACGATATCGCCGTTGTGCGTCTGCAGGCCGTTGTGTACGACGATATAGTCCCCATGGAACATACCTGCATCGATCATGCTGCTACCTTCAATTTTAAGGATAAACACCTCCTCCTTGCTTGCACCATGGAGCATCTGCGGAGGGAGAAGGAATTCTTCTTCGATATTTTCTATCGCAAGAATGGGGGAGCCCGCGGCGACATTGCCCACCAAGGGAACCATCATGCCGCCGGATGCAGCCTGCGAATCCGTGATCACAAGTGAGCGTTGTTTGGCGGGGTTGCGCTGAATCAGGCCCTGCTGCTCAAGCTTTGTCAAATGCGCGTGAACGGTTGAGGTGGAGGCCAGACCGACCGCCGTGCAGATTTCTCTCACAGTGGGAGGAAAGCTGTTTTTTTCATAGTAGGATACAATAAAATCGTAAATGGCTTTTTGCGGATTGCGCAGTTTTTTCATGGCAACCTCCTGACAGGTATACATCATTACCGTGTATTCAGTATAGCATAGACAGAACATTTTGAAAACGTTCGTTCGCAAAATATCGCGCAAACCCAGTCATAAAGGGCTTGCAAACAGGAAAAAGTAGAGTATGATGGACCAAGAAGGAGTCAAATTGATGAAACAGTGTTTGCTTGATGATACAAAAGTATGTATGGAATGCGGCGAGTGCGACCGCTGCGACCTTGATCCCAATAAACTATGCGACAACTGCTGCAAGTGTATTGACGAGTGGGAGGGTAATTTCGCCCAAATCCCCGTGCAGGATATTGTAACCGAACAAACGGAAGCATATCTGAGTGAATTTTACGACGAGGACGAGGATGTGGAAATCGGAACGTTGCCCCCGCCGTATGATGTGCCGAATGCGGCGCTTTTGGCTGAATGGGAAGAAAGGCTCCAGGCCTTTGAAGCAAAACAGCAACTTTCCTCCATCCATGGCATGCGCAAACGCAGGCCGCGAGAATAATTCGGCTATTCTACTCTTGATTAGTAAGCTCGGCTTCGATGTCGGGCTTTTCTTTTTGCTGTACGCCCGCTGCTTCTATTTTCTTCGGAATCATTGTAGGGGAGGGGAGCACAGGGTCGTCCCGCAATTTAATCACCTGTGCCGCAATGCGCCTTCTGTCCCGCTCAATGGCCGCATAGTGTTTTCTTGTGGTATTGACGTCCCTATGGCCCAGGATATCCGCCACCAGATAAATATCGCCCGTTTCCTGATACAGCATGGTGCCGTACGTAGATCGCAGCTTATGCGGGGAGATTTTTTTGAGCGGTGTTGCAACGGCCGCATATTTTTTTACGAGGTTTTCCACTGCGCGCACGGTAATGCGCTTTTTCTGCATCGAAAGAAACAGCGCCGTTTCATGCCCGGGCAGCGTTTCCATAGACTCGCGCTTCAAAATGTATTTTAAAAGCGCCTCGCGCACCTCGTCGCCAAAGACAAGCGAATCCTGGTTGCCGCCCTTGCGGATAACGAGAAAGGAGTTGTTTACGAAATCCAGATGCTCCAGATCGATGCCGACCAGCTCGCTGATGCGGATGCCGGTGCCCAAAAACAGCGTCAGTATCGCCGCATCGCGCGCTTTTGTAAACTTGTGGTATTTCTTTTGAGCAGGGGAGAGACCGCCGCCGGATTCTGCGGTATCGATCAAATCTGCCACTTCATTGGGCTCCAGGCGCACGATGGCGCGCTCGTGCAGCTTTGGAAGTTCCACAAGCGATGCGACATTGCCCTGCATCATTTCACGCTTAAAAAAGTACTTGAAGAAGGAGCGGAGCGTAGAGAGCTTACGTGCTTTTGCGCGCTCGTGGTTCGTGACCTCGCGCTCGTTTCTTAAATATAAGGTAAGATGCTCTAAAAACAGTTCGATATCCAGCGCCTTGACCTGTTCGAGATCGGCAAGCGTCAGTTCTTTGACTTCTTTGCCTTTAAAATACTCGGTTTCCGCGGTTAAGAACGCAAAAAACGTCTTCAAATCCACTGCATAGCCGTAGCGCGTAAGCACGGACGTCTGGCTTTCAATACCGCGAAAATAGGTGCCGCAGCAGCTTGGAAGCTCGTTTAACATGCTGCGCAGTTTTTTGGTATATTGCTTTGTGTTTTTGATGGAATAATGTTCTGTCACTATGAACTCCTTGATGGATTTCTATAGAGGAGTATACCATAAATGGGGTTTAACGAATAGTACATTGAGCGCATCGGTACCGATATCGTTGATGGGCGGGCCTGTAATCATACGGCCGGTCATCCTTTGATAATAGCGGAGGCGTCGGTGCTGAATCATTTATGTATGTTACACAAACAGAAGCAGAAGCTTTGACGGAAAGGCGAGCAGGACTGACCAGGGGAGCAAGAATTCCCGCCCTTGCTTTTTCTCTTGTACTATTCGTTAAAGACAAGTTTAACGAATAGTATAGCTGTTTTTGGGCTACTATCTTCAAATTTGTGACTTCCGGCTCCTGAACCGGCCTTTCAGACCATGGCTACCAATGGCCATACTCTCATACTACTGTTGTAAAAAGCCGCCCTTTAAACGGACGGCTGCTTGAGATTTTTAATTGCTGCGCGCGCAAGCGCGTCGCACCGGTTGTTGTACTCGTTGTCGCTGTGACCTTTTACTTTATGCCAGGTCACCTTATGAATCTGCGTCTGCTTTAAGAGCCGCTTCCAGAGATCCTGATTTTCGACCGGCTGTTTTCCCGCTGTTTTCCATCCGTTGCGCTGCCAGTTAATAATCCAGTTTTCGGTAAATGCGCGGCACATATAAGCGCTGTCCGTATACAAATCGACCTGGCAAGGCTCCAAAAGCGCCTCCAGCGCCGCGATTGCGGCCATCAACTCCATGCGGTTGTTGGTGGTCTCCCCTTCCCCGCCGGATATTTCCTTTTTATGGTTTTTATACTGCAGGATAGCGCCCCAGCCGCCAGGGCCGGGGTTGCCGGAGCATGCGCCATCCGTATAAACTATGATTTCCTTCATTGTGCGCTATTTCGCCGCCAGAGCGCGCGCTTTGTCTACGCAGACTTCCACCGCATCCAATACCGCGGCGCGCATTCCACCGCGCTCCAGCGCTGTTACAGCCTCAATTGTGGTACCGCCGGGCGAGCAGACAGCATCCTTGAGCGCGCCCGGATGAATTTTCGTATCCAGCACCGTTTTGGCAGCGCCAAGAACCGTCTGTGCGGCAAGCTTATAGGCAAGCGCGCGTGGCAAACCGGCGCGCACGCCGCCATCCGCCATCGCTTCAATAAACATATAGACGTATGCAGGGCCGCTGCCGGAAACGCCGACCACGGCGTCCATCAAATAGCTGGGAACAGGCTCCGCCTGACCGGTCGCCAAAAACAGGGACTGGGCAAACTGAAACTCTTCTTCGCTTAAAGAATGATCCATGTCCATCGCCACCATACCCTGGCCAACCATGCAGGGCGTATTTGGCATCACGCGGAGGATACGGCAATCCGGCGCCAACTCCGCAATATCCGCGCGGGTCCAGCCGGTAACAATGGAAATCAGCGCCTTGCTTTTTAAGGATGCGCTGCACTCTTGCAGCACAGCAGCACAAATGTTGGGCTTTACGGCAAGCAACACGACATCGCACGCGCTGATCATCGCGGGGCTGCTTTGGGCGGTCAACACGCCAAGCTCCAGCTGCAGCTCCTTTACTTTTTCCTTATTGGGATCAAAGATATATACGCTCGAAGGCGTGATGAGCCCTTCGCGCAGAATGCCGCGTAAGATGGCCTCCCCCATATTGCCTGCGCCAATAAATCCGAGTTTTGTCATATGAACTTCCTCCCGAAAAGCATTTGTATACATATAAGAAAAGTTGACAAACCACATTCCACAAAGGAAATCGGGCTCATCAACTCACACTTTGGCAGGGGCAGAAGGACTCGAACCCTCAAGAACGGTTTTGGAGACCGCTATGTTACCATTACATCATGCCCCTATGCTTCAAAAAACCAACGTTGATATTATAGCATTATGAAAGAACCGTGTCAATGTTGCCGCATTTCATACGAGCAATGCCGCAAACCATATGTTTTAGGCAGGATTTCATCCAAAATCATAGGCTCACAGGATGGCGTTCAAAAAAATTGTTTCTCGTTTACCCCGCTCCCTTATTTCCAAAAAGAAAAACGCGAACACGGGTATCCGCGTTCGCGTGAAAGGGCGGCTATCGATTACTCCTCATCCACAGCGGGGATCACCTTTTGATTGCAGGAGGGGCAGATCAATTCATCGCGGGATGAAAGCATATCCTGATCAAAATAAATGGTGTCGCTGCAATGCGGGCACTGGACTTCGATGAACGCATCCTCGTCAAAGGCGTCATCCTCATCATCGTCTTCTTCTTCGCCGTAGAGTTCTTCCTCTACTTCGTCCAGTGCATCATAAATATCGGAAACACATTCGTCCAGTTCGGCCAAAGTCGCCTCATTTTCATCTAAAGCGTCCGCGACAGCGTCCAGCGTTTCGATGATGGCGGTATACAGTTTGCGCTGGGTCTCATCGGTAATATCCAGACCATCGCAAAGACCGCGCAAGTAAGATACTTTTTCCTTCACGTAGCTCATATACGGTATACCTCCTTATTGGCACACACGGTTTTCGTTATACACGCTCCATGTATTCACCGGTACGGGTGTCCACACGGATGCGGTCGCCTTCGTTTACAAACAGCGGAACACTGATCTTATAACCGGTTTCAAGTATCGCGGGCTTGGTGGTACCGGTAGCGGTATCACCCTTGAAACCAGGCTCAGTTTCGGTGATGGCCAGTTCTACAAAGTTGGGAGCCTCCACGGAGAAGGGGCTGCCCTTGAAGAAACGAACCTTTACCGTCTGATTTTCAACAATGAAGTTGATGGCGTCTTCCACCTGATCATGGTTGAGGGGGATCTGCTCATACGTTTCCGTATCCATGAAATAATAGAGCGAACCATCCTCATAGAGATACTGCATTTCTTTGGTTTCAATGTGCGCAGGCGGATATTTATCCGTCGGGTTGAACGTACGTTCGAGTACCGATCCTGTCATCACGTTTTTCAGGCGGGTGCGGACGAAAGCCGCGCCTTTGCCGGGCTTAACGTGCTGGAAATCGGCAATGGACCAAACCTGTCCATCGATTTCCACCGTGATACCCTTACGAAAATCCCCTGCACTGATCATAGTGTCATATCCTCCAAACTCAAATCTTGTGTATGATGATATTGTATTGCGCTTTAGGTAGGCCGATACACGGCATACCCAAATGATTTTACCACAAAAACGAACGTTTCAACAAGGCTTTTATGTTCTTTGCTCCCAATACTGGTACATTTTTTGCATTGTCAGCGCATCCTCCGCCATGGTGCCGCGGGACTCGCAGATGACAACCGGAGCATATCCCCGCCGGTAAAGAAGCTCCGCAAGCGGTGGAAACTCCGGGCCAAACTGGGTATCCGCAAAGGTATGGTGCATCTTCTCCCCCGCCTTGGTGAACTCTATGCGGCTGAAATGGATATGCATTCTCTTTGCCCGCTCTATGCCGATGCGCTTCTCTGTCGTATCCAATATCGCCTTGAAATCCTCCTGGGATTGGATTGCGCCAAGCCCCCTGCAGTGCAGATGTCCAAAATCGATACACGGAAGCAGACGCTCATCCACATTGCAAAGCGCAAGCATCTCTTCAAGGTCGCCAAGCTGGCTGAGCTTGCCCATTGTTTCCGGGCAAAGCGCAAACGTGCCAAGGCCCGCTTCATCAAGGACCGCAAGGATTTCTTTGAGCAGCGCACATGCGGCCGCAAGAGATGGCTTTCGTTCCGCTTTTCCCACGGAACCGGGATGAAAGACGCCGCGCACTGCGCCCAACTGCTTGCTTACCTGTACGGAGCGCAAAAAGAACTCCTTGTTTTTTTGCATGCTTTCCGGCTCTGAAGTCACAAGATTGATATAATAAGGAAAATGAACACTCATTTGGATATCGTATTCAGCGGCGGCCTTCCGTATGGTTGCGGCGGTTTCTTCACGGATGCGGATCCCGTGCCCCAAGGAATATTCAAATGCGCTTAGCCCCATATCGGAAAGCCATTTGGGCGCCTGCCAGGTCGCGTTATACCCCTGGGCATAAAAAGAATCGGAATTTCCTGCAGGTCCAAAGCGGATACGCGGTGGTTCACTCTTCATGGCATACCTCCCCAAAACGTGTACTGCTTTTATTATACCCGCCTTTAGGAAAAATGCCGAAAAAAGAAAATGCGTTTCCCTGGATGCCGTTATCCCTGAAAGACCTCGCAAAGCTTGCTTAACGCCTTCTTTTCAATTCTGGATACATAGGAGCGGGAAATATCTAAAAGCTTCGCAATCTCCCGCTGGGTCATGCAATAATGATTTGTGCCAAGGCCATACCGCAGTTCAATGACGAGGCGTTCCCGATCGGTCAAATGCTTTTTGATCAGGCCGTGGATCTGTTCGGCCGCAATGCGCATTTCCACCTCGTCCCCAACAGAGGAAGGGTCGGAACCTATGATCTCCGCAAGCGTGATATCGTTTCCATCCCGGTCGGTGCCGATGGGATCATGCAGGGAAACCTCCTGCGCCTGCCGTTTTTCGGAGCGGATGCTCATAAGGATTTCATTTGCTATCCTCACATAACGGCTCCGCCGTTCCATACAGGTGATCTTTCCACGTCCTCATTGTTTTTCAAATGGGTCATCTTTGCTATCATAACCGAAGAAATAAATATGGGCTTGCTCCCCGTCCCATATAATTTTTTCAATGCAGGCGCGCAAAGCCATGCGTTTTTGCTCAACATCCATACTGTCCAACATACCCTCAAAGGATAGGAGCATTTGCCGCCTCATATCAAATTCAAGTTCGGAAATAGCGTGACTTTCCGTTAAGCCATTGAGCTCGCCAATGCGCTGTTTGAGCAGTGCTCCTTTATCATGAAGTTCCTCTATTTGCTTTATGATATAAGGTTCCGCGGAGCTGCCTGATGCCAACGCCATGGAAGTAATCAGAGCTGCAATTTGCTTTTCAGTATCGTCGGCGGATTTTTTCAGCCGTTCAATATCCGCTTCCATTTCATCATGGCTGCCTGCAATCGATTTTCTGCCATTTTCCAGTTGGCGGATAAATTCGAAGCGGTCCCGTCCAAACCTTTTGAGTTCATCACAGACCGCGCTATCGAGCAAGTTGCCGTTCGCATTCTTAACACTGCAGCGTTCTCCGCGGCTGACCTCTTTCATCGTGCAAACATAGGCATAGCGTCTTTCATGATTGGAATTTAATCTTGCAGTAAGCTTAGGCCGCATGCAATCACCACAATCCGAACACCTGATAAGGCCTGACAATAAGGCGACATTGCTTCGTGGTTTCCGGAAAGATTTTGACCGGTTTTGCGCAAGACTGGCTTGCACCTTTACCCATTCTCCCCCGTTGATGATGCCGGGATGCTTTCCAACCGAGACGATCCATTCATTCATGGGCCGGATCTTATTTGCAGCGCCGGCCTTCTGAAGGGTGCGGTTGTACGCCATGATACCATGCTTCCCATCAAAATCTGTTTCGGATGCAAACAAGTCAACCTCGTTCTTTACCATGTAGTTATAGGCAGCCTTGTCGGCAAGCATATAAACAGGGTTTGCCAGGATATTCTTTATTGCAAAACGGTTGAATGGCAACCCGCGTTTTGTCGTCATGTTATTTTGAACCAGGAATGTCTCTGTTTTTGAAAGAGAATTTGTTTCAAGAAATTTGGAAAAAATTTGACGGACGAGGCATGCCTCCTCTGGAATGAGCTTTAGCTTGTATGCCTTTTTTACTTTTCCTTCGACTGTAACATGCTGGACGCCCTCTGACGCATATCCGGTCGGCGTCGTGCCGCCAAGCCAGCGGCCGGTCTTGGCGAGCTCATGCATGTTATCCCGGATGCGTTCCGCCAGGCTTTCCCGCTCCAATTGAGAAAAAATCGAGCAAATATACATCATCGCCCTTCCTATTGGCGTTGATGTGTCAAACTGCTCCCTGATGGAAACAAATTCAATTGCATGTTCCTTTAACTCCTGAATAATATCCGCAAAATCTCCGATGTTGCGGCTGATACGGTCAAGACGGTAGCAAATAACCGCTTGAAACTTGCGGTTGCGGGCGTCGGCCATCATTTGTTTGAATTGCGGCCGTTCGGTGTTGCCGCCGGAGAACCCCTCGTCTTCATAAACGAGGATACCGATTTCGCCGCTTCCAGCGTAATGTGAATGGATATATTCGCGGCATAGCTCGACTTGATTTGCGATAGATTCACCCTTGCCGGTAAACTTGGATTTGCGTGAGTAGATGGCAAACACGTCTTTCCGCTGGCCTTGCATGGAGTACCTCCCGATATATCCCGATAGGAAACCCTATGCGCCTAACCCCAAACCGATACACAAAAAGTGCCGCCCCCGGCAGATCGATGACTGAACCATCCGGGGGCGTCCTCACTGAAAAGGGGCTCCTTTCATAGTATGATGGAGCATCACTAACTCTCTGGAGGTACGAAATGCTCTTTTCTATCCTTGAGGCCGCGGTTTTGGCCTTATCCCTTTCGGTGGACGCCTTCGTTGCAGGATTTGCCTATGGAAGCAATCGAATTAAAATTCCCTTTTCTTCCGTGCTGATCATCAGCATCATCTGCAGCGGCATCGTTGGAATTTCATTCTTGATTGGCTCCATAGCAAAAAACTACATTCCTTTATGGCTAACTTCCTGCATTTGCTTCATCATTCTATTCATTATGGGATTGATAAAGCTGATGGATGGAATCATGAAAGCCTTTATCCGCCGCCATGCGAATCTTGAACGCAAAGTGGAGTTCTCCATGTTCAGCGTCCGCTTTATTCTTGCCCTCTATGCCGATCCCGAAGAATCGGACTTTGACAAATCAAAAAGCATTTCGGCAATGGAGTCTGTATCCCTTTCCCTTGCGCTGTCATTTGATGGCCTTGCGGTAGGGTTCGGCGCCGCGATGGGAGGGGTAAACGGCCTCGCGGTTTTTGCCTGGTCCCTTGTGGCCAATACTGCTTTTCTCTTGTCCGGCTGCTTGTTAGGTTATAAAATTGCCCATCGGCTGCGCTTTAATGTTTCCTGGATCGGCGGCGCGATTTTGATCGTCATGGCTTTTCTTAAGTTGTTCCCTAATTAATCAGCCTGCCGGTTGTCCCATTATGTGCCCGTGGAGCTCCTGGATAAGGACTTTCGTATAAAGTCTACAGGAATGACCGTGAAGGCAATCAAGGCTATGGTAAACAAATCATCAGGTGACATCGGTACGGTCCGGAACAACTGCCCGCCTAAATACAAAATCAGGACCTGCACCACTGTGACCACGCCCATAATCCATAGGAAGGAGACATTGGAGGCCAGGCTTTTGAGCAAATTCAGGCGGTGGGTCCGCGCATTAAAGCTGATAAAGATTGCGCAGAACATGAATAGCGCAAAAAATGCCGTCATGCCGTATGTTTGACCGTGCACCTCCGATATGTGGTTAAAAAATGAGCCTTTGAGGAAATCAAGGCACAGCACGACCGTGTAGATGCTGGTTACAGCAATCTGGCCGAGCATATATCGGTTCATAATAGGCTCGTCACGACGCTTGGGCGGCTCCAGCATATAATCCGGGCGGGATTGTTCCCCGCTGAATGCAAGCCCGGCTAAAGTATCCATCACGACATTAATCCACAGCATCTGGATGACGGTGATTGGAAAATCCACATTGATCAGGGGACCGATGACCGTAACGCCCACTGCGCATAAGCATATGCTGACCTGATAGATGATAAATTTGCGTATGCTCTTGAAGATGGTTCGCCCATAGCAGACCGCTTTGGCAATTGAACTGAAATTGTCATCCAAAATAACGATATCCCCCGCCTCTTTGGCAACCTCGGTTCCGCTGCCCATGGCAAAGCCGACATCGGCCTTTTTGAGGGCAGGCGCATCGTTCACGCCGTCTCCCGTCATGCCCACCACCAACCCCATATCCTGCGCGATGCGCACCAGGCGGCTTTTGTCCGAGGGAAACGCACGGGCTACCACGCGGATACGGGGAAGCATCTCCGTCAATTCCTCATCTGACAGCGCCTGCATTTCGTCGGAGGTAATCACCAAATCCTCCTCATCGTGTACCAGCCCGGCCTCACGCGCAATCGCCATTGCGGTAGCGCGCGCGTCTCCCGTAATCATTACGGTTTGGATTCCCGCGCCTTGTACCTGGGCAATTGCCTCTACAGCCTCCGGGCGGATCTCGTCACGAATGCCGAGCAAGCCTACCAGCTTCATGTTGCGCAGGGTTGTTTCCCTTGGCTCGGCAATGGCCACAGCGATAAAACGCATGCTTTTTTCTGCATATTGGCGCAGGATGCCCTCTATCCTTTCGTGATCGGCAAACAGGTTTACGCGGCCTGTTTCATCATAATACTGCGTGCAAAGGGGGAGGATTTTTTCGGGCGCACCCTTCACGAGCGTAGCATTCCAGCCGCCTGAAACGATGGAGACCATCATCTTGCTGTCGCTGGTAAAGGGCATGATAATGGCGCCGTGAAGATAGGTGCGGCCGCCGGGAAGCCCAGCCGCGAATTCCAGCGTTGCGCGGTCGGTAGCATTACCGCCAATGGCTTTATTCTTTCTGATGCTGGCGGCAGAATTATAATAGAGCGCGTCTTTGAGGATTCCGGAGAGCGGCATCTGCTCCTGTATCAGCTTTTCACGGGCATAAACCTTGCCCGCCCCGCTGATCAATTGCACCACTTCAAGCCGGCCGCTGGTAAGAGTACCTGTCTTATCTGTGAACAGGATATTGAGGCTGCCCGCAGTTTCAATGCCGATCAGCTTCCGCACCAGTACATTGTCTTTGAGCATACGTTTCATGTTGGCCGAGAGCACTACCGTTATCATCATGGGCAGTCCCTCCGGTACGGCCATAACCACTACCGTGACGCCCAGCGTGCAGGCTTGAATCAGCAGCGGGAAAATGGCCTCCCAGGAGGTTATCGTTTCCCGGATCAGCGAAGGATTAAAGTTATTATTGATCAGAATGTTATTAAATAAAAAGACAAACGCGGAAATAATGGCCGCGATATAGCCAAATTTCCCGATGCCGGAAGCCAGCGTTTTCAAGCGGTACCTGAGGGGGCTTTCCCTTGTCTCTTCCTGAATTTCCACACCAATGCGCCCATAAAATGTCTGGTCGCCTACAAGGGAGACCTGCATCATTCCCGCCCCCGTGCAGACAATACTGCCCGAAAACACCCCGCCGGGCGACAGGAAACCGTCCTTTGCAGCCAAGTTGTCCGCAAGAGGCGACGGAAACTTCTTTACTTCCTTGCTTTCGCCATTGAGGGCGGACTGGTCTACCTCTATCTGGCCCTGAATCATATGACCATCCGCAGGAACTCTATCGCCCGCCTGCAGCAAAATGAGATCGCCCACCACGATCTCTTCGATCGGCACTTCCTTTAATCCATCTGCGCGTTGTACACGGCAACGGATCCTTGCGGCTTCTTCCTGCAGCTTTTCAAAGGCGGATTCACTTCCATACTCCGAAATCGTCGATACCAGGGTCGCCAGCAGGATTGCGACCGCAATGCCTGCGGACTCAAACCAGTTGGCATGCTGGGACAAAAAAACAATATTGACCGCCAATGCAATCAAAAGCACCTTGATCATCGGATCCCCGAAGCTCTCCAATAAGCTGAGAAAAAAACCTTTCCGCTTCTTTTTGCTCACCCGGTTCTCGCCGTGCTTTTGTCTGGAGATCATGACTTCAGCTTCTGTAAGACCCAAAGTATCTTTCGTGTATTGCTGTGTTTCTCGTCCGTAAGCGTATCCCATACATATACTCCTCCTATAGAGTTACATATATGTATGAAAACAGATATATGGATAGAACGGGTTTCACTGATTTGCTGCTGACAAGCCTGCCCGTACAAAGAGCGGCCTTGGAACCCGGGTACAGAACGCCGATTATGGGTTGGATTTTGGAAGCAGCGGGAGCATCTCCTCCTGGTTTTCAACATTCGTATAAACGTCAGGAACACGGCCGGCAATGAGCTCCTCTGCGACCGGCATGGACAGGGTTACGGTCTGTGTTTCTGCAATGCCGGGAAGTACAATATCGATATCAGCCGTAAGCGTAAGCTCTATGCGATGGAGCGTCTGATTGATACCGGCAGAGCGGAATTCACTTGAGATGTGCGTCTTCACCGCACCCTCGGGGGAAAAATTGATACGCAGCATCGGGCCGCTTCCGGCAAAAAGGGGAATACCCACCGCGGTGCCCGCAGGCAGGCTGATGCCCTGCTTGCCCAGCTGCATAAGCTTTTCCTGTACGGTGTCCGCGCAGCGAGCCGCAAACAAATTGATCGCGGCGCTGTTAAGCTCCACATAAAAGACCTGATCCTGTGTTTTCTGAACCTCTACAAAATGCACTTGCTCGTTTTCGCTCAATAGTTCGAGCACGCAAGCATAGATGGCCTTGGACGCTTCCGCCTGTACGCGCGTTTTCGCCATCTGCATCACGGCAGGCCGAATCTGCACGTTGATGAATACATATAAAAGAAGGAGCAAGGCAATTACGGCCCCAGTTATGATAAAAAGCAACCGTTTCACGCGCCGCTTGCGGCATTCCATGCACATACCACCCCGCAGCAGTATATGCTGTGGCGAAACCGGGTATGTGCTGCCGATTTGTCGCTGCTGGGCTCTTCTGCGCCATCCCAGCGGATAAAGCCGCGCACACAAAAAGGCAGCCGGATATTGCCGGCTGCCTTTCCCGTGTGTTCATTCTATTCAGCGCCCTATATCCGGTTGACGCCTGATTTGATAGCGGCTGCGGCAACGGCTTTGGCAACATTGCCTCCGACTCTCGGGTCAAAAGGAGCGGGGATTACATATTCCGGGCACAGCTCTTCATCGGAAACCAGTTCTGCAATCGCCCTTGCGGCAGCAATTTTCATCTCATCGTTGATATCGCTGGCCCTTACATCAAGAGCGCCTCTGAAGAGGCCCGGGAATGCGAGCACATTGTTGATCTGATTGGGGAAATCTGAACGGCCGGTACCCATTACGCTTACGCCGGCTTCTTTCGCCTCGTCGGGCATGATCTCCGGCGTGGGATTTGCCATAGCAAAAATGATCGGATCCTTTGCCATCGTCCTGACCATCTCCTTGGTCAGCATGCCGGCGGCAGATACGCCGATAAATACATCCGCCCCTACAACAACGTCCTTCAACAGGCCCTTTTTCTTGTGCAGGTTTGATATTTTGGCCATTTCCGCCTTTTCTGCATTCAGGTTGTCTCTGCCCTCATAGATGGCGCCCTTTGTATCGCAAAGGATGACCTTTTTCAGCCCCATGGCCATCAACAGCTTTGTAATCGCTATTCCAGCAGCCCCGGAGCCGTTTACTACAACCTCGATCGTTCCAATATCCTTTTTGGTGAGCTTCAACGCATTGAGCATGGCCGCCAAAGTAACAATGGCAGTGCCGTGCTGGTCGTCATGGAAAATCGGGATATCGCATTCCGCTTTCAGGCGCCTTTCAATTTCAAAGCATCTGGGTGCAGAGATATCCTCCAGGTTTACGCCGCCAAAGCTGCCGGCCAGCAGTTTGACGGTATGAACGATTTCGTCAACATCCTTTGACCGTATGCACAGGGGAAACGCGTCAACATCGCCAAAGGTTTTGAACAGCACACATTTGCCTTCCATAACCGGCATTCCGGCCTCAGGCCCAATATCCCCCAGACCAAGCACCGCCGTGCCATCTGTAACGACAGCAACGAGATTCCATCTTCTGGTCAGCTGGTAGGAAAGGTCAACGTCCTTTTGTATGGCAAGGCATGGTTCTGCAACACCCGGCGTATAAGCCAAAGAGAGATCCTGCTTGTCATTGACAGGCACCTTGCTGATTACCTCAATTTTCCCTTTCCACTCCCCATGCAGCCTTAACGATTCTTTCCTGTAATCCACAATACTTCACTCCTTGCAATAATTGATAGCCCATGCGTTAAATATCTTTTACTTCATTTAAGATATTCTTGAGTTGTTCTGCCGAATTCTTCAAAGCAGCCAATTCATCCTCTGTCAGTTTTAAATCAATAATTTCTTTAACACCATTGGAATCGACAATGGAAGGAAGGCTCAACGCCACATCCTCGATGCCGTAATTGCCATTAATGACCGAACTGACCGTCCTGATGGTATTCTGGTTTTTCAGCAGCGATTCCAGGAGCGTATTCACCGTTATGGCAATCGCGTAATAGGTCGCCCCCTTTCTTTTGATGATTTCCGCTCCCGCACCTTTCACATTGGCGATAATCGACGCAATTTCTTCATTTGTAATGCCGTAAGCAGGATCATTGAAGTATTCAAGGATGCTCTTTCCCGCGATGTGGGTCGCGCTCCAGAGCGGCAATTGAGAGTCGCCATGTTCACCGATGATATATCCGTGGACATTTTTCACATCCACCTTAAATTTTTCACTCAACAGATACCTGAATCTTGCGCTATCGAGCACCGTACCCGTTCCCAGCACTCTGCCATCGGGCAGCCCTGACCATTTCTGAATCTTGTAGGTAAGGATGTCCACCGGATTGGCAACCACAAGAATGACGCCACGCGTATAATACTTCATGAGATTGGTGGTGATGTCTTTTGCAATGGAAACGTTTTTTCTGGCAAGGTCAATACGTGTTTCCCCCGGCTTTCTGTTCGCTCCCGCGGTAATGATGATGGCGTCACAGTCAGCACAGTCGGAAAAATCGCCGTCATAGACATCCATTTGTCCTACAAAAGGCAACCCATGTTTGATATCCATCGCTTCCCCGGCAGCTTTGTCTCTGAATGCATCGATCAGAACCATTTCATTGGCCATCTGCTTCATGGACAGTGCAAACGCGGTTGATGCTCCTACAAAACCGGATCCAATGATTGCTACTTTAGATTTGCCGTTACTCATCAGATGTTTACCTTCTAACTGTTAAATTTTTGTAGTTGATCATTCTGGGTCGATTTAAGGCCCTGATTTAACGTGAATACTATCGAGAATAGCAAATAGTTTTTATATTATCAAGAGGGTTCCATAAAAAAAGTTAAGGGTGTGAAAAAATAGATGCCCCCTATAGTTTTAATCTTCCTTTAATGTAGTATGCTTACACTGAAGGAAATGAGTATTAGCGGAGGTTATACATGCGGATCCTGGTAGTCGAGGATGAGCCCGATCTGAATGATGTAATAGCCAAGAAACTGGAATCGGAACTTTATACGGTAGACCGGTGCATGAACGGCCATGCGGCCCTGGATTACATCAGTTGCGCCGAATACGACGCTATCATTCTTGACGTTATGCTGCCAGGCATCAGCGGGCTTGAAGTATTGCAAACATCCCGCTCCCAAGGCAATAAGACTCCGGTTTTGTTGCTGACTGCACGCGACAGTATCGAAGACCGTGTGATGGGGTTGGACAATGGAGCGGACGATTATCTTGTAAAGCCCTTCGCATTCGATGAGCTGCTGGCACGGATTCGTGCGATGATCCGGCGTTCATCCGGCCATGTCAGCAACATTTTCTCCGTTTCAGACCTGCTTGTGGATTGTGATTCAAGAGAAGTAACGCGCGGAGGCATCCCGATATCGCTATCCAGTAAGGAATTCGCAATACTCGCATACATGGTTCATAATAAAGGCATTGTGCTGACAAGAGAAAAGATTTCGCAGCACATCTGGAATTGCGACTATGAGGGGGGCTCTAACGTCATAGACGTATATATCCGCTTTCTGCGGAAAAAGATTGATGAAGGGTTTTCGCAAAAGCTTATCCATACGATCCGGGGAACAGGATATGTTCTAAGAGAGGATGAATGAACAGGCTTTCGATTAAAATGAAAGTAACGCTCTGGTATACGGCGCTGATGGTTGCCCTTGTCGCGCTGATGCTGGTGTTCCTTTTTTTCATGAGCAGGAGCCTTGAGGAGGCCTCTGCACACAACATCCTTATCGAAGTTGTGGAGGACAGCCGCAATAAGATCAGCTATCGGAACGGCGCGTTGGCGGTGGATAACAGCTTCGATTCCTTCTACCTCCAAGTCTATTTATCCGTATACAGCAAGGATGGGCAGGAAATATACGGAGAATTGCCCGAGACGTTTGAGAATCCCCGGGATTTTGTGGCTGATGCGGTACGAAGGGTGGATACCGGCAATTCCAAATGGTATGTCTACGATAGTCGCATCCCTTTTCAAAAATATGGCGACGTATGGATACGGGGCATTACGGCTATCTCCGATTCTGAAAGTGCACTGATTACAATGGTTTCCATTGCCGGTATTGTACTGCCTTTTTTAATTATCGTCGCCGCGCTGGGCGGATATCTCATCACGAGGCAAGCCTTCAAGCCCATAAGGCAGATCAGCGAAGCGGCGGAGCATATCGGCGAAGGGCGTGACCTCTCGCAACGAATACGGATCGGCAACGGCGAGGATGAAATCTATACTCTGGCAAAAACCTTTAACGATATGTTCGACCGTCTGGAGCGGTCGTTTGAAAGCGAAAAGCAATTTACCTCGGATGTTTCCCATGAGCTAAGAACACCCGTCTCAGCAATCGTATCGCAGAGCGAATATGCCTTGGAGCATGCGCAAACAGTGGATGAGGCAAAAGATGCTCTTTCAGTGATATTGACACAAGCCCGCAAAATATCGGGGCTGATTTCCCAACTGCTTATGCTCTCCAGAATTGATATGGGGCACAGGACGTTGACGTTAGAACTGCTCAATCTGAGCGAGCTTGCCGAGATGGTTGCAGAGGAGCAGCGTGAGGCGGCAATCGAGAAAGGGATCGAAATCCAGACATCCATCGCACCCGCCTTGTATGTGCAGGCGGACGAAACGATGATGCTTCGCATGCTCATCAACCTCGTATCAAATGCAGTTACCTATGGGAAATCCGGCGGGCATATTACAATTAAGCTTACCGGCAGAGGGACCCAAATCGTCGGTACCATAATAGACGATGGAATAGGGATCGCCAAGGAACATCTCTCCCGGATATGGGAGCGTTTCTATCAGGTCAGTCCGTCGAGAACGGCCACCAAGGAAAGCGGTGTGGGCCTAGGGCTTTCGATGGTCAAATGGATCGTAGAAGCCCACGGAGGCAGCATTTCAGTGAAAAGCATACTTGGAGGAGGCAGTACGTTTACATTCATGCTGCCGCTGGCCGGTTGACCCTGTTGCCGATGCAATATATCATTATGTTTTGTGATGCAATTTAACGTCCCTTTCATCTTGATGGTGCATCATGAAAATGTAAAGCATTGAAAAAGCACGCCTGTGGTGCGGGAAGTTGAGGTTTTTTTCGTTGTCCAGCAAAAGAAAAAGTGGGCGCGTACGTACGAATGCGCTGCAGGTTATTATCCTCCTTGTTTTGTTCGTCGCTGTGCTTGTTCTTGGCGCCATGGTGCTTTTCACAACGTGTTCCCCGCAGGCACAGCCGGAGGAACCGAAAAAAAGCGCGGGCGGCATGCTTGACGCGCTCTTTCAAACGCCCTCGCCCAGTGAAGCGCCACCTACGCCTACGCCGGTTCCCACCCCCACGCCCATACCCGATCCCGCCTCCGCGGAGGGATCGCGCGCAGAGGACTTTGGCCTTGAGACAAACATGCAGCTTGAAGGAAACGACATAGAAGTCTATGCCGCCCAGCAGGACAGCCTGGACTTCCCTGCCCCCGAACATTACACGGCGCTTGAGGGCGTTATCACCTTCCGCGGCAACAATTTCCGCGACGCCCCCACTTACGGCACAGCGGGGAGTGTGGTTCAAAAAAAGCTTGAAGTCGTTTGGGAAAAACCCATTCCGGGCAGTATTTCAAAGAGCGGCGACGGCACATGGTTCGGTTGCGGCTGGACGGGCCAGCCCCTCATCGTGCGCTGGCCGGAGGCGACCCGCCGCGCTATGAACCTGTACGATGGCAAAAAAAACAAAAACGGACTTATTGAGATCATTTACGCCACCGAAAACAGCTATATTTACTTTTTGGATATTGAGAACGGCGAATTTACGCGCGATAAGATTAACGGCAAATGGACATTTAAGGGCGCGGGCAGCCTTGACCCGCGTGGCTATCCGCTGCTGTATGTGGGCGCGGGCGACGCCGGCCCCAACGGTCCGGCTGAAAATATGATTATCAGCCTTATTGATGGTAAAAAGCTGTATAGCTATGGTGCACGCGACCCATACTCACTGCGCAGCTTTGTCGCGTTTGATCCCGCGACGCTCGTACACGCAAAGAGTGATACCGTTACCTACGCATCCGAAACGGGCATCATATACCAGATGAAACTCAACACTGCCTATGATCAGAGTGCGGGAACCATTTCCGTAAACCCGGGCAACATATTAAAGTGGCGTTACTCCACCGATCGTACGCGCAAAGGCGGCACAAACAGCTACTGGCTTGGCTTTGAATCCAGCCCCGTCATATGGCGGCACTACATGTATGTTGCGGACAATGCGGGCAATCTTTTCTGTATCGACATCAACACCATGAAGGTCGTCTGGATGCAGGATGTGCTCGACGATACCAACTGCTCCCCTGTGCTTGAAATCGATGAAAGAACCGGCGAAGCATCCATCTACATTGGGACCTCGCTGCATTGGACGGTGGGGGGCGACAACACCGGTATTATCCCCTTTTGGCGCATCGATGCCCTCACAGGCAAAGTCATATGGAAGGCGGACGGCTACCGTTGTACGCGCAGCAGCGTCTCCGGCGGCATACAGGATACCGCCGCAATCGGTAAAAATAATGTAGATGATCTTGTGTACGTGGCTTATGCCATGACCACAGAAACCCCCACGCGCGGCAGGCTTGTGGCTTATGAAAAGGCTACCGGCAAGGAACGCTGGGTAAAGGACCTTGACGCCTATACGTGGTCCTCCCCCATTGTGCTTTACGATGACAATGGCGACGGGTATGTAGTTGAGTTTGACTCGGCGGGAAAATGCTATTTGTTAGATGGCAAAACAGGCGATTTGCTTCACAAACTGGAGCTTGAGGGTAATTTTGAGGCAAGCGCAGCAGCGTTTGACGATATGATCGTAATCGGCACGCGCGCCTCTAAAATATACGGCATCAGACTCAAATAGCACGTTACCATACGATCCAAGTGATGGCAATGCGTTATGATGAGCCTAAATACCACGTAAAATGATCGCATACACGCATATCGTGCAGGAATGAGAAAAGGGGCGGGAAACCGCTCCTTTTGTATCGTACAAGATTTGTGATAACGGACAATCAGGCAGGCATAGTATCTAAACACAATTCTATCGAGGTAACTATATGGATATTATCGTTCATTATCCAAAGGAGCCGGAGCGCCTGCTCGAATTGCAGAAAAAGGTTGCCGCAATGCACGCGGAAGCGGTGATCAAGAAGGTATTGTCTATTTCTTGCCCAAAGCAACAGAAAGAAGCGCTGTTAAAAGCGGTTGTGAAAGGCGCCGAATAGAACGTTGTGTAGCTGATCCAATGCCTGCAGATTGCATTTTGAAAAAAGTCCATTAGGATGGAATAGCATTTTCAATACAACGGGCCGCATAGGTCGCAAGCGCCGTTCCTTTTTGTGCATCATAAGTGGAGACAGCTTTGATAAGGCCGATTGTGCCAATAGAAATGATGTCGTCATTGTCACGGTTGGCGGTGGCGAACTTCTTTGCAATATGCGCGACCAGCCGGAGGTTGTGTTCAATGAGCATGCTGCGCGCTTCATCATCCCCGCGCGCACAGCGTGAGAGACAATCTTTTTCCTGCTCCGTAGTCAAGGGCTCCGGAAATGAATTTCCGTTGTTTACGTACGCAGCAAAAAAGAATATGTCCTTGCAAAGCTGCATCAGGATATCCAGCATCTGCCAATACCTCCCCAATTTGCGGTGTATTCAACATATGCACACAACAGCTTGTTGGTTGTTTGTCCTCCGGGATTGTCTTTGGCATGATGTTTCGCGCAAATAAAACCGGATAGGCAGAGTCTGGCGTTCGCATACCGTTCAGCTGTGGGAAGCATAATAAAAATCATATGTTTATTGACATTTAGAGGAAGGAGCGATATGATTTCCATAGTTTTTTTATTAATTTTATTTTGTACTAATTATTATTTTTCAGACAGGAGAACATCAGGATGCCTGCTAACACACGTGGTATCACGCCTTCCGCCTTGACAGGCGACAAGTCTCTTTTTGAATTGAACGGCAAGCCCGGCTTCGCAAAAGCCTTGCCACAGGCGTTGCAGCATGTGCTCGCCATGCTGGTGGGAAATATCACGCCTCCCATCCTGATCGCCCAGCTGCTTCAGCTTCCGGAAGGCGACAAAATCCTGCTGATGCAGGCGGCCATGATCATTGGCGGCATTACAACGCTGCTTCAGCTTTATCCGGTTCTGAAATTCGGCATGGGGCTTCCAAACGTCATGGGCGTTGCGTTCGCTTATATGCCAATCCTTTCTGCAATCGGCCTTTCCTACGGCATCAACGCAATTTTCGGGGCACAGCTTGTCGCGGCCTTTGCCTCTATTTTCATCGGCATGCTGATGGGGAAAATAAGAAAGTTTTTCCCGCCCATTGTCAGTGGTACAGTGGTATTGAGCATAGGACTTTCCCTTTACGGTACCGCCGTCACCTACATGGCTGGCGGCTCAGGCGCGGGAGAGAGCTTCGGCAGCCCGATTTTTTGGGTACTGGCGGGAGTTACGCTGATCGTTACCCTTATATGCAGCTTGTTTGGGAAGGGATACATCAAGGTTTCCGGAATGCTCATCGGCATCGTTGTGGGATATGTGCTGGCGCTTATCTTGGGCGGCACCATAAACTTTAGCAACGTCTCCTCTGCCTCATGGTTTGCGTTGCCCCGCTTTTTCAAGTGGGGGCTTACATTCCACCCCTCGGCCATCATCTCTATGATATTAATGTACATTGTCCAGGCTGTGCAAACGATAGGTGATGTCTCCTCCACCGCGATAGGTGGATTTGGCCGTGAAGCGACGGACTCTGAAATCGGCGGCGCCATCAAAGGCCAGGGTATCTGCGGCATGCTGGGCGCCTGTATCGGCGGCCTTCCGACCGATCCCTACAGCCAGAACGTCGGCCTGATCGTCACCACAAAAGTTGTTTCCAAAAGGGTATTTGTGCTTGTGAGCGCAATCATCCTCGTTGCGGGCTTTTGTCCCAAATTCGGCGCGCTGATGACCACGATCCCTTATCCCGTGCTTGGCGGGGCGACAATCATGGTTTTTGCTGCAATCACGATGTCGGGCATACAGCTGATTACCCAGCAGCCGTTGAATTACCGCAACAAGATGATCGTCGGGATTTCTCTTGCGCTTGGTGTCGGGGTTAGCACGGTTTCAAATTCGCTTCAATACTTCTCAAAGGATATCCAGAACATTTTGGGAGCTTCGCCGATCGTCCTTGCGTTCCTCGTTTCCTTCATCCTCAATATCGTTGTCCCAAAGGATGATTCCGAAGAGGTTGATTAAAAACAACATAAACGTAAAAGGAGCAGCGAAGTTGCTCCTTTTTACTTGGAATCAGATTGCTCATTGTGCTTTTGTGACGGTAAGATGCTAAAGCATCAGACGATAATATTCCTTTGTCCTGTCATACAGAAAACCGCAGGATTTCAATGTATTGCACGAAGGAGCGTTCTCCTTTTCAGGCTGCACGATAATTTCCTTTGCCGTGGTTGTTGCACGGATGACATCTATGAGCAGTTGGACAATCTGCTTGCCATATCCTTGTTGAAGATATGCTTCCTCACCAATCAAGTAGTCGATACTATAAGTTTCTCCTTGTACCAGAACAGAGTACCAGCCTTCCCCAGCGTAGATACAATCATAGTATTGGCAGAACCCGATAGGATTGCTGCCTGCCATAACAATAAAATGCGCAATGAAAGAAAATTGGTTATCTCTCTGGCGGATCTCATCAAGCCATGCCGCAGGATCCTCGTACCATTTTAAAATATACGGCTTATGCAGCCATGTATCCATGCGGTCAAGATCATCATCCTCGATCTTTTTCAGATGTAGCGTCTGATTGGCCATGCAAGGGACATTCCTTCCCTGATTCAGTCGGTTTTGATTTCTTTTCGCAGCATATCGCCCGTCTGCAGCGGTCGGTCGGTATCGATCCACAGCCGTTGCTGCGGATGAGGCGCGGAAGATACAGCCTCCCCTTCTTCCGTCTTTATGGAGCTAACGACAATAGGGCGGTGAATACTTCCGGGGGAAAGCACTTCCAATGTATCCCCAGCAAAAAAACGGTTGCGCTGCTCGATGAGCGCCACGCGTTTTTCCGCATCATACTGGAGCACCACTGCGGTGAGTTCATGCGTTTGGACATAGCTTGCGCTATGCGTCATCTGCCCTATTGCGCCGGGATCGCCAAACGCAAATCCCGTGGTATAAGGCCGGTGGCTTGCTTTTTCAAGCTCCTGGAGCAGCGCTGCATCCGGCGGTTCGGTAAGCGGCTTATCTAGATAGGCGTCGAGCGCCATGCGGTAGGCGTTGACGACGGTAGCCACATAATAGACGCTCTTCATGCGGCCTTCGATCTTCAGGCTGTCCGCTCCGGCGGCGATCACTTCATGAAGTTTGGATAGCAAATTCAGATCGCGCGAATTGAGCAGGTACGTACCCCGTTCGTCCTGTTCAATACCCAGATACGCCCCATCCTTTCCGCGTTCCCGCAGCTCATACGTCCAACGGCAGGGCTGTGCGCATTCTCCTTTGTTGGAATCGCGGCCATTGATATAATTGCTCAGCAGGCACCGGCCGGAATAGGAAATACACATGGCGCCATGTACAAAGACTTCCAATTCAAGGCTGGGTACCCGCTCCTTGATGGACTTTAATTCATTCAGGGAAAGTTCCCGCGCCAGCACAATGCGCCGGATGCCCTGCGCATGCCAAAAGGCCGCGGCATGGGAGTTGAGTGTATTTGCCTGCGTGCTTAAATGCAGCTCCATATCGGGCACATGCTCTTTTGCGAGGCTTATAATGCCAGGATCGTTTACGATCAGCGCATCCGCACCTGCAGCGGAAAGATCGCGCAAAAAAGCGGGGGCGCTTATAAGCTCATGATCGCGCGCAAACGCATTGACCGCAACATAGACGCGTTTGTTTTGCTCATGTGCAAACATGCAGGCTTCTGCGAGCGAATCCAGCGTAAAGTTATCCGCAAAGTTGCGCAGGCTCATTTGTCGCATACCGACATACACGGCATCCGCGCCAAAACGCAGTGCCGTGTAAAACCGTTCCATATTGCCGGCGGGAGCCAGTAATTCAGGAATTTTCATATGATCTCAAGACCAATACTTTGAATATTTTGCAACATTGGCGTCATGCTCTTTGAGTGTCTTTGCAAATGCCAATGCCTTGTTCTCTGGAAGATCCATATTGCAGAAGTATAGATATCCCTCTTTGATATATTCCTCATTTGGATACAAGGCCGCCTCAATAGCCAGCTTCCCGGGGTTTGAAATAGGCCCGGCGGGAAGGCCCGCATACATGTACGTATTGTAAGGGGAATCTGTCGCAAGCTCTTCTTCGGTATAGACGTACTTGTTGACCTTGAGCGCATACTGCATCGTGGCGCAGGACCGCAGGCGCTCTCCTTTTTTCAGGCGGTTATGAAACACAGCTGAGACCTTATAAAAATCTTCTTTGACGGAAGCTTCGCGTTCAATGATGGAAGCCAGCGTAATGACATCATCGATGCTCATATCCAGTTCCTTAGCGCGGGCAAGATATTCTTCGGTAAAAATCTCGTTAAACCGTACCAGCATCTTATTAAGGACGCTTTCCGCGGTAGTATCCGCAAATACCTCATAGGTGTCCGGGAACAGATATCCTTCCAAATAATAATCACGCGGACGTTCCGGATTTTCCTTGATCTCCGCCAGGAACGGATAGGTCTTGAACGTTTCCTTGTCATTGCACAGCCTGAGGAACTCCTGATCATCCACCGTAAGGCCCGCCTGCTGCATGGACCAAAGCACGCCGCTGATCGTATACCCTTCCTGCACCTTGAGCTTCACGGTCTCCTTTGGCGGATTGCCTGCGCAGATGATCTCTACAATCTCAGGGATATCCATATTCCGGGAAAGAATGTAAGTGCCTGCTTTGAGCTTGCTTGCTTTGCCGACAAAGTCAACATACACCTTAAAGACCGCCGTGTTGGAAATCAACCCCGGTTCCCCATCCCCATAAGCCGTATAGAGCTTCTTTGCGACAGCGCTTGCAGAATCGCTTTTTTCCACCACAAACGCCACCGGGGTAGCATCGTTGCTGTTCACCGGGTTGATGTAGCGGTCCATCACAAAATGAATGCCGAACGAAAATACCGCATAAGTAATTCCCACGCTGATGAACAGTATCAAAAAGGGGCGTAACACCCTCCATATCTGTTTTAGGGCTGGCGAAGGCCCATTGAAACGCCGTTTTTCAGGCATAAGCTTCCTCCGTTGTTGCAATTGCGCACCGCCTCTCCTATTATACCATAGAAGCGCAGCGGATACGGTATAATCCGCGCATGTGCGTTTGGCCACAGGTCAAAATTCGCACGCGCATAACAATAAGCCGTATCATAGCCGTTTGCAGCTATTATACCATAGAAAATACGCTTACGGGAGGCGTACGGCGCGCCTGTTACCCGTCCAGTACGCTCAAATCCGCTTCTACAGCTTCTGCAAGCAGCCTGTAGATTTTCCCCAGGACTTGGTTCAGACGGTATTCGGCAAGCAAGAACTCCGCGGCATCCGGTTCAAACTGCAACAGTTCTCCCACATGCCGCAGACGCTCCAGCGTTTGGGGCGATTGCCTGCCCGCAACCGCATCGGCTTCCGCCTGCATCTGCAGGCGGCGGTACTCCTTATAGAAATTGCGGATACTGTCGTTCTGAAGCGCTGTTTCCCGCGCATTGCGATAGGCAATATACTCTTCGCTGGCCTTTAATGCCTGCGCCAGCTCGTGGGCCGCTTCCATTATCATTACGATACTCCTCTTTTAAAACAATAGGCGCTGCAAACGCAGCGCCTCTGTTTCTAATAACCTACGGTATTTCCACAATAATGGGCAGGATGACCGGATTGCGCTTTGTTTTGTTGTAAAGATATTCGCGCAGGCTGTTGCGCATCCCGTTTTTAATATTCGCCCAATCGGATTGGTGATGGCTTTCAAACGACGCAGCCTGCGAGCGCAGAATGTCGCACGCTTCGTTGATCAAATCCTCGGACTCGCGCACATAGACAAAGCCGCGGGAGATCAGGTCTGGGCCTGCCAGCAGCTTGCCTGTCTTCTTCTGCAGCGCAATAACGATTGCCACCAGACCGTCCTGGGACAAAAGACGCCGATCCTTGAGAACGACATTGCCGATATCGCCTATGCCAAGGCCGTCTACCATGACGCTGCCCGCGGGCACGCTGCCGTTGATTTTTCCGGCGTTTACAGTAAGCTCCACCACATCGCCAATGTCCGTCACAAACACGTTCTCAGGGTTCACGCCCATTTCCTGCGCAAGCTGGCTGTGCATATAAAGGTGCCGGTATTCGCCGTGCACAGGGATAAAATACTTGGGCTTTGTCAGGTTGAGCATCAGACGCAGCTCTTCCCGGCAGGCGTGCCCGGAAACGTGGACATCCGCCATCTGGTCGTAAACGACCATCGCGCCTTTTTGGAACAGCTGGTTGATGACGCGCGCTACCCCGCGTTCATTGCCGGGAATGGCCGAGGCGGAAATGATGACGGTATCGCCCTTGCCGATATTGAGCTTGTGCGAGGAGTTCGCCATACGGAAAAGCCCGCTCATGGGTTCTCCCTGGCTGCCGGTAGTGATGACGCATACCTGCTCATCGCGGTATTTGCGCAGCTTTTCCACCTCAACAATGCTTTCCTGCGGAATGTTGAGATAGCCAAGCTCAATCGCCGTCTGTGCGATGTTCACCATGCTGCGGCCCTGGAAACAGATCACGCGGCCATGGGCAATAGCAACGTCGGCCACCTGCTGAATGCGGTAAATATTAGACGCAAACGAGGCGACAATGACCCGGCCTTCCGCCATATCAAAGTAATGCTCGAACGTCTTGCCGATTTCCCGTTCAGACTGCGTATGTCCCGGCCGTTCCACGTTCGTGCTGTCCGACATCAGCGCAAGCACGCCTTTTGAACCGTAGTGGGCAAACCGCGCAATGTTCATGGGTTCGCCGTCAATCGGCGTAAAGTCCACCTTAAAGTCGCCCGTATGGATAACTGTACCAATCGGTGTTGTCACTGCAAGCGCTACCGCGCCGGCAATCGAATGGCAAGTCTTGATAAACTCTATTTGGAAACAGCCCAACCGCAGCGTATCGCCAGGGTTCACACAGTGCAGCATTTCCTTGCCGAGCTTATGCTCGTCCAGTTTATGTTCAATGAGCGCAACGGTCAACTTTGTACCGTAAATCGGTACATCGGCAAATTTCTGCAGCGCAAACGGCAGCGCGCCGATGTGGTCTTCATGCCCGTGGGTAATCAAAAACCCGCGTAGCTTGTCACTATTCTTTTCCAGATATGTCATGTCAGGGATTACAAGATCAATGCCAAGCATTTCTTCATCGGGGAAGATAAGCCCGCAATCGACCACGACAATATCCTTCCCGTATTCGATTAAGGTCATGTTCTTGCCGATCTCTGCCACGCCGCCAAGCGGAATAATCTTTAGTTTTGAGGCCAAAAAAACAACTCTCCTTTTTCTTTGGGGACTATGGCAAGCGCACAATCCCGAAGCTTGCCCTATGGACGCCTGTCCTGTGCTGACAGGCAGCCAAAATCGGGCGCTTTGGTATCTTCTCTTGCGGCCGTCTCCCGAACTCTTTCGCTGACAACTTGTGTTATTATACGCTTTTAGCGCTCAATTGACAAGCGCAACAAAATTTCCATCATCCTGATGCGGATTTTTTCAGCTGCAACACGAGGCTTCCGGCAATCCCTGCAACAAAGCCCATCAGCATATCGGCCAGAAGGCCGAGTGTAAACGCCATTGTCTTTTCCACCAGGGAGAACGCTGCAAACGCCAGCAATACGTAGGCAGCGCCGCCAATGCCGCCCCAAACCCATCCCCGTCCTTGGGCGCTGCGCGCGGCGAGCAAACCTGCAAACGCGGCGCAAAGCGCTTTGATTATGCTAGTTGCCACAGGGATTGCACCTTCGCCTACCAGTTCAATTTTGAGCAGCAGCGCAAACAGCAATATGGCGATAATGGTCACAACGCATCCTAGCAATGCCGCCTTAATCACGCCCAAAAGCATTCCGGTACGCCTCTCCGGCTTTTTTTTTCTGCGTTTTGTCCTCATATGGTATTCCCCCTCATATCCTATGGCAATACCTATGCGGCAATAAAAAAAAACATACCGGCAACATTGCGCTGCCGGTATGTAATGGACGATGAAATAATTACTTTACTTCTTTAACTTCTTCGGACATGGTATTTTCCGCCGCAACATTCTCCACCGTGGAAATTGCACCGCGGGCAAACACCAGACGGACTTTATCCGGCCCGACGACCAGGGTCACCACGTCATCCTTGATGGCGCCGATCGTGCCATAGATACCGCCAATGGTGCGGACGCGATCGCCCGGCTTTAAGGCGTTGAGCATGTCCTTTACTTTTTTATCGCGCCTGCGCTGCGGAATGATCATCACGGCGAACATGACAACCACGAGTACGATCATCAATAAAGTGGGGCTTTGGAAAAAACTGGCAGCTTCCTGAGGCATTCTTCTTACCTTCCTTTACATATGTTTGCAGACTAAGTGTATAGCAAAAGGCCATGGTGCGTCAAGGCCTTTATCGCCCGTCCAGAAAGGTGCATGCAAGAAGTTCCAGCATGTTCACACTGCGGACACAACAGGCTTAAGGACGGAGTACAGCGTCATATTTTTCAATCAGTTTGACCGGCTGATAGGATAGCTTTGCTTTGCGCATGCCCGGAATTCCCATATCTTCCTCGCGGTTGATATAGGTGACGTCTGACCAGGCATGCTCTGCAAACTGCTGATTGATAATAGCATAAAGCCCTGTATAGGATGCATCGGCCTTTTCAATATGGATCACGGCGGCATCTTCCTTCACACGTTCCCCCAGAGAAAACGCAACAAGCTTTTCGCCTACATAAATGCAGCCGCCTTTCACCCCAAGCGCCTCCATGTTGGGCAGAAGAAAAGAGATTGCTTTCATCTCGCCTAGGATTCCTGGCTCGTTGATATCCTTCTCCTGCAGCCAACTCATGTACAATTCCATACATTCTTTTGTCCGTTCCGGCGTCAAAGGCGCATATGTAAACTGATACTGCGAGGTAAATTGATTGATATGGTTGCGCTTTGCGTGATATTTGCGGCCCTTGAGGGTAATGAGGTCCTCCGCAAGATAGACATAATCAAACGTATTGCGGTCGGGAATAAGCGAAAACAACGGCGCATGAGTTTGAAACAGTTCCACAAAGCGCCCGTTTACGGAACGGAACCGCGGCGCAACGCCGATAGCGTTAAAATAATCATAGGCGGTCTGCAGCGCAATGCCATAATCATTAGAAAAATCCTTGGGAATTGGCGGGAACATAAATGGATGCTGTTTTTTTGCAAACTGCAGCCGGATATAGAGCACATCGTTTTCTTGCGCCCATTGTATTTTCCCATCCTGGCCCCAGATAATAAAATTTGTAAATGTAAGCTCTGAGCACTCAAATCCGTGCGGCTTTAAATAGGCGTCAATAATGGGTTTGTCATCAAGACGGAGGGGTTGGAATTGAAGCAACTTCTTTACCTTCCTTACAGCATTCTATCAATACGCGCATAACCTAGCGCGCATCCTCTACTATTCTACCGCAAATTCTGTAATCTGTAACATACAAAATTACGAACACCTTTTCCTCTTGCCAAAACCTCAGCCGTATTGTAAACTGATCACAAATCAATAGTTGACATTAAGGGGTGCTCTGTAATGAAATTGCCGTTACGTTCCATGCTTTTTGCTGCGATGTTTGCCGCGCTGACCGCAGTGGGCGCATTTATGAAATTTCCCATACCTCCCTATCCGGTCCCCATGACGCTGCAAACGGCCTTTGTATACCTTGCAGGCATCCTTTTGCCGCCTTCCGCCGCCTTCTTTTCCCAGCTCATTTATATCATGATCGGACTCATCGGCGTACCCGTGTTTGCAAATGGGGGCGGACTTGGTTATATCTTTGATCCGACATTCGGATATTTGCTTGCATTCCTGCTCGCAGCGCCTCTCATGAACATTGCAGCTTCCCGCACACTTTACCGCGGGAAGAACTGGATGTTTGCATTGCTTGGCTTTGGGATTATCCTTCTGGTTCAATTGATCGGGGTTTCCTACATGGCGCTGATCTCCTCCATATACCTTGCAAAGCCTCTTGCAATGTCACGCGCAGTTTATCTTGTTTATATTTTCCTGCCGCTTGACCTCATAAAATTGCTGCTGGCGACGATATTGGGCACACAGCTGAAAAAACGAGCGCCGCAGCTGTTTCACGCTTAGAACGGCTTTGCCGGTATCAAACTCTTTCCCGCATTTTCTTTGCTTCGCGCAACGCTGCTGCGCGAAGCTTTTTTTACATCTTAGCGGAGCATCAAAAATTCACACAGTTCCTTTCATCCATTGCGCCAAACACGCGCATTTCAGTCCAATTCCCTCACGAAAAAAGTTCATGCGGCATACCATATCCATAGTCGAGTTTGACAATTATGGAGGTGGCTTTGCATGAAAAGGGTTGTTGCTCTGCTGTTGCTTACCGCTATGATCTGCCTTGCTTTTGTAGGATGTGCAAAAGAACAGCAGATCAGGAAAGTACGCCTCAATGAGGTAACGCGCTCTGTATTCTATGCGCCGCAATATGTGGCTGCGGCCAACGGATACTTTGCAGAAGAGGGGCTGGAAGTAGAGATTACCACCGGCGGCGGCTCTGACAAGACGATGACGGCGCTCCTATCCGGCCAGGCGGATATCGGGTTAATGGGGCCGGAAACCGGCGTATATGTGTACAACGAAGGCAAGGAAGATCATCCCATCATCGTTGGCCAGGTTACAAAGCGCGATGGCTCCTTCCTCGTTGGACGTACGGCAGAACCTGATTTCCAATGGGAAACGCTTAAGGGCAAGACCATTATCGGCGGCAGAAAAGGTGGAATGCCGCTGATGACATTCCTTTATGTACTCAAAGAGCATGGCCTTACCCCCGGAACCAATGTGACCGTGATAGACAATATCCAGTTCAACCTCATGGGCGGCGCGTTTGAAGGCGGCACAGGCGATTATGTCACATTGTTTGAGCCCGTTGCATCTACATTCACGCTTGCCGGAAAAGGGCATATTGTCGCAAGTGTCGGTGAAGCTTCAGGTGAAGTACCCTATACCACATACATGGTGAGCAAGCAGATGCTTAAAAACGATCCCGCATTTGTGGAAAGCTTTCTCCGCGCCATTTATAAAGCCCAGAAATGGGTCATGACCGCAACGGACGAAGAAGTGGCGAAGGCGATCCAGCCGTTCTTCCCGGACGCTAGCCTGGAAGTGCTCATTTCCGTCGCGCACAACTACCGGGAAACCGACTCCTGGAAATCTGAGCCTACGATGGAAGAAAAGGATTTTGAACGGATGCTCACCATTATAGACTCCGCAGGCGAGTTAAAGGCGAAGATCCCGTTTGCAGAACTGGTGGATAACAGCATCGCCGAAAAAGCTATGCGGTAACTTATGCCGCGTGTTTTGGCAGCATACAATAAGCGTCGCTGTGCATATCATGAATAAACAATTGACGGCGCTCTTCACGGGCACGCTTTTTCTCCAAAAGGCGCGCCCTTTTCTTTGCCGCTTCCATCCCCTGTCCCAGCAGCATACCGATCAAAATTCCCGGAAGCACAAAACACAACAGAATGCCGGCCATAAAAATCCTCCTCATCTGTGTTTCCATTTTGGAAACATGTTTCGAAATAAAAAACGTGCATACTGTAAAGAAGCAGATGTCCGCTGAAAAAGCACCTTTGATTTCGCAACTTTTCCGGCGACAGTTTCCTTACAGCGCCCGTTATCGGCTGTAGTTTTATTATAGTATCCTATTTGGAAACCGTCAAGTGCAAATTTGGAAGAATTTAAGTATGCGTATGCGGAAATCGCTTGCATTCACGTTTCCAAATAGGATACAATAGGAATACGGAATAGAACGCTTCTGAAAGCAGGTGAACCAATGAACCGTATCAAGGATTTGCGCCTGCAAAACGGCTATACGCAGGATATGCTGGGCAACTTTCTCGGTGTACAAAAAGCTGCAATCTGTAAATATGAAACCGGACGCGCTTCCTTGCCACAGGAAATGTTATTGCGCCTTGCCGATCTTTTTTCCGTTAGCACGGATTATTTGTTGGGCAGGGACGCGGCGTCCCCCTCTGCGCCGTTTGCGTTCCATATGGTCGATCTGCCCGTAGTAGGCCGGGTACATGCAGGGTTGCCCATATTGGCGGAAGAAAACGTGGAAGAGCACATCAGCGTACCCGCCACCGATGTGCAAAACGGCGAGTTCTTCTTTATGGAAGTCGAAGGCGACTGTATGACGGACGCGCATATCGTCGAAGGCGCGCTCGTACTCGTTCGCCTGCAGCCCAGGGTGGAAAACGGACAGATTGCCGTTGTGCGCATCAACGATGAAGTGGTGCTGCGTCACGTCAAATGGGTGCGCAACCAGCTGATCCTCTACCCCGCTAATCCCAATTACGATCCTATGGTGATTGCAAGCGGGGATGTACAGATTATCGGCCGGGTGGTTGAAGTCCGCATCCGCGGACTGTAAGCCGTAAATAGAACGAAAAAAGCGCCCTAAGGCGCTTTTTTTATGATTATTTTTAATCCCGGCACATGGGGCACAAGATGCTTTTGTCCACCGCGGGCGGTAAAAGCAGCGTTGTGAGCGGTGCAATCTCCTGAAAGAACGCTTCGGGAGGCTGAAAGCTTCTCCCAAAGTGCATCGGCATAAAGCGTACCGGATGCAGCGCCTCACAAAACAAAATTGCACCGCGGTAATAATCGCTGCCCATACGCGGATCGACCGGAAAGAATGCAAGATCGATATGCGGGACGCTCTGCTCGATCTTCTCAAGCTCCTTCAAGAACTTTCCCTCCGCTTCCCGCGCATACGCCTCTCCCCCTTCATCCTGCCAGTGCCAGTCGTTCAGGTCGCCCGCATGGAAGATGGAAACGCCGTCCCAAACGATATGAAAAGATATGCCTTCGTCGGTGCTGCCGTATGCGGTCACCTTCATACCGTTGGGCAAAACGGATTGTCCGGGCCGCATTTTCGGCACGCCGAGCGGTGCCGGCACATCGTAGCCTGCAGCAAATTTTGTCTGCGGCAGGTTCCAGATATCGGGCGAATAATGGTCGCCATGCGCGTGGCTGATAAGCGCCGTGGTATATCGTATGGGCTCTAAGGCGTCCTCCTGAAGCAGAGGATGCCTTTTCGGGTCAAAACAATCGATAACAAGGAGGCCGCCATCGCGCTCCAGCGCAAAGCCGCTGTTTCCCAAATACGTGATCTTCATGCGGTCCTCCCCGTATTGCTAAAGTTGTACTATTTCCCGCTCAGAACAGCCTTGATGCGGCGTACGCCCGCGGAGGAGGCTTCCTCCTTCTTGATGGTAAAGCGTCCCAACGCGCTCGTGTGCGTCACATGCGGGCCGCCGCAGATCTCTTTTGAGAAATCGCCCACGGAATATACCTTGACGCGTTCCGCGTACTTGCTTTCAAACAGGCCGATCGCGCCCTGCGCCTTGGCTTCTTCCACCGTCATTTCCTCATAGGCTACCGGCAGATCCGCCTCGATGACGGAGTTGACAAGCGCTTCCACCTCTTTGACTTCTTCGGGCGTCATCTTACGGGGGAAGGAGAAATCAAACCGCAGGCGCTCGGCAGTAATATTGCTGCCCTTTTGCGCAACGGAATCGTCCTTTAACACCTTGCGCAGCGCGGTATGCAGCAAGTGCGTTGCGGTATGCAGTTTCGTGGTTTCCTCCGTATTGTCCGCAAGGCCACCCTTAAAGCGCTGCTCCGCGCCCGCCTGGGATTTCTTCTGATGCTCTGCAAATGCGGCGTGGTAGCCGTCTACATCCACGGTAAAGCCCTTTTCAGACGCAAGCTCCTGCGTAAATTCCAGCGGGAAGCCAAACGTATCATACAGGCGGAACGCATCGGGACCGCTGATACGGCCTTCTGTAAGCGTGGCCGCCAGGCGCTCAAATTCGGACATGCCCTTTTTGAGGGTACGTGCGAAACGCTGCTCTTCCTTTTCAAGCTCGCTCAAGATTTTGCCGCTGTTGTTTGCAAGCTCGGTGTAAAAATCGCCGTATTGGCCGATGGCCGCCTTTGCAACCTCCAGGAGCCCACCCTCGGGAATCTCAAGCTGCATGGAGAAACGGATGGCACGGCGGATCAGGCGCCTCAAAATATAGCCCTGATCGACGTTACTGGGCGTCACACCGCGCTGGTCTCCCAAAATGAACACCGCGCAACGGATATGGTCCGCAATGATTCGGAACGCGCGTGTGGTTTCCGCGCTGTCCCGGTACTGCTTGCCGGAAAGTCGGCTGATTGTAGAGAGAATGCCGGTAAACGCATCGGTATCATAGACGCTTTCCACACCCTGGAGCGTTGCGATGGTGCGGTCAAGGCCCATGCCGGTGTCCACATTCTTTTGGGCAAGCGGCTCAAACTGGCCTTCTCCCACCTTATTGAATTCCATGAACACGTCGTTCCAGATTTCGAGATATTTGCCGCAACTGCACGCGGGCGAGCAATCGGACGAACACGCGGGCTTGCCGGTATCATAGAACATTTCCGTGTCCGGTCCGCAGGGGCCGGTCATGCCGGCGGGTCCCCACCAGTTGTGTTTTTTGGGCAGATAATAGATATGGGAAGGCTCCGCACCCATTTCGACCCAGCGGTCATGGGAAACGGTATCGCGCGGGGCGTCTTTATCGCCTTCAAAGCAGGTAAAGAACAATTTTTCCTTAGGGATGCCGAGCCATTTTTCGCTGGTCAGGAACTCCCATGAGAATGCAATGGCCTCATGTTTAAAATAATCGCCCAGAGACCAATTGCCGAGCATTTCAAAGAACGTGCAATGGGAGGTATCACCAACCTCGTCGATATCGCCTGTGCGCACGCATTTCTGTACATCCACCAGGCGGGTGCCTGCAGGATGCTTTTCCCCCATCAGGTACGGGACGAGCGGATGCATGCCGGCCGTAGTGAACAATACGGTCGGGTCATTTTCCGGTATCAGCGAGGCGCTGTCGATCACCGCATGCCCCTTTTCACGAAAGAAATCCAGATATAACTGACGAAGCTCGCGGGAGGTCAGGTTCCGCATGAAGATTAATCCCCTTTCTAATAACCCGCCCATATGCGGCAGGCACTCTCAAAAAGCGGCAATTCAGGACAGGCCGCTACCATGTGATTTTACCCTCTTTTCCCTTACAGCGCAAGCGTTTTAGCATTGCCATATGCCTGTCATCCCAGCCCATAAAGAAAGACCGCTATATAAAGCGGCCTTTCTTAGAGCATATGGTTTCCCCTTTATGCGTGCAGGATCGCGTCAAACTTACACTTTTCCATGCAGGTGCCGCACTTGATGCACTTCTGCTGGTCGATGACATATGGCTTCTTGATCTCGCCGGTAATGGCATTGACGGGGCAGACGCGGGAACAGAGGCTGCAGCCGCGGCACTTGACGGGATCGATGGTATAGGTCATCAGCGCCTTACAGACGCCCGCAGGACAGCGTTTTTCATGGATATGCGCTTCATATTCATCCCGGAAAAACCGGAGTGTGGAAAGCACGGGATTGGGGGCCGTCTGCCCCAAGCCGCAAAGCGCCGAGGCCTTGATGTTTTGTGCGAGCCGCTCGAGCTTTTCAATATCACCCGGCTTGCCGCGGCCTTCCGTAATTTCGGTGAGCATTTCGTACATGCGGCGCGTGCCGATGCGGCAGGGCGGACACTTTCCACAGGATTCGTCCACGGTGAACTCCAAGAAGAACTTCGCAATGTCCACCATGCAGTTGTCTTCATCCATCACGATCATGCCGCCGGAGCCCATCATGGAACCAATGGCGATGAGGTTATCGTAATCGATGGGGATATCCAAATGCGACGCCGGAATACATCCGCCCGAAGGTCCGCCGGTCTGCGCTGCCTTGAACGCTTTTCCGTTTGGAATGCCTCCGCCGATTTCGTACACAATCTCCCGAAGCGTGGTACCCATGGGCACCTCCACAAGGCCGGTATTTGTAATTTTACCGCCCAGCGCAAACACCTTGGTACCCTTGCTCTTTTCGGTACCCATTGCGGCAAACCATTCCGCGCCGTTCAAAATGATCTGCGGAATGTTTGCGTAGGTCTCCACATTATTGAGAAGCGTCGGCTTTCCAAACAGTCCCTTGACCGCCGGGAACGGCGGACGCGGGCGCGGCTCGCCGCGGCCGCCCTCAATGGACGCTAAAAGCGCCGTCTCCTCGCCGCAGACGAACGCGCCGGAACCAAGCCTTAGGTCTATATCAAAATTGAAGCCCGTGCCGAAAATGTCTTTGCCCAGAAGTCCATATTCGCGTGCTTGCGCAATAGCGATGCGCAAACGCTTGACGGCAATGGGATATTCCGCGCGCACATAGATATATCCCTGCTGCGCGCCGATCGCATATCCAGCAATGGCCATGGCCTCAAGCACCGCGTGCGGGTCACCCTCAAGGACCGAACGGTCCATAAATGCGCCGGGGTCGCCTTCATCCGCGTTGCAGCAGACATATTTCACATCGCTTTTCGGCTTTTGCGCAAGCCCCCATTTGATGCCAGTGGGGAACCCGCCGCCCCCGCGCCCGCGAAGACCTGAACGTTTGACGATATCCACCACCTCTTCAGGCGTAAGCTCCGTCAAACACTTTCCAAGCGCCTTGTAACCGTCAAACGCAATATATTCTTCTACGTTTTCAGGATCGATCACGCCGCAGTTGCGAAGCGCTACGCGGTGCTGCTTCTTATAAAAATCCACTTCGCTCAGCGAACGGATATTTTGATCTTCATCCACACTTTCCGAATACAGGAGATCACGAACAATGCGGCCCTTCACCAGATGCTCGGAAACGATGCGGGATACGTCCTCTACCTTGATGTGGCTGTAAAACGATCCTTCGGGGTAAATGATGACAATGGGGCCTTTTTCACACAATCCGAAACAGCCGGTCGGCACAACTTTGATTTCGCGCTCGAGCCCGGCGTTCAAAATTTCTTCTTCAAATGCCTGAATAATGCTGCGCGATCCCGAAGAGGTACATCCGGTGCCGGTGCAGCACAATACCTGTGAACGAAAATACTCCATGGCGGTTCAATCCTCCTTTGTGTGCGTCACTTGGCGTGCGTTTCGTAATATCCAATGGTGTATTCGTTCACAGCTTTGCCGTTTACGATATGATCCGTTACGATCCTGCCCACCATATCCGGCTCGACCTTGACATAGGTCACTTTGTCTTCGCTGGGCTTATAGACCTCCACGATCGGCTCGAGCCTGCATACGCCGATGCAGCCCGTCTGCGCGACGACGACATGCTGGAGGCCCCTTCTGGCAACTTCGTCCATAAAGGCTGTCAAAACAGGCCGCGCGCCTGCTGCGATCCCGCAGGTTGCCATCCCCACGACAATCCGTGTACCTTCGGATTCTTTTCTGAGGTTGATGGTTTCGAGCGTCTTGTTTCGGATGGCTTCCAGCTCCTGTAACGACTTCATAATTCAAATACCTCCGTTTAATGCATCGATGCCTTCACAAAAATATTCCCTGAGCCAAAGCGACACTTCAGGCGTATGAAACGAAACATTACCCAATACCGCCTTGATTTCCCGCGTATCGGCCCGAAAACTGTTCCCGTCCACCGTGTAGACAAAAATAAAATCAATCCCTTGATTGCACAGAATACTTGCATAGAGGGTTTCCGCCATATTTCCAAGCGGCGGACGATCGAGGTGGGAAATTCGGTAGCTTACATCTATCCGAGTGCCCCGTCCCGGTTCGGACTGCAAGGAGAACGTCCCGCCTGCGGCTTCTGCGCTTGCCTGAAGCATAGGGATGCCAAGACCAACCTTCCGGGACGTACGGCTTGTAACAAAGGGATCCAGTACCTGGCGCTGCAGCTCCTGTGTCATGCCGCATCCGTTGTCCACGATAGACACGCGTACAACGTCTTCTTCATGAAGGACATCGATCCCTATTTCGATGCGCGTTGCGCCCGCGGAAATGGAATTTTGTATGATGTCGAGCACATGCAAAGAGATCTCCTTCATCATCATAAGGAGGCGTTACCCTTTCTTGCGGTATTTTTCAATGATACCGGGGATATCGGAAGGCACGAGCCTGCCATAAACGTCATCGTTGACCATCAGCGCCGGCGCCAGGCCGCAGCAGCCGATACAGCGCGTTGCCTCAAGCGTAAAAAGCCCATCTGCAGTGGTAGCGCCTACCGCAACCTTCAATTCCTTTTCCAATGCTTCCATGACCTTCGCAGCCCCACGCACATAACATGCAGTACCCAGGCACATGCCGATTTTATAAAGCCCTTTTGGCTGCAGCGTGAACTGGGAATAGAACGTAGCGATGCCGTATATCGTACTCATCGGCGCGCCCGTCCGTTCGGAAATAAAGCGTTGTACTTCCTCATCAACGCATCCGCAAATTTCCTGCGCCTGCTGCATGATCGGCAAAAGGCCGCCCTGTTCGTCCTTCCACTGCGCAATCACGGCATCCAGCCGCTTGAATTCCTTTTGCCTGTCTTCGGTGTTGGACATGCTGCACGTTCCTCCCAGCTATAAGCAATATTTACAGGTAACCCCAATGATCTTAAGTTTGATAGAAAAATATCATATGTTCGACTTATTGTAACACATGAGATTGTAAAAAAAAAGACAATTTATTGCCTTCAAGATATGTTTCTATGAAAAATTTATATGGAGAAAAAACTATCTGGAAGAGACTGTATAAACCCTGTCGTTTGTAAATACGGCATCCATAAAAAGATCATGCGGTTGCATCGGAACATCGGATACCAATTGCATGGAAAAGCAAAAGCCCGCACGAAAAGCCGGCGTACCGGAAAGGTAACGGTCATAAAACCCTGCGCCGCGTCCCATCCTGCCGCCAGACGCGTCAAACGCAAGGCCGGACACAAGGACAAACTCCACTTCCTGCGGCGGAATGATGATGGAGCGCTCCGGAACGGGCGCGAAAATGCCGTAGGCACCGCGTTCGAGATCGTACGGGGTATTCGGCTGCATCGCCACGATTTGCGTAGAGTCGACACAATATGGATAAGCGACGCGCTTTCCCATTTCCAGGGCATACGCGGCAAGCGAATTTGGATCGGCCTCCTGCGGCATCGCAGCATAGAGAAACACGGTTTCTGCACGGAGAAACGCCGGATGTCGCATGACATGCCCGCAGGCAGCATCTGAATACAGGCGCACCTGCTCCAAAGGAAGTTCTTTTAACGTCCGGCGCATTTGTACGCGCAGTTCCGCTTTTTCCATCCGCTTAACCCTCTAAGAACCAGAAGCTGTCCTATTGATCATTCTTCCAAAATCGCCTGCGCAATCGCCAACGTTTTGATGTGTGAGATGCTGATGTGTATGGCACGGCCGCCCATGCTTTCCATGCGGGCTTTGGCGGAATTCCAAAGCTGTACATAAGGTTTGCCCAATTCATCGTGTAAAATTTCAATATCCCGCCAGCCAATGCCGTTAAATCCTGCGGCCAAAGCCTTTGCAGTTGCTTCCTTGGCGGCAAACATGCCTGAAAGCGTCTGTGCGTCCGCACCGCAATTCTGATAATACTGGCGTTCATTTGGGGTAAATATCCGTTCCAAAAACGCATTCTGATTTGCTGCACGCTCAATGCGTTCCACTTCTATGACGTCAATGCCGGTACCAACAACCATGCATACCCTCCAAAACAATCAAACCATGTCGGCAATTCCTATAAAAAGCCGATCAGCGGCTGCTTTATGAATACCATATTGTATTTTAGCCTGTTCCCCCTACAAAGTCAAACAAATGCGTGTTCCACCGCCAGCGCCATCGCTTCCGCGGCAGACGCAAGCAAGGCATGGAACGAGTATTCTGCCTTTTCTCCGGTTGCAAGCGAGAATATGGTATCCCCATCCATTGCGGTGTGTACAGGCCGGATGCTCATTGCAAGGCCGTCATGCGCGATGGACGCAAGCTTATTTGCCTCTTCCCGGGTAAGCGCGGCATTCGTGGCAATAACGCCAAGCGTGGTATTGGTGCCGACCAGCGTTTGCGCCAATTCTCCCAGATGGCTGATACAAGGAAGGAATGCGCCGTCCTTCTTTGCCGCACAAAGCAGATTTCCCGTATGGTGGTCATAAATGTCCCCCACGGCATTCACCACCGCGAGCGCGCCGATGAGGATACCGCCGGGCAATGCAAGCAAACTTGAACCAATGCCTCCTGGAGACGCAAGCTGCGGGCCGAATGCTTTGCCCACCGTAGCTCCTGTGCCGGACCCTATTCTTCCGCAAAGGGCTCCCTCGCATGAAGCGGACGCGCAGGCCGCATATCCGGCTGCCTTATCAGGGCGGATAGCGGCAGAACCCACCGCGAGATCAAATATGACGGCGGCAGGCACGATAGGCACCACGCCTACGCCCACATTGATGCCGATCCCCTGCTCCTCCAGATATTGCATAGCACCCGAGGCCGCATCTAATCCATATGCGCTGCCGCCGCAAAGCATGACTGCATGGATACGTTCCACCGCATTATAGCCGCGCATCAGGTCGGTTTCCCGCGTACCGGGCGCAGCACCGCGCACATCTACGCCCGCAACGGCGCCATGTGGGCAAAGGATAACGGTACAGCCGGTCTTTGCCGCTTCGTCTGTCCAATGCCCGAGCAGAATCCCGTCTATTGCAGTAATCCCTTGTTTCATATGTATATGATCCCTCCGAAGATTTTGCAATATCATTATATCCGCTGTCCTGCATGCAGACAATCCTTGTGCCGGTTACCCCCAGCCCCCCCCTTAGCAGGGGAGCCCTTTGCGCTACTTTGGTACAGTCCATCTATCGAATTATACCCATATCAGATATAATTACGCAGCAATCGCATCCCAGACACTATATAGTAATAATAACTGCAAAAAGCCGGAAGCCTCTAGAAGGCGAAAATCCTCCAGCAACGCTGGAGGATTTTCGCCTTGGTGGGTCGTCAGGGGCTCGAACCCTGGACACCCTGATTAAGAGTCAGGTGCTCTACCAACTGAGCTAACAACCCGTATGGAGCGGGAAACGAGATTCGAACTCGCGACCCCTGCCTTGGCAAGGCAGTGCTCTACCGCTGAGCTATTCCCGCAATGAAAATGGTGGGTCGTCAGGGGCTCGAACCCTGGACACCCTGATTAAGAGTCAGGTGCTCTACCAACTGAGCTAACAACCCATAAAAGTCCAACAAAGGATACTGGAGCGGGTGATGGGAATCGAACCCACGCGACCAGCTTGGAAGGCTGGAGTTCTACCATTGAACTACACCCGCAAATGGTGTGGAGCGGGAAACGAGATTCGAACTCGCGACCCCTGCCTTGGCAAGGCAGTGCTCTACCGCTGAGCTATTCCCGCATACCTTTGGCTTTAAAGTGCCGTCCGTAAGGTAGTTTGGTGCGGGCGAAGAGACTTGAACTCATACGCCTTCCGGCACCAGAACCTAAATCTGGCGCGTCTGCCGATTCCGCCACGCCCGCATGTTGTGGTAAGTGGTGACCCGTCGGAGATTCGAACTCCGGACACCTTGATTAAAAGTCAAGTGCTCTACCGACTGAGCTAACGGGTCATTGGCTGGGGTGGCAGGGATCGAACCTACGATGCGGGAGTCAAAGTCCCGTGCCTTACCGCTTGGCTACACCCCACCGATGTATCCGCGTGTAACTTGGTATTGGGGTGGGTAATGGGATTTGAACCCATGACCTCCAGAGCCACAATCTGGCATTCTAACCATCTGAACTATACCCACCAAGAAACCAAATTGGCGCGCCTGCAGGGATTCGAACCCGGGACCTACGGCTTAGAAGGCCGTTGCTCTATCCTGCTGAGCTACAGGCGCAGGATA